>NZ_LTAX01000019.1 GCF_001639745.1 Marinomonas gallaica
TTAAATGCCGGTTTGCTTGGTTTGCACATTAAGCATGGCACATAGTTAGGAGGGCGGGTCCATCTCATTTCCTACAAAGTCACTTTGCCGTTATGTAGGACCTTTTTCTAAGCTTTACTTGTCTCGGTTTCCTCTTCGTCTTCATCCTCTTGTTTGACGGTTCGGCCCGCGAGCAAGCCGAGTTCAAACAGCAGCCACATGGGAATGGCCAGTAACGTTTGCGAGAAAATATCCGGAGGAGTAATCAACATGCCTACTACAAAGCAGCCTAAAAATACGTAAGGGCGCTTTTTCGATAGACTTTTCACTGTCGTCACACCAGCCTTAATTAACAAGTACGTGGCAACAGGGATTTCAAACGTCACACCAAACGCGAAGAACAGCTTTAGTACGAAGTCTAGGTAGTTGTTAATGTCGGTCATTACGGTTACTTCACCTGGACCTACCGAGGTGAAGAAGCCAAAGATTAATGGAAGCACAATAAAGTAGGCAAAAGATATGCCACAGTAAAATAGCAAGACGCTCGAAATTAGCAGCGGAATCGCGACGGTTTTTTCTTCTCTATACAACGCAGGTGCGATAAATGACCATGCTTGGTACAGAATATAAGGTACAGCAATCAATACCGCTAAGGCAAAAGTAAGCTTTAAAGGCGCCATGAAAGGAGAGGCGACTTCTGTTGCAATCAGCGAGCTACCTTCTGGAAGTAAGGCTCGCAATGGCTCAGAAACAAACAGATACAGCTCATTGGCAAATGAATAAAGGCCGGCAAATATCAGTAAGACGATGAGTACAGATTTAAGAAGTCGGTTACGCAGCTCAATTAGGTGCGTTACCAACGGTGCTTGAGACGGTTCTTCATGGCTCATTTGGGGGTTCCCAATGAAAGTTAAGCGCGAGACTGTGTTTCGTCAGGTGCTTTGTTTGCAGTTGCCTGCGCAGTATCCGTCTGTGTGTCTTGAGAAGTTGAAACCGACTCAGCTTGAGGCTCTGGATCGACCTGAGGCTTAGGAGAAGGCTTTGTAGTATGCATTTCCCGTTCAAAGTTTGCCGACTCACGCATGATGCGTTCATTGGTTTCTTTGATGGAACGTTGCATCTCTTCTTGATCGAGTTGCGAGTTGATTTCTCGCTGCACAGATTGAATGCTACGACGAATTTTTCGAATCCATAAACCGGCTGTTTTCGCCGCCATAGGCAGACGTTCAGGACCCAAAATAATGAGTCCTACGACAGAAACAACCAGTAATTCAGAGAAGCCGATATCGAACACAGGTTAGGCGCTCTTATCGTCTTTCTTTTCTTCCTGGATAGCTTTGGCTTGGCCTTCGCCATCCTTTTGCTCTTCGTCTTTATCTACAGCTTCTTTAAAGCCCTTTACTGCGCCACCTAAATCAGAACCAAGGTTCTTCAACTTCTTAGTGCCGAAAATTAGGATAAGAATCGCTAAGACGATCAACAGTTGCCAAATACTAATGCCACCCATTTGTGGTACTCCTACTTTTTACGGTTGGCTTTTTCTTCTAAGCCAGACAAATTAAAACGGCGTGCCAGCTCATCCAATATGTCCTGCGGAGCAAGATCTAAATGAGATAGCATCACAAGCGTGTGAAACCAAAGATCTGCTGTTTCATAGATCACGTCTTTTTTATCACCAGAAATAACCGAATCTTTGGCTGCGATGATAGTTTCGACGCTTTCTTCACCGATTTTCTCAAGGATCTTATTTAAGCCTTTAGCATGTAAGCTAGCGACATAAGATGAGTCAGCGGCAGCAGATTTACGTTCTTCTAACGTAGTGGCCAATTCAGCCAAAACATCAATATTCATTATAGTCTCTCAAATGTTACGGTTTTAATACTAGCAGGTAAATGCCGCCTAAAAACAGCGCTAAGCTCAACATATCCGCTTGCGCAAGGTGTCCTAGAGCAATGTTATCGGTAGTAATCCAAGCCCCACCCAGTGCTAACAGACCCAGTAATTTGAATGGCTGATTGCGGCGTGAGCGGCGCATTTCCTTACGTATATTCTCTAGGGCTTCAGTTTGTTCTGCGATTCGCGCTTCTTGATGCGATAAGTGGGTCAGCGTTGAAAAGACAAGGTTAGGAATTTGTGGCAGCTGTCCAGCCCAGTCCGGTGCTTGTTTTTTCACTTCATCCAGTAAACGTCGAGGTCCCACCTGTTCGCTCATCCAGCGTTCTAGGAAAGGCTTAGCGGTAACCCATAGATCTAAGTCTGGATAGAGCTGACGACCAAGGCCTTCGATATTCAACAGTGTTTTTTCCAGTAGCACGAGCTGCGGTTGAACTTCCATATTGAAGCGACGTGCCGTTTGGAACAATCCGAGTAATACTTGGCCAAATGAAATCTCTTTCAGCGGCTTGGCAAACATAGGTTCACAGACGCTACGAATGGCAGATTCAAACGCATGTACTGGTGTGCCCTTAGGGACCCAGCCACTTTCTACATGTAACTCCGCAACCATGCGATAATCGCGTTTAAAGAAAGCCAGTAGGTTACGTGCTAAGTAGTTCTTATCGGCGTCGTCAAGGCTGCCCATAATGGCACAATCGATTGCGATGTATTTCGGTCGCTCTGGATTGGAAGGGTCAACAAAAATATTACCGGGATGCATATCAGCATGGAAGAAACTATGAGAGAACACTTGAGTGAAGAAGATCTCTACGCCGCGTTCAGCCAGTACTTTCATATTGACATTGTGTTCGCGTAGAGCAGGAATGTCAGCAACGGGAATGCCTGAAATACGCTCCATTACCATCACGTTGCGTCGGCTATAGTCCCAGTAAATATTGGGTACATACAGCAAATCAGAGTCGGTGAAATTACGTTGCAGCAATCCAGTGTTGGCGGCTTCTTTCGCTAAATCCAGCTCATCAAGAATCGTGTATTCATAATCTTGGACCACTTCGACAGGTCGTAAACGTCGGCCATCTGTGCTCGTTTTAGCGACAAAACGAGCCAACATGTACAGTAACTGAATATCTTGACGAATGGTTTTCTCGATCTTCGGTCGAATGACCTTAGCGACAACGTGCTCGCCTGTTTTCAACTTAGCAGTATGCACTTGAGCGATGGAAGCAGACGCTAAAGGGGTTCGATCAAACTCGTCAAAAATATCATCGATCTTAGCGTTTAGGTCTTTTTCAATAATCGCCACAGCCAAGTCGCCAGAAAAAGGTGGTACGCGATCTTGTAAACGCGCCAGTTCATCGGCAACGTCATCGGGCAGTAAGTCCCGGCGGGTGGATAAAATCTGACCAAATTTAACAAAAATTGGGCCTAAGGATTCAAGTGCTAAACGTAAACGTTCACCCCGATTGCGCTCGGCACCTTTGCGGCCAATAGTCAGTACGATACCTAAGGTGTATTTTAAGTACCAAGGTAACAACTTGATCGGAATGAAGGTGTCTAGTCGGTACCGTAAAACGGTGAGTACGATACGTAAAAAACGAGTGGCGCTGTTCCACATGATTAAAACTTAAATCCCTTGTGAAGGGCGACAATACCGCCCGTCATATTTTGATAAGTGACACGCTCAAAGCCGACTTCCTGCATCATGCCTTTAAGTGTCTCTTGGTCTGGATGCATACGGATCGATTCCGCTAAATAACGGTAGCTTTCAGCATCGTTCGCAATGACTTTGCCCATAAACGGTAATAAGCGGAACGAGTACTGATCGTAAATTTGACTGACGCATTCGGTTTCAGGCTTGGAAAATTCTAAAACTAATAAGCGACCACCAGGTTTCAATACACGCTGCATAGACGCCAGGGCTTTAGACTTATCCGTAACGTTACGCAAGCCAAAAGCAATCGTAATGCAGTCAAACGTGTTATCTGGAAACGGCAGCTCTTCAGCGTTCGCTTGTACGTATTGAACATTGCCAACGATACCTAGGTTTGCCAGCTTGTCTCGGCCAACTTTTAGCATGGAGTCGTTGATGTCTGCTAACACGACTTGACCAGATTGGCCTACTAAGCGAGAAAACTTTGCCGTTAAGTCACCTGTACCTCCTGCGATATCAAGCACTTTTTGGCCCGCACGAACGCCGGATTGGCTGATGGTATGGCGTTTCCATAAGCGGTGAATACCGCCGGACATCAGATCATTCATGATGTCGTACTTAGCAGCCACGGAGTGAAATACTTCCGCTACGGCGTCTACTTTTTTGTCTGTAGGAATTTCTTTAAAACCGAAATGCGTTGTGTTCTCTTTGTCTTGCATAAAATCTCGTTCCTAATACGACCTTTAGGGAGGCGAATAATAAAAATCTTAAGTGAACCTATTGTAACCGTGTCCGAGGACTTGTTGCACGATAAAGCAGGTTAATTGTCGTGAATTACTTTGTTGCGTCCTTGTTCTTTTGCTTTGTATAAGTTTTTGTCGGCTCGGCCAAAGAGCTCATCATGAGACTCTTTGCCATCAAATTGTGCGATGCCAATTGAGATGCTCACTGAGACCGGATCGCCATTCATATTGAATGGCGTGTTTTCCACCGCTTGGCGTACTTTTTCACAATATTGGTATGCGTTATCAATGGAGGTCATCGGAAAAATAATAATAAATTCTTCACCACCATAGCGGAAAATTAGTGACTCTTTGTTCAGTGCATTTTGCATTTGACGAGGAATGATTCGCAGTACTTTGTCACCCGCTAAATGCCCCCATGTGTCGTTGATGCGTTTAAAGTGATCCACGTCGCACACAGCAACACAAAGTGGCTGTTTTACCTGGGCCGCAGAGGTAAGCAATGGAAAGATCGCTTCTTGGTAGGCTGCCCGATTGGGTAGGCCGGTTAAAGCATCAGAAAGTGCTTGTGCGATTTTTTGCTGCATATTGGTACGCAACTGAGTCGCATCTTGCTCCATGCGGCTGACCTTATTTTTAAGCTGAGTAATAGACTGCGCCGCATGTTTTTCTTGGTTTTGCATTTTGTCCTGAAACTGAGACATGGCCTCAGTAATCGTCTGCATACGTTCGTCGATTAATGACTTTAAATCATTTAAATCGGTGGCATTACGAACCTCTGTCTGAGTGCTATCGACATGCTTCTGAAAGGTTTCTCCAAGATCTTTTCGCGTCGAACTCATCGAGCGCTGAGCTTTGTAGTTTGCAAGAATGGACGCATTAATGCTGGCCAATTGCTCATTTAACTGGCTCAAATACAACGTTAGGTCTTCTTGGGTTTTGCCCACGGCCACCATGATAAGGTTAATCACTTCATCGAGTAAGGCCGGTAAATGGTTGATGTCTTTACTGCCGGTGAGGGCATTTTTAATATCCATCAATTGATCGCGATACATGTCCGGTAGAGTGATGTTAGCAAGCAGAGCCGCCAAAGTATGGCTAACATGAGACATAATTTCAGAATCACTTTTCGGCGCAAGGTTGTGATCGCTTTTACGCCGAAAGAAACGGCCTAATAAAGAAGCATTTTTAGTGTCTCGGGGCGGTTGTTTGAGTGTATTTGTAACAAGCTGAATGCTCTGTGCGAGCAGTTCTGGCCAGCTTGACACAGATTGCCAATGCTTACGAATATCAGCCTCAAGCTGCTTTTTGGCTTTTGTCGACATTTGTGTGTCGGGTAAGTTATCAATCGAATCAATCAATTCAAGTAATTGAGCGCGAAACGTTTGTGCTCTAGCAAGACGCTGTTCATCATATCTCAACACGAGAGGTTCTAGCGTTTGCAGTGTTTTTTGTAACACTTCGGGGCTTTGTGACTTGCTAAGGTTTGTGCGGATGTTTTGCAATGTCGCATCCAACTCAGGATCGGAACCCTCGGCCAGCATACTGGTACGAGAGACCGCTTTTAATAAGCTTTCAATGACTTTATCCTGAGTTGGATCCATGAATACGCCTTAATTCATTATTGATTACTCGCTTGGCGCTCTTGTTCTATCAAGAAGTCCACTACAGAGTAAATATTATTGTTGCCGCCTGCGGTTGCGGCTGTTACCAAGTATTTGCCATTGACGATTAGCCCCGGTACACCTCGTGCGCCGTACGCTCTAATTTTAGCATCTGCTTGAGACAAACGACTATTTACCGCGAAAGAATTGTACTGTTTTCGAAACTCATCTTCTGAAATACCATAGTTTGTAAAGAACTGTGCTAATTGGTCTTCAGAATTCATGCGTTTACCATCTTGGTGAATGGCATTAAACATATCAGAATGTAGTTTATCTTCCACACCTAAAATGTCTGCTACATGAAATGCTTTCGCATGAGCCAGCCAATTACGGCCAAACACGGCGGGCATGTATTTAAAGTCGACGTCTTCAGCAAGGTTCTTTTTCCACGCTTGAGTCAAAGGCTCTAATTGGTAACAGTGCGGGCAGCCGTACCAAAATATCTCAACGACTTCGATTTTACTTGGGTCAGCGGTGCGAACAGGGTTTTTGATGGTGGTATAGCCATTGCCGTCGCTGTAATCCTGCGCCCAAGCGCTGAAAGGGATTAGTAAGGCAACGATCAATGCTGTAAAAAGCTTTTTCATGTAATGCTCCTAGAATGTGTTGGCTCAATAGCATCCAAGTGAGGTGGATCTTGTTAGGATGCGTAAACTTACAGAAAGTTCGTATATTCGAGCAAGTTTACATCGGCTAGACAATAAAAATCCTCCTTGAAGGAGGATTTTATATCAAGAAGAAGCAAAGCTCAGACTTTAGTATAGGCCTTGGATATAGCTAGAAACTGCTTGAATCTCGCGTTCATTCATCTTAAAGGCAATGTTCTGCATGATTTTCGCCGCATCGTTATTACGATCGCCAAACTGGAACATCTTCAGTTGAGAGGCCGTATAACTAGCATGTTGACCACTAAGCTGAGGGAAACCGGCGGAGTTCAAGCCTTTCCCCGCAGGCCCATGACAAGCCATACAAGCGGGTACACCGGTTGCAGGGTTGCCGTCACGGTAAATATTTTTGCCAGCCTCAACTAACGCTGGGTCCGCTTGGCCGACAACAACGTTTTGGTTGGCAAAGTAAGCCGAGATGTCGGCAAGGTTTTGCTCTGACATACCGTCTAATAATCCGGTCATTTGCGCAATAGGGCGTGCACCAGACTTGATGTCTGTCATTTGTTTAAGCAGGTAAGACTCATTTTGGCCTGCAAGTTTAGGGAATGTCGGTGCAAGGCTGTTACCATCTGCACCATGACATGCACCACATACTGCTGTTAGCGCTTGGCCTGCTTCAGGGTTTCCTTCAGCGATGGCAACGGAGGTTGCTCCGACTGTTACTAACAAACTGATAAGAACTTTTTTCATTCGCTGCCTCTGGTGTGCGTTGAACCGAAGATAATCAACATCTTTTTCTGGCATCAAGATGCTTCGTTTTCTGTTATGCTTACCAGTATGAATTAGGGCACAGCCACATTAAGCCAGTAAGCAGGATGGCTTGCATTATATACAACTGTGCAAAAACTTATAACGCGATACAATTTCCCTTTGACTGATATCAATCTATGACGCCTTTCGACTCGATCTTTCAATCCGCTCACTTCATTAAAAGTGCAGAAAAACTTTCTCAGTGTCCTTTAGACCAAGGCCTTGAAGTGGCTTTTGCAGGACGCTCAAACGCTGGTAAGTCTACTTCTTTGAATACGCTCGCCAACCAGCGCAAGCTGGCTCGTACTTCTAAGACACCTGGCCGAACTCAGCTTATCAACTGTTTTGGCCTAAATGTGGAAGATCGACGTCTTGTCGATTTGCCGGGTTATGGCTTTGCCAAAGTGCCGATTGCCATGAAAGAAAACTGGCAAGCACACATGCAAGACTACCTCATGAACCGTCGCTCCCTTGTGGGTGTGGTATTGGTGATGGATATTCGTCACCCAATGAAAGAGTTTGATGAGATGATGCTGGAATGGGCGGCCAACAACAATGTTAAAGTGCATGCGTTGCTGACCAAGTCCGACAAACTAAAACGTGGACCGGCTCAAGCGACCATGTTGAAAATCATGAAAGAGATGAAAGCGCGTGGCGTTGAAGCTTCCGCGCAAACTTTCTCTGGTTTGAATGGTGATGGTGTAGATCAGCTACGTGAAAAATTAGCGCAGTGGCTACAGCTTGAAAACACCACTGAGATTCCGGTTAACTTGTAGTGTCTAGCGAGTAAACTAAAAAAGGGCTTCACAATGAAGCCCTTTTTGGTTTTTGTTACGCAACCATGAGCTTACTGAGGCTGCATGTAATGCTTTAAGAACGTATCAAAGTCAACGTCGTCGCTGGCTTCAATGTTTGCTTGTTGCGTAATCGATTCTTGTGCCCATTGCTTAAACTTCTGCTCAAGCTCCGGCGACATACTTTGCTCCAGCCATGCTGTCTGTTGAGCTTTGCCGATTGAGAGCATCGCTGTTTGATAACTGCCAAATTGCTCACACAGTTGAAGGACGTGCGCAGAAGGCAGAGTCTCTAAATGCGTCAGTTTATTTTGCTGAATTGCTAAACTTTCAACATAGGCTTGGTTGCCGGTGCGTTCCGATAGAAATTGAGCGATTTCTTGCATATGAGCCAACAGCTCGGATGCTTTGTCGCACAGTGCGACAGGGCCAAAACCGAAATCGAAATGACTATCAAGCTCACGTCCGTGAGTGGCAATTTCCTGCTGGGTTTTACGTAGTTGTTGGCACTCATCTGCATCAAGAGGCGTGTCTCCGTGCAACATACAGCACATCAAGAACGTATCTAAAAAGTAGAGTGTTTCAGGTTGCATACCAATCGGTGAAGTCGGATCTAGATCCATAATACGAACTTCAATGTATTCCACGCCGCGCTTTTGCAATGCCGCACTGGGGTGTTCACCGGATTGCGTTACACGTTTTGGTCGAATATCACTGTAATACTCATTTTCGATCTGCAGAATATTATGGCTTAGCTGTTTGTAGTCGCCGTCTACTTTAACGCCAATCTGCTCATAAGCAGGGTAAGGCGTACGTAATGCGCCTTTAATGGTATTAATATAGGTATCGACTTCGTTATAACAAACAAACAATCCGTCTTGCGCTTTGTTTTGGTAGCCAATATCACTCATGCGAAGGGACGTTGCGCTCTGGCCGCCCCACGTTCGCTCGTCCAATTGCGCAAGTTTTGATGGCTTTTGTTCTAGGAAGCTGGCATCAATTGCAGGTGAGGCACCGAATAACAAAGACAACATCCACGATTTACGACGGAAGTTGCGAATCAGAGCGAAATACTGCTGTGACTTAAATGCTTGTAACGCGTCAGGGGTATCGATATTGACACCACGAAGATCGGCCAAAAAACGCCAAAACTCATCACTGAATGAGAAGTTATAATGCATGCCTGCAATGCATTGCATAATGCGGCCATAACGGTTTGACAGCCCTTCACGGTAAATGCGCTTCAACTTACCTGAATTAGACTCCCCAAAATACGCAATAGGGACTTCTTCATTGCTCGATAGGGCACACGGCATGCTACCCGGCCATAGGCATTCGTCCATGCTATCCAATACACGGTTTGTATACAGGTGAATATCATTCAGCTCATCGATGACACCTTCAACCGAGTCATGCACCCCAGTAATAAACTCCATCAGGGCTTCAGAATAATCCGTGGTAATTGAAGGGTGTGTTAATGCAGACCCCAAGGCATTTGGATGAGCCGCTTGAGAGATCTTTCCATCGGTACGTGAAACACGTAGCGCTTCGCGTTCTACACCACGATGAAAGGTAATAGCGGACACATCGCCACTTTGATTCATGCACTGATCAAGTTTTGTCAGAGCGTCATGTATATTGCGCAACAAGGAGAGTCATCCTAAATCAGGAAAAGAGATAATCGGATTGTACTAGGCAATTTAGAAGGACAGCAAGAAAAGCGCAATACAGATGCGCAAAGATTACAGATTTCCTTACATATGGCATGATAGTGACGCATATAATGAGGAACTAAAACGCTAATGCGCCATCCATTTATAAAACTATTTGTGATTGGCTTTGCCATCGCAGTATTACTTGCGTTTAATTATCGCCATTTTGCCACTGAAAATGATGCGTTTGCTGCTGAATGTGATGCGAAAACGGGTCTATGTGAAAGCATCTCTGGGATTGCACTCAGCTTTTCTGAGCCAATTAAAGTGAATGTTCCTTTGCAATTGACGTTAACGCTACCTGAGGGAGCGAAACAGCCTGTCTCTAAGTTGAAGGCGACGCTGACAGGGCAAGAAATGTACATGGGGATTACCGAAGCCACTTTGCTACAACAAGGTAATCGCTATGTTGGCGAGATACGTATTCCGGTTTGCACCACAGAAACCATGGATTGGCGTTTGGCTATTTCCGTTGCAGATGGCTCAGATGTTGAACCGCTTATTTACCATTTTTCTATGACTCAACCCTAGGGTAACCCAATGAAGTTAAAACCGATTTATATCTTTGCCATGTTAGTCGTGCTGGCTATTACAGGCACTTTGCTGGCCATGCAGAAAAACGCAGCAACCGATACTCAAAAAAACGGCAAAATAGGCGGAGACTTTACCTTGTCCGGTGCCGAGGGACCTGTGTCATTAAGTGATTTTGACGGTAAGTTGAAACTGTTGTTCTTCGGCTACACGCACTGCCCCGATGTTTGCCCGTTAACCATGGCGAATGTAAAAGTAGGACTGAAACAATTACCGCAAGCCATGCGCAATCAAGTACAAACGGTCTTCGTAAGTGTTGATCCAGAGCGTGATACGCCTGATCATCTAAGTGAATATGTTCACTTCTTTGATCCGAACTTCGTTGGTTTAACCGGTACAAAAGAAGAAATTGATAAAGTGGTTCGCCAATATGGCGCTTTTTATCGCATCGAAAAAGGCGATGAAAAGAGCTATACAGTCAGCCACAGCGCACGTGTTTACTTAATTGGTAAAGACAACCAGATTAAGCAATATTTGTATCACGACTCTACATCAGAAGAGATCGCAGCAGCGATTAAGAAACAGCTTATGTAGAGTAGGGGGTTCCGCGGTAGCTCTGTTTTGTAAGAGCTCGGTTCCCGAGCGAAAATATCCCGCGGAAACCGCGGTCCTACAGAAGAAGTGCCATTGTAGACATTTGGTTTGTAAGAGCTCGGTTCCCGAGCGAAGATATCCCGCGGAAACCGCGGTCCTACAGAAGAAGTGCCATTGTAGACATTTGGTTTGTAGGAGCTCGGTCCCCGAGCGAAAAGCATCGGGGACGAGAAGATCCCGTGGTAACTGCGACTCTATAGACGCATTTCAATACCGGCAGCTTGCATGGTTTCTTTGGCTTCTTGGATCGAGTGTTCGCCGAAGTGGAAAATACTCGCTGCCAATACCGCGTCCGCTTTGCCTTCAATAACGCCATCTACCAAGTGCTGTAGGTTGCCGACACCACCGGATGCGATCACAGGAACATGAACCGCTTCACTTATGGCGCGCGTCACGCCCAGATCGAAGCCGTTTTTCGTGCCGTCGCGATCCATACTGGTCAGCAGGATTTCACCGGCCCCCAAATCGACCATTTTCTTGGCCCACTCAACAGCGTCTAACCCCGTTGGTTTACGGCCACCATGGGTAAAGATTTCCCACTTGTCTGGCTCGCCTTCAGCGCTGACTTTTTTCGCATCAATCGCCACGACGATGCACTGAGAACCAAAACGTTCAGCCGCTTCGCGTACGAACTCAGGGTTGAATACCGCCGCGGTGTTAATGCCGACTTTATCCGCACCAGCGTTCAGCATGCGACGAATATCGTCACAGGTACGAATACCACCCCCTACTGTAAGAGGGATAAATACCTCTGCTGCAATGGCTTCTACCATATGAACAGTAGTTTCGCGGTCATCAGAGCTTGCTGTGATGTCCAAGAAGGTGATTTCGTCAGCGCCTTGCTCGTTGTAGCGTTTTGCTACTTCAACTGGGTCACCAGCGTCACGGATATCAACGAACTGAACACCTTTTACAACGCGGCCATTGTCCACGTCTAGGCACGGAATAATACGTTTAGCTAATCCCATTTTAGTTTCCTATCTGGTGGACTAAGGCTTGCCATCCCAATGGATGAAATTTTTGTACAGTTGCAAACCGTCTTTGTGGCTTTTCTCTGGGTGGAATTGCACCGCAAATACATTATCGCGCGCTAAGGCTACGCAAAAGTCGTGGCCGTAGTGGCATGTTCCCGCTACTTCGTCCTTATTACCTGCTACAACATAGTAGCTGTGAACAAAATAGAAACGCGCACCGTCTTCGATACCTTCCCAAAGAGGGTGATCCATTGTGTGTTTTACTTGGTTCCAGCCCATGTGTGGTACTTTAAGTTTGGTGCCGTCCACTTCTTTATGGTCGTTGCCAAAAAACAGAGCATTGCCCTCAAAATGGTTCAAGCAGTCCACTCCACCGTTTTCTTCACTGTGGGCCATCAAAGATTGAATGCCAACACAGATCGCTAAAAACGGCTTTTCAGCCATGGCTTTTTGAATCGCTGGCACCAATCCCTGCTTTTTCATTTCAGCAATACAGTCGCGGATTGCGCCTACTCCGGGTAACAAAACACGATCCGCCGCATCAATCACAGCAGGATCACTGGTCACCACAATTTGAGTATTCGCATCGGCAACGTGCTCTAGTGCTTTGGCAACCGAATGGAGGTTGCCCATGCCATAATCAATGACGGCAACCGTCGCTTTCTTTTCTGTACTCATGTTTAGGTCGATCCTATTACAAGCAGCCTTTAGTCGATGGCATTTGACCCGCCATACGCTCATCTACTTCTAATGCCATACGCAGTGCACGGCCAAAAGCTTTGAAAATCGTTTCTGCTTGGTGATGTGTGTTTTTCCCGCGCAGGTTGTCTAAGTGTAAAGTTACCTTTGCATGGTTGATGAAACCGTGGAAAAACTCTGAAAATAAGTCCACATCAAAACCACCTACAGAACCGCGTGTGAAAGGTACATGCATCTCTAATCCTGGACGTCCAGAGAAGTCGATAACAACACGTGAAAGCGCTTCATCAAGAGGCACATAAGCGTGGCCGTAACGGCGAATGCCTTTCTTATCGCCGACCGCTTGGTCAAACGCTTGGCCCAGTGTGATTCCTAAGTCTTCAACCGTATGGTGCGCATCGATGTGAAGGTCGCCAACCGCATGGATATCAAGGTCTATCAGCCCATGACGTGCGACTTGGTCAAGCATGTGATCAAGAAAAGGGACGCCAGTTTCACAGTTAAATTTGCCTGTACCATCTAGGTTAACAGTCACTTTAATTTGCGTTTCGAGCGTATTGCGTTCGACGGTTGCAATCCGGTTAGACATGTAAGGAGCTCTCCGCTTTAGAAATCAGGTTTTTAACCCTGTAAATGATATTTGAACGCCATTATAAAACGTGCAGAGCTTTGCTTCTATGCTTTTCACGCCTATTAGGTGGATCGAAAAAGACAATTATGATGCTATGATTTGATAAGGTATTAAAAACGCATGTAACCGAGGTGGTAAACGATATGGTTTGGGTCAAACGTTTAGGATTATTGCTGGTTGCTTTGATTGCTCTGATCATAGCCGCTGTTATCTATGTTGTCGTGTTTGTCGATCCCAACCAATTCAAAGGGGAGCTGCAAAAGCTGGCAAAAGAAAAAGCCAATGTAACACTAAGAATGGACGGCGATATTGGTTGGTCGATTTACCCACGCATTGGCCTAAGTCTGGAAAACTTTGGTATTGCTTTGGCGAACGATCCAGAGCTTATGAGCTTTTCAAAAGCTGAGTTTGGTGTGCAGCTGATGCCATTGTTTCAACAGCGCATCGAAGTGGACTCGGTTCGATTAGAGAACTTAACGGCCAACCTCAAAGTCGATAAAGATGGCAACCCAAACTGGCAAGTCGAAGCGGCTGGTAATGCATCTTCAGAGTCCTCACCTGCCAACGACACATCGACGGAATCAGCTAACAAGAGTTTTACCATTCCTGACATCGCTTTAGACGAACTGGCACTTGTAAACGCCCATGTTATATATGAAGACGAACGAACTGAGATGCGTTCAGATGTGGTCTCGAATGTCACGTTTACAAATGTTCGTCTAGACGAAGCATGGCCTATGAAAATGGATGCCGCTGTGACGCAGTCCAACTTAGATGGCAGCAATGCCATGACCGCCAATATGGATTTTGCGGCCGATTTTACTTTGTTTGCAGAGCGTCAAAGTGTGTCATTTGCCAATGTTGAACTGAATACTCGTATTGCAGGTGACAGCCTTCCTGCTTCACCACTAAAAGCCACGCTAAATGTTGCCCAGCTGGATTTTGATTTGCCTCAGGAAAACGCTTCGCTGGAAGGTCTGAAAATCAATACGTTAGGCATGGACATTACGGGGCAAGTAAATGCTTACCAAGTATTAAGTGCACCAGAATTCGACGCTGTGCTAGACATTGCCGAGTTCTCTCCGAAAAGTGTGTTGAGCCAGCTGAATATTGAGTTGCCAGAAATGGCCGATGATAACGTGCTGGAGAAAGCCAGCATGAGCATTACCGCGCAGGGTTCAACAGACAGCATCAAAGCCCAACCGATCTCGATTAACGTGGATGATACGACAATCGAAGCGAATGCTTTGTTAAACCTTTCTCCATTAAATTGGGACATTGCGATTGCCGGTAGTAATCTAGATGTGGACCGTTATTTGCCTCCGGTAAAAGAAGCTGAAGCCGTCAGTGAAGGTGGTACAGGCATGCCTGCAAGCCAAGGTGCGGCATCAGAGCAAGATCTCATCCCAGTGGAATTGGTTCGCTCTCTAAATGGCCATGTAGGCATTGCCTTTGACAACGTCAAAGTAAAAAATCTACAGCTGGACAAAATTGAGCTGGATACCACGCAAACCAATGGCAAAGTGCGCATTTCACCAGCTCAAGTGCATCTATATGATGGCGTTGCGCAACTAAAAGCACAGCTGGATGTGACTGGGAAAACGCCAGAAATGACAGTGACTCCGAGTATTGAAGGTGTTGAAATTTTGCCTTTATTGAAAGACTTTATGGCGCTTGAGAAAATTCGTGGGGCAACCAACTTAGCAGGGGATCTTAGTACCCGCGGTAACCGTATTGAGGATTTGATTTCGAATCTAAACGGTGACTTATTAGTCAATATAACCGACGGTGCTCTGCTTGGTACTAACTACACAAAAATGGTCTGTAAGGGCATCGCCTTGGCTCGCACAGAGACGTTAAACGAAAGTGCTTTTCAAGCAGATACACCGTTTGAAACCATGCGCATCCCTGCCAAGATTGTAAACGGTGAAGTCTCAACACCGGGCTTACGTATGCAATCCTTAACACTTGGCGTCACTGGTGACGGTATTATTTCACTGCCAACGAATAGCTTGAACTACGAAACGCGGGTGGCGCTTGTTGGTAGTAAGCTGGATGGTAGCTGTGCGGTAAACCAAGATGTTGCTAATATTGAGTTTCCGATTGTCTGTAAAGGTAATTTCATGGATGATGCGGCCAGCCTATGTCGTCCTGATGTGAAAGGCTTTATTTCAGCAATTGCTGGTAAAGAAATTGCCGAAGCCAAAGCCGCGGCCAAAGTGAAATTGGACGCTGAAAAGGCCCGTGCTCAAGAAAAACTTGATGCTGAAAAAGCGCGAGCTAAGGAAAAGTTAGACGCTGAAAAAGCGCGTTTAGACGAGAAAAAGGACGAAGCAAAACAAGAGCTTGAAGATAAACTGAAAAGCAAACTTAAAGATTTATTCTAATTGCGGTAATGAATGATTCCGAAACATAACTTTGCGCCCCGTGTACTGGCTTGGTTTGACCAGCACGGGCGCAAACACTTACCTTGGCAACACAACAAAACCCCTTATCGTGTATGGATTTCTGAGATCATGTTGCAGCAAACGCAAGTGACCACAGTGATCCCTTACTACGAGCGTTTCATGACCTCTTTTCCCGATGTGTTCGCACTAGCAAGCGCGCCGCAAGACGATGTCTTAGCGCATTGGAGTGGGTTGGGATACTACGCTCGTGCGCGTAACATGCACAAAGCGGCGCAACAGCTGGTAGAACATTGGCAAGGGGAATTTCCAATGACTCAAGAAGGCGTGTGCGAATTACCTGGAATAGGGCGTTCTACCGCCGCGGCAATTTTATCAATTTCCCGTAATGAACCGTTAGCCATACTGGATGGTAATGTTAAACGTGTCTTGGCGCGTTTTCATGCCGTACCGACATGGCCGGGGGAGCGCAAAACCGAAGTGGCTATGTGGGAGCTTGCAGAAGCCTATGCTCCCAATGATCGCTGTGGAGACTATACCCAAGCGATGATGGATCTGGGGGCGACCTTGTGTACCCGTTCAAAGCCACGCTGTAATGAATGCCCTTTACAAGCGGATTGTGATGCACTTGCCACAGGCTCACCGACGGATTTTCCTAAATCTAAGCCTAAAAAAGCCGCTAAACCAATACGCAGTACGCAAATGTTGGTGCTACGCCAAGCCGACCAAGTGTTATTAGAAAAGCGTCCCGCGTCGGGCATCTGGGGCGGTTTATGGAGCTTGCCAGAGGTAGATTTGGACGATGATGTGGCTCAGGCAGCGGAACAGCGTTTGCCAGTGGTCGTACACGATGTCACAAGTCTGTCACCTTTTCGTCATACCTTTAGTCACTATCATTTAGACATTATTCCGTCGGAGTTGATGGTGGCGTCATCGGCAGAGATACAAGAAGGTGGTAAGTATCAATGGTTTGCAATCAGTGACGCGTTGTCGCTTGGATTGCCAGCCCCGGTCAGAACCCTGTTGGACTCACATCAAGCTATGCGCCAGCTGATATAGCGTCATTCTCCGAGAGGTAGAACACGGTTTCAAAGGGGCAAAGTGCTTATGTTTTTCTCGATTTTTTGCAAGTTTCTGCTTTTAGGGTGTACTAGCTTCGGTGGCCCTGCAGCGCATATTGGCTATTTTCGTAAAGAGTTTGTTGAGCGCTTAAGCTGGGCAACAGAAGAAGAGTACGGTCAATGGGTAGCATTGAGCCAAATAATGCCAGGACCTGGATCGAGCCAAGTTGGTTTTGCTGTTGGCTATCATCGCGCTGGCTTAGTGGGCGCTATCGCTGCATTTTTGGGGTTTACGCTACCGTCTGTTGCGCTTATGTGTGCGTTTGTGGCTTTGGGGATGCAGTTTGCGAACAGCGCTGTGTTTCTTGGGGTGTTAAGCGCGCTAAAGCTGATGGCCGTCGTAGTGGTGACCGATGCGATTTGGAGCATGGCCAATACCTTTTGCAAAACGAATAGCACTCGTCTGGTAGCCTTGCTTGGCGCCGTTTTTATTCTATTGTGGCCTTTTGCTTTAAGCAGCTTGCTGCTGGTACTTTTAGCAGGAATCATAGGAGCGTATTGGTTTACAGACAGTCAGCCAACGCAGATCAAAACACATATTTCCTCGCGCGTTGCTTACATAACTCTAGCCATATTTTGCGGGTTATTTGTGTTAACCAGTTATATTCACGGTACCGGTTGGTTGGCGTTGTTTGCTCAGCTGTTTCAAGCTGGCAGCTTGGTATTCGGCGGTGGTCATGTTGTATTGCCGTTGATGTCGGAGCAATTGGCTGACTTTATTTCTACGGAGCATTTGCTGACCGGTTATGCCGCCGCGCAGGCGGTACCTGGGCCTATGTTTACTCTGGCCAGTTATTTAGGCGCCGTAACAGCACCGGAAGGCGCTATGATTGCTTGGGCGTTATTGGCGACCGTGGGGGTCTTTTTACCCGGTCTAATGCTGATGCTGGTTGGGCAGAAGTGTTGGCAATTCGTGTCGCATAAACCACGGGTACAGGGGGCTGTAAAGGCCATTAATGCGGCCGTAGTTGGGTTGTTGCTAGCCACGTTGATCTTCCCAATTATTCCAAGCAGTGTTTCAAGCGTTTGGCAGGCAACAGTTGTTCTATTGGCTTTGCTGTGGCTACGAACACGTCAACCTGCAATTTGGCAATTGGTCAGTGCTTTTGTTGTGGGCGGCATGGTCAGTGCTTTATTCTAGGTGACTTGAAAGTGACAAAGTTAGCGCCATTATTACTGATAGACAGTTTGGCACACAGCGAATAAAGATTGAGAGTCCATTATGGCGAATACCGTTTTTTGTAAAAAGTATCAAAAAGAATTAGAAGGCTTGGAGCGTGCACCACTGCCCGGCGCGAAAGGTCAAGACGTGCTTGAAAATGTCTCTAAGCAAGCGTGGCTTGAGTGGCAATCATTGCAAACCATGATCATTAATGAAAAGCATCTTAATTTGATGCAGCCTGATACACGTAAGTATTTATTAGATCAAATGGACAAGTTCTTCAATAATGAAGAAACGGATCGTCTTCAAGGGTACGTTGATCCAGGTGATATTCAGGAGTTATAGGTTTTACTTGGGTTAGAGATATTTAAAAAGCCGCGGCCAGTTCAATTGCAGCGGCTTTTTTGTGTTCGACAAAGGAGGTTTTTTTATTGTGTCACAAAACTAAAAAATAGAACGTCCATAACGGGCTCTGTGCCCGTTTCTTCTTTTAGTGTTTCATTGATCGCGACTTTTGCTTCAGTACGAGTCTGTTCTCTGGCTATGGCGCCTGTAACTTGCTCAGTGTTACGAGAGCTTAAAAACATTACCAACGAATCACGAATTAAGGGCATATTCGCTAGAATAATACCTTCGCGTGCACTGTCGGTACGTAAGCTTATTTTGGTTTTAATGTAGTGCAGACGGGAGCCTGAGGCGTTGTAGTTGACAATAAAATCGGGTGTTAGCTCGATATAACTTGGTGTAACAGGCGCAGCCTCTTCATCCTCGGCGAACGCAGGTGTGGCCAAAAAGGCCAATAGGCAAGTTAAAGCGATTAATAAGCGCTTTTTCCCTAACAGCGTGATGTGCTTCATAGTTCCTCTCTCGAATTCACGGCATTACTCGTTATACTACCCTTCAAAATGAACAGATGGCAGTGGTTCGTTGCACTTTCTGACTATTTTACTGTCTAGTTTTTCAATGTTTATTGTTATCTATCGATAAAAGGATCTTTCTTCTATGGTTGCGTTGTTGTCTGCTCGTCGTTTTCACGGTTTGGTTGCATTGGCGTCGTTTTCCCTGCTAGGCGTGGCATTTTATATGGAATACCAAATGGGGCTTGAGCCCTGTCCTTTATGTATGTTGCAACGTATAGCGTTTTTTATGATTGGTGTGTTTTCACTGATCTCCGCGTTGGGCCAAAATGTCTCATGGCAGCGTAAATTAGCGTGGCCAATTGTTGTATTATCATTGCTAGGGGCTGGCTTAGCCGTTCGTCATCTGTACTTGCAGAGTTTGCCGATGGAAGAATTGCCTGCCTGTTTGCCAGGCTTAAGTTATATGTTCGAAGTGTTTCCATGGCAAGAAATCATGCAAGCCATGATCATGGGTACTGGTGAGTGTGGTGATGTGGTGTGGACATTCTTAGGTTTGAGTATTCCAGGTTGGACATTGGTTGCATTTGCCACGATGGCGTTGATAAATTTATGGATTGCCATCAAAGCAAAATAAATTGTCATATATGAAGTTGGTTACACAAACTTAGCAGTTGTTAACAAAAGCCTGTTGCCTGTGTCTTGCAGGGGCTTTGAGATCAGAATATGCTAAAACCAGAAATATGAGTCACAGTTGATAAGGATTGTAACGACATGCTTGGAGTAAGCTTGTTGAAGCCATCAAAATAAGAACGTAGTTGGGAGGCAAGTTATGTTAGAACGTTGCAAAACTGCGCAAGAGCGATGGGGTGGCGTACATGAGATCATCGATCGTTGGTTGAAAAGTCGTAAGGTCTTGGTTGAATCTTATGTTGGCCTGAGAGAAATCGGTGAGTACACACCAACAGATACGCCAAAAGTGTTGGCGTTTTGTGAGCTGCTTGTGGATTATGTGTCAACTGGACACTTTGAAGTGTACGAACAGTTAGCCCTTGAAGCCAAAGAGTTTCATGATGAGGCCGCATTAGAGTGCTTACATAAAATCCTGCCAGAATTGTCTACTAATACGTCTATCGTTTTAGAGTTTAACGATAAGTTTGACACCAAAGAGCACTGTAATAGTCATTTAGTCGACCTACCTTTTGCATTGCAAACGCTAGGGCTTTTAATAGACGAACGATTTGCCTATGAGGATCAACTCATTGAGGAATTGCATGAGGCGCACAGCGAAAGCGCTTAAACATGTTGCATTAGCAGGTGCTACGTTAGCCCTGCTAGGGGCATGTTCAGCAGAGGACCCAGTGACAACCAGTTCGATGGCGGTACAAGGTCTGTATTCTGCTGCGCTGAGTGACAACGGTAGTGCGTCTTTGATTGGCTCCATTCAGCATGGCGGCAGCTACTGGGAAAACAATCCTTCTCGGCGAGTATATAATTGGAACCATGCTGCAGGTGAGGCGACGCCATTAATCAGTGTAGACATTGATCCCAGTGGCGATTTTGCCGCTACGGGTAGCGCACGTACGATGGTGCTATGGAGTACCGTAACAGGGCAATCGCTGGGCTTTTGGAATACGCCGGGTGACGTGAAAACGCTCAAGCTTACGCGTAATGGTGATTTCGCGTTGGTCGGTATGGATGATCAAACGGCTCGTTACTTTGATGTTAAGAACGGGGGCATCCGACAAACCCTTCGTACTGGCGCCATTGTGCGTTCTGTTGATGTGACGCCTGACGGCAGATATGGTGTTACAGGCGATGATCTTTACCAGGTCATTTTGTGGGATCTAACAACCGGTGAAGTCAAACACCGTTGGCAATTAGATAACAATATCGCAACAGTAAAGCTGTCTGGCGACGGTGCTTATGTGTTCGCAGCCGCGCAATTGGGGGATGCTAAAGTGTGGTCGACATTGACCGGTGCAGAAGTCAGTCAAATCGATACCGGCAAACTACAATCTCGTAATGTCACCATCAGCCAAGCCGTGTTTTCAAACAACAACCGAAACCTACTGCTGGGACAACAAAACCGTCGTGTAAATCTAGTCAATGTCATGACAGGTGAGGTGGCTCAGTCTTGGGATATGCATCTAAAAGACACAATGCGTCCAACCGGAGCCGCAGTCATTGCGTTGGCGTTTGGTGCGGGTAATACCTACTACGCCATTGGCAGTAACGGTTACCTGAATGTATTTCAATAATTCTGACGTTTGTTAGATCAAGCAACAAGGTTCAACATGCAGCTTTCCCGTGTTCAGCAGCGTTGGGGTGCGATCGCTACGCTTCAAGCCTTTATTTCTGTTGCCGCCGGGGCTTTCGGAGCTCATGGTTTAAAGCAGATCGTTGCCGAGCAGAACCTAGCTTGGTGGCAAACCGCTAGCCAATATATGATGTACCACAGCTTAGGTGGTATTTTAGCTGTTGTGTTGATGGCCGTCAGTGCGCGATTTCTATGGTCTGTGAAACTTTTTACCTTGGGTAATCTGTTGTTTTCAGGCTCGCTCTTCGTTATGACGCTAACAGATATTCGTCTGCTGGGCGCCGTCACGCCGATTGGCGGTGTGCTGTACTTAAGCGGTTGGTTCGTGCTGCTAATTGGTTTCTTTAAGCCACATAAGAATGTGGTGAATTAACAGACATTTTTATTCGATTTTAGTACCATACGCGCCTAATTTAGAATTTGAGATTGGCAACTCCATGCAAGACGAACAAAACCCAACAGATACAGAAGTAAAACAACGCAGAATACGCAGTTTTGTTGTACGCGGTGGTCGTATGACAGATGGGCAGCAAAAAGCCTATGACGCCAATTGGGAAGTCTATGGTTTGGACGTTGTCAATGGTCGTATCGCTTACGAAGATGTGTTCGGTCGTACATCCGACGTCGTGCTTGAAGTAGGCTTTGGTATGGGCGCATCGTTGGTTGAAATGGCCAAAAACGCCCCTGAAAAAGATTTTATTGGTATCGAAGTGCACCCGCCAGGTGTGGCAAAATTGATGATGTTGGCAGCCGAAGCAGGCGTCAATAACATTCGAGTGTACTGTCACGATGCCATCGAAGTGATGGCTGATTGCTTACCACAAGGTCAAGCGTCGACTTTTCAGTTATTCTTCCCCGATCCATGGCACAAAAAGAAGCATAACAAACGCCGCATCGTACAGCCGTTATTTGCACAGCAAGTGGCCAATGTATTGAAAGTAGGTGGTGCTTTCCATATGGCGACAGATTGGGAGGCTTACGCTGAACACATGCTGGAAGTGATGGAAGAGCAAAAGAACTATGAAAACGCAGCCGGTAAAAACCAATATCACCCACGTCCAGAATGGCGTCCATTGACGAAATTCGAGCAGCGTGGTGAGCGTTTAGGCCATGGTGTCTGGGATTTGATCTATACCAAAATCACTGACTAATTGGTCATTGTGAGACATAAAAAAACCGACGCACGCGTCGGTTTTTTTATTTAACTGTGCAGCGTTATTTGATCTCTGCAGACTCGCGAGAGTTGCCCGCATCCAAATACTCTTGGAATGCCTTCGGTGTGCGACCACGGCCACTCCACTCGATGGTTTCGCCATTCCATTCAATACGGTATTTAGGTTTTACCGTTTTGCCTTTGGTTGGGTTGCTGCGAGCACCGCTTAGCGCAGCGATCTCTTCAAGCGTTAAGCCGCTTGCTTCAATTAGCTTAGCGATATCGGCCGCTTGGCGTGATTTTTCTTCGACTTCAGCTTGACGTGCTTGCTCGTCTTCTTGCATTTTAACCAACGCATTATTGAACCCTTCGATTAGGTTCTCTAACTGTGGAATGGTTAACTCTTTTGCCGCTGCACGTGCTTTGGCTTTGTTTCCGGCTAGCTCTGCTAATAAGCTCATGGTTTCCCCTAATAATCTGAAACGCATTAATCAACGCGAACACAGAACAGAAATCCATCCAAAACTGTGTTTTTCTTTGGTTTTATAAACAGGTAAGCTTAAATCCAACTTACAAGAATTTGTCTTGCTAAGAATAGCATTAAATAGAGTATTCGTATCAATACTGACCGACTAGTTTAATAAAAAATTCCTTAATATGCTAACTCTCTTCATTTTTAAGTAAATAATATGACCACATTGATTAATATCTTGTTAAAGACCTTAGCAAAAGAATATTCGACCCCAGAAAAAACGGTTAAAAACATCCTTTCATTATTTGAAGAGGGGGCGACCGTACCGTTTATTGCACGCTACCGTAAAGAGGTAACGGGTGCTATGACGGATGAGACATTACGCGAGTTCCATGGCCGTTGGCTGTACTTAGTGGAGTTAGAGAAACGTCGCATAGCAATTGTAGAGTTATTAAAAGAGCTGCCTGATATTCCTGCTTCAGTTTTTAGTGCTGTCGAAAAAGCGAGCAGTAAAACCGAGTTAGAAGATATTTACGCGCCGTTTAAAAAGACTCGTAAAACCAAAGCCGATAGCGCCATTGAGCTAGGTTTGCTGCCGTTCTCCATTGCATTATGGCGTGATGGTGCAGCGTTAGCGCAACAGCACTATGAGCAAACCAAAGCGAGCTTTAAACAGCCGCTTTCATTAGCGGAGGCGAAAGCAGGCGCTTCGGATATTATTGTTGAGAAATTATCCCAGAATATTCACACCTTGCAGCAAGGTAAGTTATTTCTTCAAAAAGAAGGTGTGTTAGTCAGTAAAGTGATGCGTGGTAAAAAAGAAGTAGGGGAAAAGTTTCGTGACTACTTTGATTATCGTGAAGCGCTTAAAAAATGCCCGCCTCATCGATTGCTGGCATTATTTCGGGGGAAAAAAGAAAGTATATTAAAGCTAGCAATTGAATCCGATGAAGCGTTGCCTTACCCCCTAAATAACACAGTCAATACGATTCCACTGGGTTTTCCAGAACTTAAAGAACGTACGCCGAGTAAAGAAAAACTTGCCTGGTTAGAAAAAGCGTGGCTTGAAAAAATACAGCCTAAATTGGAATCGGACTTACTTGCAGAGCTAAAAGAGTTAGCGGAAAAGGGTGCGATTGAAGTATTTCAAAACAATTTAAAAGATTTGCTTATGGCTGCGCCAGCTGGAGCGAAGCGAACGTTAGCATTAGACCCTGGGTTTCGTAATGGTGTGAAGTGGGCCGCGGTCGATGAATATGGCCAATTATTAGACTACGGTGTGGTGTACCCGCATGCACCTCAAAACAAGGCAACCGAAGCACAAGCAAAGCTCGCGCAGGTTATCCAAGCACATAATATCGAGTGGCTCGTGATCGGTAATGGTACGGCGTCTCGGGAAACACAAACCTTGGCCGAAGACATGATTCAGCAAAGATCGTTAAACTGCCGCTGCGTCATCGTATCAGAAGCGGGCGCTTCCGTTTATTCGGCATCGCCTGTCGCCATTGAAGAATTCCCAGAATTGGATGTTACGATTCGAGGGGCAATCTCCATCGCGCGACGTTTCCAAGACCCGCTTGCTGAACTGGTGAAAATTGACCCGCAAGCGATAGGCGTTGGTCAGTACCAACACGATGTAAAAGCCAATCGGCTAGGCGATGCGCTAAGTGTCGTGGTGGAGGATTGTGTGAACGCAGTAGGGGTGGATTTAAACCTAGCCTCGGTATCATTGCTCACGTATGTATCGGGTTTAACACAACGTATGGCGCAAAATATTGTTGAGTTTCGCGAGCAAGTTGGCGGCTTTAGTAGCCGTATGCAGTTGAAAAAGGTCAAAGGCATTGGAGAAAAAGCGTTTGAGCAATGTGCGGGCTTTTTACGTATTCGTGGCGGCAGTGAGCCTCTTGATACCTCCGCTGTGCACCCAGAGTCCTATAGCGTTATCAAGAGTCTCGCTCGATCGATTGATCTTGAGCTTAACGCATTGGTCGGTAATCCAGAGGGCATAGCGCGTTTAAAGACGGCCCCTGCCGCTGCTGAGCAAGGCCAATATACCTTCCAAGACATCCTGCAAGAACTTGCCAAACCGGGGCGCGATCCACGTCCTGAGTTTAAGTACGCAGGCTTTGATGAAGCGGTGAACAAGATCGAAGATTTGCAAGAGGGGATGAGTCTCGAAGGCGTTGTGACCAATGTTGCGGCGTTTGGTGCCTTTGTGGACTTAGGTGTTCATCAAGATGGTCTGATTCATATTTCGCAATTGGCAGATCGCTTCGTCAAAGATCCGCGTGACGAAGTACGAATCGGCGAAGTGGTGAAAGTGCAGGTGATCGAAGTGGATGTGCAGCGTAAACGCATTGCGTTAAAGCGTTTAAAATAATTGGAAATGGTGGGTAAGGCGTTGCCTTACCCACGTATGTAATGATCGCCGTTAACGGCGAAGATCCGTGCATTGCGCACAGGACTGTTGTAACAGCTCCACAAACAGACGTGTGGCTGGGCCGGTGCGCTCGCCTTTGCCAAAGATTGCGTACATGTGGAAATTACGCTCGCCACCGGATTCTAATTCTAATTTTTTTAAACGGCCGGATTCTAATGCGTCGCGCAAATCGGCCATCGGCAACCAAGCGAAGCCGACGCCTGAAGCCACGACTTCATAAGCAGATTGCACGCTGGAAACCGTCCAGCGGCGATCAGCACCTAGCCATCCTTGGTCAATAGAACTTTCTTGGCCAGAATCGCGAATAACGACTTGCAGTTCTTTTTTCAGGCGTTCGTTACTGATAACACCCTCTTCGGCACATAAAGCGTGATCAGGTGCCGCTACCGCGATCATTTCGACTTCAACAATAGGGTCCGCCAAATAACCTTTTGGCACCATGCCACTTAATACTAAATCCGGTGAGCCTTGTGAAAGCGTATCCAGAGCACCACTGAGTACGACTTCTTTTAGTTGAACCAACGTGCCTTGGCTCTGAGGTTCAAAAGCCTTTAAGGCTCTGAGTAACGCAGGCGTCGGAAAGGCCTCATCCACTACCAGCTCGATTTCAGGTTCCCAGCCTTGCCCGAGCGTGTGAGCCAGTTCTTCTAAATCGATGGCTTCTCTAATTAAATGACGTGAACGTCGTAATAATACTTCGCCACGCTCGGTTAACTTGGCTTTACGACCATCAATCGTAAGCAGCGGATAACCTAGCTGCTCCTGTAATTTAGCAACGGTGTAGCTGATTGAGGACTGGCTTTTGTGTAATGCTTCGGCGGCTTGAGCAAAGCCCCCTTTATCAACAACGGCCTGTAAAACGCGCCATTGTTCTAACGTCACTCTTGGAGCTTTCATAGAGAATCTTCCACGTAGTTCGTATTTACCTTCTTTTATATCGTATTTTTCGATGCAAATCGTCAAAAACTTACGCTTTTATATCAGAAAAACTGGTTCTAATATGGGCGCATCGAACAAATTTGAAGCAAAGCTTCAGCAAATATATTAGGAGATTACTCATGACAACGTTACTACGAATTGATTCAAGTGCATCCGGTGACAACTCAAAATCACGCCAACTAGCGGATGCTTTTGTGGCACAGTGGCAAGCGCAAAATCCTAATGGCACAGTTGTCATTCGCGATGTTAATGCGAAGCCACTGCCACATTTTACCAGTGAAACATTGGCGGCACTGTTTACACCTGAAGAAGATCGCAGCGCCGAGCAGAAAGCGATCGTTGCCATCGGCGATGAATTAATTGAAGAGTTAGAAGCGGCCGATGTCGTTGCCGTCAGTGCTCCGATCTATAACTTCAGCATTCCATCTACGCTAAAATCGTATTTTGATTACATCGCCCGTGCTGGCCGTACGTTTAAATACACAGAAGAAGGCCCAGTTGGCTTGGTGAATAAAGACGCATACATCTTCTCTGCAAGTGGTAGCTTCCTAGAAAATACACCATACGATCATCAACTACCGTACGTTAAGACCTTCCTTAACTTCCTAGGTCTGAATGTTAGAGATGCTTTTGTAGCAGGCGGTCAAGCGATGGGAGAAGAGGGTGACAAAGCGTTTGCTTCAGCAAAAGGGCGCATTGTCGAGGCCGTTTAGTATCCAGCAAACGCGATCGGTATAAATGATATAAAGCCCCTGTATGCTGCCATACAGGGGCTTTTTGCTTAGTGTACCACCTCAACATGATCAAGCTTGGCTTGCAGTGCCTGTTGCAGTGCCAACTTTGCATCATGTTCGCCGTGCACTAAATGGATCTTTTTTGGAGGCTGACGCATTCCACTGGCAAAGCGTACCAAATCTTGTTGCCCAGCATGGGCCGAATAACCTCCAATTTGCCAAACCTTTGCTCGAATCGGGTAGCGTTGGCCATCTAACATGACGTATCCATCATCTCGATTATTGTACGTCAATAGGTCTCTTCCCGGAGTGCCTTGAGCTTGATAGCCAACAAACACAACATCGTTACGTGCGTCGCCTAATAGAGCTTTCAGATAATTGACAATGCGCCCACCCGCACACATGCCAGACGCGGCAATAACAACAGCAGGGCGCTTTTGTAGTGCTAAGTAGGCAACCGTTTGCTCATGCAGCGCATGATCGTCAATGGTAGTCAGCTGTTCAAAATCGAGAGGGTGCCGACCTTGATGTAAGCGCTGCTGAGCTTCTTGGTCCCAATAGGGCTTTAATTCTCGATAGACGTCAGTGAATTGGCTAGCCAATGGTGAGTCAACAATAATATCTAGCTCGTGCCAATGTATGGCTTTTCCTGTCGTAGTGTGGCTCACACATTGCTCAGCATGATCATGGATGATGCTTTCTATTTCATAGAGCAACTCTTGTGTACGCCCGATGGAAAAAGCCGGAATCAACACCACACCACCATCCGCGAGTGCGCCTTCCATTGAGGCTTGTAGGCGCTGACGACGGTGATGTCGGTCTTCATGGTGACGATCACCGTAAGTGCTTTCCAGTACCAGCTGATCTGCTCGGCACGGCGATTTAGGAGCGTCTAACAGAGGTGCATAAGGTGCGCCGAGGTCCCCTGAAAAGACGATGTCCCATGGTTTATCTTGCTGTATGCGAACCGTGGCGTAAGCTGAGCCTAAAATATGCCCAGCGGGCGATAGCTTAAGCTGACAGTGCCCCTGAAATGAAGTGAGCAGCGGTGCATCATGCCAAGTTTCGTAATCGAGCGGCACAACCTGTGATCTGAGTCTTGTTAAGCAGGCCTCGATAATGCTCCGGTTACGAGTGACACCCACTTTTAATGCATCTTCAATCACCAGAGGGAGTAACTTCGCGCTTGGAATGGAGCAAAAGATCGGGCCATTAAACCCTGCCGCCAATAAATAAGGGATGCGTCCAATATGGTCTATGTGTACATGAGTGACGATCAGTCCTTGAATACGTGATGCATCAAATTCAATACTGAGAGTATGCGCGTTGGCGCCATTATCAGACGTTTCCGCTCCTTGGAATAATCCGCAATCTACCAGCAAGCTGTTATGTTCGTCTAAGATCAGCTCATGACACGACCCTGTGACGCCACTTTTTGCGCCGTGATGAATAATCTCGTACATACACTGTCCTTATGATGCCAAGAAGTAGATTTAAAGAACGTGATGCTAGCATAGTTTTTTTAGCGGGCTCTATGATCCAGCGCATGTGCAATGGACAAGATTATGACGCTTACTTGTCAAAAATTTTATGACAAAACGAATTGCGACAAAGTTGAACAAAAGGTCTAATACAGCTCAATTAAAGATGACGATTAAATAGTGGGTAAGCGCTCTATGACACAGGATATTGTGATCCTTGCTGCAGGCAAGGGAAGCCGAATGAAATCAGCCTATTCTAAGGTGCTTCATAAAATTGGTGGTGAAGCGATGGTACGTCGCGTACTGGCTACGGCAACAGGCTTAAGCAATGCTCAGTTACATTTAGTGGTTGGCCATCAAGGTGAACAGGTTGAGCAAGCTTGTCAGGATTTTTCTGCCAATATCGTATGGCAAGACAATCCTCAAGGTACCGGCGATGCGCTACGTCGAGCAGCGCCGTTCCTAAGCGAAAACGGTACCACGTTGACCCTATACGGTGATGTTCCTTTGATTCAGCGTTCTACGCTGGAGCGTATGTTGTCTCTATCTAACGATAACACTCTGGTACTGCTGACCATTAAGCTGGATAACCCCGTTGGCTACGGGCGTATCGTGCGTGATACACAAGGTGCTGTGACCGCCATTGTCGAACAAAAAGACGCGTCACCAGAGCAGCTTTTAATCAACGAAGTAAACACCGGTATTTTATTGGCGCCGAATGCGAAGTTGCAGCACTGGTTGAATGCACTGACCAACGACAATGCCCAAGGCGAGTATTATTTAACCGATATTATTGCCATGGCGGCAGAGCAAGGTGTTGAAATCGTAACGGTTCACCCAGAGCAAGCGTCGGAAGTCAGTGGTGTTAACGATCGTGTGCAATTGGCAACCTTAGAGCGTGTTTGGCAACAGCAACAAGCGGAACAATTGATGCGTTCTGGCGCAACCCTAATGGACCCGCAGCGTATCGATATTCGTGGAAAGCTAACCACTGGGCAAGACTGTATTATTGATGTGAACTGTGTTTTTGAAGGTGTCGTGACATTGGGTAAAAACGTAGAAGTGGGCCCTAACTGTGTGTTGAAAAACTGCACAGTAGCGGACAACACCGTCATTAAAGCCAATACTATGATTGAAGACAGCCAAGTTGGTGCACACTGTGATCTGGGTCCATTCGCGCGTTTGCGCCCAGGCACAGTGCTGTCCAATAAAGCCAAAATAGGCAACTTCGTTGAAACAAAAAAAGCGTTTATCGGCGAAGGCAGTAAGGTTAATCATCTAAGCTACGTCGGTGACACGCAAATGGGGGCGGATGTAAATGTTGGCGCAGGCACCATTACTTGCAATTATGATGGTGTGAACAAATTCCAAACGATCATCGGCGACGGTGTGTTTGTTGGTTCAAACTCAGCGTTAGTCGCGCCCGTTGAAATTCAAGCAGGTGCAACCATTGCCGCAGGTTCCACCATCACCAAAGCTGTGGCGGAAAATCAATTGGCCTTTGCCCGAGCAAAACAAACAAACAAAGATGGTTGGGCGCGTCCGACTAAGCAGGAGAAATAATATGTGTGGTATCGTCGGCGCTATTGCCCAGCGTAATGTTGCGAAAATTTTATTAGAAGGTTTGTCACGCCTAGAATATCGCGGTTATGACTCCTCTGGTGTGGCCATCAATAATGAAGTTGGCGTACGTGCGCATCGTGCTGTAGGTAAAGTGCAAGCACTAAAAGATAAGTTCGAAAGTGCGCCATTAGACGGCAAGATGGGCATCGCTCACACTCGTTGGGCAACACATGGTAAACCGACGGAAGAGAACGCACATCCTCATTTTTCAGGTGACGATTTGGCCTTGGTGCACAATGGCATCATTGAAAACCATGAGACCCTACGCCGTAACTTGATTGAACTGGGCTACGAATTTCGTTCGCAAACCGATACTGAAGTGATTGTTCACTTAATCCACAATGCCCTGAAAACAGAGCCGGATTTACTGCAAGCAGTTAAGAATGCGCTAAAACACTTGCATGGCGCCTTTGCCATTGCCGTGACTCTGAATCATGAGAATGACCGCCTGATTGCGGCTCGTAAAGGCAGCCCGCTGGTGGTGGGAGTCGGTATTGAAGAAAACTTCGTCGCATCGGACCAGCTAGCGCTGTTGCATGTGACAGACCAATTTATCTTCCTTGAAGAAGGCGATGTGGTGGAACTGACGCGTGATCAAATCACGGTTTTCGACGCTAATGATCAAGTGCAAGAGCGCCCTATTAGTGTATTTAATCATCACGTAGACGCGTCAGACAAAGGCGAATTCCGCCACTACATGCTTAAAGAAATCTACGAACAACCGAAAGTGATTGCTGCCTGTTTAGAGGGTCGCATTAGCGAAGATCGCGTATTAACCAGTAGTTTTGGTGCCGATTCGGCGTTTTTGAAAGATGTGGAAAATATACATATCGTCGCCTGTGGTACCAGTTATCACGCCGGCATGGTGGCTAAATACTGGATTGAGGAGCTGGCCAATATTCCTTGTTCGGTAGAAGTGGCGAGCGAGTACCGTTATCGCAAAGTGGCCGTACCGAAAAAATCCTTGTTCCTGACGCTGTCACAGTCCGGTGAAACGGCCGACACTTTGGCGGCCATGCGTATGGCTAAGGGACTGGGTTATCTGACAACGTTGGCCATTTGTAATGTGCCGTCTTCCACATTAGTGCGCGAATCAGATCTGACACTGTTAACACGCGCCGGTACGGAAATCGGCGTTGCTTCAACCAAGGCCTTCACTACTCAGTTGACGGCGCTATTGATTACATCAATAGCTATTGCCGCGGAGAAGGGCGAATTAAGCGATGATAAACACACGGCATTAGTGCATGCGCTGCGCTCGTTACCTGCCTATGTCGATGCAGCGATCAAACAAGACAGCGCGATTAAATTGGTGTCTGAACACTTTGCCAATAAGCATAACGCTTTGTTCCTAGGTCGTGGCCCGATGTTCCCGATTGCACTAGAAGGGGCATTAAAACTGAAAGAAATCAGTTACATTCACGCCGAGGCTTACCCCGCTGGTGAATTGAAGCATGGCCCATTAGCGCTGGTGGACGAAACCATGCCGATCATCACCGTTGCACCGAATAATCAGATGCTCGACAAACTGAAGTCGAACCTACAAGAAGTGCGTGCCCGTGGTGGCGAACTGTTTGTATTTGGCGCCAAAGAAACAGGCTTCGCGCAAGCCGAAGGCATTCATTACAATGAAATTCCGTGGGTGGAAGAAGTGCTTGAGCCAATCGTACACACTATCCCGTTGCAACTGTTGTCGTACCATGTCGCCGTGGTAAAAGGCACCGATGTCGACCAGCCTAGGAATTTAGCCAAGAGCGTCACGGTCGAATAGTTAGTTAAAAGTCAAATTACTAAAGCTAATATTTTTCTTATAAAATAATGAAATATTAGCTTTATAATTTTAATTAATGGGGTAGCTTTCCTGAAATCTTTAGTACTAGTGCTAGACGATCATTAACATTGAATTTATCAAACAGATTTCTGACATGAGATTTTACGGTACGCTCAGAGATGCTCATTTTTTTGGCTATTTGTTTATTACTGAGTCCTTGTAAAATAGCTTCTGCAGTTTCTAGTTCTCGAGACGTGAGTGTTTCTTTCCACTGCTCTAAATCAGGTGATGACTGCTGGGTACCTTTAATTAAAGCACTCATCACCTCATGTCCAATCATAATATTGTTTTGTTTAACTGTCTGAAGTACTTGTTCAAGTTGAACCGCTGAAAGAGTTTTAGGTATATAACCCTTAATGCCTAACCTGAATAGCTCAATACCTTCTTCAGTTCGGTGATGATCACTAACAACAATAACACTTGGATAGTTATGAATACATTCAATAAGCATTTCTTTTTGGTCAACCAATTGATGGATATGAAACAAAACAATCTGTGATCCGGGTGGAATTAATTTTAATTTCGAAGTGATAAAACAGGATCGAAAATATGCTAGCCAAGCAGTGAACTCACGTGGTTGCGTAGTAAGTAGAGTGAAGATATTTACTTTTTCCATGTTTAACGTATATTCCTATCCATTAAGATTCTCTTAATGCAAGCTCTTTCGTTTTTAGGATGGGTTTAAGTAAGTAATCCAGTATTGTGTGTTTCCCCACTATGACATCTACGCTAGCCATCATTCCTGGCATCAGATTAAGTGGATTTAGCTTATCACCAAGATGATTTCGTTTTGTTCTAATCTTAACGATGTAATAACTTTTACCTTCCTCATCGGTTATAGTATCGGCTGAAACTTGTTCTACAACGCCATCAAGCCCGCCATAGATAGCGAAGTCGTACGCAGTAAATTTCACTTTAGCAGGCAATCCTTTTTTGATGAATCCTATGTCAGAAGGTTGAACACGCGTCTCTAAGATCAGTGAATCCTCAATAGGGACGATTTTTACTAAATTACTACCTGGTTGTACTACTTCCCCAAGTGTATTTACGAGCATCTCTGAAATGACACCGCTGACTGGCGATTGAATATTTGTGCGTTGAACCTTGTCTTGCAGTGCTACATTAATATTTTCCAGCTGTGAGATACGAGCTAAGGTATCGTTTAGGGATTCTTGGGCATCGTTACGGCCTTTTTGGCGAATTTCAGCGATTTTTTGTCGAGTTTCTTCGATTACTGCTCGATATTTTGGTATCGATTGTTCGATGGAATTCAGCTTACCAAACGTATCATTCCGTTCACGGCGTGTTTTGAGCAAACTAACTTCTGAAGCAAATCCACGCTCAACTAAGGGTTTGGTCATTTCGATTTCTTGATCTAGAAGTGCAAGAGAGTTACGTAGTTGGTCTAGCTGCTCGCGTGCATTGTCGAGTTCCGTTTTGTGCTGTACGATTTGTTGCTGAATAATTTCTATCGCGATTTTTTCCTGTTTTTCTTGCTCATGAAACAAGCTTTGCTCACGCAGATAAAACTGCTTTTCAAAGTTGGATTCGTAGGTTTCAGGTGTAACGAACTCAGTTTGCTTGGTCTTTGCCGTCAATCGAGCGGCCTTAGCTTTCAATGCTTGCATTTCCAGCAGCTTTTCGCTGAATGAGCTGGCAAACTGGGTATTATCCAGCAGAATCAGAGTCTGATTTTGCTTAACGATATCACCGGAAGACGCCAAGATCTCACTGATAATCCCACCTTCTAAATTTTGGACAATTTGTACTTTATTAGATGGAACAACCTTACCCGAGCCGCGTATGATTTTATCTAACTCTGCCATATTAGCCCAAAAAATGAGCCAAATAACGGCTAACAATATGGTCCAAGTAATCAGAGTAGAGTAACGTTTTGGTCTTTCCAAGGCGGCCTGGCTTAAACTCGAGACGAACTCAATATCATCACTGGAAAGTTGTTTATTTAAATGTTTAGACTTCATTCGTTGGCCTCACTTTTGGCAGGCGCACCATTTCGTTTCTTCAGGTATTCAAGTACATGCTCTTTTTGACCATCGGCGACGATCGCGCCGTCTTCCAGAACCAGCAAGCGGTCAACCAATGCCATTAAGCTCATTTTATGGGTGACCAATAAAAAGGTGCTGTTGAGTTTCGCTTGTTTGAGGTTCTTGATTAATGCTTGTTCAGTGGTGCCATCCATCGTATTGGTTGGCTCGTCCATTAATAGAAAAGGTGCATCAAGTAGTAAAGCTCGAGCGATACCAATACTTTGACGTTGGCCGCCAGAAAGGTTTTGACCATTTTCATTTACCTGAAGGCCATAACCAGCTGAATGGCGTTTGATAAAAGCATCGACTCCCGCTAAACGCGAAGCCCGAAGGATGACATCATCTTCCACGTAAGGCGCACGGTAGGCGATGTTTTCACGCACATTGCCGCGAAATAGTACGACATCTTGCGGTACATAATTAATGTTGCGACGTAGCTCCGCAGGGTCTAGTTGATTAATATCAATACCATCAATCAAAATGTTGCCTGAATCGACTTTGTAAAAGCCAAGAATAAGCTTCTCGATTGTCGACTTACCTGATCCAATGCGACCAATGATACCTACTTTTTCGAACTGATTGATTTTAAACGAGACATTTTTAAGTGTTGGTTGAGACTCATCAGGATAGGTGAAGGTGACATCGATAAATTCAATGGAGCCTTCAAAGTTCGGATGCTCGATAAAACGCTTATTGCTTGGGCGTTCTATGTCTTTCGCCATTAAGTCGTTGAGAGAGTTATAGGCGGTTTTGGTTTGTTGATAGCTACCAAGCAATCCTGCGACTTGGCTCATGGGAGATATTGCGCGCTGACTTAGAATCACTGTTGCAATTAACCCACCCAGCGTTAGGTTACCATCAGCAATGAGGTACACGCCTGTCAGCACTATTAGCACAGTACTCATCTGCTGCATGTAGCCCGTCATACGCGAGATCGAGCTTTGCATCATTTTGGACTTCAGGCTCGTGCGAGCGATTTCGCCTACGGCTTGTTCCCATTTCCATTGCATCTTTGATTCAACGCCCAAGGCCTTTACTGTGGACATGGTCGACAGCGACTCAATCAACACACTGTTTTTCTGATCCTGCGCTTCATAAGTAGCCTCAATGCTGCGCTGGATAGGTTTACGCATAATAAGGCTGTAGGCCACCATAAGTAGAATTATGCCAATCGGTACCCACACAATCTGCCCAGCAAGATAGAAAATAACGGCTAAAAAGATCGTCACGAAAGGCAGGTCGACTAACGCTGAAATAGCACTTGAAGTAATGAAATTACGAATACTGTCGAATTCTTTTAGCTTGTTGGCAAAACTGCCTACAGTGCCAGTGCGGCCTGCAGCGGTGAGGCCGAGTGTTTGCTCAAAGAGTTTAGACGATATTTGCACATCACTTTTTTTGGCCGCCACTTCGAGAAAGTGGGAGCGTAAATACTTTAGGACGAGGTCGAAAAGGTAAATGACCGTGATGCCAAGCACCAACACCCAAAGAGATTCCATTGCATTATTTGGCACAATACGGTCATACACGTTCATGACGAAGAGTGGGTTGGCCAAGACAAACAAGTTGATAACAAATGATGCCGCCACCACATCTCGGTACATAGCGCGATTGCGCCAGATAGATGACCAAAACCAGTGTTTTTCATCTGTGTGAACGAGTTGCTCCGAAGAGCCACTCTGGTGTTGTGTATGCGTTAGATAAATGGCATAGCCAAGGTAAACATCTTCTAAAGATGTTAAGGAAACACTTTTCCAGCCGTCGGGTGCTGAGCTAAAAATAACCTGAGCTGTACCGTTCTCTTGGTCAATTTCCTGTAGAACACAGGCGGTATTATCTTTTAGGGTTAAAATACATGGCAGAACAAGTCGCGAGATCTGCTTGAGCGTGCGCGGTTTAAAGCTGGCTTTGAGGCCCGCCCGCTTGGCTGCCCGCTTAAAGAGATCGGGTGTGATGACATCCGAGTTAAGAGGTAGCCCAGCGGTTAGTGCGTCTTTCGTATAAGGCGTTTGTGTCAGCTTTGTATAAGCAATCAAACACTCTAGCAGTGGATCATGCGCCTCGATGTGTTCAGCGTTGCTAACGGCTTCTAAGGATTCTGTGCTCATAATGGGATCGGAGTACTGAAGTAATAGCCTTGGAAATAGCGAACGCCTGAACTCTTGAAGGCTTCAAGCTGGGCTTCTTGTTCGATCGACATAGCGAAGACATCAATGTCTAGGTTGCTAGCAACTTCACAGATACTTTCAACGTAAGAGTTAGTGCTGGCATCAGATTCAATCTGATCGCTAAATGAGGCGTCCAATTTTATATAATCTGGCTGTAAGGTTTTCAAATATTGCAAGTCAGCGACTTGAATGCCAAAGCGATCAATCCCCACCTTGAATCCAAATTGGCGCAATACATTAAAGATATTTTTACAGGCAGCGAGATTGTTGTAGACTGCGCTTTCAGGGAACTCAAAGGCCAATTTAGCGCCGCGTGCTTGTTCTAAATGAGGAACTAACTGATCAAAAGCGTTGCTACTTAATAGCAGCGATTTACTAAGGTTAATGGAATAAACTGTGCTACTTTGCTCAGACTGTAAGTGTTCAGTGACCAGTCGTAATACCAACTGATCAATTTTGCTTTCCATTCGGAGCTGCTCAACGGCAGGCATAAAGTAAGCAGCGGATTGAATTTTACCGTCATCACCTATCATACGTACTAGCAACTCACTTTCATATGTTGCCTTTTCAAGGTTGAACGCATCTTGTTTAAACAGCTTAAAGCGACGTTCAACAATCGCCGTATCAATGAGTTGCTGCCACTGATCGTTATTAAATGCACGTTGAGCATCTTCTCGCTGTACTTGAACCGAGTCATTATAAACTTCGCCAGCTTGCTGGATTAAAAAGTCTAGTTGACTAAACATCTTAGATTTCGACTCGTTCGGTGTATAGCGAGCAATAGCGGCTGTAAGCTCTATAGGCATTTCTTCTAAGTTGAGCTCTTCACGCAATGTTTTGGTGGCTAAAAGCAATTGATCAGCATTCTTTTGTATCGAGCTAGGTTTGGTGTTGGGCAATAACGCAATCAATTCAATACCATTTAAGCGGACGTATACCCCATCCGTCGTACTTAACGTCGTACGAAATATACGTGCTAAATGTTTGACCAGTTCGTTACCCAATTGATAGCCATAATGCGTGTTAAACTCTTTTAAACCATTGATACGCAAAAGATAAACAGTACCTTGAGCGGTCGTCTGGTCTTCGTCGACAATGCTGCTAAATGTCATATCGAAATAGTGGCGGTTATACAACCCTGTGACACTGTCTTGATATGCCATAGAACGTAGTTTTTCGGCTACTTGCGCTTCGCGGGTGAATACTTGTTGTAGCTTAGTCACCATACCGTTCATGGCATTGACGAGTTGGCGGAACTCCGTTGTTTTAGGGAGCGGGTCCTGTAAAATATACTCTTTATTAGCGATCGCATGAGCTTGTTTTTGGGCTCTTTTTAGCGGACGAAGTAACAGGCGAACCGCAATATAAGCGCTTGTCAAAAATATAGCTGCCGCAATTAAAAACCACTGTACAAGGCTTTTAAATACCAGCCACAATTCAATATAGGCATAGCCTTTATGTGCTTGTACTTTTAGTTTACCAATAGGCATCCAGCCCCGTTGCACGACGGCAGAAGAGGGCGCTATGTTGATATCGACAAGCTCAATAAACCAGTGTGGTATGTCTGAGCTAATGGCGTCATTGCTACGTTGGTAAACTGGCTGACCGTCTATATCTAGCAACTCAATACGAGCAAAATGACCGCGGTCGAATACTGCATCGATCATAGTTTGCGCGCTGGATGGATTGTCAGCTACCGCACTTAAAGAGAGACCTAGAGAGTTGGCCGTATCATAGGAGTGGGACTGTAGCTGCTTTTCTAAAAAAGCTTGTGTCGTGGACATATTTAAACCAAAAGTACCCACCAATAGCACCACAAGCATCAGGCTTATAAAAATCAGAATGTTGGATTTAAAACTCATAATCTATCCTTTACGGAATACCTTTTGGTCAGTGCTACTTTAAAATGCCTTGTTTCATTCGAGCGCGCATTTGTCCCCATTGATGCATAGAGCTCTCGAACCCTTGTTTGCTAGAGACTTGCGAAGAGTCCCTTAAATCTTGCGCATTGAAGCTGTAAATCGGAATTAAATCCGAGCGCACGCTGGCTTTTAAAACGCGGTCAGTCAAACTGTCCAATACCAAAGGTTCAGAGTTTGGGTTTCTAAAATAGGTCAAAACCATATGTGAGCGTTTAATACGTGTCGCTGTTACATACGAAAAGTAGATTTTTTTTTCGTCTACACCCATGGCCAATAAAGTAAAGTACTTAGCGATAGCAAAGTCTTCTGCATCGCCTTTATCCTTCGCTAAAAATTCGGCAGGAGTCGCCCAAAAATCTTTTTGTCCCCAAGCCGCTTCATCTTCCATGTATGTCACTTTACTAAAAAAATCATTGACCAAATTAACCTGAAGTCTTTCTGGTTTACTGGCGTTTTCACTGATAAGTGTTTGTAGTGCTTGTATGCGGCGCACAGCCAGTACACCGTACTTTAGTTTTGCCGTAGAAATTTCTTTTTCAGAAATGATGTTATCAAACGATACGCTTTGTACGGGTAAAGTGACAAACAACATGACCAAAGTCCATTTTGTAATGTGGTGCTTTAATCTGTCCATTTTTACCCGTACAACGTCCCGTGACTGTGGAGCGACTACTGCGGTGTCTGCATTGCAGCCGCGGCAGGCAATTCTTCTTTTATCATAACCTCTAATTCAATACGACGGTTTTCTTGGCGACCGCTTGCTATTGAATTATCGGCTAAAGGTTCAGACTCACCTTTTCCTAGCAGATAGATACTTGCAGGTTCTATATCAGAGTTAGTCGTCAAATAATCCTTAACACTGAGAGCCCTATTCCATGACAGCTGTATATTATCCGCAGCGCGACCCACATAATCAGTGTGACCAGTGATCAGAATCATCTCATCGTCACGCAAATCTTTAAGAGGCGCTAAGTCATCTTGCAATCGCTTTTCTTGGTCCGGTCGAATAGCGTAAGATCCGGTATCAAATACAATATTTACCAACACCGAAGTACGTGGTTTACAACCGTTTTGATTAACTTCAATGCCTGCAGGTGTGTCCGGACACAGGTCCATAGTGTCTAAAACACCGTCACCATCTGAGTCATTAACCAACTTACAGCCATGAACGTCGACTTTAGTGCCTAAGGGAGTAAGCGGACAGCGATCATTGGCATCCAAGACACCGTCATAATCACCGTCTACTTCACAGCCTAAAAAGTTAACATTGCGCCCGCTAATCGTGTCTGGACATTGATCGTTTTTATCATAGACGCCGTCATTGTCTGAATCTAGAGCACAACCGATGCTATTAACAGGTTGCTGTGCTTCAGAGTTTTGACATTGATCCTTAAAGGACTCGGTCATATCCTGATCTCGATCATCGTAAATTTCAATGATATCACTAGGAGACAGGTTTTTGTCTTTTATAGAATGAACATCTTGATTTTGAGGTTCTGCTTGAGCCAACATACTTATTGACAGTGCAGCAGTTGCAGTAAGAGACAGCCATACAAACTTCATGCAGAAAATCCTTTATTTAACTTGGTTGACAGCGTTGATGCGCGTTAATGCTTTATCTAATAATTGCTCAGCAATGTCGCTTGCTAGAAAATCAAATGCTTTTTGTTCTGCATTACCCTCTTTGTTAGCTTTATAAGTAGTCATATTGCTAACTGTATGAAATGTCTGGGCATTCCTATCTTTAAGCTCAAAGTCAGCGATCACTTCGATGTCACCTTCGTTATCGTAAGCATCAATAAAATACTCTAGGATAAGAGAAGGACGACGAGCGCTGATGTTGAAACCTTCACTTTTGAGTCCTGCCACAAGCATACCTTCAAACTCTTCGGTTTCTGGTGTCAGTGCATCCAGACTGATTGTGAAGTCACCAAATAGGCGATTTAACTGCAGATCCATCAATTCAGCCATACGCTCGTTTGCTAATTCAGGTGCCTCGTCAAACTGGCTTGTTAAAGCAATCTTCAAGGCTTTGCGTCGCTCAAGTGCAGGCAGTGCAGGAAGTAAGGCCCAAAGCTGATCCAGGTTGCTACCGCGGTTTGAGGCATGAACAAATTCTGACAGTCTCGCATCCGTTTGTAATAAGTCAGCGGTTAACTGTTCTTTATCTGCGCTAGCGAGGTAAGTGAAATCTAAGTTTAGGTGATCACGTACAGCATGGCGAACTTGCGCTTCAAAGGACTGAGTTGCGATGGCTCCCTGCTCTCGATGTGCCAAAACGTTACGCTTGAATGATTGTTCAAGAGCCTCCGCAGTGACTATTGTACGGGCAGTAGCGTCACTGTTCGGCGCATTTTGATGAGAGCTACAAGCTGTAAGCGCAACGCTGCTGACAAGCAATAGACCGATTAGATGTTTATTGATTCGAGTATCCATAGCTGAAATCCCTATATTAATTATTGTACGCAAACTGCTCATCAGCATCGATAAAATCATAATTCAGATCGAAACTAGGCAATAACGTACCCATACCCGCCATAACGCGATATTGTGCTTTCATTAGCTCATATTCACTGCTAATTAGGTTTTGCGTGGCACTGTAATATTCGTTTTCAGTGTTAAGTAAATCGAGTAGCGTACGACGGCCTAGTGTGAACTGGTTACGGTATCCGGTAAGGGTGTCATAGGTCAGTTTGATATGTTGTTCTATATAGTCGAGTTGCTGCTCAACATAGGTTTTGGCGTTCCAAGCGTAGCGTAAGTTTTCGATGACTTGGCGGCGAGTGTTGTCGCGTACTTCATTAGCTTCTTGATACTCATGTTGAGTGCGATCCTTATCCGCTGAATCACCACCACCGTTGTAAAGGTTGTAGCTCAAGCGAAGCATAGCTTGAAAGTTATGATCCTTACCTTCAATGCCAGAGATGTCGTGGTCAAATGTCTGTTCTACTACCAAATCAACACGAGGGTAATGAAAGCGGCTTGCAGCTTTATATTGGTACTCTGTTTCTAAAACATCATTATTGGCGGTACGTAGAGTTGGGTGTTCGTTTAGTGCGAACTCCGTTGCGTCCTCCAAATTATCAGGTAGTGATTTTAGAAATACAGGCTTCACCAAAAGATTGTCTGGATCTCTGCCTAAAACCCTTCTGAAACGCGCTTGTGCATCAAAATAATTGTTTTGCGCTGCAGAGTAGTTCGACTCAGCTAGGGCTAAACGAGCACTTGCTTGGTCTACCTCTACTTGATCTCCAATACCCGCATCATTACGTTGAACGATTTGCTCAAAAATCTGCTGATGCGTTCTCATGTTTTCTAAAGCGAGTTGACGGAACTCTTGTTCCTTCAGCAAATCAACATACGACTCGATCATTTCAAGCGCCACATCATTAGCGCTCGCAACGGCAGCAAATGCTTGAGCATTGGCGCGATATTCTTGGCGTTTCACTTCATTAACATCGCCAAAGCCATTAAATAGGTTTTGCGTTAAAGATAGCGATGCCTCCTTACGGATGAGTCCGTCGCCTTCGTTATTAATAGTCTGATTATCTACTTCTTCGTAGCCTATGCCAGCGTTTAAATCGATCGATGGTAAGTAGCCACTTTTGGCACTACGAATATCAGCCTGATAGGCGTGGTAGCGTTTTACCTCTGTACGAAATTCAGGGTTGTTAACGACAGCATCACGTACAGCGGACTCTAAGGTCATAGAAAAGCCAAAGCTCGACATGCCGATAGATGCCAAAATGGCTGAGTAAGGCAATAATTTAATAAGCATAATATTCCGTTGCTTCCAGTTTTTGATAACGATATTTGACGTCAGATAGTCGCAAATCTTAACCCTGTGAAAGAAACAATTGTAGTTATTTTAAATTTTTATGTAACAGAGATTAGTGTAAATGTAACTTTGTGTAAAAATGTATGCGTTTTTTTGATTTATGTCAGGTTTGTTTGTTTTTTTAAAGAAATTTGGAGGCGACAGTAATGAGGGCGCTTGATTGAAAGTTAATGTAGGCAATTGCGGGTGAGGGTGTGTTCGGAGTGTTGATTTGGTTGGTGTTACCAAAAACTGTCCTTTAGGACAGTAGTAGCATTATTTTATCCTGTTATATTAGGTCTAATTTCAGTTAATTTAGAGGGAGCCTGATATGGCTGTTGCAGCGGGTAGAGTTATTGGTATCAATGGTGAAGTTCTTGTGTTGAATTCAGATACGCAGGAGGTTCGTGTTGTTGAGGAAGGCGCGCAAATTTATTTAAATGAAACCATCATCACTCAAGAGGGTGCTACCGTTGCAGTAGAAACCATCGATGGTAAAACTATTTCTTTGGGTGGCGATACCCAATTCTCCCTAAATAACGACGTTGTTCCCCTTCAGGCTCTAGAAGGGTTGCCTGATGAGCTTGTAGGGCAATTTGAGTCCTTGCAGAGAGCGATTATCGATGGGCAGTTTCAAAGTGCGGACGGCCAAAATCTTCAATTGCCAGCGGAACAGCAGCAGGTCATTCAAGAACGTGCACAAGTTATCAGTGATTCGAATCAAACTGAGGAAGAGCTGAGCTCGTCAAGTCAGCAAGGTGTTGAAGAGCAACGAACTGCCGGTGAAGGTCAAGTGACCGCTGGTTATGTAACCGAAACTCGAGATGTCGAAGTGGAAGTGTCCGCTCGTCAAGAGGTTAACGATACGCCGCAGCTAATTGTGCCAGAGCCTGAACCGCAACCAGAGCCTGAGCCGCAACCAGAGCCTGAACCGCAACCAGAGCCTGAGCCGCAACCAGAGCCTGAGCCGCAACCAGAGCCTGAGCCGCAACCAGAGCCTGAGCCGCAACCAGAGCCTGAACCGCAACCAGAGCCTGAACCGCAACCAGAGCCTGAACCGCAACCAGAGCCTGAACCGCAACCAGAGCCTGAACCACTGCCTAATCCACCACCACGTACGCTGATTAAGATTGTTGCTGCTGGGGAAGATGGCGAGCCTCTAAAAGACGGTGATGGTAACTATATTCAAGTGAACCAGATGCCAGAGGGTGGTGAGGTATATTATGTCGCTCTGGCATTTAGCCCTAATACAAGAGTGTTCAACGATGACTCTCGCCTAGACTCGCAGGAGGGCACGGTTGACTTCACTTTCACAGACGGATCCGCAGTGCGCTCGGGTGCGATCGTTCAGGGAGACAACGATTTTGCGCCTCAAGCCTCTTTGAATGGCATTTCATTAGGCACGGCTGTGTCTGCAGATGCCTTAGACGACTACCTTGCCGAAGGTAACGAGATTTACACGGTTGAGATTGACAACTATACCCACTCCGATCCTCGTGCGTACGCAGCCATATCCATTGTCAATGACAAGGTGACCACCACTATTATTGATAACCCTGCGCAAGATACGGAAGATCCAGATACACCGACAGAACCAACGTATACGGGCGACCCAAATGATCCAGAAGGTCCAGTGGCGTACGGACCTGAAGACACTGTATACGTGCGGATTGTAAATAATGACACAACACCAGAAGGTGGTGAGCTTGAACACACAGTTGAGCTTGTAGACAGCGAAGGTAATCCAGTGACGGTTCCTGTCGGTGAAACGATCACCGTCAGCTTGAACTATGTGGGCACTGGCGATAACCCAGCGGAAGCAAATGATTACACGGCGCAAACCAGTGTGACGATCGCGGGGGGCAACAACAGTGCCACAATCACTAACGTTGCGTTAGACGATTACTTCGCCGAAGGCAACGAAGAGTACACAGTCAACATTAGTGGTGTATCACAATCGAATGGCACCTATGAGAACGTTGCGATTGATGCCGATGACGATCGTGTGACCGGCACGATTACCGATAACCCGGCTAGCACAGAAGAGCCAGACACCAGCACCGATCCAGATGACCCAAGTGCTGGCAGTTACGGTGCCGACGATACCGTGTATGTGCGGATTGTAAATAATGACACAGCACCAGAAGGCGGTGAGCTTAAACACACGGTTGAGCTTGTAGACAGCGAAGGTAATCCAGTGACAGTGCCAGAAGGTGAGACGATCACCGTCAGCTTGAACTATGTGGGCACAAGCGCGAATCCAGCCAGTGGCGACGATTACACGGCGCAAACCAGTGTGACGATCACGGGTGGCAACAGCAGTGCCAAAATCACTAACGTTGCGTTAGACGATTACTTCGCCGAAGGCAACGAAGAGTACACGGTCAACATTGACGGTGTCACACAGTCGAATGGCACCTACGAAAACGTTGCCATTGATGCGCAAAATGATCGTGTCACCGGCACGATTACCGATAACCCAGCCAGTACAGAAGAACCAGATAACAGCACGGATCCAGATGATCCCAATTCTGGCAGTTACGGCCCTGAAGACAGCATCTACGCTATTATTGAGGATAGTCCTACGGTCTTTGAAGGCAATGATCTTACGCATACAGTAACCTTGGTTGATAAAGATGGTAATGAAGTAACGGTCCCAACCGGTGAAACCATCACCATCACACTTACCTATAATCCAGATGCAACGGTAGATGCTGACTTTAAAAATGATACGGCCAAAACAGTCGCGGTTACCATTGGCGAAGGGCAAAGTAGCGCGACGATTACGCATACTTCCAAAGACGATTTTGTTGAAGAAGGTGATGAGTCGTATACCGCGACAATAACAGCCATCAGCCAAGATCAAGACACCTATGAAAATATCGCCATTGGCAATAAAGATGGCGATAAAACGTCCGCCACAGGAACGATTAAAGATAGCGTTAGTCTTGGTGATCCAACTAATGCCTACGTTGACGAAGACAAATTTGTAGTCGGTAGTGCAACGAGCACTATTACAGAAACCAAAACGTTAAATATCAGTGCATCAACCGATGATGATGGCTATGTGCTGAGCTTTGTAGGTGCTCCTACGTTTACATCGGATGATACTAACTACTCAAGTACTGCACCCGCTAATTTGACATCAAATGGCACGGCCATTGAGTATGTCGTCAATAATAATACCATCACGGCTTATGCGGGCAATGGCCGTACAGATAGCGATAAAGTATTCGATATCACTCTAGATAAAAATGCGCCGGGCGGTAGCAATGATAGCTATACCTATACCCAGTATCAAAATATCGACCACCCGACTACTGATGTAGATGATGATGTGGTGCTGACATTTGGCTATCAGATCACTGATCAAGGCGCTACCAGTGCCACCGAAGAGTTTACAGTGACGGTTAATGACTCCTTGCCTGAGGCTTCTCCAGATACTGTTACCATGGACGAGGATTCGTTAGCAACGTTCTGGCTTTCTAATGAAGATTTCAAAGATGGTCAAATCACCATTAGTCCTACTGGTGATGCCGCGGATAACCAGATTCTGGATGCAAACCAATTTATTAGTTTATACGACTCAAATGATAGCGATCACTCAAATCCAATTGGCGTGTTAACCAACAATGGTGACGGTTCGTTAACTTTCGTTCCCAAAGCAAACTACAGCGGCAAACCAGATTTTACTTATACCGTGACTGATAACGATGGTGATACGGCGACTGGTACTGTAAACATTACGGTTACTCCGGTAACGGATACTCCTAACGGATCAGATATCGATATAAACATCGTCGAAGACAATGCTAATACGCAAGAAGGCACTTATTCAGTCGTACTAAATCTTGTTTTGCCAACCTCCGGTGATGCGACGGACGAAACAGCAGATGATAGCGAAAACGATGAGCCGGAGCGCTTTGGTTTAATTACTCTTTCTGATATTCCAGATGGTGTCATCATAGAGAAAGCTGATGGTACAGATTTATTAAACGGCACGGCGAATGCTGGTAACAGCATTAAAATCTACATTGATCCAAGTGAAGATGGCCAATCTAAGTTCCATTACAGTGGTATCGATACCACAGGCGCGATTACGCTCACTAAAACAGAATTTGAGAATCTGAAGTTTATCCATGTGGAAGATGATGCCAGCAACTTCACGATCAAACAAAGTGTTACCGCTTATGAAGTAAATGATGCTGGCGTAATTCAAAACGGCGTTGATGGTGTTACTAAAGAAGTTGATATAAAAGTCGATGTCTTAGCCGCGACCGATCCGGTTGAATTAGTATTTGATGATAGTGATGCATCACCTGGTGACGGTGATGTTGAAGACAATGAAGGTGGCTCTGATAATAAAGTGTACTCACAAACAATGGATGAGGACACTTGGTTTGATATTGACGATATTCTGCGTGAAACCGTCAATGATAACGACACGTCTGAGACCTACAGCATCAAATTGACTGGTCTGCCCGAAGGCTCAACCATCAAAGTAGGTAGTAGTGAGCATACCATTACAGCTTCCGAAGCGACCAATGGCTACACGTTTAATTTATCTGGCAAAGAAATCCCAAATCTAGAATTCAAACCGCCACAAAACTTTAGTGGTGATATTAAAGGCATCGGTATCCAGCTGATTGCCCATGACGATGATTCGGATTCAAGTCACAGCGATGCTTCACAAACAGGTACAACGATGACTGGTAATACAACTGTCTATGACACCTATGACGAGGTAACGTTAAACCTATATGTCAGCCCAGATGCTGATAATGTAAATCTACCTGACCGCAGCACTCAGGAAGACACCGCAGTAAAAGCCTTTTCGGGACTCGCTTTAAAAGATACAGATGGTTCAGAAAGTATTACTCAAGTGGTCATCAAAGATCTGCCGCTAGGCTGGGTGTTAAAAGATCATAATGGAAATGCTGTGTTGACGGGTAACGGTACGGATGACTACACCGTTGACGTGACAGATGTCGGCTTAGCGAATTTTAAAAATTACACACTCACTCCGCCAGCTCACAGCAGCTCAGATATTGACCTGTCAGTAGATGTCACCGTGGAGGACTCAGTTGCGACGTCTTCGGGCGATGTAACTTATACTACGGATACTGAAACTTTTAGTCATACGTTAAAAATTGCTGTTACACCGGTTGCAGAAGTTACAAACAGCGATGACACAGTAGAGGATGCAACTGATACTGACGGTGACAATACGTCCGACTTAACCATTAACCCTGACCACGCCTATGGCTCAAGCCCGCTGGAAGATGGTGATGATGGTACGGATACACCTGTCTGGTTTGCACTCGGAACAAACAATGGTTTTAACCTGAAAGATAGCTGGACGAACCAAGACGATACTGATCTTGCCTATGACTCCAATAGCCATACACAGACCAACTCTGAGCAAACCTTTGCCTTATTCACCTTTATGGATAGCAGTAATAACCCTATTACTGGCTCTCAATATCGTTACAAGGACGGTAGTAATAATTGGGTGGAGCAGACTGATACCAGTGGACGAGTGGAAATCCCAGTAGAATACTTGAACACACTGGAGTTTATTGCGCCGCCAAACTTATCGGGTGAGCATAAAATTCTAGTGGAAGCGAAAACGGTTGATCACGACGAAGATAATCCAAATACGCAAAATACCCAAATTAGCGGTGAGTCTTACCTAACCTTTACCATTGATCCAGTGGCGGATGATGTCACCGTCGCGATCAAACAGTCATTCGGCAACGAAGATGCTGGGCGTAATGCGGATGGTACCGCGGATGATGCAAGTGCTGCTAACGGTATTGAATTAAACGTGAAAGTCACCACAGAAGATGATGATAGCTCCGAGTCGCAGACGATTATCTTAAGCAAAATCCCTGATGGTGCAGCCGTTTACTACGATGGCAAGTTGTATGAAAAAGGGGATGGCGCTTATGGAAAAGGCGCCGCTGATAACAATGGACAGTGGAATGACAATGACTACCGAGTCACACCAGCTGATACAAATACTGGCGATGGCACATGGGAGTTGACCATTGATAACTTTGATAACGACGCTGACTTCAAATACATTCCTGTTTATAACGATAACAGCGATGTTGATTTATTGATGGACGCATACTCTGTTGATGGTAGTAACACCAGTACCTCTGTAGAAGATCTTGCGATTAACGTAAAAGTGCAGGGGGTCGCCGATACGCCGACCCATGACGCAACGGATACTGTTTCTCTAACAGATAGTAACGGTCAGCCTCATGACTACAACGCCATTGTGCACGAAGGCACTGCCAGTGTTTCGTTACAGGATTTGTTTGTTAATGATCAACCAAACTTTAGCTCTGCAGACATCGATGGTGTTGATGACTCAGAAGGTTTGTTTGTAACGATTAAGCTTACTCAAGATCAAGTGGATGCTGGTTTTGGTATCAGTGGCTCAGGCGTTACTCAAATTACGGCGACAGAGTGGATTGTTGAATCTGCGAACTTTGGTAATGCTAACCTAGATATCCCTACAGACTTTAATGGTACGGTTGGTTTTGATTTAGACCTGCAAACGGTCGAAGACGACGATCTAAGCGGTGACACCCAAGGGGATTCTGACAAAGTTAACATTGGCTTATCTGTCTTAGTCACTCCGGAAGCTGAAGGCACGGTCAATAACAGTGCGACTCAAAGTGAAGACCAAGACCAAGTATTGGATTTTACTTTCACCGCGAACGGTGGCCCGAACGAACAATTAACAGGGGTATGGATCAATACGGAGTCTATTCCGGAAGGTATCGAACTGATTACGCAAAATCATGGAACGCTAACACAAACAAGCGCCGGATCAGCGCAATGGGTGCAACTTGACGTCACGAATAATACCGTTGAGCAAGTGACGGCGCGTTTCGAAGATAGTCTACACGACAGCGATGTAGACTATACCTTTGACTTCCGCTATACCGTTTCGGACAGTACGCCAGCGGGAGATCATCCGTACACAGACACGACGCCAACAGGCGATAGTTACGATGGAACGGTGCCTACTACGGATTACGTGGAGGCGACCTACAATGTCACAGTCAATGCAGTGACCGATACCACGACCCTAAATCTAGGCACAATTATCGATGTTGATGGCGATGGCAACAGTAACCTGACCTACGATGCTGGCACGAAAACAGTGACGGTGACTGACAACACGATCTTTGAAGTACCTTTCACGCTTATTGCTGATGATATGATCGGTGAAGGCAGCTCTGGAAATGGCCAAGATATTGATGGCTCAGAAAGCATAAAGCAAACTGTTGAGCTATATGGTGTGCCTGAAGGCATTGATATTGAAGGTGGTACGTACTTAGGTGACATTACCGACAGTAATGGTGACTCCGTTCATACAGGGCGCTGGCGTGTAGACATTAATAATGATTTGACGATTGATAATGCTACGGGTGAAACCAATAGCATTAGATTTATTGTGGACCGTGAGACCTATACGAACATTGAACAGGATATTACCATTCGTGTGAGTCACCAAGATAATGGCGGCAATACGTTATCGAATGACGTGACATTTAAATTAGTCATTGATGGTAATACTTTTGGTGATAACGGTACCGGCAGTGATCCTGCGCCAACCGATCCAATGGATCTTGTCGTGGCGCTCAACGATGTCGATTTTGTCGAAGATACGGCGCGTACATTAGACGAATTGGTAACGGTAGAGGATGGCGATACGTCAGGTGATAGCAGTAAATACACTATTACTATTAAAAACCTCGATGGGGCCTCTTTATCTGGTGCCGAGTATATTGACGAAGACGGTGGGTACTACACACTATCAGGTGAAGGTGACGTAGATGACGTAATGGCTTCACTAGGTCAGTTATCGATAACGCCAGATAGTAATGAAAACATTAATACACCAACGACGGTGGACTTTGATATTGCCATTACGACCTACGGTCTAAATGAACACAATAGCTACCCGATAGACGATGCTAGCTTTAAGATTGCGCCGGTTACAGATGAAAGTAGTCTGTCTATCACAGGCTCAACAATACAAGAAGATACCGCCACGGACTTTGTTATCAATTTGACTAACGCTGCAGATGACCCACGCCAAATATTGGTTGATGGCAAGCTGTATATTCAAGTGACTCAGACGGTGAGTACGGATGGTGGTAATCTAGGGGTATTTACATTAAATGGCAGTGCATTACTAGCCACTACAACGATCAATGCTAACGAAGTGACAGACGGTCAGTCGCCTTCGAATGCACTTCCTGCAGGTGATTATATCGTTATTGATGCTAACTTTGGTAACAGCATCACCATCACTTACACACCGCCAGCGAATCAGCACGGTAATGAAGTTAGCATTAAAGCTTGGGCGTTAACGCAAGAAAATCCGCAATCTTCTGGTTATCATACGGCAACTTGGCTTACTTCGGATGAAGTCACGGCAACGGTGCAGTCTGTGAATGATGGGTTGGTTAATCCTGACCCAATCATGGCGGGTGATGAAGATGGCATAGCATTGCTAGATCTAGGGGATAATGTGGCACTCGGAGATGACAGTGAAAGCATCACCTCAGCCACGCTTAGCGGTGTACCTTTAGGCTTTGAAGTTGTGCTAGATGGTGTTGTGCAAACGGGCACTATATCCGGTGTGGACGCTAATGGCGATTACCTTTACGACTACACCTTTAATGTCAACTCTATCGTCGATCTAGAAACGATTGGTATTCAACGCACTGCGGCGGTAGAGCATTTCTCGGGTACGATTGAGGTAGGTTTAGCGATTACTTCTGGCGAGTCTGGTAAGGAAACCGCTCAGTCATGGCCTAATCTCGAAGTTGACTTCAATCCAGTGGCGGATGACTTACTGAATATGGAAGCCACTAAAACCTTTGGCGATGAGTACACTTGGACGGCACTGAACCTGAACGCCAACGTGGCGGATACTGATGGCTCAGAAACGTTAATGGTCACGTTTGAAGGGGCAAATGTAGCGCTAGACGATACCGCACTATTCCGCCTAAATGGCACAGTGCTAGACGCATCTCAAGCGAGCTTTGACAATGATAAATGGACCATTACCGATGTGCCTTATGATCAGATCGGCGATATTGAACTGCTTTATCATGCCTTTAATGATGATGTGAACGTAACGGTGCAAACGGTGGACAGCGTAACTGGTCTGCCAACAAGTACGTTGAAACTAGGTTCAACAGACACTTTCAACTTACGCTTGGATGAAAGCCAAACAATCACCACCGGCGACGAAGATAATACTATTATCGTGACCTCAGCAGATGGTGCGACCGTAAACTCTGGTGCCGGTAATGACACCATTGTTGGCGGTGCAGGGGATGATACCGCTATATATGGCTCAGATATTACCGCTTATCAAATGCGCTACGATGTCAGCTCTGGAGAACTAACGATCTCAGGGATTGAGGGTACAGATACGCTAACCAATATCGAGCAGCTAACCTTCAATGGCACGACCTATACCCTAGAACTGGGCAGCGACAATGATGACACGATCAACGTGGCAGGCAGTGGACGTTATTTGATCATTGCTGGCGCAGGGAACGATAACATTACGGCCGATGCTGATGACTATATTATCTCAGGTGATGCAAGTAGCTTGACGGCGCCAGTACTGTTTAGCTCGTTGGATACAACAGATAATCCGGAAGGAACTGCGAATAATGGCATCATCATCGATGGCATCGTTGAAGGCATGTACTACGAGACCTCCTCAGGTATGACGGGTTACACAGATGCTCAAGGTGGCTTTAGTTACCAGAACGGTGACAGCGTTACCTTTAGTGTGGGTGGTGTATTGATAGGTACCGCGATGGCAGACGACCTGGCGCGTGGCAATGTCTTCCTGCAAGACTTAGCGGATGTGTCTCGTACCGACCTGTCTAATGACTACGTACAGAAAATGGCTGTGTTCTTACAGTCACTGGACAGCGAAGGCAACACCGCTGGCGGTATCCAAATATCGGCTGCATCGCGCGAGGCCCTTGCTTCGACTTCGTTGAACTTAAACTCAGCGAGCATGGATGACGTTAATAATCTATTGGTTAATCAAGGTATTACGCCAGTAGAGCTTATGACGGCAATGGAGCACGTCCAAGACATGCTGGTCAACTACACCGAGCTTGATGAAGCAGACTTTGGTGATGCCCTAGAAGAGCTAGTCGTCGCCGAAGAAAGCCTTGAGCAAGTGTTAGACGACGTATCATCGGAAGAGCTGGCTGAGCCAGCAGCAGAGTCTGATGACACGACCGACGGTAAAGTTGACGAAAACATCACCGAAGTGGAGGACGTCTTACCGGAAGCCACCGACATTGCAGACGATGCTGAAGCAGCAACGGATGAAACCGAAGCAGCAACAGACGAGGCAGAAACGCCAGACATTGAAGCAGTTGAAGAGACTGATGCGGCAGTAGAAGAAGAGGTTGAGCCAGAAGCAACTGATATTATTACTGACGACAGCTTTATGTTCGGCGCCGCAGACGACGATACTACTGAGACTGAGACTGAGACTGAGACTGAGACTGAGACTGAGACTGAGACTGAGACTGAGACTGAGACTGAGACTGAGACTGCAGACGAAGAAAACTTTGATAGCTTCCTGACCGACGACGCCATCATTATCGAAGAAAACGCCTTCGAAGAGAAGGGATCGGACGTAGAGCTGGAAACAGAGCTGCCAGCGGCAGAAGAAATATTCGAGCCAGAAGCAGAAGAAGTCCCACTGCCAGAGCCAGCTACTGAACAGGCAACGGAAGAAGCTGTAACAGAGCCCGCTGAGGTCACCCCTGCAAACGATACCGTGGTGATTATGGATAACCCTGATATTCAGCCAGTGCAGGAGCAGAATCACAGCGACTTCTAAGTTCTAATATTGTCAGCCCCAAAAAACCGTGATGTATGACATCACGGTTTTTTTTGATTTGTTCAGTTCTTAGTGCACTAATGCGTTAGGTTTAGTAACCTAGCTCATCATGTTTTAACAGATTAATAAGTGTTATGAGGCTATGGTCAAGAGGAGTGCAATGTTGAAAAAACTTGGCGTGTTGCCGTTTATGATGTTGATTGGTGCTTATGTAGCTAGCGCTCTGGCAAAGTCCGTGGACTATGACGATGCGATTACATCGGCCGCGCAGTTTGATCAGCAATTGGTTCAGGATCAAGGCGCGCAAGACATCGTGATGTTTTTATCGACCATTGAACAGGGTCTTACTAAACAAGATGTCGATGCGCTATTAGGCACACCTTACAGTGTTGAGCATCTAAATGATGGTTATCGTTGGGAGTACAACGTCAGCATCCCTACATCGTCGAATGCCTTTATGGGGTGTCAATATCGTATCGAGTTCGATAAGTCGAATACAGTTCGTTCGTCGGATTGGCGTAAAAGCGTATGTGACTTATTATACCAACAAAGCACGAATGGCTTAGATTCTGCACACCAGCAAAAAGCGGAAGTATTCACTTTGTTAAGTGATGTGTTGTTTAGTTTTAACCAATACCATTTAAGTCCAAATGGCATTCAAGCGTTAGATCGTTTTATCGACAACTTGCTTACGCGTTATGATTCGCCAGTCATCACTGTAACGGGGCATACTGATGTGATTGGTGATGCCGAAGCGAATGTGTCACTGTCTAAGCTTAGAGCGAGAGAAGTTGCCAAGCGCTTCCTTCTTAAAGGCATTGAAAAAAGCAATGTATTAGTGAAAGGGGTCGGCCAAACTCGCCCCATCGTTGTTTGTGAAGGTGAGCAAAAGGATAAAGCGTTGATCAATTGCCTAGCGCCTAATCGACGTGTTGAGATAGAGGTTTACGAAACGCCTAATGCATCTTGAGTTCTCATACAAGGGTGTCCATAATAGCGACAGTTTATGATTTCTTTACATTTATTGTTTAGATTTGTTAAAACCAATGTATGAATGACTCTGTTAAGAAGTGATTAGGTGGATATAAAAAATTGCTTCCGACGCACGCACTTGAAAATAGTAGGAAACGCCTGTGAGTACGAATAAAAACCGCTTGTTATTAGGCTCAGTGCTAACAGCTTTAGCCCTGTACATGCCATTTTCTTATGCTCAAGCTGATTTGGCTATGGAGCAGCCAATTCAAGTGCCTTCGCCAACAGACTTAGAGGTAAACGCTGGTGAATGTTGGGTTTACGGCCAAATCAAACCTCGAGCTGTCGAGAAAACAGTGGCTGTGACGGTAAAAGATTCTCACACAACCATTGAAGTAACCCCTGCTGAGATTAAACGTGGTTACAAGCGTGTTGTGACGCGCGAGGGGACAGTGACGTATCGCTTACAACCGGCGACCTATAAACGCGTGTCTGAGCAAGTGCTTGTTCGACCTGAAACCACTCGATTTGTGAAAGTACCTGCTGTTTATGAGCAGCGTCAAAAACGTGTGGTTATTGAAGAAGCGCGTACCGTGATCGAGCAATGTAATTCCTTCGGTGGAACCGCTGCGTTTTGCGCCAAAGAAGTTCCTGCAAAAGAAGAGTGGGTTAAAGTACAAGTGCTTGTCCAGCCTGAACAAAGTAAAGTTGAGGTGGTGCCAGCAAAATACGAAACCGTCACCAAGTGGGTGATTGATCAACCCGCTCGTGTCGTAGAGGTTTCTCTAGCGCCGAAGCTGGAAGACTTACCTGTTGATGAAGTGGTCAAACCTGCCAGCGCTAATCCTCGACAAGTCCCAGCTCAAACTCGTCAGATGCAGATGAAATCCTACCAAGGAAAGCCGAAAATGGTGATGCGTCAGGCGGTTTGTAATGGTGATTTAAACGCGACCCTGATTATGACTCTGCAAGTCAAACTTAACAGAAATGGTTATAACCCTGGGCCTGTAGATGGCATGCTGGGCGAGAAAACCATCAATGCGTTGCAAGCGTTTCAGGGTGAGAGTGGTTTGGCAGTCGGTGCGATTACTTTTGAATCATTGGATGCTTTGGGCGTTCGCCACAACTAGCGAGCAACTCATTGCGTTACTTCTGAAAGCCAGCCTTATGTATATAAGCTGGCTTTTTTGTTTTAACGTTGCTGTGTACCGTTAAGTGATATGAAAAGTCTGAAATTTTTGTTGAATATGATACGTTCGCTAACTAATTGTTTACGTAAAGTTACAAAACAGTTTGTTTTGCGCATTTTATGTGCATTGACGAAGGTCACAATATAGGTATTATTCTAGAGGATTATATGTTGCTATAAGATACAAATTCATTTTCATTTGGCGTATAAAGTCATAGCTTCAGGGCAGTTAATTTATTTCCATGCTCTACTAGAGATGTTAGATTTATATCAATAGTAAAAATGAGTTGAATTGTTGTAATGTGCTAAAATTGGGGTATTGGGTAGATTCATCCAATATCTACTAATTTAAAGTTTAAGGGGTAACTAAGATGTTGACTAAGCTGTTTGTTAAAATGCAAGCGTTTATGGCCGATCGTGAAGGTGTAACCGCGATTGAATACGCAATTGTAGCGGTTGCTATTGCAGGTATTGCTGCTGCAGTTTTTGGTACTGATGGCGGATTAGAGGACGCCTTGCAAGGAGCAATGAGTACATTAAGAGGCAAGATTCCTTCTTAATACTTGGCTAATATATATTATCTACTTCTTTTTGGGGTCTTTGTCTTGCTGACAAAGATCTCAATAGAAGACTTTTGCTACAGGCAAGTTAAGCATAAATATCTGATTATATTATCGATGTTGTTGTTATTCACATGGTTTAGTGTGCCTAACTATCATGTGTTGCCTTATAGTGTGGCAATTTTAGTGTCAGGTTTGTTGTTGTTCTCATTTAGGCTGCTTGGTGCAGGCGATACTAAGTTATTAGTTGTGTTGAGTTTTGGTGTTGACCCGATTCTAATACCTCTTTTGTTGTACGCTACAGTGCTATTGGGCTGTCTACTAGCCTTAATTTATTGGGCTTATGGCTGTATTACCAACTTATCTGCTGTTAGAGAAAAGGGAATTCCTTACGCAATCCCAATTTCTATATCTGGTTGGTCATGCGTTGCTCTTTCTTATATGGACTGGTTTAGTATCAATTTATAGGATGTATAAATGCGATCAAGATTCTTCATGATAGTGTCGCTAGTTGTATTGGGCATTGGGTTAATAGGGATCTTGTACATTAAAGCATCCTCTGTGCCAGATACTCCAGCACCTTCTTCGTTGCTAGCTGCGGTAGAGACTCCCGAAACACGTTATGTCATATGGACTGCCAAACATGACATATTGGTGGGTGATGCAGTGTCGAGGGAAGATCTTCGCATTGAAAAAATTCTAGAGGCGGATGCATTCGAGCTTGGAATTAAACAAGATATAGACATTACATTTGTTGAAGGGATGGTGGCGAAAACGAACATACCAAAATTTTCGCCTGTCATGCCTGAGAATATTGTCACTCCAAACCAAGATGGTTACTTTAATTTAGTTATTGATTCTGGCTATGTTCCTGTCCCTCTTTCTGTGTCGAAAAAGCTTCTTCTCGGTGGTCTAATTGAGTCTGGTTCAATTGTTGACTTACTGGTGATGACGTCATCAACACAAAATCTAGTTAATGGACCCCAAATCCGAGATCTGTCTAGCGTCTCTATTGCTCCCCTGTTTATTGGAATAAAAGTTCTTCAAGTCAAAAAACCTAAAGTTCAATCCAATATCCAAGACAATATCAAAAAGTCAGCTGAATCTGTACCTGAGCCTCAGGATGTAACATTGATACTGCAGCTTACTCGAAAGCAAGTCGCAAAATTGACTATTGCTCAAAACATCGCTCAAGTTGAAGTTCACCTCTCCAATGGCGAAACGTCTGCGTTCGAATTATCGGCTGATTCAGGAGATATACTGTCTGATTATAAATCAGTTCGTGAATTACGTGCTCGTAGTGAAACTGTTCAATAAGGATGGATATACTTATATGATGATTCGAGTACTTACAACAGTATTGTGTCTGTTTTGTTGTTCATTAGCTTGGTCTCAAAATCTGATAAATTTGTCAGAAGGAGAAACTAATATTCTCAAGACTGAGCAAGAAATTGGATCTGTTTTCATTACAGATCCTGCAATCGCCGATTACCAAGTCATAGACAAGCACAAAATCATTGTTTTTGGTCGTAGTGTTGGTAAAGCAACGGTTGTCCTTTTTAATGATGATGGTGATACTTTGCTTCAAAGGCAATTAGTCGTCAATCAGAGTATGGTGCATTTACAGCAAAATATTGACATGCTCTACCCTAACGCTGAAGTTTCGCTTTATAACTTAGGGGATAGAGTAGTTCTAAGTGGCGTTGTTGCAACAGAAGAGGAACGTGACGGTATTTATATTTTGGTGGGTGAGCTGTTAGGTAAAGCGTCAGACAACCAAGATATACAATGGAACGTGGGGGGGCAGTCACTCACAATGGATTTCATGCGAAAACGTACGTTTCCTGGTGTGGTTAACAATATAGAGGTGGCCACCACCAAACAAATCAATGTCAAGATCTCGGTAGCAGAAGTCTCCCATAGTTTAATGCAAAACTTTGGTCTTGAGTTCGGCAGTAGCTCCTCAAACATTGGCTTTTTTTCAAATGTGTTGAACGGGTTTACTAGTGACGATATTTTTGCTGCTATTTCTGCAATTAATGATGATGAAATTGGGCAAATTCTTGCTGAACCAAATCTTTCTGTTATATCCGGTGAAACCGCCAGTTTCCTAGTGGGTGGTGAATTGCCTATATCTGCTGTTCTGAATGATGAAGTGCAAATAACATATAAAGAATTTGGTATTCGTCTAGAGATGATGGCGAAGGTTATGCGCGACGATAAAATACGCGTTTCTTTGCAGCCAGAAGTAAGTTCGATAGATACCCAGTATGGTGATTCTACCTTTAATATTCCTGCGTTTAAAACACGTAGAGCACGCACAACGGTAGAGTTAGGAGATGGGCAAAGTTTTGTGCTGGGAGGGTTGCTTAATAATGAAGAGCGAGAATTATTGCGTAAAGTGCCTTACATTGGTGACATTCCAATTTTAGGGTCTTTATTCCGCTACACAGAAACTGAGCGTAATAAGACAGAACTGTTGATCATTGCGACGGTTAATCTTGTCAAGCCAATAGCAACGGAAGATATTAAACTGCCTACTTTTCAGCGAACAACCAATGCTGAACGTTTCTTTGTGTTGCCCGAAAGTTCTAGATTTAAAAGCTCTAGGGCTACAAACAAAAAAATCAGTGAAGATATACTGGCTACAGGGGGATTTAAACAATGATTTCTTATCGCCAGATAGTGCAATTCGTTGTGGTTATCTCGAGTGTATTTTTAGTGGCATGTGCATCCTCTGAATCCACGAGAAATGGCCCAGCAATAGAAATATTTCCTGTTTCTCATGCTCTGTCATTGCGTGTTGATAAAACATCGCTTGAAAGTGCTAAGCAAGAGCTCGATATTTACTTAGAAGAATATGCTGATATTTTAGTTACCCAAAAGATCATGGTTAGCTGGTCCGGTAAAGATAGCAAAAAGCTCGCTGACTTTGCTGTGAAGAGCCTTTTATCTATGGGGGTCGCACCTAACTACATAGATATTAAAGAAATTAGTATGGATACGACATCGTATTTCGATTTTGAAATCAAAGTCGTTCAGTATCTGGTAGCAGATAAAACTTGCGAACAATCGAAATCGCAAGATTACTATTTATCAGATGTTGGTTGTTTTACTGAGAATGCCCGCTGGAAAAGCATGGTTACGCCGGAAAGGATGCTTTCAAATTTTAAGCAGACACAGGAGTGATTAGTCATGTTTGATTTAGTTGATTCATTAAAGAAGAACAAGAAAGCAGATATAGAAATCGAGCAAGAAAAAATAGGTACGGTTCTTTTCTATCAAACAGAGGAATGCAAAAAACTGGTTGAAGAAGCGTATCGATTTGAAGGTGTTGCTCCTCCAACGGTCAGTAAAAATACAAAAGATGATATTACAGAATACGTAAGAAAGTCTGATATAGAAATCGTTATTGTTGAATTAAATAATAGCTCTGATGTCAGCAAAGAAGCTGAGTTTGTCAGTCATTTACTTCCTAACCATGCATCCGTCATTGTTATTGGTAGTGAAGACGCAATTTCAACTATTCGTAACTTAAAAGCGATGGGCTTTTATTACTTATTTTGGCCTATTACTAAGCAAGAGCTAATAGACTTTGTTCGCAGTGTTAACGATAACCGTAAACGTAATAGTAACCGAGGCCCTGGCCAAAACCGTCGCGCCAAATATATAAGTGTTATTGGTGCGAAAGGTGGTGTTGGGGCGACGTTTATATGTGCAGAGCTGTCTTACTTACTAAGTGCCCACAAAAAATCGTCCTGTTTAGTGGTTGACCAAAATTACAGTACAGGTGACCTCGATATCATGATGGGTATTCGAGATTATGAGCGTCGCAAAGTACAGCAAGGTGATATTTCTTCACTGGATGAGTCTTTTGCACAATCTCTTACCTTTCGGCAGAACAGCTTACTATCGGTTCTATCACTGACATCTGATAACCTCGACAGCGGCTCTCTGCTTGACTACTCCAATGCCGTCGTGGATCTGTTAGCCAGTGATGTGAACTTTATTATCGAAGATTGCTCCTCTTCGGTAGGTTTTAGTATTGAATCTGATCGCTTTATTGGTCAATGTGATTGTATTGTTTTGGTCATGTCGCCAACGGTATCATCCGTTCGTGATGCCGCACGAATGCGAGAAAAAATCCAAAAAATTAATCAAAGTGATTCACTGCGTTTAATTTTAGTCATGAATAATACGTTACCTAAGAAAGCTCAAACGCTTTCTCTCAATGACGCAGAAGCATTTCTAAAACAAAAAATTGATATCGAAATACCTTATTGTGAAGAAATTTCGTTTTATATTTTAGATGATAAACGAATTGCTAAAACAGCCTTAAAAGCCGCCAAGCCGCTAAAAGAGCTAACCTCAGTTGTCTTAGGTGAAAGTACAGAAGTTAAAAAAACTAAGCGCTCTCTTTTCTCATTTGGTTCTTCGGATAAAAAGTAGGGCAACAATATGATTGGAGCAAAAGCGATATATGTTAGTTTAAGAAAGCAAATATTTGATGCACTTGATCCTGATGTTATCTCTAGCCTTGATAAGGAACAGCTAGGAAAGCAGCTAACCAGTGCTGTTGATCTGCTTATAAATCGTGAAAATTTATCCGTACCTAAGGCGATACGCCAAGATTTTGTTAAAAACTTAGTTAATGAGTTAATAGGGTTAGGGCCCCTTCAAACACTAATGGAAGATGACACCATTAGTGATATTATGATCAATGGTCATGAAAACGTCTTCATTGAGCGTAATGGTCTTGTTGAAAGAACCCACGTAGACTTTATAGATGAAAAGCAATTGTTGGAAATTGCTAAGCGAATTGCATCCCGTGTAGGTCGTCGTGTTGATGATTCCTCACCGACCTGTGACGCTCGACTTGCAGACGGCAGCCGTGTAAACATTGTTATCCCGCCAATTGCTATTGATGGCACCTCAATTTCAATTCGTAAATTTAAAAAGCAAAGTATCGACTTTCAAAAGTTATGTGAATTTGGCGCTATGAGTGTAGAAATGGCACAAGTCATGATGGTCGCCGCTCGATGCCGCTTGAACATCCTTATATCCGGTGGTACTGGCTCAGGTAAAACTACTATGCTGAATGCTTTGTCTCAGTATATCTCTGAAAATGAACGAATCGTCACCATAGAAGATGCTGCAGAACTAAGACTACAACAGCCTCACGTGGTAAGGCTTGAGACAAGGACGGCTGGTATTGAAAATACCGGCGTGGTGTCACAACGAGATCTTGTGATCAACTCATTGCGTATGCGTCCAGATCGTATCATTGTAGGGGAGTGTCGTGGTGCAGAAGCTTTCGAAATGTTACAGGCGATGAATACCGGCCATGATGGTTCTATGTCTACTTTACACGCCAATACGCCTCGTGATGCTCTGGCACGTGTAGAATCCATGGTAATGATGGCCACTAACAACCTTCCTCTAGAAGCCATCAGGCGCACGATTGTCAGTGCTGTCGATATTATTATTCAAATCAGCCGATTACATGATGGATCGCGTAAAGTCATGAGTATCGCGGAGGTGGTCGGCTTGGAAGGCAGCAGTGTTATACTAGAAGAAATATTTCGTTTTCAACCTTCCTATCATCAAAGTGAACAGGGTAAATTAGAAGGCAGCTTTGAAACAGCAGGCCTAATGAAGCGTTCGGTGTTGTTTGAGAAAGCGCGATTCTTTGGGTTAGAGGATCGTTTGATTGGGGCATTTAAAAGCTTGGAGCAAAAGGAGAAAAAGTAATGTTAGGCTTTTTCGCTTTTCTAGCTGTATTAGGAACCATAGGCTTTTTATTTTTTAATCGCCAAACGAAACGAGCGAAGCTCATTGATTATTTGAATGATTACTCTCGGACTGAGCGGCCCAAGCTTTCTAATACTCGTCGACAATTAGTCGATATGAAGAGCCTTTCGGGACGAACTTTTCTCGATCGAGTGATGAATAAGTGGTTGGGTTTACTGAATCTACTTGGCAAAAATGGTGAGATCAAGCTTATTGTTTTCTTTGCCTTATTATTATTTGGTGCTAAATTTTTTAACGATACTTTCTTACAAACTAATTACATTTATATCGCCGTTATTTTTGTGGTAGTCGCCAGTTTTTTTGGTTACAACTGGCTTCATTCTAAACAGCAGAAAGCGTTCGAAGAGACCTTCCCTGTTGCATTGAATATGCTTACAAGCGCCGTTTCTGCGGGGGAAAGTATTACACAAGCTATCAGTTATGTGGGGGATGTATTAGAGGGGCGTGTAGCGGAAGAGTTTCGAATTATGGGGAAGCGTTTACAACTTGGTGAGTCGCCAGAAGAAGTATTTCGCAAGTCTTGTGTTCGCTTTCCTTATCCAACGTTCTTCTTTTTCGTTATTACGATCCAGGCGAATATGGAGCGTGGTGGTCAGCTTAAGGACATTATTCAGCGTCTAAATGGCTTAATGTTTAATATTCGGGCAATAGAAAAGAAAAAATATGCACTGACATCCGAAGCACGTACATCCGCAAAAATTGTGGGTGCGATCCCTTTCATTTTCTTGGTCATGATGCGCTTCCTCAGTCCTGAGAACTTCGATTTTGTTATGAATGACTCCCAAGGTCGCTTGCTGCTCTATTACATGTTAGCCAGTGAAGTGATTGGTATTGGCATCATATGGGGGTTAATGAAAAGTGTTCGTTGAACTGTTTTCCGATATAAAATTTGTAATTTTATTGATGGCATTCTATGTGCTATTGGTACTGATACTGCTGAGTAAAAATAAGCAAAAAAGCCAAGGACTTCGTTGGTTGATGTATTACGATGAGTCTAAACAGTCTAAAACTCATTGGTCAGGCTTTTTGTTTATCGCCCGATGGTTAAGAGCAACGTTTTCCTCAACTGAAGCTGAAATGCAAAAGAAGTTTCTTGAGGCGGGTATATACAACAAACAACTAGCACTGTACTACATGCCAACTAAGTATTTTTCTCTATTTGTTGGGGGCGGTATTATTTATTGGTTATCGCAGCAACAGAGCTGGAAACCTGTAAACCTAATGGTGATTGCTGCAGTGTGGGTAGTTGTCGTATTAATTATCCCAGATGCTTATTTATCCTCCAAAGCGAAGAGTTTAAGAGTAAAAATTTCAAATAAGTTACCTTATATGATCGACTTACTGGCGGTTTGTGTACAAACAGGTATGACGATCGAAGCCTCGATGAGCTATCTCAGCAAAGAAATGATGTCGTTTGATAAAGATTTAGGGCATATGTTAAATAAGACAAACGATCGTATTCAGATTATTGGCATTGAGCAAGCGCTTGTTGAGTTACATACCAGAGTGCCGACTAATGAAATGCGCAGCTTTGTTATGACATTGAATCAAAGCTTACAATACGGCACTTCCATTTATACGGTATTAACGACACTATCTTCTGAAATTCGAGAAGTTCAAATGCTAGGGCTAGAGGAAAAAATTGGACAACTGTCAGCTAAAATGTCTGTGCCTTTGATACTTTTTGTCATGTTTCCAATTGTGATTTTGATCGCCGCTCCAGGCATAATGAGGATGATGAATGGCTAAATTATGGCTTTTAGCAGTTAGTGTTTTATGGCTAACTGGCTGTGCTGTGGGGCCGAGTTCAACAGATTTATCTGTTGATTCACCTGCCAGCGAGACCTTTTTGGTGCAATCAAAAAATTACCCTCGCTTGACAGAGTACTACAAAAATCAGCTAAAAAAACGAGACACTATCTCGACGCGTTTAAAATTGGCTCAAGCTTACATTGACTCGAATGACAATGAATCTGCTCTTTTTACGTTAGCTTCTGTTATCACAAACTCTAAAGCAGATGGTACAGCCTTTTATTTACAAGGCGTCGCTCAATATAAACTAGGCAAATTAGAACAATCGCTTCGATCTTTAGAAGTGGCGGTACAAAAATCACCTAACGATGCCCGTTCAATCAATATGCTCGGTGTGGCGCAAGCAGAATTAGGTAGGCTAAAGCAAGCTCGGGAATCATTTAATCACGCTCGTGAGCTGATGTATGATGATCTTGCCGTTAAAAATAACCTCGCTTTGTTAGACATGTTAGAGGGAGACTTTAAACAAGCAGCAGCGCGTTTAATGCCAATTTACATCAACACCCCTTCCAAAGCGGATCCGAAATTAAGGGCAAACCTAGCGATCATTGTTGCGAAACTTGGCAGTTTTGAAACATTAAAATCACTCTACGCAGATAAGTACAGTGATGCAGAATTATTTGATATTTTTCAAAATCTAAGGGCAAGCGAACCGGCTACGAAAACATCGAAATCGACTATCACTCGAAAATCTAATGACCTCCCTGCAATCGCAAAGAATCAATTGATTGTAAAAACAGGAGCAACTCAATTTGAGTCTGAAAAAAGAGAGTTATTAAGAGAGCCGTCTGAAAAAAATACAGTCCCAGATGATGCCGCCTCAACTCCATTGCTTCAAGCCACTCCTAAAGTGAATCATGCTCCTATTCATGCGGAATCTAGTGGCAAACCGGTGATTAAAAAGTCAGAGTCTGGGTTAGACAGCACCACAGAGAAGCGAATCGACGATGAGGCGACTGATATTCCTGGCAGTGTTTTTCTGTCACAAGTGACACCTCAATATCAACGTTCACATGAAAACACATTGGTCCAAACGTCGAAGCAAGAAGCTAGGGACACCTACTCAGAATTGACTGGAATAGAAAGACGTTATGATCGTTCTGTGCCTGCTACGAAAATGTCAGAGCCACAACCAATCCCTTTGCCTATCAATTTAAGTAACACCCAACAAAAAAGACCTATCGCCGACAAGCAAGCATTCTCTAACTCGGTGTTAGGTATTAAAAGAGAATTCAGTGCACCGGTTGCTGTTGAACAGGCTAATGACGTGGTGCAAATAAATGAACCTTTGGATAACTATGCTCAGCCGCTCGTTGCGTCGTCAAAACAACAAAAAAGCAGCGCTAAAAAATGGGAGTTTGTTCCATTGAGCAACTATAATCTAGAACGTGAGGGCGGTCTAAATATTCCCGTGGCGCAATTTCGGCATCATGGAAATTTAATAGACATTACACTGGATTCTGATGCAACAATAATTGCAGTTGAACAGTAATTCAGTTGAACAGTAATTGCAGTTCAACTGCAAAGAGGGGAAGGGGCGTAATGAGTTTGCTAAAAATGACAAACAGGGTTAAACGTAAACAATTTAACCAATCCTCAACACGAGGGGTCGCGGCACTCGAGTTTGCAATGGGGTTTGCTGCATTCTGGGGAATGTGCTTGCTCTGGGCTGAAATGAGTTATGTCTCTTATGTATCAGCGATGGGGGATGTGCTTATTTCTAATGCAACCCACTACGCTAAGCTAAACCCTAACGACCTAAGCGATCAGAATCAAGCGAATTTCAACCAAGATTTTCAAACTATTATTGGGCAGCAGGACAGTCTTTGGAGTGCGTTAGTGACACCTGAAGGATTCAAAACCAGTATTCAGTTTGTACAGAGTTACAGTGACTTGGCGACGCTCAATTCAGTATGTCCCACAACGAAATCAGGAAATCAATGCGGTACTGCGATTGGTGCTCCGATCGCAATCTACCGTATTAACTACGAGTATCAACCTATATTTTCAAGCTTCTTCGGCAATAGTACCGATATTTTTGCTCGAGAAATGATTGTAATTCAAGAGTATCAGCGAGGTTAATTGGATGAAGCAGTACTGTAGTCGTAAGCCTCCGGTATCACGGGTTAAGCAAGCTGGTACTTTTATGGTGGAGTTCGCTCTTGTTGGCGTTATTTTTGCCACAGCCATAGCGTTCTGTAGTGACTCCGTTATTACCATCGCAACAAAAGGTAAATTGGATAGGTTGGTCTATTCGGGAGTGAGTTTACTTAAAGAGCGTACTGCTTTATTTAATCCCGACAGCTTAACGGTGAGTACGGCTGAATTTAACCAGTTAAACAGTATTATGCAAAACTCTTTTGAGCGCATGACGAACAGCTTTGATGTCAGCAAATACGGCGTAAAATTAGAAACTTGGACACCGGAATCTGGTGCCGTTGAGCAAACTAGTGGGGCGTTAACTTGTTCTGCTAAAGCGCCCTTAACGGGAGATATGTCAGTCATGACCTCATGGGGCCGTAGGGCTTCATTATACCGTTTGACGGTTTGCTATGAAGTACCAAGTTGGTTTAGCCAAGGGCAAGAGACAGTTCAAAGCAGCGCGCTTATGATAGGACGGTGACTAGCGTCGATCCCACAATAGCTTTGATCAAAAAACAATCAGAGCTATAATAAATAGAGTTTAACTTTAATCAGACACACTATCTTATTAGCGTGAAGCGGTAAGACATTTAAATAGGCAACAGGATGAAATTTAACCATTCAGCAATGCGACAGTCTGGTCATGCCGGGCTTATGTTCGTTTTGATTTTTCCGGCCCTGTTTGGTCTATTCGTATGGGCGACGGATGGTGCACGCATGTTGCAAAGTGATGCTCGGCTTACCGACGCTATGGAAGTTGCTGTGTTAGCAGTTGCAGCAGAGGCTTCCGATGAAGGAACTGAGCGTGAGGCGACGGCTAAGCGTTTTATCCAAGATTACTTTAGCGATGTAGAAGCAGACAAAATTACCGTCACATCAAGTAAAACGCCGAAGGTAGAGGGAACTGGAGCGGACGAAAAACGTTTTTTTGAATATGACTTAAAGGTAAATGTAGAGCGAGAAACCCTGTTTCAAAAAAACAATGGCTCCACTTTGAGTTATGGTGACAATTTTTCCATGGGGCGCTCGGCTTTAGCAAGGAAAGGTCTTTCTGAAGCGGTGGATGTGGTGCTTGTATCGGATTACTCTGCCTCAATGTATAACAATTGGACCGGAGGTGCTCAGCGTAAGTTTAAAGATCTAAACGATATCGTTGATGAAATCGCTGATGAGTTAAAGCATTACAATGACCAGAACCCTAGTTTCGTTAATACCATATCGGTGGTTGGGTTTGATTATTATACTTCTGAAAATAGAACTTACGAAGTAGAGGAGGAAGTTGTCGTTGGTCGTGATTGCTGGGGCTGGGGCTGGGGTAGACGTTGCCGCGACATCACAGAAATGCAAACAGTGGAATACACTAATCGCTTCTTTGCTCATCATCTGGTGTGTAATCCAGGGTATTACAATTTAACGAGTGATTGTAGAAAAAACAATGGAGATTTTTATCAGCATGCTATATTTACCGCGAGTGATATTAATGCTATTGAAACAGTCGATAATATCTTTAACCTAAATCACCCATCGCATCAGCATAACTTACCTGATGATGATGATGTAGTGACGAATATTTCGGTATTTGAGACCATACCGTTAAGCAGCGACTTTCCTAATGTTAAAAGTATTGTTAATAACTCAAGCCGTTTTAACATTCCAACTAACGATGGCAGCGGTACGGCTTCATATGCAGGCCTGATACGCGCCGCTCAGATTGCTGAGACAGGTACAAATCCAAGACGACTGATTATCATTCTTTCTGATGGTGTAGACTCTCGCAGCAGTGTTACAGATAAGTTAATCAATGCGGGCCTTTGTTCTGAAATTGTTGATCACTTAAGCGCTCAGGTTGTGGACGGTAACAATGTTCGTGCCGAGCTGGCCGCGATTGGTTTTGATTACAGTGTCTCAAGCAACCCACAAATGGCCGCTTGCGTAGGGCAAGATCGAGTGTACTCTGCAACAGATACCGAAGATATTAAGAATAAAATCCTCAGCTTAATTTCGGAAGAAGTTGGCAGTTTGGTACGTTAAGCTCAATTATAGTAAGGTTGGTGTGATGAAATTTAATGGATTAAGTGTTGCTTGTACCCTAGGTATATTAACCTCTTCAGCGATGCTACACGCTGCTTCTCTGGCAAACGCGTTGAGTTATTACTGCCATAATGATGGCGTAGAATTCCAACGCTCTGTTACTGTAGGGCAAGGTACGAGGGTCCATATAAATCAAGGTAGTCACTCATATGTGCAAGACCCATTGCCAATTGAGCCGTCTTATCAATTTATCCAAGATCAGTTAGTTCATATAGGTGGGATTAGCACTGAATGTGCCGAGTTTCTCATGACAAAAGGTGACCAAGCGTTATCTAAAGATGGTGTAATGGCGCGTGTACATTTTGCCTTTGACAGTAGTGATCTAACGGAGCAGTCTCGCTATATATTGGATCAACTGTTACAGCGTATGAAGTATGCAAATAAAGTCGTTTTAGAAGGGCATACGGACAACACAGGTGACAAACAGTATAATTTTACCTTAGCTGCCAATCGGGCAGTTGCTGTATCAAATTATATGCAACAACACCCCAATACTCCCTATAACATAATCAAAGTTTCTAAGGGCGAGACGGCGCCTATAGCAGATAATAGAACGGAAAACGGTCAATATTTAAACCGTCGAGTAGATATTAAATAGTGTTGAATCGATATTAAAAACTGATAGTTAAGGCTGTTTTCAGCGGAAGCCTTAATTATCAGTTTTGTTAAACTGTGAACGTTCCAGAATAGCGTTACTTAGTCGCCCCTGAATAGCTTGCAACCCTTTGAATAAAAAGTGTTTTTATACGATAGTTAATACCTAAAACTTGCTATAAATACGCCATAAGGCCCAAAAAGTTGCAGAAATGGGTGAGTTTTATGAAGCCTCGTCAGACAAAGACC
>NZ_LTAX01000002.1 GCF_001639745.1 Marinomonas gallaica
CATTTAAGACTTCAAAATTTTTAGAAGTCTCCAGCGAGCGCCCACACAAATTATCTGATTATCTATTTTAAAGAGCGTCTGACGCGTTCTGCTTCGTTGTTGTGAAGCGTTGTCCGTGTCAGTGGAGGCGTATAATACGCATCTAAATTTTCAGCGCAAGCGGTTTTTAAATTAATTTAATAAAAACGCATTATTCTTTTAAATAGCGCCAAAACTGATCAATAAACACACAAACAAATACTTAGACGGTCAAATATCAATCACCTTTGACCTATGTGGTTAAGCAGACGTCGTTTTTAAAACCTCACCACTCATAACATTGCTCTAGAAACGAAAAAGCCCGCTGCTTATACAAGCAGCGGGCTTTTCGATTCTTAAAGCTAGAAGATTAGCCTAGGAATTTGCGTGCATTTTGGAACAAACGTAACCAAGGACCTTGCTCTTCCCAACCTTCTGGCTTCCAGCTGTGTTGTACCGCACGGTAAACACGTTCTGGGTGAGGCATCATGATAGTCACACGACCATCTTCAGACGTTAGACCAGTAATACCTTCCGCAGAACCATTCGGGTTGAATGGGTAGCGTTCAGTTGCTTGACCATAGTGATCTACATATTGCAGAGCCACTTGACCATTGGCTTGAAGAATCGCTTTGTGTGCATCATCGCGGTATTCTGTATGCCCTTCACCGTGCGCAACCGCGATCGGCATGACTGAACCCGCCATATCAGCTAGCAAGATAGAGTTAGACTCTTTCACTTCTACCTGAACAAAACGTGCCTCAAACTGAGCCGATTGGTTACGAACAAATTTAGGCCAATTTTGCGCACCTGGAATCAAGTCATGCAAGTTAGACAGCATCTGACAGCCATTACACACTCCCAGAGAGAACGTCTCTTGGCGGTTAAAGAAGGCTTCAAACTGCTCGCGAGCACGGCTGTTGAATAAGATGGACTTCGCCCAACCTTCACCGGCACCCAATACGTCACCGTAAGAGAAACCACCACACGCCACTAGACCTTGGAACTCTTCAAGTGATGTACGGCCTGACAAGATATCACTCATGTGAACGTCAACTGGGTTAAAGCCCGCTTTATGGAAGGCTGCCGCCATTTCCACTTGTCCGTTTACACCCTGCTCACGCAAAACTGCCATACGAGGCTTCGCACCCGTATTGATGTAAGGCGCTGCAACGTCGGCATTAATATCAAAGCTTAGCTTAGCTGATAGACCTGGGTCTTTCGCATCCAGTAAGTTATCGAACTCTTGCTGAGCAGATTCTGGGTTATCACGTAGAGCTTGGATGCGGTAGCTGGTTTCAGACCAAGTACGCTGCCACGTCACACGATCTTGCGACAACACTTGCTCACCTTGGAACGCAAAGTTCAACGTATCGCTATCGTTTAGTGTTGCTACGACAGTTGCTGAAACGCCTGCGCCTTGGTAAGCCGCTAGTACGGCATCAACATCAGAGCTGGCTACCTGAATCACGGCACCTAGCTCTTCGTTGAACAAAGAAGCCGCTAGAGACGCTTTGTCTTTTGCAACATTGGTTAGATCTACATCTAGACCGATGTGGCTCGCAAACGACATTTCTGTCAAGGTTGCAAATAGACCACCGTCGGAACGGTCATGATAGGCAAGCAATTTACCTTCACCATTAAGTGCTTGAGTGGTATCAAAGAAACCAGCAAGCGCAGCTGCACTGTCTACGTCAGGTGTTGCGTTACTGACTTTGTTAAAGACTTGCGCAAGTACCGAACCACCTAAACGGTTTTGGCCAGCACCAAGATCTAGCAAGATCAATTGGCTCTCTGCTTGCTTAAGCTCAGGTGTTAGAGTCTTACGAACATCTTCTACCGGCGCAAACGCAGAAATCACCAAAGACAATGGAGAGGTAACGGCTTTTTCTTCGCCATCTTCTTTCCATACTGTCTTCATCGACATCGAGTCTTTACCCACTGGTATGGCGATATCCAATGCTGGACAAAGCTCCATACCGACTGCTTTCACAGTTTGATACAGTTTCTCATCTTCACCTGCATGGCCTGCAGCGGCCATCCAATTTGCCGACAACTTAATGTGGCTACGCTTTGTCACTTTCGCTGCGGCTAAGTTCGTTAGCGCTTCACCAACGGCCATGCGCCCTGAAGCAGGAGCATTCAATAGCGCCGCAGGCGTGCGCTCACCCATCGTCATCGCTTCACCTTTATAGGTGTCTAGCGATGACGTCGTAACCGCAACATCTGCCACAGGCACTTGCCAAGGCCCGACCATTTGATCACGCGCCACCATACCAGTAATGGTACGGTCACCAATGGTAATCAAGAAACTCTTTGATGCCACCGTTGGTAGGGTTAGTACGCGTTTAGCCGCTTCCGCCAACTCCAATTCAGAACCATCAAAGTCATCGCCTTTCACATCAGCTTTTGTGGCTTCACGATGCATTTTCGGCGCTTTACCAAATAAAACGGACATCGGTAGATCGACAGGGCTGTTGTTGAAGTGAGGGTCTTCTACTTCTAGATGTAACTCTTCTTTCGCTTCACCCACCACAGCAAACGGACAACGCTCGCGCTCACAGATCGCTGCGAACTCATCAATGCGGTCAGCAGGGATTGCCATCACGTAGCGCTCTTGCGATTCGTTACACCAGATTTCCAGTGGTGACATACCCAGTTCATCGTTTAATACTTTACGTAGATCGAACTTACCACCACGCTCGCCATCTTTAACAAGTTCTGGCAAAGCGTTTGACAAACCACCCGCGCCCACGTCATGAATAAAGCTGATCGGATTTTTGTCACCAAGTTGCCAACAACGGTCGATCACTTCCTGACAACGACGCTCCATTTCTGGGTTGCCACGCTGTACCGATGCAAAATCTAAGTCTTCGTTACCGTCCGCAGAAGCCATCGATGAGGCAGCACCACCCCCAAGACCAATCAACATCGCTGGACCGCCTAGCACAACCAGTTTCGAGCCAACTTGGATCTCATCTTTCTCAACGTGCTCACGACGGATGTTACCAAGACCACCGGCCAACATGATCGGCTTGTGGTAACCACGTACCTCGTCACCTGTTGGACCTTGAACTTTTTGCTCAAAGGTACGGAAGTAACCTAGCAGGTTAGGACGGCCAAACTCGTTGTTAAACGCCGCGCCACCAATAGGGCCTTCGATCATGATGTCCAATGGTGTCACGATACGACTTGGTTTGCCGTAATGACTTTCCCATGGCTGTTCAAAGCCAGGAAGCTTCAAATCCGACACCGTGTAACCAGATAAACCTGCTTTGGGTTTTGAACCAATACCCGTTGCACCTTCGTCACGAATTTCACCACCTGACCCTGTTGCAGCACCAGAGAAAGGCGCAATCGCTGTTGGGTGGTTATGCGTTTCCACTTTCATCAGAATATCGATGTTCTCTTGTGAGAAGTCGTATTCTTTGGTTTCTGGATTAGGGAAAAAGCGACCTGCTTTGTGGCCTTCCATAACAGCCGCGTTGTCTTTGTAAGCAGACAAGGTGCCATCTGGATTATGCTCATGGGTATTTTTGATCATTTTAAACAAAGAACGTTCTTGCTCTTCGCCATCGATCGTCCAAGACGCATTGAAAATTTTATGACGACAGTGCTCAGAGTTTGCTTGGGCAAACATCATCAGCTCAATATCGTTAGGGTTACGGCCTAGCTCTTGGAAAGATTCAACTAAGTAGTCAATCTCGTCTTCCGCCAACGCCAAACCAAGCTTCTGATTGGCGTCAGCCAATGCAGCACGACCACCACCTAAAACATCAACACTGGTCATTGGCTTTGGGGTTGCGTGAGCAAACATGTTTTGTGCAGCGTTTAAATCTAACAAAACACTTTCGGTCATGCGGTCATGCAGTAACGCAGCAACCTCATTACGTTGCTCATCAGTCAATGCAGCATTCGAGTGAATAAAATATTGAACACCACGCTCTACTCGCTCAACTTGCTCAAGACCACAGTTATGCAAGATATCTGTTGCTTTTGAAGACCAAGGAGAGATGGTACCAAGACGTGGAACTACCAATACGTAGTGATCAGATACTTGAATCGGCGCAGACTTAGCCCCGTAAGTCAGAGCCTGTTCTAGCACGTTTTGTTGATCTGAAGTCAGCGCCTGTTCTGATTTCAATTCAACAAAATGTAGAAATTGGGCATCGATATCTGTGATAGATGGATACAGATCTTTTAGACCGGCTAAAAGCTTAGCTTTGCGAAACGCAGAAAGCGCTGCGGAACCATGCAGAGTCAGCATGTCGAGTTTTGCCTCATATGGTGGTTTTGGGGAAAAATTTGCGCACATTTTAAATCATTGAAGTGTTTTTAAGCCAGTACAGACTTTGCATTATCAACACTTTCCTCACTCATCACGTACACTTTGCTCCCTAGCCTGTTGTTTTAACCGCTTTTTTTGCTCACGGCGGTACTGAAAAAAGTTTGAAAGTTGCTCACTGGCTTGATCAGCCAGCACCCCACCCAGACTTTCCACACGATGATTTAGGTAACTGCTGTCAAAAAAAGACAGCTGACTTTCCACCACACCACTCTTTGGTTCAGTCGCTCCGTAAACAACTCGCGCCACTCGACTGTGAATAATGGCTCCTGCGCACATGGAACATGGCTCTAAAGTGACGTATAACGTCGCACCGGGTAGGCGGTAGTTATTCATTTTTTGACAAGCATCACGAATAGCTTGGATCTCCGCGTGCGCCGTTGGATCGCAGGTGTGAATCGGGGAGTTAAAACCTTGGCCAATGATTTCATCATTCAATACAACCAACGCACCCACTGGAATTTCGCTTTCAGCGGCCGCCTCTTGCGCTAATTCCAACGCTTTAGCCATCCAAAATTCATCTTTCTCTAGTAAGCACTGACTATTATCTATTGCGCTTGGCATTTATTATCTCCTAGACTCATAACAACTATTATACAAGGAGTTCGAAGCGTGCAAACTGTCGCCGACTTAATGATTACAAATTTGGTTACTCTAAAAGAGAGTGACTCCCTCGCCACCGCGAAGGCCTTGATGTCAGAAAAAAATATCCGCAACCTACCCGTTATTGACGATGACGGTCATTGCCTAGGTATGCTGACACAACGAGAATATCTTAAACATGCGTTTTACCTTGTCAGCCAATTTGGTACTCTGCAGCTGCATAAGAAAGAAGAGCAAACACCCGTTCGCAATGCCATGAATAAGGACACTTTGTCCATTGACCCTAGCATGACACTAAAAACCGCAGCTGAATTCTTTATTGAAAATAAATACGGCAGCCTGCCGGTAGTCGAGAACGGCAAGTTGGTCGGCATCTTAAGCCCTGTCGACTTTGTCAAACTGGCTCACAGCATGCTTTAAACAGACATAAAAAAACCAGCTGAATCAGCTGGTTTTTTATAAGAGGCTAGAGTGGCCGTTTCTCGAGTTTCACCTCGGTCGCTTGTGTCCCAAAGTCTGTCTGGATGACATCAAAACTCACCGACTGGCCTTTCTTCAACGTTTTATGCCCATCTGACAGAATGGCTTTATAGTGAACAAATACATCTGGAAAACCATCACGCTTAATAAAACCCACACCTTTGGTGTCGTTAAACCATCGCACTTTGCCAAATAACCGTTCTGCCATTGACCACCTCTTGCTACTTTAGCCAGTTGCCCCACTGGTCACAGTGAGGCAACTGTCACTTTATAGAGATTCGATGCTAGCCTTTTGCTCTTCAAGTCGAGCAACAACCAACTTCAAGTCTTCACACTTTGCTTTCTCTTTCTCTACGACCGCTTCAGGAGCTTTAGCAACAAATGACTCGTTACCTAACTTACCTTCAATGCGTTGTAGATCTTTACTGGCTTTATCGATTTCTTTTTGTAGACGAGCAAGCTCAGCCTCTTTATCAATCAGACCAGCCATAGGCACCAACACTTCCATCTCACCGACCAAGGCTGTCGCTGACATCGGCGCCTCAGCACCGGCCTCAAGCCAAGTGACGGATTCGATTTTCGCAAGCTTCTGTAGGAACGCTAAGTTCGCTTCCATACGCACTTTGTCTTGCTCAGAACCATTACGGAAAAACACTTCTAGAGGCTTAGACGGAGCGATGTTCATTTCACCACGAATGTTACGAACACCTTCGATAACCCCTTTTAGCCATTCAACATCGGCTTCGGCTTCGGCATTTTTCTTCGCTTCATCCGTTTCAGGGTACGCCTGCGTCATAACGGTTTCACCCGTTTGACCCGCCAATGGCGCAATACGCTGCCAAATTTCTTCGGTAATAAATGGCATCATCGGGTGCGCCAAACGCATGAAGGCTTCCAGAACGCGAACCAGTGTACGACGCGTACCGGCCAATTGTGCTGGCGTTGAGTTCTCATCCCACAGCACAGGCTTAGACAACTCTAGATACCAATCACAGTACTCGTGCCACATGAACTCATAAATAGCTTGAGCTGCTAGATCAAAACGATGCGTGTCGTACGCTTTGTTCACCGCCTCTTCTGCGTGCTGTAAGCGCGAGATGATCCATTTATCGGCTAATGAAAGCTCAACTTCTGCACCATTTTGCGCACAATCTTGGTCTTCCGTATTCATCAATACGTAACGTGTTGCGTTCCAAATTTTGTTACAGAAATTACGGTAGCCTTCCAGACGGTTCAAATCGAACTTGATATCACGACCACCAGACGCCAATGAACACAACGTGAAACGCAGTGCGTCAGTACCGTAAGAAGGCATGCCTTCTGGGTACGTTTCGCGAGTATTCTTTTCAACTTTCTCAGCCAAACGAGGCTGCATCATGCCATAAGTGCGTTTAGCAACCAGCGATTCAAGGTCAATACCGTTAATCAGATCCAACGGATCGATCACATTGCCCTTAGACTTGGACATTTTGTCGCCACGCTCATCACGGATAAGACCCGTGATGTACACGGTTTTGAAAGGTACTTTATCGGTAAACTTCAGGGTCATCATGATCATACGCGCGACCCAGAAGAAGATAATATCAAAGCCTGTTACCAGAACATCTGATTCCGCAAACAGCTCAAAGTCTTCTGTTTTTTCTGGCCAGCCTTGTGTGGCAAACGTCCACAATGCGGAAGAGAACCATGTATCCAGTACGTCTTCGTCTTGAACCAGCTCTATATCCGCTGCTAAGTCGTATTTTTGGCGTACATCTTCTTCGCTTTGACCAACGTAGAACTTACCATCAGCATCATACCAAGCTGGGATTTGATGCCCCCACCAAAGTTGGCGTGAGATACACCAATCTTGTAGATCACGCATCCAAGAGAAGTAAGTGTTCTCCCATTGCTTTGGTACAAATTGGATATCACCATTTTCAACGGCTTCAATCGCGGGTTTCGCCAACGTTTCAACCGCCACATACCACTGCTTGGTTAGGTACGGCTCAACGACCGTGTTACCGCGCTCACTGCGCGGTACTTTCAGTTTGTGGTCGGCAATTTTCTCTAACAGACCTAGCGCTTCGAAATCTTTCACAATCACTTTACGTGCTTCGAAGCGATCTAAGCCACGGTATTTCTCTGGTGCCTCATTGTTAATCGCCGCATCGTCTGTAAAGATGTTAAGCATTGGCAGATCGTGGCGTTTACCTACTTCATAGTCATTGAAGTCATGGGCAGGTGTGATTTTCACACAACCTGTACCAAATTCTTTATCAACGTATTCATCTACGATAATTGGAATACGGCGACCAACAAGCGGTAACACAATCTCTTTACCAACTAAGTCAGAGTAACGCTCATCATCATGCGCAACCGCAACGGCGGAGTCACCTAGCATGGTCTCAGGACGCGTCGTCGCAACAACAATGTAATCTTTGCCATCTGCGGTTTTTACGCCATCCGCTAGAGGGTAACGGAAGTGCCACATGAAGCCATTTTCTTCTTCTGACAATACCTCTAGGTCAGAAATGGCTGTGTGCAGTTTAGGGTCCCAGTTTACCAAGCGCTGACCACGGTAAATAATGCCTTCGTCATAAAGACGTACAAACACTTCTTGAACCGCAGCAGACATGCCTGGGTCCATCGTAAAACGTTCTTTAGTCCAATCGACAGAGTCACCTAATACACGCATTTGATCAGAGATCGTGCCGCCTGACTGACCTTTCCATTCCCATACTTTTTCAAGGAACTTCTCACGACCTAATTCAGTACGTGTTTGGTTTTGCGCAGCCAATTGGCGCTCAACAACCATTTGTGTCGCGATGCCCGCGTGGTCACTACCTGGCTGCCACAAAGTGCGCTTGCCTTGCATACGTGCACGACGAATCATGGCATCCATTAAACTGTGCTGGAATGCGTGCCCCATATGCAGGCTACCGGTGACGTTTGGCGGTGGAATCATGATGGAGAATGGCGTGCCATCACCGCTTGGTGCGAAATAGTTGTTTTCTTCCCAGCGAGTGTAAATAGGCTGTTCGATACTTTGAGGTTGGTAAGTCTTTTCCATTATGGTGTCTTAAAGCTCTTGGATGGCAAAATAAAGTTGAGGGGATTATAACGTTTACACAGTGGTCGAGAAAGTCACGTAACACCTAAGGATCATCGTGTCTTGAGATTTCCATCATTACTTCTGCAACCAATTCTGGCAATCTGCGCTCGAGCACACTTTTAACAGCATCCGCAATAAGTTGAGATTGATCTTTACCTGCCGTATTGGGTTGCACGGCAGTGGCCACATGCTCAACCGTTTGACTGACAGAGTCGGAGACAGTCTCAGTTATCGCTTCGGGCGGCTCGTAGTTAAACTCAGCACCTTTTTCAGGTGGTTCGTATTGGAATTTGGTCTTTTTCTCAGGCGCTTCGTACTTAAAGGTAGGCGTCGGCTTTTGCGTCTCCGCTTCATCAGAGAATAGAGATTTCTTCAGGTGCATTTCCTGACTAATGGGAGTTACTGCATCGTCTGCACCGACGATATCCATCAAGATAGGAATATCATCTTTATTGCGTAACGCAGCTGTTAGGACTGTTTCGTCCGGCTCAGACAGAAACATTTGAGCATCAGAAAGCACATCAGACATAAAAAATCACAACCAAACCTAAGTGTATCGTACTAAATCCAGACTGATTTCAGTCTAAATTTTTCCGATAGGAAACGTTCAAGTTGTACAACTTTCGCACTGAACTGGGCAAAAGTCCACCCTAACGATACGCGCCGACAATCACACTAAACTATACCCGCCAATAAAACCTAACAAGATACAGTTTGGCGATTTCATCACTTTTCATCGCCAAGAGCAAAGTTCAAATTCATTAGCAAACAAAAAACCCTGCAAGCATGACAACTTACAGGGCTTTATTCACTAAGAAGCTCTAGTTCGCTTTACTTAATAAATATTGAGTCAACAAACCTACAGGGCGACCGCTCGCACCTTTCGCTGCCCCGCCTGTCCAAGCTGTGCCAGCAATATCCAAGTGCGCCCAAGGGTAACTTTCTGTAAAGCGCGAAAGGAAGCAAGCCGCCGTTACCGAACCGGCCTCTGGTCCACCAATGTTCCCCATATCGGCGAAGTTGCTATCTAACTGCTGCTGATACTCTTCATCCAATGGCATCTGCCAAAGTTTGTCTGCGGCGTCGCTGCCAGCCGCTTTCAAAGCATCCGCTACGTCTTGCTTATTAGCGTACATACCTGAATTGACACTACCAAGGGCCACAATACAAGCTCCCGTCAATGTCGCAATGTCAACCACTGACTGAGGCTTGAAGCGCTCAATGTAAGTCAATGCATCACATAACACTAAGCGCCCTTCCGCATCGGTGTTCAATACTTCCACTGTTTTACCCGACATTGTACGCACTACATCGCCAGGCTTCGTAGCACGTGCACTTGGCATGTTTTCCGCTGCCGCAATCACTGCGGTAAAGTTCAATGCGGGTTTGAGTTCACAAATCGCCTTCATCGTGCCAAATACACTGGCCGCACCACACATGTCGTATTTCATTTCGTCCATTTTCGCACCAGGCTTCAATGAGATACCACCCGTATCAAAGGTAATGCCTTTACCTAATAAGACATGCGGCGCTTCATCTTCTTTGCCACCACGGTAGTGCATCACGATCAAGTAGCTTGGCTGATCACTGCCGCGTCCAACCGACAGCAAACAGTGCATACCAAGCTCATCCATTTTGGTTTCATCTAGCAATTCGATATCAATACCGAATTCTTCACCAAGATGCTGCGCTTTGGAGGCCAAATAAGCCGGCGTGCACACATTACCCGGCAAGTTACCCAATTGACGAGTGAACGCAGAACCTGACGCTGTTGCTACGCCCACTTTCAAGGCATCTTCGTTCGTACCTTCGATTTGCAAAGTTTCCACTTTACTCACTTTCTCAGCATCCGATTGCTTAAAGCCAAGGAATTCATAAAACGCTTCATTTAGCCACTGCGCCAACAAAGTCGTCATATTGTCAGCATCACGATCTTTAACTGACAAGCCGCTCGCAGCGACCGCGACGTTAGCATATGGCAGGGACTTGATTTGAGTACCTACTGCAGCCGCCACTTTTTTAACATTCATATCCGACAACGCATCTTTACCAGTGCCAACCAACAACAGAGCTGGCTGACCTTCTACAACGCTTGGCAGCAGCAACGTTTGTGCCACAGAGCCTTTGAAAACGGTTTGTTCGCGCAGCGCTGTAATCTGGCCTTGTACTTTTTCATCTGCCTGTGCGGTTGCTGCTGGTAATTCACCTTCACTCGGAACGAATACAACAAGCAGGTCAGCTTGCACATCAGCAGCATTGTTGAACAATTGTGTTTTCATATTTCCCATCCAATTCAATAATCTTTCTAAAATACTGGCTACCTGCGGCAACTATCGAGATAATATTGGCCGCTTTAAAACAGTAGCGATCGCCTGAAGTCACGCTAGAACTCCAGTAGAGGTTCCTTTGAAACTATTCAGATACTTGGCTAAAGAAGTGTTGGTGTCAACCGCAGCGGTGACGCTCATCTTACTTCTTGTCATTTTAAGTGGACGCATCGTCAATTACTTGGGACGTGTCGCAGAAGGAAAAATGAGCTTTGACTTTCTGTTCATTATCTTGGGACTCCATGTGCCAAGTTTTATTCAAGTCATTTTGCCATTAGCTTTTTTCCTTTCTTTACTCTTGGCTTACGGCCGACTGTACATCGAAAATGAAATGTCGATTCTATTCGCCAGTGGCGTCAGCAAAGTAAAGCTTGGAGTCTACACCTTAGGTATTGCACTTTTTGTGACAGCCATCTCGGCCACCATAAACTTTTGGGTGTCTCCAACGTTTGAGTATAAAGCTCAAGAAATGACTCGCTCCCAAAGCCAGCTCACCGCTTTCGACTTTTTACAGCCGGGAAAGTTTGAGGGCTCAGGACAAAAAGCCACTTACATCGAAAATTTTACCGCCGATGAAGGCTGGATGGAAAATCTGTTTATTTCAGACACGACCATCAAATCAAATCAGCGCATCCCAACTCAAACCTTAGCACGCTACGGTGAGTTAGTGCGTTTTGCTGAACACGACGGATTACAGTACTTGGTTCTTAAAGATGGCGTACGTTATGAAGGAACACCCGGCACCGGAAACTACAGCTTAACGACCTTCGATACCTATGCTATCCGCATTGAAGACCGCCCGATGCAAGATATTACGGCAGAGGAAGCTCAGCCAACGCTGTCTTTGTTGCAGTCCAGCGACCCAAAATTAATTGCAGAATTACAATGGCGCATCAGCCTCGTCATCATTGTGCCGATACTGGCCATTATTGGTTTATCGCTCAGTCAAGTGAACCCAAGACAAGGACGTTTCTTTAAAATGCTGCCCGCTATTATTTTGCTTATCACATATTTGGGCCTGCTCATCTGGGGACGCACGGCGTTAGAAAAACAGATTATTCCAGCACAATTAGGTTTATGGTGGGTGCACGCCATCTTCTTGCTGATAGGCACCTACACCTTCCTGCTCTTCAACCAAGCCTTCTCGCGCAAGTCCGCGAAACTGCCTAAGAACAAGGAGAGCCGCCATGCGTAAACTTGACCACTACGTTGGCATGAGCGTATTACTGGCCGTCTGCTTGGTGGCGTTTGTTTTACTAGGACTGGACTTTGCGATTACCTTTATCGAAGAAGTAAAAAAGATAAATGATCAATACACTGCCGGCACTTTAATCCAAGTACTTGGACTACGTATCCCAGGAAAGCTAGCGGAATACTTACCTGTTTCCTCTCTAATTGGCACCTTAGTCGGACTCGGAGCCTTAGCGTCCACCTCTGAAATTACCGTTATGCGCGCCGCGGGTATCCCATTATGGCGTCTAGGTTTTGCCGCTTGTAAGCCAGTCTTACTTCTGGCTGTACTAGGGTTATTGGTTGCGGAATTTGTATCACCTATCGCAGAACAAAAAGCCAATCTTGTGGATAAGCTTCAAGTTGGCGTCAACCAAGATTTCGCCATCACTGGCGGTAGCTGGCTTAAAACAAATGGCGACTATATCTATATTGATGCCGCAGATCGCGAAGGTAATTTATACAACATTACCATTTACGATCGCGAAGGTGATCAGTTACGCGCCATCCATGCGGCAAAGCGTGCCACTCAAGTTTCTGAAGACACTTGGCAACTACAAAACATCCAGACTTCAACGTTTACCGATACTAAAGTTGAAGTAAGCAACACAAAAAGCCAAGAGTGGACCTCTTCGCTAAAGGCCGATTTTTTGTATTTATCCACACAAGAACCGGACAGCCTTTCGCTTACTCAGCTGTATCAGTATTCAGCTTTTTTAAAGGAACAAGGACTTAACGCGGGGAATTATGAACTCGCCTTCTGGAGTAAAGTCTTTAGACCTTTATCTTCGTTGGCACTCGTGATTGTGGCCATTTCTACGGTATTTGGGCCACTGCGCTCGTCTACTATGGGGGGGCGTATTTTCTCTGGCGTATTGATTGGCTTGGCCTTCCAAAACAGCCTATACATCACGGGACGATTCAGCCTTGTAAGCTCGTTACCACCACTTTTGGGCATCCTAATCCCGATACTTATATGCTTTATGATCGGTTTATACCTGCTAAAACGTCGCCATTAATTTGACGCGCAGCGCAGCCATTAAGAATCTTGGCTGCGCTGCTTATGATCAATAAATTCCAACCGCGTCTGAGACATTTTGTCATGCCATGTTTGTTGGTTCTTATCGATTAGCGCCCACAGAAACCCTAACCCACAACATGCCCAAGACACTAACGCAAAGACATAACGTGCTGTCGCTTGACGTGCAGTAATTGGCGCGCCGCTCTCTTGTACAACACGAAATTTCCAAACCTGCATTCCCAAAGTTTGACCAGGATACCGCCAAAATTTGAAGAAAAAGCCCCACGCAATCAATAGCAACAACCAAAACATCCAGAAACTCTCCACCGCTTCACCATCGTTAGACATCACCGCAATCCAACCTACGATGAAATACAACGCGATCAATAAAAGAGCATCATAAAAAGCGGCCGCCAAACGACGCCAAAGCTGAACTTTACGCATACCAACCCTATACCCAAACACACAAATTTTGATGTCAACTATAATGCAGAGTAATAACGCGCTTTAAAAGGAGGTTTTCCAAAACCTAAAAAGAACACGATTAAGGTCAATAAAAAGCGCCTTAAGATGCCATGAACCGCTCGATCCGCAGCAAAGCTTGTTCAATTCGATCACAATCACAGGTATAGGCAAAACGTACATACTTATGCGCCTCTCTGTGTCCAAAATCCGCACCTGGCGTCAGTGCAACATACTCTTGTTGCAACAAATCTAAACACCATTGCATTGCATCTGTCGTAATCGACGACACATCAACATAGACATAGAACGCGCCTTGTGGCGCTGACGCAACAGGCAATCCCAATCGCTTCAAACCATCTATTAAGGTAAGGCGACGTTTCGCTAAGGTCTGACGACGACTTTCACACTCTGCCAGCACATCTGGCTCAAAGGCTCGAAGTGCCGCATATTGCGCAACAGATGACGCAGAGATGAATAAATTTTGCGCCAGTTTTGTTGCGCCTTCGATGGCCCACTCTGGCACCACAATCCAGCCTAAGCGCCAACCCGTCATCGCGAAGTATTTTGAAAAGCTGTTCACGACAAAAATATCATCACTGATGCTTAACGCAGTAAAATCGTGCCCTTCAAATACCAATCCTTGATAAATTTCATCCACCAACAAATGGCCACCCTGTTGCTGAACAATCGACCACGCTTGCTGTACGTATTCCTGAGACAACACTGAGCCGGTTGGGTTGGCCGGAGACGCTAACCACAACCCTGTTGTCTGATCACGCCATTCGCTTTGTAGCTGCTCAAGATCAATCTCGAAGTTGTTCTTACTGAAACATTCCAACATACGAGCAGTCGCACCCACTTGTAATAAAAAATGGCGATTACAAGGGTAGCAAGGGTCTGGCATGAGCACCTCTGAACCCACTTCCGCCATCAGCGAACTTAGCAATAACAAAGCGCCTGACGCGCCTGGCGTCACGACAATACGCTCTGAGCTCACGTCAACGCCATAACGCTGTAAATAAAACTCACTGATCGATTGCCTCAACTCAGGTAATCCTGTCGCAGAGGTATAACCGGTTTTGCCTGCGTTGATCGCCGCAATGCCCGCTTCATTGACCGCTTGCGGAGCACTGAAATCAGGCTCACCAACTTCTAGGTGGATAACATCCTGACCCGCGGCCTGTAATTGCTTTGCTCGCGCCATCACTGCCATCACTTGAAATGGGGCTATTTGTTCGACGCGTTTTGCTAATGTCTGCATACTAAATCTCTAACGTCCGTAAATATGCTTGGAAAAGAATAACGTTTTTTGCGCAAAAAATGTGGTTATAACTCGGATTATCTGATAACTTTCCGCCCGAAAAATTAAACCACTTTAACTTAATGTAAACAGGTTACCACAAGGAACACCTGGGAAGTGAGGCAAGACTATGCCAAGTAAAAATCCTGAATCATTGATGAAAGACTTTACACCTTACGTTGCGGCGGACGGTGAAGAGTACATGAACGAAAAACAATTGGCGCATTTCAAAAGCATCCTTCTCAACTGGAAGCAAAACCTGATGGAAGAGGTTGATCGCACCGTTCACAACTTACAAGAAGAAGCGGTGAACTACGCTGATCCAAACGATCGCGCCAGCCAAGAAGAAGAGTTTAGCCTAGAGTTACGCGCTCGAGATCGTGAGCGTAAATTGGTTAAAAAAATCAACCAAACCATCGAGCGTATCAACGAAGACGACTACGGCTTCTGTGATGAGTGTGGCATTGATATCGGCATCCGTCGACTTGAAGCTCGCCCTACTGCAAGCATGTGTATCGATTGCAAAACACTTGCTGAAATAAAAGAGAAGCAAATCGGCAACTAAACCATGCCCAATGCTTATCGCGGCCGGTTCGCACCATCGCCTACCGGCCCGCTTCATTTCGGCTCTTTGCTCAGTGCCGTTGCGAGTTACTTAGATGCTCGCCAACAACAAGGTACTTGGTTAATTCGCCTAGAAGATGTCGACGGCACTCGCTGCCAAGACTCCTTTCAGCAAGCTATTCTCGATACATTAGCCAGTTATCATCTTATTTCTGATGAGGATGTAGTGCGTCAATCCGACCGCCAAAGCCTTTATCAACACTTCTTAGAACAACTCATTACATCAAACCTAGCCTACCCTTGTCAGTGCACCCGCGCTTCTTTAAAGGCCAATAGCGGACTACACCCAAATCAATGCCAATGTGATATGAACCATCCTCACTCATGGCGCGCATTCTGTGAAGTCGGCCGCTACGAATATTGTGACCCTATACAAGGCAAACAATATTTTGATATTAGCCAACCATCGAATCACCCAGTATTAAAACGCAAAGATGGCTACTTTTCTTACCAGTTAGCGGTAGTGGTAGACGACCACCTGCAACACATTAGCCATATCGTACGCGGTGCCGATTTATTAGACACCACCGGTCAACAACTCTGGCTTTACCAACAATTTGGTTGGCAAGCACCAGCTATGATGCACTTACCCCTTATTGTGAATGAATTCGGCGATAAAATAAGTAAACAAAATCATGCTAAAGCCATTCCAAATGGGGAGCGACAGGTTCTACTACGGGTATTGTATTATCTAGGTTTTAAAGACGCCCCTCGGGACTACTCGTTGCTACAATTGCTATCTTGGGCAACTGAGCACTGGCAACCTACGCAACTATCCCAAGCAAACCTTGCATTGCTTGATACAGACCAACACCTCATCCAATAGCCGCACTCGCACCCCTGCTAAAAGTGAGTATAATCGTGACACCAAGTTACAAGGGGTGACAAAAATGTATCATGTTATGGTGATTTGCGGTGATCACTCACCACTAAAAGAAGTGGATCGCTGGTTAAGCCGAAATGGTTTTCACGTCAATATTAGCCAATCAATCGACCAAGCCATTAAGCATTACGAATTGGATGACTTCGAGCTACTTCTGATTGATGCAGACGTTGCCCCAGACGACGCCTTAACTAAAATAAAACATCAAACGTTTATTATTTTTGATCAACGCCCAAGCTTAAATGCCGCCATTGAATACATGTCAAAGGGCGCGAACTACTTTATTCCACTGCCTACCGATTCGGACACCGTCTTAGCGCAAGTGATCGCAGCACTGGAAAAACCTAAACAAGACAAAAGTATTCAATCACCCACCACACCGGAGAACATCAGCTTATTCGCGTCGAGTGAAACTTCGCCTAGCACCCCTAAACTCGGCTCTCCAGAAAGCGGCATTATTGGCAACAGTCCCGCCATGCACACTTTGTTTGATGAACTTGTAAAAGTTGCCAAAACAGATGCCACAGTCCTAGTTCATGGTGAGTCTGGTACGGGTAAAGAACTGGTGGCCAAGTCGATCCATAATTTATCTAAGCGCAAAAATAACGCACTCATCAGTGTCAACTGTGCTGCCATCCCCGAAAATCTTATCGAATCAGAGCTTTTTGGTCATGAAAAGGGCGCCTTTACTGGCGCGGTATCAGCACGAGATGGGCTTATTATGGCCGCCGATGAAGGGACTCTATTCTTAGATGAAATCGGTGAGTTACCACTTGAAGCCCAAGCACGGCTATTACGAGTATTACAGGAAGGCGAAATTCGTCGAGTCGGCGCGGTAACGTCAAGCCATGTCGACATCCGCTTAGTGACCGCAACACACCGAAACCTTTTGCAGATGGTGCAAAACGGCATGTTCCGTGAAGATTTATATTACCGCCTGTACGTGATGGAGCTATCCGTGCCCGCTCTAAGGGAGCGTGGTGAAGACATTTCCCTCATCGCTAAGGTACTGCTTGAAAAAGCCTGCAAGAAGCATGACAAAGCGCTACCGCGATACACCAAAACATTTGATGCAGCAATACGTTCACATCAATGGCCCGGCAATGTACGCGAATTAGAAAACGCCTTAGAGCGTGCAGTCATTCTTAGCCCCGAGGGAAAATTGGATGCTCACAACCTCAAGTTAAAGAACAGGGAAGGTCATGCAATCGTAACAAAGACAGAGCATAATGACGCCGCTTCCGATACCCCTTCAGCGTTCGTGATCGAAGGTTCCACTCTTGATGATTACTTCAAGCATTTTGTCTTGACGCACCAACATAAAATGACCGAAACACAGCTTGCACAATCTCTGGGCATATCCCGAAAAAGTCTTTGGGAACGGCGTCAAAAACTCAAAATTCCACGAAAAGTAACAGAACAAAAGTAACACTTGATACCATACTACCCAAAAAGCCCGACTAAAATCGTAAACAAAGTGCACAACTTTACGAAAAAATCCTTACTTTTCAGTATATTGTAAAAAGTGGCACAACAAATGCCTTATATATGACACAACGATAACAAGATTGACGATAATAAAAATAAGTTAATCATTGTAAACGTTCCTTCAAATAAAAATAAAACATAAGGAACACCGTAGTCTCTTAAAACAAAAATAAAATTTGAGACTACGGATGGAAAAATCGCTTTGGATAATTGATTTTTTTAGATATGCAAGCCGTTTAGGCGATGAAGACATTGCAATAATAAAAATAAAACTTGAGTAGAACTGCAGAAGCAGCACGAACTTTGTTTTCGGAACTAGTATCTTCATGTATCCAAAGCGATTATTTTATTTTCGCTTTTTTTCTGCAATACCCTTTCTTATTATTACCCCATCTTATCGTATTCCTTTGTATTCCTTCTTTGTTTATCGTGTAACTTCCATCTCACCCGTGTAGAATATTCAAACCCATCAATAGTTGAATTATTTATATAATGCTTGCAGGTTTTAAGTCTTTGGTTCGTAAAGCGACTTCCCTTTTTGGCTCAGACGAGTCTCGAAAACTACCTCTGGAAATTCCCAGAGACAAACACACGTTCTCGAGAAAGAACATCAGCCCCAACGCGCTGAAAGTTCTTTACCGATTACATGAAGCAGGATTCGATGCCTACCTCGTGGGTGGCTGTATCCGAGACCATCTCATAGACATTGAGCCTAAAGATTTCGATGTGGTGACTAACGCCACCCCAGAACAAGCTCATGCATTGTTTTCGAATTCACGCCTAATTGGTCGCCGCTTTAAACTTGTCCATGTCACCTATGGACGGGAAATGATCGAAGTATCTACTTTCCGCGCCAATACTGCTGCACAACAGCCAGCAGAGATGGACCAGAAAAAGTCTTTGAAAGACAAAGATACGGCCAAATCGTCACATGGCATCATCCTAAGAGACAATGTTTACGGCAGCATCGAAGAAGATGCTGAGCGTCGTGATTTTACATTCAATGCCTTGTACTACAACATCGCAGATTTCTCGATTAACGATTACTGCGGTGGCCTAGAAGACATTGCTAATCGTCAAATACGCATCATTGGGGATCCTCGCCAGCGCTATCAAGAAGATCCCGTGCGTATGTTGCGCGCGATCCGATTTGCCGCCAAGCTAAACTTTGAGATTGAAGCGGAAACAGCCGCGCCAATCAAAGAAATGGCGCACCTATTGGATCACATCCCACCCGCTCGTTTATTTGAAGAAGTGCTGAAGTTATTAGGCAGCGGCTATGGCGCCGTTACATACACCTTGCTGCGTGAATACGGTTTATTCAAATATTTATTTCCTGACACGGATGCTCTACTCAAGAGTGGCTGGCACCGTAAAGACATCGATCCTGAAGCCTTTATCTTACAAGGTCTAAACAATACTGATCAGCGTATCCAAAGTGGTCGCAGTACGGCACCTTACTTCTTATACGCTATCCTATTATGGCCAAGTGTGTCACTTCGTCACGAAGAGTTTGAAAAGCAAGGTTTGCCTGAAATGCCTGCACTGCATCAAGCTGCCACCATGGTGTTAGATAATCAAGTGGCCTCGACGGCGATACCGCGTCGCTTTTCTACCCCGATGCGTGAAATTTGGGATTTGCAGTTCCGCTTACCTAAACGCTATGGCAAGCGTGCCTTAACACTTTTGCACCATCCTCGCTTCCGTGCCGCTTACGATTTTCTATTAATTCGCGAACAAAGCGGAACAGAAATGGGTGGATTGGGCGACTGGTGGACCAACTTTCAGCAAGCACCCGAAAATCAGCAACGCGACCTCATTAACAAAGCCGACGAACGCAAAACCGATGGTGTAAAACCGAAACGCCGTCGCCCGCGCCGTCGTAAAAATAATGCAAAGCAAACACCGGAAGAGTAAATCAGCGTAATGAACCATGTATACATCGGACTGGGAAGCAATTTAGACAACCCATTGGCGCAGCTGAAAAGCGCATTAGAGGATCTACAAAAGCACAGTGATATTCACAATTTCACCTGCTCATCATTGTACTCAAGCAAGCCAGTTGGTCCCCAAGACCAACCCGATTACATTAATGCCGTCGCCTATTTCAATACGGAGCTCGATGGCATTGCTACGCTCGATTTATTGCAAAGCATAGAACAAGCACATCGCCGCATTCGCGAGCGCCATTGGGGGCCTCGTACCCTCGATTTGGATATACTACTATTCAACCAGGACGCCATAGAGCTTCCACGCCTGACCGTACCCCATCCTTTTATGCTAGAACGCGGGTTCGTGATCCGTCCCTTGCTGGATCTAGCGCCAGAGCTGCTACTGCATAATGGCAAAACTGTTGCAGAGCATGTCAGTCAACTTGATACCAGTGACTTGGTAGCAATAAAAGAAGCGTAAGTTATGTACTCAGACACGTCAGTGAAGAAACCCACTCGCCCTATCACCCTTTCTAAACTACAACGAATGAAACAGGACGGTGAAAAATTCACCTGCCTTACTTGCTACGATGCCACCTTCACCCATGCCATGAATCAAGCGGGTGTGGAAACGATTTTAGTGGGTGACTCATTAGGCATGGTAGTACAGGGCCAAGATAGCACGCTTCCGGTTTCCATTGACGACATGTGTTATCACACAGCCGCCGTAAAACGCGGTAACAGCCATGCTTTCATACTGACCGACATGCCTTTTATGAGTTATAGCTCCCCAAATCAAGCACTCGACAACGCCGCTAAACTGATGCAAGCAGGTGCTAATATGGTTAAGCTTGAAGGCGGTAGCTGGCTCGCAGATACAGTGCGCTTACTGTCTGAACGCGGCATTCCGGTTTGCTCACACCTTGGCTTAACGCCGCAAGCCGTGCACAAGCTGGGAGGCTATAAGGTTCAAGGCCAAGACCAAGCCGCTGCCGATCTTATCCTGAAAGAGTCGTTAGAATTAGTAGAGGCTGGCGCAGATATCTTGCTGTACGAATGCATCCCTGCCGCACTCGGTAAAATCCTAACGGATGCCATTAGCGTCCCCGTTATTGGCATTGGCGCAGGCGCTTATACAGATGGCCAAGTATTGGTTATGCACGATATGCTGGGGATTAATATTGGCCGTCCGGCACGTTTCGTAAAAAACTTTTTAACCAACGGTCGTACCATCGAGCAAGCTTTTTCAGCTTACGTTGAAGAGGTTAAAAACGGTTCATTCCCTGCATCTGAGCATACATTTGACGCATGAAAACATTTCACACGATTGCTGAACTTCGCACAGCTTTAAAAAGCGAACGCCTACAAGACAAACGTATTGCCTTTGTTCCTACCATGGGGAATCTTCATGAAGGGCACATGGATTTAGTTCGTCGAGCTCGTCAAGAAGGAGATGTCGTCGTCGCTTCTATCTTCGTTAACCCGATGCAATTTTCAGCGAATGAAGACCTCGAACGCTACCCTCGTACGCTAACAGAAGATCAGGCATTGCTAGAGAGCAATACTTGCGACTATTTATTCGCGCCCTCGGCATTGGAAATGTACCCTGACGGGAAACGCAGCCAAACTCAAATCGAAGTGACTGGTTTATCTGATATTCTATGTGGTGCAACACGCCCGGGACACTTTGTGGGTGTCGCTACCGTCGTCACAAAACTTTTTAACATCGTCATGCCTGATTGTGCGATATTTGGTAACAAAGATTTTCAACAATTAAAAGTCATTGAAGACATGGCTCGCGACTTAAGCTCAAATGTCAAAGTCATTGGTGTAAACATTGCACGAGCTGAATCAGGCCTTGCTATGAGCTCACGCAATGGTTACTTAAGCGCTGAAGAACTCAGCATCGCGCCGACCATTTACCAAACCCTTCTATGGGCAAAGCAAAGCATCTTAGAAGGTCACGTAAGCTACGCTGACATTTGCGAACAAGCTCTACAGAAGCTTGAAGCAGTGGGATTTGAGCGTGACTACTTTGAAATACGTGCACAACACGATTTACTAACACCATCAGAGAAAGAGAAGCAACTAGTGATCCTAGTTGCCGCCTATTTAGGCAAAGCACGGTTGATCGACAATATAACTGTTGAACTGCCGTAATACTCTTACACTCAACCTAGGGAGATTGTCATGAGCTCACCAACGCAACTAACCGCGTGGCAAGCACTGGCACAACATCAGCAGGACATGGCTTCGGTACATATGACTGAGCTATTTGCTGACGACGCGACACGTGCCAAGTCTTTCAAAACATCCGCTGCAGGGTGGACATTAGACTACTCTAAAAACCGAGCAAACACCGACACCATAAAACTGCTACTACAATTGGTAGAGCAAGCAGGTATGAAACCAGCCATTGAAGGCATGTTTAATGGCGAGCCTATTAATAACACAGAGAACCGTTCTGTGTTACATGTCGCCCTTCGTGCTAGCAAAGCTCAAGAAACTCTAATGGTTGATGGTGTGAACGTACTGGATGAAGTGCGCAGTACATTGAAACAAATGGAGACATTCGTTTCTCAGCTACACAGTGGTAAATGGCGCGGCTACAGTGACAAGAAAATCACCGACGTCGTATCCATCGGCATTGGTGGTTCCTATCTTGGACCCAAGGTCGTTGCTGAAGCGTTAACACCCTACAAACACGATGATATCGATGTACACTTTGTCGCCAATATCGATGGCTCAGACATCACAGATAAGCTCAAACGACTGAATGCTGAAACCACTGTATTCATCGTCTCATCTAAGTCTTTTGGCACGCTTGAAACCTTACACAATGCCAATGCGGCACGTGCGTGGTGTCTTGATCAGGGCGTACCTGAAACGGATATTAAAAAGCACTTTGCTGCGGTAAGTTCGAATGTCGAAAAAGCCGTTAACTTTGGTATGGCTGAAGAAAACATCTTCCCTATGTGGGACTGGGTGGGTGGACGCTACTCACTTTGGTCTGCGATCGGACTGCCAATTGCTGTCGCCGTCGGCATGGATCATTTTTATGAGTTACTGGATGGCGCTCACGCCATGGACAAGCACTTTGAAACAGCACCTTTTGATCAAAACCTTCCGGTAATCATGGGCGCATTAGGCGTTTGGTACAGTAACTTTCACAACGCTCAAACTCACGCCTTGATCCCTTATGATCATTACTTACGCGCCATGCCTGCGCATATTCAGCAGCTGGATATGGAAAGTAACGGCAAAGCGAACTTAGTCGATGGTTCAGGCGTGGCGACCGATACAGGCCCCATTATTTGGGGTGGCGCTGGTACAAATGGTCAGCATGCTTATCATCAGTTATTACATCAAGGCACACGTCTTGTTCCAGTCGATTTTATTGCGCCCTTGAAAACACATAACCCCGTTGCTGATCACCACGCACAGCTGTTTGCAAACTGCGTCAGCCAAGCGCAAGCCTTAATGGTCGGCAAAAGCTTGGAGCAGGCAAAGCAAGAGTTACGTGATGCGGGCGCAAGTGAAACTCAAGTCGAAGAGATTGCACCGCACAAAGTGATTCCGGGTAACCGCCCAAGTAACACTCTACTTACCGAGCAACTTACTCCGTTCACAACGGGTTCGTTAATAGCCCTATACGAACACCGTACCTTTGTTCAAGGTACAATTTGGGGCATTAACTCGTTCGACCAGTGGGGCGTTGAGCTAGGCAAAGTATTGGGCACAGACATCTATAATCGCCTTGTTAATGAAACTGACAATCAGCAATTAGATGCCTCCACTCAAGCCTTGATCATGGCCTTTAAAGACGCACAATAAATGTATTTAAACGCTATAAATTAAAAAGGGCCGTCATTTTATGACGGCCCTTTTCTCATCAATGTCTTCCTATAAATCAAAGTTTGTTGGCATGACAACCACATCTCGAATGGTCATTCCTCGAGGCCGCGTTAACATAAATAAAATAATCTCAGCGATCTCGCTGGCTTCAACCAAACTTCCAGACGCTTTCGCTGCCTCTAACTGCTCTTCAGGCCAATCATCCAATAAAGAGGTAATCACAGGACCTGGTGATACAGAACCAATCCGCAAACCATCTTTAAATACCTGTCGACGCGTTGTTTGCACAAAGCAATCAATTGCCCATTTTGAAGACGCATAAACCGGCTCCCATGGTGTTGGGAAATGCGCCGCCAAGGAACTAGTAACGATAATGTCACCCGTTTTTTGAGGGGCCATATGGCGAATGACATCGCGCACGTTTTTCATGACCACATTAATGTTTAGATGCAGCATTCTGTCGATCATATCGGGATCCGAGTCCACCAGATCCCCTCCAACATATAAACCCGCATTAGCATGAAAAATATCAAGAGGCCCTTCGATCATACTTAGAATTTGGAGCATCAACGTTTTACAGGCATCACTATCAAGCAAGTTCATAACTAAAGGCTTTGCCTTATCGTAATCCTTGCAAACCCGCTCTAAAGCGCCTGCATCACGATCCACTAACACAACCGTGGCACCAGACTCCAACATTGCTTTTGCACTGGCCCAGCCGATGCCAGATGCAGCGCCAGTAATCGCCGCATTTTTACCGAGAAGTGATTGGCGCATAACAGTGTCCTCTGCTTAAATTTTATTAATTTGCATTCAGACACCCATTATTGACCTTAAAAAGTACGACTTCTCACACACTAAACCGCAAGAAGTAATGCTTTTTTGCGCATATGCCTAACCTTAACGAGCGTCTCGCACCAACCGGAAGAAACGGACGTAGTTATATTCGCCAACTGAGGTTCTCTCCAAAATCCCCGTTGAAAAACTCACTGCCCAAACATAGGTATCGTCGGCATCGTAATAAGACGTTGGCGTTGAAGTAAAGAGCACCATACTATTAAGTGTTGCCGAGTCATCCGCCGCCTCAGTATTTTTTAACGGAAAAACATCTTCATTTTGAGACGGACGAGTACATTGCTCTTCGACAATACTGCGTAACTCTTTTACATTCGGTAAACGCCAGTCATCAAAACCTGCAAAGCCATCGCTCTCGTTAATCGAGTCGATATGCTCTACGGCACCAACAAAAGTCGTTTGCAGAGGACTTCCTGTGCGACAATCCGCTCCAGAAAATCCCTCCACACAACGCTTCCACATAAGCCCCGTAGCATGATCCGTCACAACACCTTGCTCTTCGTTAACCGTGAAACGCGAAGCAGGCGCTGTTGGATCGATGGTTGAGGTACTGCAAGCCGCGTAAGCACTTCCTAAAAAAAAGCTGATTAAGAGTAACGTTAACTTATTCATGGGCCGTCCTTACTAACATGACACCAACACTGGTTCCTTTAGACAAGCCATCCACTACACCAAGCAGCTGTCCATTCGAACGAAAATCTCGTAAATAAACACGCCATGCTCGACTGGAATCATCGTAATAAGGCGACGTGGTCCAAAAACTATCAACTAGTGTGTCATCCGACATTGGGAAGTAATTTGTATCTAATGCAATCGTTGAACGACGAGCAAAGTTGTGACCATAATAAACAATACTCAATAATTCATTTGAAGTAGGTAAACGCCAATCACTGAAACCACATAGATTCTCAAGATTCACGCGAGCCACAAAGTCAGAAGTATTGCAGAAGCCATCTACATCGTTATAGCCGAAACAAGTATCTGGTGAATTTACATTACTTTGCGTCCCTTCGGTTACACCTGACCCACTCAACGACGGCTCGTACCAGGTAAATGCATCATCCGCATCGTGTAAACCTGAGCTAAGAGTGCCACCACGAGCACTGTCTCCTGCTTCTTTCACTTCCCACATAAGGCCCGTTACATTATCCAATACGCAATGCCACTCTTCAGAATCGGCCGTTAATACGCTGCCATCATCTCCGATCTTACTGAAACTAAATCCTGCAATACCATCCTCATCACCATTTGCCATGGAGTCTACATCACGACCAAAACTACAATCTTGACCCGATGCTAACCGATCCCCCCTTTCGCATGTCTCTTGATGAGTGTCTGAACTTACCGCAAAACGAGACCCTGTATCGTTTAACTCCCGCACCTGAGCTAAATCAGCCGCATTCACACCATTATCTTGAGGAGTAACCACCTTAATCGGACTAAAGCCGCTCACAGTCGTGGAAGCCAATGACTCTTTAGCAACCACCGCAACATAATAAGGCGTGCCATTGGATAAATACGCCTCAGGAGAGGTGTAGGTCGTCGCCTCTAGACTGTCTACGGCGATCAACAAGTCCGCCAAATTACTGTCCGCGGTAATTTCATTGGTAGAGTAATAAACCGTATAAGCGCCAGCATTCGGTGTTTCATTCCAACGCAGTACAACTTGCTGATTTGCTGCGACCGCAACCAATGACACCGGTGCTTGCAAGGCTGTATCGACGGTATAATCAACAGGATCTACAGGCTCTTCTGGTGTTGTAGGCTCCTCTGGTGTCGTCGGTTCTTCAGGTGTCGTCGGCTCCTCTGGTGTTGTAGGTTCTTCTGGTGTCGTTGGTTCCTCAGGTGTCGTTGGGGTTGTCGGTGTCGTAGGCGTTTCAACATCGCCGCCATCACCGGTATCACCACCCTCTTCTGCTTCGCCACAACCAGAGAGCGCGATCACACAAAATAAAGTTAGAAATAGTCGCTGCATAGGACGCTTCCGTATTGAGTAAATTGAGATTGCCAGTGATACAACTTAACGGCGAATCTTACGATATATTGACTTATAAAAACAAAAAAACGCTAAGAAGTCTCCCTCTTAGCGTTTTTTGATTATGCGAAAACACATCTAAATTAGATGTGTTTTACCGTTTCAATTTCATAAACCACTTCACCAGCTGGAATTTTTACAACAACTTCGTCGCCTTCCATTTTGCCAATGATCGCTTTTGCGATAGGTGATGCATAAGAAATCATCTTCGCTTTCACATCTGACTCGTCATCACCAACGATTTTGTAAGTAACGGTTTCTTCTGTATCAACGTTAAACAAGGTTACCGTTGTACCGAAAATCACTTTGCCAGTATGGGCAATCGCTTTCACATCGATGACTTGAGAATCCGATAGCTTACCTTCAATCTCAGAAATACGACCTTCACAAAAACCTTGCTCTTCACGAGCTGCGTGATATTCAGCATTTTCTTTCAAGTCGCCATGTTCACGTGCAGACGCGATGTCAGCAATCACACGTGGACGAACAACTGATTTAAGATGGTTAAGCTCAGCGCGTAAACGCGCTTCGCCTTCAACCGTCATAGGTACTTTTTTCATTATTTCCCCGTATGCAAATCTTGTAATCTTCTGACTTTGATCTCTTCGCCTTGGCTACTGATCGCCAGGCTAGTTGCTTCTGCACCCGCTAGGGTTGTGGTGTAACACACCTTACCTTGCAATGCTGTGCGACGAATAACCGAAGAGTCCGCAATCGCTTGCGTACCAGAAGTTGTATTAATGATGTAGCTGATATCGCCGTTTTTCAACATATCGACAACATGTGGGCGACCTTCATTTACCTTGTTTACTTTCTTAACTTCGACACCGTGCTCCGTTAGGTACTTAGCTGTACCACCCGTTGCAATCAGTTTGAAGCCTAATCCAACAAGGCGTTTTGCCACATCCACAGAGCCCGGCTTGTCTTGGTCACGTACTGAGATAAACGCATTCCCAGACGTCGGTAACACCGTACCGCCACCCAACACAGCTTTACCAAAGGCTTCAGCAAACGTATCGCCAACACCCATCACTTCACCCGTAGATTTCATCTCAGGGCCAAGAATTGGGTCAACACCTTGGAACTTGTTGAATGGGAAGACTGCTTCTTTCACACTGTAGTAGCTAGGAATAATTTCTTCCGTAAAGCCTAGTTCAGCAAGTGATTTACCTGCCATAACCAATGCCGCTACTTGTGCAAGTGAACGACCGATACACTTAGAAACAAATGGAACCGTACGAGATGCACGAGGGTTCACCTCGATCACGTAGATTTCACCGTCTTGCACAGCAAGTTGTGTATTCATCAGACCAATAACGCCTAGCTCAAGCGCCATGTTCTTAATCATCGCACGAATGTCATCTTGAACATCCGCAGGCAATGAGTAAGGCGGCAATGAACAAGCTGAGTCACCAGAGTGAACACCCGCTTGCTCAATGTGCTGCATAATGCCGCCAATCACGACTTCTTTACCGTCAGAGATACAATCGATATCGATCTCGATCGCTGAGTTAAGGAAGTGATCAAGCAATACTGGGCTGTCGTTAGACACTTTCACTGCCGACGTCATGTAGCGCGTCAGCTCTTTCTCGTTATAAACGATCTCCATGGCACGACCACCCAGTACGTACGATGGGCGTACAACCAGTGGGTAACCAATCTCAGCCGCTTTCACAATCGCTTGCTCCGTAGAACGAACCGTCGCGTTTTTAGGTTGCTTATAACCTAAACGCTGGATCATGCTTTGGAAGCGTTCACGGTCTTCGGCACGGTCAATCGCTTCTGGTGTGGTACCGATGATTGGCACACCTTCGTTTTGTAGAGCACGCGCAATTTTAAGCGGCGTTTGGCCACCAAACTGTACAATCACACCTGTTGGCTTCTCTTTACGAACGATCTCAAGTACGTCTTCAAGCGTGACTGGCTCAAAGTACAAGCGATCAGACGTATCGTAGTCAGTCGATACCGTTTCAGGGTTACAGTTCACCATGATGGTTTCGAAGCCGTCTTCGCGTAAACCTAGCGCTGCGTGTACACAACAGTAGTCAAACTCGATACCTTGACCGATACGGTTTGGACCACCACCTAGGATAATGATTTTCTCTTTATCACTCGGCGCAGCTTCACATTCGTCTTCGTATGTGGAATACATGTAAGCAGTGTTAGAGGCAAACTCTGCGGCACAAGTATCAACACGCTTGTACACTGGATGTACGTTTACAAGGTAACGACGTTCACGAAGAGACTTCTCGGTTACATCTAGCAATGCTGCTAGACGTGCATCAGAGAAACCTTTGCGCTTTAGGCGGCGCATGTAGTCGTAATCAAGCTCAGCAAGACCCGTCACTTTCAGCGCTTGCTCTTCTTTAATCAGATCTTCGATTTGCACCAAGAACCATGGATCAACACCCGTAAGCTCGTAAATCTCTTCCATGCTCATACCAGCACGGAAAGCATCACCGATGTACCAAATACGATCGGCACCTGGTGCTTTCAGCTCACGCTGCAAAATTTCTTTGCTTGCGTCATCTTCAAGATCAAGCTGCGGATTGAAGCCATCAGAGCCTGTTTCAAGACCACGCAATGCTTTCTGCATCGACTCTTGGAACGTACGACCAATCGCCATCACCTCACCTACCGACTTCATTTGCGTCGTTAGGCGATCGTTTGCCGTTGGGAATTTCTCAAAAGTGAAACGCGGAATTTTCGTTACAACGTAGTCGATTGAAGGCTCGAAGCTCGCTGGTGTTAGACCACCCGTAATATCGTTTTGCAGCTCATCAAGGGTGTAACCAATCGCCAATTTCGCAGCGATTTTTGCAATTGGGAAGCCCGTTGCTTTCGAAGCCAATGCAGATGAACGTGATACTCGTGGGTTCATCTCAATAACAACAAGACGACCTGTTTCTGGGTCCATACCGAACTGTACGTTCGAACCGCCTGTTTCGACACCGATCTCACGCAATACCGCCAAAGAGGCGTTACGCATGATTTGGTATTCTTTGTCTGTCAACGTTTGTGCAGGCGCAACTGTGATCGAGTCACCGGTGTGAACACCCATGGCATCGAAGTTTTCGATGGCACAGACAATGATACAGTTGTCGTTTTTGTCACGAACAACTTCCATCTCGTACTCTTTCCAACCGATCAAAGATTCGTCGATGAGAAGTTCGTTGGTTGGCGAAAGATCCAAACCACGCGTACAGATTTCTTCAAACTCTTCCATGTTGTAAGCGATACCACCACCGGTACCACCCATAGTGAAAGAAGGACGAATAATACAAGGAAGACCAACTTCGCTTTGTACTTTCAACGCTTCTTCCATGTTGTGTGCAATGCCAGCACGTGGACATTCCAGACCAATGGCTTTCATTGCTTCATCAAAACGGTGACGGTCTTCTGCTTTATCAATCGCATCCGCTGTCGCACCAATCATCTCAACATTGTATTTCTCCAAAACGCCGTGACGCTCAAGATCCAGCGCACAGTTCAATGCTGTTTGACCACCCATGGTCGGAAGAACCGCATCTGGACGCTCTTTTTCGATGATTTTCTCAACCGTTTGCCATTCAATCGGCTCGATGTACGTTGCGTCCGCCATAACAGGGTCGGTCATGATGGTCGCAGGGTTCGAGTTAACTAGAATCACTCGGAAGCCTTCTTCACGAAGGGCTTTACAGGCTTGTGCACCTGAGTAGTCAAATTCACAGGCCTGACCGATAACAATCGGGCCAGCACCCAAGATTAAGACGCTTTTTATGTCAGTACGTTTTGGCATAGTCTTCTCGTTCTCGCTCAGGCTTTCGTTGCTTTGATGTTGTCAATGAACTGATCAAACAATGGTGCCACATCATGTGGACCAGGGCTCGCTTCAGGGTGCCCCTGGAAGCTGAACGCTTTTTTATCAGTACGCGCAATACCTTGAAGAGAGCTGTCGAACAAAGATTTGTGAGTCGCTTCAAGATTCGCTGGCAACGTCGCTTCATCGACTGCGAAACCGTGGTTCTGGCTGGTAATCATGACACGGCCAGACTTGATGTCTTGCACCGGGTGGTTTGCACCATGGTGACCAAACTTCATTTTTACGGTTTGAGCACCGCTTGCCAATGCAAGCAGTTGGTGCCCTAGACAAATACCGAAAACGGGGATTTCAGTTTCTAGGATTTCTTTGATCGCATTGATTGCGTAATCACATGGCTCTGGGTCACCTGGGCCATTTGACAAGAAAACACCATCTGGGTTCATGGCTAGCACGTCGCTCGCCGGTGTTTTCGCAGGTACCACTGTCAAGCGGCAACCACGCTCAACCAGCATACGCAAAATGTTCGTTTTAACACCAAAATCATACGCCACAACGTGGAATGGGAATTCGCTAGGTGTTGTGTGACCCTTTACTAAATCCCACGTAGACTCAGTCCACTCGTAAGATTTTTCAGTGGTCACTTCTTTGGCTAAATCCATGCCTTTCAAACCAGGGAAAGCTTGTGCTTGTGCAACAGCTTCCTCTTCGTTAATGCTATCACCAGCCATAATACAGCCAGCTAGAGCACCTTTCTCACGTAGAATACGCGTAAGTTTACGTGTATCAATGTCCGCAATACCTACAACGCCTTTACGTTTAAGGTAGTCATCTAACGTCTCTTGTTGACGCCAGCTGCTAGAGCGTAGAGGTAAATCACGGATAATCAGGCCCGAACACCAAATTTGGTTAGACTCTTCGTCTTCGGCGTTAACGCCAGTGTTACCAATATGTGGGTAGGTCAACGTGACCATTTGTCGAGCATAGGAAGGGTCGGTAAGAATTTCTTGATAACCGGTCATAGAGGTGTTAAATACAACCTCTGCGGTTGAGGAGCCATCTGCCCCGATCGACACCCCTCTGAATATCGTGCCGTCTTCCAGAGCAAGAATCGCTGATGTTGCCAAAGGAACCTCCCGTTAAAGCCTATTTTAGGTTGCAAAAAAGCGAGGTAAACTCGTGGCCCACCTCGCTTTCATAAAATTTCGCTGATGTCGTCGCCATAACTACTGCTTTTTATGAGTTGCCGCGACTAAATAAATCTGATCAATTTTACTCTGATATGGTATTTTCGTCCAGACAAAACACAACCGCAAACTATAAAGTTTGTCGATATTTACGACTTTTCAATTGACCATTTAGACAAGATTAAGTGTTTTAACACAACAAGCCTTGCGCCACTTCTTGTGTTTTCTCAATTCCTTCTAAGTTCGCTAGAACCGCCAGAGAAAACGCCATTGCCATTGCGGGACCTTGCCCAGTGATCACATTACCATCCATTACCACAGGTTGGTCGGCAATGTATTCTGCCCCCGTCAAACCCTCTTCAAACCCAGGATAACAAGTCGCTTGTTTATCTACGACAAAACCATGTGTTCCAAAAACAACGGCTGGTGATGCACAGATAGCGGCTAAAAGGGCATCTTGGATATCATGTTTTTCCAGCATATCAATTAATAACTGACTGTCTCGTAGATGCTCAGCACCCGGCATACCGCCAGGCAGAACAATAGCATCAAACATTTGCTCAGCTACATCCGTCAACAACACATCAGCAACGATATTCGTTCCATTGGCGGCCTTGACCTGCTTCTCTTCATGTACGCTTGCTACGGTCAAATCGACACCACCACGACGTAGCACATCGATAATGGTGATCGCTTCAATGTCTTCGCTGCCGTTGGCAATCGGTACCAGTACTGTCGTCATGAACTATCTCTCTTCTTTCAGTTTGCATGTCATGAGCACGGCATGTTCATGACCGCCCCCAGCTAATGGGTAATAGTTTTTACGTGAACCAACCTGTTCAAAGCCAAACTGCTGATATAAAGCGATCGCGCCTTGGTTCGATTCACGCACTTCTAACAAACCTTCTACACATTCTTGTTCTCGCGCCCAAGCTAACCATTGCCGCAACAATCGTTTACCTAATCCTTGGCGGCGTCTCGAGGCATCGGTGACTACTAACTCTAGTTCAGATTGGTCAAACAGAACAGAAGCCGTTAACCAGCCCACAAGATGCGGTCTTTCAGTACACGCCAACACCCAGTTCTGTCGACTCTGGAGCGCCTCCCTAATCAAGCTATCACTCCAAGGATGCGGGTCAGATGAGCGCTCTAACGCACAAATCGCCTCAGCATCAGATAACGTTGCCTCGCGCAACACATATGAATTCGTCATATACACCTTAGCGAAAGCTCGATTGCATGATCTTCCAAGCCTCTTTACGCAACTCAGGAATGCGCAACATCTGCGGTAGACTGTCTACTTTAGCGTTTGGCATCAGTTTTAAAGCATGATCATCAGGCAAGGTCTCAAAGAACTGACTACATTGCTCACCCGCTAAAATGATCCATTGCGGGGTTTGTCCTGCAAGCTGATTACTCAAGAATTGCTCAAACCCACCAAGAGCCCAATCTTTTCGCCCAATTAGATAACGGTTTTTTAACTTCCCAGGCCAAACAAACTGTCCACTGCTCCAATCACTAATATCTTGTTTCAACAATGCCTTAGCAAGGCTTATCGCCAGTTTGTCTAATGCTTCAGGCTCGTTAAATGAGCGCGGCAAATCCGTCAACAGCAACAGTCGTCCCGCCAACAAATACCCATTTAATTGAACGGAAGTAGGCAAGCCTTGTACCGTTTCAGGCAACGCCACAGTAGGAACAGCTATCGTCTCTTCTATGGGCTGAAGGTCTTCTACAATCACTTCAGGCGCCGCACCGAGCTGACGACGTAAATCTGCGACTGATGCGTCTTTCTGCTGCGGCGCAACGGCCAGTGCAGGCGGCTCAACGGATCTAAAAGAAGCCCCATCGTCGACAGCAGGCGCAATCGTTTGCACACCGTCAGCACGCAGCCAAGGCTGCGGCGAGCGAAAAACCTCGCCATGAACAGGTGATGTGCCATGCATCCAACTCACCACGCCTAACTCATTTAGGCTGTGCGTTTGGAAGGCTTGATGATGTGACAATTCACGGGACAAGTTCATAGCACCTTAATAGATCAATAATGAAGGGAATTATACGCACTTGCAGTGAAGGGTGCCAAACAAAGAAAGCCAACATAACGTTGGCTCTTCATGCTTTATATAGGTACTAGCCGATAAGCTTAACAATACCCTGCAGCGCAAAGAACGCCATAATACCGGCCAATATGTCATCAAACATAATGCCAAAGCCACCATGAATATGCTTGTCTGCAAGTAAAATTGGCCAAGGTTTCCAAATATCAAAAATGCGGAATAAGATGAAGCCTAAAATGATGTAGCTCCACCCCTCTGGTGCCATCCACATGGTGATCCAAAAACCAACAAATTCATCCCATACAATACCGGCATGATCATGTACACCAAGGTCTGAGGATGTTTTGCCACAGATATAGATGCCTGCCAATGCGGTTACCATCAGCATAATAAAGTAATCACCAACGGCCAAATCCTGCATCAACAAATACAAAGGAATGGCCGCCAACGTACCAAAGGTGCCTGGCGCTTTGTCAACAGTGCCTGAGCCACAGCCAAATGCTAAAAAATGTATGGGGTTGCGCCAAACTGTATCCGGCACAGGATGCTTATCAGCCATAACGATTCTCTGAATATTAAAAATGTTGCCAACCAGACGCTTCACCGTCAAAGCCTTCTACATCAAAACCTGATTCGGTTATTTCACCAATACGCGTGCAAGGTAAATGCAAGGTCTGCAAGATTAACTGAATCTCATCGCGTGCGCTTTGCGGTGCAGTAAAACACAGCTCGTAGTCGTCGCCGCCCGTTAACGCTAATACGCGTGCATTCTCAGGTTGCCATGCTAACAGTACATCCGATATCGGCAACGCATTGATATCAATTCGAGCCCCTACACCTGATGCTCGCGTAATATGCTGTAGATCTTGTCCAATACCATCAGAAACATCCAGCATACTGTGCACTACTCGTTTGAGCGCCATGCCAGCAATTAAGCGTGGCGTCGGACGCCAATAATGCTCATAGAAATGATCAAAACGATCGGCATTTACATGCAGCTCCCCCGTCACAATAGGCACTGCAGCGGCCGCATCACCTAATGTTCCTGTGACGTATATATCATCTCCCACTTGAGCCTGGCTACGACGCGGCGTTAAGTCTTGTTCTACATAGCCATGCACTTGCAAGGTAATCGTTAATGGCCCTTTGGTCGTATCTCCACCGACTAATAACAAGCCGATTGGCTCCGCTAATTCCGCCATACCTTCAGCAAACCCAGCCAACCATTGAGGGTCAGATTCTGGCAAGGTTAAGCCAAGCGTAAAAAAGGCGGGTTTAGCGCCCATCGCCGCAAGGTCACTAACGCAGGTCGCGACAGCACGATAACCAATATCGACAGGGTCAGCATCAAATGGAAAATGACGCCCTTCAACCAAGGTATCCATAGAAAAAACGAGACTCTGACCTTCCGGTACCTGCACCTGAGCACAGTCATCACCTATCCCCAGAAGGATATCGTGACGCCCTTCCGTATTGGCCATCATTGAGGACTGAAAGATCGAGCGAATTAACTCAAACTCTTGCATAGCATTTCCTAGGCTATATAAAAGAAAAGCCATCAAAGGATGGCTTTTCTCGATACAGTAATTGGCTTACTTGTTAACGTTCCGACGTGCTGCGATTTCTTCGCGGCGCACTCGTTGTGCCAATTTGTCCAAAATACCGTTTACGTACTTATGACTTTCGGTTGCACCGAACGATTTAGCTAACTCAACACCTTCGTTGATCGCTACTCGGTAAGGCACATCTAAGCGCTCAGACAATTCAAAGCTACCAATTCGCAATGTTGCCAACTCGATGGCATCCAACTCAGAAAGGGAACGATCTAAGAACGGCTCAAATAACGCATCCAGTGCTTTGGCTTTCGACGATACACCGTAGACCAACTCACGGAAGTACGTTTTATCGCACGTAGACATTTCATGATCCACAGCGAACTGAGCTTCGATCTCGTTCACAGAAGATTGGTTCATTTGCCACTGATAAAGCGCCTGCAAGGCAAAAGAACGAGACGCGCTACGCATTTGTGAGCGAGAAGGTTTTTTAGGCTTTTTAGCCTGTTCTTGATCACTCATTATTTCTCTTCCAAATTACGTAATACAGCAACGGTTTCTAGAGCAGACAAGGCAGCTTCACCGCCTTTGTTACCGGCTTTCGTACCAGCTCGCTCGATCGCTTGTTCAATTGTATCAACCGTCAACACACCAAACGATACAGGAATACCGAATTGCAGTGCCAATTGACCTAAACCTTTCACACATTCACCCGCAACGTATTCGAAGTGAGGTGTGCCACCGCGAATCACGGCCCCCAACGCGATGATGGCATCGTATTGGTTTTGTTCAGCGACTTTCTTCACAACAACAGGAATTTCAAACGCACCAGGTGCGTAAATCACTGTGATATCTTCTTTCTTGATACCGTGGCGAACTAGGGTATCGATGGCGCCTTCTTTTAAACTTTCAACGATGAAGCTGTTAAAACGGCCAACGACAAGAGCAAACTTTGCTCCAGGTGCTGCGAAATGACCTTCGTAAGTCTTAATATCGCTCATTTTTTGCCTCTAAACTTTAAACTAGATCGGCACTAACAGGCGTGCCCTTGTATGGAATAAATTCCACGGCTTCTAAATCAAATCCTGTGACAGAGAATTTTCGTGGTGAACTAAGTAAGCGCATTTTGCCCACACCTAGATCACGTAGAATTTGAGACCCCGTCCCAACGGTCAAGTACGTACCTGAGCCGCTTTTATCCGAACCTTTGCCCGCAGGCGGGTTCAGTGTCGCCGCAAAACTCTCCGCTAAATCACTCGGGCGATCTAACGTATCGACTAATACCACGACACCTGAGCCTTCTTTGGCTACATATTCTAACGCCCCTGACATTGACCACTTTTGCTCAGTTTCATCTGAGATGATCCCAGCAATATCACGGGCAGGGTCACGCACGTGTACACGCACCACCGTCGGAGTGTCAGGAGAGATATCACCTTTCACAAAAGCCATATGGCTGAGGCCCTGTACCGTGTCACGGTAGGTGATCAGATTAAACTCGCCCACTTCCGTCTTGATCGTTTGTTCAGCTTCACGCTGTACCGTCGCTTCGTTCAGTGTGCGGTAATGAATCAGGTCGGCAATTGTACCAATTTTTATGCCATGTTTCTCGGCAAACTTTTCTAAATCTGGACGACGTGCCATGGTGCCATCGTCATTGATCACTTCAATAATCACAGAGGCGGCTTCATAGCCCGCCATACGCGCTAAATCACAACCCGCTTCCGTGTGACCTGCTCGTGATAATACGCCACCAGGCTTCGCCATTAACGGGAAAACGTGCCCAGGCTGGACAATATCAGACGGCTTCGCATTGGCGGCAACCGCACGCTTCACTGTCAAGGCACGATCCGCTGCGGAAATCCCCGTTGTCACACCCTCAGAGGCTTCAATAGACAATGTAAAATTGGTACTGAACGCCGCACCATTTTGGTTAACCATCAAGGGTAAGTTCAGCTGTGCACAACGCTCTGGCATTAACGTTAGGCAAATCAAACCACGGGCATGAACCGCCATGAAGTTAATGATTTCAGGAGTAATACATTCCGCTGGTACAATCAGGTCACCTTCATTTTCACGATCTTCGTCGTCCATCAGGATGACCATTTTGCCTTGACGCATGTCTGCCAAGATTTCTTCAATGGTATTGATTGCCATGCTACTTCACCTTTAAATTCGATTTAGAGCGTCCTTATCGACGCCCCATAAACCCATGTTCAGCCAAAAACGCCTCGCTCAGCGTCGATTCTTTGCTGGGCGCAGGTGCGGATTGTGGTGCAATCAATCGCTCTAAATAGCGTGCGATTTGATCCACCTCCACGTTAACCTTTGTTCCAACAGTATAAGCCGACATAATTGTTCCATCCGCGGTATGAGGCACAATACTGAGTTCAAACTCATGTGCCTCGAGCGCTGTCACAGTTAGACTGATACCGTCCACACAAATTGACCCTTTAAGTGCAATATAGCGCATTAATTCAGGCATTACTTTGACACGATAACGGATACTGCGTGCATCAGGCCAAATTGCACAAATTTCCCCAATCGTATCCACATGCCCACTCACCAAGTGACCACCTAAACGCGATATCGGCTGCAGTGCTTTTTCTAAGTTAACTGTTTGACCAACCTGCCAATGCCCTAATGTAGTATGGGCCAACGTTTCTGAGGATACGTCCGCCCAATAGCTGGCACCTTCCAAACGCGTCACCGTTAAACACACGCCATTCGTTGCAATGCTATCGCCTAGCTTCACATCACTCATGTCTAATGACTCGGCGTGAATCTTGAGCGTTAAATCACCACCTTTTCTCTGCAACTGAGCGACTCGCCCAAACCCTTCAATGATGCCTGTAAACATTACGCGTCTTCACCCTCATCACGGTATTGAGGCTGGTACACTAACTTGATGTCTTGACCAACTTTCGTCATATCTAACAAGTGTAGGTCAACAGCATCCGACATGCTTTCTAACGGCAAGCTGACCAAAGGACGAGCTTCAGAGCCCAGTAACTTTGGCGCCATATAAATGACAAGTTCGTCGACGAGACCAGCATCTAAGAATGCACCAGCCAAGACCGCACCAGTTTCAACCAGTACTTCATTGATTCCGTCATCGGCTAGTTGCCCCATCGCTTCAACAAGGTCTAAACGCCCATCGTCTGCAAGCGGCAAAAAGCGCACATCGACTTTTTTCTTTTGTAACGTTTTCAGATGATCCGGTTCAATTTCTTCTTCATCACAAAACACCAACACTTCGTTGGTTGGGTAGAGAATCTTCGATTCCGGCGGAATCGACAGCGCGGTGTCTAAAATAACGCGAAGTGGTTGACGTACTGTTTTTGTATCGGCCTCTTGGTCGTTAGGATCGATGCGTACCGTCATGCTTGGGTTATCCACAATGACCGAACCAATGCCTGTGACAATCGCAGAGCTTTGCGCTCGCAAACGTTGTACGTCTTGGCGCGCCGCAGGGCCCGTGATCCATTGACTTTCGCCGGATTCCATCGCTGTACGACCATCAACACTCATGGCCAACTTCACCCGAATAAACGGCAAGCCTTCTTCCATGCGTTTGATAAAACCTGGATTCAAGCCACGACACTCCGCTTCCATAACGGGTCCAATGACTTCGATACCGGCTTGTTCAAGCATTTTCAGTCCATTGCCTGCAACTTCAGGGTTAGGATCCTGCATGCCATACACAACAGACGTCACGCCCGCTTTAATTAACGCTTCGGCGCAAGGCGGTGTGCGACCGTGATGACTGCATGGCTCTAATGTGACATACGCTGTGGCACCTGATGCAGATTCCGTCAGATTCGCCAACGCTTGAACTTCGGCATGCCCCTCTCCGGTTTTCAGGTGAAAGCCTTCACCGATCACTTGATCATTTTTAACAATGACGCATCCGACTCGAGGATTTGGATGGGTCGTGTATAACCCTTTACGCGCCAATTGCACAGCACGAGCCATATACGTTTGATGATTTTGCTGTGCCATTTATTTCTCCTCAGAGGGGGTGGTCGCGCTGTTTTCTAAGCGCTCAATTTCTTCACGGAATTCACTGATATCTTTAAAACTTCGATAAACAGAAGCAAAACGCACATACGCCACTTGATCAAGACGCTTTAACTCTTCCATTACCGCTTCACCAATAATGCGAGACGGTAATTCACGTTCGCCTGTGGCTTGTAGCTTCTCTTTGATTCGGGTGATCGCAGTTTCGATCGCTTCAACACTGACAGGGCGTTTTTCAATGGCTTTAACAATACCGGAGCGTAATTTATCTTCATCAAACGACTCACGGCTGCCATCACTTTTGATCAACCTCGGCATTTGAAGCTCGGCCACTTCAAAGGTGGTAAAACGCTCTTGGCAGTGGCCACAAGTACGACGACGGCGGACTTGTGCACCCTCAGAGACTAATCGAGAGTCTAGGACTTTGGTATCTTGAGTACCACAAAAAGGACAACGCATACTGGTTCCAATGATTGGGAAAATTTCGTACGATGGATGCCAGTTTTAAATGGCTGGTAGTGACAACAAATAATACCAATCCCGACACTTATTGGCTACTCATCGACCTGTTTAACTGACTTAGCCCACTCGCTTAATATTTTCAAAACGGAGCCTTTGAATGCCTTTTGCAGAGTTATCCGGTCTCGTTGCTGCACTCTGCTGGACCATTTCCAGTTTGATGGCCCCCCGCTTAATCGAAAGCATGGGCACGTTTCGATTTAATACCTGTCGTATAACCCTTGCCGCCATACTATTGTGCTCAATAAGTCTGTGGCGTTTTGTTTCTTGGGACACACTGGGGGACTACCTACCACTTCTCATTTTATCCGGCGTCATTGGTATCTTCATTGGCGATAACTGCTTATTTAGCGCAGTTAACAGAATTGGGCCGAGACGTGCGGGCATTCTCTTTGCCATGAACGCACCTTTCTCTATTTTGTTGGCGTGGCTTTTCTTAGATGAGACATTATCTATTGTCGAATTGCTCTGTTGTGGGGTCGTATTAATTGGCGTCATGATTGCCATTTTATTTGGCAAACGCGGCCAGACCCACGCGTGGGAAAGCACCAAGGGTTCACTTGGCTTAGCCGTCAGCATCGCTCTGATCGCGGCCTTGTGCCAGGCAAGTGGCGCATTACTCGCTAAACCTGCACTATTAGCTGGCGTTGATCCTGTGGTGGCATCTGCCGCTCGTGTCAGCGCCAGCGCCCTATGCCTGTTAATCGCCTATCGTTTGTACTTTTCCAAACGGATGCCTCAAGGCAACACTCCTTTGCAACAATTCCCTCTTAATCTTTGGTTACGTTTAGCGGTGGTGGCGACCATTGGCATGGTCATTGGTATGAGCGTTTTAGTATGGGGCGTCGCAAATGCGGACGTCGGCCTAGTAACAACATTATCAGCTACCGTTCCTGTCTTAATATTGCCCGGACTATGGCTGACGACCAAACAACGCCCCGCGCCGGGTGCGTGGTTAGGTGCCTTGTTAGTTGTATTTGGCGCGATGGGAATTATTCTGCATTAAGCGTTGTTGTGCTATGCTTAGCTCCAATTTTACACCACCTTCTCGGGTGTTATCGCCCCCGATCGAAGCGTTGGTAAAGCGTTCTCTTTTTCACTTAACAACTTAGGACAGACATAACCTTATGGCACAGTTTGTATACAGCATGAACCGCGTTGGCAAAGTCGTACCGCCAAAACGCGAGATTCTAAAAGACATCTCTCTGTCTTTTTTCCCTGGCGCAAAAATTGGTGTACTTGGCTTAAATGGCTCAGGTAAATCGACACTGCTTCGCATCATGGCCGGCGTTGACCAAGAATACATTGGTGAAGCTCGCCCTATGCCAGGCTTGAAAGTCGGCTACTTGCCTCAAGAACCTGAGCTAGATGAGACAAAAGACGTTCGTGGTATCGTGGAAGAGTCTGTTGCAGACGTAAAAGATGCCTTGGTTCGCCTTGATGAAGTATACGCTGCCTACGCTGACCCAGATGCCGATTTTGATGCGCTGGCGGCAGAGCAAGCCGAACTTGAAAACCTGATTACGGCTAAAGACGGCCACAACCTTGAGCGCGCTTTAGAAGTGGCGGCCGATGCATTGCGTCTACCACCATGGGAATCAAGCGTAGCGCATCTATCCGGTGGTGAGCGTCGTCGTGTGGCCCTATGTCGTCTATTGCTAGACAAGCCTGACATGATCCTTCTCGACGAGCCAACCAACCACTTGGATGCCGAATCTGTGGCGTGGTTAGAACGCTTCTTGAAGGATTACCCAGGTACTGTGGTAGCGATCACCCACGACCGTTACTTCCTTGATAACGCCGCCGGCTGGATCCTTGAGCTCGACCGTGGTCACGGTATTCCATACGAAGGCAACTACTCTTCTTGGCTAGACCAGAAAAATGCCCGTCTTGAGATGGAAGCGAAGCAGCAAGCCTCGCACAACAAAGCCATCAAGTCTGAGCTTGAGTGGGTGCGCCAAAATGCGAAAGGTCGTCAGTCTAAGTCCAAAGCACGTCTAGCGCGTTTCGAAGAAATGAACTCGAAAGAATTCCAAGAGCGTAACGAAACCAACGAATTGTACATTCCGCCAGGACCTCGTCTTGGTAACAAAGTCATTGAGATCGAAAACGTCTCGAAAGGCTTTGATGGTCGCATGTTGATCGAAGACCTAAACATGACACTACCACCAGGCGCGATCGTCGGGGTTATCGGCGGTAACGGTGCGGGTAAATCAACACTGTTCAAAATGATCTCAGGCGCGGAACAACCGGATTCTGGTAGCGTGACCTTGGGTGATACCGTACAGCTGGCATACGTTGACCAAATGCGCGAACTAAACGGTGATAATACTGTGTTTGAAGAAATTTCAGACGGTCAGGACATCATCACCGTTCACAACTGGAAAGTGCCATCACGCGCTTACATCGGCCGCTTTAACTTCAAAGGCTCTGATCAACAGAAGCTTGTGAAACACTTGTCTGGTGGTGAGCGTAACCGTCTGCACCTAGCCAAACTTCTGAAAGAAGGCGGCAACGTCTTGCTATTGGACGAACCGACCAACGACTTGGACATTGAAACACTGCGCGCCCTAGAGGAAGCCCTATTGGCATTCCCAGGTGCAGCGATTGTGATTTCCCATGACCGTTGGTTCCTTGACCGTGTCGCAACGCACATCTTGGCGTACGAAGGCGACTCAAAAGCCGTATTCTTCGAAGGTAACTACCAAGAATACGAAGCCGACTACAAAGCACGTACCGGTAAAGACGCCACACCAACGCGTATCAAATACAAGCGTATCGACGCGTAACTGCTTCGACTTATCACTTGAAAACCAAAAAGCCGCTTCAAACGAAGCGGCTTTTTTATTGATCATAAGCAAACAGGCTAACTAAGATGATTCGTCAGCGTCATGTCGTTTGAATTTTCATTGTGATGCTGCGCCTTTAAGTTTTTCAAGTTCGTCAATAGCATTGGCAATACGATTGCAGTGAAGGCAACATTTGATAACGGTACGGCCAACCATACGCCTTCGATTCCCCAAAAATGCGGCAAGATTAACAAAAACGGTAGCTGCACGATCATGTTGCCGACTGAGACAAACAAGGCTTGGGCACTTTTCCCCACGGCGACAAAGTAAATCGATGCCATAAATAAGAAGCCGTCTAGAAACAGCGCCATCAAATGCAAACGAATTCCGACTTTAGTCGCGTCAATCAATGCGTCATCGGCATTGGCAAAAAAAACAATAAAGAATTCAGGGAATAGATTTAACACCATGACGACAAGCACACCGGAGCCGAACGTCACAGAGAACGCTAACGTCACTGTTTGGATGATTCGTTGGTATTGTTTCGCCCCTAAATAAAAGCTAACAGGCGGTTGCAAGCCACTGACGAGACCTTCAGCAAAGAAGTAATAACAACCGGCCAAATAACCAACAATGGCAAACGCTGCAAGCTGAGTGGTATTGCCATACTCCAAAAACATCCAGTTATGCAGAGCGATGATAAAACTCAGATAGACGAACATAACCAAGTTCGATGAGCCAAGTTGCACTACACGCTTCGCAATAGAGAAATCAAACTGGCCAAACGATAAAACGGTTTTTGCGTTTGGCGATGTGAAATACCTTAAACACAAAACGCAGGTTGCGAACTGAGCGATCAAAGACGCGATTGCAGCGCCTTTCAATCCCATACCTAACGGCCCCAAAAAGACGTAGTCCAAGACGATATTTAAAAGCGCACCCACCACAATAAACAGCGTAGATAAATTAGGGCTGTCGTCATTGCGCACCAACATCGGCATGGCGCTGGCGCCAATCGAAATAAAAGCACCATAAGACATGATCTCAACGTACTGCCAACTGAGCGTCAAGGTGTTTCCCGTTGCTCCTTGTAGGTGCAGGCCGCCCTCACCAAACATGATAAACAACACAGATGCTAACAGCCCTATGCCGATGACTAAATACAAAGCTGAGGTTAGCGTCGTTTGAGTGGCGAAAAGATTCTTTTCACCACGATATTGGGACATAACACTGCCACCGCCCATACCAATCATCAGACCAAAACCCATGATCAAGCCCAATAATGGAATTGCCATATTGATACCGGCTAAACCTTCGCTACCGACATACTGACCGACGAAGACACCATCAATGACCTGATACAAACCGCTGGCCAACATCGCGACGATAGAAGGTATCGCGAAGCGCCAAAAGGCTCGCGCGACTGATTTGGGCATCTCGCTTGATGTTTCTGCTGACATTACGCCCTCTCCTTTATGTAAAAGTAGGCGAATAATATGACAAATTGAGATATAAGAAAGTTAGTTACCATCCGCTTATAGGATAGGTAAGGCCTCGTTATTAATTATTTCTTGGGTGATGATATGAATTGGACATTAGATCAACTGCTTGCCTTTGTGACCGCGGCCGAATTAGGCTCCTTTTCTGCAGCAGCAAGAAAGTTAAATAAAGCGCAGTCTCGGATCAGCAGCGCTATTGCCAACCTAGAATTAGACTTAGGGTTTGAACTGTTTGATCGAGGCTCGAAATTCCCCGTGCTGACAGCATTAGGCAAAGAAATACTGCCTGATGCTCAAGCAGTACTCACCCAATGTTTGCGGTTAGAATCCAGAGCCTTAACAGCAGCGGGACAAGAGCCCATTTCGTTGCGAATGGCCATCGACGAAGCCCTGCCTCTGGAAAACGTGCATAGCATTTTTTCCCAATTAGGCGATGCCTTTCCCAATATCCATTTGGTTATTACGAATGGTTCCCAAGATGATATCGCCATCGCTATCGCACAACGAAATGCAGACATAGGCCTGATGATCAGCAACCATGTATTGCCTGCTAAATTACAGTTACACCCACTTGGCACCTTAAAAAAGGTGCTTATTGTCAGTAATGCGCACCCTTTAGCTGAAAAAAACACCTTAAGTTTGGCGCAATTACAACAATATCGTCAATTTGTCTTATGTAATCGTTCAGGAGAAAATCGCGAACAACCTTTAAGCCCCGATCATTGGGATATAGACAGTTATTATCTGATTTGTGAACTGGTAACGCAAAACCAAGGCTGGGCTATTGTGCCTGAGCACATCGCCAGTGCTGAGTGGTTTTATGAGAAAATCAAAATTGTTACGAGCGATGCGCTATCTGAGCATTATATGGAAGTAGGCATTGTTACCTTGATCGAAAACCCCACGTCCAAACTAACAGATTGGATTATTGAACAAGCGCGCCAACTGATGTCAACGCCCCCACAAGGCAAGGGTATGTGAGGAGAATAGTTGTCGTATATGTCATCCTTTATCCTATTTAAATGTTTTATCTCCCTTGATGGCAAAATAAAAGAGCCGTCTATTTAATAGACGGCTCTTGTTAGATCGATAAAACATTAATGAAGCTTACACTTTGAAACTACCAACTTGACGATCTAATTCTTCGAACAAATCACTGATTTGCTTAGATTGCGATTGAACCAAGTCAGAAACCGCCTGCACTTCATCTGTCTGCGTTTGCATAGAAGATAGGTTTTCATTGATTTCGCCAGAGACAGTGGACTGCTCTTGGGTGGCTTGCGCTGTTTGCGCTGCCATCTCTTGAACTTTAGCAAACGACTCTTCAAGGGAACCAAAGATTCGAATCACTTCGTCGAAGTTCGATACCGTAGTATCGGCATTGTTACGGCTGTTTTGGATCGCACGCGATGAATCCTGCACGTTGACTTTCAACTGATCAATCATGGATTCAATTTCATTGGTGCTGTCTTGAGTACGAGTTGCCAGTGTACGTACCTCATCGGCAACCACAGCGAATCCTCGACCTTGCTCACCTGCACGCGCCGCCTCAATCGCTGCATTCAATGCCAACAAGTTGGTTTGCTCTGCGATATTGCGAATGACTTCAAGCACCGATGCAATGGCTTCCGAGCTTTTCTCAAGTTCCGTTGCACGTGAAAGGGCTTGCTCAATATCACCTACCAAACTGTCGATCGCCGACTGGGAGTTATTTACCGCTTTAATACCCTGATTCGTCAACTCACTGGACTTCTGTGCTTCACTGGCTGTATCGTGTGCTACACCTGCCATTTGCTGGTTTGACATACTCATTTCATGAGCAGCACTGACAATAGAGTTAGACGCGTTGACAAGCGTAGTGGTTACGCTAGCGGTGCGATCTGAGGCGTGATTAAGATCCGAGGTCATGCCGCCAAGTGAATGCGCCTGCTCACGAATACTGCTAATGATGCCACGTAGTTGCTCAACAAAGGCATCAAATTCCTGCGCCAAATCACCTAATTCGTCTTTTGCTGTCGAGTTAATACGCTGTGTTAAATCACCATCACCTTCGGAAATTTCTTTGATACGAGCCGCTAAGTTCGACACGCGATAATGTAAACGTTTTGGCACAACATAACCAAAGCCCGCAGCAATCAGTAGCGCGATAATAATAAAAATCATCTCTATAAATTTAAGGCTGTCAATTTTTTCTTCGGCTTGTAATTGGGCCTCTTGTGCTCGGTTATCAACCGCTTCACCCGCCACATCTAACACATCACGAATCGCTGAAAAGCTCGCATCCGCTGTAGCCATCGCGGTACTGAAGTCTTGACCAGACTGTGCCTGATTGAGCAATGTTGCTTCATCCGCTTTCCACTTTTTAAACAGCGCATCAAAATTGGAAAACTGTTTAACAAGCTGAGGTTCGCTGGCGAGCGCTTTACGATAGGCTTGGAAGCGATCCGCTACCTGTTGCGCGTTGTCTTTGAAATCCGCCAAGTTATCGGCGGCACTACCTTGACCATTGATTAGATTTTTACGTGCCACTAACGCTTGATAAATATCGCGGTCAGCATTTAACACTAAACTGCTTGCAGCAAAGTAAGCTTCAGCTTGCTTTTCCATATGATTTTTACCTATATCAATGATTGACATAGATGAGAAAAACACGGCTATAAGTATAATGGCCAGCAACGCTATCGGCGCGGTCACTTTGGTACGAATGGAGTTTAAACGCATAACGGATCCAACCTTATCTATTCACTTGAATAGCTTGATAGTAATGTAGCGCCAATTAAAGGAGCAATTCTCTTTAACAATTGCATACAGTTTACGCTTTATAAGTAACAATTCGCCAAACCGTTACACACATTGTTAGACTCCGCTGATACACATCACTAACAAAAAAGAGCCAAGTCGTGAATACACTTGTTTGGGATATCTGTTAATGACACTGAAAAAAAGAGAACAACAGGCGATTTTGCAGAGCCTAAAGCAAAATACCTCGGCTAAGATAACAAGTACTTCTCTCTTAGAAAGCTACACTAAAGTCGTAAGTCTCGCCAATTCTTTGCAAATTGCGCTCATAGCGTTGTTTGGTTTACTCGGCGCTATGGCCGCCCCGATTGCCTTTAATAGCAACGATCAGCAACAACTTAATATTTTTTGGTTGTTACTCATACTGCTAGGGACACATTTCCTCAGCCTGTTTATTTGGCTAATCGGTTGTTTAAAAAGAACTAACGTTTCCGCGAACCACCATTGGTTCAATGTTTTATTAAGTAAACTGGGGCGGACAATGCGTCTCCCCAAAGAGGTCATTGAGGCATTTTTAACGCTGCGCTTTAGCTCCTCTGCTGGAACGTGGGGCGTCGCTCGCTTGCTGCATTGTTGCTGGACAAGCTACCTATTGGGCGGCTTACTCAGTGCTGTATTGTTCCTGATGACCCATCAAGTACATTTTATCTGGGAAACCACATTGCTGACGCAACAGGATTTTCATAGTCTAACTCAAAGCATTAGCACGCTCCCCAGTTGGCTTGGCTTCCCTGCACCAAGTGCCGCCGATATCGCTTTCAGCCAAGTAGGCATTGACCAACAACCAGAGGATACGCGTAAAACTTGGGCCATCTGGATACTGGCCTGCGTGTTTATTTATGGCGTTTTACTTCGCCTCATGTTGGCTGCTCTTAGTCACATCCTATACCACCAAAAACGCACCGCAGTATGGCATTCATACACTTCGAACAAACCAATCACGGCTCAAGTAAGCAGCCAAATTGTCGATCCAGCGCCTACAAATCAATCTGACTCAAAAATAGCGCCACCTCGACCGCTGGAGTCCGCCGAACAGCGCTCAACAACGCTTGATCAGATTTGTTATTTGTTTGAATGGAGTAAGAGTGTTCCCACTGATGCATTAAACGGATGTAATGCCGCTTCGCTTAACAATGCAGAACAACAACAGGCATACCTCCAGCATCCAAGTGATCATCGTGCCATTATCATTGATGCAGACATCAGTCCTGACCGCGGCAGTTTACGTTTTTTACGTCAGGCCAATGCGACAACTGAATCGTTTTACTTACATGGCAATGCATTCGTTCAAGTGTGGAACCAAGCATTACAAGAACGAGCAATTGCGCCACATAAGATCATTCATTTAAAGGATTAACCGATGCCTATTTCATTGCTTATCGTGGGGCATGCGAATACCGGTAAAACATCATTGATAAGGACCATGATTCGCGATCATGGTTTTGGTGATATCCAAAACTATTCCGGTACCACACGCCATGTGGAAAAAATTGCGCTGACGCTGAATCAGGTGCCAGTGTTGGATCTGATCGACACACCAGGATTTGAAGATTCCATTGGTCTTTGGATGACTCGTTCAGCCCCCAGTTATAAGACGCTTACTCCCGATCAATGGTTAACAAACGTTACACAAGACGCTGCTTTACAAGCAGACTTTGATCAAGAATTTAAAATCCTCAATCAACTGAAACAGTGCGACATCATTCTTTATGTGATTGATCTGCGCCAAGCGCCTTTAGGTAAGTATCTTGATGAACTGTCCATTCTGGCGTGTGCCAACAAGCCCATCGTACCGATATTGAATTTCTGTGACGCAGAACACAACCATGAGCAAGCTTGGCGCCAATGCTTGGCAGAGCGACAACTTCATGCCCATGTACGTTACGATACCGTGGCGTTTTACTTGGCCGATGAGCGTAAGCTCTATCAAACCCTGCAAAGCTTAGCGCCCGATCATTACAACACATTACAAGCCCTAATGAAGCAACGCGAACAGGACGCAGAACAACGTCTACAATCCGCACAAGATGCGCTCGCTAGAATGCTGGTTCACTGTGCGACCTCGCAATACATTTGCCAAGCCCAAACACCCACCAATAAAGAAACCCAACAGTTTGAAAATAGCATTCGACAACAAGAACAAGCATTCATCGCGCAATGCTTAACACTCTACGACTTTCGTGATCAGGATGTCGCATTGAATGATTTGGCGCTGCAAGAAGGCCAATGGCAACAAGATCTTTTCGACACAAATACGCTAAAAAGCTGGGGCATCAATACCGGCACAAGTGCCGTCACAGGTGCTGCGATAGGTGCGGGTATTGATATATTGAGTGCAGGACTTACCCTAGGAACGGCGACCACACTTGGGGCCATTTTAGGTGCTGGCGTGCAAACTGGGCGCTCGTTTAAAACCACCCTACTTAACAAATTACGTAAGCGTTCTGTTCTCGCTCTCACACCCAATAGTTTAACAGCCTTGATGTGGCGCGGTTGTCAGCTTATTTCGCATTTGCATCATCGTGGTCACGCTGCACAGCAAGCTTACCGTGGCGAAGCCGAAACCATGGTTAATACAAAAGAAGTCGCGCGTCTAGAAAAGCTGTTTCGTCGCTTGCTTCAAAGAACCGAATGGCACCAGCAGCAACTGCTCCCAAACCACCCCCTGATCACTGAGTTACAGCAAGAGATAGAACACGCTATTCCCAACGATGCAAAGGCGGATTAAAGCAGCGCTAACGCATCATCAAGCTCTTGTTGCTTCGCTTGCATAAGAGCTTCGCAACGACTGACTAATTGAGGAATGTCCTGCTCTGTCAGGCCATCTGTATATATCGGATCCATGACCTCTACTTTGGCGTGGCCGTTATCAAAGCGATTGAGTTTGACCTTATTATGGGTGGAACTACAAACAACGGGGATGATCGGAACACCTGCTTGTATCGCAGCATAAAATGCGCCACGTTTAAAAGGTAACCAGCCACGTCCACGACTGCGCGTACCTTCTGGAAACATCCAAATAGATAACCCTGTGTCGCTCATTTTCTCAACGATTTGACCTATCGTCGCGATGGCTTTGTGACGATCATTGCGCTGAATTAAGAAATTACCCGTCGCCCAATACAACCAACCAAAAAATGGCAGCCATTTAAGCGAACTTTTACCGACAGTAACCGTGCCATGCGGCACCACATGAGAAAACGTAAACAAATCAAAGTTATTCTGATGATTCGCAATATAAACCCCTTGTTTCACATCCAGGGTTTTGTATGAAACATGCTTCTGAACACGCAACCCAAACAGTCGAGCAACCGGCGCAAACGCTTTGGCGATGAAATACACGCGGTCTTTTGAACGCCCTAAAAATAGACACATGATTAAACCACCTGCGGTGACCAGCAGGATTAAAAAAAACAAAACCACTAACCGGACTAATGCGATCATAAGTACACCTTTTTATCGCGCCAACCTTTTTATTTTAGTTCATAGACTGTACGTCTAACGAAACAATGAGACGATTATTTGCGCCAGCGTGTGTCACGCCAAAAATCCACTTGCGCGGGCTCCAAAAAGCTCCACGCAACAAATCGACTGATCTTCTGTCCTTGCGCCATTTCTATGGTTTTCACTTGTACCGCACCAGCTGATTCTAAGGCACGATAGATTGCGGGCAGATTTTCTTTACGAGCGACCAGGCTGGTGAACCAGAAACAACGATCTTTATAAGACACGCTCTCCTTGATCATGCGAGTGATAAAGCCGGCTTCGCCACCTTCGCACCATAATTCAGGTCCATGTCCACCAAAATTCAGCGTACTTTTATTCGACTCGCCTTTTAAACCACGCCACTTGCGCTTATTCTCAGACGCCATCGCACTTTCACTGCTGTGAAACGGCGGGTTGCATAATGTCACATCAAACAGATCTTCTGTTTGCCAAATGCCATCAAAAATCTTCTGCGCATCGATCTGCTGACGTAAAACAATGCGCTTTTTAAGGCAAGGGTTTGCAGTGACAACCGCTTGTGCGGCACTAATAGCAATCGGATTTACATCTGTACCAACAAACTGCCAGCCGTATTCTTGTGAGCCAACAATCGGATACACGCAATTAGCCCCAGCACCGACATCTAATGCTCGCACATTGCGTCCACGTGGTATTTGGCCTTCATTGCTGTCCGCTAACAAATCAGCGAGGTAATGAATGTAGTCAGCACGACCAGGGATGGGTGGGCACAAGTACCCTTCAGGAATATCCCAAAACAGAACCCCGTAAAAATGATTCAGTAATGCTCTATTTAGCGCTTTTACCGCATTCGGGTCGGCAAAGTTAATCGTCTGACTGTCGTATTGGTTTAGCTGAATATAAGGCGCAAGCTCAGGGCACGAATCAGCCAACAACGAGAAGTTGTAGCGCGCGCGGTGAGGGTTACGAGGATGTAGCTTTAGCTTATGCTCTTTTTTCGACATGCGTTATGTTAGCCAATTGGTGTATACATTGCGTTAAGAGCTCTATTTTAAAGGCTTTTCACACGAACTAACAAATACTACTGCGCAACAGGGTACGGGATCATATCTTGAACGACACCAGAACACAGGTTTCTAAGCCAAATTCCGCCAGGATCTTGGCTTTGCTCTGAAGGCCATGACAAATAATAGTTCACTGGGGGGAAATCATAAGGCAATGGCTTAATCATCAAACCAAACTGATCCTGAAAGCGCAATGCGAGTAACTGGCTAGTGCTAAACAATAGCTCAGTTTTACCAACCGCTTCTAAAGCCGACATGAAATACGGCGTGCGCAATGTATAACAACGCTCTTTTGCTCGCTCACCTAGCGCCGATTCGCTGTAGACTTGGGTACTGCCACCTAAAGTGACAAGAACGTGATTATACGACAAAAACTCGTCCAAGCTGATCTGCTCTTGATCTGCTAAAGGGTGATGATTAGACATAATACAGCCGAACTTTTCCTGCCCTAAAACGTGCTTATCGAAGCGTGATGGCAGCTGCACATACTCACTGCACAATACCGCATCGACGGTCTGGTTTTCAGTTCGCAATAAACTGTTTTCGGTTACCAAGCTGGTTTCAAGCGACGCATTCGGCGCCAGCTGATAAAACCGCTCCGCGATGGTAGGCATGTAAGCCTGGGCTTGATAATGGGACGTCTGCAAACGAAACACACGCTCCGACTTACGCGGATCAAACTCACGTTCATTGTTTAAGCCATTCATTTGTTCGAGTATTTGACGTAATGGCATTTCTAGCGCCAGCGCTTTCGTCGTCGGCAACATGCCCTTATTGGTTCGTATGAACAAAGGGTCGTCGAATGCTTCACGCAAACGACTCAACGTACGGCTCATGGCAGGCTGACTTAGATACAGTTTGGTAGCCACTCGCCCTACATTTCGCTCTTCAAGTAAGTACAACAGAGCGGTTAGCGTTTTGATATCTAAGTGCATCATCGCGGATGACAGCATAGCATTTTCCATAAAACGAATAATAATTAAAAGTATTATGCATTGGATAAAAATCCAAAACTAGCCCACTCTTTAATCCTTATTGTTTTGCCTCACAGAAGGATCAGGTCATGCCACTCACCAGCCGCCAACAGTTTTTATACGGGCTCTTCTTTTGTAGCCTCTGCGTGCTGTTTTGGAGCACATTGCCTATTGCTCTAAAACTTTCTGGTGACTTCTCTGATCCCGTGACGCTAACGTGGCTGCGTTTCTCTGTGGCAGCTTTAGTCTTACTCGCGTGGCAAATTCAGCAAGGCAAGCTCAAAGAGTTTCTCACTCTATCCCGTAAAGACTGGGTAACACTGCTCGCCGCAGGCAGTTTATTGATCATCAACTACAGTAGCTTTGCATGGAGTTTGGACTACCTGCATCCAGGTACCGCTCAGCTTAGTTTCCAAGTAGCGCCGCTATTTTTGGCATTAGGTGGTTTGGTTTTCTTTAAAGAAAAAGTGCGTTTGCAACAATGGGCTTGTTTCGCCGTGTTAGCAGTCGGTATGCTGACCTTCTTTCACCCTGTTTTAGAAGGTAAGGCCGTTGGCGACCCTAATACCATTTTGACTGGCTTCTTAATCGTTATGATGTCGGCCATGGCATGGTGTCTGTATGCGTTATTGCAAAAAGCTTTGTTCAGCAAGCTGTCGCCCACAAACATTTTATTAGGCATCTATGTCTACGCTATGTTGGTGATGTTGCCCTTTAGTCAGCCATCCGAATTACTTTCTATGAACCAGTTCGAATTCTGGGTTGCAGCATTTTGTTGTTTGAATACATTAGTGGCGTACGGGTCTCTGGCCAAAGCCATGGGCTACTGGCAAACGGTGCAAGTCAGTGCCGCCATTGCCCTAACGCCTGTGATTGCGTTTATTATCACAGAGGCATGTGTGCAGATTGGATTATGGCAAGGTGTGATCCAATCTGCCCACGCCGATGCACTAAGTTTGTTTGGTATGGCGTTAGTTGTTGGAGCGGCCATTAGTGTGCAGTTTATCACCGCCGCATTGAATAAACGTCAAGCCAAACTCGAATCACTAGAAACCTCGACAGCCTAACTCGCAAAACGAAAATCCCCCACTACACTGAAGGTATAGTCATTGTTAATTGGGGGATCGCTTATGAAATTCGATGTTTTATGTGTACGCGACGTCATGTCGCGTGACACGTTTCATGTTTATTCAAACACCCGCATTGACGACTGCGCCGAACAACTGGCACGTCATAAGCTCAGCGGTGCACCGGTCACTGATCGCTATGATCACGTTATTGGTTTTGTGTCAGAACAAGATCTGCTCGAACCGCTCAGCCAAGCTGTCTATTACTGCCATAGCCTTGCGGATGTGGAAAGTGTGATGCACGAACAAGTCTTGTCCGTTTCACCGAGCATGCAGGTCATGCAAGTTGCCAAACTGATGATGGAAGACAAACCGAAAATTTTCCCGGTGGTGGAAGACGGTCGTCTCATCGGCGTGATCACTCGTCGGATTGTGATGCAGACTCTGCTTAAAGCTCAAAAGACCTGTATCCCTGTTTGAAAAGGTTTAGCCTGCTAAGTGTTTGCCAACATAAAAGGGAATCAAGCTCAGAGACAATACCAGCAGCAAAGCCACTAGCGTAAAAAGGAACTCTACTGGGTTTTGTCGTGCATGCGTTAAAAAACCAGCAATCCAATCACGCGCGCTAATCGGTGTAGCACGTGATGCTCGATTTGCTTGATCTTCAGCGATCAGCATTTTAGCGGTCGCGGCTTGCTCTTTGTCGCGCACCCAAATGCCCGCCATAGAGATTTGCCAACGGCCAGCACTGGTCTCGTAGAAGTCAATGCCATGCTCTTCAAGAAGCTCACGAACATCGTCCGCCTCTTGCTCAGGAACATTCTTTAAACGAAAAACCAACTGCGCCACAAGCTACCCTCAACTCAGATCCTTAAAGCGCGAAGACTAGCAGATCGTCGTTTAAAAGTCGTTATTCCATTGCATGAGCACGTTGGCGGATACTTAGGGTTAATGACCCCACTTCAAAGCCAAACTTGGTCAAGACCGATTCATTTATCAAATGATCGGGCGTCACTAAATACATACGATCATCCACATTCAGATCAATCGTATCGCCATCGTACGGCACTCGAAGAACGTATTTCATAAACAACGCATTACCTGAGGTAACCAACTTGCCTTCGCCAATCACATCGCCCGCTGTTGCGGTATAACTTCCATCGTTGTTGGGTACCAATGTCCAGATACGCTCTTGTTTTTCACCATCGTCAAAAACGAACCATTCTTCTAACGTACCGACACCGTCATCCCAACTGCCTTTTAAGTCGGCCGTAAAGTAACGCGTGACTTTGCCACCACGATCTTTCAACACCCCATGAGCAACTAAGTCACCTTGGAAAAATTCTTGCACATCGAACTCAGGTTCATTCGCTGCGTATTCCTCTACTGCGGTTGATGAACAACCACTCAATAAAACCAATGTAAACAGCATGGCAAACAGTCGTAACATGGGACCTTCCTATAAATTATTCAACGTTTGGGTATTGATAATGTATGTCTACGGTCTGATAACTGCCTGAGGCACTGGCGATGTTGCCGCGACCATTAAAGCGCAATAAATTATGGCTGTCTGGGTCGTAGGCTACTGTAATAGGATCCACCGCTAAGGAAACCCACCATGACGTTGGCGCAATTTGGAAACACACAGCAGGCTCAACGGTCCCTGCCAAGCAATCCACTTTACTGACGTCAAATCCCACTGTCGTCAGCCGACTCGGCACAAGATAATCGATCGAACGCTTCTGCTTTAAATTTACCAGCTCGTTCCAATGCTTTTTGACATAGCGATCAAAGCCCGCATCCACCAATAAGTCATCGCTCACATCAAAACGCTTATCAAACACGACCGCATCGGATGTTTCACGGTATTCGACTTTGATTTTTGAGCCTTGTTCGGTGACTCTTATCCACTCACCACGTAGATCATTGGTTTGCTCAAACTCGGGCGCTTGTTCGTAATCACCGTAGTTTAAAAGCTTCTGAGCAAACAATTTGCCTTGCGGATCGTAATACTTTACTTCGTGCTTATCACCCTGCACATAACGATGCTTTTCAACGTACAATAGCTCGTTTGATTGCGTATCAAAGGCTTCACCGATGACTGTTTTAAAGTCTTGTGCGATGACTTGCGTACAGCATAACGTCAACGCAATGACTGCGTATTGTTTAAACATGATGTGTTCGTCCATTTCGTCGTATCGTTAATCGCGTTGCAAAAACGCCTACCTGCATTAACCAGAACCAGATAAACGCCATTAATGCCCAGGTTGCGATACTAGAGCGTCCTAATGACACTTCTGCTAAATCTGCACCCAGAAAGTAACTGAGCGGGGCAAAGACAGCAGCACCAATACTCAATAGCCAAGGACGCGTAAGTCCCCAACTTAAACAATGAAAGAATAATGAGCCGACCCCAGCCCAAAGCCCCAGAAGCCATGGTGGTGGAATAGGGAATGTCCAAATCGAGGGAGGCATAACAAGCCATCCATCAAAGATCAACGCGCCGTCGATGAATACGCCTAAAACCACAAATAGCAGTATGACCCACCATTCTGATACGGACTCAACAAAGAAGTAATGATGTACGACCAAATACAACACAATGGCCGCCACAGCCCAGTTGTCGCCCCCTAATATGCAGGCAAACCATAACAACTGGAAATTAGCGGCATTCAGCAGAGACTTCATCATGGCTTTGGCCTCCGTTGAAACATCAACTAACGGCGAGGGAAGCGATAGCTAGGCTTGGCAAAAACAAACTGCCCAGTACTGATCGCACGTTCGCGGAACCCACCTTCACAGTAAGCGAAGTAGTAGTCCCACATTCGACAAAACACATCATCAAAGCCTTGCTGCTTGATACTGTCCATTGCGTTATGAAAACGCTCACGCCAATCGGCCAGAGTGTCGGCGTAATGCTCGGTGATGTCTTCAATCGCAACAATTTGCATATCGGTTTTACGGGCAATTTTATCGGCGATCACTGCATTCGACGGCAGACACCCACCAGGAAAAATATAACGCTGGATAAAATCAACGGATTTACGCGCATAGTCATAACGTTGATCGGCAATCGTAATGGCCTGAATCGCCATAAGCCCATTAGGCTTAAGTAATGAACTGCACTTTTCAAAGTAGCTGTCGTAGTACTCATGACCTACGGCTTCAATCATCTCAATAGACACTAATTTGTCGTATTGGCCAGACAGATCTCGATAGTCTTCTAACAACAGGGTTATGCGATCTTGCAGGCCTAACTGCTTCACTTTCGCATTCGCGTAGTCGTATTGCTCTTGTGAAATCGTCGTGGTCGTCACATGACAACCATAATGCTGGGCGGCGTGAATCGCCATCCCCCCCCAACCAGTACCAATCTCGAGTAGATGGTCGTCTGGACCTAGGTCTAATTTCTGACAAATACGATCTAATTTATGCACCGCTGCTTCTTCAAGCGATGCTTCTTCCGATGGGTAAATGGCTGCCGAATACATCATGGTTGGATCAAGAAACAGTTTGAAGAAGTCGTTACCCAAATCATAGTGCGCTGAAATATTCTTGCGCGAGCCTTCCTTGGTGTTGGCATTTAAGCTGTGAAACGCTTTAGTGGCCAAACGTTTCCAAATTGGGCTTTTAGCATCTGCTTCGTTAATGAGGTTCAAATTTGCGACCATTAATCGAATAACGCCAGTTAGATCTTGCGTCCCCCAATAACCTTTCATATACGCTTCTGCCGCGCCGATACTGGTGTTGGTAAACACATCTCGGTAGACCTGTGGGTCATATACTGTAATGTGAGCATGGTACTCAGCTTCAGCGAGGTTTTGACCAAAAGTGTAGCTATCTTCACCGTCTTCTAGAACAAGGTGCCCTACTTCTAGACGTTGCAGTAATTTCAGAACGGCTTTTTTCGCTGCCTTCTCAACAAAGCCTTGGCGGCTTGTAGCCTTTTTTCGTAAACCGACGCTAACTGAGTTACCCATTGAAAACTCCTTAATCTGAAGAATGCCCCAAGGTGTGCTTTGGGTGATCTTGTACAGGGACACGCTTTATAAACAGCTTGAGTGCTTGCCAATATATTCCCCATGCGACTTTCGCAGTCATCCATGGGTAACGATACAAATTAGCATTGAGACTGGCCTGATTAATGGGCTCTCGGCGCAAAGCTAGGGTGGCGTCAAACACACAATTCTGTTCACCGTGATGTTCTTTGTTTTGCATGTGGATGGCCAGTTTCTTACCCGGAACATTACTACGCCAATCGTAAAAATGATCCATCGGGTGAAATGGCGACACATGCATTGTTTTGTCTATATGAGTACGCTGAACAGCGCGCTTCGGATCACAAGAAATAACGTAAGCCACCTTTTCTTGCCAAGGTGTGTTCGTCACTTCAAGCATCATTGCCTGTAACTTCTCTTGCTCATCAAAGCAGTAATAAACAGAAATGGGATTAATTAAATAACCGAAATAACGTGCATTAGTAAGCAAACGTACGGGGCCATCGAGCGCTAACCCCAGACGACCGTTCACTTCGTCTAACACCGCTTGCTTAAGGGGCTTTTTGGCATCACCAAAGTAATCACTTCTGACAAAGCGAGCTGGGCGCCAACGTTTGGCCGACCACCAAGGGGTCAAAGAGAGCAATTGATCAACTTCATCAAGGTCAAAGTAAATCATGCTCACCGTGTAAGTAAATGCATGCGTTTTAGGCGAGAAGCGTCGATGACGGACTTGCCCCGTATACAGTGCACTCGCCCAATGATCAGACATTACCAGTTTACTCCTAAGGCTTGCGCGACCCGCACACCACTCCAACAGCCATCTTCATGAAAACCATTGCGCCAATACGCGCCACAGAACCATGTGTTACCGAAGTTGATGTCTTTCCAACGCTCTTGTGCTCGAATTCCCTCTAACGTAAACGTTGGGTGAGCATATTGATAGCGACCTTTGATACTCGTTGGATCGATGGCATCCGTATGATTTAACGTCACAACGTACGTTTGGCTAGCACCTTCAATGTCTTGCAAGATATTCATGTTGTAACTTAAGGTCGCTGGTTTGCTTTGGTCTGATCCCAAATGATAGTTCCAGCTTGACCAGGCTAACTTGGCCTTCGGCAATAATCGAGTATCCGTGTGCAACACGACTTCGTTGTTGCGGTAAGGAATCGCGCCAAGAATGTCACGCTCGTTTTGCGATGCATCATCCCCTAATAACGCCAACGCTTGGTCACTATGACAAGCAAATACAACATGGTCGAACGTCTCTGCACTGCCGTCTTCAAAGTGCAAGGTGACGTTGCCCGGCGTGCGCACGACTTTTTGAATATCACTGTTTAAACGGATTTTATTCTTAAACGTTTTCGTCAACGGTTCTAAATAGGCACTGGAACCGCCTTTAATCACATGCCATTGAGGGCGGTTACTGACACTTAATAAGCCATGATTTTTAAAGAAACGTACAAAGAATAACAACGGAAACTGCATCATTTCCTGCAGTGTCGCCGACCAAATAGCGCTGCCCATCGGAATCAAATAGTGACTAGCGAATGTATCGCCGTAGCCTTGACGCTTCAAATAGTCGCCCAAGGTAATACTGGCATCGATTCGACCTGACTCAAGATCTGCCACAGACTCTTTATTGAACCGCATAATGTCTTTGAGCATGGTCAGAAAAGACCAATTGATAAGGTTTTTACGTTGAGCAAACAGCGTATTTAAATTATTACCGCCATACTCTAATCCGGTGCGTTCACAGCTCACACTGAAGCTCATCTCAGTGGGTTTAGTCGCCACCACCAATTCTTTCATCAGACGAATAAAGTTTGGATAGGTCCAATCGTTGTACACAATAAAGCCGGTATCGATATGGCGCTCAATCCCTTGATCATCGACCACTTTCGTAGCCGTGTGTCCGCCAATACGGCTGTCTCGCTCGAAGACTGTAATATCATGTTCACTGCGTAACAAATAGGCGGCCGTTAAACCTGAAATACCGCTACCAATAATGGCAACCTTCATACCTTAATCCTTATTCGGAGCGCTCACGCGAATTGTACTTAAACCAAAGTTTAGGGAAGAGTCGAGCCATTGCCAGTACAGCGGATAGACGCTTCGGAAATGCATATTCATAAACGCGCTTAGCAATGGCTTTTTCAATACGTTGGGCCGCCTGTTCTGGCGACATAATAAAGGGCATATCAAAATCATTACGTTGGGTCAGAGGTGTATCAATAAAGCCCGGTAAGATACAACTAACCGCCACATCGTCAGGCGCTAAATCCAAACGCAATGATTCTAGTAAGTAACGTACCGCGGCTTTACTCGCACCATAGGCTTCAGAACGAATAAACGGAGCCTGCACCGCTTGAGAACTCACCCCAACCAGATGAGAATTTGATGTGGCTTTCAGTAGCGGCAAACACACTTGAATGGATCGCACCATGCCCATGTAATTCACTTGATTGACACGTTCAAACAAGCCCCAATCTGGCTCATCAATGTCTAAGTATTCACAAGTACCGGCATTTAAAATCGCCAAATCCAAATGCTGCGTTTTCGCCTCTAAAGCTTCTTTAACAGACTCAACATCCGACTCTTTCGTTACATCAAACGCGATGAACGATAACTCATCAGGATAGAGTTGCTCTAATTGCTTTAATGATCCTTCTCGACGTGCTGATACAATGACTTTATTGCCTGATAACAAGTAGTGTTTGGCAAGGGCGAGTCCAAGACCAGAGCTTGCGCCAGTAATCCAAATCGTTTTCTTATGTTCGTCTTGTGCGCTCATATTATCCCTCCGTGGCTAATCGCTGACGTAAGCGTTTGACGGCCCAACCGACAACCGGTACGTGCTCGTAAATCATTTGCCCCATGTCGTAGACGTCTTCATGATAGTAGATACGATCGTCAAACTGTATTTGCGACATACCACGCACGACATGGGTTTCTTTCCCCAATTTGGGATGACAAAAATACATGTTCCATTTGATATAGGCTTTATCTTGCCCAACAAGTTGGTCGAGAAATTCAAACCGACCACTTTCCACACTTTCACACGTTTCAGAAAGATAAGCATGAAGTTCAGCAAGCCCTTGCACCTGATGGATCGGATCACGGAACTTGATATTGCTTGCATACACATCTCCAATAGCATCCAGTTTGGGATGTTTTACGTCTTTATAAAACGCCTTAAAGCGTTCGATTAAAGCTTGTTTTGAATTTGTGTCGTTTGCTTGCATACAGATGCACCTAAGAGCTTTACCATTAGTGATTGAATTGTGTCCGATATAAACAGATACGTTATGAAAAAAACTTCAGATCACTGATCCAGTACAAAGATCTAACCGTATAACAATTTTGCGAGAGTCTTTCGCCACACCCAGACTGACCCACGTGCACGTTTGGAGCCCTAGGATGAACACAGTTTCAGAAACGATTAACGATAGCAAAAATGCTTTGTTAGAAGATATGACACAAGTAGCCGTCGCCCGCGATACGCGAGCTCTAGAGAGGCTATTTGATCATTATGCACCGCGCATACGAGCTTTTTGCTTGTCAGCACAGCCGGGTGCAAACTTAATGGCGGATGACATCGCGCAAGAAGTGATGATCCGAATTTGGAACAAAGCGCATTTATACAACCCTGCGACGGCGTCATTAAATACATGGATTTTCACCATCGCCCGCAACGCACGAATTGATTACATGCGTAAAAATGGTCGCTACCAAAGCGACATTGATCCAGAAGAATTCTGGAGTGAAATGGCCGATGAAAATGCGGACCCATTTCGAGAAGCACAACAGCAACGCGACCAAGAACGAGTTCGTGACGGTTTAAAGCAGCTTCCTAATGATCAGCAACAAGTGCTTGCAAAGGTTTATTTAGAGGGGAAAAGCCACTCAGAAGCCTCTGAAGAACTCGGTCTACCTTTAGGTACTGTTAAATCTCGTGTTCGCCTTGCGTTGAACAAGTTATCCGTAATTATTAAGAGGTAGTCGTTTATGCTTAGCTGCCACCCAACTATCGACATTTTGACCGATTATTCTTCAGGTTCACTTTCCCTAGCTCACGCTCTGGGTGTTTCCGTGCACCTTGATCAATGCCCAAAGTGTCGTGAACAAGTTAAACGCCTAAACATGGTTGGCGCCGAGTTGTTTGCTAGCCAAACTGACACGGTCAGCAAAGATCATATGGCACAGCTAAAAAGCAATGTGATGGCGGCGATCAACCAAGCCGACGTTACCCAAGCCAAGCAACAAGAAGATAAGGATGTATTTTCTCACATTCCTGCTTCATTGCGCCGCTTGATACCAAAAGGGTTCAATGCACTTAATTGGATGTATCTGACGCCCTCTTTCAAATTGGCAACGCTTAGTAACGAAGCGGGTGGGCCTCAGATTGCTTTGTCTAGAATCAAAGCAGGTGCTCGCCTGCCAAGCCACACTCATACGGGTAACGAAGTGACCATCGTATTGAAAGGCGCGTTCTCAGATGAAGATGGTTTATACCGTGAAGGCGACTTCATTAGTCGCGACCATAATCACAAGCATCAGCCTCGTGTGACCAAAGATGAAGAGTGTATCTGCTTGATTATACTTGATTCCCCCATCGAATTTACGGGTTGGGTGACACGTTTGCTAAATCCAATAATGCGCCATTTTCATCCAAATAATGCACTAAATGGAGCCTAAGTTCGTCGAAAAAATTAACTAAAGCCTTCGTAGCCGAAATTTGATATGATTACAACTTAATCTAATTAAAAAAAGGAATACACCATGGCTGCGAAAAAGAAACAAGCCGATGTTCCAATGGAAACATCTGCGACAATCGAAAAACAAATGGAAGAGTTTTTGGCTCGTGGTGGCCACATCGAACAAATTGACCAAGGCGTAAGCGGTCAAGCGAACTACAAAGGCTCACGCCATATTACGCTTGGCAACAGTAAGCCAAAAGCGTAACACTTCTTAAAAGCCGGTCCCTGATCGGCTTTTTGCTGTTTGACTGATCACTTTGTCATCAACCAGACACAAAATCGTCACCCTGCTGTCACCATCACTCCCTAGCCTGACTAAGAGACATCAAAAGGTTAGCGGAGCTATATCGTGTTACAAGTCGAACAAATCATTTCTAACAAAGCACCCGGTTTTCTAGATAAGAGCCCTCTTATCACGAAGCCTACATTAAGCTTTTTAAAACGTCTTTTTCACGAGAATGAAGTCAACCAATTCCTTGAGCAGAACGGTAACTGCGTAGGCTTTGAGTTCATTGACCGAGTTTTGGATCACTTTAACTTTGGCTATCAAGCCAGCCAAGTTGACCGCCGCAACATTCCTGCCATTGGCCGTTCTTTAATTGTCGCGAACCACCCTCTTGGTGCATTAGACGGTTTGGCTATCTTGCGTTTAATCGGTGAAATCCGCAGTGATGTTAAAATCATTGCAAATGATCTACTGCTTGGCTTTGACGCTTTAACAGGATTAGTTCTACCGGTTGATAACATGGGTGGCAAAACGGGCCGTAAGCAACTCAAAGCCATCATGGATTGCTTACACCGAGAAGAATGCGTGATTATCTTCCCAGCTGGGGAAGTCTCGCGCTTATCGCCAAGTGGCATCAAAGATCTAAAATGGAACTCCAGCTACCTTAAGATCGCTGAAAAAACTAACAGCCCAATTCTGCCAGTCCACATCGGCGGCCGTAACTCCATGATGTTTTACACCAGTTCATGGGTATATCGTCCGTTATCTACGATGCAACTCGCAAACGAAATGTTTCGCCAGCGCAACCGTCGCATCCCTATTCAAGTAGGTGAACCGATTCCGATTCAGGAGCTCGCGAAACTCCCCCTTAGTACTAAAGAAAAAAACAAACTTGTGAAGCGACACCTGTATCGCATCGCCAAAGGCCGTAAGCCTCTGCTGAAGACAGAGAAAACCATCTCACATCCACAGAATCGTCAGCAGTTAAAACTGGAGCTAAAACGTGCCGAACACTTAGGCTCGACCAAAGACTGTAAGCAAATTTACTTGGTCGAATACGAGCATGAATCCAGCTTGATGCAAGAAATTGGCCGCCTACGTGAAATCGCTTTCCGTAAAGTAGGCGAAGGGACTGGCGAGCAAAAAGATTTAGATAAATACGATCAATACTATCGCCACTTAGTCCTATGGGACGAAGAAGCATTGGAAATTGTGGGCGCTTATCGTATTGGAGAGGTTTACCGTTACTTAAAATCAGGCACAGATCACAGCATTTACAGCAGCACTTTATTCAGCTATAGCTGTGACATGGAGCCATATTTTGAGCAAGGCATCGAACTCGGTCGCAGCTTTGTGCAGCCCAAATACTGGGGCAAACGTAGCCTCGATTACCTATGGTATGGCATTGGTGCTTATCTGGTTAAACATCCAGAAGTACGTTACATGTTTGGTCCAGTGAGCTTGAGTGGTAACTTCCCACCGCTTGCCAAAGATATGATCGTGCATTTTTACCGTACGTACTTCGCCGATAAGGAGCACCTTGCCGCGTCCTATAATCGATACACTATCCCTACTGAGCACAAGCAACTGGTAGAGAGTTATTTTAATGGTGACTGCTACGAAGAAGATTTTCGTAGTTTAAAAGAACAGTTGGGGAATCTTGGCGCAGCCGTCCCAACACTGTTCAAACAGTACAGTGAACTGTGCGAGGACGACGGCGTTCGATTCCTAGACTTTGGCGTCGATGCTAGCTTTGGCTACTGTGTTGATGGTCTTGTGTTAGTCGATCTAGAAAAAATCAAAGACAGTAAGCGTAAGCGTTATTTGGAAGCCAATAACATTGCTTAAGAGTCATGATGATTTGAGTGTCGATGACTTTGACGTCGATGCTTAATGTGCCACAAGTAACCAAGTTTAATTACCAAGGCAGCGGCGAGTACCAGTAAAACAATGTGAGCGAATTCCATAAAGACCTCCTCTTATTGTTGCCTTACTCATTTAAGATTAGTCGCCAGGGCCAAGAAATTGTGCACAGTTTGAACAATATGCCCTCATTTTTAGCGCTCAAGTTATGTACAATCGGTTATAGGAGCGTAAAAACAAGGTAAGCTGGGGATAACGCCTATATTTGTCCCCATTGGCGTAAGACTTGCTTGCAAACAAGCCGGATGTGCATAAGTCACGAGAACCCTGTCGCGGACTCAAGGAGCTGAAGATGATCGAAAAAACCTATTTAAAGACCAAACCTCAATGCAAAGTGAAGTTTGCCCTGCCCGCCGAACAATTGCGCGGCGCCAAAAAAGTCTATCTTGTCGGGGACTTTAATGGTTGGGATGAATTAGCAACGCCAATGCGTAAACAGAAATCAGGTGTGTTTGCCTCCACCGTAAACCTTGAAAAAGACAAGCAATATCAATTCCGCTATTTGATAGATGGCACCATCTGGTTAAACGATGACAACGCGGATGCTTATGCACAAAGTCCTATCGGTCCAGATCATAATTGTGTATTAGACATATAATCGCACTTTCAACAGTTCCTAAGGGCCACTGTTTACAAAACAGTGGCCCTTTTTTGTGGCCTTAATCGCTTCAGAACCTTCCCTTTTGCCTATTCCCATACTTTTTTTTCTTCTATGGATTTCAAAATCACTCAATTTATGTACAATGTTTTTATTAAACGCTCATTTAATAAAAACATAGCCATACGCTATGTAACATCGAGCATCTCATTTACATCCATTTATGAACACGATTTTCAGACTTTGAGAGGTGAAACATGGCACATAAGCAACAATACATTCATGGCCGCTACGTTACTTCAACGACAGGAGAAACGTTTGACACTTACAACCCAGCAACGGGTGAGTTGCTGGCAACGGTTGATCTTGCGGGGGAAAAAGAGCTGCAGGCTGCCATTGATTCTGCCAAAGAAGGACAACGTGTTTGGGCTGCCATGAGTGGTATTGAACGTGGTCGTATCTTGAAACGTGCAGCAGATTTGTTACGCGAACAAAACGACGACATCGCCAAATTAGAAGTATTAGACACAGGTAAGCCACTGCAAGAAGCACTTGTGGTTGATATTCAAACGGGGGCCGACGTGATCGAATATTACGCAGGTCTGGCCGATAAGATCCAAGGCGACTTCCAAGATCTGGATGCAGACAGCTTCTATTACACGCGTCGAGAACCTCTCGGCATCTGTGCAGGTATCGGTGCTTGGAACTATCCGATTCAAATCGCCTGCTGGAAATCAGGCCCCGCATTAGCAGCGGGTAATGCGATGATTTTCAAACCGTCCGAAGAAACTCCACTGACCGCTTATAAACTGGCAGAAGTGTTCACTCAAGCAGGTCTTCCTGACGGTGTATTCAATGTGGTTCAAGGCGATGCTCGCACAGGCCAACTGATCACCAACCATCCGGAGATCGACAAAGTGTCTTTCACGGGTGAAGTCGGCACCGGTAAAAAAGTCATGGCAGCAGCAGCCTCTTCGCTTAAAGAAGTCACGATGGAGCTGGGCGGCAAGTCACCCCTGATCGTTTTCCCTGATATGCCGGTTGATCAAGCTGTCTCAGGCGCTATGTTGGCGAACTTCTATACCCAAGGCGAAGTCTGCACCAATGGTACTCGAGTATTTGTCCACGAAGACATGTTAGAAGCCTTTAACGCTGAGCTAAAGCAGCGCACAGAAGCCATGATTATTGGCGATCCAATGGATATGGACACACAAGTAGGTTCATTGATTCACAAAGACCACATGGAAAAAGTATTGGGCTATGTGGCGGCTGCAAAAGAAGCTGGTGCGACCCTTTTGTGTGGTGGTGAACGCTACACTGAGAATGGCTGTGAAAACGGTGCTTTTGTAAAACCCACCGTCTTTATCAACTGTACTGATGAGATGCCACAAGTACGTGACGAAATCTTCGGCCCAGTGATGTCAGTCTTGAGCTTCAAAGACGAAGAAGAAGTCATTCAACGCGCTAACAACACAAAATACGGTTTAGCCGCAGGCGTCTTCACCAAAGACATCAGCCGTGCACACCGCGTCATCAAACAACTTGAAGCGGGTATATGCTGGATCAACACATGGGGCGCTTCCCCGGCCGAAATGCCTGTCGGCGGTTACAAAGAGTCTGGTATCGGTCGTGAAAACGGTCTAGCGACTCTGCATGCTTATACTCAAGTCAAGAGCGTGCTGGTTTCAATGACGGATATTCCAAGCCCTTACTAACGAGCGGGAGGTAACATGAACGATTTATACGATTACATCATCGTTGGCGCTGGCTCTGCTGGTTGTGTCTTAGCAGATCGTTTGACAGAAAGCGGTGAACATAAAGTGTTGCTCGTCGAAATGGGCGGCTCTGATAAAAGCATCTTTATTCAGATGCCAACGGCTTTGTCTTACCCTATGAATACCGACAAATACGCTTGGCAGTTCCACACCGATAAAGAAACGGCTTTAGACGGGCGTGAAATGCATTGCCCTCGCGGTAAAGTGTTAGGTGGCTCATCGTCAATTAACGGCATGGTTTACGTACGTGGCCACGCTTGCGATTTCGATGAGTGGGAAGAGCACGGTGCCAAAGGCTGGAATTATCAAACCGTTCTACCGTATTTCAAGCGTGCTGAAACATGGAAAGGGGGCGCTGATACATACCGCGGTGGTGATGGCCCATTGTCGACCAACAACGGTAACGACATGTCCATGAACCCGCTGTATCAAGCCTTTATTGATGCGGGTGCAGAAGCGGGATACGGCACCACTGACGATTACAATGGTTACCGTCAAGAAGGCTTTGGCCCCATGCACATGACCGTCAAAGATGGTGTACGTGCATCGACTTCAAATGCCTACCTTCGCCGTGCTATGAAACGTCCGAACTTAACGCTACTTACTGGCGTATTGACCAAGCGTATCACATTCGAAGGTAAACGTGCTGTCGGCTTAGAGTACCGTTACAACGGCAACACCGTTCATAGCAAAGCCAGCAAAGAAGTGATTCTCAGTGCCGGTTCTGTTGGTTCACCAACCATTTTGCAACGCTCAGGTATTGGTCCGAAAACTGTTCTCGACAACGCTCATGTTCCGGTTGTTCATAACCTACCGGGCGTAGGCGAAAACCTTCAGGATCACTTGGAAGTCTACTTCCAATACTGGTGTAAAGAGCCAGTGTCTCTGAACAGCAAACTCGGCTTAATCAGTAAAGGTTTAATCGGCACACGCTGGATTCTGTTTAAAGATGGCCTCGGCGCAACAAACCATTTCGAATCCTGTGGTTTTATCCGCTCTCGTGCTGGCTTGAAGTGGCCAAACATTCAATACCATTTCTTACCTGCAGCGATGCGCTACGATGGACAAGCGGCGGTGGACGGCCACGGATTCCAAGTACACGTGGGGCCAAACAAGCCAGAAAGCCGTGGTAAAATTTGGATTGAAAGTAAGGATCCTGAAGCAAACCCTCGCATTCAGTTTAATTACATCAGCACCGAGCAGGATAAACAGGACTGGCGCGATACGATTCGCTTAACGCGTGAGCTGCTGCATCAACCAGCATTGGATCGTTATCGTGGTGAAGAGATTCAACCTGGCGCCCATGTTCAAACCGACGAACAGATTGATCGTTGGGTAAAAGAGAACGTGGAAAGTGCTTATCACCCATCTTGTACTTGTAAGATGGGCGCGGATGACGATGCCATGGCCGTGCTGGATGACGAGTGTCGCGTGCGTGGTGTCGAGTCTTTACGCGTGGTCGACTCGTCAATCTTTCCAACCATTCCAAACGGCAACCTTAATGCACCGACTATCATGGTCGCAGAACGGGCAGCCGACATGATCTTAGGCAAAACCCTACTGCCATCAGCCAACGTGCCAGTATGGATTCACCCTGAGTACCAAACTCAACAACGCTAGTTGTTGAACCCAGCGTTACTCCTTTTTAGGCCTCCTCGGAGGCCTTTTTTTCGCCACAACTCCCATCGGCCTAAGATAGTTAAACCAAACTCCGGTTGGGGATTAATGCCTAGAACTACCTCTGAGGTTTTGCCCTACAACCAAAGCCAATTTTTACTTTACGCACATACTGAAAATACTTTGGCGTCTGCTTAGAAAGCTGTAATGATTAGAACATCACTTTTAAAGGAGCCATTTGATGCAGATAAGGACATTACAGATAGAAGATTTAGAAGCCGTTAGTGCGGTCTGCATGGAAGCGTTTATGGCATCGGTTGCCGAGTCCCTGTCAGAGGAAGGCATCGCGACGTTTACCAAGGTAGCAGCGTCTGACGCTTTCTTCGAGCGGATGAGCAAAGATACCAATATGCTGGTGGCGTTGAGCGACGATGAAATAGTCGGTGTCGCGGAGTTACGCGAAGGTCATCACGTGTCCATGCTGTTTGTTAGGCCTGATCATCAAAGACATGGCATTGGCACTCAGTTACTCGATGCTTTGTTATTACTGACCCACAGCCCAAAAGTAACGGTCAGCGCTTCGCTCTCCTCCATCGCCGCGTATCAAAAATACGGTTTTATTGACTGCGATGACATAAACGAAATCGCAGGGTTAGTTTACCAACCTATGGATATCACATTGCCTAAATAGACAAGTACAGGGAAATTGGGCAGTGACACTTATCTTTCATAATTCAGCGCCTTGGTAAACGCCAGAACAATAAGATATTCATCAACGCTGAAGCCACATACGTCATGGCGCAGGCCGTCAAGATACGACGCACTTTAGGAATGTCTTGGCTCGGTAAGTAGCGGCCTTTGGTCAGCATCGGTAAAGCTTTGTTAAAGCTGGCATCCCATTCCTCTGGCAAAATTGCTAATTGCACAAACACCGTTACAAGCCCCAAGGTCACAATCACCACACCATGAAGCACAGGTGTGTAAGGTAGACGTAACGCAGCGCTGACAATCGGCCATGCAAACAACATAATCACGGCCAGACGCTGGATCATCATGGCATAAGGCAAATAACGTGTTCTGAGACGGGCAACGGTTTCTTGGCGATGATGGGCAATGGCATGACCGACTTCGTGCGCTGCCACCGCCACAGCAGTCAGTGAACGTTCGTTTAACACATAAGGGCTAAGGCGTACGACTTTCGCTTGGATATCGTAATGGTCTTTACCTTCTTCGGCCGCCTCGACCTTAACATCTTGTAATTCATAACGTTTTAATAAATGTCGTGCCAGCTCCCCACCTGTACCGGGGAGATCTGGACGGGGTGCCTGATGTTGTTTCAGTACTTTTTTGACCCATAGCTGGGGACCAAAAAAAATGGCGATCAACACCAGAAGTAACAGAATGTAAACTATCATTCGTATTTTAACCTCTTGATTACAAGTCTCACTTTGACCCATGCAAATGGCGTCGCCTACACTAGTAAGCAAAGCATGGAGCAACGCTATGAGAAATCCACTTATTCCCGATATTCTAGCGCTATTACGCGAACATTCTGACGGTATTTCCGAATACGATCTGCTAAAAGTGTTAAAAAACAAACACACCATGCTGAATAAATTGGCTGACGATCCTAACTTACAGCTGTTTCGCCAGCACTTCTTGATTATGAATGCACTCTATCAGTTACAAACAAGTCTATGGCAAGAAGAGCAAGTCTCACTGATCATCACCGGCATGCGCATTAATCTACTCTATGACCCACCCGCGCAGGCCAGTTCAAACGCCACTACTCTCACTCAAAGTGCAGATGCTAAGTTAGCGGCCTATTACTCTGATTGGGACGAATACGTCAGCACCGAAAAAGAAGATGTCGAGCGTTTATTAGACAGCTTCTACAACGGCATCGTAAACACGGATGAGCGTAAAGATGCCTTAAAGACGCTGGCATTAGACAGCGACTTGATTGATGATAAGGACGCGATTAAACGTCAATATCGTAAGCTAGCCCATGATGCTCACCCTGATCATGGCGGCGACCCCGAGCTATTTATTAGTCTGCGCCAAGCCTATGAATGCTTAATGCATTAACTTGAGTGAACTAATAACGCACTTCTTCTGTCTTATCGTTCTTACACCCAACGCGTTGTTACTATGACACCAAAATTCTTACTTTTACTGCTACCTCTGTTAATTTTATCGGCTTGTAGCAATCGTGAAATTGATTCGTCGAATGATTTCCCAAATAACGGCCGTAATGAACAGGCGCCTAAGCGTGACGAGCTGTACCTAAGCGAACGTTTACCTCCGGGCCTTCCCTACCCTGACGCCACGTTTATTAATGGCCTGCAGCAACAGATTCGTTACTTAGATCGTATTTCAGCACAAAACTATGAACTGGATAATTTGACCGTTAGCCGAGATGATTTACGTGCCACCGCCGAAGAAATCGACACGTGGCTAAATCACCCGACTTACTCGCCCGCGTTAACAGCGCACCAAATTTCGGGACAAGACCAGCGTGGCAACGTGCAAATCACAGGTTATTACGTGCCCGTAATGGAAGTACGTCATCAGCCTGATGAGCATTATCGTTTCCCACTGTATCGCAAACCAAACCGAGCCAAAGGAGAGCCTCTACCCTCCCGTGAAGAGATCGACTTTGAAGGCGCGTTGGACAATCAGAATCTTGAAATCGCTTACACCTCAAGCCTAGTGGATAACTTCTTTTTGCACGTGCAGGGTTCGGGCATGGTGGAGTTCGAAGACGGTGAGCGCCGCCTATTGTCTTGGGGAGGCGTTAACGGCCATGCTTATCGCAGTATTGGCAAAGTCCTCATTGAGCGAAATGAAATAGCGCGAGAAGACATGTCCGCTCAAGCCATCCGTGATTGGCTCGCGCAACACCCAGACAAAATGCGTGAAGTCATGTCGACTAATCCAAGCTATCTTTTCTTTAGTGAAGGATTAACGCTTCCGGTAGGGGCTGCAAATGTGCCTTTAACCCCTTTATATTCAGTCGCGGTCGACCCCCGTGTAATACCTCTCGGCAGTATTCTCTTGGGCGAAGTGCCAACATTAGACGAACAAGGCGAGTTAGTCGGCCATGAGTTTCGGTTGCTGTTAGCTCAAGACAAAGGCGGTGCGATTAAAGGGCCAGGGCACATCGATTGGTATCAAGGGATCGGCGAAGCCGCTCACTTCCATGCGGGTCAACTTAAGCATTTTGGCCGAGTGTGGCTGTTACTACCACGCTCGGCCAAACACTGATTAGTCACGCAACTGGAATTGTACTGGGAGCGTGATATCAAGGGGCTCACCTCCCATTTCTAAGGTAAACGCTGGCAGAGGTTGCGAGCGTTTCACCATTTCAATGGCCGCTTTATCCAATCGTTTCGACCCTGAGCTTTGGGCAATCGCAATGCGACGCGCATCACCATTTGGAAACGCAGTAAAGGAGACGGTTACAACACCTTCTTCCCCACGACGTCTGGACGCTCGCGGGTAACGTTTATTGCTGGCAAGTTTGGCGGCCAATTTAGCGTAATAATCGGCGGTAGCACCCGCCGCACCACCATTCGATGCGGCTTTGGCTCGACCTGTCGTGGCTTTTTGTTGCACCACCGTTTTATCTGCTGTTACTTGTTTGGCAACAACAGGCTTAGGTTCTGGTTTCGGTTTCGGTTTTGGTTTCGGTTTTGGCTCAGACTTAGGCGCGATGATCTCACTTTTTTGCTTTACCTCAACTTTAGGCTCAGGCTTTGGAAGCGGCTTGGGCTCCGGTTCAATTTCAGGCTCTGGCTCTACTTCAGGTTCAGGTTTAACTTCTGGCTCAGGCTCGACTTCTGGCTCTGGCTCAACCTCCGGTTCGGGTTCGATCTCTGGTTCTGGTGGCATTTCTGCCTGCGCTACCACAGTCTTTTGCTTAACTCCCATGTCACCTAGCATGCCGAGATCAAACTCAACCCCTTGCTCGCCTGCAGCAAGGCTACCTGACTCATCTTGGTTATGCAGGAAAACACCGTAAAAAGCCCCAGCGTGTAACGAAACGGCTAAGCTGCTAGCAACGATCCAATGACTTTTCTTCATTCCTCATCTCCGTGACCAAGTTGCGTTGCAACGCTGACTTTCGTTAAGCCTGATGCACGGATTTTAGAAAAAATAGGTCGCAGTGTTTCAATACTCAGATCACCGTCGGCTTTAATTTGTACCCAAAACGAGTCTGGCGCTGGCGCGCGATCAAACAGATCCGTTAAACGCGGTTCAATCTGATCTAGCAACACAGACTCATCATTTAAGTATATGTCACCCTCTTGACCGACCACTAACAACACATTTGGCTCGGACTCTGCGCGCTGTTCATTAATCGAATCTGGTGGGATTATTTTGATCGGATCCGATTTTTGAATTTGTCCAGCGACCATAAAAAAGATCAACATTAAAAAGACAACGTTGATTAGAGGTATGACACCATCATCCCCCCCTTGGCGATTTCGCTGGGCAATAAATTTTTGATCGATATTCATGGTTGAGTTTCGCTAAACGCATTGGCAATGGAGAGCTTCTCTGCTCCCTGAAGCTTAAGTTGATCGGCTAATGTCATCAAAGACTGCAACGAAACGCTGTCTTCGGCTTGTAGCACAAATAAGCGACCTTGATTATCTTGAACGATTGAACGAATACGCTCACTGTTTTCAACGGCGATAGACTGCCCATCGAACCAGACTAAACCATCGTTGGCACGCAACTCAAACATTGCAGGGTCCTGTCGATCTTGCTCGGGAATCACCTCCGCTTGGGGCGCAGAGAGTGGCGTGTCCAAGACTCGCCATGCGACAAACGAAGACGTTAACATAAAGAATAATAACAAGATAAAAACGACATCAATAAGCGGTGTCAGGCTGATCAGCTGCTTCTTACGAGGCTGATCGAGCTTAAGCGGCATGCAACACCTCGCGCGCAGCGACTGCTGCAAGGCGCTCACCTTCCTTTGATGTAAAAACCTGAGTCACGGCATCGTTCATGTTGTGCGCAACACGCTCAACTTTTCGCTCCAACCATGCATGCATTGCCACAACAGGGATCGCGACAGCAATACCGACAGCGGTTGTTAGCAAGGCTTGCCAGATACCACCTGATAACACCGATGGATCGACTTGAGCGCCTGCCCCTTCCATTTGCTGGAAGGCAGTAATCATACCCAATACCGTACCCAATAAGCCCAACAATGGGCTCAACGAGCCAATGATTTCCAATGGACGCAAAAATGAGCGCAGATCGTGTAATGTGTTCAGTGCTCGACGCTCCGCTTCTTCACGAATGGTCGCTACTTCACGGTTTGCCTGACGCATGGCGTCCATACTGTAAGCAACTATACTTTCTACTGGACGCTTGTCAGAGAGCATCGCTAACGCACCATCGATGTCACGCGCACGCCAAGCATCTAAGGCTTTATCGACCGTTTTACGACTTTCCGCGCGAAGCATGGCTAGTTGCCAAAGCTTGACGAAGAAAATCGTCACAGCGATTGTAGAGAACCCTAATAAAATCCATACAACAGGGCCGCCTACGATTAGGAAGTCTTTGATTTGTTCCATTGTGCTATTCATTGCACGCTCCAGAGAAGAAATAACAGTAATTAGACAATGATATTCATTCTCACCTACATTTACAAGAATTTACTCGATAATTTGTTGCAATCCAAATCCGCGTTTTTTGCGTACAAAAGCTATCGATAAAAGGAGAGCATTATGAGCATTGGTGTCGTTTGGTTTGGTAACGATTTACGCACTTCAGATCAAGCCATGCTATGGCAAGCCAGCCACGAAGTGGAGCAATTGATCTGTATTTATTGTAATACACCGCTGCCAGGCCACACTCCGTTAAATAACTTTGCAGCCCCTTCTCACAAGCGTCAACGCTTTCTTCAAGATGGGCTCGACGATCTCGCATCCAGTCTGGCGGAAATGGGCCACAGCCTATTTGTCAGTGAACAACAAGCCCTTCAGATTTTTCCAATACTTTTCAATGAGTTACCTATTACTCATGTATATCGCAATCATCACCCAGGCTGGTATGAACAAAAATCACTCAATCAGCTTATATTTGATTTCCCTGATATTCAATTCCAATTGCACCATGGCTTGACGTTATTTGAACCCAAGGATCTACCATTTACACCAAAGGAACTGCCTGATTCGTTTTCAAAATTCCGTAAAGCCGTCGAATTGAGTGAATTACTACCACCTGCCCCCGAAGTGCAATTTTTACCCCCGCAGGTGTCTTTCGTACTGCCCGGCCTCACGCCTTGGGTGGTACGCCAACGTGAAGAGCAGCTTTTATTCAATGGCGGCGAGTTGGCCGCACTGACTCAGCTCAGTGATTACTTCGCCACTGAATTGGCAAGTCATTATAAAGAAACACGTAATGCGTTAGACGGCTGGGAGCATTCCACTAAATTTTCGCCATGGCTTGCCCAAGGCAGTATATCCCCCAGTCAGATCAAAGCCTGCTTAGATGTGTACGAACGCGACCACTGCGCCAACGACTCAACCTACTGGATATTCTTTGAACTGTTATGGCGAGAATATTTTCACTGGTATGGCACGCGCTACGGTAAAGACCTGTTCCGTGGGCAAGGCATCCGCGGACAGGGGTCAAAAGGCAGCTTTTACGCAGAACGGTTTCAGAAATGGTGCCAAGGTAATACCCCATATCCGATCGTGAATGCTTGCATGAAACAGCTTAATAGCACGGGCTATATGAGTAATCGTGGTCGTCAACTCGTTGCCAGCTGTTTAATCTATGATCTTGGTATCGACTGGCGCTATGGTGCTGCTTATTTTGAATCTCAATTAGTCGACTTTGATGTGGCATCCAACTGGGGAAATTGGCAATACATTGCAGGTGTAGGAGCCGACCCGCGTGGTGGTCGCCATTTCAATCTAAATAAACAAACCCAAATGTACGATCCTGAACATCACTTTATTGAGCGCTGGGGCGGTCATCAATGTGATCAACAACTCGACTCCGTTGATGCGGCGGATTGGCCCATTGCGCCGAAACAATGAGCACCTCGCCTTCTCCAGTTGTGGTCTGGTTCAAGCGTGACCTACGCTTAACCGACCACTCGCCTCTCAATCAAGCGTGTCGCAGTGGACAACCACTGATTTTGCTGTATTTGTTTGAGCCTGAACTCATTAACGATCCCCATTACGATGAACGCCATTGGCGCTTTGTATGGCAGTCACTGCAAGACCTACAAGAGCAGCTGTCAGTGTACGGGGCAAGCCTTTTGATCAAACAAGAGAATGCCTTAAACGCATTCTCTGCTTTACATAAAATTACCGGTTTCACTCAGCTCTACAGTTCACAAGAAATTGGCATTAACCTCACTTTTGAACGGGATAAAGCTGTTAATGCTTGGTGCCAAGCGCACGATGTCACATGGCATGAAAGCCCATCGGGCGCGGTGATTCGTACTTTAAACAATCGCCAACATTGGGATAAAGCTTGGCAGCAAGTGATGCGTGCACCGATAGAATCACCGGATCTTGAAAACGTAGATTGGTACCCAGTCACTTCAGACCCTACTTTTACGCCGAACAGCACATGGCAAACACCGCAAAGAGGCGTTCAAACGGGAGGCCAAACCCTCGCTTGGCAAACATTGCGCAGCTTTTATGAAGGCCGTGGACAGGATTATTACCGTCAACTATCCAGTCCTCTCACCAGTCGCAATGCCTGCACACGTTTATCCCCCTATCTCGCTTGGGGCAATATCAGCTTGCGAGAGGTCTATCAGGACGTATTGGCTCGTTGGCATACCAAAGGCTGGCGACGCACATTAATTGCACTCAGTTCCAGGCTGCATTGGCATTGTCACTTTATGCAGAAATTTGAAAGCGAGCATGCTATGGAGTGGCGTCCGGTAAATCGTGGTTATGATGCTTTTCCCTATCGCCAAGACGCACAGGTAGAGCAGGATTTGGTTGCTTGGCAGACAGGACAGACAGGCGTTCCTATGGTGGATGCGTGTATGCGTGCTTTACACTCTACTGGCTATATTAACTTTCGCATGCGCGCTATGCTGGTGAGCTTTTTATGCCATCATCTCAACATCGATTGGCGCCTAGGCGTACATCATTTGGCGCGATTATTTTTGGATTTTGAACCAGGGATTCATTACCCTCAGTTTCAAATGCAAGCGGGCATCACTGGCGCCAATACAATACGCATTTATAATCCAGTGAAGCAGTCGCAAGACCAAGATCCTGACGGCCTATTTTTACGCCGCTGGCTACCTGAACTTGCGCAGATTCCAAACCCGCTGATTCATACACCTTGGGAAATGACCGCAATGGAGGAAACCTTGTATCAATGCCAAATTGGCCACGATTACCCTAGCCCAATCGTCCCGTTAGCGGAGGCGGCTAAAGCAGCCCGTGATCGTTTATGGGGATTTCGTAAGTCCACATTCGTACAACAAGAGAAGCAACGCATTCTCAATACTCATGTTCGAACTTCTTCCCGTCGTAAAGGCCGTCCATCATGAGCGAATACCATACGTTACGCGTTATCTTAGGCGATCAACTCAATGCGGCTCACCGCTGGTTCCGTAAACCCGAACCCGGGGTACTGCATTTAATCGCCGAGCTGCACCCCGAAGCCACTTACGTGAAGCACCATATTCAGAAGCTATGTGCGTTCTTTTTGGCCATGGAGAACTTCGCCAATGCCCTTATGGATGCGGGCCATCATGTACAATATTTAACCCTTGATGACACACAAGGGCAAACCTTAGAGTCGCTTATCTTAGGCTTGGCTAAAGAACGAGGCGTGCGTCGAATCGAGCTTTTACGTCCTGATGAATATCGCATAATGATGCAATATCAAAGCATTGCGACTCACGCACCGATGTCAGTGTCGCTGACCGATACTGAGCATTTTATGCTGCCATTTGATGAGATTCCGAAGCATTTCAAAGCCAAAAGCATCATTCGCATGGAGCACTTCTACCGCAAAATGCGCCAGCGCTTTAATGTATTGATGGACGATGATCACTCACCAGAAGGCGGCACATGGAATTATGACAACGCCAATCGACAAAAACTCAAACAAAAAGATATGGCACACATTCCAGAACCTTTGCTGTTCAGTCACGATGTCACACACCTTTTAGAACGCATTGATCGTCATAACATTGCTTACATCGGCAAGGCCCACGAAAAACTACTGTGGCCCGTAAGCCGTCATGATGCCTTGACCCTGTTGCAGTATTTCTGTGATCACTTGCTCCCAAACTTCGGCCGTTTTCAAGACGCGATGACCGACAAAACACCTCATAGTTGGAGCCTTTATCACTCCCGCTTGTCGTTTGCACTCAATACGAAAATGCTGCACCCCAATCATGTCATCAAAGCCGCCGTCTTAAGTTACCGCTATCGTAAAGACATCGACATAGCGCAAGTAGAAGGGTTTGTTCGGCAGATATTGGGATGGCGAGAATACGTACGCGGCATGTATTGGATCAACATGCCCGACTATCATGAGCAGAATGCCCTCGGCGCAGATCGAGACTTGCCAGAGTATTTCTGGACCGGTGACACCAAGATGAATTGCTTGGCTCAAGCGATTGGCCAGTCACTGGAGTATGGCTACGCCCACCATATTCAGCGATTGATGGTCACGGGCAATTTCTGCATGCTGACAGGCATCGAACCGGATCAAGTCGACGAATGGTACTTGGGCATTTATGTAGATGCCATTGAATGGGTTGAGTTACCCAATACACGCAGCATGAGTCAATTTGCCGACGGCGGCTGGGTGGCTTCTAAGCCGTATGCTGCCAGTGGTAGTTACATTCAAAAAATGAGTGATTACTGCGCTTCATGCCATTACAACGTCAAAGAAAAAGTGGGCGAACAGTCTTGTCCGCTTAATAGTCTGTACTGGCGTTTCATGCTTAAACACCGCGACCGTCTGCTTAACAACCCACGCATCGGCATGATTTACGGAAACTGGGATAAACAAGACAAAGCCCTACAAGACGACACCATGGAACGTGCTCAATGGTGTTTAGACAATATTGAGTCACTGTAATCACAGTGGCTCAATATTCATCCAGAGGTCTTAGGCCGCCTTGGCTTCACACGCGGTTTTGAACATTGACTGATAAATCCACCATGCGGTGATACCCGCAAAGACATTAGCAAGCGTAGCGCCAATGAACAGTCCCCATAAGCCACCAATCTGACCGCCGATCCACAAGCAGGGTAGGAAGAACGCAAACAAACGCAGTGCTGACATCCATAATGCCTTGTAAGGCTTACCTAAGGCATTGGAGGCTGACACCATCATCATGCAAATTCCCAATGGGCCAAGGCTGATTGGGACCCAATATAAATGCCAAGTCACAATCTCGATGACCTGCTCATCACTCGACATCAAACCTGCAATACCGCTGGCCGTGAACCACACCAATAGCGCGACTAACGTTTGAAACGCCAACACATACACAACGGCAATACGGATCACCTTTTTGATTTCTTCAAACTTACCCGCACCGTAAAAACGACCGACCATTGGCGGCAATGTCATCGTCAATGCAAGTACAGTTACGATGGCAAAAAACTCAAAGCGAGAACTGACCGCCCAAGCCGCAACCGCCGCGGTACCAAAGCCCGCCAACAATTTCGTTGCCAGTACCGAGGACAGCGGTGGTAATAGCTGGCTAACCATTGCAGGCCCCATAATATGACCGATTTTAGCGAGGGTTTGCGCAATATGCAGATCATCAAACTCAAACGTAAGCCAATGACTCGACATACATTTTGGCACAATGATCAGAATGCCTATTGTAAACGAGACAATGGTAGCGATAGCTGCGCCCACAATGCCCATGTCCAACACAAAAATAAATACGGGGTCTAAGGCAATATTTAATAAGCTAGTGACCACCATGACGATCCCTGGCAACATGGTATTACCGTTAGAACGACAAATGCTGTAGAAGAAATAGATCATCGCCCCTAGCCATGTACTAAACAGCCACCAGCCCCAATAAGCATCAATAATAGGTGAAACACTTTCCGGAGCACTTAACATAGCCAAAACGGCGTCACGAAAGAACCAAACGAACAACGAGACAATGAAGATTCCTGCTGCCCCCAGCACAATCACAAGGCCGCCAAGTTGCTTCGCAAAACGTGTTTCAGAGGCACCTAACGCCCGTGCAATTAGAGAGGTTGTAGCAATGCCTAGCCCGACTTGCAGCCCGATAAAGATCATCGTAATCGGCGCGGTAAACCCCTGAGCAGCCAATGGCAACACCCCAAGCTGACCGATAAAAGCGCTGTCGACAAGCTGAAAACTCATGATCGACAAAATGCCAAACAGCATCGGCCAGGTCATTGAGAAGAGTTGTTTCGCTAAGTGCGCAGAGGATTGCATGGGACTCCTTGGAAGATGACAGGGGATCAGCGCCACATTATACGAGATAAGCGTGACACTACGACGAACTTTCCCCGCTTTTTGCTAGATTGACTCGCTGACGGCGGCAACGCTCAGAGCAGTACTTTACATCCTCCCAGCAAGACGCCCACTTTTTACGCCAAGTGAACGGCCGCTGACAAACAGGACAAACCTTTGTAGGTAAATGAACCTTCTTATGCATAGCAATAAAAAGACGAAGCCTAGCGAATCAACGCCAAGCTTTCTTCCGCAAACCCCGTACCGGCTTCGGTGTAGAAGTTAAACACGTTATCAATACCTGCATTTAGCATGTATTCACGTTCATCTTGATAACGGGCAATCGCCGCCACTTGGCCATTAAAGCCCGTACTGCGTAGCTGTTTAACGACGTTAACGCTGTCATCCGCAGACGGCAATGCCAGCAAAATCAATCGTACATTGCTCAGATCTAAATGCTCCCATAGATCCACGTCTTCACCGTCGCCGAAGAATACGTTGTGCTCTTCACCTTGCATCTTCTTAATACGGAACTGATCCGCATCCATACCGGCAACAACACCATTTTCCATCATGCCCGTTAACGATTCATAAGCGCCGCGTCCCACTCGACCTAAACCGACAACCAGCACCTGCATATTTTTGGGCTGCGCAAAGCAATCCTCAGGCAACGGCACGGTATGTTCGAAACGACGCACGGTATCTTTATAACGACGGAAGTAGCTGTGTGCCTTGCGATAGAGCACGCTGGTAATGACAAATGAGAACGACACAGCAAGCGCTAAAATCACCAACCAATCTTTTACAATCCAGCCTGCTTCGACACTCAACGCGACAACGATCAAACCGAACTCGCTGTAGTTTGACAGCGCCAAAGCGCCAAGGAATGAGGTACGGCCGCGTAAGCGTAAACTGCTGAAAAAATAGAAGAACAAGACAAACTTTGCGAGCAGGAGAACGGTAAGGATCAAGCTTAGTCCAACCATTTCCCATGTCGGTAACGCACTGAAACCGATCGACAAAAAGAAGCCGATCAAAAATAAATCTTTGAAGTTCATCAACGATTTATTCAGCTCCGATGATTTACTGTGAGACGCTAATAAAATACCCAAAATTAAGGCACCCAAGTCACCTTTGACACCCACCAAGTAAAATAGCTCATAACCCCCTAATGCAAAGAAAAGCCCAGTCAGTGGCAGCATTTCTCCGTGGCCAGATAGATCCAGTAAGCGGCCCAATACCGGACGCAGTGGAATCAGCGCGAACAACAGAATCGCCCAAAGAGACGGCACTTGACCCGTTGCCAAGACGAGGAACACCACCGCAACGATGTCTTGCATGACTAAGATGCCCAGCGCCAGTTGCCCATGGCGTGTTTTCATCTCACCCGCGTCTTCTAACAACTTAACGATACATACCGTACTAGAGAAGCTAAGCGCAAAGCCGATCAGCGCTGCCGTTCGCAATGACAACACTTCAAACGCTTGTAAGCCAGCCAGTCCCAGTAGCGACACTAAGCCAATTAATAGAATTGTCCAAGCGCCCATATGACCTAAGGTCGATGCCCACACTTCTCGCTTCAACAAGTCCTTAACATGCAGCTTCAGACCGATACAGAACAGCATCAAGGTGATGCCTAGGTCTGACAAATGCTCCAACACACTCGAAGGCTGCACCTGCATAAAGTTCAGAATAAAACCGGCCGCCAAAAAACCAATCAGCGGTGGTAAATTGACCAGCTTAACGGCTAAGCCACATATGAACGCAAACAGTATCCAAATAAATTCCATAACGACAAACACTTTCCTACTACGAAACAGTACCCAACGTACTTTGCCGACAGCATAGCGACAAAGCGACTCGCTTTCTATATTAGAGAGATAAGAATCAGCTTACCCATCACCGCAGCAATAGCGGCATACACCAGCATCGGCACGATGGTGCGTTTAATCATAGCGCCCTCTTGATTCTTAATACCCAAGATCGTCGAGACCGCGATGATATTATTCAGACAAATCATATTGCCCATGGATGCCCCCACCGACTGTAAAGCCAGCACCAGTGTAATCGGCAAACGAGTTTGCTCGGCAATGCTGTATTGAATACCACCAAAGGTAAGATTCGATACCGTTGCTGAGCCCGAAAAGAACGAGCCCAATGCCCCCAGCAGCGCTGCAACATAACTCCAATTCGCCCCCATCGTACTGGCTAACGTATTGGCAATGATAAAAATCGGTGCTTGATCTCCTCCTTGCATCATGAAGTTCACCATCATCAGCGCGCCCATCAGTGCCAAAATGGGGAACTTGATACGCTGCCATGTTTCTTCGACGGCCTGAAATAGATGACGTTGGCTCAACGATAAGACGGGGACTAACACCAGCACCGTCAGGACAAATGGAATCAAGGCGGGCACATATAGGGTTTTATAAGACCATGACACATCCGTCCCAAGGATCGAAGACCAAGTGACGATCAACGCTTGGCTGATCTGAACATCTCCGAAAGTAAGCCATGGACTGCCCTCGTTTAACCAGCCTTTCAAACCCAGCTGCTGAATGCGCGTCACCACCAAAATCACGATTAATAACAAAAACGGTGACAATGCTTTAAGAATGGCGCTTGTAGCCAAAGGCTCGGGAGAAGTTAGGGTCGATTTATTGGGTTCAGGCTGCAATCCAATACGATATTTCGCTGCTATGATCGAACCGCATAACCCTATCGCGCCCCCAATTAACGACGGAAACTCATAATTCACCTGCGCCAATAAATAATAAGGCAGTGTACAACTCAACGCACTGATCAGAACAAACAGAAGATTAGCGCGAATGGTTTGCCAACTGACTAGAAAACGCAGTGCAATCACGGGAATAAACAGACTTGCTACGAGATGAATCAAAGCTGTCCACTGGGACGTTTCCAGCAGCTCTGACTCGCTCAGATTGAGCGCAGCAAAACCAAACCACGCAGGTGTTCCAACCGCACCAAAAGAGACTGGCACACTGTTCATAACCAGTGCTAACAAAGCCACAGGCATGGCGGGAAACCCCAAGCCGACTAAAATCGGCGCTGCAATGGCGGCAGGCGTTCCAAAACCCGAGGCGCCTTCAAGCATAAAAGCAAACGCCCAGCCGATGATCATAATCTGCGCCACAGCATTTTGACTGATGCTTTCAAGCCATTGTCGCAACACATCTTCCGCCCCAGACAGCACCAATACACGGTTTAACAAAATCGCACCTGCGACAATTGAAATCGGCGTTAGCACCGCCATGCTGCCTGCCACAGCATTGGCTGCAAGCGTCAGTAACTCGGCATTAAAATAAAACTCTTGCAGTAGCGCAACAATCAACGCGGTTAATGGCAACGCCACGTGCGCCGCCAATGGGTGCTTCTTTGTCATACTCCAGACAAGGAAAACCACTGGAAAAACAGCAACCAAGGTATCCATACACGTTCTCCGAATTTACCAGGCTCGCATTATCACAGCCATACTCTTGCAATATACAGTGCACGTATCAAAGTATCAGTGAGTTTGTCATTCTAATTGTTGGCTGCGTAGCAAATGCAGCAGCACTTCCGGAATGAATTTACGCGGTAATAAGATCGCATAGAAATGTTCATAGGCCTGTGGAAGCGCCTGATACACTTGAAGTTTTTTAGCTTCGATCTCATCTTTTACCACCACAGGTGGCATGACGGATAAAAAACCACTATCGCGCGCCAACAAACGCATCATCGCCATATCGTCCACTTCCGCTTTGATGTCTGCACGGTATTGTTGAGTGGCACAAAACGACTCAAACATCGAGCGTATGCCCATATTGCGCCCAGGGAGGATCCACTTCTTATCTTCATAGCCTTGGGGAAAAGACTGTTTGGGCTGCTCACCATAAGGTCCAACAATGGCCACAGACTGGCGCGCCACCAATTGATTTTGCCACAGCACGCCGTGCACATCGTTAGCGATTGCGCGGTTGGTTAAAGCGATGTCTAGCTCGTGGTTAATTAAGCCATCCATCAAATCCCCCATGGTGCGTGCATACAATGAAAACGTCACCGTTGGGTCATCAAATAAAGGCGTTATAAACGCTTCGATAAAGTTACGCGACAAGTGGGTTTCAACCCCGATATTCAGGTGCGTGTGATGGGTATTACCACTTTTCAAAAACTGCTCTAGTTCCTCACCAGTGGAGAAAATATCTTGGGCATAAAGTTGCACCCGTTTTCCCACATCCGTTAGCACTAAACGACGTCCCTCGCGCTCAAACAACGGTTGGCCTATTTTGCTTTCCAACTGTTTGATTTGAGCAGACAAAGCGGATTGAGAAACGTGTAACTGCTCAGCGGCCTGTGTTAAATGGCCGATGCTGGCGACACGCCAAAAATAATACAGGTGATGATAATTAAGACGCGCCATGAAGCTTCCTCTTAGGCGTTGCAAATACATAACCAAAACAGAACGTTTTATTAGAATATATGTATTTTTATTAACTTTAAACTCTCTGCATACTGACGCCAACTTTCATTTATTGGCTAGGTAAGACGAAAAAATGACCTTCATGACTTTTTTACTGCCTGCTCTGTTTGCTGTAACAGGGGTTTTATGTGGTTTACCCAAACTACGTGATCATGCGGCAAGCATTGCACTTTGGGGCGCTCGTCTTGCGCCATGTTTGCTCATCGCTATTCTTACCTCCTGGTTGTTCATTACACCAAGCCCCGACGCCCCATTTCATGGTTCACTATTAAGCGCCTTAATGCTGGTTTTAGTCGTATTTATGGCGTGGATTTTAGTGCAGTTTTCACAACATTACATGGCCGGTGAGCCCCGTGTGGCGCAATATTATCGCTGGCTGATGCTAACGTTATCGGCCGTCACGCTGACCTTAAGCAGCAACCATTTACTAACGTTTTGGGCTGGCTGGGTAGGCATTAGTTTAGGACTGCACTTCTTACTTACCTTCTACCCAGAACGTCCTCGCGCCATTCTTGCAGCCCATAAGAAGTTTATCCTTGCGCGTATCGCTGAACTGTCCCTGTTGACGGCTTTTTCGCTACTTTATCTTGAACATGGCACTTGGTATTTAACTCAACTGATGAGTCAGATGCAGGGAACGCTGTCACTTACAGAGCAGATCGCAGCCTGCTTAATTGCCATGGCGGCACTAATGAAGTGCGCGCAGTTACCAGTGCATGGCTGGTTAATGCAAGTCGTTGAGGCCCCGACTCCCGTCAGTGCCTTGCTGCACGCAGGCATCATTAATTTAGGTGGCTACCTTGTATTAGCATTTTACCCACTGCTTCATCTAAGCAACGCTGCGATTTGGTTACTATTGATTGTTGCGGGGTTAACGACTTTATTTAGTGCCTTGATCATGACCACCCGAATCAGTGTCAAAGTGCGTCTCGCTTGGTCTACCAGTGCACAAATGGGCTTGATGCTTTTAGAGTGTGCTCTCGGCCTGTACGAATTAGCCGTTCTACATTTAATGACGCACTCGGTCTATAAAGCTCATGCCTTTTTAAATTCAAGCAACGCGGTACACGAATATTTGTTACGCAAAATTGCGCCGGATGAAACGCCTAACGCCTTGGCTTGGGGAGCGGGGCTCGTATTTAGTGGGGTCGCTGTCGGCCTGTCTATTTGGCTTTGGGGATATCAAGGCCCCTTTAGCCCTTGGTTATTAATGGCAATAGCATTGACCTTGCTGATTGCTCAATGGCGCAGCGTACCACAGCCTTCGTCTTTACTACGCTTAGCAGGGATTGCGTTGGCACTGTCGATCTTATACGGCGGATTAAAAACAGCCACTGGCTGGCTTCTATCTGGTCACGTCGCTGAGCACACCAATCAGGCATTTAGCTTGGCAGATATCTGGGCATGCGCTTTGTTTATCATATTGTTCGTCTTAGCCGTCGGCCTTCGGTACTACGCCCATTTAGGTTGGACACGTCGCTTCTCGATTACCTTATTCGCAGGCCTTTATTTAGATGAGTGGTTTACCAAAGTCACGTTAAAAATCTGGCCTGTGACCCTCCCGGCACACTCTAAAGCCAAGCACCATGGCGTAGCGTTGCTGTTCCCTAATCTGTCAAAAGGCTGGAAAAAATAATGATGACGACGCACTCTTCTTTAACTCAGTCGCAACAAGCAGCCATTACAAAAGCGACGCAATGCTTGGCACCTAATTGGCCTTTAGATCGAATGATTGCGGTTAATCCCCTGTGGAACAACGTTGGCCAGCCATTTGATAAGGTGGCAACCGAAGTATCCACTTTGGCAGGAATTCGCTGCCATATGCCTGTCTCTACCTACTTAGAATGGTATGAGCAAGGTCGCATTCAAAATGATTGTTTACTGCAAGCAGCCAGTGAATACGGGGTCCACATGTCGGCTGAAGCGCTGATCATGTATTTGAGTAAAGAGACTGCCCGTGTCCAGAGTTGGCGTAACATTGCTGATTGGGCCGACTTGACCCGTAGCCATCATAAAATGTCATGGCACGATGAGATCACTCACCAAATCAGTCAGTTCTGTGCCGCCCATTACCAACAGCAGCGCCCCATGCTACAGCGTCAATATCGCCAGCAGTCACTCAATCTTTACCAGCATTGGTTACAGGTATCGCGCTTGGATCGTGGTTTGGCGATTATTATGTCGGAAGCCAAATTAGAACAAGAATTCGCGGCACTTCCAGAAGATCAAGAAGCACTCTTTTTTGAAGCAATTACTACACTCCATATTCCTCAAAGTACCTTAGCTGAATACGGACAAGCCTTATTGCTCGACATTAATGGCTGGGGCTCTTATTTGGCGTATCGCGCTTTTGAAGCAGAAAAAGTAGGACAACAACAGGATGATGTACGCTCCTTGCTAGCCATTAAACTCGCATGGGAATTAGTCGTTTGGCGCTATTTAGAAAAACGCAGCCCTGAAGACTTTGGCCTCCTAGCGGAACGTTGGAAACAACAATCGCACCATTTAAATGAACTGCGTGAACAACACAGCGAAGCCCTGGCGATCCCACGTATTTGGGCACGAGCATTAGAACTCAGTGAGCAACAAGCACTTCAACAGCAGTTAATCGACGTCAATGCCAACCTTCCTGATACGCCAGCTATGCAGGCGATCTTTTGCATTGATGTACGCTCAGAAGTGTATCGTCGAGCACTGGAACAACAAAGTAGCAGCATTGAAACATATGGTTTTGCTGGCTTTTTTGGTCTGCCTATCGAATACGAGCAAGCCGGTACGCAAGTCGCACGCCCACAGTTACCAGGACTTTTACCCCCTGCTATTCGAGTCGTTGAAAGCCAGGCAGACGAAGAAAAACTGGCCCAAGACAACCGGTCTGCTAGCTGGAACCGTTGGGGCAACGCCGCTGCAGGAACGTTCTCTATGGTGGAGTCCATGGGCTGGTGGTACGCCTTTAAGTTGTTTAAGAAAAACCTAAAAGGCGATACCTCTCATGCTTTATCACCGACGCACGGCAGCCATTGGACCCTGACTCGCCAAGGTCGAACACTGGACATTCAAGACCAAGCCGAACTCGCCAAAGGTGTGCTGGATACCATGGGGTTGCGTCATTTTTCCAGTACAATTCTCCTTGTGGGCCACGGGAGTCACAGCTGTAATAACTTACAAAGTGCTGGTTTGGAATGCGGCGCATGTGGCGGTCAAACCGGTGAAATCAACGTCCGTGTTTTGGCTCAGTTACTGAACAATCTCAAAGTGCGCGAGGCGCTGAAACCGATGGGCTATTCCATTCCGGATCAAACCCAGTTTGTGGCTGCGCTGCACAATACTATTACAGATCATATTACCTGCTACAACGAGGTCAACGATCCAACGGTCGTTGACTGGCTCATGCAAGCGACTTACTTAGCGCAACAAGAACGCGCGGTAAAAGTGGATCAAGCGTTACTCAACATGGATAGAGAAGAGCGTAATGCTGCGTATTTGCGCCGTGCCAAAGACTGGTCACAAACACGCCCTGAATGGGGGTTGGCGGACAACAACGCCTTTATCATCGCACCGCGTCAGTACACTCGAAACCTGGATTTAAACGGCCGTAGCTTTTTGCATGATTATGATTTCGAACAAGACTCTGACGCTGATATCTTAGAGCGTCTTATGACAGCACCGATGCTGGTGACACATTGGATTAATATGCAATACAACTTATCCACCACCGATAACTTTAAGTTTGGCAGTGGTAATAAAGTTCTGCATAACGCCGTGGGCGATCATATTGGTGTGTTTGAGGGCAATGGCGGCGACCTACGCGTCGGTCTTGCCATGCAGTCGTTGCACGATGGCCAACAATGGATGCATACACCGCAACGCTTAGCCGTGTACATCCGTGCCCCCAAGCCGTTCATCGAGTCCATCGTCGCCAAACATGAATTACTGCAGCAGCTGATCGACAATCAGTGGCTTTATGTATTCCAGTGGGATGAACAGAGCATCAGTCGATTCTATCAAGGGGCTTGGCAACAGGATTAGCCTGTTGCCGATTTAGGTCTAGGATCAATTCAGTTAGACCTATAAATTATTCTAATGAGAACAATTCTTGTTTTTACATTAACTTTTTCAAATAATCGTTTATAATTAGCTCATCGGACGCATTGCTCCGATCTTACCTGCTCGATGAAGAGATTTGATCTGTAACCGATTAGGTAATACAAAACCGAGTTTGCGCGGATGCTTTGTCATCCGCTTTTTTTTGCAATATGTCAGTCTTTCTTCGTCGATCAATACAAATCCGTGTGCAAACGCGTTTCAAAATAGGTGTCTGAAAGGATCTGCTGTAACGTATGACAGACTTCATTACCAAACCCTTCACGACTGCCGCAGACATAAATATGCGCCCCCTGCGCTAACCATTGACGAACTTCTGCTTGATGCCTTTTCAAAAGTGTTTGTACATAGTCGCCATCTGGTCGAGACCACGCTGAGTCCATTCGAGTGAGAACACCAGAATGCTTCAGTGCTTTAAGATCGTGGGAAAAATAGTCATCATATTGCGCGTATTGTTCACCAAAGATCAACCAACTAGGCGTCTGACTTTGCCATGCTTGTTTCTGTTTTAAAAAGCCCACGAACGGCGCTAATCCTGTTCCTGCACCAATCATGATCAAGGGCACATCATCCACCAGATGAAACGCTTCATGCTCCCGAATACTGGCCTTAACAAGGTCGCCTGATTCCATGGCACTCAATCTACCGGAAACTAGACCAACGTGACCATCTGAGCGCAAATGCCGTCGTACTAACAACTCCACATAGTCTTTTTCATAAGAGGCTATCGAATAGAGGCGTTCAGGCTCATTCGTCTCATCTGCCTGTACCGCCAGCAGATCTCCTGCGCGATAGCGAGCACCTGAACAATACAGCCTAATTCGATGAACATGACGATGTGTCTGCATGGGGTTCAAGCATTCATTGCTCACCACCGTAAACGTGTCGTACTGCATTGAAACGGTATCACTCACAATCCCCAATCGACCACAAATTTGCTGCCACCAGTGATCGACAGCCGACACATCCATTCGATCCACTTCTTGCGTCGGCAAGGCTAATTTAAAACCCTTTTGACGCAACAAGTCAGTGAGCTGGTGACCAAAGGCGCAAAACGTATTATAGGTACGATCACCCAGTGCCAATACACTGAACTCGGTGTCGATGTTGCTCTTTGTCTGTTTCTTTATGTCTCGTAAAAAGCTATGTGCGGTATCGGGCGCATCGCCATTGCCCTGAGTGCTCACCACAAAGAAGACTTTTTGATAACTCAATAACTGCTGTGTTGTTAACTGCGACATACAACGCACGTCCAACAAAGACTGAGCCGTTTCATGCAACTGCTCAGCCAAGCGTTTCGCGCTGCCGGTTTGGCTGGCATAGGCAATCAGTGCCAGTCGCTGACCTGGCCGCATTGGCAACTGCTTTTTAATATCAACGTACACGGCGAGCATCGGCATTATAATGAGAAATAATGCCCACCAAGGGTGAATGGAAGCCTGATTATCTAAGTCAAACACACGGGAATTCAATACTACAGCCGCCATAAGCACCATGGAAAAGCCATAACGTCGTATGGGGGCTGACGTTAATGCCAGCAGACCTATGACAATCACTCCCCATAACAGGCACTGACTGATTAACGAAAGTCCTTTTAACCAATACCACTCTTGCGTCGAGAAAACATACCCCAATACATCATGATCCACTTGTGCCACCAAATTATGACTAAACCGATAGACCGAGTGCTCAGCTAACGAAAAGAGCGGATGCTCGGGAATACGAGCCTCTAGCGGAGCCTCAACCGTCTTGCTGGCACTGAGCACGCTCCACACATACAGCAAGATAAACAATGCTACCCCACCGGCCATATACATCATGCGATTTAACTGCTGAATAAGTTTTGTAAACCACCAAGACACCGTTCTCTCCGTAAACCTATGTAAATCTATCTGATAATTATTCGTATTATATTGCATATTATTAATGATAGCGATTATCATTGGCGAATAATTTACAAATAAGATTACTTCCGTTTATGACACGCCCTTTTATTGCACTAAATCGCTGGGCTCGCTGGCTACATATTTACAGCGCAGCGCCTGTATTACTGCTGATGATTTTTTTTGCGTTAACGGGAGTGTTACTGAATCACGGCAATTGGAATTTAGGCGCCACAGATCAATCCAGCCAAACTCTGGACTTACCGAGTACGTTGTCAGAGTTAGAGTGGGACCATGAATCTACTTATACCGCATTGAGCGTGTTGACGTGGCTAGATCAAACATACGCGATTCATGGCGTAGACATAGAAATCACGTGGGCATTGGATGAGCAGTTATTACTACTGCATTTAGACGGGCCTCAAGGCAGCTATGCCGTAGAAGTGTATCCCGAAGAGGCTGTTGCAGAGGTGTTTATACGTCACCTGCCCTTTTTGGAAATGCTCAACAATTTGCACCGCGGCAAACATGTTAATGGGTTTTGGCTTTGGTTATCCGACATTGCCGGCCTGTGTATGCTGGTCTTTTGTCTGTCTGGCCTGTGGCTTTTATTGGCCAACACCTTGCAACGAACCACCACCCTTAGTTGGGTGAGTTTGGGTTCTGTGGTCATGGTGATGGCTGTTTATTTGATGCATTAAAGGAGAGCTTTATGCGCTCATTAGTTAATAAAACGCTGCTTGCGGCCACACTCGGTATGGCGAGCATCACGCACGCCACCACAGTGGATGTGACTTTCAACATTCCACAACCTGATGCCGAGCGTTACGCCAAACCTTACGTGGCGATCTGGGCCGAAAATGGTCGTAATGCTGAGCACCTATTGGTCTGGCACCTACAGGGTGAGAAAGACAAATGGTTATCCGACCTACGCCGCTGGTGGCGCAAGATCGGTCGCTACGATCATCAAATGGACGGTTTAACCGGCGCGACAAAAGGGCCAGGGCAATACAGCAAAACCTTTGAGATCAACGATGAATGGGACACTTTCACCTTATATTTCGAAGCGGCCCGCGAAAACGGAGGCCGCTCTTTAATGAAAACCCAAATTGATACAACGGATGGCCACCAACAGTACCGCATTCCCGCCGAAGATGAGCTGGGCGACATTCTCATTACGATTAACTAAACACATTTAAGGAATACTTATGTTTAAAGCGACTTTATGCGCTCTAGGTTTATTAGCAGCAAGCGGTGCAATGGCTCACGAACTGATGATCATGCCATCAAAATCCATAATCACAAAAGCACCTGCGACGGTTGCAGTCGATATCTCCGCTTCCCACGGTGTGTTTCGCTTTGATAAGCCTGTTGGCGTAGATAACATCAATGTATACGGCGCAGATGGCAAACCTATTCGCAACATTGGTACCGTCGTCAAAAGTGCTTCTCGTACCTCTTTTGATTTGCCGATGCAAACCGATGGCACTTACAAAATCGTCTACGGCAGCACTGAGCCGATGTACATGACAAGCTACACCATTGGTAAACGTGACACTCACAAACGCCTACGTGGTACTCGAGCGGAAGTACAAGACCAAATTCCAGCGGATGCGAAAAACATCGAAACGGTGAAAATGAACCGTTATGGCATGTCATTCGTAACGGCAAAAATGCCTACTAATGCAGTACTAGAGCCATCAAATGAAGGGTTCGAAATCATTCCTGTGACGCATCCAGCCGATTACATCAATGGTGAAGAAATTGAGTTTCAAGCCATGTTAGATGGCAAAGCCGTAGAGGGCGTGGACATCACCATTAAAGCTGAAGCCGGTCTCTATAATGGTGAATTAGAGCCTATTACACTTAAAACTGACGCTAAAGGCATGGCCAGTGTCGAATTTGAAAACGCCGGGCGTTACGCCGCTACTTTTGGTTACCAAAGTGACGAAGCAGGCGACAACGCAGATAAAGCCTTTTACACCGTGTTTTACACCTTTGAAGTGGTATACGAATAATGACCAAAGCTACCTTACTCATGGGTAGCCTAGTGGCTTTGCTTTCGAGCAAAGCCATGGCCCACTACCCAACACTCGATTGTGTACTGCTACAGCAAGAGGTGCGATGCACCGCAGCCTACAGCGATGGTTCGCTTGCTTACGGTGAAACCGTTGAAGTACGCAGCTACGATGAAGAGCTGCTGACGCAACTCACAACCGATAAGGCAGGACAAATTCGCTTGCCACAACCTGACGGCGAATATTATCTAATGTTCGATCCAGGGCACGAAGATCCGGCAGAGTTTGACTATGCCGAGTTCTGAGATTGAAGTGATTTTACCTGCCAATGGCCGCGGGGAAACGCGCAATTTTCTGCTGATCTGCGCGGCCATCATAGCGACAGCAATGACTTTATTGTCGCTTATTCAAAAGGCCGACGGACAAACCGTGCCTGAATTGCCTACTTCACTAAGCAATATGGCCACACAAATCAGCAATGCTATCGAAGAAATCACTCTACTTGAAGAAGCGGGCATGTTGTCAGAGCCTTATCAGCTAGGTGATCTGCCTCTGCCCGCACTCAACGGGCAACGTTTTCAGCAACAAGAAGAGCGCTGTTTCACGCTTTTACAGGGACAATACCTGTTTATCATCGAACGCCATGACGACACTTGGGATGCTCATTGGGCCGTAACAGACCAGCCCGCAGACTGTCATGCACCGCTTACTTGGCACTCGCTTAACCAATAGGACTTTCCATGCGATATTTACTGCTCAGCCTACTTGTCTTGATCAGCACACACGCAAGCGCTCGACTGCAAGTGGGCATCACTTTGCACCCTTACTATTCCTATGTTAGCCACATTCTTGGCGATCGTGGCGATGTGCTACCGTTAGTTGAAGCTGGTTTCAATCCACATAATTATCAGCTCAGTCCCGCCGATATCGAGCGTTTAAACAGCCTTGATGCGCTGGTTGTGAACGGCATTGGACATGATCTATTTGCTACCAATACCGTTGACCGTCTTCAACCTGACAATCTAACCGTAATCTATGCCAATAAAGATGTGCCCTTGATTGGTCACGATGAAAAAGTAAACCCACATTCTTTTGTCTCTATCGACGCCGGCATTCGTCAGGTCTACACCATTGCCAAAGCCTTAGGTGAGTTGGACCCTGATAATAAAACCTACTTCCTCAAAAATGCATTGGCTTACGCCAAGACGCTGCGCGCGCTGAAAACGCCCGTGCAACAAGCCCTACTGGATAAAGACGTTAGCAATCTTCGAATTGCCAGTACCCATGGGGCGTACGCCTATTTACTGCAAGAGTTCGGATTGACGGTATCGGCCGTCATTGAACCGGCACACGGTGTGTCACCGACAGCCTCTCAGTTAGAAGACACCATCGATACCATCCGTAAGCAAAACATTGATGTATTATTTACCGAGCTGAACATGGAAAACCGCTATGTCGATTTGATCGAACGGGAAACCGGCATAAAGGTTTATTACTTTAGCCACATGACACACGGCGACTACAGCAAAGACCAAGTCGAACGTGAGATGGGCAACAACCTCGCCAAGCTTGCCGAGGCACTGCAATGATCAAAGGCCCAAGCTTACATCTGGCTAACCTAACGGTAGCCGTAAAAGGTATGACATTACTCAGCGCTATGGACTTGTCATTAGATGGCGGACTTTGGCATGGCATTGCGGGCCCCAACGGCGGCGGCAAAAGCACGTTACTTAAAGCCATCGCAGGTTTACACAATCATTCAGGCACTATTGAGCTGCATTGGCCAGAAGGTCGTGATGCCATTGGCTATATGCCGCAACTGTCTCCCTTTGATGCCTCGTTACCCGTGACTGCTCTCGATTTTTTACGTATGCATTGTGACAAGCGTCCAGTGTGGCTTCGCTTTAAAGGGGATCCAAAAATCGCGGCCGTAGTTGAAAAAGTACGTATTCAAGGGTTACTCAGTAAGCGTCTCGGCACCTTATCTTCAGGTGAACGACAACGCGTTTTATTGGCCTGCGCTCTGCTTAATCGCCCCCATGTTTTACTGCTCGATGAACCACTCGCCGGTGTGGATAAATACGGTCGCGAGCAGATTTTAGAAATCCTGATGAATTTTAAAGCCGACGGCGGCACCATTATTATGATCGAACACGATTGGCAAATCTTACAACAATACTGCGATAGCTTGTCTTGGATAGATGGCACACTTCAGGCGCACGGCGAACCCAATTCCGTTTTACAGTCCCTACAAGTGCCGATGATAGGTCTTCGTCATGCTAGCTAGTATTCATTCGGCATTTTCCCATCTCGTAGACAGTGGTTTATTACCAAGCATGTTTGGCTATGGCTTCGTGGTCAATGCGTTTCTAGCTTGCCTGATGATCGGCCCGTTGCTTGGGTTATTAGGCACCTTAGTGGTGGTAAAGCGCCTTGCCTTTTTATCCGAAGCGGTCGGCCACAGCGCGTTGACTGGCGTCTCTATTGGCATCTTAATGGGAGAGCCTGTGACCGAGCCTTGGATTAGCCTGTTTGCTTTTTCGATTTTATTTGCACTGACTCTTCAATGGGTGCGCGGCCGAACGACTGTACCTTATGATGCGCTCATCGGCGTATTTTTGGCGTTTGCGTTAGCGCTGGGGGCCGCTCTGCTGATGTTCGTCGCGAAAAAAATCAATGCACACTTAGTCGAGCAAGTGTTGTTTGGCTCCATTTTGACCGCTTCTGCTTACGACTTAATTATCTTATCCGCCATTACTCTGGTCGTCATGGGGTTGGCATGGTTTAGCGCCAACCATGCTTTTTTAAACGCCTTAAGCCCTGATATTGCCCAGTCTCGACGTATATCAGTCACCCTGCACGATTACGGCTTTGTTCTGTTAATTGCCTTAGTGACGGTTGCCGCTGTAAAAATCATCGGTGCGATTTTAGTGGGTGCCTTACTGTTGATACCTGCGGCCAGTGCTCGCCTCATTGCTCAGGATTTACGCGGCATGGTGGGACTCTCTGTTTTGATTGCCACCACCAGCGCGTTAGTCGGTGTGCTGCTGCCCATGCATATGAAATGGGCCATTGGCACCGGTCCTGCGATTATTTTAGTCGCTTGTGTTTGGTTCATCGTCGCTATTTCTATTTACTCTCTGCGTAAAGGAGGCTCCACCGCATGCGCGTAATACTCTCTAGTTTTTTACTGTTAATGACTCATTGGGCTGTGGCCGCTAACGTCGCAACGGTAGCGCCCATCACTCACAGCATGAGCCAAGCATTATTGCAAAATACGGAAATTGAAGTCACTTACCTACCGCCAACACGACTGCCGATTAACCGTATCCCTAGCTGGCTCAACCGTAATGAGACCGAGCCAATGCCCCACTTCGATGCCATTGTGAATATTAGTTCACTTCGACCTGAACTGGCGTTCTACAAGCCCTTACGCAGTCGTAATATACACATTGTGCCAATCGATATTGCCCAAGCTCTGATCCCCGCTGGCGAGCGCGTGGCGACTCAACAGCCTGATGAGTACTTTTGGCTAAACACGAATAATGCCCTGCTTATGCTGGGGATTTTAAAACGCGACTTGATTGCTCTGTGGCCAGATGAAGCCGAGCAAATTAACCGTAATTTCCGAGCCACTAGCACCGCTTTGCGTCAACTGGCGTTGGATATCGACGACGCGCTACTAATGTCAGGCTTTGATGCGCTAATTGATGCTAAAGCGTCCGTCTCGCCGTTTAGCCAAGGCTTAATGCTACCAACGCTTGATTTGGATGAAGTAGACAACTTGAAAACTCTTATCATCGATACCAAAGCGGGTGAAAATACTTGGCAAATCGATGACTTTAGTCGCTATAGCAAACGCGACTTTATCCGTCGCTGGCAAGACAATTTGACTCAGCTACCGACTCCTTAACCTTACTTCACCCCTCTTTGACAGAGGTTACTCTCGTTTCCTCTGTCAAAATCGTCTTTTTTATGCAGATTACACAAAGAAATTGTAAGAAATACCTACCAATAGTAACAATTATCATTTAGCATTTGCTTCTCAATTATATGTAGCCTCTATTTTTAAAACATTACTGGTGTGAATAACTCGATGAAGAACTCAAACTCTTACAATACTACGCCATTCAAAGTGGCTCCGATCGCAATCGCTGTAGGTTCCGCTCTAGCATTAATGAGCGCGCCAGCATTTGCTGCCGATAACCAAGTTGCATTGGATCGTATCCAAGTCATTGATAGCTCTGAAAAAGGCTACAAAGCAGAAGCGCCATCAAGCCCTAAGTTCACTCAAGAAATGGTCAATACACCAAAAACCATTAACGTTGTGAACGAGCAAGTATTGGAAGACCAAGGAGTCACTTCATTAGAAGACGCACTGCGTAATGTATCTGGTGTTTCAACCTTTGGTGCAGGTGAAGGCGGTGGCGGTAACGTCAATACCTCTGACAATGTCACCATTCGTGGTTTCGATGCCAACGGCAGCATTTACTCTGATGGCATCCGTGATGTCGCGGGCTACAGCCGCGATACGTTCAACATCGAACAAGTTGAAGTAGCAAAAGGCGCTAATGGCTCGATCTATGGCAAAGGTTCTGCTGGGGGCTCGGTAAACCTAGTTTCTAAAGCCGCGCATCTTCGAGGCGACAAAAACAGCATCAACGCCTCATACGACGAAGGTGATACCAAACGCTTAACAGGTGACTTTAACAAAGTTTTGTCTGAAGACAGTGCGATTCGTTTAAACCTCATGGCAGAACAAGGTGGCGACTACTGGGATAATGGCGAAGAAGAATACAAAAGCTACGCCATTGCACCGTCTTACTTTGAACGACTGAGTGAAGATACGGATTTCACGATTAACTTCCTACACACAAAACAGGACAACACGCCTGTCATCGGCTTGCCTTTCATCACCGAACAAACCAGTGCAGCACTGGGTATTCCAGAAGGCACGTTGCCCGAAGAATACTGGAGTAACTACTACGGCGTAAAAGGTCGTGACTTTGAAGAACTCGATGCCACCGTTGTGACCGCTATTATCAACCATAAGTTGAGCCCAGAGTGGAACCTACGCAGTCAAACACGCTTTGGCGAGACCGAAACAAAATCCATCATTCACCGCCCTTGGCCTGAGAACTTAGGCGACCGTAACAACCCAGATTATACGGGGAATTACGGCTTAGTTTTCCCAAAAACAGATTTCAGCAAAAACCAACTGTTAGTGACTCAACTTGATTTCATTGGCGAAAAATACATGGGGAATGTGCGCCATGACATCGTCATTGGCGCTGAAGCGTATCGCGAAAGCCAGAAGACACCGAACGTTGATTTATCCGGTTACAGCTACTCAAAAGAGTCGTATAACCCACTGAATCCAGGTGAGATTACAGCGACTGGTAACTACAGTATCGATGGCTACTCAAAAGATGCGACCGCCAATGGCCTAGCCGCCTACCTCCACGATACCGTTACGTTAAATGAACATTGGCAAGTTGCCGCTGGCGCGCGTCTTGAAAACTACGACGTCGACAGCACGCAAAACGTTGGTCGTGGTGACAGCGCTACCTCAGTCAGTGCGTCGTCTGATGCCAACTTATTCAGCTGGAATACATCGATCAACTTCAAACCGACACGCAATGGAAGTATCTACCTATCGGTAGCTAACAACCAAGAACCTAATGGTAACAACCTATCATTAAATGGCCGTAACGCTGAACAAGTGAGCGAATACACATCGCTTGATCCACTTGAGTCGATGACCACTGAACTGGGTACAAAATGGGAACTACTGGACGACCGCCTATTGTTGAGCGCCGCTGTGTTCAGAACAACGAAAGACGTCTATGACACCATCGACGAGCAGCTCGCTACATCAGGTGAGCAAGAAAGCAAAGGCTTCGAGCTGTCCGCAACTGGCCAACTCACGGACGCACTGGCCATTACTGCAAGTTACACGCGCCAAGATGCAAAAGTAACGGAGAACTACAGTAATCCAGAAGCCGAAGGTAACGGTCTTACGGCTGCACCAGATGACTCGGCGGCCCTATGGATGACCTATGCCTCTGGCCCACTGACACTCGGTGCAGGTGCAGAATACCAATCTGGCAACGATTTCTGGCGTCGTAACACAGTTTACTTCACCACCGGTGATATCACGCTAGTGAACGCTATGGCAGGTTATGCCTTTACAGAAAACCTGTCGGCTCAACTAAACGTCAGCAACTTAACTGACGAACGTTACGCGACCGATTACAGCGCCAAAGGGCACTTTAAACCTGGCAATCCACGTAATGTAAAAGTGTCTGTAAAATACGACTTCTAAGTCGCATTCTCGGCATCAAATAAGAGCGAAGTCACTCCCCTTTCTTCGTTCTTGCAAAGCAGTCGTGTTACTTCTACACGGCTGCTTTGCCGTTTCTACACTTTATAACGCCTTCAATATGAGTTCGACATCATGCTATTGCACCTAAAAAATGTTCTGACACCAGAGCAAGTGAAAGACATTCGTCAAGCGCTGGACCAGGCCAATTGGCAAGACGGTAAGTTGACCGCTGGCAATGCTTCACACCAGCAAAAGTCCAACTTGCAACTGAGCCAAGAGGACCCGCTCGGACGCAAGCTCGGAGATTTTATTTTACAGACGATTGGCCAACGGGAAGATTTTATGAGCAGCGCGTTACCGGCCAAAATTTTTCCGCCCATGTTCAATCGCTACGAAGGCGGCGGCCAGTTTGGCTTTCATGTGGACAATGCCATTCGTCAGGTGCCCAATACGCCCGTCAAGATTCGCACAGATCTTTCAATGACCTTGTTTTTCAGCGATCCAGATGAATATGAAGGCGGTGAACTGGTCATTGAAGACACGTTTGGCACACAGCAGATAAAGCTTCCGGCAGGCGATATGGTGCTTTATCCATCAACCAGTATCCATCGGGTCAACCCGGTGACAAAAGGCGCCCGTGTGAGTTCGTTCTTTTGGTTACAAAGTCTGGTTGGCGATAACGAACAGCGCCGTACCTTGCATCAGTTAGACCAAACCATTCAATCACTTAGAACAGACATGCCTGACGACGAACGCATTCAAAACTTGATCTGGGTGTACCACAATTTGCTACGTCAATGGAGCCAGACCAACTAGGGTCTGACACCACACATCATAGGAGAGGAAGTAGGCTAAAAAGTTGTGTAAAGACAGTCTTGGTTGATGTCCTGAACGGTCGCACAACCACACAACGCCATGGTTGCTTCTAGCTCATCTCGAAGAATACGCAAACAGTGAGCAACGCCCAACGGCCCAGCAACGGCTTGAGCATAAAATACTGGACGCCCTAATAAGACAGCGTCAGCCCCCAACGCGATTGCTTTAAAAATATCACTACCACGGCGAATTCCACTGTCGAGCAGCACAGGAAGCGTCGCCCCCACAGCCGCACGAATGGCGGGCAACACCTCAATAGTCGCAGGCTGACTGTCCAGAACTCGACCACCATGATTCGACACAATCAAACCGTCGATGCCAAGCTCTACAGCACATTTCGCGTCTGCAGGATGCATGACGCCTTTCAGTAAAATCGGCAAGCTCGTTTGTTCTCGTAGCCAAGCGAGCGTTTGCCAGTCCGGTGCTTGCCCCATCCAACAAGCAAACACGGAATCGCCTTGCGCTGCCTGCGGTAAGCCATCAAGATTCACCGCACGCACTCCATCGGGCAGTTCAAATCCTGCCCTTTGTTCCGCGTTGCGTACACCATTAATCGGCGCATCGGCCGTCACAACAATGGCCTGATAACCTGACGACTCTGCGCGTCGTATGAGTGTCAGCGTGTCGTCTAAACTGGGTTGGCAGTATAACTGAAACCATCGCTTTGACTGCGGCGCCACATCGGCAACCTGTTCAATCGTCGAACTTGCCAAAGTCGATAAACAAAAGCCTACCTCTTGAGCTGCCGCTGCTTGCACACTACCTAACTCGCCCATCGAGCTGGCTAATTTTTGGTACGCTAATGGTGCGATCAGCAGTGGCATACTCAGCTCGGTGCCGAATAGGGTCTGACGACAGTCACCTTGCCCTAGACTTTCCGTCAGAATACGTTGCTGCACAAGCACTTCGTCTAACTTTGTCCGGTTACGTTGATGAGTGAAGCCATCCATCGAATACCCAGATAGATAGGCCCAAGTTGGCTCAGACAAAATGGTCTGCGCATGACGTTCGTAATCAGCAAGGCAGCACACATCTGTTGGAATTGGATTCATACTACAACTCTTGTTAACGGGACCGATGATCGATGGATGACTTTAACTCAGGCGGTGCAAACTTGTGCCCTAAGCAGGTATAGCGCCATAGCCATTTAAACCATTGTAAACGATAGCTAAACAGCGCAACCACTAATAGAGCGGATACCGTGATCAACATAAGCCAAGCCATCGAACCAATGCCGATGCCCCATATGACGACGGCACAATAAAAGGATGCCGTCATCGCCAACCAAGCAATGGCTTGCATGACCCAATATTCGCGCTGACTTAAAGGTTTGGCTTGGTACCAGCCTTTATAAATGTCCATATGATGCTTCTTAACCGACATAGCGAAATGCAGAAAGCCATAAAAGCTGAGTAAAAATGACAACGCTATCATCATGAGGTGATCGCCTTCTGCTCTGTGATTGTCTTAGATGAAGACGTGTTAGGTGCCATGACTAGCTGACTCTTTTTCCGCAAGTACGCCGCAGATGACAACAAGATCCCCCCAATTACTAGGCACATCCCATCAAAACTCAAGCGCAACACATCACCGTCTACAATGGCACCCCAAAGCCCAACAGGGGAGGTAAATTGATCTAACACTGGCAGCAAAGCAAATAGCCCACCAGAGACCCAAAGTTGCCATTGCCAAGCATTTCGATGACGGAAAATCGCCGCGTGCAACAAAGCAATCAACCAGACAATAAAAAAGCCATTAATCTCCCAGCTTTGACGCGTCAACATATCCGCCGGTAGCACACGGTTTAACCAGAAATAACTTGCGACAGCGCCACAAAGGCCAGCAATGCTGGCAATATTCAGTGTATGCACCAGCTCAAATCCAAACTGCCCTGCTTGGCGTTTAGCGCGCTTGGTTGCCCAAAGAATCGAGCCCGTGCCGACCATTAAAGTGCCAGACACGCCCGCAATGAAAAATAGCCAGCGCACAAAGGTATCGGCAAAACGCGCTTCGTGAAGTGTTCTCAGCACGCCATTGATGGCACTAACCGCACTGACGTTTGCGTCCGTCGGAGCAAACATCCCCGTCGCCTCGCGAACATTGCCATCGTAATCCAAGGCAATGGTTTGACCAAAGCGATTGCCTAAAAGAGATGTTCGCTCAGATGAGTAGAAAAGATATTCAGCGTCACGTGTCATGGGATTGTTCGCCAATAAAAAGCTTACTTTAGCGCCCAGCTCATGCTCAGCGGTATCTAACATTCGAGTTAAATCAGGCAGTGGCAAACGCTCAACAGGCATCGCTTCGACAACATCGGTAGTGCGCCCTTGATTTCCACCGTTGCCACCTCGGTTTATATCGCCACCCCAAAACACCAAGGTCGACGCCAGCAAAATCAAACCAGAGAAGGTAATCATCAGGTGAAATGGTAGTGCTAATACTGCCGTGACCGCATGCGCATCCGACCAACCTAATGAACGATTTTTGGTCCGAAACATAAAGAAATCACTGAAAATCTTGCGGTGCATAATAATGCCGGAGATCAGCGCAATGAACATCGCCAAGGTAGCGATTTCAACGAGTGTTCGCGAGACCCCTCGCGGTAAGTGATACAGTTCAAAGTGAAAACGATAGAGAAAGTCACCGCCGCGGGTTTCTCTTACGTTGATCTGCTCCCCTGTACTTGCATCTAGCACCTCCATCGGACCACGACGACGCTGATTATCACCAGGGTTACGCCAACTTAAATCTAATGTATTACTGCGTTCACTCGGTAGGCTAATGTTCCAACTCTCGGCGTCAGGGGCGACTTCTGCTAAACGCTTGGCGGCAATACTCATACTCTGTTCTGATGGCACGGACACATGTGCTTCGGGTGTCATCCAGTGGCTGATTTCCATGCGAAAATAAGACAAGGTGCCCGTCAGAAAAATAGCAAACAGCAACCATCCTAATAAAATGCTGCTCCAAGTATGCAGCCACGTCATGGTTTTACGTAATGGACCTTTCACGATAAACCATCCAACGCATATAAGCTCATCCAAGCACAAGCATTTGCAATCAAAGTAGTGAGTAAAGCTTTTCGATGACTGTTAATCGAAAACAACCAAATGATAGCGATAGGATAAAGCAAGAAGAACACCAAGTAGATCAACGAGCGCAATTCACGTACTTCTAAATTTGAGTACTTTGCTGCGACCATACTCAATATCGCCGCCAAACTATAACCGCCAACTAAAGCAATCACCACGCGCGCCACGACTAATAAACGTGGCCATGGGAGACGCCCATGCATCCAATTCGACATAACACTGTCGCCTTAATAATGATTTTCCATAAAATGAAGCACGCTCAACTGAACTGTCAAAACAGCAGATTGCACACAAAACAAGCAACTCAAAGCCAACAGATGATAATAATTATTATTTACAAAATCAATTGTAAAGCGTTACGATAGATCTTGTGTTTGAAACAGCACATCATCTCTTAAGCATTTTGCTGCGAGATTCCTGATAGACAAAAGCCTTTTACGGACGCAAATGCGTCCGTTTTTTTGTCATCTTATAAGCAAGCGCACCAGACGCCGCCCATTATTCATAAAAGCCCACTGTAAAGTACAAGATTTACATAGATTTACCAATAACCATTATCATTTGTATTTACATAATCTTGATATTTTGTAACCATACTTCGCGCTACTACTTCCTCGTCAAACACCTACTATCTGCCTAATCAAACGTGAGTAAACACTTATGATACGACTCCGCCCTTTGCTAAAACTGTGCATCTTGCTCATTGCATTTAGCATCCCTGCCGCAACGGCTTGGTGGTATTACCAAGACCAGCAAGGGGAGGATCAAAACTGGTTAAAAGAGCAAGTCACCCGAGGCAATATTGAAATCAGCGTCGCAGGAACAGGAACACTAGAGCCGTCTAATTATGTCGATGTTGGCGCGCAGGTATCAGGGCAGATTGAAAAGCTGTACGTCAAAGAAGGTGACGAGGTAAAGCAGGGACAGCTCTTGGCCGAGATCGATGCCACCGTATTTGAAATTGATGTCAATCGCTCTCAAGCCAGCTTGGAAAACCAAAAAGCTCAGTTGGCCCAGCTGGAAGCACAATTAACACTGTCCAATACCCGTATCGAGCGCGACCGACGCCTTCATAATCGTGGTGCCGTCAGTGATGATGCCTTGCAATCCGCTGAAACCGACATTGTGATTTTAAAAGCACGAATCGCCGCGATTGAGGCGCAAATAAAAGCCAGCAAAGCGGCTTTAGATGGCGATATTGCCACACTGTCATACAGCCGTATTTATGCGCCCATTGATGGCACTGTGACCAGCATTAAAGTACGCGTTGGACAAACGCTGAATGCTAACCAAAGTGCGCCAACGCTCATGACCATTTCGAATTTAAAACAGATGACACTCAGAGCCGCGGTATCTGAAGCGGACATTCATAAACTCAGTGAAGAAATGCCTGTACGCTTTTCGACACTGGGTAATCCTAATAGCTACTTCCACTCTACCGTTAATACTATTTTACCAACCCCACTGGTAAACAACGATGTGGTGTTATACCAAGTGTTAGTCGACGTCGATAATCGCACAGGCAAGCTAATGGATGGCATGAGTACACAGGTGTTTTTCATTGAAGCGGCCGCCAACGATGTTCTCATGGCACCATTAGCCAGCATCGCAAAACGCCCGCACGGCGCCGTGGCATTTGTTCCAGGCCCCAAAGGGGAACGTCAGACTGTCGCCGTCAAGACTGGCATTCAAAACCGTACCCATATCGAACTCATTTCAGGCCTGCGTGAAGGTGATGACGTCATTGCCGGAAAGAGCAATAGAGCTCACCAGGGGTCTGCCTCGTCATTAACGAACAACCGTCCACGCATGGGAGGTCCGCGTGGCATCTAAACACCCATTACTTGCTGTTGAACACATCCATCGCAGCTACCACAACGGTGATGCGCAAATCAAAGCGCTAGACGACGTCTCACTTACCATTGAGGAAGGAGAGTTTGTCGCTATTATGGGCCAGTCCGGCTCTGGCAAATCCACGTTGATGAATATCATCGGTTGTCTGGACACCGCCAGCGAAGGGCGCTATTTCATCAATGGCCACGACGTCAGTCAGCTGAACGTCGATCAGCTAGCCGCCTTACGTTTGAAAACTTTCGGTTTCGTCTTTCAACGCTATCAACTGTTACCCGCACTCAGCGCCCAAGAAAACGTCGCTCTGCCTGCACTTTATGCTAATACATCAAGATCCGAGCGTTATCAGAATGCTATAGCGTTACTGCAAAAACTGGGGCTAGAAGGGCGTGAACATCATAAGCCTACTGAGCTATCAGGTGGTCAACAACAAAGAGTCTCTATTGCTCGAGCGCTCATTAATGGCGCCGAGGTTATTTTAGCTGACGAACCAACAGGCGCTCTGGACTCAAAAAGCAGTGAACAGGTATTAGAACTGCTCGGTGACCTTAACCAGCAGGGGGTGACTATTATCTTGATCACCCATGACGCCGAGGTCGCTGCTAAAGCCAAGCGTCAGATTCACATTCAGGATGGCAAAATCCTTTCTGATAATGGTTGCAGCCGTGAATACAGTACACAGACTAACAACGAAACATTAAGCGACCTGCCGTCCATTGCGATCAGCGAAGCGGTCAGCATTTCGTTTCGAGCCTTGTATGCCAACTGGTTTCGTACCCTACTAACGCTTCTAGGCGTGGTGATCGGCGTCGCGGCTGTCGTTGCCATGATGGCTATAGGTGAAGGCGGTAAACAGCAAGTCATAGACCGCATTGAATCAATGGGAACTAACTTATTACTGCTACGCCCTGGCGGTGCAAACATGCGCAACTCGGGAGACATTGCGACCCTAACATTGGCAGATGTCGACGCGTTAGCGTTGCTTCCAGAGCTGGTCGGTATTGCTCCAGAACGTGAAGGACGCTCGACCATTCGTTACCTCAATCGCGACTATCGCAGTAAAATCATGGCAACCACTCCCAACTATCTACAAGTACGAGACTGGGAAATTGCTCAAGGCGTCATGTTCAACGAACAAGACAATCAAGAAAAAGCGCCTGTGATTGTCATTGGCGCGACCATTGCCGACTCTTTGTTCCCAAATGAAACCGCCATCGGTCGCTATGTCATGATGAAAAACTCGCTCTATCAAGTCATAGGCATACTCACTGAACAAGGGGCGTCTTCCGGGGGGATGAACAACGATGAAGTGGTCTTGATTCCGCTCCAAACAGGTTTAACCCGTGTTTTTTCCGGACGCTACCTTGGCGGTTTAACCATAAAAGTGCAAAGCGGCGAAGACCTTTCCGCTGTAGAGGAAAGCATTCGTCAACAATTAATCCAGCGCCACGGCAAGAAAGATTTCGGTATTTTTAATACTGCCTCACTAATCGAAGCGGTGTCAGAAACACAAAATACCATGACCATGCTACTTGGTTCCATCGCGGCGATCTCCTTGTTAGTCGGCGGCATTGGGGTCATGAACATTATGTTGGTGAGCGTTACCGAACGCCGACGTGAGATCGGCTTACGACTGGCGACGGGCGCCAAGCCCAAAGACATCTTGCGCCAGTTCAATATTGAAGCACTGGTTGTATGCTGCAGCGGCGGCATCATTGGCGTTTTACTGGGTGTTGGTGCTGCCCTACTGATCGCACGTTTTAATATTGCCATTGCACTGTCATGGCAGCCAGCAGTGTTAGCGTTCGCCTCAGCATTTTTAGTCGGCCTCATTTTTGGCCACGCCCCAGCTCGCAAGGCGTCACGCCTCAATCCTATTGATGCTCTGGCGGAGGAGTAAATGAAGTTTTTAATCTGCACCTGCTGCGCGTTGCTATTAACCGGCTGCGCCAGCCAAAAGCTCTATCAAACGCCGGAAACACCCGCGATGGCAGATACACAATATGCCTACAGTGCGTTTACCCCAGATCAGTGGCTGAGCTTTGGCTCCCCTGACTTAGCCCTTTTACTAGAACAGGCGTTTACCTATAATTGGAATCTTAAGATCGCCACACAGCGTTTACGCAGCGCCCAACTCGCCTTAGACCTTGAACGCGCTAACCAAGGCGTGAGTGCCAGTGGGATCCTCAGTGCATCCCAATCCACATCTACTGATGATTTACAGCACTATCAAAGCTCCGAAGGGCTGTCCTTCTCGGCACGTTATGAGTGGGATCTATGGGGCAAACTACAAGCCCAAGAAGATCAGACCGCGCTCTCTGCCAAAGTCAGCCAATGGGATTTGGAGGCCGCCCAGATCAGTCTAACAGCGAACATTATTCGTCAGTATTTTAGTTACTTAGCCACCAAAGAGCGTTTGGCCATCGCGCAAAAAAACCTCGCCTCAGCTCGGGAAAGTTTAGAACTGTACACGCTACAACACGATGCAGGCGTCGTATCCAAGAGTGACCTATTACGCCAACAGAGTACCATTCTAAGTCTTGAAGAGCGCACCGAAACCTTAGTGCTGCAGCAAGCGGATCAAGCTCGAACCATAGCGCTGCTGAGTGGCATCGACCAATGGATTGAGTACGCCCCCAATACATTGCTATCAGATATCAACGTACCACAAGTGGCTCTGAACCAACCAGCACAGCTGATTCGTCAACGGCCTGATCTAAAAGCGGCTGAAGCCAGTGTCCGCCAAGCGTTTTTAAGCACTACCATTACCGAGCTAGATCGCTGGCCGAATCTGTCCATTAGCCTCAGTCTACGACCGTCGGATTTGTATGATTTAGCAGAGCAATGGGCGGTTGCCTTATCCGAATCCATCGGTATGACTTTGTATGATGGTGGCGCACGTTCTTTGAACGAACAGCGTGCGGCCATTAATGAGATCATCGCTCGGTTTAATTACCAAAATACTGTGCGCACAGCCCTTGAAGAGGTAAAAGATAATCTAAGCAGCTATCAACAAAGCCTGATCAGCTATCGTTACCAACAGGCGTCTTACCAGAACCTTGAGCAACAAACCGACATTATTGAATACGAATGGCAGGAAGGTGTCAGCGATAAATCCGACCTAATCAGTGCTCAACGCAGTCTCTACAGTGCCGAAGAATCTCTCGTTGCCAATAAGCTTACGGTCTTACAGGCCATCACTGCTTTATATCAAGCAAACGGCAGTGTTCCGGTTTTGTAAACGAAGCGTTCCTTGCATTAAATGATAATGACTATCGAAAGCGTTTAAATATCATTATCAATATGACATTATCTCTGCATTATGACATTTGTAAGCACTTAGCTTACAAACCACCTTGATAATGGAGATAAAACGAACATGAAACGCTCGTTGGTTGCCATCGCTGTTGCGCTTGCTTCAGGCACAATTTATGCGGATGAAAAGCTTGATACCTTAATAGTGGAAGGTAAAGCGAATACGGAAATTCAAACGACAGCTGCGCCACGAGTCACAGCCGTTGAAGGCGCTCGTACCATTACAGCCGAGGATATTCAGGCACGCCAAGCGTCAACCTTGGCAGAGGCATTAGCGGGCGATGCAAGTGTTATCGTAGACGAAGTAAACGGGGCTCGAGGCAGTAGCATTACCATCCGCGGTCAGTCAGGTAACAACGTCAGTGTTCGTGTTGAAGGCGCGCCTAATAACCGCAGTCAAATCATGCACAAGCCCAGTAATGACCGCGATACTATTTGGCTAAATATGGATATGTATCAGTCCGTTACGGTTATTCCTGGTGCGGCAGGCGCGACCTATGGCAACGGCTCAACCGGCGGTCTTGTTCTGCTGGAAACCAAAGATCCTGAAAACATTATTCGCGATGGTCGTGATTGGGGAGCTAATCTACGCTACCGCCACGAAACGAATGGACAATCGGATGGCATCAGCGCCGATGTGGCTCGCCGTTTTAGTGATAAGTTCTCCGCCAATGCCACAATTTCGGCGCGCGATACGGACGATTATGAAAACGGCAACGGCATCACTGAAGCGGACACCGGTGCGGAAGATCTGAGCTATTTAATCAAAGGCGTAGCCACCCCAAATGAAGCAACGCGCATCGAAGCCAGTTTCATGGAAAACAACAAGAAATTCGACGAAACGAGCACCAGCGGTAGCGGCGAAATCACCTACCCTAACAAAAAACTCAAAGATCAAACACTTGCGACCGAGTACGCTTACAACCCGGCCAGCAATGATTTAGTCGATTTCAAAGCACGTATTAGCCGAGCAAAAAGCGATTTAAAGAGCGATCAGGGGACGGGGGATTGGCGCAATACCGGCGGCGTGACCACCACGTATGCCGAAATAGAAAACACCAGCGTTTTCTTCCCAACCTCTAATACGACCCACTCTGTCCGCTATGGCGCGGATTATACATTTGACGACATTCGCCTAGCCTATACAGATGAGCAAGGCAACCCAAATAAAGCGGAACGCACCTCAATCGGTGCCTATGCCAGCGACACCATTGAAATTGGTGACAATTTACAGCTTTCTGGCAGCCTGCGTTACGATACGTTTGAAGCCAAAATGCGCGACGATGACTTTGAATCCGAAGACTCATTCAACTCGAAAGTATCCGCCCTATGGAAACCTTTTGAAAACACCGCAGCGCGAGGTTTAGGCTTGACCGCGTTAGTCGGCACAGGCTATCGCTCACCGGCCATTTATGAGGTATATGGTAAGGGCTTTCTACAAGATGTCTTTCGCGGTAACGATGCCAATGGCGACGGCATCTACGAAACAGGCAACGCCTCTGGCTGTATGATCGGCCATGGCAGCTGGTGTACGATTCCGAATACAGATCTGACGGGGGAAACCTCTTTAAATACCGAGCTCGGCGTGGTGTTTGAGCGGGCCAATGTTTTCACCGCCAACGACCACCTCACCTCGAAAGTGAACTACATTCACAACGATTTGAAAGACCAACTTTACAACAGTGATTTGGGAACTTGGTACAACGAAGTCGACGACATTAATCATCCTGTTAAACAATACATCAACAACGACGAGGCAGCAGTCTATGGCTGGGAACTCTCTGCGTCTTACAACAGTAATGTCTTGTTTGCTAATTTCTCTATGCAGGACATGGCCGGCTACTCTGTCGAAGACGATGGTTCAAAATCACAGAATAACAACCTCGTACCACGTTCTGTCAGCACAACTTTGGGTACCTATTTTGATGATCAAAAAGGCCGTGTTGGGATTGATATGCAGCACCGTAAGGGTCGCCGCTACGAATCCCAAGGACGTGGTGGCGCTAGCCGTACCGAATATAAAGGCTACACCGTGTACGGTCTATTCACTTCATACGCCTTCACTGAGAACTTTAATGTCCAAGCTCGCATCGGTAACATTACCGATAAAGCTTACAGCAAAGGCTCATACAGCACGAATTTAAGCAACGGCGAAACAACAGAGCCAAGCCTAAATACAGGCCGAAATATCAAACTAGGCCTAAACTACCGCTTCTAGATTCACTCTGGTTAGCAAACCGTTTTCTTTCTGTTTTGAGCAGCCCTGATTGGCTGCTCTTTTTTTTCTTCCTTATTCGTCCCACTGCGGTGCAAAATCAGGGTCGACCTGACGATCATCACAATCTAACGTCGCAATCTTATCGATGTCCTCTGTATCCAGTGCAAGCAGCGGTCCAGCCAGATTATCTTGCAGGTTTTTACGTTTAGTGGAAGATGGAATCACCGTGATACCTTGTTGCAAAGCCCACGCAATGATGACTTGAGCGACACTTGCATTATGTTTATCAGCAATGGCTTGCAACGATTCATCTTTAAGCACTTTGCCTACTGCAAATGGCATATAAGCCGTCACATGAATGCCCATTTGGTTACAGTAAGACCGCAACTTATTGTTCTGTAAATAAGGATGAATCTCTACTTGGTTGTTGGCCAAAATACCATTAGGTAATAAAGCTTGTGCTTTTTCTAATAGCTCTATGGTGAAGTTAGAAACGCCAATACTTTTCGTCAAACCATGTTCTTGCGCTTTCATTAGCTCACCGAGATAGACATCCATGTTGTCGCCATTAGCCGGTGACGGCCAATGGATTAAAAGCATGTCGACATACTCTAATTGCAGTTTATCTAAGCTTTCTTTAACACTTGGCAAAAAGTCTGGCTGGGCAAAATTCTTCATATGCACTTTAGTGGTGACAAATAATTCATCGCGAGGAATACCACTGTCAGCGATTGCTCGGCCTACTTCGGCTTCATTACCATACATTTGCGCCGTATCAATGTGTCGAAAACCTTCTTCAAGCGCCATTTTCACAGAGTGATACCCTTCGTCACCTTCTAAACGAAATGTCCCCATACCTAAATTTGGCATTTTCATAAAGCTCTCCTTTTCACTGTCATTAGCTGTCTATGTCATGAATTAATAAGCCTTATAATAACCACCACGCCCTGTCTATTTCCTGCAAGAAAGACGCAACCTAAGTGAAAGCCGACATAATCTATACTTCTTCTGTTTCTAAGGAGCGCTTAAGTTGCTGCCAATCAATGGCTTTTTGTACCAAAGAGGCTGGTTGTTCGGCCTGATAGAGAGCGATAAGCTGACCTGTGATAGAGACGGCAACTTCCATCGGACGTTTGCCAGGCACTTGTTCAAGACCCACTGGGCAGGTCATCTTGTCGATGGCAGCCCCATCAAATTGACGATGCGATAGACGCTGACGAAAACGCAACGCTTTCGTGTCAGATCCGATCACCCCCAAAAAACCTAAGTCACCGCGTCTTAACGCGGCTTCAGTCAATTCATAGTCCAGTTGATGATTATGCGTCAGCACCAGCATGTAGCTGCCTGCGGTGGCGCGTTTTAGTTCTCCAACAGGGTCATCGGTAAGACATCGCTCAACATTACTCGGAATGTACTCTGGAAACTGTTCTTCACGGCTGTCCACCCAATGCACACGCAAAGGCAGCTCGGCTAATAGTGGCACCATCGCTTTGGATACGTGGCCAGCGCCAAATACCCAAACATCTTTACCACGCTCAGCAAAGTGCTCGAATAACACCGTCACTTTTCCACCACAGCATTGGCCCAATGTGGCCCCAAGCGGGTACTCTTCGATATGCTGACAATCCTGTTGTGTCAATAATAGCTCTCGGGCTTTGGCAATCGATTTATACTCTAGGTGCCCGCCGCCGATAGTGTCATCACTGTGCTCAGCGGTGACCACCATTTTGCTACCTGTTTCTCTAGGGGATGATCCACGCGTGCCAATAACCGTGACGAGTACATACGCTTCTCCGGTACGCTGAAGCGTTGCAACAACGTCCGTCCAAGACTTCATCATAAGGCGCTCTCTTTTATCTCTTGCGCCTGCTGGCGTGTTGCTTCAATGGCATTAAGCACTCGCTCTGGCGTTGCTGGGGTGTCTAATGGTGGGCTGATGGCGTAGTCCGACAGTGAGGATATCGCATCGCGCAAAGCCGACCAAACCGAAATCGCTAACATAAACGGCGGCTCACCTACGGCCTTAGAGTGATAGACCGTTTCTTCATCGTTGTCTCGCTCAAACAACGCTACATTAAAACGCTCTGGCGTATCACTGATAGCGGGGATTTTATACGTGGCTGGGCCATTGCTGATCAACGCGCCCTGATGGTTCCATTTCAACTCTTCCGTTGTTAGCCAGCCCATGCCTTGAATAAAACCGCCTTCAATCTGGCCTAGGTCGACTGCGGGATTTAAGCTGCGTCCTACATCGTGCAAGATGTCCACGCCTATGACGCGATACTCGCCTGTCAAGGTATCGACGACAACCTCCGAGACCGCGGCGCCGTTGGCAAAATAGAAAAATGGACGACCTTTCGCGTTGTCTCGGTCATACCAAATTTTTGGGGTTTTGTAGTATCCCGTTGCTGAGAGGGAAACCCGGTTTTCATAGGCAAATAATGCCGCATCGGTAAAGCTCATGGATTCGCTTTGGTCACCCCAATACACGCGACCGTCAGCAAAGTACACCGTATCGAGGTCACACTGTTTATGCTCCGCAACACATTCACAGATACGTTGTTTTAAGGTTAAAGCTGCATTTTTAGCAGCTTGTCCATTTAGATCGGTGCCACTGGATGCGGCTGTAGGGGACGTATTGGGGACTTTGTCCGTCCGCGTCGCAGTAATGTGAATCTCGTTTGCATCGATGGCTAGCGCTTCGGCAACGATCTGAATAATCTTGGTATGCAGGCCTTGGCCCATTTCAGTACCACCATGATTCACTTGAATACTGCCATCGGTGTAAATATGAATCAGGGCGCCCGCTTGATTGAGATGCTGTAAGGTAAAAGAAATCCCGAATTTCACTGGCGTCAATGCCAAACCGCGTTTCAGAATCCGGCTGTTTTTATTCCATTCATTGATGTCTGATCGACGCGCACGATAATCACTGCTGAGCTCTAATTGTTCAATCAACTCGTTGAGCACATTGTGCTCAACGAGTTGATGATACGGCGTCGTATCACGGCCGGCATCACCGTATAAATTGAGCTTACGTACATCAAGCGGATCTTTGCCTACAGCGCGAGCGATATCGTCCATCGCTCGCTCGATGATCATCATCCCTTGTGGGCCACCAAAACCACGAAAAGCGGTGTGTGAGACGGTGTTAGTCATACAGCGATGACCCGCAATGCTGACATTGGCTAAGTAATACGCGTTGTCAGCGTGGAACATCGCGCGATCCACAATCGCGTCTGATAAGTCAGCAGAATGGCCACAGTTTCCGGCTACCATAATGTCCGCTGCTTGAATTAAGCCATCTTTATCAAAGCCAATATCATAGGTGTTATAAAACGGGTGGCGCTTACCCGTCATGGTCATGTCGTCTGTTCGAGGCAATCGTAGCTTTACTGGGCGTTTGGTTTTACTTACCAGCACCGCCGCCATACACGCCCACGCCGCCGCTTGGCTTTCTTTGCCGCCAAACCCGCCGCCCATACGGCGCATATCAACGGTAATACGGTTAGCTGGCACACCGAGCACTTCTGCGACCAACTTTTGCACTTCACTCGGATGTTGAGTCGAGCTGTACACCAACATACCGCCGTCTTCCGCCGGTATCACCAATGCTACTTGTCCCTCTAAATAAAAATGTTCTTGCCCGCCCACATGCTGTTCAGCCTTTAGACGCTTTGGCGCATTATCTAATGCGGTTTTCGCATCGCCATGAGTCATAAAGTGAGAAGGTCGAACAAACTGCTGAGTGTTTAAGGCTTCAACCACATCCAGCGTCGGTGTTTGCTCGGCAAACTCAATCTTGGCCTGCTTGACCGCGCGTCGCGCCTGCAACTCACTTTGCGCTACCACTGCAAAGATTGGCTGGCCTTGGTATTTGATTTCATCCGATGTCAGGATCGGATCTCCCCCAAATACTGCGCCAATGTCGGTATGCCCCGGAATATCCTCCAGCTGCAAGACATCCACCACTCCTTCGGCTTGACGGACAGACGACAAGTCCAAGGAGGTAATTCGACCTTTTGCGATTGGGCTGTAGCCAACCGCGCCAAAAAGAGTGCCGCGCGGCTCAAGCATGTCATCGACATAAATCGCTTCTCCAGACACATGCTTAGTCGCGCTTTCATGCTTTCGAGCCACGCCAGTCGCACTGCTTGTTTGAATAGCAGTGTTACCGCTGGCTTTTAGATTACGCATATTGCACCACCTCCAACGCTTCGTGCGTCGGGTTATCTTGTTCGAGTACCGCGCGCAGGAGAAGATTCTGTGCCACTTTTAGACGGTACGCACCACTCGCGCGTACGTCATCAATTGGGCTGAAATCTTCCGCCAACGCTTTTTGCGCCGCCAAAATGCCTTGTTCGGTAAATGACTGACCGATGAGCGCTTGCTCTGCTTTCAATGCTCGCGCTGGTGTGGCCGCCATGCCGCCAAAGCCAAGGCGTACGTCGTTCACTTTCCCGTCCTTTAATGCAATCGAAAACGCCGCGCAGACCGCAGAGATATCATCGTCTAAACGCTTAGAAATTTTATACACATAAAGCTGACATTCGGGCTGTAACGGAATTTCAATCGACTCAATAAAACCTGACGCGGGCAGCTTTGTTTGACGGTAGCCAGTAAAGAAGGTGTTGATCGGGAACGTTTCACGTCCATTTGGACTACGCACGTGTATCGTTGCATCCAATGCTAACAATACAGGCGGCGTATCCCCTATAGGCGAAGCATTGGCCACATTGCCGCCTAACGTGCCTTGATTACGGACTTGTAACGATCCGAGGCGCTCGAGCATATCGGCAAAGCTGATAAAGTATTTATGTAATGAGGATTGCATCGCGCTGTAAGTAACCGCTGCACCAATCTTAAGGGTACTGGCGCTTTCTTCAATCTGCATGAGTTCTTGTACTCGTCCAGAATAAATAAGGGTTTCAGGCTGCTGTAGTTGCTGGGTAATGCTCAATGATAAGTCGGTACCGCCTGCAACCAGTTTCGCATCCGGAAATCGCTGTAGCTGTGCTAACAATTCGTCGTCGTTTGTAGGAATCAAAAAACGGCGTGTACCATGCTCAATAAAGCCACTTGGGTGTTGCTTTAGAATGCCTGTCAGGCGCAAATAAGTAGACGCTTCGCTCTTAGTAAAAATATCTGAAGCGCCTTTACCCGCTAGGCTAAGCGCTGCATCTATAATTGGCCTATACCCAGTACAACGACAAAGGTTACCTGCTAAGGCGTTTTCCACATCTGCACGGGTCGGCTGGTCACAGTTTTTGTATAACGCAAACAGTGACATGATAAAGCCTGGCGTACAAAAACCACACTGGGAGCCATGCAAGTCGACCATGGCTTGCTGCACCGGATGTAAAGCCCCCTGCTCTTTCAAGTGCTCAACCGTCAGCAATTGTTTGCCGTGCAAGCTGCCCAGCAAAGTAATGCAGCTGTTGACCGTTTGATAGCGCAGCTGACCATTCGTTGCTTCCGCCAGCACAACAGTACACGCACCACAATCCCCAGACGCACAGCCTTCTTTCGTGCCGCGTTGTTCTACTTTGGTGCGTAGATACTCTAGTACTGTTGTATCCGGTGCACAGTTCTCTTCGTTTATGTCCTGATCATTCAGCAAAAAACGGATCATAGTTTCCGCAACTCCTCATCCGGCGAGCTCAATAAGCCGAGGCTCACTATAGTAACCCATTATTTTTTATTAAGTTCTTTACAAGAAAAGTCATGATTGCGCCTCTAGTTTAATGAGTGAGGCAATCAAGTGTATATCTCTAATGTAGCAGGATTCCTGCCAAAACTAACCAATCGGTTAGTTTTGGCAGGAAATCATTGGAAGGGAGTCACAGAAGTGTCGAGCAGATTAGGGTTGAGACTCAACATTTTCTTCATAAAATACGCGAATCTTTTCTTCAAGTAGGTGCTGTTTCTTCTGGCCTTCTTGCATCCCCAGCTGTGCTCCTAACTGCGTCAGATGAGGCAAGCTGTCTAATACTTTTTGTCCTGTCGGAGTTTCATAAAAAGCGATCATTTTTTGCATTTCAGCTTCAGTGAAAACCTTATCGTACTCTAATGATATTTTGTTTATTAAGCTTTCTTGATCAAAATCGTTTTTAAACCAGTCGCGATAAATGCCTTTTAATGTATGCTCTTGCTCAGGCGTTAATTGCCATTGATCTGATAAGGCATCGATCATTGGTAACATTGCATCAAAGCCTGATGACATGGAGTCCTGCATGCGCATGACGCTCATCAATTCATTAACGGTAGGACTTGGAGCGTTTTCTTGTGCATACATCACCGAACTGCTTAACCCTATCCATAAAGCGGTCGTCCAAATGCGTTTTTTCATTCCCTAAGTCCTTGTAATCAGTCGTTTAGATCGCGGTATCATCATAAAAAATGACAACCATTTTCATTAATTTACTATGACTGGCTCAAGGTATTCAATAGGGTTTAACCAATAGGCTTTTTGTTCGCCAAGGGTGGAATCATCAATCCGCGAGTCATCGGCAATCATGCTACGTATACCGTAATGTAAATGCGGCGGTTTGCCTTTCGCGTTACCGCTACTGCCAACCGTACCTATTTGTGTACCAGCTTCGATATACCAGCCCAGATCTTCTGCAATAGAATCTAGGTGGGCGTAATAATGCAAACGCCAGTTGGGCCCTAATGCCCAAATATTCTTGCCACCACGAGGGCTATCATTTTCAGAGATAATAATATGATGGGTAGCCGCAACCACAGGTGTGCCACGTTCAGCGAAAATATCCATGCCTTTATGTACCAAAGAAGCCCCCCATGGTTCATACCAAAACGTTTCAGGGTGCCAATCTCTAGCGGTTGCCCCGACGACAGGCATGACTTTGGGTTCAGACCAATTTTGATTGGCGTGCCAAATACCACCAGCGGCACTGGCAAGCAAGACGCCACCGATAAGTAATGTCTTCTTCATATTGGCGCAACTCCTCCATTAAGCTGTGTATTAACCATCGCAAGAGAGCTCAAGGTTCTCAAGTCGAAATAAAGAAGAACTGTGGTCTTACTTTGAAAGCGTTCACTCAGAGCACGACAACATACGACTTTGTTGGTGCTCTAAGTAGTATTAAAAAGTTGATCGAAGCGATTACTCTAGAAATGCTAGCTGATCGTAAGCGTTACGTAGCCATACTTTCATGCGTTGACGTTCTGCAATGTTCATCAAACTGCGATTGTTAGCCACCGACCAAAAGCTACTGTTGTTAAAGTCGATTTTCTGCGTCAACTTACTTTGCAGCTTAGGTAACTCAATAATAAAGGCTTCACGAGCTTCGGCTTTTTTGTACGTTTCTGACTTTTGAAAACGCGAGAAGTCAGTACCACGCCCTAGGTTCTGTACCACAATGAATTCAAGTTCAGGTTGCTGATAACGCTCTAACAAACGATCCAGCAGCACGACTGAATCTGCACCGTCATCCATCACGTGCCATAAGCACACTTGGTAATCCATTTCATCGAGTAGACCAAACACATCGGTTTCGTCAATCCATTCCCCTAACGGTTTAGCGGCTTGTGCCGCCAAATCAATGATTAAGTCTTTATCAGGATTTTCTTCCATCGCTTCGAGTAAACCGTCAAGACTGTCTTCTTCGCCAATCACAACGGTTGAGGCAAAGTCATTGTAAAAGCGTGAAAAAGTGCCATGCGAGGCATCGCAATCAAACCCTAAAAAAGGCAGTTCGTGATCAATGTAATATTGCGCCAATAATCGCGCTGTCATTGATTTCCCCACACCACCTTTTTCGCCACCCACAAAGTGTACCTTACCCATGTTTCGCTCCCTGTTTAAACGGTCTTTTCACGCACTATAAGCACGCTTTCATGACGGGGGAATGACCCCCAGTGAATTAACAGTACAGGCAAGTTCTTGAAATAGGAATCCACAAGCCGCGCTTACAGCGCAGTTTACTCACAGCAAAACCCATTTTTAGTAAATAGTGGAAGTTTAAAAACTAAAACAGCCAACATTGATCAAATAATCAACACCTGAAGTAGCCAATGTGTCACAATGCATCACTATCATCCCCATTAAGATTGTGACATTACCCAGCCACAACTCACCCACGCCATCTTTCTCAGTGCGAATGCTTATAAGCATTCTATCAAGGACAGACGCAACCGTAGGATACAATCATGCAACAACTCACTACCGCCGGACAACAGCTCGTCAACGATGTTTCTAACCGCTACGGACTGAGTCAAGACGCTGTCGTACACATGTTGGTCGCTGTCAATAATGGCTCAGGCAGCATGGCTCAGTTTAACTGCCCAGAGCTGGGCGGTTCCGGTCAATGGATGCGTGGCGGCATGACCATGGTTGGCGATATGTTCAACTATGGTCTAAAAAACACTGTCGACAACCTGTGCAATGAATTAGCAAACGCACTGGTCAATACGACTGTCTTTCCAGTTATTCCAGCCGGTACGCCAGGTAGCAGTCAGTGGTGGCCAGCTAATCTAGGACAACCATTCAGCAGTGGCGCTCAAAACAACCTTCGTTACGCGGTGTTCCCTAACCGATTAGCCGTTGAAATGAACGGTGCAGTAACGGTTTACGACACCTTGAACCACAACATTGGTGGTGTCAGCCAACAACAAGGCGGTAATCAATCACTGACGTTTAGTAGCCAGTTCGGTAGCGTATCGGTAGACAGCTTGCCAGTGGTCTCAGGTAATGGCTCACAGCCGTCCAAACCCGCACCACAAACTAACTTTGCGCAGCCAAGCCAACAGCCTGCGTTTAACGCTCAGCCTGACTACAATACTTCGCAGCCAGTGAATAACCCCCAAACTTCGGCTAGCAGTGACGAAATCTTTGCTTTACTCGAAAAACTGGGTGGGTTGTTCGAAGCAGGCGTACTAACGCAAGATGAATTCAATGCTAAGAAGTCGGAATTACTAAACCGTATTTAATCTAGCCACATGGCATTTGCAGGAATCCCGCCTGCAAATGCCTCATCTATTGCTAACTTTCTTCTCTTCGCGACGACGTTTTAATTGTGGATGTATTTGCCCTACATGTACAAAGCCCACTAACTTAATAATTGGCTTGACCATCAGCTGAGCACTGCCAACGATAAACAGCCATGTACCGCTATACGTCAAAGACTCACTCAAAAAAAAGAAACTGCCAATTAAAAACCATATTGCAATAAGCAGGTCATTGATTGCACCCGCCACATCATAGCGCCGCTGTACCACAATATGATCACTACCGATTTCCACTTCTAACGAATGCTCTTGTTCCTTGGTATTAAGTTGCACAGCTTGTTCCTTATATTTAAAACGCTTTGACCTTAGCCTAACAAAACGGGTGGGGGCACATCGAGCAGGGATTGATTTAATTAAAGGGAAAAAGTGAGGAGCCCATGTTTAGAATGCAAAATGGGGTCATCGGCTTTCAACTCTCATGCGTATGCATTAGCACATCCCTAAAAATACGAGCTCATATATGTTTGGTTTATTCAAATCTGATCCATTGAAAGTGCTACAGAAGCAATACTCTGCAAAACTGGAAGAAGGGCTTCAGGCTCAGCGTAATGGCGATATTCGAGGTTACGCTATGATCACCGAAGAGGCAGAAGCGTTATACAAAGAAATCCAGAAGCTCGAAGCAGAACGGAAGAAATAAATTGTATGGGTAAAAAAAAGCCTCTATCCGAAGATAGAGGCTTAGATGAGACATCACTTATTAGTGAGTCACATGACGAACAGTTAAACTTTTAAGAAATCCATAATGCCTTCCGCTGCTTTACGGCCTTCGTCGATGGCCGTCACAACAAGGTCGGAACCACGAACCATATCACCACCGGCGAAGATTTTTTCGTTGGTTGTTTGGAACATGTACTGACCCTTGTTGGGTGCAAGAACGCGACCACTTGCATCTGTTTCGATGCCGAACTTTTCAAACCAAGGTGCGGGGCTAGGTTGGAAACCAAACGCGACCAATACCACGTCAGCAGGAATGATTTGCTCACTGCCTTCGATGATCTCAGGACGGCGGCGACCATTTTCATCAGGCTCGCCCAGCTGTGTTTCCGCAACTTTGATACCTTCTACTTTGCCGTCACCTACGATTTCGATTGGCTGACGGTTAAATAGGAACTGCACACCCTCTTCACGAGCGTTTTGCACTTCTTTACGAGAACCTGGCATGTTCGCCTCATCACGACGATACGCACACGATACGGTCTTAGCACCTTGGCGAATCGATGTGCGGTTACAGTCCATCGCCGTATCACCACCACCTAACACCACAACTTGTTTGCCTTTCATGCTAACAAAGTCATCTTCGCTTTCTTCAAAGCCTAAGCAATGGTTCACGTTCGAAATTAGGAAATCTAGAGCGTCGTGCACACCAGGTAAGTCTTCACCCGGGAAGCCACCTTTCATGTACTTGTACGTGCCCATACCGAGGAATACGGCATCATACTCTTCTAGCAGATGCTCAAACGGTACGTCGTCACCTACGCTTGTGCCAAGCACAAACTCAACGCCCATTTCTTCGAATACTTCACGACGGCGTGTCATGACAGACTTTTCAAGTTTGAACTCTGGGATACCAAACGTTAATAGACCGCCGATCTCAGGGTTTTTATCAAATACCACTGGCTTAACACCGTTACGCACAAGGATATCTGCACACGCCAGGCCAGCAGGGCCGGCCCCTACAATGGCAACCGTTTTATCAACCGGTACCACATTGGACATGTCCGGACGCCAGCCTAATGCAAACGCCGTATCAGTAATGTATTTTTCGACAGAACCGATTGTTACCGCACCGAAGCCACCTTCACCCAGTGTACAAGCCCCTTCACATAAGCGGTCTTGTGGGCACACGCGACCACATACTTCCGGCAGTGAGTTGGTCTGATGACTCAACTCCGCGGCTTCTAAAATGTTACCTTCCGATACCAGTTTCAACCAGTTTGGAATGTAGTTGTGTACTGGACACTTCCACTCACAGTATGGGTTACCGCATTCAAGACAACGGTGAGACTGATGCTTCGCATTCGTTTCTTCGAATGGACGGTAAATTTCCACGAACTGAGACTTACGTGTCAGCAGTGGTTTTTTCTTTGGATCTTTACGATCTACTTCAAGAAATTGAAATACGTTGTTCAAGCGCTCAGACATAAGCTGCTATCTCCTGTGGCCGCGCTCGGCGCGGCACTCTTTCAAATGGGTCAAACTGGGTTAGAGCCTTCTCTAAAACCAAGTCGCTTATTCTGGACGCTGACGAGTATTTGCCAATAGCTGTCCAAGGCTGGCCGCTTTTGGCTTCACTAACCAGAACTTACCGATGTAATCGTAGAAGTTTTCTAGGATTTCACGGCCCCACTCGCTATCAGTTTCACGAACATACTCTTCGATCACACTGCGTAGGTGTGAACGGTATTCTTCCGTAATTTCAGTGCCTACGCGCTGAATCTCAACTAACTCATGGTTGTACTTGTCTACGAAAGTACGGTCTAAATCCAACACGTAAGCGAAGCCACCGGTCATACCGGCACCGAAGTTGTAACCCGTGTTACCCAGTACCGTAATCAGACCGCCGGTCATGTATTCACAACAGTGATCGCCTGCGCCTTCAATAACCGCATGACAGCCAGAGTTACGTACACCAAAGCGCTCGCCCGCCGTGCCCGCCGCGAATAATTTACCGCCCGTTGCACCGTACAGACAGGTGTTACCAATGATCGCAGAGTCTTTTGAGTCAAACTCAGAACCTTTAGGTGGACGCACAACCAACTTACCAGCGGTCATCCCTTTACCAACGTAATCGTTCGCATCACCTTCTAAGTACATGTGAAGACCACCGACGTTCCACACACCGAACGACTGACCTGCAGTCCCGGTCAACTTCAACGTCAACGGGTTATCAACCATGCCTTGGTTACCGTATCGTTTAGCAATTTCGCCTGACAAACGCGCACCAATCGAACGGTCTTGGTTCGTTACGTTAAACGTAAACTCACCACCCTCTTTCTCTTCTACTGCAGGTTGAACCGTTGCCCACATTTTCTCAGCCAGTAGGCCTTTATCATGCGGCGGGTTAAACGGCACTTGGCAGTACTGCGGCTTATCCGCAGGGATCGCGTCATTATTCAGAATTGGCGACAAATCTAAGTTAGCTTGTTTCTCTGTTTCACCAGGAAGCAGTTTTAACAAATCTGTACGGCCAATCAGATCGGCCATCGTGGTCACACCCAGCTTCGCCATCCACTGACGCGTGTCTTCAGCCATAAAGCGGAAGAAATTCTTAATCATTTCCACGGTACCGATGAAGTACTCTTCTCGCAGTTTTTCGTCCTGCGTTGCAACACCCGTCGCACAGTTGTTTAGATGACAGATACGCAAGAACTTACAGCCCATTGCCACCATTGGCGTGGTACCAAAACCGAAGCTTTCTGCACCTAGGATTGCTGCTTTAACAACGTCTAGGCCAGTTTTTAGACCACCGTCTGTTTGTAGACGAATCTTGCCACGAAGATCATTTGAGCGAAGCGCTTGTTGCGCTTCGGCCAAGCCAAGCTCCCAAGGAGAGCCAGCATGACGAATAGAGGTAATTGGCGAAGCCGCTGTACCACCATCGTAACCAGAGATGGTAATCAAGTCCGCGTAGGCTTTCGCAACACCCGCTGCAATCGTACCAACACCCGGTTCAGAAACCAGTTTCACTGACACTAAGGCTTCTGGGTTCACTTGTTTCAAGTCGAAAATTAGCTGTGCTAAATCTTCAATCGAATAGATGTCGTGGTGCGGCGGTGGTGAAATCAGAGTCACGCCCGGAACCGCATAACGTAGACGAGCAATTAAGCCGTTCACTTTGCCGCCAGGTAGCTGACCACCTTCACCCGGTTTCGCACCTTGTGCCACTTTAATTTGCAGCACTTCCGCATTGACCAAATATTCTGCTGTCACACCAAAACGGCCAGAGGCGATTTGTTTGATTTTAGAGCGACGCTCTGTACCGTGACGCGCAGGGTCTTCACCACCCTCACCAGAGTTTGAGCGACAGCCCAATTCGTTCATCGCTTGTGCTAACGCTTCGTGTGCTTCTGGTGACAAAGCCCCCAGAGACATACCCGCAGAGTCGAAACGCGGCAGAATGCTTTCAATCGATTCAACTTTGTCTAGGCCAACCGTTTTAATATCATCTTTCAATGCAAACAGGTCACGCAGCATAGACGCTGGGCGGCTGTTTACAAGTTCAGCGTACTTGCTGAAGTCTTCAAACTTACCGCTGGTAACCGATGCTTGTAGATTACGAACCACTTCAGGGTTAAACGCATGGTACTCAGAACCATGTACGTATTTAAGATAACCGCCTTGGTTAATTGGCTTACGTGCTTTCCAAGCGTTGTCAGCAATAAGCTTCTGCTCACGCTGAAAATCGGCAAACGTAGAACCTTGAATTCGACTTGGTACGCCTTTAAAGCACAGATCAACGACTTTGCTATCTAAACCAACCGCTTCGAACAACTGTGCTCCACGGTAAGAAGCAACGGTCGAGATCCCCATCTTAGACATAATCTTCATCAGGCCTTTATTAATACCTTTACGGTATTTCTGATGGCACATGATTGGATCGCCCAATACTTCACCTTTATCGATCATGTCATTGATCAAACGGTAAGATAAGTAGGGGTAAACCGCTGTAGCACCAAAGCCTAGCAATACCGCAAATTGATGAGGATCACGGGCAAACCCCGTATCCGCAATGATGTTTGAATCACAGCGTAGACCCACTTCGACTAAGTGGTGATGCACCGCACCAACCGCCATCGGCGCGGGTACTGGCAAGTGGCCCTTTTCAATTTCTCGGTCGGTCAAGACAACAATTACCGCACCGTTACGCACCACTTCTTCCGCACTCATTTGTAGGTTACGGATCGCTTGCTCTAGACCGATTTCTTCTGGATTGTACGTTGTATTCAAACGCACCAAACGGAAGCGATGATCATCCATTGCCAACAGACGGCTGTACTTACGTGCCGACAATACTGGCGACGATAAAATAATACGGTTCGCGTGTTTTGGCGTCTCTTCGAACAAGTTACGTTCCACACCGATCAATGTCTCAAGCGACATAACAACAGACTCACGTAGTGGGTCGATGGGTGGGTTGGTCACCTGGGCGAACTTCTGGCGGAAGTAATCTGTCACTGGACGCGTTTGGCTAGACATGACGGCCATCGGCGTGTCATCCCCCATAGAGCCAACGGCTTCGTGACCACTTTCCGCTAGCGGACGGAAGATTTGATCGCGCTCTTCAAAAGAAATCTGGAACATCTTTTGATACGTTGACATTTGCTCACGAGTAAATGGAACGAACTCCATTGAATGCTCTTGCAGCAACGCTTCGATACGCAAACCTTCTTGCTTCAACCATTTTTTGTATGGGTGAGCGGCCTTTAGCTTATTATCGATATCATCTGTATGCAGTACTTGGCCTGTCTGAGTATCGACTACCAACATCTTACCTGGACCCACACGGCCTTTTGATACAACGTCTTCAGGCTTGTAGTTATAAGTACCGATTTCAGAAGCAAGCGTGATGTAACCATTCTTCGTCACAACCCAACGAGCTGGACGCAAACCGTTACGGTCAAGCATACAAATCGCATGACGACCATCGGTCATTACAAGGCCAGCAGGACCATCCCATGGCTCCATGTGCATCGAGTTGTACTCGTAGAACGCACGCAGTTCTGGATCCATGTTTTCAACGTTTTGCCATGCTGGTGGAATGATCATACGAGCGGCACGGAAAATATCCATGCCACCGGTCACTAGCAGCTCTAACATATTGTCCATAGAAGACGAGTCAGAACCAGTGAGGTTAACAACAGGCGTTAATTCTTGTATTTCCGGTAACAATGGCGAACGCAGTTTGTTACCACGTGCAATCGCCCAATTACGGTTACCTTCGATAGTGTTGATCTCGCCATTGTGCGCCAACATGCGGAATGGCTGAGCAAGCGGCCATTTCGGCAGTGTATTAGTTGAAAAGCGTTGGTGGAAAACACAGATGGCCGTTTTAAGTTTTTCGTTACCTAGGTCTTTATAAAACGTTGGCAAGTCAACGGGCATCATCAAGCCCTTGTATGCCAATACTTTGTCAGACAATGAACAGATGTAGAAGTTTTCATAGTGCGCAAGCTCGATCTCACAGCGACGGCGCGCAACAAAAAGGCGTGTCGCAAACGTGCGCGCATCCAAACGGTTGCTGTCTACAAACACTTGTTCGATACGAGGCAAGCAATCTAATGCGATAGTACCTAAGCATGAAGGATCCACTGGCACGTCACGCCAGCCCACTACATTCAACCCTTCGGTTTCTAGTGCTTTGGTTAATGAATCACGTTGTTCATGCGCCAGCGCTTCGTCTTGGTCCATAAAGACCATGCCGACACCGTACAAATCCGAAAAGACGTGATTGAAAAGTGATTGTGCTTCTTCGCGAAGAAACGCATCGGGTTTTTGAATCAACAGACCACAGCCATCACCAGTTTTGCCGTCCGCAGCGATACCGCCACGGTGTGTCATACTGGTTAAAGATTCGATGGCGGTCTTGAGAAGGTCGTGACTAGACGTGCCTTCCATGTGAGCGATTAGGCCAAACCCACAGTTGTCTTTGAACTCGCCAGGACGATAAAGACCTGCATTCATACACCAACTCCCACAGTTAAATATAGAAAACTTTCATTCGATAATTTCAAATACAGTTAGGTAGACAAGCATCAGAAGTGCTTGTGAAATGGTTGTTATAGACTCACCTAACCATTTAAACGTGGAATCATACTACTCCGCGATGGGGGGGCACTCAAATCGACCAGATCATTATTTAGACAGGAAACACAGCAAACCATGCTTAGATGAAAACCATTCTCATGGTAAAGGAGAATTATCTATGGCTTGCTGATAACGGGGCAGAAAAATCCACTGGCTTTGAGGGTTATTCAGTCAAATATGGTTTTTTTTACTTTTTTCACATTTTCTTGCGAAAAACTAGACGAAAAAACCATTATTTTGGGTATTTTTAACCTTTAACGACCATATTTTTTACTTATTGCGCGCCAGCTTTCCGAATATCCTGCTGTATACCACGCACACTGCGAGCCCAAGGATTCAAGCTACGCAGCCCATTCGGCAGATTCTCTACCGCAGCAATGGCTTCACTGCGATTACGATACTCGCCGTACACCACCACAAACCAAGCTCGGCCATTATGCAGCGACTCAAAATAACTAAACGCGCCCAAACTGCCTTGATCGCGAATAAAATCCTGCACCGTGTCTTTATTGTGAGTTCCCAGTAATTGTAGGGTATAACGATTGGGGTTTCGTTCTAACCACTCTTTTGTCTTATCAAATGGATCCGCGCTGGTTGCTTGCTGTAACGGTATAGACTCTGGTTCAGGCTCCACTTTAGACGCCTCTGTTTGCAAAATAGGCGTTGATAGCTGTGGCTCTGTTTGATTGGCAGGTTCTGGTGATGCTAAACGAATCGGAGCGGTGGCGATATTAGACGTCGGCGTAGAGGTATTGTTGGATTGATTAGCGTTTTTAACTTGATTCGGTTGTAACGCTTCAGCAGGAACCGGTGGTAATGACACAGGAGACTCTTGGCCAATTTGGCGCTGCATCGCTTCAATTCGGGCAATGGTTTCTGAACTGGCTTGACGCGGAGCATTTTGTGCAATCGGCGCAATGCTGGTGGTGTTCGTAACCGGCGTATCGTCGTCTCCATCACTAAAGATCACCGCGATTAGAATACCCAACATAATAATAGACATTAAAGCCATATGGACAATCGGAAAACCAAACGACCACCCACCTTTAAACTTAAAGCCTGCGCGCTTTTCTTTGCCCAATGATTGCGCTGCAGTGGCATCGCCCATCATTGCTAAAGCGGCTTTATTGATGCCGCCAGGTTGACCTTCTGACTGCTGGAATATCTTTTTAACCTGTTTATCACTGAATGGCAGGTTGATACCGCCACCAATTGCACGAACACGGTGCAGCATATAAGCACGTGTTTGCTCCAGCGAAAATGGCTCTAATTTCAGCTCATGACTAAGTTGCTCGTAACGACTCTTTTGATAGGCGTCTAAATTACGACTTAAGGAGTGTTCTGTGAACAATGCTACGTGAGGGACTTCTTGAGATTCTGTCGCCAATGACATCATGTCCATCAACATTGTCACAGCATCCGTGTTTAGCTCGTGGGCATTATCAATCAAGATAATGGCCTTTTGTCCTTTGACTTCCGTTTCATGTGCAAACTTCAACAGCGGACCAAACGACGTACCAGCATTACTGCTGTCTAACACATCCGCATAGTCTGCATAAATGGCTTGCAACAATTGACCGGCGGTCATCAACATCGATGCTTTCACATGGCTAATCACAGCCGTGTCATTCTGCAGTCGAATAAACTCCTGTAAAAAGCGCGTCTTACCACTGCCACTGGCACCGCGTATTACTGACAACAAGTTGGAATATCGACTTAGATGCTCCAGCATACCTAATTGCTGGTTACGCTCTTCGCTAGAAAAGAAGACTTGAGTGTCATTTGAGCCAAACGGATTCCTCAGCATCACTTTAGGTTGCTGATCTAAGGCTTCCTCCAGATTAAACTGAAAGTTTGGCTCCGCCATAGGTGTCCTCAAGTCTTAGGGTTATTTATTGGGCACTTGCCGCTTCAATAGCATCGTCTAAACAGCCGTTGAAATCATCCATGGAAAAGGCTGATGTAACGTAGGCTTCACCCAATGACTGTAACAGTACTAGACGCAAGCTCCCATCCAATACTTTCTTATCTAGTAACATACGTGCAATAAACGCTTCCCGTGTCATGCCTTTAGGCGGCAACACTGGCAATTTCGCTTTGGCCAATAAATGGACACTGCGCTCAACATCTTGTTCAGTCAGATTGCCCATTCGCCAAGAAAGGTCGACCGCTAATACCGTACCCGCACCGACCGCCTCTCCGTGTAGCCATTGACCATAGCCCATTTCTGTTTCAATCGCGTGGCCAAATGTGTGGCCCAAATTCAAGATAGCACGAATGCCACCTTCTTTTTCATCTTGCGCTACTACTCGAGCTTTAGCGAAGCAAGACTCATAAATAGCGTGGGTGATTTTCTCACCATCTAGTGTCATTAAGTCGTCAACATTCTCTTCAAGCCATGCAAAGAATGGGGCATCACAGATCAAACCGTATTTGATGACCTCGGCCATGCCCGCTGATAACTCACGCTCTGGCAATGTTTTCAGCGTATCCGTATCAATGATCACCGCTTGCGGCTGATAAAAAGCGCCAATCATATTCTTGCCAAGCGGATGATTGACACCGGTTTTGCCGCCTACCGAAGAGTCGACTTGTGATAATAAGGTCGTCGGCACTTGGATAAATGGCACGCCACGCTGATACGTCGCCGCCGCAAAACCGGCCATGTCACCTACCACCCCACCACCCAATGCGATGATTGTTGTCGTGCGGTTATGTTTCGCTTCTAACAACGAAGACATAATGCGTTCGTACGTTTCCAGTGTTTTATACTGTTCGCCGTCAGGCAGAATGCATGTATCCACTTGGTAGTCATCACCCAATACTGCTATTACATCGGCTAAGTAAAGTTCTGCCACAGTGGTATTGGTCACAACCATGACTTGCTTACCAGCAATGGCATCACTAAACAGTTGCTTCTGCTGGCGGATACCCGCGCCTATGTATATCGGGTAAGAGCGATCTCCAAGATCAACGGTAAGTGTGCGCATGATTTAAGCCTCCGCAGCTAAATGCTTTTTAATCGCGTCCATTACTTTATTAGCAACGGTTTTAGGATGACGAGAATCGGTTTCAACAATGACAGAAGCCACTTCTCGATACAAAGGGTCTCGCACCGTAAATAGACGCGTCAGCGTATCTTTAGGGTTCCCCTGTTTTAATAATGGGCGATGATTACTTTTAGAGGTACGCTGTAATTGCTGCGTCACCGAAGCAAAAAGGTACACGACTAAGGGTTGATGTTTCAGCATATCGCGGTTTTCGTCTTTCATGACGATACCGCCACCCGTTGCTAAGACAACGGGCGTTTGATCCGCTTCTAGCATGGTTTGTAGGGTTTGAGTTTCACGGCGGCGAAAACCTTCCTCACCTTCTTTTTCAAAGATCCAAGGGATGTCTGCACCGGCATTCTCTTCAATTACCCGATCAGAGTCGTAAAATTCTCTGTCTAACTGTTGCGACAGAAGGCGTCCGATGGTGGTTTTACCCGCTCCCATTGGACCCACTAAGATAATAGTCGGGGCGTTAATCATGTTTTAGTACTTCGAAGTTAACTGTATTTCGGCTACTGCCTAGTTTACCGACATTTTTAGCAGTTTTGGCGTAATAAATACAAGTAGTTCCCTCTTTTCTTGCTGTTCAGTCCGCTGACGGAACAACGCCCCCAATAATGGCACGTCCCCTAACACGGGAACTTTGCTGACCGTTACCAACTTTTCTTCTCTAAAAATACCTCCTAATACTAGAGTTTCGCCACTGCTGACTTCCACTTGCGTCTGAACTCGATTGGTTTCTAAGCTTGGGACACCATTAACCATATCCCCAACCGAATCTTGGTGTATCTTTAAGTTTAACAGCAATGTGGTCGCATCTTTTACCTCTGGCGTTACCTCCAGCACCAGCCCCGCCTGACGAAACTCCACACTTAAGTTTTCATCATCCATGACTTGGTAAGGCACTTCGGTACCTGACTCGATGCGTGCAGGCTGCCCTTCTGAGGTCACAATTTTCGGCCGCGCAATAATATTCGCGGAGCCATTACGTTCAAGCCAATCCAATGTCGCCGACAAGTTTAGGTTGCCACTAACGCCGGACAGCCCCACGCTGATGGGTGCCGACGCAATTCCTAAGTCCACATTAGAAATCAAACCACTGTCCACTTGATCGACTAATCGTGCTTGCCAGTTAACACCCAGCTGCTCTTGTACTGAATCACTGACTTGCGCGATTTCAGCCGCAATCTCAATCTGTCTCATAGGACTGTCTAGCCAGACAATAGCGCTGCCTAATACCTCTTCGGTGCCACAGTAATGGGTCATAATGGCATTGGTTCGGGCATCTACAATGACTTTTATTCCCGTGAAGAACTGCTTTACATGCTCTCCTACCAGCCCAGCTTTTGCGTGTTTCAAATGCCAAATGCGATCGGCACATTCTTCGTCACTTGATTCACTTTTCATTGAGGCTAAAGCCCCCTCTTGCCTCTGCGTCAAAATCGCAATCTCGTCTTGCCAACTGAGTGACAATGTTAGCTGTTGTGCCACAGCACTGAGTATTTGCTGCCAATTGGCGTCTCGGATAGACAGCGTAATATCCGCATCAATATTGGGGTCAATTACCACACTGGTCCCTAACTCAGCCGCAAGCTGAGGTAACACTTGTTGTAGCGGCTGTTGGCGGACAAACACGTCTAGAGCCTGAACCGTCATACTCGTAAAATAAAGCCCACATAAAACCATCCATGTTTTGAGTGACTGCATTTAGTATTCCTTTTGTGATTGCTCCAGTGTGTTTAATCCCGTCATGTACAGTTTCTGGGTGAGTCCTTGCGCGCTTTGCAAAATCACGAAGTCCTGATCGATCTGAGCAAGTGTGGCTTGGAGCTCTGGTGACCAATGCCCTTCGTGTAGCCACAGTTCTTTTTGATTCACCTTAATCAAGGCCGCGGAACTCGCACCGTGAACAGTACTGATTAATTCCCCGGAATGGGGCCGATAGGCTCGTTGCTCAAAAGGTAGGATATTTATTTCGGGTTTTAATGTGCTTGGACGAAGCAGCTGCCAGCGAATATCAGCTCGCCATTGCTCATTATGACGCTGCCATACGACCGTTTCCGGCGTTAACCAAAAACGCTGCTGTATCGCTTCTAGCACCGTCGACCACTGAGGTAATGACATGGACGCAACCATGTGCATACCAATGACGGTGTCATTTTGTTTCAGCAGTGTCACCGGAAAATCTTGCGGTAACATGTTGAGAGAATGCGCAATAGTGCGCCACTGCTGTTCTTGATGCTGATAACGATCTATCGCCACTTGGCGTTCTAATTTGTATTGCCACAGCACATTAATAAGCCAAGCCACTAGGATACACTCAACTACCAGCCACCATTTCAAATACTTAGGCGAGGAAAAAGACTGAAAGATGTTTTGTTTCATAGCACTTCCTCACTCATAGTTACTTCAAGTGGCGGTAATCTATCGGGCCAATTTTCTTGCCATACTTGAACATCACTGGAATTTCCCGTAACCGTCACATGCACCTTATCCTCAGTGACTAACATGTCGTCTAGCCGAACATTAACAGGCAGAGTACGCAATTGAGTTAAGCTATCCACCACATGGGTTTGATGATGCCCCACACTTGGCCAAGGCCACTTAAATGTGTCCACAGATTTTGGTGTTAAATTGCGAATCACTACGCTCCCCCAAATGCCTGAAAGCGCCACCAAAGCAATACATGCGACCAGTACCATTCGTGAATTTCGTTCTGCACGACGCTCAAGATAATCTTTTTGGTAGGATGAGAACGGTCTCATAACAGAGCGAAGGACCCGCCATGAGTGAGCATTACTCACCTGAATAGCGCGCTCGCTGAATACCTTTTTAATACCAAGCTGTTGAAAAATCTCATGGTATTTTTTAAGTAACACTGCGACATACATGGATAACGATTGATCGCTTTTAGCAATCACCACATAACTGAGCGTATGCTGCTGAGCATCGTGTCGAGTGACATTGCTCGCTTGAGTATGAGCCGCCATCAGATACAGTGATTGGGGTAACTCTGTATCCAGCTCAAATTGATCGCTCTCCAACCAATGATCTGGCAACAGAACAGCCACAGGCTTAGAGGCATGCGAGGGTAACAATTCAGCCAACTGCTTTAACGCATCATCAATAGATACATTACCAACTGACAATGCATCCCTTTGGTTTGCCTGAGTATTACAGTGAAAGTAGTCTTTGCAATAATATGATTGCCAGTGGTCTTGCCGCCAAACCAATAAATACGGTCGCGCGAGAAAATGCATGGTTCCCTCCATGAAAATAGTAAAGCCATCCATAGCTTTTGATGATGACGCGATTATGAACTTACTTATGCAATCAGCGCCATATCTTTACAACAAGATAACATGAAAATTCAGCCCCACAAGCCACCAAGGTCAACACAAGTCAGGTATAATCGTCAGAACACAAAATAACCAGTGACCGATCATGGCCAAAACATTCAAAATACTCTTTATCCTTGCCCTTCTTGGCGCCTTGGCAACTGTTGGCATTACCTATGGTGTTTATCAACAGGTGAAAGACAGCATTCCGACCAAGGAGGAAATGAAAGACATTGAGCTGCAGATCCCATTGCGTATTTATACGCGAGATGAAAAGCTCATTGGCGAATTTGGCGAACAACGCCGTTCACCAATCCGCTATGAAGACATTCCGCATGATTTAGAGAATGCCGTATTGGCCGCGGAAGACAGCAACTTCTATCATCATCCTGGTGTCGATATTGTTGGCTTATTGCGCGCCGCGTATCAATTGGTTTCAACGGGGGAGATTCAAAGTGGTGGTAGTACCATCACCATGCAAGTAGCGCGAAACTACTTCTTGTCTTTTGAACAGACCTTCATGCGTAAGTTTACCGAGATTTTCATCTCATTGAAGTTGGAACAAGAACTGTCTAAGCATGACATTCTTGAGCTTTATATGAATAAAATCTACTTGGGTAAACGTGCATACGGCTTCGAAGCGGCGGCCCAAGTCTATTATGGTAAGCATCTTGACGAATTGACGTTGGCACAATACGCCATGATCGCAGGCTTACCGAAAGCGCCTTCACGCTATAATCCAGTTGCGAACTCTTCACGCGCCTTGATCCGCCGTAATTGGATTCTTCAACGAATGCTAACACTGGGAATGATCGAGAAAGAGGCCTATCAAAATGCTGTTGAAGCGCCGGTGACGGCTGAGAACTACGGCATTCAACCCGACATTGAAGCCAATTACGTGGCTGAAATGGTGCGTCATGAACTGTACCAAAGCTACGGAGAAAAACTCTACACCGAAGGTTTGGTGGTCTACACCACCATCGATTCAGAACGTCAAAACAACGCCAATCAGTCCGTCTACGATGGCGTGATGGCGTACGATGAGCGCCATGGTTACCGCGGCACATTAGACACTCGTACCAATTTAGTCTCCGCGACACTAGAAGAACAGCAAGACGTCTTTAAAAACTTCAGCAATATTCCGAGCTGGACTCTTGCTCTTGTGCTTGAAACAACAGATACCAATGCGAAGCTTCGCCTAGAAGATGGCAGCACCTTCGACTTATCCTTTGATGGCATAAGCTGGGCCGCACCCTACATCAATGAAAACTACCATGGCAAAAACCCTAAAACAGTTGACGATGTATTGGTCGCTGGCGACATCATTCAACTGCGTCCAGATGACAATACAACTTGGCGTCTAGCGCAATCCCCTGCCGTACAAAGTGCCTTAATTTCTTTGGACAGCAAAGATGGAGCGATTGAATCTTTAGTGGGTGGGTTTGATTACTTCAGCAACAAGTTTAACCGTATCACGCAATCTAAGCGCCAACCGGGCTCTAACTTTAAACCATTTATTTATGCCAGCGCGTTAGCCAACGGCTACACAGCCGCTTCGGTGATCAATGATGCGCCTGTAGTATTCCATGACAGTAACTTAGCCAGCGCTTGGCGCCCGACCAATGACGGCGGTAAATTTTATGGCCCAACACGCTTGCGCCAAGCCTTATACCGCTCTCAAAACGTCGTATCGGTTCGCTTACTTGATGAAATGGGCATCCGCCCAACGCTCGAATACGTTAAGCACTTTGGCTTTGATCCCAATGAGCTACCACGCAACTTATCATTATCTTTAGGCAGCGCAAACTTGTCACCTTTGCAAATTGCGACAGGCTACGCTGTCTTCTCAAATGGTGGCTATCGTGTCCAGCCTTACTTGATTGATCGTATTGAAGACCGTGCAGGTGAAATCGTCTTCCAAGCTGAGCCAATGACGGTGTGTAGCGACTGCACAATGCTAGAAAATGATATCGACAATCCTGATGCCCCCAACAAAGGGTTATTTGATACGGACAGCGGTGTGATCGAGCTCCCTGTTGCCCCCCGAGTCATCGACAGTGACATTGCCTATATCATGTACGACATTATGCGAGACGTGATTCGTTATGGCACTGGACGTCGTGCTCGTGTACTGGAACGTAGTGACATTGCCGGTAAAACAGGTACAACCAATGACGGACGTGATGCTTGGTTCTCTGGGTTCAACGGTGACATTGTCACGTCGGTTTGGACTGGATTTGACGATATGTCGCCACTAGGCCGTGGAGAATGGGGTGGGTCAGCGTCTTTGCCAACGTGGATTAACTACATGCGCGCGGCGTTAGCAGATACCCCCGCCAGCTACGTCAACAAGCCCTCATCACTGGTTACCGTGCGAATTGATCCGGATACAGGCGAGCGTGCATTACCGGGGCAATCAAATGCCATGTTTGAAATGTTCCGTAAAGACCATGTGCCCGAACGACGCATGAGCGCTCGCTCTGAACAAGCAGGCAGCAATACGCAGAACAATTCATCGTCTGAACAAGCCCCCTCCAGTAACATCGCTATCGAGAACTTGTTCTAATCAAATCTAGGTTTCTAGATCTATAAAAAGCGCTGCATGATGCAGCGTTTTTTTATGGACGGCTGGTGAGCACTTTTTCAGCCAACTCCGCAAACCCAGCGCCCCCAGCCCCATTGGTAATAAAACGAGGCAAATGGGTCAACGTATCCAAATGGGGGGCGATATTAGCCACCCCAACGCTTAGCGGAAACTGAGCAAACATACTTTCGTCATTAGGCGCATCGCCAACATACAGCACGCATTCTTTTGCCGCCTTGCTAGAAACACCAAAGAATTCGGTTAAAACACGCTCAGTCATCGCGTATTTATCCACCCCTTTTTGGCAAATATTAATGTGAATCGAAGAGGCTTTTGCATTTAATCCAAGAGTCAGCAAATCGGCTAGCAATGCCTCTTTTTCTTGAGTCGCCGGTGGAACGATGTCCTGCGCATAATCAATCGCTACGTCGGTTAGTCGAAACTGCTGATCTTTCGTCAATGACAGGGCAGAAAATCGTTTCAATCGAGGCTGTATCAGCGCCAGCAATTCGGCCTGCTGTGCGCGCATAGCGGCTTCATCGTTAAAATAATGGTACTGCACTGAACGCTGACTCGGCTGTAAAAACACCCCACCCCCTTCACTGATGACACCCGCAATCGGCAAGACTCGAACCATCATATCTGACCATCCGGCACAACCACCGGTAACCGGAATCACGTGTATGCCCGCCGCCTCAAGATCGTATAGTGCCTGTAACGTCACTGCAGGTAAGCGGCCATGCAGTGTTAACGTGTCATCAAAGTCAGTAAAAAGGTATCGCACCTGCCGCAATACAGAGGCGTCCAACCACTCTAACGACTGCGGGCTGTTACTCACCTGTCGCCTCCTTTGCTGATATTAAACGCACCCCTTGCGCTTCAAGTAGCTGTTGTCGTGGGGCTGAAATATCATCCGTAAACAGCATTTCGACTTGTTCAAAACCCGCCACCCGTGCACTGGCTTTTCGCCCCCATTTGTATTGGTCCGCAACCAATAAAACATGGCGACTTTGTTCAATCAACGTTCGACTTAAATTGGCTTCGTCTGGATCAAAGTCCAGCACACCAAAACGCTCATGCAACCCACCACAGCCCAAAATGCCATAGTCAAAGACATACTTACGCATACTTTCAATGGTGTCTGACCCAACTAGGTCACAATGACGATGACGCATACTTCCCGCGGTCATATGAACAGACGTTTGCGGTGTCAGCGCAAAGATAGTCGCCACCGTAAGATTATTGGTAAATACTTTTAGGTCTTGATGTTTCAGCAACGCTTTAGCGACAAATTCGACGGTGGTCCCCACGCCCAAAAATACCGAGGCACCATTTGGAATAACATCTGCTACCTGCGCTGCGATCAACTGCTTCGCATCGCTGTTCAAAAACTGACGATTGGCAAACGACAGATTCTCTGCCGTCGATACGGGGGCAATACCACCATGTTGACGACGCACTAAATGTTTTTCCGCCAACTGATTAATGTCTTTACGAATGGTTTGCGAAGACACACCAAAGCGTTCAACCATTTCTTCTACTGGTAGCAAGTCGCATTGCTGTACCCAATTTAAAATATGCTGCTGACGTTCATTTAGGTTCAAACTACGACTCCAAGTGCATGAACTGATTTGGATCATCGGTGATGATCGTGTCCATTCCCCAGTCCCAATGCCGCTCGACAAGATGCGCTTCATTGGCTGTATAGCACAACAACTTATAGCCCGCGGACTTCACGGCACGAGCCTGTTGCTCAGTGAGTACTGCGTAATAGCAATTCAAACTAAAGGCTTCAATAGCTGCCAGCTTAAGCAGCCAATCACTCGGCACGTCTTCAACTAAGTAGCCAAGATGTCGCTGTTTATCTTCGCGATAACAGATCTGTAAAGCCTCGTAGTTAAAACTTGAAATCATCAATTTGTCGTTATCCTGCCAACGTTCTGACAGCATGGCTAATATAGGCGGTACAACCCGCTCCACATCGGCGTCTTCGTATTTGATTTCCAGATTCAAACCAAGTCCGAGTGCTTGGATGCAATCAATGGCTTGCTCAAGGGTGGGTACTTTTTCACCATCGTGCTCAGCACCAAACCACGAACCGGCATCCAGTGACAACATTGTTTCCAAGTTCGCTTCTAATGTATTTCCAAAGCCATTCGTACAGCGCTCTAAAGTATGATCGTGAAAAATGATCAAGCCACCTTGAGCAATGGGATACACATCAATCTCCACCCACTTTACCCCCGTCGCAGCGGCGGCTCGGATCGAGGCAAGGGTATTTTCAGGCGCCAATAATGCCGCACCACGATGCCCCATCACTTTGGTCAACTTCATAGTGGTTCAATCCTCTTCGTTGTTTCTGCATCAAATACATGCCACGCCTGTTGTGGCACTCTTAAACCAATGGGCTGCCCAATATCTGGTGCGTGATTACCCGACAAACGCACCACAAATGGGTATTGCTTATCTTCACTGATTTTTACCGAGCCATGAATCAATGTTTCTGCGCCCAGCGCTTCGACGGCTTTTACCTGTAGGCTCAAGTCGGCGTCCTGCAAGGGTACGATATCCACATGTTCTGGACGAATGCCCCACATGACTTTATCCGTGGAAAACTGTGGACAAGCTAGCTGACTGTCCACACCTAACTGCAAAACCCCATTTTCTATCGAACTGGGGATAAGATTCATCGACGGTGAACCAATAAACTGCGCCACAAATGTCGAGGCTGGACGTTCGTATAACGCCATGGGAGTACCCACTTGCTCGGCATGGCCTTTATTTAGCACCACCAATCGATCCGCGAGGGTCATCGCCTCCACTTGATCATGGGTCACATACAAAGTCGTCGTCCCTAATTTACGCTGTAACTCACGAATTTCAACGCGCATCTGCACTCGCAATTTAGCATCTAAGTTAGACAAAGGTTCATCGAACAGAAACACCTTAGGGTCACGTACCATCGCGCGTCCCATGGCCACACGTTGATGCTGTCCACCAGACAGCTGTCGAGGTTTACGCGTGAGTAGCTCTTCCAACCCCAGCATCTGCGCGACGGCATTCACTTTGGTTTCAATCTCTGATTTTGGCTCACCACGATTCTTTAAGCCATAGGCCATGTTGTCATAGACCGACATATGTGGGTACAAAGCGTAATTTTGGAACACCATTGCGATGTCTCGCTCTGCAGGCTCTTTGTGATTGACCTGATCCCCTTTAATCAGTAAATCGCCTTGGCTGATACTTTCAAGTCCTGCAACCATGCGTAACAAGGTTGATTTACCGCAACCAGACGGACCAACTAAGACAATAAACTCCCCTTCTTCGATGGTTAAATCGATGCTTGGGATGGCTTGGTAGCCGTTGGCGTATGTTTTACCGATATTTCTAAGTACTAAATCTGACACTTTACTTCTCCGCGTCTACCAAACCTTTCACAAATAACTTCTGCATGCCAATAACGACCAGCACTGGTGGAATCATCGCCAGCAACGTCGACACCATGACTTTATTCCACTCAATATCGCCATCTGGCACGGACAGCATACGCTTCACGCTCATCACCAACGTGTAGTAAGCATCATCCGTGGTCACGATCAGCGGCCACAAATACTGGTTCCAACCATAAATAAACAAAATCACAAACAGCGCCGCAATATTGGTGCGCGACATTGGCAATAAAATATCGAAGAAGAAACGAATGGGGCCTGCGCCATCAATGCGCGCAGCTTCGACTAATTCCCCGGGAATACTCATAAAACACTGACGAAACAGAAAGGTAGCGGTGGCACTGGCAATAAGTGGCAGCGTTAGACCGGTATAGCTATTCAGTAAGTTAAGATTGGCGACGACTTCATAGGTCGGCACAATGCGGACTTCTACAGGCAGCATCAAGGTAAAAAAGATCACCCAAAACTCCAAGCCGCGAAATGGGAAGCGGAAAAATACAATCGCGTAGGCAGAGAACAACGAAATCGCAATTTTGCCAAACGTAATACCAAGCGCCATGATCAATGAGTTCAAGGTCATACGCAGCACTTGCGAAGCCTGTCCCTCTTTTCCAATCAACACCTGATGCCAATTAGCGAACGCTTGATCTCCAAACCACAGCGGAATATGGCCAACACCAAAGGCGTTGGCAGGATCAGTAGAGGCGACAATCGCCACCCAGACCGGCAATGCGACCACTAACACGCCTAGAATCAAAACGAGATGACTGAAACCGGTCAGCCAAGGACGGTTTTCAATCATTAGTACTGCACCTTACGTTCAATATAGCGAAACTGCACCACCGTCATCAGCCCAACAATGACCATTAGCACAACAGATTGTGCCGCAGAGCTGCCCAAATCCAGACCAACAAACCCATCGTTGAAGACTTTGTAGACCATGGTCGTGGTACTTTGCCCAGGCCCTCCTTGCGTGGTGGCATCAATCACACCGAACGTTTCAAAAAAGGCATACACCAAATTAACCACCAATAAGAAGAAAGTAGTGGGCGATAACAATGGAAACACAATGTCCCAAAATCGTTTGCTCGGGCCTGCGCCATCGATCGCCGCGGCCTCAATCAAAGACCGAGGAATGGCCTGTAAACCAGCGAGAAAAAATAAGAAGTTGTAACTGATTTGTTTCCACGTGGCAGAAATCACCACCAATATCATCGCCTGATCGCCATTCACAAAGTGATTCCAATCGATACCGATGGATTCTAATAGTAAGGCCATGGGGCCCATGCTTGGATCGAATAAAATCCACCACAATACACCCGCCAATGCGGGGGCCACGGCATAAGGCCAAATCAACAAAGTTTGGTACACCATCGCGCCACGAATCACCCGATCCGCCATGACTGCGAGCCAAAGTGCCACCGCAAGGCCTAAAAAAGCCACCGAAAAGCTGAACACCATGGTGGTTTTGAGTGATGCGAAATACTCTGAGCTAGTAAGCAACTCAGTAAAGTTATCTAAGCCAACAAAATCACGGCTTAAACCGAAGGCATCTTCTTGATAAAACGCTTGCTCAACCGCTTGTCCTGCGGGCCATAAGAAGAAGATAGCCGTCACCACTAACTGCGGCATCAGCAGCAGATAGGGCAGAAGTTTTTGAGGAAAATACACCGACATAAAAAGACTCAACCAGTCACTAAACAGAAGACACGCAATAACAGCCTCCCCACTGTAGGGGAGGCTATCTCATAGAGAGGCCGTGATGACTAGTCGTTTGCTTTTTCGAACTTACGTAGCAAAGCGTTGCCACGCTTAGCAGCCGCATCCAATGCAACTTGAGCGGTTTTATCACCCGCCCACACGGCTTCTAGCTCTTCATTGATGATGTCACGGACCTGAACGAAGTTACCCAAACGCAAGCCTTTAGAGTTTTCTGTCGGCTCAACAGAAGTCATCTGTTTTACCGCGACGTCTGTACCAGGGTTTGCCGCATAAAAGCCTTGCCCTTTGGTCAGCTCATAAGCCGCTTGTGTGATCGGCAGGTAACCTGAAAATTGGTGCCAATCAGCTTGCATATCGGCACGCGATAGGAAGTTTAAGAAAGTGGCGACACCTTGGTACTGCTCTTCACTTTTACCTTGTAGCACCCATAATGATGCGCCACCGATAATCGTGTTTTGTGGTGTCTCGATTTGCTCGGCATTGTAAGGCAACTGTGCTACACCAAAGTCAAACGAGGCATTGCGTTTCATACCAGCGTAACCCGCTGAAGAGCCCATAAACATTGAACATTCTTGGCTATAGAATTTTGGCGCAGAGTCGCTACGGCGGCCACCATAACTGAAAATGCCGTTTTGCTGCCATTCACGCATTTTTTCAATGTGCGCGACTTGAGCAGGACGGTTAAAGACAAACTCTGTGTCCATTCCGGCAAAACCGTTGGCCTGTGTGGCAAACGGAATATTGTGACGTGCGCTGAAGTTCTCTAATTGAATCCATGATTGCCAAGACGTTGTGAAACCACACTCGACACCACTGTCTAATAGTTTTTGCGAGACCGTTTGCATTTCTTGCCACGTTTTCGGTGCGCTCACGCCAGCTTTTTCAAATTGCTCTTTGTTGTAGTACAACACTGGCGTCGAGCTGTTAAATGGCATCGACAGCATATTGCCATCTTCATCCGTGTAATAACCCGTGACAGCACTTAACCCGTGAAAGCACTTAGGTAATCGTCCTGGATGAATGGCTGTCTTGTTTCGCGCATCAGTTTGTATACTGGGTAAATCGCACCTTCTGCCGCCATCATGCTGGCAGTCCCCACTTCAAATACTTGAACCAGCGCTGGCTGCTGCTTCGCTCGAAATGCGGCAATCGCAGAAGTCATTGTTTCAGTGTAATTACCCTTGTATACCGGCTTCACTTCATATGCATCTTGTGCCTGATTGAACGCCTCAGCGATCTATACAACCTTTTCACCATTGGCACCACCCATTGCATGCCACCATTCAATTTGTGTTGCAGAAAATGCTGATCCTGACACAGCTAAACCAACTGCTGTAGAAACTAAAGCTAACTTATTAATGGTACGTAACCCTCGTATCAAAACTAAAATCTGGAAGAATAAAGAACATCAAACGAGGGGTACATTACGACAAATATATGTCACTTTGATGGCAAAACACTCAAACGAAACCTAAAAAAAATTCAAATGAAACCTAAAAAACATTCAAATGAAACAAAAAATATTTTTCAGACATAAAAAAACCCGCTAATTGCGGGTTTTTACTGCTCATTCAAATTATGCGAAATCTCGCAGTAGCGCTTCAATTTCTTGCTTTTTCTGTCGTGATTTAACGAAGTTAGCAATGACCGATGCTGCCGTAATACCAATTAAGGCTGATAACATATCGTCATTGCCATAACTGACAATAAAGCTGTAAATCAGTAATAGGCTGCCAATGATCAAAATGAGAGGTTGATACGACACTTTTAGCGCGCCCGTCTTGTCATTCTGAACGATGGTGACGCCATAGAAAGAGCCCAGCGAGCCAACATATATGCGTCGCGGAAAGGTTTTTAACTTGGCCGGATAGCCTTTTTCTTCTAGTAATTCCGTCAGTTGTTCTAATTGCATCATAATTTATTTCTTCGATTGTACGCCACCGGTTACGGCTATGCGCATGCCTTCTTCCATCGTGACATCCAGCGGCGTCAGTTTTTCACGTGAAACATAAACTGTCATTCCGCCGATCTGATAACTCAAAGGTAAATAGACCCCAACTAAGTTTTGATCACCAAACAAACGCTGCCCCATTTTCTCGCCAGTCACAAAACCAATCAATTGCATACCCTGAATCTCCAAGGACACGACACTTTGCTGCTCAGTTTTATTCGACAGGCTGAATACTGTCATCATGTCTTGCAGCGCCCCATAGATCGATTTTACTAAGGGAATGTTCTCAAACACTCTGTGGCTTACTTTCATTAGGTAGCGAACGCCGTAAAAGTTCACTACCAAGCCGATCAGTGCCAAGCCAGCTAGGCAGGTTAACACTCCGAGCCCCGGAAAATAGTAATCCACTGGCCATACTAACAATACCAGTGGGCGTACCAATGTCTCGGCCGTGGTAAACAACCAATAGATAAAATACACCGTCAGGCCAATCGGTAAAACGGCCACCAAGCCTTTTAATATTAAGGAAATCAGTTTGTTCATTTTGCGCTCCATTAGGAATAACAGAGCATACAAAACCCGTACCAGCATAGATAGAGAGTTGGACGCAATGATTCGGCAATAACATAGGAAAGAGCATCACACTTGTCTGGCTTAGAGGTTTAAAGCCCGTTATTCTGCTGTGTCAGGTATAAGGGAGAAGTTCATTGAATTACAAACGCTTAGAGACTTTTGTTTGGGTCGCCTCACTTGGCAGTTTTCGTAAAGCAGCCGAACGCATGCACACTACGCAACCCGCTATTTCTGCACGTATCTCAGCCCTGGAATCCGAACTGGGGGTGAAACTCTTTGAGCGAGAAGTTGGCTCAGCCCCGATCGCTCTAACCGCTAAAGGCAAAGACTTACTGCCTTACGTTGAGAAAATTTTATACCAATCGGAACAGCTGCGTAAACGAGCAGAAAGTACAACCGCTTATTCGGGGGTGATTCGTATTGGCGTTTCGGAAACCATTGCCCACACATGGCTATCGACGTTTTTATCTCGATTGCACAATGAAATGCCCAAATTGGACGTAGAACTTACTGTCGAAATCACCACCGTACTCTCGGCAGGAATCAAAGACCGCTCTATTGATTTAGGGCTGTTAATGGGGCCCATTAATGACCCGAGTATTGTCAACTTAGACTTATGTACCTTCTCACTTTCTTGGGTGGCCAGCCCAATGCTTAACTTACCTGACCGTTTGCTGTATCTCGAAGAACTGGCTCCTTGGCCAATCATCTCCTATGCCCGAAACAGTAAACCTTACGCTGAAATCTCTCAGAAATTCAGAGAGTTAGAAGGGCCTCCAGCGCACTTTTTTGCATCTACCTCGCTCGCTGCCTGTCGCAGTTTAGCGCTGGATGCGGTAGGCGTTGCTACCATGCCAGATGTCATGATTGAAGACGCTCTGCAAGCAGGAACACTCAAACGCATTCGCGCCATTTGGACGCCATCAGAGCTAAAATTCACCGCATCCTATTCGGACGAGCCGTTTAACCCCATCGCTGAAGTCGCCGCGAAAATCGCTGTTGAAACCGCCAATGAATACGCCCAAATGAACACTTGATAAAAAAAATTGATCAAAAAGGCCAAAAAAACACGATTAGACTTTTTATAGGGTGTGCTTCTACTCTTGATTCAACCCAACTGTGATAAAAATTAGGAAAGCAATCATGTCTCAGTCATCGTTAACCTTGTTGCAACAGACCTCAGCACTCCGCCAAGCGATACGTCGTAAAGACCACACCGGCCCGACTAGCGGTCTAGCAACGGGAGCGATGCAAGGTAATGTGGTGATTCTACCAGCAGACTACGCAAATGAGTTTTTACTGTTCTGTCAGAACAACCCTGTCTCTTGCCCCTTGATCGGTGTTTCAGAAGTCGGCAATTACCGCATGCCTATGCTGGGGGAAGACATCGATATGCGTCACGATATTCCTGAGTACTATGTCTATCGCAACGGTGAAAAAGTAGAAAGTCGAGCGGATATCGAAGCGCTGTGGCAAGACGACATGGTCGCGTTTGTCTTAGGTTGCTCGTTTTCCTTCGAACACGCTTTGTCCCAAGCTGGTTTAACCCCTCGTAACATTGAGGAAGGTGTTAACGTTTCTATGTTTGAGACCAATATCGCCACAACGCCTGCAGGACGCTTTTACGGCAATACCGTAGTAACCATGCGTCCTTACGTACCAAAAGAAGCGATTCGTGCCATTCAAATTACGACACGCTTTCCTAAGGCCCATGGTGCGCCATTACATTTTGGCAACCCAGAAGCCATCGGTATCAATGACCTAACCCAACCAGAATTCGGCGATGCGGTCAGCATTCGTGAAGGCGAAGTGCCGGTTTTTTGGGCGTGTGGTGTGACACCGCAATTGGCAATTCGTAATGCCAAACCGCCGATCTGTATCACCCATGCTCCCGGTAAGATGCTGGTCACTGATATTCTCGACACTGACTTAGCGGTCTTTTAGTGTCTGCTTTACCGTGCAGATGCCCTAACTTTGCATGGCGATTTTCATAATCAAAAAATAAATCTAACCCTTCACTTTGAAAGGACAAGGAACAATGAAAAAAATCACAACAGCGTTAGTGTTCGGCAGCTTACTCTCTACCTCTGCAATAGCGGATAAATGGCACATGCCAACACCTTATGGTGACGGCAACCTGCCGACTCAAATTGCTTACGGTTTTGCTGAGGAAATCAAAGACAAAACCGAGGGTGAATTAGACATTACCGTGCATTCAGCGGGCTCTCTAGTGAAACACACGGAAATCCCACGTGCGGTGAAAACCGGCCAAGTACAAATTGGGGAAGTATTCTTAGGTATTTTGGGTAACGAGCACCCAGTCTTTAAACATGACAATATCCCTTTCCTAGCCACGTCTTTCGAGGACGCGAAGTCACTTTGGGAAGCTGCTAAACCAGCTGTTGAAAAACAACTGGATAAGCGCGGTATGAAACTGCTTTACGCGGTCGCATGGCCGGCTCAAAGCCTTTACACGGAGATGCCAGTGGCACAGCTAAGTGACCTTGAAGGCTCTAAAATGCGTGCATACAGCCCATCTACGTCTCGCCTTGCTGATCTAATGGGTACAACACCGACAACGATCCAAGTACCCGACATTCCACAAGCATTCAGTACTGGCATTATTCAAGCCATGATCACCTCCCCTTCGACGGGTGTCGACAGCCAAGCATGGGACTACGTGAACTACTACACCGATGTGAAAGCTTGGATTCCCAAGAACATTATCGTTGTTAATAAACGTGCTTTCCGCCGTTTAGATAAAGACACTCAAACAGCCATCCTAGACGCGGCAAAACATGCTGAAGCACTGGGCTGGGAAAAAGTTGCAGAGCGCGCTGCGAGCGACAAGCAGAAGTTAATCGACAACGGTATGAATGTGTCCGATCCATCCGATGCGTTAATCAAAGAACTTCAAGCGATTGGTAATACCATGGTCTCCGAGTGGAAAGCCGAAGATCCACAAGAAGTGGGTGCCATCCTAGATCGTTACCAGCCATAAGCGTTTCTCGCGCAACCTGAGTCTCCCTCTATGCTTCAGAGGGAGACACTCTTCAAGAAGAGAGCACCATGACACATTTCAAAGACACCTGTTATCGAATGTCGGGATGGCTTTCAGGCCTATGTATCGTCATCATTACCGTTCTACTACTTGCCCAAATTGTGGGGCGCTTATTTGGTTTTATCGTTCCTTCCGCCGAGGACTTTGCTGGCTACGCTCTGGCAGCCTCTACTTTTTTTGGCTTGGCCTACACCTTTCATGAAGGCGGACATATTCGGGTCACATTGTTGATTCAACGCCTCAACCAAGGCCCACGTAAAGTACAAGAAGCCTTCGTACTGACGTTAGGTCTGATCCTAAGCGCCTTTGTCGCCTACGCTTGCTGCTACATGGTGTACGAATCTTACATTTATGAAGAAGTGTCATATGGCTACATCCCTGTTCCCTTATGGATTCCTCAACTGAGTGTCGCCCTAGGCGCCATTGCCTTAGTACTTGCTGTGCTGGACGCTTGGCTCAGTGCGATTCGTGGTCAATCCCCACACTATATTCGTCATGAAGACGAACTTTCATTGGAGGAATAACCATGGATTTAACACTTATTTCTATTATCCTCGCGGTCGGCATGCTGGCCATGCTGGCACTAGGAGTTTGGGTCTCTTTCACCCTAATTTTTATCGGTGGTTTGGGACTGATTCTTTCCGAGAACTATCAAATCGGGTTGTTATTCTCGACATCTTCATGGGGGGCGAGTACATCTTGGTCGCTAACAGCTCTACCGCTGTTCATTTGGATGGGAGAAATCCTTTTCCGAACGCGATTATCTGAGGATCTTTTTAAAGGCCTTTCTCCATGGTTAAGTGGGGTGCCAGGCAAATTGTTCCACGTTAACATACTGAGCTGCGGTATTTTTGCAGCAGTCTCCGGATCGTCTGCTGCAACAGCGGCTACCATTGGTCGTATGACCTTGCCTGAGCTTAAAAAGCAAGGCTACAGCGAGCGTATGGCGATCGGCACATTGGCTGGCTCTGGTACGTTGGGACTCTTAATTCCACCGTCTATTATCTTGATCGTTTACGGCGTCGCGGCAGAAGTATCGATTGCGCGCTTATTCATTGCTGGAGCACTGCCAGGCTTATTATTGGTTTCATTATTTATGGGCTACACCATGATTTGGGGGTTACTGCATAAAGACGAATTACCTCAGACAAAGACTGAGCATATAAGCTGGAATACGCGCTTTAAAGCGCTCAAACAACTCCTCCCAGTTATGGGGTTGATCGGCTTCGTATTGGGCTCGATTTATGGTGGTATTACCACGCCGACAGAAGCTGCTGCCATTGGTGTCACTGGCGCATTGATCATCGCCGCGGTGACAGGCTCTCTTAACGTGAGTAGTTTCATGGAAAGCCTAATGGGAGCGGTAAAAAGCGCTTGTATGATCACCTTTATTTTAATTGGTGCTCACTTCCTAACCCTTGCTATGGGGTTCCTAGGCATCCCGAAAGAATTAGCGGTATGGATTGGCAGCATGAACCTGTCACCTATGGAGCTGATTCTCTATCTAACCGTGTTTTTTGTGATTTTGGGCTGCTTCCTAGACGGGATATCCGTTGTGGTACTGACGGTTGCAGTGGTTCTGCCTATGGTGGATGCTGCGGGTATTGATCTACTTTGGTTCGGTATTTTCATCGTGCTGGTTGTGGAGATGTCGCAGATCACGCCACCTGTCGGATTTAATCTATTTGTCATTCAAGCACTTACTGGGAAGAATATTCTTTACGTTGCTCGTGCTGCTTTACCTTTCTTTTTGTTGATCGCATTAGCGATCGCATTGGTTACCCTATTTCCTGAAATCGTCACGTACTTACCCACCACGATGTCGCAACGCTAACGGAGGCTATTATGAAATTAAACTGTGATATGGGCGAAGCCTTTGGTACATGGAAAATGGGCATGGATGAGCAAATCATGCCCTACGTTGATCAAGCGAACATTGCCTGTGGCTTCCACGCTTCGGACCCTCTGACCATGGCCAAAACCGTGGCGCTTGCGAAACAACATAATGTCACCATTGGCGCGCACCCAGCGTATCCTGATTTGGTGGGTTTTGGTCGCCGTAACATGGACATTGCGCCAACAGAGCTTAAATCCCTTATTCAATATCAAGTGGGGGCACTTCAGGGTATTTGTAGAGCGCACGGGACTCAGGTCGCCTACGTGAAGCCACATGGTGCACTTTACAACACTATGATGGCGGATTTCTCTGTCCTAGAAACCGTAATGCAAGCCGTCAGCGAGCTGGATCCGACACTGGTTCTGATGGTGATGGCCATTCCAGAGTCCGATCAAGTTAAAGCCTTGGCGGAAAAATACCAGTTAGCACTTTGGTTCGAGGCTTTCTCCGATCGCTTGTATACGGATGAAGGCCGCCTCACTCCACGCAAACAAAGCGGTGCAGTACATCAGACCTTTGACTTGATTGAGCAACAAGTCCTGCAGCTTAGCGAGCAAGGCGCGTTAACCACTGAATCCGGTCAGTTATTAGCGATTCTGGCCGACACTATTTGTGTCCATGGTGATGGCGCTCATGCCGTAGAAGCCGTCCAGCGTATCCGCCAAGTAGTTGATGGTGCCAGTGCCTTATGATGGATAATCAAGCATCTGCTGCCGCAGCCACTTCTATTGAAATCAGCCTAGTGAGCGATCAAGCGTGCTTACTACAGTTTTCAAACATCATCAGTGATGCGGTGGCAGATCAGATCAGTCTCGTGACCACCGCACTTCGCGAGCTTGAGGGTATTATTGACCTCATTCCATCATACACCACATTGTTGGTGGTATTTGATACCGGCTGCTTTGACCGTTTTGCAATTCAGAAAGCCCTACAAGGAGTTTTGGCCTCTATCGATTGGTCCAGTGCAGGGAATCGTGCCAGCCAGGAAGTCGTTATCCCGGTGTACTACGGCCCTGAGGTCGGACCAGACTTAGAGGACGTCGCAACGCATTGTCAGCTAGACATAGAGGAAGTGATACGCCTCCACAGCACGACGACGTATCGAGCTTACGCCATTGGCTTCACACCTGGCTTTGCCTTTCTAGGCAATACGCCTGAAGTCTTACATGTGCCACGCAAGACAACACCTCGTCTAAAAGTCCCTCTCGGCAGTGTGGCCATCGCTGAGCGTCAAACAGCGGTTTATCCAAGTGTGACGCCTGGAGGGTGGCAAATCCTCGGGCGCACCCCTATTGCCTTAGTGGACTGGGCAAGTGACAGCTTAGCGCTAATCAAAGCGGGAGATAACGTTCGCTTTGAGCCAATGACCAAAGAAGAGTTTTTAGCACAAGGGGGTAATTTCGATGGCTTTTAAGGTATTAAAGCCTGGCATGCTGACATTGCTGCAAGATCTCGGGCGACATGGCTACCAGCATTTAGGGGTTACCTCGGGCGGCCCTATGGATGAAGTCGCTTTTCGATGGGGCAATGCACTATTGGATAACCCAGATAATTCGCCACAACTGGAAATCACGTTTGGCATGCTCTCATTGGAAGCAACACAGCCGACTAGCATTGCCATTGTAGGGGCGGACCTAGAGGCGACGATCAACGGCGAAGCGGCTATGCCGTGGCAAACTTATGAAATCAAAGCGGGGGATGTGATCCATTTTCAACAATCTAAATTCGGCTTGAGAGCGTATTTGGCGGTCAAAGGCGGTTTTCTGGCGGCGCCGGTGCTTGGTAGTGTCGCTACCGTCATGCGTGAATCCTTAGGAGGCTTTGATGGCAAGGGAAGCAAGGTTCAAAAAGGCGACTTACTGCCCTTTCACGCGACTTCAAACCATACGCCAAGGCACTTGCCTAGATTGGCCATCCCCAACTATGAGCAAGTCGAGATCGATGTCGTCACAGGGTATCAATACGCTCGTTTTTCTGGGCTAGACCGTGCTCGCTTCTTTAACAGCGACTACACTCTTAGCCAAAACTGTGATCGCATGGGTTATCGGTTGGAAGGGCAAGCCGTCGGCCAAGATCAGCCTGGTATCATTTCTGAAGGCATCGCCTATGGTGCGATTCAAATTCCCAGTGATGGCAATCCCATCGTTTTACTCAAAGACCGACAGACCATCGGTGGCTACCCAAAAATTGGCTGTGTTACGAGTATTTCTGGAGGATTGCTGGCACAGAAAAAGCCTGGGGATAAAATCGGCTTCCGTTTTATGACGATTGACCAAGCAGAACGCGAGCGACACTTACAAATGTCACGAATCAATCAATGGCGCTAATTCTAGCGCCTGCCTCTCTTTAATCCCATCTCCTTACAATACATGACATATTAACAGCCGAGATTTACATAATTTTTTTCTAAACTAGACTTTGAGCTATCGCATGTGAAAGGAATCGCCTCTTAACGTTTACTGACATACTGCCCCCATCCTTACCTTGAGGAGTTTTTTGTGCGCGTTTATAACGCTTTGTTTGCGGCTACTTCGATCATTACACTGCTCTGTATTCCGCTTATCAGCAAAGCAGAAGATATCCGCTTAGGCTTCACTGGCCCTTTATCCGGGCCCAGCGCGCTGCTCGGCCATCAGCTAATGAACGGAATTGAGCTTGGCTTAAAACGCTTAAATACCAACAAAGAGCTGCCTTTCACCGTCTCTCTTATTGCAAAAGACGATGGTTATGAGCCTTCTCGTACCGTTCCAATTATTGAGAAAATGGTTGAAGACGATAATATCGTAGGCTTAATCAGCAGCGTTGGAACACCAACCATTGTAGCGGCCATTCCCACGTTAGTAGAACTTCAGCTCCCTCTTATATCGCCTTTTACAGGCAGCAGTATGCTGAAAAGTAGAGGCGTGAGTTCGTTAATATTTACCCATCGCGCCAGCTATCAAAGGGAGGTTGCTTCACTGGCAAAGGTCGTTGCTCAAGAGTTCAATATTGCGCCGAGTGATATGGCCATCTTCGCGCAAAAAGACAGCTATGGAGAGATCACTGTGCGCAGCCTAATGAAAGCTCTAGCGCACTACGGTCTTGAAAATTCCAGTGATATTCTGCGAGTCGGCTATACGCGTAATAACCCATCAACGGAGGAAGCCACCGCAAAAATTTTGACCCACATCCCACAACCCAAAGTAATTTTCTTAATCAGCACCTATCCCGCTGCGGCTGACTTTATAACTTCATTAGACGAAAATGGCGTATCACCGTTATATGCGGCCCTTTCGTTTGTCAGTCATGACGCCTTAAGTCAGCGGATCAAGCATACACAGGCAAAAATTTTATCAACCCAGCTTCATCCGTGTCATAACGATCTAAGCGACCCTCTCGTTAAAGATTTTTTAGTGGATTTTGAGCGATATGGCTCCACCGAAACGCCAACGTCTGCCATTTTAGAAGGCTATATTGCGGTACGACAAGTTGAACAAGTGTTATTGTACTTCCGCCCAAGCCGAGCCCCCACTCGAGCAGAGTTCCTAAGCTATCTAACGCAATATCAACGGTTACATAAAAACACCGAAAAACACGTGGTCGAAAACACTCTGCTGAGTCAAACTGAACTACCTATTTGGTTAGAATTAAAAAACCATAAAACTGGGCACACTTATTGCGGAGACACATTACCGTATGAGTTTATAAGAGGTAGCCTATGAGTAAATCGGGACAAGCACAGTCTTCAGTAACGCCACTTGTGTGGCTTTTGGCACTGTTTAGTCTTTTGTCGATTATCATTGGGGCCTCCATTTTAATTAGTACAGCTCAAGACCTTCGTGATCAACAACAAAACCTGCGAGCCCGACAAGCCGCCATGTTAGGCGCCGTGTCAAAACTACGTGAGGTCGTACCCTCCCAGCGCAATCGCCTTCGTCAAGCACTGCTAGAAGACACTAATCTAGAGTATTTAGACCAAAACCTTGAATCCCGCTTTAAAAGTGCCACGAGTATGCTGATTCAGTCTGCACAAGAGAATTCAGAGATCGCTAAACTAGGACGTGCTCTGCAAGCGCGTGGAAAGCAAATCGAGGAGTTAAACAGCCAAGTCAACATCTGGTTTGATGCCCAAAAACAGGTTCTAACAAACTCAGAGCGCAACAACCTACTGACGCGTGCACAAGAAAAAACCAGTGCGCTTGCAACGCTACTAAAAGCGCTGAATAGCCGTTCACGCCTACAAGAAGGTGTTTTACTCTTTAAATACCGCAATGCAGAACAAGCGGCGGATAAAAGTGCGATTAGCAAAGAGTATATGACACTTCGCTCGAATGCGATTGAGGGCTCTTTAACGACAACAGTCGAAGACATTCTGACGTTGGAAATGGTCATCAGTAGTTTACCGTTCACAGCAACGCAATCGATGCTCTATGATCAACTTAATAACCGAGTATCGCCAACATTTGAGCGACTCGACTATGCCATTTCTCAAACCGAATTCCAGTTCCCCATGTACTATAAAGCACTCTCTAAAGAGTCGAGTGATCTTAAAAACTTACTTTATGGTGAAGGTCACTACATTAACGATTTATACAACCTTGAGCTGGGATCTGGTGGTCTGTTTGGTGAACGATTCGCGTTAATCGCACTGGAAACGCAACGCAAACAAATCAATAACCAAGTAGAAGCCATTTTTTCACCTTTAGCCCGCTTTATTGATCAAATCAGTGAATCGGTGCAATTCGAGACTCACAACCTAGAGACACAAATTGAAGAGCAACTGACGCGTTTAAGCACCTCAATTTTATGGATCAGCGGCATCACCGTCTTCGTAATCATACTTTTATCTTGGGCCATCTCTAAGCGTGTAAAGCGCCAGCTATCCAAACTTCTAGAAAGTGAAGACCGCTTTCGTTCAATGTTTGAATCGTCCCCTGATCCTGCTTGGATTGTTAGAGACCACGCTATTATTGAGTGTAATGATGCCGCCGCCAGCACCCTGAAATACCCTTCTACAGACATGTTATTGCAGCTAAACATGAGTGACTTGTCACCTTTCTCACAGTCCGATGGGCAGCAATCACTAAATAAACTGGCGCTATTAGAAGAACAAGTGTTCGAACAAGGACACTTTTATCAAGAATGGGTATTTAAAGACTTAGACAACGAACTGGTCTATGCAGACATGACCATGATCTCCGTTGTTCTCGATGACAGTCCGGCGATCATCTGCACGTGGCGCGATATCTCTGAACGCCATAAATATCAACTGTCCTTGCAATCTTATAAACGTAAATTGGAAGAAGAAATTGCAGAGCAAACCCAAGAACTGCAAGAAGCCAAAGAAACAGCGGAGCAAGCGAGCCGAGCAAAAAGTGATTTTCTTGCCAACATGAGTCATGAGATTCGCACCCCCATGAACTCCATCATTGGCATGTCCTTCCTTGCTTTGAAATCTGGCCTAAATGATCGCCAACACCACTACATACAAAATGTTCGAAGCTCAGCAGAATCTCTGCTTGGTATCATTAATGACATCCTCGACTTTTCAAAAATAGAAGCAGGCAAAGTAGATTTAGAAACAGAGCCGTTCTATTTACAGGACGTGCTCAACGAAGTGGCCAATATTTTGACCATTAAAGTCGATGAGAAAGATCTTGAACTGGTGTTTGATATCGACACGCATTTACCACAGGTCTTCCAAGGAGACGCCACGAGACTGCGCCAAATTTTACTGAATCTGGGTAACAATGCCGTTAAATTCACCCGACAGGGGGAAATTGTCATTCGTGCTCGCTATGTAAAACACATGGCCGACAAGATGGAAGTACATTTTTCTGTCTCCGATACGGGCATCGGGATCAGTGAAAAGAACCAAAAGCATCTGTTTCACTCTTTCTCACAGGCAGATTCCTCAACCACTCGACGCTTTGGTGGCACCGGTCTTGGCTTAGCCATTTCTAAGCAACTGGCCGAATTAATGGGCGGTACAATTTGGCTGGAAAGCCAAGACGGTGGCGGTAGCACTTTCCATTTCACTGTTGTATTGGATCGAGTCGAAGACGAAATCCCACTGTGTTATGGCAACTCTTCTTTGGACATCACTAGAGTATTGATTGTTGATGACAACGACACGGCCCGCGATGTTTTAAAAAGCTGTGTTGAAGGTATTGGACTGATTTGCGATGAAGCGGCTGATGGCTACGAAGCATTAGAAATGATCGCTCTCGCCGATCAAAATAAAGCGCCATATGAGCTGGTACTGGTCGATTGGAAAATGCCTGAATTAGACGGTGTCGAAACTTGCCGTAGAATCAGTCATGTACACAACCTTAAATTGCCAACCATGATTATGGTGACCGCCTATGGACTGGATAAAGTCAAACAAGCGGCTTCTAACGTGGATATTGCTGGGTTCTTAACCAAACCCATCACTATTTCTAGCTTATTTGACACCATCGCTGAGAGCCTCGGTATCGAACGCCTAACAGGGCAAGACACGCTGAGCGCTCCATCACCGGTAACGAGCTACTACAATCTAAACGGCGCCTCCATACTCTTGGTAGAAGACAATGAGATCAATCGGGAGTTGGCGGTAGAACTGCTTTCGCAACAAAACATAAAAGTAGACATTGCCGTCAACGGCCAAGATGCACTGACTAAATTAGAAAACAATGCATTCGATATGATCTTGATGGACTGCCAGATGCCAGTCATGGACGGTTATCAAGCCACACGTATCATCCGACAAAAACCAGAGTATGCGACACTCCCGATCATCGCCATGACCGCAAACGTTCTGCAGCAAGACATTACTCGAGCCATTAACGCTGGCATGAACGACCACATAGCCAAACCGATAAATTTAGAGCGCATGTTTAGCACCATGGACCGCTGGATGCCTACTGAAAAAGTAAACGCTGAGATAACGGTTGTGGGCATTGAAGCGCCAACACACACGATTCACACAACTGAACTGCCGGTCTCAACTAACATCGATACAGTCACGGGGTTACAGCACACTCAAACCTTAGCCTTGTACATTCAATTGCTTGGGCGATTTAGAGTCAATCAAGCCGACTTTTCGATGCAACTAAGTCATCATTTAGAGCATCAAGAGTACGAAGATGCGACTCGTCTAGCGCACACGCTAAAAGGAACAGCGGCTACGCTTGGCATGAATTCGTTAGCGACATTGGCCGCGGAACTAGAAGCCCAAATGGAACAACATGACCCATCTTCAGAGACCATTGCTGGCGTAAACGCCGAATTAAAGACTATTCTTAACACATTGGATACGTGGCAAAACCAAGTGAGTGAGACAGTCGTCTCTGACACAAATATCGAGTTCATCAATAATGTTGATAAGCGTAAACAGCTTGGAATACTGGCAGACTATATAGAACAAAATCTGTCTGAATCACGCGAGCTTGCTGAATCGCTCGTACCACAGTTTAAAAACGTAGAAGAAAAGGACTTGATGGGTGCCATCAGCAATGCCGTCAACGTCTATGACTTTGAAAGAGCGGCAAAACACTTGGATGCTCTAAAAGCACGTATTGTAGATTGAGTGAGTTATTCATAATGGTAGAAACCGATGTAAGTCATGCCTCAAAGCAGGACGCTGAAACACGACAAAAACCCACATTATTAGTCGTGGACGATATTCCAGAAAACATTGACGTTCTGGTTGCATCGCTACGGGAAGATTACAGCATTAAAGTAGCGCTCAATGGCCCTAAAGCCCTAGCCATTGCGCAAAAATCTCCGAAACCAGACTTAATCTTGCTTGATGTAATGATGCCTGATATGGACGGCTACGAAGTCTGTCGTCTATTAAAAGCAGACCCAACTACTGCCAATATTCCGGTTATTTTTGTCACGGCCAAGCATGATGTTTCTGATGAAGAACGAGGCTTCTCGCTCGGCGCCGCCGACTACATCGTCAAGCCTATTAGTCCGCCTTTAGTCCGAGCACGTATCCGTAATCAACTAGCGTTATACAACCAAAACCGCCAGCTTCAAGAAATGGTAAGAGAACGCACGAAAGAACTGCAGGCCAGCAAGCTACGTATTATCCACCACCTAGGTCGCGCCGTTGAGTATAAAGACAACGAAACTGGCGCTCATGTCATTCGTATGAGTCATATATCGCGCTTAATCGCCGAACAATATGTTGATGATCCTGAGTGGGTCGAACGCATCTTCCATGCTTCACCGATGCATGATGTCGGCAAGATCGGTATTGCCGATGCGATTTTGCTCAAACCAGGACAGCTGGACCAGCATGAATGGGAAGAAATGAAAAAGCACACGTTATTTGGGGCTGAGATTTTGTCCGTCGAAGGCGATCCATTATTTGATATGGCTCGCTCTATTGCTCTAACACACCATGAGCGCTGGGATGGAAAAGGTTACCCTGCGGGTTTAAAAGGTGACGACATTCCTCTAGAAGGCCGCATCGTGGCTTTAGCCGACGTGATCGATGCGCTGCTTTCAAAACGTCCTTATAAAAATGCTTGGTCCACCGAGCAAACCTTCAACTATGTTCAAGAGCAAAGCGGCAAACACTTTGATCCCAAGCTTACCGAGATTGCTTTAGATTTGAAGGTTCAGATTACGGAAGTGCGGTCGCAATATCCTGACGAATAGCTTTTATTAATTCCTAATAGTTTTTTTTTATCTTAGTTTTAGTAAAACACAATTTCATTTCGTCACATCGTCCCCATATTATAGACACTGTTGGTAACGCAAACAGCGAACACACACTTACTTAGGAGATAAACATGATTAACACTCAAATCAAGCCATTCAACGCAACAGCATTTAAAGCAGGCGAATTCGTAGAGATTTCTGAAAAGGACGTGCTAGGCAAATGGGCCGTGTTCTTCTTCTACCCAGCAGACTTCACGTTTGTTTGCCCGACTGAGCTTGAAGACCTTGCAAGCAAATACGACGAACTAAAAGGTATGGGTGTAGAAGTATTCTCTGTATCGACTGACACTCACTTCTGTCACAAAGCTTGGCACGACACGTCTGAAGCGATCGGCAAAATCAACTACTACATGGTAGGTGACCAAACTGCAACGATCACTAGTAACTTCGGCGTTCTACGTGAAGGTCAAGGCCTTGCAGACCGCGCTACGTTCTTGATCGACCCAGAAGGTACGATCCAAGCAATGGAAATCACTGCAGAAGGCATCGGCCGTGACGCTGAAGACCTAATGCGTAAAGTAAAAGCAGCTCAATACGTTGCAGCGCACCCAGGCGAAGTTTGCCCAGCTAAATGGAAAGAAGGTGAAGCGACACTTGCTCCATCTCTAGACCTAGTAGGCAAAATCTAAGACGCCTCTTCCTTTGTTGGGCGCTTAGCGCCCAACATCGGGCTTTGCCTTCCAACGCAAGGCGTTAAAAGCCCACGATAATTTTCGAGCCAAGGTACCTCACACCTCCCTCTTCTCTCAAAAAGACAGGTGCTGACCTCTCTCGCCCGAAATTTATAGGCACACTGCATCAGTCAATCTCAACGATACGGATTAAAACATTATGTTAGACGCAAATATGAAACAACAGTTGGGCACTTACCTTCAAAACATCGTTAATCCGATTGAGATTACTGTGTCCGTTAATAACAGCGATAAATCAAACGAGTTGTTAGAGCTCGCTACTGAAATACAAGCATTGAACAGCGATAAAATCACGCTGTCGGTGAATGAAAATCCTCAAGGCCGCGCACCACAAATGTCAGTTGGCCCTAAAGGCGAACAAGCTCGCGTAAACTTTGCCGGCATTCCAATGGGACACGAGTTCACATCACTTGTGTTGGCGCTGCTGCAAGCAGGTGGCCACCCATCTAAAGCGGCACAAGAAACGCTTGAGCAAATTAAGAATTTAGACACTGAGCTGAACTTTGAAGTCTACATCTCATTGTCATGTCACAACTGCCCTGACGTGGTTCAAGCTATTAACTTAATGGCCGTATTAAACCCGAAAGTGACCGCTACCATGATCGACGGTGGTGTGTTCCCAGACGAAGTCGAACAACGCAATGTCATGGCGGTACCTTCTCTATACGTTAACGGTGAACATTTCGGTCAAGGCCGTATGACACTGGACGAGATCCTAAACAAAGTCGATACCGGAGCGAGCGACAAGCAAGCCGCTGCGTTATCTGAAAAAGACCCATACGATGTGCTTATCGTTGGTGGTGGCCCAGCTGGCGCAGCCGCAGCGATCTACGCGGCTCGTAAAGGCATTCGCACGGGTATTGTTGCCGAGCGCTTTGGTGGCCAAGTCGCCGATACTATGGCGATCGAAAACTTTATTTCGGTAAAAGCCACTGACGGCCCGAAAATGGTCGCAAATCTAGAGCAACACGTACTGGATTACGATGTGGACATTATGAAAACGCAACGTGCCGCCCGCATTGAGAAAAAAGAACTGGTGGAAGTAACGCTTGAAAACGGCGCTGTACTAAAAAGTAAAACCATTATTCTAGCAACGGGTGCACGCTGGAGAGAGATGAACGTACCCGGTGAACAAGAGTACAAAGGCAAAGGCGTTGCATATTGCCCTCACTGTGATGGTCCATTGTTTAAAGGTAAGAAAACCGCGGTTATTGGTGGCGGTAACTCAGGTATCGAAGCAGCGATTGACCTAGCAGGTCTCGTTGAGCACGTAACGGTATTGGAGTTCAGCGACACACTACGTGCCGATGACGTATTGGTGAAAAAAGCGAAGTCACTGCCAAACGTCACCATCATCAAAAATGCAATGACCACAGAAGTATTGGGCGATGGTGAGCGTGTAAATGGTCTGACCTACACCGATCGCACTACCGATGAATCACACACAGTAGAGCTAGCCGGAATCTTCGTGCAAATCGGTCTAGTACCGAACAGCGAATTCCTGAAAGACGCAATTGAATTAACGGAGCGTGGCGAAATCGTTATCGACCAACACGGCCGTACCTCAATGGACGGTGTGTTTGCTGCCGGTGACGTTACCAACGTACCGTACAAACAAATCATCATCTCCATGGGTGCCGGTGCAACCGCTGCTCTCGGCGCATTCGACTACTTGATCCGTAACTAACGGAGCAGCGAAAACGCCTCTAAAAACCGGATTCAGATAACTGATTCCGGTTTTTTTATGTTTTACTTTCTCGAACTTTAACCTTGCACTCAAGCATGACAAGCGTACTCTAACCTTCTACCTATGACTCAAGGACGTCCTTATGATCACTCCTATTTATGCAGCATTGCTCGCCTTCCTTTATGTGTTCCTCAGTGCACGTGTCATTAAGCTACGTATGAAATATCAAGTCGGTATTGGCGATGGTGAGCAAACGCTGTTAACTCGCGCTGTTCGCGTACAGGCCAACTTTGGTGAGTACATCCCGTTGGCATTACTGCTAGTGTGGATGTATGAAAGCATGAATGGCGCGCCTGTGCTGGTACATATTTTTGGTGCCGCGCTGTGTCTTGGCCGCTTACTCCATGCCTACGGTGTGAGTCAGCATAAAGAAACGCTAATCTTTCGTCAAAGCGGTATGATTATGACATTTGCCGTACTCATAGTGTGCGCCATCAGCATTTTGCTTAAGTATGTTGGCTAACCCATATGACTGACTTCATGGCTTCCGATGTCGCCTCAACTACTTAGAGCCTACTTGAAGCTCCTCAGCGCAAATCGAGGTGATGTTTTGCCGTAACCATTGATGCGCCTGCGACAGGTGCGTCAATTTGTTCCAGTACAAGTTTAAGGTAAATGCACACTCAAATGGGCAATCCTGAACCAGCATCGAGCCTTTGATCAAATACGCCAAGCGCTCTGGTAAAGTGACGATTAAGTCGTTGCCTGCCATATGCGGTATAAAATTCGATGCGCAAGGCAAGCGCAGCGCAATATTAAGCTCTTCGCCTTGTAGCTCAGGTCGATTCAAATAAAGCGGTTTCCAGCCCCCTTCGTAAGTAATCTCAATATGCTTCGCATTCAAATAATCTTCTAAGCTAATTGGCCTGCCAGCTAAAACATGGCCTGAAGGCACTAAGCACACATAACGCTCCTTATATAATGAACGTTTATACAGCGACTCATAATCGTGCTCCACAGGTGACAGCAATATGTCACATAGGCCTTGCTGCAATTGCTTATGCCCATTCACATTCGATTGACCAAACAGCAGATGAATATTCGGCGCGAGTGCTCTAAGTCGCTCAACAAGTGGCGGCATAATGACCTGAAGTTCGTAAATATTACAGCTGATACTGATGTCTAAATCGGCTTGACTAGGGACGAACTCGGTTGGTTGAAATAGACGCGTCATGCCTCGCAGCAACTCATCGATGGTAGGCATAATCTCATGACAGCGGTTAGTCGGTGCCATGCCACGCCCTGAACGAACAAACAATGGATCCGAAAATGCCACGCGCATCTGCTCTAACGTATAACTAACGGTTGGCTGATTTTGTTGCAACGCTGTTGCTGCCGCCGTGATTGAACCTAGCTCGTAAATTAACTTAAGCGTTTTAAGATTTTTCAAACTCAACGAAGAACTATCAAAATTTTCCATACTACATATTTACTTAATCAGGTTATCTGATACTAAAGCCTAGGCTATATTTTGGTCAACAATAAAAAAAATGGAGAACGCGATGACCGAACGCCAGTTAACCTCAGCAGAAATAGACCAGTATCATCAAGACGGTGTCGTATGCGTACGCAACGCTGTTGACACCAAATGGATTCAGCAATTGACTGAATTTGGTCAACACCAACTGGATCACCCTAGCCAATTGTGTAATGACAACGACTCAGACAAAGATAGCCAGCAAGGTCGTATGTTCACCGATCGCTACTTATGGCGCACAAATGAACTGATCTATCGCTACGCTAAAGAATCCGGCTGCGCGCGTTTAGCAGCTCAAGCGATGCAAAGTAAATCCTCGCGTTTTTATTTTGATCACTTACTGATCAAAAAAGCCAACACTTCCGCACCGACACCATGGCATCAGGACGTTCCATATTGGCCATTCAGAGGCCGTCAAATCGCATCGATTTGGCTAGCATTAACCCCTGTCACAGTAAAAGGCAGTGCACTAGAATTCGTGCGCGGCTCTCATAATGATAGGGTGTTCTATTTGCCTGAAGCGTTTGGCACATCTGGCGCCAATGCTGGCTGGACAGGCAAAGGAGAAGGCGTTCCATGTCCTGATATTGAGGCCGACCGCGACAGCTTTGATGTGATTGGTTTCGACCTTGAACCTGGCGATGCGTTGATTTTTTCCGCATGGACATTACACGGCGCACAGGGCAACTCATCTTCCGATCAAGATCGCTTCGCACTGTCCACTCGCTGGCTTGGTGACGATGCGATTTGGGACCCACGTCCAGGAACAGACCCAAGTGTTAATGCTGACGAAGTCCGTGTTCAACCTGGTGAACACCCTACTGATAACGCCATCTTCCCTGAGTTCTATCGTATGGGCTAATAACACTACCTCACTCTAGTGAATTTTGCTTCCTCACTAGAGTGATTATCTACTACTATTGGGCTATCTATATTCATCAAGTCAACCCAATCATGAAAACACTCGCTCCCTTTCTCTTTATGTTACTCTGCCTGTGGCCATTTCACAGTTATGCAGATGATGTACGCTTGCAGCAAGCGTACCAAGCTCAGCAAAGTGACCTGCAAATTCGGGGCAGTGGGACCGTCATTAACGTATTAAAAGACGACACCAAAGGCTCTCAGCATCAGCGCTTTATTTTAAAGCTAGACAGCGGGCAAACACTACTGGTAGCGCACAACATTGATCTCGCACCACGTATTCCAAATTTGCGCAGAGGCGATACTGTTGAATTTTACGGTGAATACGAATGGAACAACAAAGGGGGTGTAATGCACTGGACGCATCGTGATCCACGTGGTCGTCATCCTCACGGTTGGTTGAAGCACAATGACACCACTTATGACTAACGTCGCCACCAGTCGCTTTAAGTCAATATGATCGTTATCAGATTCAAGGTCATTTGTTTAGGCATTCACAAAAATACTTAACGCACTCTAACAAACGTTACATTTCAGCCTTATCAGTAACGTTATGATGGGAACATGTCCACTACCGATGGAGACATGTATTATGTCCATCAAGCTAAAAACAATCCTTATTCTAGTCATTACAACCATCATATCTCTTGCTTTACTAACGACAGTGCTAGTAATGCAAATGAAAAAAGATGCGACGGTCGCACTAGAGCAAGCGGCGGCAGACCGACTCATTGCTATTCGCGAAGCCAAAAAATCGAGCCTTGAAGACTATCTAAATACCATTAATGATCAGCTGCTTTCTGAATCGAGTAGCCCTTTAATCATTGAAGCTACACGGGCGTTCACTCAAGCTTATAAAAACTATTCTTCGCAGACCAATGTATCAAGAGACTCGCAATTTAAAGCGGTTAAAAATTATTATCAACAATCCTTTTTAACAACTTTCAAATACAATAACCCAGGCGAAAGTCTATCCCTAGACCCTTTGTATACGTCGCTAAGTGATTCGGCTCTTGCCCTTCAACAACAGTACATCAGTGCTAATAAGCACCCTCTTGGATCAAAGCATTTACTAGACGCTACAGATCAAAAAACAGATTACGATCAAGCACATAGCACTTACCACCCCTACTTTCGTAATTTCTTAGAACACTTTGGCTTCTATGACATTTTTGTCGTCTCCGCAGAAACAAGTGATGTTGTTTACAGTGTCTATAAAGAAGCCGATTTTGCGACGTCATTGAAAGATGGACCTTACAAAAACTCTGGATTAGCGCAAGCTTATCAAGCGGCGATGTCTCTTGATCAAGGAGAGTCCGCAATCACACAATTTCAGGCTTATCTCCCATCTTATAACAGCTATGCTTCATTTATCGCTAGTCCTATCTTCGACAAAGGGCAACGTGTGGGTATATTAATCTTCCAAATGCCAATTGACGGCATTAACAACATTATGACCAGTAATCATAACTGGCAGCTGTCTGGTTTAGGGGAATCCGGCGAAACGTATTTGGTCAATCAAAAATCCAAAGCGATCACTGTAAGTCGATTTCTCATTGAAGACGCGGACGGTTTTAGCCAAGCACTACGCAATGGTGACACAAGTAATGATGTAGTAAATGCCATCGTAAAACGTAACAGTAATATTGGCTTACAAGCGATTAACACTGAAAGTGTTCGTTTAGGTTTGTCAGGACAAACCGGATATAACATTATCAACGACTATCGCAATGTGCCTGTAATTTCTGCTTTTACACCAGTTCAGTTCAAAGGTTTAAAATGGGTATTATTAAGTGAAATTGACACCGAAGAAGCCTTTGCCACAATAACCGATCTCACTCACAGTATTATTATAAGCGCCCTGATCACACTGACTATTTTCAGCTTACTCGCGGTCTTAATAGGGATTGTTTTTTCAAGAAAACTGGTACAACCCATACTGAACCTAAACCGCATCATACGGAATGTAGCAGACACAAAAGACCTTAGTATCCGAGTGCCCGTTCAAGGTAAAGACGAAGTTGCTCAAATCAGTCATAATTTCAATGGCCTTATGGAGGCGTTTGATACCGTTATAAAGGAAATCAAAGGAGCGACAAATGATGTGGATGAATCAGCCAAACATCTAGGCGTCATTAGCGATCAAACTCAACAGAATATGCATCAGCAGCTAGTCGAAAGTGAACAGCTGGCGACAGCAATGAATCAAATGACGGCTACCGTCAACGACATTGCAAGTAATGCGGCGCAAGCAGCCGAGTCGGCTAAAAAAGCAGATGAAGCCACAGCAATAGGTCGTGATAAGTTAGAGCATACAGAGCAACACCTTCAAGGCTTGAACAATGAGATTAAGCAATCCGCCGATATCATTAATCAGCTAAGCAACGACAGTCAGCGCATTGCTAACATTCTTAACGTAATCAGTGACATCTCAGAGCAAACCAACTTATTGGCACTAAATGCGGCAATCGAAGCGGCGCGTGCAGGCGAACAAGGTAGAGGTTTTGCTGTCGTCGCAGATGAAGTCAGAACACTTGCTGCAAGAACTCAAGAATCAACATTACAAATTGATGATATTATTAAAGTACTACAAAGTAGCAGCGAAAAAGCGGTTAATGCTATGACAATCAATGCTCAGCATGCTGAAGAAACAATGAGCCAAGCTCGAACAGTGTGTGAAGCGCTGGATGTTGTCGCAAGTAATGTAAGCAACATGACCGATGTTAATATACAAATAGCCAGTGCGGCGGAAGAGCAGACACTCGTTGCCAATGAGATAAATAGCAGCGTTAATCAGATTGTTCATATCGGTAAAACATCAAACGAAGGTGCAGCCCAAGTTGCTCAAACCAGTCAACAACTTGCGCAACTGAGCCATTCATTAAAGAGCCAATGCATTACCTTTAAATCTTAAACACAACTTACTTGCGTAACGGCTCGCCTAGTGGCGATCTTATATAACAGTTTGATTTTATGAATATTTTGATACTAAATTCATTTCATACATCGTACAAGACTACCTATTAAGGAGAATGCAACGTATGCAAAAAATAGCGAACACACAGTTTTCAGAGCATGCATTCTCTACTATTTTAAGTATTCTCTCTGCACCATCAGACCTTGAGAATCTTAGTTCAGAAATCATACATAGAGACATCAATTTACTGGTAGAGTCCATCCGGCATCATTTGAATATGGATGTGGCCTTTCTTTCGCGGTTTAAGAACGGCTTTCGAGAGATTACTCAAATCAATAAACGTGAAGGTTGTCAGATCAATATCGCAGCAGGGCAAAAAGACTGTGAAGAAGTAACCTATTGTAAATTGATTGCCGATAATAAATTGCCATCTTTGATCCCTAATACCCGAGAAAATTCCATCACCGCCGAAATGCCCATCACTAAACAACTCACTATTGGCAGTTACATCGGTGTGCCCATTCTCCTAAGTGATGGCTCTTGTTACGGCACGCTGTGCTGCTTCAACGAGCAACCAGACGAAACACTCTCTGAACGTGATTTATCCATATTGACGCTCTTTTCTTCTTTTGCGGCACGTAATCTCGAAAAAGATTTACAGCGTAAAAGAATGCATAAGCAGATACGAAAAGAAGTCTCATCGATGATACGCAGTGGTGCCTTATCGTCTGTTTTTCAACCTATCTACGATTACCAACAAAAAAAGACAGTTGGTTTTGAATGTTTAACGAGATTCAATATCGAGCCTTATCGCACGCCAGACTACTGGTTCAATAGAGCATCACAAGCTGGGTTTGGCGAGCTGCTTGAACTGTATGCCATTGACATTGCGTTAGCGTCTCTCGATAAAATACCCGACGATTGCTTTATAACGCTGAATATATCGCCTAAATTCGTGGGCTCACCAAAGCTTAAAGAGTTGCTTAAAGATCAACCCTTACATCGTATTGTGTTAGAAGTAACTGAACGAGAGCCGATCGACGATTACAACCAGTTCCGCAATGATCTAAAGCCCTTTCGTGAACGTGGTCTACGCTTAGCCGTCGACGATGCCGGTGCTGGTTATGCCAGTTTCCAACATATATTAGAACTGTCTGCAGATATAATTAAACTCGATCGCAGTTTAATTTGTAACGTAAACCAAGATCTCGGTCGACGCGCTTTATCCGCTGCATTGATTGGCTTCGCCAATGAGACCAATTGCTTGGTACTTGGTGAGGGTGTTGAAACCCAAGCCGAAATGGATACCTTAAACAACCTAGGAGCGCGTTACCTTCAAGGGTATTACTTAAGTCATCCATTATCACTGCAACAGGCCGTGGATTTTTACCACCACACCAATGAGCAACAAACCACAGCCATTTACCAGCGCTAGCATTTCCTCTTCAAAATACTGCAATGCACGGCATCCGATACGTCGAATACCGTGTTATTACACCAATACTCATTGATGCTTCTTCTTTGCATTGACGCTTTTAAAATCATTAATAAGGCTGCCGTCATCAAACCTAAATAACTATTACTTATGATCAAACAGGCTCATCATTTGCACAGTAAGTCATAGGAGACTTTATGCTACGTTCAGCTTGTTTGATCTCAATGATAGGAATGTCCAGTGTTACTCTAGCCGCCGATACTGATAACGTGACAAAGTTCTCAGCGGTATTAAAGGAGCATGCACAGTTGCCTGCTGCCACGTTTGTACTTCCACCTGACTCAGCTTCAAGCTATTTTAATTATTCTGGCCGATTTACAGGCCCAGACAGTCACCGCGTTGAGCAACCGTACGCCATTAGCGATGAGCACACGGGTCTGTCTCGACCATTTCCAGGGCAACCGTTACAAGGCTTTTCTGGGATTAGAGTGATCGACCGCGATCATTACCTAGTTCTGACAGATAATGGTTTTGGCACCAAAAGTAACTCAGCAGATGCCTTACTGATGTTCCACAAAGTCAAAGTAGACTGGGAGTCAGGCCGCGTAATGCCCCAAGAAACAACCTTTTTAACCGATCCTAACCGTAAAGTTCCGTTTCCAATCATTGATGAAACCAGCCCCGAACGTTATTTAACCGGCGCAGATTTTGACCTTGAGTCCATCCAACCCGTCACTGATGGCTACTGGATTGGCGATGAATTCGGCCCTTGGTTAATCCATGTTGATAAACAAGGCGTGGTACAAGATGTTATAGCGACCGAAATAGAGGGTGTGCAATATGCTTCGCCAGACAACGCATTTAAATCCTTATCTAATCCCGGCACTAAAGCCCCTGAACTAATGAGCATGCGCTCCGGCGGGTATGAAGGCATGGCTATTTCAGCCGATGGTAAAACCCTTTACCCTCTGCTCGAAAAACCGATCTATGATGCTAAAACAGGACAGCCTGAAAACATTAATGGCACTCCTGTTTTACGCCTACTGTCATTTGATGTAGACAGTAAAACATGGCAAGACACCGTTCGCTTTTATCCATTAAACGAGAGTCACCATGCGATTGGTGATTTTAATATGATAGACGAACATAGAGCGCTGATTATTGAGCGAGACGGTGGTAGTGGTGATCCACGAGAAGGTTGGTCGAAAAAACCAGCTCAATTCAAACGTATTTACTTAGTTGATTTGAATGATACCGATGACAATGGCGTGCTGCGTAAGATTGCATACATTGATTTAATGGATATCCAGGATCCTGATGCTATCGCGCCACGAGGCACTATGGACGGTACCTTTACCTTCCCATTTGTCACTATTGAAGATGTGGACCGCATCGACGAAAACCATATCATCGTCGCGAATGACAATAACTTCCCATTCTCAGTAGGACGTGAACAAGGCCGCGCAGATGATAATGAAATGATCATTTTGAATGTGGCTGACTTTTTAAAAGCCAAATAAATCAAGGTGTCTGTTACTGGGGCTAGCGCACTAGCCCCAGCACGTCCTCTTCAAAATACTGCAATGCACGACGTTCGATACGGCGAATTCCGTATTGTTGTGCTGGCGTTAGGTGGTGGTATTTGGATGCGGCGCCGAAATCCCCAAGTAAAATATGATGGTCTTGATTAATCAATACATTGTGGGCATATAAATCACCATGGCTCACTTGTCGTGCTTCAAAATGATCCACCAAGGTCTGCATTTGCGAGATGATGTATAGCGCCTGCTGCCTACTAAAGGATTGTCCTTGGGTGAACGTGTCGCGCGTGCATGACGTCAAGCTAGGGGGCTGCCCCAAGTTGTAATAGTCCGCTGGAATAAGCTCCATAACAAGCGCTGCGCAGTCTGGCTCATGAACATGGGCCAGTGGTTTTACAAGGTGTTCATGCTCCCCTACTGTTAAGCAAGCATCCAATTCATCTTGTGGATAGCCATCGCTGGTCACTTCACCTTTGTATACTTTTATCGCAACGTGCTTGTCAAAACCGTACATTGGTTTAAGCCACGAAGCGCGTGAAATTACCCCAGAAGCACCTTGCCCCAGCACTTCGTGCAATACAAAATCGTTTGTATGCACTTGTTTAAAATCCAGATGTTCATCACATGTGGCGCAAAATGGATTACCCGAGAATGCTAACCACGCAAGCTTAGGTAATGCGAATAGCACATCAGGAAAGGCCGCCAACTGGTTAGCGGCAATGCGAAGCAGCCCAAGATTCGTCAGATTTGAAAAGGAATCCGGCAACGCGGTCAGTTGGTTACCCGCTAACGCTAATTTTTCTAACCGACTAAGTTGGCCGATGCTTTCAGGCAACGCTTTAATCTGATTGTCCGTTAGGATTAACCAACGTGTTTGCTTGGGAAGGCAGTATTCAGAAAGTATTTCAATCTTACACGACTTGAAACCAATCATCTCTAACTTGGGCATTGTCCCTAATACATCGGGCAACTGCTTGAATGGATTATTCGAGGCAAATAAGATGCTTAACCGATACAGGCGTGACAAATCATCGGGCAGACTCGTCAATTGATTACCCGACAAGTCCAACACTTCCAAAGTGTCGGCCAGCGAAAAAATCTCCTGCGGAAATTCCGTCAGATCTTCCTTCAATGTTAGCCGTGTCGCGCCCGCTAACTCGCCACGACGCAATTGCTCAAGTGTATTCAAGACCGTCTAACGCTTAGTCTTGAAACGCTAGTGGCAATAAGAAGAAGATCAAGTAAGTGAACCAACAAAATGCGGCGCCTCCACCCACCCACATCAACCAACGTAGGCCTAATGGCCTTTTGTAATTATCCTGCAGCTCATTGTTAGCTAGATATTCGTTTACCGCTTGTTCCGCTGTATCAGCGTCTTGAAAGCCAATTTCCACATAGCCACACAAGCCTAGCTGATAAATAACATCGGCGTCTTGTTCTGCTCGCATCTGATCATTTCGTTGTAATACGGTATAGGTTGGCATGGCTCTGTCTCTTGCTGTCGTACGCTATTTTTCGTGGACGCAAATGCTACCACTTCTCACCTTTCATAGGGAGTCTGTTTTGCGACCTGATGAGTGGACTGTTGGCTCTCTAAGAAGTTTCGTTTTATTGAACGAGTATTCATGTTAGTTTCCAGCTAAACTGTCAAACACCATTGCCTTATAGGTGCACGGATGCTCATTATCTACATTTTGTTGGTTCTCATTTGGTCGACGGGGTTTATCACCGGAAAGTTCATTGTTGGCTTAATCGACCCAAATGTGTATTTGACCATTCGCTTTGCGCTAGCAGGCACGATCTTTGTCGTGCTTGCACTTGCGCTTAAGCGCGCCTTCCCTCCCAAGAGAGAATGGCCGAAGCATATCTTTGCCGGGGTACTGCTCAATAGTTTTTACCTTAGCTTTGCTTACATTGCCTTAGCACAAGGCCTCCCCGCTGGGGTGATGGCATTGATTGGTTCCATACAGCCTATTCTTGTCACACTCTTGGCGTTTCTACTGATCAAAGAAAAAACCAGTCTACTTGGCGTCATCGGAATGTTTATCGCCATTGCCGGATTGCTGCTGGTCATCAGCCCTTCGCTGAACTTGGGTGTTCAAGAAGCCACCTTTAGCCCTTGGTTAGCCTTACTCGGTGTCGCGGGGGTTTTGTGTCTGGCTTTCGGTTCAATTTATCAAAAAATGTCGATTTCAGGTTCTGACATTTTGGCCTCAATGGCGATTCAGAATCTTGCCGCAGCCGTGGTCGCCTTTGGCTTTATGATGACGTTGCAAGAAAGCCTGTTTGTGCAAAGTTGGGAGTCCTACGCATTAATAGGCTGGGGCGTATTGATTTTGTCATGTGGCGGAGTGTTTTTGTTGGTCTGGCTACTGCGTAAAGTCAAAGCCTCGCAGGTGTCGACGCTGATGCTGCTGGTACCACCGTTGGCCGCCATTGAAGGCTACTTTCTGTTCGATGAAGCACTGACTCATTTACAGCTAATCGGCGTCGCAACGACGTTAATGGGCGTGTATTTGAGTCGATTAAAGTGGCCTTTTCTCAGCCGCAAACCTCAATCACAGATTGATTAATCATTAACCTTTGATTGTGTACGATAGGCAGACGGCGTCATACCGGTAATACGTGAAAACTCACGATGGAAGTTGGACTTGGTTTGAAAACCCGAGTCCATGTAGATCTGAGTAATCGGATCGTCTGTTTGCTTTAGCAAGGTTTTCGCATGCTCGATACGAAACTGATTAACCCACTGAGAAATGTTTTGCTGCGTCAGCTTATTCACTGCTGTGGATATTTGTCGAGCAGGTATCCCCGCTTTACGGGCCAATCTTGCTAACGTTAGATTGGGGTCCAAATACAACATCTGCTCGCGCAATACAGACTCAGTTCGCGCCATGACCTCTTGTTGCTCAGCAAGGGAGCCCTCAGGCAGTGAAATCGCTTCTGACAAGACGTCCGCGCTCGAAGAGTCGGTGCGCTCTATGGCGCTATCATCGGCCATACTCACGCTGATGCACATGACCGCAAGCGCTAAAATCGGCAACATTAATCCATGGCCAAGCGATAGTATCCAGAGCGCATGTTTGCCATCTGTCAGCATAAAATCAACCGTCATAGCGCCATCGATCAAGGCCGAAAACAGCAACATAACACCTGCCACACGCTTCGACTGGATTGCCCATTGCCAATCACTGAGTCGAACATTTTCTGGCGGATGTTCAGCATCATTAGCAGCACACCACAACATCACACCATAGGCGACGTATTGCCCTGTAATAATGACGTCTAATGGCGGTAGCCATAGCGGATAGGTCAAGGAACCGACTGTCACCGCAATAGGCACTACCGCATGCCGCCACGAAGGTTTGCGACTACTCGACGCTTTCGCAAATATCCACCACGCTGCGACAGGAATAATGCTGGCAAATATCGGCTGCATTGTCCGAAACACGGCCCAATCCAATGTCCAACGTAATCCAACAACCGCGGTCGTTGCGGCACACATCAACAAAAACCAACAGGCTAAGGGGGTCGAGCGGCGTCGTTGTAGCCACAGACTTCCCGCCAAAACACACAACATTAATGACACAACAAATGGCAAAGGCACCGCCAACATATTTACATCCTTCCTCGTTTATCTGATGACATCAGTATGTCCTAAGTCGTTTTCCTTGACGTCCTATATCTTGATCTAGGACGCGCCATAGCTAGCGTTGAGCGACATTTAACATTCTTCCAACATAGGAGTCATAGGATGTATTGGTACATCGAAGCCTTTAAACACTACGCCGATTTTAAAGGCGTTGCCCATCGTCAAGCATTCTGGATGTTCATGCTGATAAGCCTGTTAGTCAGTCTTATCATAGCCACCCTCGAAATCCTAACAGATAATCCCGGCTGGCTGGATGCCCTCTATTCACTCATAACCATCATGCCTTTTTTTGCCATTGTCGTGCGTCGAATTCGTGACACAGGCATGCCCATTTGGAGTGTACTGGTGATCTTAATTCCAATTGTCGGCATGTTATTGCTGATTTACTTTTTATGTCTACCTAGCCAGCCTAGAGCGCACCTTCTGAATCCAAGAGGAGAGCCAATATGAACAGTGTTTTGACGTACTTAATCAGCGTATTTATAGGTGCTCTGTCTTTGGGAGCACCTGCCACCAGTCTACCCGATGAGGCACTAGGGGTGGTTTATATTACCTCGGTAAAAACAGGCAGTTTACCGTTTCTACACGGTATCAAAGGGGAAGGTAACTATCTCACCACCAATGAACAAGGGGAACTTTGTCGGGTTGAACCGGTGATCTTGGTGGCAGGAGGTTTCAACGGTGAGCACATTGGATTTGGTCAGGGTGACCCAATCACCTTAACCATCTATAACCCCACTGTATCTACTCGCTTGAAACAAGGTAAAAAAACCGTGAGTGCGGATTACAACGTATCAGTCGACCCAACTGCTCACCAAGATATTTATATTGAGCAAGGGTTAACACTCGCCGAAGGTTTTGTTTTGCATCCGCGCAAGGCTTGGTCCAGCTGGTTTGGCTTTCAACCGTCTCAGCCTGACTGTGACACGGCAACTCTTGATAACTAGACGCTATAATCTTGTAAGCGTGACGTTTTTTGGGAACGTCACGCAGACTCATGCGATTGACGCTGTTGCGGCAGATAATATTGGCGGTAATAAAAAATGCCCAAAGCGAACGCCATTAAAGCCGAAACACCACTGATACCAATCGACCAGCGCGGACTCATACTGTCTGCGATCCAGCCGACTAATGGTGCACCAAGTGCTGTACTGCCTAACATCGTTGCCAAGGCGATGGCCATCACGCGTCCCCGATAAACACGTACCGTAGACAACTGTAGAAAGGTAAACGAAGAGATCGTCAGTAGCTGAATACTAAAGCCCAAAACCGTCATCATAATCGCAAAACTGATAAAGTTGGGCGCCACCGCCAGCAGCGTACTGCTCACAGCAACACCAGCCGGTAAACACACTAAAAAGCCAAAAGTCGGTTGCTTGCGACTTGCCGTCATAAGCGCGCCAGCAATCGAACCAATCGCCATCATTGAGATCAACAAACCATATTGACCAGCATCGCCATGAAACACATGCACTGTCATCGCAGAAAGATAAACTGGGAAATTCATCACAAACGCAGTCACCATCGCGATCATGACCAATAATACTGCCATTTCACGGTGCTGATTTAGATAACCAAAGCCAGCTAAGAAACCGGCACTTTCTGCTTTCTCAGTTTTCTCCTGTTGACCGGCTAACGTGCGTTTGCCGAGCAAATACAACGCAACAAGAAGAGGAACAAACGTCACAACGTTTAATACGAACACCCAGCCAGCACCCACCCCAGCAATCAAGAGGCCCGCAATAGCAGGCCCAATCAAACGCGCAGAATGAAATGACATGGAATTCAAAGACACGGCATTGGACACTTCCTTTTCCGTCACAACATCGGATACAAACGCATGGCGAGCAGGTGCGTCAAAGGCCGCAACGATGCCTAGTCCAAGAGCACAAGCATAGACGTGCCAAAGTTCAATGACGCCCGATATCGCTAATATGCCCAACAAGAGCGCTAAAAATGCCATTGAGAGTTGCGTCACCAATAGAAGCTTACGTCGGTCAATCCGATCTGCCGCCCAGCCGGTAATAGGAAGCAATAAGATTTGGGGAATAAATTGCAGGAACACCACAACCCCCACCGCCGCGGCATTATGATCCGTCAGTTGAGAGATAACGATCCAGTCTTGTGCAGTGCGTTGTAACCAAGAACCAATATTTGAGATAAAGGCGCCGATCACCCAAAGCCTAAAGTTGGGGTTGGATAATGCTCGGAACGTGGTAGGGAGTTGCATGTGCTTAAAGATAACCTGTTTCAATGATCTTATAATCATTGAAACAGGTTCTAAAAATGCTGCAACGAATAGCACAATGTTTCCCTGAATTACAGTAAAATTTCTTATTTACGTAGACAGTTCAGTCTTACTCAGCTAGCTCCACAACTAAGTCGCTACTAATCTGTTCGACTGCTTTCTCTAAGTCTCTGGCACTCAGGTTACTGGGCAGTGTAATTTCAAGCTCGGCTTTAAACAGCATCTCTGAACTCATCGGCGCGGGTTCACAATAGCTGTTTAAGTCAATAACGTTCGCCCCTAAGCTACTCAACGTTTTGGAGACTTCACGAATAATGCCAGTACGATCATTCCCCATCACAGATAACACCACCACTTCATCGGAATATGCTCGACGACTGGCCGCTTCAACAGAGACTTTTAACCCCACAGAAGACAATGCTTGCAGAGCTTTGATCAGACCTTGCTCATGCTCTTTTGGTACTTCAACTGTCACAATCCCAGCAAACTTATCAGCAAGGTGCGCCATGCGACTTTCACTCCAGTTGCCTTGATGTTCTGCGACAACATGAGATAACGCCTCTACCAATCCTGGGCGATCATCACCAATTACCGTTAACACTAAATGTTGTGTCATAAGGCCATCCTATTCTTTTGTTACTGCTTATTTGTAAGATCAGTATAAACCTGTAATCCCGCTGACGTCAGCAGAGAAATGGAATTTCCCTACCTCATAGTAAAATCACAATAAAAGCTAGCCTTCCCCTACGCTTACCAGTTTTAGCGAACATACCTATACGCTGTTAACACTTGGTTACTAGACTTTGCCTAAAAAATGAACGACTCTAAGTACTATCCAAGATGATGGGATCAAGATGAAAGCTTTTACTGTATTGATCGTCGACGATGTACCAGACAACATTGATGTACTGCGCAAAGTGCTAGCGCCGCTAGATTGCAAGGTATCTGTTGCTACGTCTGCTGAACGTGCGTTATCCATTCTTGAGCAACTAGAGCCTGAATTAATGTTGCTCGACGTCATGATGCCTGGCATGAGTGGCTTTGATCTATGTAGCCTACTTCGTAAAGATCCGCGTTTTAAAGAAACCCCTATTATATTTGTGACCGGTCGCACCGATGACATCAGTCAAGGCTTCGCAGTAGGGGGCAATGATTACATCACCAAACCAATCAATACCGACGAAGTGATTGCTCGCGTCACCCATCACAAAGAACGACATCAGATGATGCAGCAACTGCGTTCTTTAAATAGCGAACTGGAAGAACGTGTACGACAACGTACAGCAGAATTGGTGACCACCAACAAATTGTTGCGCGAAGAGATTAACGAACGGCGCTATATGCAAGATCGCCTCAAGTATCTCGCTGACCATGATTTTGTTAGCCGAACCCACAACCGTAAGGCCTTAGAGTATTTTGTCGTTGAGCTGATTTCCCAACCACAAGACAGCTTTCAAGAAGCCTATTATATGTCAGTTGATCTGTCTCGTTTTAGAGTCGTCAATGAAAGCTGTGGGTTAATTGCTGGCGATGAACTGTTAAGTGAAGCCGCCGAGCTTATTTCACTGATTGTAGGCAGTAATGCTTTTGTCGCACGCCTAAGTGGCGATAGTTTTGCTGTCGTCTATCCAACCGATGATTGTTCCGTAGCGAGTAGTATCGCAAACCAACTACATGAGGAATTTTCGCGTTTTAGATTTTTCTGGGGAGAGCGTCATTTTGATATTGGCGCCACCCTTGCAGTCGTGAAAATTGACCAATCACTGACGTCCTTTGATCAAGTCCTGATGATGGCCGATGAGGTCATGTTCAGCGCTAAGCGCGCCGGCGGTCAGTGTGTTAGCTACTTTAGCGATGACAACGAGCAAGCAAGCAAACAGAACGCACGACAAAACTGGGCATTACGACTCATTGATGCATTAAAATACGATCACTTCCGTGTCTATTTTCAGCAGATTTGTCCTCTTAATGCACAAAGCAACGGCATACGAATGGAAACACTGGTTCGCCTTTATGCACCAGACCAAGAAAAAATCCTGTTCCCCGATAGTTTTTTATTTGCCGCAGAACGTTACCAACTGATTGCAGATATTGATCGTTGGATGATTCGCAAAGTATGTGAATTTCTTCGTGATCATCCAGTACAGCAACAACTCATTGAACAAGTCGCCCTCAACCTGTCTGCAACCACTCTGCGTGATGCGCATTTAGTCGATTATATTCAAGATGCCTTAGAGAAGTATGCGATTAACCCACGTAAGTTGTGCTTTGAAGTCACTGAGACCGAACAAATTATTCACGTACATCGAACATCATCCATTCTCGAACAAATTAAACAACTTGGTTGTAGCATCGCTATTGATGATTTTGGCAGTGGCTACTCCAGTTTTAGTTACCTGCGAGACTTTCCATTTGATCATATTAAAATCGATGGCATCTTTGCCCGTGAAATCGAACACTCAGATGCCAGCATGGCCATGGTGCAGTCCATCTTAGACGTAGCCAAAAAACTCAACAAACCATGCGTTGTGGAGTTTGTTGAAAACCAAGGATTGGCCGATCTGTATCAATCAATGGGCATTGAATGGGGGCAAGGTTATCATTTCCATAAACCTGAACCACTCAATGCGGCCAATGTTGATCTGTGCCTTACTAGGGCAAAAGTATGCGAAGAGTCGCACTAGCTCGAACCTTTATTTGCTGGATTATTAGTACTTTTTCTATTTGTGCTTCAACCTACGTGGCATCTTTTGAGCTTTCCAAAGGGGAGCTGCAATGGCTAGAACAGCATCCAGCTAAAATCGTTTTTACAGGGGACCCTAACTGGCTACCTTTTGAAGCCTTTGACGACCAAGGACACTACATTGGTATTGTGTCCTCCTTCCTAAAAAAATTTACCGACGATACGGGTATAGAATTTGAATTTCGCCCAACAGACTCTTGGAGTGAAACGTTAGAACTGGCGAATAAGCGCGAAGTGGATGTGCTATCTGATGTATTAGGCAGCCTCACGCTACGCGAGCATTACACTTTTACTAATTCCTACATCAGTAATAATCTAGTAATCATCTCCAACAAAGTTGGAGGGCAAATTACAGATGTCACTGACATCAGCCCCAGCCCAATTGGCATTATTAAAGGCTATGGCTATACATGGGACCTCTATGAACGTTATCCAGATACGTATTTTGTCGAAGTTGATAATGTTCAGGCGGGCTTAGCTGCATTAGAAGATGGAAAGTTCAATTACCTCATCACCACGTATGCATTAGGACAATTCCAGCTCAAAACGCTTGCAAAGAATCACCTCAGTATTCGAGGACAACTCCCTGTACAAGCACACTTGGCGTTTGCAATTCGCAATGACTGGCCACAACTCAATGGTATTTTTAACCGCTGGATAGATTCCCTAACCCCTGAACAACGTTACCAAATTGCAGAAAGCTGGTATTTAAACAACACCAGTTACTTCAGCAAAGATTCGATCAATTGGGTCTATGTCATTTGGTCTTCCGTGATCATCCTCCTACTCATCAGCTTTACCAGCTATGCGTGGTACAGTCGCTATCTTATCAACCGTCAAAAGCAGCATTTCAAGGCATCATTATCCGCTATTAATGCGGCGGGCTGGCGTATGGTGAAGCAGTCCTCTTTTTTCCAAATATCAAGAGCGTTTAAAGACATCCTACCGTTTGATACAGAACACCCGAAAAACCTAAATGACTTAATCAACCTAGCGCATCCACACGATCAGGAGGCTGTTTACGAAGCGTTTCGCCAAGCACGCTTAAATAGCAACAGACCCATCGATGTCGAATTTCGCTTAAACGGCGACAAGTCATGCTGGCTCGCAGTCAAAGGCAGTACGATGGACGAGCACAGCAAAAAGCCGTTGCTGATTGGTACGATTGAAAACATCACAAACCGTAAATTGATAGAGACCGAGAAGCAGCAAAGTAATGCTATTGTCACGCTGTTATTTGAAATTTTACCCGACCTCGTCGTACTGGAGTTATTTGATCAACAGGAACCTATCGCGAATCGAGCCTATCGCACTTTTTTCAATCAACAATCCCTGTTCGATAGCCTATCCAGCGATCAAAAAAACATCTGGATAAAACAAGAAGAGTCGCTCAGAAAGACACAAAACCTTTGTCATACCTCAACTTGGGTCTGTCCTGATGCAGAACGAAAAGCGTATCTCAGTATTATTCGAACTCCTTTTGTGAACAGTGATAAACAAGTCATTGGGATTTTATCTGTGGCACGAGACATCACAGACACCTTTTTGCTACAGCAGGAATTACAGGAAGCTAAGCATCGCGCAGACCAAGCCAATGCGAGTAAAAGCGTATTTCTAGCCAATATGAGCCATGAGATTCGAACACCGTTGAATGCCATCTTGGGCTATGCGCAACTGCTTCAGCAAGAAAACTTAGGCCAAGAACCAAGTCATCAAATACAACGGATCTACTCAGCAGGCCATCGTCTATTAGGCCTCATCAATGACATCCTCGATCTTTCGAAAATTGAGGCAGGACGACTGCAACTCAATGAAGCAAGCTTCCCAATCAAAAAAGAACTACAGGAACTTGCCGCCATGCATCGCCAACGAGCTGAATCCAAAGGCCTATCATTCCACAGTGACATTCAGCTAAACGATCACGACCATGCCTTCTTGGATAAAACAAAGTTCGGCCAAATAATATCCAATGCTCTGGACAATGCAGTTAAATTCACCGATCGAGGTAGCATAAAACTCATCGTCGAATACCGCCAAAAACACCTTAAAGTCCAAATTTTAGATACAGGACCGGGAATCAGCCAAGACGACTTAGATCGTTTATTCTCACCATTCAGCCAAGGCCAAAGTGGCAAAACCCATGGTGGTACCGGACTAGGTTTAATATTAGCTCGACGCTTAGCCGATGCAATGGGAGGCTCATTTACCTTACACAGTGCAGTGAATCAGGGTACCGAAGTACAAGTGGATTTACCGGTATCACTGATCGTCGAAGATCACCTAGAAAACAAAGACATCCAGTGGCGACTGCCACAAGGCAGTACTAAAACAGCCCTTATTGTCGAAGATGATGAACTCAGCCGGGAAATGCTAGAACAAATGCTAAAAAAAATAGGCTTTAGTGTGTTGCTCGCCGAAGATGGCGAGCAAGCATTGGATTACCTAAACGCCCACGTTGACGTCGTCTTCTCTGATATCCGTATGCCTAATATGGACGGCATGGCGCTGATTAAACATATCCGCACCCACTCATCACTTCAAACACTCCCCGTTATTGCCGTCACCGCATCCAGCTTTGATCATGAAAAGCGCCACTTTTTGAACAACGGCTTTTCCGACTACATAGCTAAACCCGTCGCTTGGCAACAATTGTGTCAAAGCTTACGCGATCTCATGACGCTCACACCTTGCGAGAATTCGCTTGAAGAAACCAAGGGACACGCAGATTTGCTTCGCCCTTCTCAGACAAAAGTGAAAATCGATAAAGCCACGCGCGATGAACTGCATCAGCAATTTCAGCACGCATGCAAGCTAGGAGATGCCGATGAAGCACTGATTTGTCTAAACAAACTTCAAGATTCCACTTACTCTCCCGATAAATTGGATATAATTAGGAAATACCTTGAACGTTATGACTTTGAAGCAGCGCTATCGGTAGATCTATAACATTTAGAATTGGGTCGACATCGATACACTGGATTGTGTGTCCTGAAGAGAATAAATAATACCCTTATGCTCCCAACAAAACTCTCACAAGTCGAACAAAAAGATGCTGTCAGCCTTCTTTATAACAATCTAGGCATTGGCTTATTCATCACATTTGTAACCTCATCGACATTGATCTTTTCATTCCCTCATGCGGATGAGCAACGTTCTGTGCAATTTTTATGGTGGGGCTTGCTGTTACTCATCTGCATCTTACGCTTTGCAGATCTGTTGTATTTCTTCTTTCGCACCCGACACGCAGATAGGTTTGCCTATGGCAGAGCTTTCCGTCGATTTTCTATAGGAGCGATTTTAACAGGGAGTGCTTGGAGTACTTATGCTGTATTGGCTGTGATACAAGACCGAAGTTGGGCGGAACTTGCCATCACATGCATTATTATTGCAGCGTTTGCGGGCGGTGCTATCAGCCTGCTAGCGGGCTCACGCAAGCTGTCTATCAGTTACTGTGCTGTGATTACTTTACCGTTAGCCATAGCGCTACTGTTCTCTGATGAGCCGTTCCATGACACCCTATCTTATCTAACGTTTGCTTTCTTTATTGTCATGGCTGTGGGAGCCAATAAAGCAGCGCAGTTCACTTCGCGCTCAATACACCTAAAACATCAAAACGACCACTTCTTATCCCATATGGAACAGGAAGTCGCGAAGCGTACTCAAGAAATTTACTCTCTCTCGAATATTGATCCACTAACCAGTCTATTCAACCGTAAAGCGTTTTCCGAAAAGTTTAACTATCGCCTACAAACTCAACCAAACAGTCAACTGGCCGTCCTTTTTATCGACCTTGATGGCTTCAAAACCATCAACGACTCATTGGGTCATGAAACTGGCGACGCCGTCATCCGAGAGGCGAGTAAACGCATACAGCAAAATATAGAACCCAGCGATCTACTGTGTCGTTGGGGGGGCGATGAATTTTTATTAGTGGTTGAACAACATGACCATCTGCTCGAAGACGCTCAAGAGTTAATTACACACATATCGTTTCCTTATCTTATCGATGGATCAAAGCTCTCCATTGGTGCAACCGTTGGCATCTCTTACTACCCGCAGCATGGCTCCCAACACGATCGTTTAATTCAACGTGCAGACATGGCCATGTACAACCAGAAACGTTCTGAGAAAGGCCGTGTCGGCGTCTTTGACGAATCGTTGCGTGAACACTTACTACGCGAGCTTCGCCTCCGAGATCATTTAGAGAATGCCGTACACCGGCACGAACTCTTTTTGGTTTATCAGCCCATTATTGCCACGGACACAGGCAAAATCGATGCCGTCGAAGCGCTCCTACGCTGGCGCTTAGACAATGAAATGATTCCACCTGATGAATTCATCGGCGTTGCCGAGCAGTACGGCTTTATTCGCGCTATTGGTTTATGGGTACTTGGTGAAGCCTGTCTCGCGGGGAAACGTATGCATGCGCAAAGCCCTGAACTGGGCATCAGTGTTAACGTCTCTATTCAACAATTGTTGGACGAGGACTTCCCTGATGAAGTCGCTGCGACGTTGAAACATACGGACTTTCCAGCTCATTGTCTTGACTTAGAAATTACTGAGTCCCTTTTTGCCCACGATAAACGGCGCCTAATTGATAACATTGCACGACTTAAGAAAACCGGTATTAAGGTCTCTATTGATGATTTCGGCACTGGCTACTCATCATTGTCTGTGATGCAAGAGTTCGATGTGGACTACGTCAAGATAGACCGTTCCTTTATCTGGTCTATGGATACTGGTGGCCGCGCCATTGTAGAAGCGGTTTCTCAAATCGCCTCCGCTTTTGACTACAAAGTTGTGGCAGAAGGCGTCGAAACGGAAGAACAGCGGCGCCTATTAACCAATATGGGTATTGAGTATCTACAGGGGTACTTATTCTTACCTCCGGTATCAGAAGAACAGCTGATGCAGCATTTACTCTGATCCTAAACCGATCATCAAGTGTGTTCGGATTATGAATCAATTCTGTAACCATCTCGAAAAGGCGCGCTATGCGCCTTTTTTTTGTCAAACTGATAATAAACTTGGAGATGGATATGAAAAAGATACTGTGCGTTGCCACCTTAGCAACGTTATTAAGCGCATGCTCTAACTCAGATTGGCGTACCGCAAGTCGTGAACCAGCAGGGATAGCGCCGGCACCAGATCAGGAGCCTGAAGCGGTCATCGAAGTGTACGGTGCTGACGCTTTCAGCTGGCGCGGCTGGTTTGCAGTGCATACTTGGATCGCCACCAAAGAAGCCGACGCATCAGAATACAAAGTCCACGAGGTGGTTGGTTGGCGTGTAAAACGCGGACAGCCGGCGCTCTACAGTTACATGACCACTACACCCGACCGATACTGGTTTGGCGCAAAGCCTGAAAAAATCTTATCGATAAAAGGCGAGAAAGCCGCCGAACTGATTCCAAAAATAGACCAAGCGGTACAGGAGTATCCTTGGAAAAACGACTACACTGTCTTCCCCGGCCCCAACAGCAACACCTTTCCAGCTTGGGTCGGTTTACAAGTGCCAGAACTTGAACTCGATTTACCCTTTAGCGCCATTGGCAGTGGCTACGCAAACTAGCGTAGCCTTTCCAACGGTTACAATGCGACCCTTTTTCTACTTCTATTGACGAAAAACCGCGTTCTGTTTTACAAAACATAACGATAACCGTTACTATTCTCACCAACTTTAACAGTAACAAATAACTCTAGGTGAGGAATCCCCTATGCGCTACTCTCTCTCGATGCCGTTTGGTATCGCTGTGTTACCGTTCGCTTTAACAATTACATCAGCCGCCATCGCTGACACTCAATCCATTCAACTTGAGCCGATCGCCATTGAATCAAGTCGTATGAACACCGAAAAAGGTAATAACGTCCAAGTCGTTACCGTCATCACACGAGAACAAATCGAGCAACAGATGAGTGTTAGCTCAGACAGTTCACAAGTGCTGTCTAACTTACTTCCGGCCTATGCGCCCAATACGCAGAAACTAAATAACAGCAGCCAGACTTTCCGCGGTCGTTCTGTCCTATATATGGTCGATGGCGTGCCACAGTCCAATCCCATCCGCGAAGGAAGTCGCTCGGCGCATACCATTGACCTAGCCATGGTAGAGCGCATTGAAGTGATTCATGGTGCTAGCGCGATTCATGGTTTAGGGGCTACAGGGGGTATTATTAACTTCATCACCAAGTCGAATCGTTCCGACAGCCTAAAGCAGAACATCAATGCTCAACTGACCATGCCAACCGAAGGCCTTGACGGTGATACCCTGTCTTATAAAGTGGGCTACCAAGCACAAGGGGCGAAAGGCAACTGGGATTACTTAGTTGGCCTAACACGTGAAACACAGGGCATGTATATCGATGGTAATGGAGATTACGTAGGCTCAGCCACGGTTCGAGGTGACATCCAAGATTCCGACAGCTACGACGCGTTTGGTAAAATAGGCTACTGGTTCAATGACGATCAAAACCTAGAATTTGAACACAACCGCTACGAACTCGAAGGGCAAATGAATTACCGTGGTGTTTCGGGTGACCGCGACAATGGCATTGCGACCAGCTCCATCGAAGCTCGCCCCGAAGGAAAAGCGCCGTTTAACGAAGTTAAAACAACGAGCCTAGTGTATACCGACACAGATATAGCAGGTATGGAGCTTAAAGCGCAGGCTTTTCATCAAGACTTTAAAGGCCGTTACGGGGCCAGTACATCGGGGAGTTTCCAAGACCCAAACACCTCAGAAACCATCTATGATCAATCGCAAAATGAATCTAAAAAAATTGGCGCTAAAATTAGCTTAACCAAAGATGGCCTGCTGGATAACCGCCTTAAAGTCGTGACAGGATTGGATGTACTGCAGGACACCACCAGTCAAAAGCTGATCCTAACAGATCGCACTTATGTGCCGGAGACCACTTATCAGAACTACGCTCCCTTTGCTCAGTTTGAACTGCAAGCGAATGAGCGCCTTGTGTTACAAGCCGGTGCACGCTATGAAAAAGCTAAGCTCGATGTAGACACTTATCAAACCGTCGCCGCCCGTAATGGCGTCACCGTTAATGGCGGACAACCAGAATTCGAAGACGCCGTTTACAACGCGGGTGCCGTCTTTAAATTAACCCCTTCCGTCAGTGTGTTCGCAAACTATTCACAAGGCTTTGGTATGCCGGATGTCGGTCGAGTGCTACGTGGTGTGAGCGTTGCAGATCAGGACGTTGACACCCTGATTGATCTCTCGCCGATCATCACTGACAACTACGAGGCCGGTGTACGCTATAACAAGCAAAACCTTGATTTCGAAATAAGCTATTACGAAAGCAACTCTGACTTAGGCAGCCGTATTGTTGAAAACAATGGGTTGTATACGGTCAGCCGCGAGAAGAAAGAAATCCAAGGGGCTGAGGCTACTCTCGGTTTAGCCCTAACAGAGCAACATCGTCTGGAGGCTGGTTACTCTTATATCAAAGGTAAATCCGATCGTGACGACGATGGTTCAGTGGATACTAAGCTAACTGGTGCAGAGATTCCACCGAACCGCCTACGTCTTGCTTGGACGGCTAACTGGAACAATAAACTGTCCACTATGTTACAAGCCAATCATGCCTTTGACCGTGATTTCGATGACAACGAGTTAGAATTTGACGGCTACACACTCGTTGACGCATCAATGGGCTATCAGCTTCCTGTAGGCCGCTTAAATGTATCTGTTGCGAATCTCCTGAACGAGGACTACTTCACGTACTACTCGCAGAGTGCTTATAAAAATGATGACTTTTACTTCAAAGGTCGCGGTCGTACCGTTACCTTGGCGTACGGTTTAGAGTTCTAAACCTACGTCTTTAATACCTAAAAAGCGCCCATTCGCTTAACGAATAGGCGCTTTTTTATTTCGTTGCAAACGCAGAGGCAATGGACAGTTATTACAAAACTCCTGCGGTTCCGTCGCACGATAATAATAACAACAAGTACGACGTATACGCACAGGCTCCGCCACATGCTCAAGCTGTGTAAACGCCGCATCAAACTCAGCAATTGGGTTTGTCTCTAGACCAAAAACCGCACTCGCATCGGGCGACAGCAACCACGCATAATCCGCTTGCGCCAACGCCCGCTGACTGCCTTCCAAGCCAGGCAGAACACGTCGCTCATAAATACTGAACACACGTACCGCTACATTTTCCCAAAGGATCCGCTTCGGCGAACGGGTAAGGCGGTGAAATATTTCGACCAGCGGCGTTAAATGCTCAGCAAATGCTTGCTGCAGTACGAGTGTACGCCAAGCCGAACGATCAGCACACAAGGGTGTTATGTGAATGCTTTTTAGCGGCAATGTAGACTGCCAAATACGATCTTTCAGACGATAGTCAAACTGACATAGAGAAAGGGAAACGTCCAAGCCCTTATCAAAACGGGACATGGCATAAAGTGTCGGGGCCAAAACTAGAAAGGCCAAGCGTTTAATGGTTAACGACGCCGCGACTTTAATGTTTGGCGCCCCCAAAACGGGCGCAATCTGCTCCAGCACCGCCAAGCAGTGATCATCATCGAGTAGTTGTGCCGCATCGATACGAGAGCCAAACGTCTCATCCGGCGAAGACAACGACAAGCCATAGGCCTGCAATGCTTGCCATTCTTCCGCCGTAAAGGTTCCTTTAACCAAGCTTACGCCCCTTACCAAATGGAATGCACATGGGCGTTCCAAATAATGGGTCTTGCGTGATATGACATTCCATATCAAACACGCTTTTCACCATGTCGAAATTCAAAATATCTTCTGGTGCTCCTTGGCAGAATACCTTGCCCTGCTTCACGGCCACCATTTGCTGGGCATACCGACACGCTAAGTTCAAATCATGCAATACCATTAAGATCGTCGTATTTTGCGTTTGATTCAGCTCAAACAGCAAATCCAGTATCTCGATTTGGTGGGTTAAATCTAGATAAGTCGTTGGCTCATCCAGCAGCAGAATTTCGGTATCTTGTGCCAAGGCCATCGCGATCCAAGCTCGCTGACGCTGACCACCAGATAAAGCTTCAATAGGACGCGCGGCAAAGTCTTGCATATTGGTGTCATGCAGCGCCTTTTGTACCAGCTGTTCGTCCTGTTCTGTCCAACTTTGCAGCCAATTCTGATGTGGGTAACGCCCTTGGCGCACCAATTGCTCAACCGTCAGCCCTTCTGGGGCGGTCGGCCCTTGAGGTAAGATCGCCAGCTTGCGAGCCACGGCTTTTCCAGACTGCTCTAACAAATTTTGATCGTACAACAATACCTCGCCAGAACTGGGTTTTAGCAAACGTGCCAACGACTTCAGTAACGTCGATTTACCACAGCCGTTCCCCCCCACTAATACTGTAATTTGATTTGGCTCAATGGCCAGGTTTAAGTCATCAATGATGATGGTTTTATCGTACCCAAGCGTCAGCTTTGCGCAGCGCAATGGCGAGACATTCGACGGAGTAGTCATAACGCGTTGCTCACTTAAAATCGTTGTCGATATAGCAGAAAAATAAAAAATGGAGCGCCAATAGCAGACACAAACACACCGGCAGGAATGTCCAACGGTTGAAAGAGCGTACGCCCAATTAGATCCGCCAACATCACTAACGATGCGCCAATCATCGCGGTAGCAGGCATCAATAAGCCAAAACTACGTGTCACTAAACGGCGCGCGATGTGCGGTGCAATCAAGCCAACAAAACCCACAGCGCCCGCATACGCCACAGCCGGAGCGGCCAACAAAACACTCAAACCAAGCAAAACTAAACGCAAGCGCTGCACCGAAATACCTAGCCCAGTGGCTAACTGATCACCGAGCTCTTGTGCATTGATGCGCCGCGCTAGACACAGCGTCAACGGCATACTGACCAACAACCAAGGTGCCAATGCACGCACATCATGCCAATCGCTTCCGTACACACTGCCGGTTAGCCAAATATACGCCGTGATACTGGTTGCTGTTGAACTGACAGCAATCAACAGCGTCGTCACCGCGCCCATGGCCGCAGACACGCCAATCCCAACTAAGATCAAACGCATGGGCGTCACGCCATTGCGCCATGCCAATACGTAAATCGCCAATGCCGCGACCAGCGCACCCGCGATGGCGAAGACAGGTAACCACCCCATGCCTAACCCAGCAAACAATGATAGAAACGTCACAGCGGCGGCGGACGCACCGCTGGTAATGCCAATAATATCGGGCGATGCCAACGGATTGCGGATCATTGACTGCAACACCAAACCGGACACCGCCAAGGCCGCTCCAACCATGGCCGCCATCAACAAGCGCGGCAAGCGCAAAACTTCCACCACAAAAGCAAACTCGCTGCTAGACTCCGATAAGAATGTTGCCAAAACGTCTCTCGGCATGATCAAAGTATCTCCCAGACACAGTGATACCCACATCACCAACAACATCACCATCGTAATCAGTATCAACGCCAACAACGCTTGGTATGGCACCGAAAAGGACCCCCAACGCTGGCGAACCACCCATTGCTTAGCCATGTTTACGCCCCTTACGTGCCAAATAAATAAAGAACGGGGTACCAATCAGAGCCGTCACTACGCCAATAGGCACTTCTTCTGGTGCCAACACAAAGCGACTGACCACATCCGATAACAGCAGTAAGCTGGCACCCCAGACGGCCGCCAGTGGTATTAACCATTTATGATCATTCCCTACAAACGCCCTCACCATGTGCGGAACCACCAAGCCAATAAAACCGATATTCCCTGCCAAAGCGACGGATATACCAGCCAAACCAATAATCAGCACGCTGAGCGCGACTTTTAGCAACAGGGTATTTTGCCCAAGCCCTTTGGCAACATCGTCCCCAGACAGCAAAATATTAATATGGGGCGACAACAGCAACGCCACAAAAAGCCCCGCACCAAGATAAGGTAAAATGGGTAATATCGTGTCTAATTCACGACCAGAAACTGAGCCTGCCACCCAAAACAAGACGCTGTCCAAGCCTTCTTGCCCGATCACCAATAACCCCTGAGTGAAAGACATAAACAACGCACTGATCGCCGCACCGGCCAAGACAATACGCACGGGAGATAGGCCATCGTGTCCCATTGAACCTAAACCATAAACCAATGCACCGGCCAGTGAAGCCCCCACAAACGCGATCCAAATGTAGTCGTTAAGGGTTGTGACCGAAAAAACTTGAGCGAACAAAACAATGAAAAAGACAGCGCCCGCATTCACGCCAAAGATCGCAGGCGAAGCTAGAGGATTTCGCGTCAGCGTTTGCATCAATACGCCCGATACCGCCAACGCAGCCCCGACAGCACAAGCCACAATCGCCCGCGACATGCGAGTAGTATGAATGATCACATGATCAATAGAATTCGGATCGTACTGCCAGAAAGCATCCCAAACACTGTGAAGCGGAACTGTGTATTGCCCAAAGGCCACACTGACCACAAAACTTAGCAGCAGTACGAGCAATGAAAGCAGCACAAGCCCAGATCGTAAGCCAACTGCTTGATAGGAAATCAACATAATCAGCTCGCAGGCGTTAGATGATAAAGCTCAGACAACTCATCCAACATCAGGTTGGCGCCTAAAATACCGCCAGAGAGTATCCAATTCACAAAGTTAACTTGGTACACCTGACCGTTTCGAGGGGCTTTTAATACTTGCCATAAAGGGTGCTGACGCCAATCATCGTAGTTTTGCTGTACCGCCCCATCTTCTTGATCAAACAACACAAAGAACACATCAGCGTTAATGCTCGGCAGTGCTTCTTTGGTTTTTAGTTTTATCCCCCAGCCCTTATGCTCTGGTATAGGCGATGTAAAACCAATATCTCTTAATACCGCACCTGGAAAACTTTCGTCTAGGTATATACGCATGTGATCGGCACGGGCATTTAGGATCGACGCCGTTAGCGGCCACTTTTTCTGCTGCGCGCTGAGCTGCTTACGAAAATCTGCCGTACGTGCTTGCCACGCCTGCCACCGTTTTTCGCCTTCAGCTTGATGCCCCGTCGCTTCAGCCACCAACGCTAACGAACGCTGAAAATCGTACACGGTGTCCGCCATTACTGTAGGCGCAATTTGTGACAACTGACCGTAAATTTTCTCATGACGGAGTCTAGCACCAATGATCAAATCCGGTTTGAGACGTGCGATGGCTTCCAAATTCGGCTGCGTTTCAAGACCAACGACCTCAGCGCCTTTTAAATCATCGCGCAAATAGTGGTAGATAGGTTTCTGTGCCCACGACTCCACTACCCCAACAGGCGTAATCCCTAACGCCACGGTAGAATCTGTTGCGCCTTGATATAAGGTGACCACTCGCTGAGACGAGACAACTTCAGTGTCCCCCATCGCATGCGACACGACAATATTACTGGCCAACGCGTGGCCTTGAAGCCCTAACAAAAAAGAAAGACAGACGCCCAGAATTGGACGCTCAACACAACGCTTTAGAAAGGAGCTCATACGATGGCCTAGAAAAGGTGAATTGTTACAAGAGATATTCGTTATGTTAATGATAACAAATATCATATTCAACAACTCACCCGTATATCTAGCCACTAACCCTCGAATAGAGCGTGATTAGGCAAGTTTACGCTGGGCGTGTATCAGTGTTTGGTATCACCCGGATTTGGCACAAAATTTATGACCGCTGTATCCGCTTCGGGTGCAGAACTGTGCGGCTGATTTACACGAGTTTCGAGCTCTTGTGGTTGCGCTTGGACTTTAGTCGACTGCTCGTCTTCATAGCCACAGGCCACACACTCGCGAAATTGCTTCTCAGCATCGTCATCGCGCCATGCACGAATCTTATCCATCTCACTACAACGTGGGCATACTGCCCCCGCAATAAAGCGTTTGGTTGTCATTATTAACCTCGGTTTCTAGAGTCCAGCTCAATGCATCTAAGTTTACGCCATCATGCCGCTACTGATTGAGACTTTCAGTCGTCTAAAAAGACGGCCAATAGGTTGATCTGCTTTCCTTTTGACCGCATCCATCAATGAACACGCAAGACGAAGGTGCAGGGATGCACCTTCATCGAGGTAAAAGGAAACAGATCTAGCCAGAAAACCAAAAGCTAAGCCGCAATACCGCTATGGCGAAGCAGTGCATCAACACTTGGTTCACGGCCACGGAACGCTTCAAACAGCTCGGCTGCAGGACGTGATCCACCATTCGCTAATATAGTATCACGGAAGTGAGCACCAGTTTCAGTGTTGAAAATGCCCTCTTCTTCGAATTTAGAGAAGGCATCCGCTGACAATACTTCCGCCCATTTATAGCTGTAATAGCCAGCTGCGTAACCGCCTGCAAAGATGTGCGAGAAGCTGTTTTGGAAACGATTAAACGCAGGTGGCACATTCACTGAGACCTTACTGCGTACGTCGTCCAATACATCTTGCACTTGGATGCCATCTTGGTATTCACGGTGTAAGCGGAAATCAAACAGCGAAAACTCCAGCTGACGTACCATTTGCATGCCAGACTGGAAGTTTTTCGCCGCCAGCATCTTGTCGAGCAAATCTTGTGGCAATGGTTCATTGGTTTCAAAGTGACCAGCAATGTGCGCTAGCGCTTGAGGCTCCCAACACCAGTTTTCCATAAACTGACTGGGTAATTCGACCGCATCCCACGCCACACCGTTGATGCCAGAGACCGATGACACATCCACCTGAGTCAGCATATGGTGTAGACCATGACCGAATTCATGGAACAAAGTAGTGACTTCATCGTGCGTCAACAGTGCCGGCTGATCACCAATCGGCTGCGTAAAGTTACACACCAAGTACGCTACTGGCAGCTGTAAGCGGCCGTCCTCTAAACGACGACGCACACGACATTCGTCCATCCAAGCACCGCCACGTTTGCCTTCACGAGCGTAAGGGTCGAGGAAGAAACGCGCGATGTCTTCGCCGTTTTTAGAGATCGTAAACAGCTGCACATCGTTGTGGTACGTATCGAAGCCGGACTCTTCTCGAATGTCCACGTCAAACAACGTTTGTGCGGTATAGAACAAGCCCGATAGCACTTTGTTGATTGGGAAATAAGGGCGCAACACTTCTTGAGAGATCGAGAATTTTTGCTCACGCAGCTTTTCGGCGTAATAGCCAACGTCCCACGCATTCAGGGACTCGATACCATGCTCTTGTTTGGCAAAGGCTTTCAGGTCAGCTAAGTCTTGCTCTGCAGACGGCTTTGATTTCACGGCAAGATCGTCTAAAAAGTCGACGACTTGCTGGCCGCTTTCCGCCATTTTAGTTGCCACAGACAATTCAGCGTAATTGTCAAAGCCTAGGATCTGCGCCATTTCGTGGCGTAGCGCTAGAATTTCACTGATCAAAGGTGCGTTGTCAAATTTACCTTCATTGCTAAGTTCAGAAGCGCGGGTAGCATACGCGGTGTAAACCTCTTCGCGTAACGCTTGGCTGTCCGCGTAGCTCATCACTGGCAAGTAAGATGGCAAGTCTAGTGTGAACAACCAACCCTCTTGCTCTTTGGCTTGCGCCATTTGTTTTGCCTGCGCTAAGGCTGACTCGGGCAAACCGGCAAGTTCAGCCTCATCGGTAATCACCTTGCTCCAAGCATGCGTCGAATCCAATACATTTTCACCAAATTGACTGCCCAGCTCAGATAAGCGTGCGCTGATCTGGCCGTAACGTTGCTTTGCCTCGCCCTCAAGACCTACACCTGATAATTCAAAGTCACGAATCGTTTGTGTCAGCGCTTCGCTTTGTGCAGGTGTCAGTGTCTTAGCCTCTTCGCTATCAGACAAGGCTTTGTAGGCTTCATATAGCGCTTTGTTTTGCCCAAGTTCAGTGTAATATTCACTCAGCTTAGGCAAACACGCGTTGTAGGCCTCACGAATTTCTGGTGTGTTTTGCACCGAGTTTAAATGGCTTACTGGTGACCAGAACTGACCTAAACGATCATGGATTTCATCGAGTGGTGTGACCAACGTTGCCCACGTTGGCTGCTGGTTTTTTGCAACGACCGTTTCGATGTCGGTGCGATTTCTTTCAAGCAACGCCTCAAGATCAGCGGCAACCGAACTCGGATCAACTTTAGAGAATTCTGGCAAGCTGGTGGCATCCCATACGGACTGTGTCATATCGTGGTATCCTTTTTGGCGTCAGCAAGATGCTCGGCACCTTGCAAAAAATAGGTTTAGTACTGACATATAAGATATGTGGTCTTGGCGCTTTTTCAATGGGGTAACAACGATCACATCCATAGCTTTCATTAATGCTGCACCGTGTGTGCTAAGGAAGAGACAATGACTATCAAGACATTTCGTGGTCACACGCCAACATTTGGAGAGCGTGTTTGGGTCGATGAGAGTGCTGTTATCATCGGTGACGTCGAGATCGGCGACGACAGCTCGGTTTGGCCCTTGGTGGCAATTCGCGGCGATATGCACCGCATTCGCATCGGTCAACGCACCAGCATCCAAGACAATTCGTGCCTACACATCACTCATGCAAGCACCTACAAGCCGGAAGGCCACCCGCTCCACATCGGTGACGATGTTACCGTCGGCCACATGGCCATGCTACACGGCTGCACCATCGGTAACAAAGTATTAGTCGGCATGGGCACCACCATTTTAGACGGTGCGGTGATTGAAGACGAAGTCATTATTGGCGCAGGCTCACTGGTGCCGCCAGGCAAGCGTCTCGAATCTGGCTTTTTATACAAAGGGTCGCCCGCTAAGCCTGCGCGTGCCTTGTCCGAGCAAGAAATCGAATACTTCCAATATGCCGGCCTGAACTACGTCAAACTCAAAGACGAGTACTTAGCAGAAGCGGCCGCAGAGGAAGGGCAATCAAAATGAGCCGCTTAAGTGCGCCATTCATTGGGGTAACGCTTGTGGCGGGGGCTTTTTGGGTTGCTACTCAGTCTTACCAAAATAACTTTGCAGACCCTGCACTGTCGCCCGAAGCGCAACAAAACTTAGGTATTCAACTGCTGGAGTTTCCTCGAAATGTACCGCCGCTGGAGCGCTTAACCGCTGGAAAGTGGCAGGCCATTAACCTACAACCCAAAGTTTGTGACGCTGTTTGCCAAGGCCAAATGGCACAGCAAGCTTCCTTTGGTGTCCATATAGTGCCCCCTTCGCAAGCGGCTTATCAGGATTTAGTCCAAGTCACGAGCGCAGACAACTATGCAATTCATCAAGGTAAGGTATTGCTTATCAATCCAGAAGGGAAATTTGCGGGTTCTATCAAGCCGCCTTACGATAAATCCCACCTCGGCAACATACTTACCGCCTTAAACCCATAATTTTTGGCTTTTTGTGTAAGAAACTCTCGGCTTGTGACGTCTACTTAGATACATTGCTAGGTAACTTCTTAATAACAAGCCGAGTTTTTCCTATGACACAGGCCTTATTTCGCTCCGATAAACAACCTAGTGGACAGCTCTTTCATAACAACGAATTTATGAATGACCTACGTTTGCAGATGTTGAAATTCGCGATACTGCAAGTACGCAATGAAGCGCTCGCAGAAGACGCAGTACAAGATGCTATGCTCTCTGCCTATCAAAACATTGATCGTTTTAATCGCCAAGCAGCCTTAAAAACATGGGTATTTGCCATTCTCAAAAATAAGCTGATTGATATTTTGAGAAAGGAAAAACGTTACACCAACGCCAGTATTCTGGAAGAAGGGGCGAGTCTCAACGATGAAGCTCTGATCGATCATTTATTTACCGAGAATGGCCATTGGCAAAAAGATGAGCGTCCACAGAAATGGTACGAACCCGATCATGGTGTCGAGAGTAAACACTTTTGGCGTATTTTCGACACTTGTTTAGAGGCGTTACCGGCTAAATACAGTCGCTTTTTTATGATGCGCGAATTTCTAGAGTTGGATACCAATGAGATTTGTGACAACGAAGAGGTGACCGTAAGCAATTTAAACACGACCTTGTTTCGCGCTCGATTACGTTTACGAGAATGTCTTGAAGATAACTGGTTTCAGGGGGAGAACAATACATGATGAAGTGCACTCAAGCGACCCAGCTTTTATCTGAAAAACTCGACCGACCTTTGTCCAACAAAGAAAAAATGAATTTAGGCATTCATACAGCGATGTGCCCAGCCTGCCGACAGTTTGGTAAACAAATGCTGTCTCTTAGAGACATCAGCCAACGTTACGTAAAACAAAGTGATCGCGAAGAGAGGGGAGATAACACTTAACAACAAAAAAGCAGCATAGCTATGTGAACTATGCTGCCGGCATTCTATGACAACGAACGGTTATTTTTTCGTTGTTTTTTTCGCAGCTGACTTTTTACCAGAAGCTTTTTTAGCGGATTTGTTGGCTGGCGACTCAGATGGTTTTTTGCTTGTCGCTTTACTTGATACTTTCTTTTCAGCCTTCTTCGCTAATGATTTTTTCAACTTAGCAATTTTGTCTTTCTGCTTTGCAACCTTCTCTTTACGCTCTTTGATTTCAGATTTGATTGCTTTTACTTCTTGCTTAGACATATTAGTACTCCTTTATTCATCTTTAAGTCGTGCAAATACCATACTCGCCTCGTCATCAGAGCGATACCCCACCCTATGCTATTTCATAAAAACTTAATACTTCGATCATAAAAACATCATAAAAAAACATTTTTCATAATTTTAAAATTTATTTAATTTTTTGTGTAAGAAGTAGATATACGCCTGCGTCTAACGACTGTAACTAACAAAATGTTCCTTTGGAGGATCCAAATTATGTCTACTAAAAATACGTCTCTTGCTCTAGCCCTTGGTACAGCTGTGGCCCTTTCTGCAGTCGCCGTTCCAGCTCAAGCTGCCGATAAAGAAAAATGTTACGGCGTAGCATTAGCGGGTCAAAATGACTGTGCCGCTGGCCCAGGTACTTCTTGTGCAGGCACATCAACCAAGGACTACCAAAGCAACGCTTGGAAATTGGTCCCTGCAGGTACTTGTATGGATATGGAATCTCAAACATCACCAACAGGTCACGGCAAACTGGAAGCCTTCTAAGGTACCCTATGACCCGTTTAGCTTTCTCGCAAACCGAGGGTAAAACACTACCCTCGGGCTTTGCACAGTGCACCGGCGTGAGCCTCAAACCAAGCTACTACCAGCAAATCCTAGCGGAGTTGCCAAAGGTAGGCTTCTTTGAGATTCATGCAGAAAACTACCTCAGCGCCGGTGGCCCTGCCCGTTATTACCTAGAACAAGTGCGTAACCACTATGATCTCACTGTTCATGGCGTAGGCCTATCATTGGGTGGCGATGAGACACTCGACCTTGAGCACTTGGAACGTGTCGCTAAGTTGGTCGAATGGACCAATCCAGCGGTGTTCTCTGAACACCTCGCATGGTCTACTCACCAACAGTATTTCTTAAACGATTTGCTGCCTGTACCTTACACCGAAGCGCGCCTAGACCTATTATGCCAACACGTAGATCAGGTTCAGAGCCGACTTAACCGTCAGATCTTAATTGAAAACCCGTCCACGTATTTTGAGTTTCAAAGCAGTGTCTTATGTGAAACACAGTTTATTGCTGAATTAGTACAACGCACTGGATGCGGTTTATTACTGGATGTGAATAACGTAGAAGTCTCCTGCTTCAACCACCAACGCAGCCCGTGTGAATACCTACAGAGCTACCCCATGCATGCGGTCAAACAGATTCATTTGGCAGGTTATACCCTAGACGAACAAGCGTCGCTCAAAATCGACTCCCACGACCAAGCGGTTGCCAATGAGGTATGGCAGTTGTATCAGCACACATTAGAGCTGATTGGTGATTGTCCAACGCTGATTGAGCGAGACGGCAACTTTCCTGACCTATCAGAATTACTTACAGAAGCTCGCCATGCAGATCATTTGCGCACCCTTGTAAAGGAGCAAAGTCATGCAGAACCAGTTTAACGCCGCACTGTTCAAACAATCAGACGAGCTAGTGAATGACATTAAAGGCCACTCTACAGAAGAGCGTATTCAGCGACTAAATGTCTACCGCAACAATGTCCATGTGTCTTTACAAACAGCGCTTGGTGACATCTTCCCAGTGTGCAAACAGTTGGTGGGTGAAGACTTTTTCAACGCGATGGCACATGAGTACATCGAACAAAACCGACCGACTTCTCCGATCTTGTCAGAATATGGCGGCAACTTTAGTGACTTCATTGCAAACTTTCCACCTGCCCAAGCATTACCCTATTTATCAAGCTTGTGTGAACTGGAATACCGTCTTCTACAGCTGACGAATACGGCCGAACCCAAGACCCTATCGCTTGAAGCAGCACAGCAAACACTCAGCCAAGTGCAGCACCCAGAAGCCTTAGCCTTACACCTTAATGCCCAGTGTCAACTCATGCACAGCCCCTTTTCCGTTGGTGCCTTGTATTTAGCGCACCAACAACCCGAACCCAATTTAAAGGGTTTGCAGATCTCGGCACCGGAATATTTATTGCTCACCAAAGCCGGTCTTTACGGCTGCTGCTACCCACTAAGTGAAGCCGAGTACCACTTTATCAATGCCCTAAAACAGAACCCAAACCTTAGCCACGCGTTACCAGATGACGATGGCTTCGACTTGGGCCAAACCCTTGCTCGATTGATGACGTGGCAAGTCTTTGATGACATTAATGAATCGTAGGAGTCATGGCTATGCGCTTAATCCAAAACACGACTGAACGCCTGTTTTCAGGCTTACCTGAGTCACTCGTATTGTTCCTAGCACGCTTTGCATTAGCCGCTGCTTTTTGGCTTTCGGGACAAACCAAAATCGAGGGATTCGCATTCAACCCGTTCGCGGGTTTGTATGAATTCGACTGGCCGACGTTAAAAGACAGTACTTTGTTTTTATTTGAATACGAGTACGCTCTGCCCATTATTCCATTTGAGTTAGCGGCGTACTTGGCAACCATTGCCGAGCATGTATTGCCCATCCTGCTACTGACAGGCTTATTCGCTCGTTTAGGCGCATTCGGAATATTGGCAATGACGCTAGTCATTCAGATTTTTGTCTACCCAAGCGCCTATGCCTTACACGCCTCATGGGCCGCATTGGCACTGTTAATAATGTCTCGCGGTGCAGGTAAATTCTCGCTCGATGCACTGAGTCAAAAATAACGCTGAATTGCTCTCTTCAAACGAAAAAACGCGACTCAAGGTCGCGTTTTTTAGGTCTATTGTTTGATTCTAACCGCGTTTCTACGACGCCATCTTACGCGTTGGCAAGGTGTATGCGATCAAGAACAACAGCGCGGCACAGACTACGACGCTTGGCCCTGTTGGCGTATCCCAATGATAGGACGCCCACAATCCGCCACACACTGACAAACAGCCAATAACACCCGCAAAAGTGGCCATTTGAACCGGTGTCTGAGATAGCTTTCGTGATGTGGCAGCAGGAATAATCATAAGCGAGGTAATCAACAACACGCCGACGATTTTCATCGCCACGGCAATGACGACTGCGACCAGCAACATCAGCAATAAACGAATGGCTTCTACTGGGTAGCCTTCGACTTTCGCCAGCTCTTCGTTCACGGTCAGCGCCAACAACGGCCGCCAAAATGCCACCAACAGCGCCATCACCAGCAAACCACCACCGTAAATCCAGTACAAATCCGTCTGGCTGATGGCCAATAGGTCGCCAAATAAATACGCCATCAAATCGATGCGCACGTTATCAAGGAAGCTGACTGCAACCAAACCTAACGACAGCGACGAATGCGCTAGAATCCCTAATAACGTATCGGTCGCAATAATGTGTTTCTTTTGTAGCGCGACCAGCACCAATGCCAAGCCGACACACAGCACCACAATGGCGAGGTTTAAATTAATGTCTAACAAAAACCCCAGCGCTACACCTAATAACGCCGAGTGCGCCAACGTATCACCGAAATAAGCCATACGACGCCACACTACAAACGCACCCAGTGGCCCGGCTACGGCAGCGACCCCTAAGCCGCCCAGCAACGCGCGCATTAACAGTTCTAACATTTCGATTCTTCTCCGCGTTAATGAGCGTGATGTTTACAGCTGGCGCTGTGAACATGCCCTTCTTCGACCACTTCACCACTGTCATCGTGTACATGATCGTGTTGATGGGCATAAATCGCCAACGAAGCATCCGCTCCCGGCACACCAAACAACGCACGGTACGCCGGGTGATCTTTCACATGTTGCGGCGACCCTGAGCAACACACGTGCTGATTAATACATACCACCGTATCCGTCTGCGCCATCACCAAATGCAAATCGTGTGAGATCATAAACACACCACAATTCAATTCATCACGGATCGCGGCAATCAAGCCATACAGCTCAATTTGGCCGTTCACATCCACCCCCTGCACCGGCTCATCCAGCACTAATAAATTTGGACGATTCAATAACGCACGCGCTAACAGTAGACGCTGCGTTTCGCCACCAGACAACACATGCACTTGCGAGTTTTCGAGGTGCGGAATGCCGACTTTTTTCAACGTAGGCGTAATGTCTTTTTTATTCACACCGCGTACCAAGCCCAAAAAGTGTTTCACGGTTAACGGCAAGGTCGGATCGATGTGCAGCTTTTGCGGCATATAGCCGATACGTAGGGTGTTATGACGAATCACGCTGCCAGAAGACGGCTGCTGTAGGTCTAACAAGGTACGAATTAAAGTACTTTTTCCACTGCCGTTTGGGCCAATCAAGGTGACGATTTCACCCTGATGCAGGGTAATATTGATATTGCTTAACAACTGGCGATCGCCAAAACGAATGCCAATGTCTTTTAATTCGGCTAAACGGGTACTCATGATGGTTGCGACCCTGTTTCGCGACAGTCTGCGCATAAGCCAGTCAGCTCAATCGTATCCGAACGCAGCTCAAACCCCTGCTCAGCGGCTTTCGCAATCAAGGTCTTATGAATGTCCTGGTAGTCAAACTCCATGACATTTTGGCACTCATCACAAATCAAAAAGTAACCTTTGTGCGCTTTGTCTGCATGTGCGCATCCTAGGTAAGCGTTCATCGACTCCACTTTGTGAATAAGACCCGCAGAGATTAAAAAATCCAATGCGCGATACACCGTCGGCGGTGCAGAGTTAAAGCCTTCTTCTGCCAACTTTGCCAGCAATTGATACGCCCCTAAAGGACGATGGCTTTGCCAAATAAGCTCCAACGCACGACGACGTACTTTTGTCAGGCGCTGGCCTTGCTCAGTACACACCGCTTCGGCCGTTTCCAATGCTTGTTCAATACACACATCGTGATTGTGTACATGCTCATGAGAATGCTTGTGTTCGGTCATTAGAATGCCCGCCCTGTTACCTGTAGGTCACTGTAAATCATCGTGACACTGATAAATATTAATGCGCACGCAGCCAACACCCCTAAGATTTTGGTGAGACGACGACGCCATTTGCTGGGGCTAAGGGCGAAACTACCGTCGCGGATCAATACACTGATCAACGCCAACGCCCCGACTGTGATACCGGTGCCCAGCGACATAATCAATGTCGCCAACACGCCCCATTTAAAAATGCCAGTACTGGTGGCAAACAACAGCACCAATACAGCCCCCGTACAAGGGCGGATACCAATCGCAGAGACCATCGCAAGGGTACTGCGCTTGGCGGTAGAAATTTCATCTTTAGGCGCTTCCAGCCGTGCATGATGGCCCGCATGTTCATGCCCACACGAATGCGGATGTTCGTGATGATGGGCTTCATGATGATTGGGCGCAGCATGATGATGTTCGCAACTATGACTATGCTGATGGGCATGTTCGTCTTGACTGTGGTCGTGACCACAGCTCGATTTCCCGCGCGCTAGACGCCACAGCATCCAGACACCAATTAAGCCAATCGCAGCGTAGGACGCCAACTCCAACACTTGTGTGGTTTCGGTAATGCTGCCTGCTAAATCTAAGACCTGCGCCAATACCCAAACCAAGCTGATGGCAACCACGCCTTGCAATAGAGCCGAGGTAAACGACAGCTGAATGCCTTTACGTAATGGCGCTTTAGTAGCCAATAGATAGGAGGCGATCACCGCTTTGCCGTGGCCCGGCCCCGCCGCATGAAACACACCGTACAAAAAGCTCGCCACTAATAAACTACCCAGCAAGGCAGGATTTTCTTCTTTCGCCAGCATCTGCACCAAACGCGCCAGTTCACGATGAAAGTCACGCTGCTGTTCCATGACCCAACGGCCCATCTCAAACACGATCACTTGGTCAGCAGCCAGCGCCACGCTGGAAAAGAACAGACCAAATACACCTAACCATTTCGCTATGCGCACCCTCAACTCCAACAGGTCATCAACATACTGTTATACTATAACACTGGTAGCGCACAGGAAACGCATTCTCTGTTTTTTATCCTGCTGCAGGGTGTAAAAAGCCCATGACACCACCCATAAAGATTTGCGCGGCCATCGCAGCCAGAATCAAACCAGTGATTTTCGATAGGATATTCAGACCCGTGCGACCAAGAATCTTCTCAATCAGCGAACTGCAGTACAAAATCACGGCTAAGGTTAATAACGCACCGGTTAAGCCCATCACACCGATAACCAGATCCCAGCCTTTAAATTCGGCACCGTAGACCAGGATCGTACCGATCGTCGCAGGCCCAATGATAGTCGGCACCGCCAGCGGCACCACGGACACATCATCACGCTCTTCATTCGGCATACCCGTCGCATGGTTACGCGTACCGTCTTTCACCAAACTGATCGCCGACATAAACAGCAAGATACCGGAGCCAATACGAAAGGAGTCCAACGTAATGCCCAGCAGCTCAAACAAACCACTGCCGAAAAACATTAATACCAACGCAATGGCCAGAGCAGCAATAATCGACTTATTGGCGACTTGACGACGCTCAGAGGCACTCTGACCACGGGTCAAAGCCAAAAACATCGACATCACAAAGAAAGGAGCAAACAGGAAAAAGAACTTAATCCAAGTGGAGATCAACAGACTCATATAAGGGAATACCTAATAAGCACCGCCACGCGATCAGCGTTGGGTCAGTGCCAATTTAATGCCAAAGCCCACCAGCAATATGCCGGTTAAGCCATCCAAGACTTGCGCCACTTTTGGTCGCGCAAGCCATACTCTTGCTCGGTGAACCATCACCGCAAGAAACGTTTGCCACACCATCGCTATGATAAAGTGAAGGGCAGCCATAAACAGAGATTGCGCCACAGCCGAATACGCTGGGTCAATAAACTGTGGCAGAAACGCCATGTAGAACACGATCGTTTTCGGGTTTAAGATATTTGACAGAATGCCCTGACGGAACGCACTTTTGGCCGTCACTTGACGACCCTCGGGGACATTCAGAGTTAAACCTTTTGGGTGACACGCACTGCGCAGCGCCTGAAAGCCTAAATACGCCAAATACAAGGCACCGGCTAATTTAAACGCGGTAAACAGCGTGGCCGATCCCAGCAAAATCACCGATAAACCGAGCGCTGAAACCGTCGCGTGGGCAAACAAGCCTAGGCAAATACCCAAACTGCAGACAAAGCCAACCCGCCAGCCCGCCACAGCAGAGCTGCGCAGCACTAACAAGGTGTCCACACCGGGGCTCATGGTTAGCACCGTAATAGCCAACAAAAATGGCAACCATAGAAAATGCTCTAACATGACACGCCCTCGTACGCAGCGATTAAAAAGACATCAATGCTCTAGGCATCACACTGAAGATCGACCCAGCCTTCCATATAAAATTCTTCGGCCTTCGCTTCGACTGGCGTACAAGTCTCAGCCAGCATGCCATTTAATTTGATTGGTCCGGCTTCCGGCACCACCATGGCAAAATAGTTTTCAGGATCACCAAAACCCAGACGCAAGGTATCACGACGTAAATCAACGTCTTCCGACAAGGTAATGCCAAGGCGAACGGTCATGGCCTGATCCACCACCCCCACGTCCACCACATCGATCTGCGCTGGCGTGATCTCACGACCATCAACTTGCAGTCGAATAAAATACTGGTATTGCGCGAGATTCGTCATCGCCGTCGCCGCATCGGCTTTTTCAGCACCGGTTAATTGGCCATCGGCGTTTTTATCAAACTCCATCAGCATGTCCACACTGGAGAACACATCAAATTGCCAATAGGCTTCAAGAATCTGCACTTTCGGCGACGATAGATTCACTTGATAGTAAGAATCGATCCAAATATGCGGATGCGCTAACGCCTGACTTGCACCAAACAGAGCAAGACCCGCGCCAACCAAGTGACTCCAGCGACCCATCAATTAATTCTCCGTCAGACTCGGCACATGACGTACGCGCGCTTCTAAAATACGCTGAAATTCCATTGGATCATGCTGTTGCGCCAAACGCTCTGGGTCATCTTTAGCACCGCGCCACGCTTCAAGTCGTGATAACCAGAAACGCAACGCCGCGATTTTTAACATATGTGGCCACGCCATGATTTCCGCCGCATTTGGTTGGCGTTCATGAATATAGGCATTCACCAACGCGTGGTATTTGTCCATATCCAACTCGCCCGTTGTCATGTCCGAACACCAATCGTTTACAACGATGGCAAAGTCATACATCAACCAAGAGTGGCAGGCATTGTAGAAGTCGATGATCGCCGACAGCTGATCCCCTTCAAACAACGTGTTGTTGAAGAACAAATCACCGTGCACTGTGCCTTTGGCCAGCTGGTCGTCGTATTGCGCAATAAAGTCATCAAATTCAGACACTTGCTCTAACAATAAATGCGCTTGCTCAGGCTCTAATTCTGGCGCAATGGCTTTAGACGTGCTGCGCCACCAGTCCATACCACGATGGCTGTCACGCTGCTCCGGAAAATCCGCACCGGCGGTATGCAACTGCGCCAACACTTTACCCATGATGCGACACGACTCAACCGTGGTGCCATCCATGATATCGCCAGGGAAGCAATCCACAATGATCGCTGGACGATCTTGAACCACGCGCAAACGCTCACCTTGCTGATCAAATAACGCGGCGGGCACATTAAAACCTTTCTCTTGCAGATGTGACACCACATCTAAGAAGTACGGCACTTCGTCAAATTCAAACTCTTCAAACAAGGTAAGAACGTATTTACCTGTCGTGGTCGTGAGGAAATAGTTGGTGTTTTCTACGCCACCTGAAATGCCTTGAAAAGACACTAATTCACCCAAGTTGTAATCGGCCACAAGGCCATGCATGTCAGAGTCCGAGAGAGAAGTGTAAACAGCCAAAATCTGTACCTAAAATTATGTGAGATCAAGCGTAATCGCGTTAAGTCGCTTATGCTCCCTAATAAGTGCAAAAAGGTCAATTCGTTATCGTAAAAACCTCATCTAACGGCTGCGATTCGAGCCCGATACACCACTGTCCGCCGCTTCAACGCACCTCATGTGTGCCTTCTTTGCCAAACAAGAGGCGACGTGCCTCGACGCTGCGTTGAAAAAGCCAACCGCGAATTAACGCGCTAATCCGAAAACAGCACTGTAAATTTCTGCTGAACGCCCTAGAATAGACGCCAATTACGGCGTTTTATAACAGAGGTTTTATTTTGGCTACGGACACATTAACAAGCACTCCCCCAATGGTTTTGGTAGACGGCTCGTCTTACCTATACCGTGCTTTTCACGCGATTCCACCGTTAACCACCAGCGACGGCCAACCGACCAACGCGGCGCGCGGTGTGATCAGCATGATCCGCAGCCTAATCAATAACTACCCCAATTCGCCGATCGTGGTGATCTTCGATGCCAAAGGCAAAACCTTTCGCGATGAGATGTACAGCGAATACAAAGCACAACGCCCACCGATGCCGGACGACCTGCGCGTACAGATCGAACCAATCCACCGCATGATCGAAGCTATGGGCTTACCGCTTGTGGTCATTGACGGCGTCGAAGCCGACGACGTGATCGGCACCATTGCCAAGCAAATTGGCGAAGAAGGCCGCGAAGTGGTCGTCTCTACGGGCGATAAAGACATGGCGCAACTCGTCACCGATAAAGTGACCTTAGTGAATACCATGACTGACACCGTGATGGACGTGGCGGGCGTCAAAGACAAATTCGGCATTCCACCGGAGCTGATCATCGACTACTTAGCGCTGATGGGCGACAAAGTCGACAACATCCCGGGCGTGCCGGGTGTGGGCGAAAAAACCGCCCTCGCCCTACTGCAAGGCATCGGCTCGATCAAAGACATCTACCAGCGCTTGGACGACATCGCCGCACTGGGCTTTCGTGGTTCCAAAACCATGAAGAAAAAGATGGAAGACAACCAAGAGATGGCCGAACTGAGCTACCTACTGGCGACCATCAAATGCGACGTCGAGCTGCCGTTTGACCCACACACACTGAAAAACGAAGAAATCAACAAAGACGCTCTACGTGAGTGGTTCCAAAAGCTGGAATTCAAAACCTGGCTGCGTGACATCGACAAAGCCCCTGCTCACGGCAAAGCCGACGACACCGTTAACAACGCAGATGAGCCAGTTCAAGCGGCCAACATTGACGTGGAATACGACACCGTCTTAGATCAAGACAGCTTCAATGCATGGCTAAAGAAAATCCAAAACGCAGACCTAGTGGCCTTCGATACGGAAACCACCTCCCTTAATTACATGGCCGCGGAACTCGTGGGGCTGAGCGTGTGTGTCGAAGTCGGCAAAGCCGCCTACATTCCCGTCGCGCATGATTACGAAGACGCGCCCGAGCAACTGGACCGCGACTGGGTACTTGAGCAATTAAAACCTTGGCTTGAAGACGACACGCAAAAGAAAGTCGGCCAACACCTAAAATACGACGCCAATGTACTGAATAACTATGGCATTACCCTGCGTGGCATCGCGTTTGACACCATGCTGGAGTCTTACATACTGAACTCCACTGCCACCCGCCACGATATGGACAGCCTAGCGACCAAGTTCCTCGGCCACACCACGGTGAGCTTTGAAGACATCGCCGGCAAAGGCGCGAAGCAAAAAACCTTTAACCAAATCGAGCTGGAACAAGCGGCGTTTTACGCGGCCGAAGACGCCGACATCACCCTACGCTTGCATGAAGCCATCATGCCGAAGCTGGAAAAAGAAGGCGATTTGATCAGTGTCCTCAAAGACATCGAACTTCCACTCGTCCCCGTACTCGCCAAAATGGAACAAACCGGTGCATTGATCGACCCTGAGCTGCTGCACGCGCAAAGCGCTGAAATCGCCAGCAAGCTACAAGAAATCGAGATCAAAGCCCACGAAGCCGCAGGTGAAAGCTTCAACCTCAGCTCACCGAAACAACTGCAAGTCATCTTGTTTGAGAAACAAGGCTTGCCCGTGATCAAGAAAACACCAAAAGGCCAACCTTCGACTGCGGAGCCGATCTTGCAAGAGCTGGCCGAGCAATACGAACTGCCACGTTTGATCATGGAACACCGCAGCCTTGCCAAGCTCAAGTCGACCTACACCGACAAACTCCCCGAGATGTTGCAAAAGACGGGACGCATTCATACGTCCTACCATCAAGCGATCACCGCGACAGGGCGTTTGTCGTCGACCGATCCGAACTTACAGAACATCCCGATTCGAACCACCGAAGGCCGCCGCATCCGCCAAGCCTTTATCGCACCCGAAGGCTACAAGCTGATCGCGGCCGACTACTCGCAAATCGAGCTGCGCATCATGGCGCACCTATCGCAAGATAAAGGATTATTGGACGCGTTTGCGCACGACCAAGATGTGCACAAGGCGACAGCAGCAGAAGTTTTCGACACCACGGCAGACGAGGTCACCAGCGAACAGCGCCGCCGTGCCAAAGCCATTAACTTCGGCCTCATCTACGGCATGTCGGCCTTTGGCCTCGCGAAACAACTCGGCATCGGCCGCCCAGAGGCGCAAAAATACGTCCAGCGCTACTTTGAACGCTACCCAGGCGTGCGCACCTACATGGACAACACCCGTGAAAGTGCCAAAGAGAAAGGCTACGTGGAAACCATCTTCGGCCGTCGTTTGTACCTTCCCGAGATCAAAGCTAAAAACGCCATGATGCGCCAAGCCGCCGAACGCACCGCCATCAACGCCCCGATGCAAGGCTCCGCCGCCGACATCATCAAACGCGCCATGATAAACATGCACGACTGGCTCGCCGACACCGACCTCGACGTGAAAATGATCATGCAAGTACACGATGAACTCATCTTCGAAGTGGCTGAGAAAGACCTTGATGCCGCGCAGGAAAAGATTGTCGAGATTATGCAGAATAGCAGCCAGATCGACGTGCCGTTGTTGGTAGAGGCAGGGGTTGGCAACAACTGGGACGAGGCGCATTGATATATAGTCAAGAGTGTTTATCAACAGCCGTTATTCATATCAACAGTTAAAAACGATTGGCGCCAGAGCATATTGTTGGATATATGGTTAGTGCTGAAATCATTTATATAACATTAACGCGAAGTAAGAGCATGTCATCATTTAATTTTTATGGCAGTAAAAAATGCTTAAAGTAAAAATGCACAAAGCAGGCAATGGTGATTGTGTTTCGATAGAAACACTATCTGAATTTGTCCTGATTGATGGCGGTACCGCTCAGTCGTTTGATGGTTGGAAAGAACAGATTGTTGGGCACGTAAGTAAGATTGACTCTGTCATTGTTACTCATATAGATAACGACCACGTTAATGGGGTTATCAAACTATTGACTCACCCAGATTGTCCTAGTGTTGATAGGATTTATTTCAATGGAGCAGAGCAGCTATTTGGTCATATTTCGACTGAGGAAAGCGATGCTCGTACAGATGTTAAGCTGCAAGCTTTGTCAGAAGAGAGCTCAGAGGTTGGTGATAAAGATCCCATTGGATACTCTGAGGGTACATCTTTGTCATATGTTATTTTTGATAAAGGGTACACATGTAACGACGTGGTCGGGGGTGAGGCTCTATACCGTGAAAAATGTGCTCAATTTGAGATTGGGTCGTTAAAGTTCAATGTGATTGGTCCTGATCTAAGTGCTTTATCAGGACTAAAAAAAGTTTGGGAAGAAAAACTGGAAGAGCGAAACATAAGACCCAAGATATTAAGCAAGTCTTATTATGACGCTTTTGAGCAGTTTACAAGTAGTGTTCAAGAAAAGTCATCCTACAACTATCAAATATCTTCTACAGAACAAACAAGTATTGAAGCTCTCGCAAACGCTACCTTTGATGATGATAGTTCACCAACTAACAAAAGTAGTTTTTCATTTTTGGTTGAGTGTGAAGACAAGAAAATACTTTATCTAGGTGATTGTCATGCTCAGATTGTAATGTCTTGGTTAGATGAACAACAACTAGACAGCATCAAGGTAGACGCAGTGAAGATTTCACATCATGGAAGTCAGAATAATACGAGTTTGGATTTACTAAGACGAATCGAATGCGATAGGTATTTGATCAGTACAAATGGTAAGTCACATGGGCATCCAGATTTAGAAACATTGGCTCGAATCGCGATAGTAAATACTCAAACGCAAACGGAGATTCATTTGAATTATGACGTAGAGACCATACCAGAATGGTTTGTATCTGATTTGCATGAGAACTACCCAATGATAAAATTGTTATTGAACTCTTGTGAGGTTGGAGTATGACTGCGGTAGCTTTGGAAGAGTTTAAGCTTGAAAGTATATACCTTTTGCATGCTTCATTTCCTGATGAGAAGACCAAGCGAGGTACGTGTTTCTCAATATCTCAGGATTTACTATTAACCGCGAATCATGTTGTAGATGGTGCCACGCTAGTAAAAGTATACTTAACAAGCGATGCTTTTGCTGATGGAACACATATCGAAGCCGAGTGTGTTTACAAAAATGAAGCTATTGATATAGCAGTCTTGAGACTTCCAGCTGGTACTACAAGTAGCGCTTTCGACCTATATGCGACAAGCGTTAACTTAGATAGTGATGTGAAATCTTGTGGGTATCCAGTTGAGAAAGAGCATTATCCAGCTCCAATTAGAGTAAAAGTTACTAACTCTTTTGAGCACATGACAAGTCGAGAATACAGCTTTGAGATTTCTCAGTCTGACACTGTTAGCAAATATAGTGGCATGTCTGGTTCGCCCGTACTGTATGATCATTATTGTATTGGTATTTTGCTTGTACAGCAGGGGACTAACACACTATATGCCTTATCGACCAAAGATTTTCTAAACGATAGCTCTATCCGAGAAATTGTTGATGCTAGTGATGTAAATGTAGTTGCTCAGGAAGGAATTGGTTATAAGGCTCCTCCTTGTCCTGCATCACCATTTAACTACGACATATGCTGCAATGACGAGCATCCAAATATCAAGGGTGTTGATATCGGCTTTACAATGAAGCGATGGAACTTAGATGAGTTCACTGAGTCGGTATATGATTGGATTGTTGACTATTGTTTATCATATAAAGATAAGGCCAACTTTAAAGGAAGTGAAAGAGGTCTTTTCAAATATGCCAGAGCTAATTATCATGCGGATGACTTGAACGCAATTGGAGATCTTTGTTTACACATCGCTATTCGAGAATCATATTCAACTATACCGGTAATGAATAAGGTTTTTGATGTAAATAACAAGACGTTTTCATGTACTCACGCAGTATTAAATTTCGATACTGTAGAGTTATGGATTGGTGCATCATCTGTAAGCAGTAATATTGAAGAAGCTGTTAATGTAGCAGTAAGTAATGTGGAGTACATTGTTAATATCAAAGCTCTAAAGAGCAGATTGATCATGCTTACCTCTGAAATTGATGAGTCTTGGCCTCATAAAGAAAAATTAGAAAAACTTGCTGATTCTAGCCTAGATTTAGAAGAAAGGTTCGATAAAATCATCATACCAATATTCATTATGCATGATAGTGAAGTTATATCTAACTATGAAAAAGATAACTTTAAGGATCTATTCCTACAAAAAATACAGGAATGTAGAGGGTTACTTAAATCTGGAATTAATGAGGAACTGGTTAATTTGATTGATTTTCGAGTCTTTTATTTTCCCGTTTCTGATGTAGAAAAAGTTAATTCTTCGCTGATTGAGGAGTTAAACTCATGAGTACTTGGTATCAGACTTCAAAGCACATGCTTGCAGATGATTCGTTCTATAACTGGGACGATTTTTTAATGTCATTAGTAAATGAATTTAATGGTCATTCAAATGAAGCGTTGGTTCAAGATGTCGCTATAAGGGCACTAGAACGAAAACACGAAATGCCTAATGGATTTATCCTAGATCATATTTTAGGTGAGCTAGGGCTTTTTCCATATGTTGACAAGTCAAATAGCACATCAAAAGACAAATTTAGGCGTAGTCTCTTCACAACACCACAAGATGAATCCAAGACATTTCATATTCGTCAAGCGGAAGTTTTTCATCGTATTATGAATAGTGAAAATGTGATTCTTAGTGCACCAACTAGCTTTGGTAAAAGCCTTATAATTGAAGCTCTAGTAGCGAGCAATGAATTCAATAATATTGTAATTGTCGTTCCAACAATTGCATTAATCGATGAATTAAAGAAGAAACTTTTCAAGTATAAAGACAAATATAAAATTGTTACGCAGGTATCGCAGGAACCTAGTGATAGAAATATTTTCATTCTGACTCAAGAAAGAGTTTTGGAGTATAGCCGTATTGAATCCGTTGATTTTTTATAATCGACGAGTTCTATAAACTGGCTCCTGTTGGTAAAAACGATGAGAGATGTGACCGACTAAATTTGGCATTTAGAGCTTTGCACGCTAAGTGTAAGAGGTTCTACATGTTAGGCCCTAAGATAAATGGATTAGTTTCTGGAATTGAAGAGGAGTTGAGATGTACTTTTCTAAAGTTCGACTCTTACGCTACTGTTGCAACAAATGAGTTCTATCATCCTCTTAAAACAACGGGTAAAGACGCTCTAGTTGATATTGAGAGAGATGAAATCTTAAAGTCAATATTAACTTCTATTGGAAGAAAAGAACAAACTGTAATATATTGCAAATCGCCCCAACGAGTCAGTTCTTTAATGTGCCGACTTTTGAGCGCAGGCCTACTGACTCCAGATGACACTAATGATGATCTTGCTGAATGGTTGGCTGATAACTTTCATAACGAATGGTCTTTAGTTGAGGGTGTGAAACATGGTATTGCATATCACCATGCTCAACTACCAAGAGCTGTTGGCGCTTTAATTGTAGATCTATTCAATGAATCGAAAATCAATATTCTGATTTGTACTTCGACTTTAATTGAAGGTGTTAATACAAATGCGAAAAACATAGTAATATATGACGATTGTATTACAAAAAAAACTAAGCTTGATATGTTTACGTTCAATAATATTTCCGGACGTTCGGGTAGAATGTTTGAGCACTTTATCGGTAACGTTTATATATTTGGTGACAAGCCTCAAGTTGAACTTCCTTTTATTGATGTTCCAGTAGTAACTCAAAGCAAAAATGCATCTGAATCGCTATTACTTCATTTGGGCGAAGATGTTCATGAAGAAAATAAAAATAGAGTCAAGAAGTTCTATGATCAGAATATTCTTCCTATGTCGTTATTGATTAAACATCAGGGTATAGATCCCAATAAATTGATAAATTTTGCTGAAGAGCTTATCGAAAAATTTAATGCTTGGAATAGAATGATGTGTTGGGATGGTATATATCCTACATCTCTTGAATTACGACATTTGTCTAATGTTTTGTTCGATCATTTTAATATATCCTCCATGGGCGGTGGCACAGTTCGCTCTGCTAGTCAATTACATAGAAAATTGGTTGATATAATAAACAAAGTCGATGATAAAGAATTAATTACTCAAAACTATGACTACTGGAATGGTCGCGATAAGACCTATAGTGTAGATGATTCCATTCAAGCTGTTTTTAATTTTAAAAAGAACCTAGTGAACTATAACTTACCAAAGATAATATATGCAGTAAGTGATATTCAAGAGTTGATTTTTAAAAGGTTTGATTATCCATTTGGCGACTTTAAGCCTTTTGCAGCTACACTTGAAAATTTCTATTATCCTGCCGCAATAAATTCGTTAGAAGAGTTTGGTATACCCAATCAAGTGGCTAAGAAGTTTATAGAGAGCAATAGAAGTAAAATTGAAGATATTGATAGTATAGACTCTGTGATTGAGTTTTTAATTAATTCAGATGAAACTTCATATAAACATCTATCAGAGTATGAGTTAGGCTTTGTAAAAAAAGCACTCACATATATGTAGTAGGTCAACTTAACAGGCCACCCACCTTAAAAAGTGATTCAGCATTCATCTACAAGGAATGAGCCAGTTTCATCTGAAACTGGCTTTTTCTGCTTCGTTACCATCCATTTCGTAGAAATTATCGAGATTTAGCGCTTTTTCAAAACAATTGGGGTCAGATGAAAATTAATCCATCTGACTCGGTTTTTACTTTGCTTCTCTGGTATTTCTCAGCTCCGAGCAAACCATTTCCCTTTACCCAAAATTGGAACAATTGGGGTCAGATGAAAATTAATCCATCTGGCTCTGCTTCCGACCTCGCTTCCTTGGCGTCACTCGCCTACCTGTTAGTTGCTCGATCTCTTCTTTAAAACGCGCGTTCCCCAATGCCATATCGGAATGCATGGCAGATCGAGTCCGCCCAAGCTCTTCGTCGGAATGTGCTATTTGAAGAATGCTTGGTAACATTAACAGGCCACCAACCTTAAAAAGTGATTCAGTACTCAGTTCTATCAAGGGAGCCAGTTTCATCTAAAGCTGGCCTTTTCATGCTTCGTTACCGTCCATATCGTTGAAATTATCGAGATTTAGCGCTTTTTAGGCGTACTGTACTCTTGCCAAGTCAGGCAATACTGGACGAGAAGAATCTTAACAGGCCACCCACCTAAAAAAATGATCCAACGCTCAGCTCTGTCAAGCAAGCCAGTTTCACCTGAAACTGGCTTTTTCTGCTTCTGAACCCTCAATATCGTAGAATTTGTAGGTATTTAGCATTTCTTAGACATGCCGAATTCTTGCCAAGTCAGGCAATACTGGATGAGAAGAAAGTGCGGGAGTACTAGGCGAGTAACTGTTTCGTTTTACCTATTTCGGTCGACGCTTGTAGCAAGCATTCTGGTAGTAGTTAGATAAAATCAGCTCTGTGCCCACTTCGGCATGGGTTGTTTCACAATTTTAACCGCGAGGATGCGCCACAAAAAGTGTTTAACGCCTTTGTGAAATCAACCTGAAAATGACTATTGAAATTCCATAATCAGATCACTTACTTCTACCTGAATTACTCTGCCTATCAAGCTCTTTAGATAGCTTCGCAATCTCTCCTGTCAAGCTATTAGAAATAAATCCAAGCTTTACTGGCTGCCCTCTCACCTGTTGAAGCACTCGAGCATCTCCATGCGAGAGTGTAAAGTCCAAATACGCTTGTAATGTTTCTGCTGGAGTCGTTGATCTACTTAGCTGCTTTTTGACCTTCTCTTGCCACTGTTGAAGTTCATCATCATTGTCGGCATCTGACTTTTCATAATAAAGCTCTCGACCTAATTGAGCCTGAGACCAGCCTATCTTTTTTAGCAGTATTTTGATTTCTTTCTGAAGTTTTTCCGTCTCTGTCCCCATCTGTCCCTATGCACCTTTTTATATTGATGTTGTGCCCAGCGGGGCACAATCAAATTAACTTAAGAGGAATTCGTTATTACTAAAATGACAAAAGAAGCCGCGGCTCGTATCCAAAGTGTTGAAGCCAAAACCCATGGTGGCAAAGTTGCGAAAGGAAGCTTTGCCGCTCGTGCAATGTCTGCTGCAAACCGTCAATTTGCAACGCCGCCTAACGGTCCTAGCACAACCGGAAATCCATCAGGAGGTGGTCGTGGCAATAACCCACCTAAAAAGTAATTATTTAATTACAGCTTTTAATATTTGAGCGCAAACGAGTCACAAATCGTGACTCGTTTTCTTCTAGCTCTGAAAGTGTTACATCATTCATTGTTCGCTCCATCGCACATATACAGATTTTAGTTTTATTAGCATGCCATGTATTCGACATAAGAGACTGCGACTGATTAACACAAAGATTTACTAACTCATACTCGACACTTAGTGGATATCTTTGATCTTCCCAAAGCTCTTCTACACGCTCATTGGCAGCGAAACCAATCATGCTGGATGTAATGGCTATAGCGACAGGAATTTTGAATTTTCGGAAGGAATAACCAGAAAATGATGAACCGCAGTGAGTACAGTTTATGTACTCAGAGTACTCGATTTTGCTGTTTTTATCGCAGGTAGGACACTTAATCTTCATTTTGAAATATCCGTATTATTAAAGAATAAGGCTTCATTGCCTCTCTATTAAAATTGCCGCTATTTTATCAAACAACTGAAGCCAGATGAAAGTTAATCCATCTAACTCGGTTTTCTACCTCGCTTCCTTGTCGTCACTCACCTACCTGTTAGCTGCTCAATCCCTTCTTTAAAACGTGCGTTACCCAATGCCTAGCGAATCGAATCCGCCCAAGCTTTTCGTCGGGAATATGGTATTTGAATAATGCTTGATAAGCTTTGCTCGTGCACTTTGCTGATGCCCTGGTTTGAGATAGAGCTCATGTGACTGCCAGAGCTCACTTTGTAGACCCAGAGACTCTTGTGCATGAAAGCGATAACTCGACCACTTGTAGTCGATGGGATGAGCGACCATGTATTCTCTAACGGGGTTCTAACAATTGTTATTAGTCCGCCCAACGTCTTCTCCTATAATGAGCTGTTATTAAGTCAAACAAACTGTCAGCGATGTGTAATATAATGAAAAAACATAGAACCTTCATGCTATTCGAGATCACTTTAAGTAAAAAGTGCTATAAACACTCTCGATTATTTGGATTTTAATGATTTCTCAAAAACAGTCAAAGATTAGATTTTTCATAAAGGGATTAGATATGATTAAAAAAAGCGTTGGGAAAGAAAAAACTAATAAGCCTGTCGATGTCATAATAATGCAGCTGTTGTTAAATGAAATCCCCATCTATAAAACAGTAAGTCCAACTTCTGAAAAAAATTATACCCTTGAAAAAATTGATAACGTACCCCCTCTCGCCAAAATGAAAATTAGTGGGGATATAGTAAACGATCTAAATGAACGTATTGAAGCATACCAAATTGCCAGTGGCATGAGCGTCGTTGATGGCTGGATTTCACCAAGTGGCTCTACGATAAGATCCATACTTAACCATCCTAAGACTGTGATTAAAAATGATAGGCTTAAGTTTGTAAGAAGCAAAATAGCGAATAAAAAAACATCATCCATCACGGTTCAAAAGATCATTTCATATTACCAAAAACAATACGCAGTCTTATCCTCAGACAATAAAGATGGCCTTGAATATATATTAACAACGGCTAAAGCCGATACGGACCTTGATAATATTAAAGAGCTTGCCTATATGCTAGCAACAACTAAGCATGAAACTGCCCACACATTTAGAGGGATAGAAGAATATGGCAAAGGAGCAGGGCATACTTATGGAGAAGAAATTACCGTAACAGACCCAACTACGAAAAAAACATATAAGAATAAATACTATGGCCGTGGCTATGTACAGCTAACATGGGGCTACAACTACCAAAGGCTTGATGAAAAAATTGGCAATGGTAGTTACCCCAATAAAACGAAAACAAAACCTGCTGATTTTAATACAGGCTTTAAAATCAGCAATGCCATAGCAAGCATCTATCTACACCCTGAAAAAGCGCTTGAAAAAGAGAACGCCTACGTTGGCTTAGTATGGGGAATGCAAAAAGGCATCTATACAGGCAAGAAGATCGGTGACTATATCAACGCCGTAACAGCCGACTACAAAAGTGCTCGTAAAGTGATTAACGGCGTTGACCAAGCGCAAACGATTGCTAACTATGCAGAAGACTTTGAAATTATCCTATTAGCCTCAGCTGCTTAAACGGGAGCTCGCAATGAAACAGCCTTTTAGTCCTTTATTATTAGTATGCGCCATCGCTATGTCTGCCTGTGCGCAGACAGATACCCACCAACTCGACTTACTAAAAGATTACGATCATGACATCTGGTCTGGCCCAGACGGTTGGAGCAATAGCCAATGGCAATGGAAAAAGATATTACGTTGGGATCGAGAATGCGATTACGTAGCGGATGTAGAGACCTATGATCTAGAACAGCAAGGGCAGCTAGTAACCGTCATGTGTGTCCCAGGAGCCTACCAGCCGACGTACACCCTATACACCTACCAAGCAGATGACCACTATGTACGTCAGCTCGAGCTTGGCGACCCAAATAGCACAGAGGATCCTAAAAAAGTCATTGGCCGTTTACACTATAATAAAGCCTTGCACCAACTTGCCATTACAAGTTTATCCAGAGGAGCTGGGGACTGTGGTGTATACCGTGTATTTCAGTTAGGTGATGCGCAAACTCCAGCGCGTTTACTAAAACGACGAGAACGCTCATGCAGTGACCAGCCATTATCTAATGATAAAGCCTCTAAGGAAGCAGTATATGATCCAACCCAATGGCCACTGATTAAATAGAGAACGGACAATTGAGAACGGACAATTGAAACAAAACAATTGGGGTCAGATGAAAATTAAACCAGATGAAAATTAAACCTGACTCGGTTTTCTACCTCGCTTTTTTGGCGTCACTCGCCTTCCCGTTAGCGCCTCGATCTCTTCTTTAAATCTGCCATCCCCCAGTGCCATATCAGATTGGGTAGCATTGCGAATACGTCCGAGCTCTTCTTCTGGTATATGGTATTTGAATAGTGCTTGGTAACGCTTCGCTCGCGTTCGTTGCTGACGGCTAAGTTTGAGATAAAGCTCGTGTGGTTGCCAAAGGCCACTTTGCAGTTCGAGTGATTCTTGGGCATGAAATTGGTAGCTCGACCATTTGTAGTCGATGGGATGAGCGACCATGTTGGCTCTGACGGGGTTTAGTTCTATATAGCGCTGACATATAAAAAAGTACTCCTCCGCACAAATGACACAGGACTTAAAGCGCCCTTCCCACAATGTACCAGTACGTTGATAGGTGTAATTGAAGTAGCGCACATAGCGGCGACCAAGCGCCTGCATCATCAACGAAATTCCATTTTGTATCATGGGCGTCGCCAGTAAATGTAAATGATTTGTCATAAACACCCATGCATGGACTTTCACCTGAAACTGTTCAGCATACTCGGTTAACCAATGTGTGTAGGTAATAAAATCATCTTCTCTGGCAAAACACACTTGGCGGTTATTGCCACGCTGGATGATGTGTTGAGGGATACCAATAGGACAAAGACGGGGAAGCCTGGCCATATTTCACTCCTTTGAAATTAGCTTTACTGAAAAGACGCTGATATGAACATCCTATTCGTATCAGGTTAATTAACATCTTATGACAAACGCTTTCTAGGTCAAGAAGGGGATCATTGTTCTATATTTTCATCTGACCCCAATTTCACTGAAAAGGCGCTGATATGAACATCCTGTTCATATCAGGTTAGTTAACATCTTATGACAAACACTTATTAGGTCAATAAGTGGGTCATTGCTTTATATTTTCATCTGACCCCAATTTCACAGCGACCTCTATTAGTCCCATTCTGGAGAAAAGTCAGGGTTTGCAATGCGCTCGTTGGCTTCAAGCCCAGCGATACGTTGCATGTCTTCGTTCGTCAGAGCTAAATCGAATGCGGCTAAATTAGCCTCTTGATTTGCACGTTTGGTGGAAGAGGGAATAGTAATAAACCCTTGCTGTAATTGCCAAGCAAGCGCCACATTCGCGACGGAGGTTTGGTGAGCTTTGGCAATGTATTGTAACACTTCATCTTCCATGACTTTGCCGACAGCAAGAGGCATGAAGCCTGTTACACGAATATTGTGTTGATGACAGTACTCAATGACCTGACGATTTTGCAAATAGGGGTGCACTTCGATCTGGTTGGTAAATATGGCTCCCTCACCTAACTGTTGAATGGTTGGTTCCAAATGTTGGATGGTGAAGTTAGAAACGCCTATGTGTTTGGTTAAGCCCTGTTTTTGAGCCTGAGCTAAGTCATCAAGATAAGAGGTTAAAGGTATCTTGTTAGTCGCATCAGGCCAGTGAATAAGCAGGAGATCTACTTGATCAATCTGCAATTTGGTTAGGCTCTCCTGAACACTCTTTATAAAGTGCTCAGTAGCTAAATTGTCGAGCCAGACTTTTGTTGTGATAAACAGCTCTGAGCGATCAATGCCACTGTCAGCAATGGCTTGACCAACCTCTACTTCATTACCATAAATTTGTGCGGTATCGATATGGCGATAGCCAACTTCTAATGCAGACTTTACGGATTGATATGCGGTGTCGCCTTCTAGACGAAAGGTGCCAAAACCAAGTGATGGAATCGTATTCATAAAATGCTCCTATTAATGTATTGCTAAGGGTTAAAGTGCTGCTTGAGCAGAGGTTTGACGCTGATCCAAAGATCCAGAAAAGCGAGTCAATATGAGTGCAATGACAACAATAATGGCGCCAATCCAAGCGGTGTCCATGAGAGACATGCGCTCAATAATGACGCCGCCAAGAATCGAACCTAAAGCAATGCCTACGTTAAAGGCGGCGATGTTTAAACCAGATGCCACATCAACGGCGTTAGGCGTGTACTTCTCTGCCAGTTGCACAACATACACTTGAAGACCGGGTACATTACCAAAGGCAAAGGCACCCCAAACTAAGATCGTCAGTACTGCTGCCACAGAGTTGCTTGCGGTAAACGTGAACACTAGAAGAACGACAGCCAGTGCAGTGAAGATGTAACTCAAAGCTTTGATTGGTCCCAAACGGTCTGCCAAACGGCCACCCCAGATATTGCCGAACGCAACAGAGACGCCATAGACCAGCATGATCAGCCCTACAGCACTGGCATCAAAACCTGAGACTTGTTGCAAAATGGGCGCAAGATAAGTGAAGGCAGTAAAAGTGCCGCCGTAACCAACGGCTGTCATGGCATAGACCAGTAATAAACGTGGTTGAGTCAGAACACTAAGCTGCTGTGAGATACGTGCAGGGGCTGATTGCTTTAAGTTTTTAGGGATCAATATAGCACTACCGATCAGTGCGATAAAGCCAAGAACGGCAACCACCATAAAGGTTGCACGCCAACCAAAGTTTTGGCCGATCCATGTGCCTAGCGGCACCCCAGTCACCAGAGCAACAGTAAGACCGGTGAACATGATGGCAATAGCACTGGCTTCTTTATCTTTACTAACCAACCCAGTTGCGATGGTTGAGCCGATAGAAAAGAACACACCGTGAGCAAGACCGGTAAGGATGCGGGCAGTGATCAGTGAGCCGTAGCTAGGGGCCATCCAAGCCAGAACATTACCAATCACAAACAGTGTCATGACCGAAAGTAAGACATGCTTTCTGGGCCAGCGACCAGTCAGAGCGGTTAATACCGGGGCGCCAATGGCCACGCCTAAAGCGTACAAGCTGACCAACAAGCCAGCTGAGGGCAAGGACACACTAAGGTCTTGAGCGATAGTAGGTACCAAACCGACAATAACGAACTCGGTCGTACCAATCGCGAATGCACTGAGGGTCAGTGCGAGTAGAGCAATGGGCATTTCAATCTCCAATTAAGGTTATGTAGAACTTGCGTGCCAGTATGCCCAATGCTATTTTTTGCAAAAACAGCATCAACAACAAATTACTTTTACAAAAATGACAATAATATCTCGTAACCAAGATCTCGAAATTCTTCTCACGGTAGTTGATAGTGGCAGCTTTTCTTCAGCTGCGCGGATTCTCGATATTCAAGTGGCGAAAGTGTCTCGTGCCGTCAGTCGCCTTGAAAAAGAATTGGATAGCACACTATTAAACCGAACAACTAGAAGGCTTGAGTTAACGGAAGAAGGACACCAGTTCACCCAGCAAGTACGTCTAGGCTTACAACAACTTGCTGCTGCAGAAGAGGAATTAAAGGTACTAAAAGGCATTCCTGCGGGACGCTTGAGAGTTGATGCGGCAACACCTTTTATCCTGCATCAACTAGTCCCCCATGTGGCAGGCTTTCGTGAACGCTATCCGCAGGTAGAGCTGGAGTTGGTGGCAAATGAAAATATCATAGATTTGATTGAGCGCCGCACGGATTTGGCTTTTAGGATCGGTTCACTTAAGGATTCAAATCTGCATGCGCGATACTTTGGCAAAAGCCCTTTGCATGTTGTCGCATCGCCAGAGTATCTTAATCGCTACGGTGCTCCACGAGTGCCAGAAGACTTACTAAAACATCAGGTGTTGGGGTTTACCGATGCCCCTCATTTGAATCGTTGGCCGCTTTCTTCTGCAGTGACCCTGCGCCCCACTCTGCATTGCAGTAGTGGTGAAACCATGCGCCAATTATGTCTTGCAGGACAAGGGTTCGCCTTGTTATCTGAATTTATGATTATGCAAGATTTAAAGAGTGGCCGTCTCATCAAAGTATTGGAACAATACACAGTTAGCCCGAATGAGCGGGAGCCCGTGCATGCGGTGTATTATCGCAATACCACACTTGCCAGCCGGATAACGGCATTTTTAGATTACATGTCTGATCGTATAAGCCTCAGCATTGCTAAATAATTAGGGACATTGGGGTCGTTGGCGAACATTGGGGTCAGATGAAACAATTGGGGTCAGATGAAAATTAATCCATTTTGGAGGTGCCTATGAAGCGTTACCTAATTTCCTACGCGCTGGCCGCTTCAGCTTTCACTCAGACCGCCATGGCGAGCTGTGATGAGATAACGAGCCTGAAAGATTTGCTCTGGGAAAACCGTATCATAGTGGCCAATAGTAAGGATAATAGCGACGAGCTGACAGGTTTTTTTCGTCAAGCGAGTCACGGTATCATCGATCGGGATGTGATTTGGTTTGTGCTATCGAATAATGAACTTCAAACCAACTACAAAGGTGCTACCAGCCCAAACTTGTTAAGCCAAATAAGAAACCAATATCCACTTAGCGACAATGAAGTCATTCTGATTGGTAAGGATGGTGGCCTGAAGGAACGCATTTCTGGGTTGGATTTGAAACGCTTATTTGGTGATATCGACCACATGCCAATGCGTATTAGAGAGATGCGAGAGAAGCAATCGGGAGCAAATGAGCCTTAACCCTATTTGACACTGTTCTCTACCACGCAGACCTGTTGATCATTGTTACCGGGCAATAAGCTCCTGTTTAATTGGCGTTTTTTTGCCGCCAACACTCTATTTTCGACCTTATCCCTTTGTTTTATAATATTTTTTAGGCTTGGTCTAAATTTTGCTAGTTTCATTCACTACAAAAGGAGGTGTGACCATGCAAATCAATAGATCACTCTATACTCAATCGCCTAATACGGGGTTTCCGACGACACCGAAACAAGATCGCGACCCCATACAAGAGTTTAGGTACTTTGAGCAAGAGCGAAAGAATAACGCACAGCAGCCTTGGTATTATGATACGGCTGAAGAAACAAGCACGTCGCCTGTCGAAGCAACATCCGAACGTCAGGTCAATCGTGACAACTGGGAGATCGAGCGCATAAATGGTTATGACGTAGTGGTGGCGGGTCATAAGTTAGATAGCCAAGATGGCTTTGGGCTTAGTTGGGACGTGCCGCCTGAGATGCAAAGTGCTAACTATTGGCGAGAGGCAGAGGCGAATGCGACGTATGTGGAAGCCGATTTCTCCGCGGGTACCCCTTATCAAGGCTCAGGACGAATTCATTCTATAGGTGATTCGATTGAAAGCGTGCCTTTAGCTCAGAATAAGTCACAGTCATTGCTGCAGCAGGTAAGACAAGCATTAGAGCGCATTGATTTGTTAAAGGTCGAAAATAGCTTACAAAGCCGCTATGGCGAAGACGTTAAATTAGCCTATGATTACGATTCCAAGGCGTATCTGATGTTAAAGCCTGGCGATGGTCGCTACGACGAAGTTAACACTGGTGCCGACTTTTTAGAGTCGTTGCGAGAGGGCATTGCTGGGGGAAATGTCCCTCAAGATGTGGTGAATCTATATCGTAAAGCAGGTTTTATCTGAGCATGGATAAACTCCTATATATGGGGTGACCGACCATGTTGGCTCTAACGGGGTTTACCTAATACTGTTGCGTGTACTTTTATAAAAAGAATCTGATATTGATGAACATCCTATTCATCAATATCAGATTCTTTAACACCTTATGGCACACACTTTCTAGATCAAGAAGACGAACAGGGTTCTATTTTCATCTGCCCTCAATTTCTTTTTCAACAATCCTTTCTAGCAGTGGCATCCATTCGCTTTCGACCTTTAGTTCGAAGCACTCTTCTAACGCAGCGGCTAATTCCTCAGGATTTAATTCTCGTTGTTCCGCGACACCGTTGCGTGGACGGATCGTTAGGCGATTGTTCAACAGCGCATAACGAGTGTCTGGTGTAGCCCGCGCCATCATTAGGTTGTGACGAAATTTGGATTGGGGACTCGCCGAGGTGAACCAGTTTGCAACATCAATATCAATCGGCTCCTGAGGTTGGCTACCAATATCGTATAAGTCTTGCCACTCATCCTGAATATTAACTTGTAACAGCCAGCCGTGATCGTGTGCCTTAAAACGAAACGCTTCGTGTTGCCCTTGCTGCGCTTGATCAGTGTCCAAGCGCAATGGATCAGTCAACACCATGCCACCAAAACCGACATCTGCTAGCCACCATTCGCCGTCGACTCGAACTCTTAGAACTTGGTGGGTTCTTGGGCCAAGAGGCATATTATCGGGTTGTCGCCAAACGGTGCGAGCCATCAACGATTCGACTTCAAATCCCAGTTGTTTGAGCACCTGCATAAAAAGAGCGTTGTGTTCAAAGCAGTAACCGCCACGGCGATAATCGATTAATTTTTGCTGGATATTATCAAGCTCCAGACTAATACCACGATCAAGCAGAACATCAATGTTCTCAAAAGGAATATGTGCCGGATGCAGCGCGTGAATGGCTTTTAAGGTAGAAAGCTCTGATGTGGTTGGCCCTTGATAATTAATACGGGCAAAGTAGTTTTGCAGGTGAATCATGTCTCATTCCTGTTGATAAGCAACATGCTGGAGCAGCGTGTCCAGAGCGGTGTTATTTTGAATTGGTGTAGAATAGTAACAGAAAACCCGCTTTGTTTTGGAATGCGACTTAAACAGGAAATAAGCAATAGTATTGATGATGCGCCTATCACCAGTATACCAAGACCAACCAATGTAACAATTGCTTGGGGAGCAGGTGAGAGTCGACTCTCATTTTCTCCACTAAGGGGTATATATGTTGCCGAAATTCGCCTTATGCGACAATAATATTAGGGTTCAAAAAACAGACAATCTTGTAAGGAAAAATAGCTATGGCAAAGCTCGTATTGTTAAGTCTAGTTACGGTGCTAATGGCTGGCTGCGTAGGTCATGAAACTTATCCCAAAAGCATCTATGAAAATCCCGATATAGAAAACGAAGGTAACAATACAGGGAAAGAATATAACGCTACTGTGACACTAAGTGAACTTGAAGGCTCTTGGAGAAAACCATGCGGGCCTGTAGACGGTTCACCGCACTTTGATATTGTTACAATATCCTTCAGCCGTAGCGAATTCACCACAGACATCAAAAACTACATAGATGCTGGCTGCACCCAGCCCTATCGGGAGGCACCAAACCCAACAGCACTTATCAAATTCAAGCTTGGAAATGGCATTATGCTAAATGATGGCACTATCGTCACCGAAATGAACTCTCGCACTATGCACTCCGATGGCGCCGACTTCTACCCTGAAGAATACAACATCATTTACATTAAGAACGGCACTTTCTACGCAGGCGTTGACGACCAAGATACGACGTTACAGAGACCAACCAGACTCGACTATAAGCGTCCATTCCATAAAATAAACTAAATTATTGTCGAGCGACTTGGGGCTGAGAAAAATTAGTTCTACTTTCTTGCTATGCCAAACGCAGAATAATAAAAGTACTTTGTTAGCCATCTAGAAAGTAAGAGCGCGCTTTTTTGAGGCGTGCTCTTCATAACAATATTTGTTTTTTTATAGCGCAACGTCAGAGGAGTTTATGCGTGGCGATAGTAGCCGTACTCATTCTCATACTCTTCATAAATATCGCGCGGCATTTTCTTCGGTGCTCTCATTTTATGTAATGACGCTTTGAGTCGTGTCGTTTTACCTTGCAAACGCTCTATTCTTCTAGAAACGGTTCGACTTGTACGCCCTGCGACCTTATCAATTGCCGCGTACATATCCGCTTGTTTATCACTGACAACGACATCATTTTGGCCGCTTATTTTTACCAGCACCTGACAGTGTTTGTCCTCACCACCTTTTGGTCCATTAACGTCCGACAGTGTCACCGTCACTTGTTGAATATCATTTCCACGGGGATCCAATGCAAAATTAAGGCGACGTTTTACGTACTCTTTCAAGCTTTTAGTAAGCGCAAAACGACGTGCTTGTACTTTAATTTTCATCTTGTTCTCCTTTACCCATGTTTGGATAAGTTATGTTGGAAACTTCACGTTACTAACAAAAACCCATAAGATATAATCGAATTATCTAAAAATATAATCAGTTTTTTTCGATGTATCGGAGGCTGTATGCTTAATTTCAAACATTTGCATTATTTCTGGGTCACAGCAAAACAAGGCAGTATCAGCAAAGCCAGCGAACACCTACACATCACACCACAAACCATCAGCGGACAAATCAGCTTACTCGAAGAACAGCTAGGAAAGCCTTTATTTGCAAAGGTTGGGCGCAATCTAGAACTGACGGATAATGGCCGCATGGTACTCAGCTATGCGGACGAAATTTTTTCTCTTGGCAGTGAGCTAGAGCAATCTGTTCGCGCCGCCTCGACCGATCGAACACAATTACTGCGAGTGGGTATCGCTGACTCGGTGCCAAAATCCATCGCCTATCGACTACTTGAGCCAGCCATGTCATTGGATGACCCAGTTCGATTTGTATGCAAAGAAAACAGCCTAGAAAGCCTACTCGGCGAGTTAGCCTTACATAAACTCGATTTAATTATTGCGGATGGTCAAATTCCACCACATTTGGGTGTGCGTGGCTTTAACCACTTTTTAGGCGAGTGTGGGACGTCATTTATGGCTGCAGCTTCAGTGGCCGACCATTATAGAACACCGTTTCCACACTGCTTAGTCGGCGCACCGTTTTTGATTCCAAGCGATCAATCCATTATTCAAGCACAGCTATTGCAGTGGTTTGAGAAACACAGTATTCACCCAAGAATTACAGGAGAGTTTGACGACCGCGCGCTGATGAAAGCCTTTGGTCAAGCAGGTGCCGGCGTATTTATTGTGCCATCAGCCATTGCTCAAGAAGTCTCCGAGCAGTTTAAAGTGGATATTATTGGCAGCACTGAAGAGATCCGCGAGCAGTTTTTTGCCATCGCTACAGAGCGTCGGCTTTCCAACCCAGCGTTGATCGCCATTAATAACGCGGCGCAAGAATGGCTACGTTAAACGGCATTGATGACAACAGGGCGTAACAAGAGAATGCGCCGCAACACAATTAGAAGTGCTATGATGCGCGCCTATTTTAACTTTCAGACGTAGAACAACAGCCATGAGAACCGAATTTGTCACCATCGGATTAACCAATCCAAAGAGTACCGAAAATGTCGGTTCTGTCATGCGGGCAGCAGGCTGCTATCAGGTTGATAAAGTGCTGTACTCAGGGACGCGTTTCAACCGCGCGCTGAAAATGTCCACCGACACGAAAAAGATGTCGAATGCCATCCCGCTGCAGCACCTTGATAGTTTGGAAGTGCTCAATTTTTGTGATGCCGTTGACGACGATACTCAAATCGTCTGTGTTGACCTAATCCCCGGTGCTACGCCATTACCCGCTTTCTCTCACCCCGATAAAGCGCTCTACATCTTCGGCCCAGAAGATGGAACCATCGCCCAAAGTGTAGTGGATGCTGCCGATCACGTTGTGTTTGTGCCAACCATCGGCTGCATGAACTTAGCGGCATCCGTAAATGTTGTTTTATACGACCGTTTGGCGAAATCTTCTAAAGCGCTTGCGGGGGATGACCTAATACGGAAATCGAAAGACGCGAACAATAACGTAGTGGTCCGTAAAACTGTCCCTTAGCAGAATCCCCCCATAATTCCGCTTAATCACAACACAAAAAATCGTTCGCGGCGCCCTTCAAACGACATTCTTTCTAAGGTTCAACACTTCTCGTATGACTTAGAACTACGGTGAATAAGTCATGTTTAGTTTAAAATGATACAGCTATTCTATTGGGCTACTTGTCCACAAAGATCAACGACTCACCTACCTCTTAATGAAAGTGCGTTTCAGCCAGAAGACTTATTCTTTCTCCATAATAAAAGAATGGTCTACACTGCTATTTGTAAAGAAAGTTTGAATGTTGCTTGGATATTAAGGTCTTTGTAAGGAGAGTAAAACATGATGTTGTTACCTACTGAAGCCATCGGAAGCCTCCCTCGATCACCAGAATTAATGAAGGCGCAGCGGCAGTTTGATGAAGGTAAGATCGACTCAGCGGAAATGGAAGCATTTTATGAGGAAGCGATTGAGCAGACTATACGCGCCTTTGAATTGACTGGCTCGCCAATTTTAAGTGATGGAGAACAGCGAAAGACTCACAACTTCGTCACCTACTCTGTAGAAGGGGCTAAAAATCTCGCCCCCGATGGTCTCGAAATTCCCTTTAAAGATGGGCATGTGCGGCGCTTACCTCGGCTTACAGCTGGCCCATTCCGTTTTATGCTTAACGCGTACAAAACGTTTAACGTTGCTAAGAGCTTCACCGAGCTTCCAGTCAAACAGTCTATCATTTCTATCTCTGCCCTAAGCTTATTGTACCCAGCAGAAAGCTTGCCGGATTACAGTCGAGAAGACTTTTTAAATGACTTAGTCGATGAACAGGAAAGAGAAATTCGTGGTTGTTTTGAGGCTGGCGCTTATAAAGTTCAAATTGATTTTACCGAAGGGCGTTTGGCCGTGAAACTGGACCCAAGCGGTGGTTTATTAAACGCTTTTATAGAGCTCAATAATCGAGTGCTAGTGCGCTTTAGTGAAGAGGAACGGGCACTAATAGGCATTCATACTTGCCCTGGTGCGGATCACGATTCGACCCACAGCGCGGATGTGGATTACGCTGAGCTGCTGCCAAGTCTATTTGAACTGAAAGCGGGCAACTTTTACATTGCCATGGCGGGGGAAGACAATCCAGAACGGGCCTTAAAGATCGTGGCACGTTATTTAAAACCGAATCAACGAGCATTTATCGGTGTGATCGATGTCATTGACCCTGCCATTGAAACACCTGAAGAAGTCTGCCAACGGGTGTTACTCGCAGCTCGCTATATACCTTTAGGACAACTGGGGACTACGGACGACTGTGGCTTTTCACCTTTTTGCGATGATGTCTCAACCACGCGCGAAACGGCGTTTGCTAAGATTCGTGCACGCGTGTTGGGAACCGCTATGGCGGCGGAAAAATTAACAAATGAGCAAGGAATGCTGCATGAATGAGTTGCGACCCTTCAGTCGTAGTTTTGCCGTGTTTGATGATCAGCAGTGTTTGCTCGACTGGACGTCGGGCTTCGCCGAGGAATTTTCTGATGCCGCGTCTCTTCTGAAAAAAGGCATCAGCGCCAAAGAAATTTACGATGCCTGTTTATTGCCAGAGAGAGCGCTAGACTTGTCATGGGCAGGCCGTGGCGAAAACAAAAAACCTTTAGAGTATATCAATAATCGGCAAACTGTTTTGGTGGAGCAAGAAGTCAGTGCTTCCGGCAACATTGTTCGTATGGCGCAAAGTACGAGCATCGCGTCTCAAGTGCATCCTTCCATGCATAATAGTAATGATGAGTTGCTTCGTTCTGCCGCCCTTCAAGTCTCTATTTCTGTACTTAAACAACGTGAAGAGGAAAACTCACGGTTAAGCGCGCAGGCTCAAGCGGCTGCACGAACCTCTAAAGTAAAATCTGAATTCTTAGCGAACATGAGCCATGAGATACGTACACCAATGAATGGTATATTGGGCATGGCAACACAATTATCGGATACACCTCTGACCGACTCGCAAAAAGAAATGCTCGATATTATCGCCTCATCTGGGCAAAGCTTGCTGGTGATTATTAATGATATCCTGACCTTAAGTAAGATTGATGCGGATAAAATTGAGCTAGAACATCGCCCAGTAGTGTTGAGTAAGTTACTGAAAGAACTTGAATTGTTATTTAGAGGACTGGCTGTTTCTAAAGGCGTTAAATTATCGTCCAAGAGTCAGTTTGAGATGGAAGACATTATCTTCACAGGTGATGAGACAAGAATTAAGCAAGTACTCATGAATTTGCTCGGCAACGCGATCAAGTTCACCGATCAAGGCGAAGTCACCTTGGCTGCAGAAATCGTAAAGGGGCAGAAAGAAAGCGTTAGTATTACGTTCAGCGTCACCGATACAGGGATGGGCATTCAACAAGAATATATCGAAAAGCTGTTTGATGCATTTTCACAAGCAGACACCTCTATTACGAGAAAATTTGGCGGAACGGGATTGGGGCTGACCATTGCCAGCAAATTACTCACCTTAATGGGGTCTGAACTCAAAGTAGAAAGTGAAATTGCAAAAGGATCGACGTTCTTTTTTGTTATTGAGACGAATGAATGCGCAGCCGAAAAGCCAACCATCCCCATACAGGCTAATGATCATGCGTCAGAACAGGTTGATTATTCGCAATTATCAGTACTAATCGCCGAGGATAATAAAACCAATCAAATTGTGCTTAAGGGTTTTCTTAATCGGTTAGGCGTTAACGCCATCACCATCGCTCAAGATGGTGAAGAAGCCATTAATTTATGCAAAGCTGGGCACTTTGACCTCATCTTTATGGATATGCAAATGCCCATTAAAGATGGGCTGCAAGCCACCATTGAGATCAAACAGATGGAGACCTTTCATGATGTGCCCATCATCGCACTCACGGCAAACGTATTCGAAGAAGACAAAAAGCACTGTTTCGACGTAGGCATGTGTGATTTTGTTAGTAAGCCCATCAATTTAACGCTACTAGAGAGCGCCCTTAATAGATGGTCTAAGGTACCACATCAATAGAGTAATTCAGACGAACACAGAGCACGTCTTGAGAAGCGTCTATTGCACTCGCTGCGATTCATTCCAATCTTTGTTAGGCCACCGCGATAACATCGAAGTCTTATTAATAGGCCATACATCTATAACCATCAAATAATCGAAATCAGATGTAAATCAATTTGCCTGACTCGATTCCTTTTCTCACTCACTAATACTATTCAGCTGCTTGTTCGCATCTCGCGCTTTGGTTTAATCATTCCTTATCTCAACATCAGTACTAACGGCAATAGTCGGCGGCTAATGCAACACCTAAGAAATCAAACACCGTTTTACACACTCGATTGCGCTTTAGATCTTCGTGCATGGTAAGCCACATATCAAGAGAGAGCGCGAGCTGGCCAGGCAATACGGAAATGATTTCAGGGTCGTCAGCAACCAAGCCGCTTTGACAAACACCAATGCCAACGCCCGCTCGCAGCATAGCCAGCTGAGCTAGGCTGCTGTCTGAACGATATTGAAACAGAGTACGGTCCAATGCCATTGGAAAAGCCGCTGTATGGTTGCGAATATAGTCAGACATTGTGTCGAAACCTAGGAGTGTATGTTGACTCAGGTCTGCGACAGTCCGCGGTGCTGAATGTTGATTAAGGTATGTTCGATGGGCATAAAAGCCTAGTTCAAGTTGACCGATCAACCGCGCCACGAATGCGTTCTGGGTGGGTCGAAACATGCGCAAAGCAATATCTGCTTCTCGGTATAGCAGATCATGGGGAGCATCTGAAACGACCAATTCAACCACTAACTCAGGGTAAGTGTGCCGGAGTTTTGCAAGCACAGGCGGGAGAATTTCTACTCCAACCACCTCACTGGCGCTGATTCGAACGGAGCCGCTTATGCCCTCTCCAACCCGCTGCGCCGAGCGTTGAATCGATGCGGCAGTGGCGGCCATCTGCTGCGCATGGGGCAATAGTTCATGGGCAACATCTGTTGGTACAAACCCTGTTTGAGTACGAATAAACAAGCTCACATTCAGCGCTTTTTCGAGCTCTGTGATATGCCGTCCTATGGTCGGCTGGGTAGAGCCAGTGACTCGGGCGGCGCCAGATAAGGACCCCTGCTCCATAACGGCTAAAAAGGAGTGGTATAACGTCCAGTTAATGGTTTTATCCATAAAATTTTGTATATCCGATAGGCTATTTTAGACAATTTTATATATCTAAAAGAGTAGCTAATGTTGTCCTATTCGACCACTACAAAAAGGCAACAAGATGACTGCTACACAACATCTACAATCGATATCACGCCCAATAGGTACTCATGATTTGGAAGCTAGTAGAGCCTTGGTACTAGGCGCAACGGGCAGTTTTGGCTCAGCCATTACTCAGCGGCTGTTACAGCAAGGCTGGCAAGTCACTGCACTCAAGCGAGATCTAACAGGTTTACCCTCAGACGCCAAAATTGATTGGCAACAAGGAGATGCGCTAAACCAAGAGGATGTTGTCAACGCCTGTCAGGGGTGTCAGATCATTGTGCATGCTGTCAATCCTGCGGGGTATCGTAACTGGGAGACGCTTGTCATACCAATGCTTGAGAACACATTACAAGCTGCACGACACCATCAAGCATGCGTTCTAGTACCGGGCAATATATACAACTTTGACGCGCATGCAGGTACCCACATTGAAGAAGACACCCCCCAAAAATCCTCCAGTAAAAAGGGAGAAATACGAGTATTAATGGAGCAAAATTTACAAGCGTTTGCACAGCAAGGAGGACGCTGTGTTGTGGTTCGCTGTGGTGACTTTTTCGGCCCAAGCAGTAACAGTGGCTGGTTTGAAAAAGGGATTGCGCCTAAAGGGGTCACTAGTAAACGTCTATTTAATCTTGCTGAACCAGGGATAGGCCATCAATGGGCCTATATTCCTGACGTAGCGGAAGCCATGATGCAACTGATCTTGCGCCGACATGATCTTCCCGATTTTGCTCGTTTTCACATGGCTGGTCATTGGGATCATGATGGTAAACAAATGATCAATACGGCAGCGGACGTCATTGCTCAACAACGAGGCAGCAGGCCGCGGATTCAGACCTTTCCATGGTGGATGATTTGCATAGCCTCCGTGTTCAATCCAACCTACAAAGAGCTACTTGAAATGCGTTACCTTTGGCAACAGCCGCTGCGCCTCGACAATCAAAAACTGATCGCCCTACTTGGCGCTGAGCCACATACTCCATTAAAAGAAGCCATTACTGCAACTTTAATAAATCGTGCTGATAAAGACTGATCTTAACGGCCCACCCTGTTTAACACTTATGTGGAGACACGTTAGATATATCCACGGACATTTTAAAACGGTCAGTGCGAATGCAAACACTTTCAAAAAGTCTCTGGAAGCACGCTCTTTATCCGAGCCACTTTGTTTATCCACGCCCCGATCGTATCCAAAGCATTAGGGGCATAAGCATGATGCCCCATTAATATAAATAACCCTTGGCTCCAGAGGGGCCATTCTGAGGGAAGTTGGTAATCAAACCTTGTTGCGTTGAGTAAGCCATGAGTGGCTTGTGGTAAAATAATCGCGCTTTGCTTTTTATTCGGTTGTAGCATTTGTTGGTAGATCGCATGATTATAGGCTGGGTCAACATTCTGATCGTTTGCTCCCCAGAGGGCCAACACCGGCCCCTGCATTGTGCCAAGGTAGGGGGTTGCATCACTGTTATAATTGCGCGCGACAAACGCAAAACGCTTCGGATCCATATCGGGCCGTAGACTCGGGTCCAGGGTATCAGAGGAGGCAAAGGTCGCGTCGTTTTGTGTCAAATTGTCCGCCACTTGATAGACCACTTGCTCGGAACTCAGCCCTCCTTGCGCTTCCAGCTGACGCTTGGTGAAGTAAGCCCCTTGATGACGCCAATTGACCGCACCACCGACGATTACCGTAAACGCAGGCGTCATTTCATTGGTGACAATGGGTAAGACCCAGCCCGCCTGAGAAAATCCTATAAAGCCAATCGGACTGCCTTTTAGCGCCGGCAGGGAATGTATCTTATTATAAGCTGCGATCACCTCATCGCTTCGATCTTGCATGGATTGCTGTAACCAATCCCCAGTGCTTTCGCCGACACCAGGCTTGTCCCAACTAAACACACCAATCCCCTGTTTTAATAAACGGTTCACCATGGGTAAATAGCTGGCATCGGAAAAGCGTGTTTGCGCGCCATCCCCATGCACAATGATGGCAATCGGTGGCGTGCGAGTATGCTTGGGTAATATCAAGGAACCGGCCAGTACATTCTGATGAGACGTAAACGATAGATTCAGGACAGCGTCATCACTCACATCAAAGTCGTTTAGCCCGGAAAACAGGGCTACAGAAAGGCCAAGGATTACGCAGAAAATCATAAAAAAAATCCATCTCTTTGCCCTACGCATGTTCATCCTTAGCAGTTCGTTTTATAGGCCAGTTTACTATAATTCATCGCTCCAGTAGATCAAGCAAAGCCGGTAGCATGCTCTCCAGTGACTCTCGACCGCATTAAGTTATCCCAAAGTCACGATCAGCGCACCAAAGACTAAGACACCAGCCACAATGGGATAACCCATTGAGCGGGTGCGTCGCCACACTAAATACGTTGCACCGCAGCCAATCACGGTAGCAAGCCAAGACAGTGGAGACGGTTCAACGGGCACTAAGGACGCGCCAAACATGGCGGCAATCATGGTCGGGCCAAGTATCGTCAGCCAAATAGGAGTACTAGCAATTTTGCCTTGTGCGGATTGTTTGTTGAGCTTTCGTGACATCCATAGATAAGGTAACGCGCGGATCAAGTAGGTGCCCAACGCGATGCTGATAAGAATGACCCAAGTTTGACCACTCATGATCGCCCCCCTTCATCGATAGAACGGACTTGAATGGCGTAATAGGCCAACGCACCGCAAATCGCCGCAGCGGGAATGGCGATATTGGGAAAGCCAAACAGCTTCAACAACATGGCCGTACTGGTCGCCATGACCATGGTGATCGTCCAACGACGATCCGTGCATCGGGGCAGCACCATCACTAAAAATAAAGCTGGCAGCGCGAAAGGTAACACTTCGCTTATTAACGGCCAGCGCTCAATCAGCTCATCTCCTGCAATAGCACCTAAGGCAGTGCCTAAGATCCAACTTAGCCATGCAATCACGCCCGCACTCACGTACCAACGCAGGCGATCGCTTGGCGTCATATGCGGCATACGCGTCAGAGTCAAAGCAAAGATTTGATCGGTTAATAAATGCATCAACGGTAGCCAACGCACATCCTTTTGCAAATACGGCGCGATGTTAGGCCCGTAGACCAAATGGCGTGAATTGATCAGGAGAGTCATGACAATGACGAGCCAGACTGGTGCACCGGATACCACCATCGCCACAAATAGAAATTGCGACGCTCCTGCATAAATAAACGCTGACACCAAAATGGTTTCCAATACGCCAAAGCCAGCCTGCACCGAAAATAAGCCAAACGAAACCGCCACGGGAATATAGCCGCCAAGCAGAGGTAGGGCGTCTTTCGCCCCTTGCTTCCAAGGACTGCTTAAAAGTGAGTGCGCTGCGGTGTTCATGATGCGTCCTTTTGGTTTGGATACGTAATCACAAGCATCAGTGTGGCGGCCTTCTCCTGCGTTTGGTAACAATGGGGCTGGTCTGCATTGAGCGTGTAGGTGTCGCCTGCCGTGAGTTGCTGCAAAGCATCGTTTGGACCAACGAAGAGCTCACCACTGATCAACGTCAGTTGTTCTGTCGTGCCATTAGTATGCGCTTCCGACATTTTCATTGTGTGAGCCGCGCAAGACATCCAATACACATCGACTCTTGGATCATCCGAGCCTTGATCGACCAATTTCACTTGAATGCCATTTTCCCCTAGGAATTCGTGACTGCCCGCAATCAAGTCACCAAACGGTACATTTAACTGCACCGCCAAACGCCAAATGGTTTCAATGGTTGGGTTGCCTTCGCCTTGCTCTATTCGACTTAAATTGGACTTGGCGATACCTGCATTGCTCGCCAGCTGAGACAGGGACAACCCCTGCGCTAAGCGCACGGTTTTTAGATTCTGACCAAGACTGTTGAGATTGGGATTTTCCATTACATGACTCTAAAGTTGTTCGATATATTGAACGTTCTATATATCGAACAAAGTTTTGTCAACTTTCTTGTCTGTTTTTTTGAGCAGCTTTTTCTCTAGAACATAGGAACGTAGCTTCGACGTACTGTAAAGATTGGGTCTATAAGACTATCAGCCAATAAAACTCTTGAGCCATAAGCTGTTATAACCAGTTAGGGTTGCATGGAGATCCATCTCTTTGACCTCCCTTAATCTATGCACTAATTTTCAAACTTAAACACAGGGAAAGTTCAATGAAAGCTGCTCGTTTTTACGATAAAGGGGATATCCGTATCGAAGATATCCCTGAGCCTACTGTCGAACCTGGTACAGTCGGTATTGATGTTGCTTGGTGTGGTATCTGTGGTACCGATCTACATGAATTTATGGAAGGGCCAATTTTCATCCCGCCTTGTGGTCATCCACATCCTATTTCTGGAGAGTCTGCACCTATCACCATGGGACATGAATTTTCAGGGGTGGTTTACGCTGTGGGAGAAGGTGTTGAAGACATTCAGGTCGGTCAACAGGTGGTAGTAGAGCCTTATATTATTGCTGATGATGTGCCAACCGGACCGGGGGAAAATTATCACTTATCGAAGAATATGAACTTTATTGGCCTTGGCGGTTGCGGTGGCGGTTTATCCGAGAAAATCGCAGTGAAACGCCGTTGGGTTCATCCTATTGCTAACTCAATCCCTTTGGATCAAGCTGCTTTAATTGAGCCATTGGCCGTTGGCTATCATGCGTTTGTTCGCAGTGACGCGAAAGCGGGTGATATTGCACTGGTTGGCGGTGGCGGTCCTATTGGTTTGCTGTTATCCGCCGTGTTAAAGGCAAAAGGCATTACTGTCATCCTGACCGAACTAAGTGCTAAGCGTAAAGAAAAAGCGCTCGATACTGGCGTAGCGGACTATATTTTGGACCCGACCGAAGTTAACGTCACAGATGAAGTCATGAAAATCACAGAAAACCGTGGTGTCGATGTGGCTTTTGAATGTACCAGTAACAACAAAGTATTAGATACCTTAGTAGAGAGTACAAAAGCTACAGGCGCCATTGTAATTGTCTCTATCTGGAGTCACCCTGCGACCGTAAACGTTCACAGTGTCGTTATGAAAGAACTGGATATTCGCGGCACCATTGCTTACGTAAATAACCACGCAGAAACCATTAAATTAGTGGAACAAGGCAAGGTTAATTTAGAGCCTTTTATTACTCAGAGAATAGAGTTAGACGATCTAATCTCCCAAGGCTTCGATACGTTAATTCACAATAATGAATCCGCTGTGAAAATCATTGTTCGTCCCTAACAGTATTAAATGGTATCGGCCATAAACCGATACCATTTTCTTTGCGCGAACAGATGTGGCTTCTGGATGAGAAGTCTTATAGCTAACTTTGAACTTTTTTAAATACCTGCGCCTAAAAGTGGACAACTCTCAGAAAGAGCCATCCATTTTATATTGAGGAGTTTTAGAGCGGGTGAAATTTACGCATTGTCAAAAGCGCTATGGGTTGCTCGGTAAGCGGGACGTTGACGAATGCGCGCCACATAAGCCGCGACTTTAGGAGATGGTTCCAGCCATTTAAAGGTAATGGAAAAGTCCAGTAAACCACCGAAGACAACGTCAGCGGCCGTAAACTGTTCGCCAAGCGCCCAATCTGTCTCTGGCGTCATGTCTTCTATTGTCGCCAATACGCGCGGCATGTCCCCCCATCCAGCCGATACAGGATCAGGGTGTTCCAATCCGCACGCGGCCAGTGCGAACGCTGGTTCTATAGTATTACAGGCAAAAAACAGGTAACGATAATACGCGGCGCGCTCCACCGAGCCGACATCAGGCGCAAGATTCTTTTCTGGAAACTTGTCCGCTAGATACGCGCAAATCGCTGATACTTCTGTAACCACCGCATCACCGTCTACCAGAGCTGGTAGCTTCCCCATCGGATTAATCTTACGAAATTCAGCTGTGTTATTTTCATTCGACGCAAAGTCGATGGTAATTTGTTCATGCGGAGCATCCAGCTCGTTAAGCATCCAGTCTGTGGTAATCGCTCGGCTCATTGGGTTGAAATAGTGCTTCATGTTTTAAAACTCCTTGTCGTCATGACGACATTGAATAATGCGTTGAATGGCTGCCATGTCCTATGAAATGTTGCCTCTGATTTGGAGTATATGGCTATTTATGCCATTTAATGGCACATTAGATACATGATCAACACCAGCTTTGAACAACGGACCGAGCGACGCAATCGACTGATTGGTTTGCTGCGCTCTGAAACCTACTGGAAGACCTCCGACTTGCGTGAGCAACTGGGCATAAGTCAGCGCACCTTGATGCGTGAACTGGCCGAGCTGAAACGCGCGGGGTACCCTATTGAATCAGAAAGAGGCCGTGGTGGAGGCATTCGTTTAAATGGCCGATGGGGCGTGGATCGCCTGCAATTGAGCCATCATGAAGTGGTTGAGTTAATCTTGTCTTTAGCGATCATGGAGTCCCTACAATCCCCGCTACTGACCAGTAACCTGAAAGCCATTAAACAAAAGCTGTTTCAAGCATTCCCACAGGAACAGCGAAGTGCCGTCAGTAATATCCGTAAACGCATCATGATCGGCAGTAATGCTGGAGAAAACATCGTTTCTCGCTATATCGCACCAGAACACGCCCTTTCAGAATGTATTGCTGAAGCGTTTTTAGAGCAAAGCTGTTTAGAAATTGATTACCAGTCTGAGTCAGGAGAACACACAACACGGGTCATTGAAGCGCAGTACATTTTGCTCAATTGGCCAATCTGGTACATCACGGCTTGGGATCATCTTAGAGAGTCCCCGCGGATGTTCCGCATAGACCGAATAAAAAGTGCTCGCATTGTGAACGGCTATTTCCAACTCAAACCCATCGAAGTGTTCATCGGAATTTACACGCCCTATTACAAGAGTATTTAATACTGATCGAATTGACTGTCATCATGATCATTACATTGTTTTTTCACTCTAGAAGTAGAGTAAAACTGGTATGCATCGAAAATCGCCTTTAACATGAGCTACCCATCGCCTTCATGCTTAAATGAGGGCGTTATACTATTGATAACAAAGAATTTAACGACAACGATATTAACCTATGCCATGCCGATAATGTCCGTTCATTAATCATACAGGCTGACTCGGACTTTCATTGAATGATCTATGTTAAGAACTTAATCACAAAATTTATTGTACTGATGCAGCAGTGGCCTGGTCTATTGGCCGTTATAGCATTCAGTAGTGGTGTTGCAAGTTATGTCTTAGTCGAACGTAACGAATCATTTTCACAGATGATTGCTGTTCTCTTACTAGTTAGTTGGGTATGGCTAATCATTGATAACTGGTTACGCGATAAAGTGAAAAAACGTTTTGGTGTCACCGTTTCACCTAATGTGATGCGCTTCGCATTACAAATGGTGCAGCAGGAAAGTTTATTTTTTGCTTTACCTTTTTTTCTTGCAGTGACGTCTTGGAACCACCCTCAAGCCATCTTTACCTCGTTAATTATTCTCTGCGCGCTGATATCAGTGGTTGATCCGATTTACTACAAAAAATTGGCAAGCCAACAAGTGCTTTTCACTGTATTTCATAACTTCGCTCTATTTTCTGTACTTTCTGTCACATTGCCAATTCTATTGAACCTGACCACAAGCCAGAGTGTAAAAATAGCCTTAATTACAGCAGTCATCTTCACCTTGCCAAGTTTAGGGAATTTAATGCTCAACGCTAGGTGGTGGCGTTTTCCAATCTTAATTTTGTTGCTCTGTGTGTTAAGTGTTGGACTGTGGCAGTTACGTAGCTGGGTACCGCCCGCAGCGTTACGCTTAACTAGCATTACCATCTCTCATGATGTGAATATAAAAAAACTAAAACCTTCCGATAGCATTAAGACGATTAGCTCAGATGCTTTGCATGATAAAGGGCTTTATAGTTGGACAGCGGTTAAAGCGCCCAGAGGCTTAAACGAAGAAATATTTCATGTCTGGATTCATAACAAAGAAATAGTGGATCGGATCCCTTTGAAAATTACCGGTGGCCGAGAGGAAGGCTACCGAGCATGGACTCACAAAGTAAATTTCCCTGAAGATGCCGTGGGCCAATGGCAGGTCCAAGTTGAGACTGATTCAGGTCAGCTCATAGGTTTAACGAAATTTAACGTCACTTTATAGCAAATCAACTTTAGTGCTATAGAAAGATTCTTAGAACCTAAAAATCTGTCTTTTAGGTTCTAAGAATAGCTAAATAATATTTTTACCCTGCTCGGGGTCGCGAGACTGTTCCGCTTGTTCACGTATCTCATCAGTATCACTACTCACATCATTCAGCGTATCTGAGTGTTCTTGCGTATCTGTCTCATGCTTAGGAACTTTTGATGGCTGAAACTCTGTGTCCGTCCGCTCATCGTTTGGCATGTTAAGCAAAATACGCTCGCGCGCGTCGTCCGGCATACTGATATCTTGCTTGGTAAACTCATTAACTAACGCTCTCATGAGCTGCGAACTAACTTTTTGCGTGCTGTGCTGTTCGCTGTTGACCCAGAAATACAAACTGAAATTGATTGTGGATGCGCCCAAGCTGTCTATGAGTACTTGCGCAGGGGGGTCGCTTAATACTGCCGTTTGCTGATTAGCAATAGCCAAGGCTAGCGTTTGTGCGCTGCGTATATCATTATCATACCCAATGCCGATTGCTACTTTACCTCGCATCCTCGGATTAGCGGTTAAGTTTTTAATGGTATTTTTATACACCGTCGCATTGGGTATTTGAATATGATTACCGTCATAATCAACCAGTGTGGTTGCTCGTGCCGTAACCTTTTTAATCACACCTAACCGGCCATCCACTTCTATTACATCGTCTATTTTGAACGGCCGCTGAATGCTTAATAGCAGACTTGCGATAAAGTTCTCAGCGATATCTCTAAAAGCAAAGCCAAGGATTAGACCAATCAAGCCAGTGCCACTCATGATGGCAACGGCAAATTCAGTAAGCCCTGCTAAACGTAAAAACAAATAGGCACCTAACAGAATAACAAGAGCACTGATTGCTCGCCTCGCCACAAGCACGACAAGTTTACTGTCGGTCATCAAATCGATGGGCTTAATCAGTAAGCGTGACATCGGCCCTGCTATGACATAGCAGATCATAAACAGGACTAACCCTAGCAGCAACGTGGGCAATAATTGCACGCTTGCGTGAACTAATTGTGTGAACTGATCATGAAAAAAAGACCACGAGAAAGCATCGCTGCCAAAGCTTTGAGGAACGGTAGATGTGTTAGTGGGCATCGCTTATCATCCATGGTTAATCTTTATGCACTGTAACAGCAAATTTATGACCGTACACTAATTTGAGTTGGCTATTATTTGTCGTTACTCAAAAACTAACAACACCGGGAAGTTATGTATGAGTAAAACTAAAAAAGGACTGTATGCTGAGCAACCAGGGCATATTCCTATTAAGGGGTGGTGGGATATTGCGAAACGTATTTTTAATCAAATGGACCGAGATAATTTATCTCTGATTGCTGCAGGCGTAGCATTCTACGCCCTGCTGGCTATTTTTCCAGCGATTGCGGCACTGGTGTCTATCTATACTTACTTTGCTTCACCAACCGACATTAGTGAACATTTAGGGCAATTTGTCATGTTGCTACCTGAGAGCTCGCGCGAACTGATTTTATCGCAAGTATCAGATTTCGCACAAAGCTCACAAGCCAGCTTAAGTTTAAGCGCTATTGGTACCTTGCTATTGACCATTTGGAGTAGCTCTAAAGGCAGTCAGGCCTTAATCACCGCCTGTAACATTAGTTATCAAGAATACGAAAAACGTTCTTTATTTAACGCTCTGTTGGTGCGCTTTCTGTTTTCAGTAGGTGCTATTTCGGTGGCCATTTTTGCTTTGATCATTATTGGTATTTTACCGATCGTATTGAACTTAGTGGGTATGAAAGACAGCATTGATTTAATGATCAAGCTTATCTCATGGCCTATTTTGGCGTTTACATTTAACTTCGCTTTAGTCCTTCTATACCGTTACGCGCCCCATCGAAAAATTGCTAAATGGCGATGGGTCACGCTAGGCTCATTTGTAGCGACTGTGTTATGGATTGTTGCGTCAATTGGCTTCTCGTTTTATGTTTCGAATTTTGCCAGCTATAACAAAACGTATGGTTCACTCGGTGGTGTTGTGATTATGCTGATGTGGCTGTATATCAGTGCCTATATTTTAATACTCGGTGCGGTAATTAATGCTGCTACGGAACAACAAACATCCAAAGACAGTACGGTCGGTCCAGCTCAAGAAATAGGACAACGCGGTGCTTATGTTGCCGATCACACAGCGGTCAAAGATGATTAAAATACCCAGTAAGCGGGAGACAAAACCATCACGTGACCAGAAGAGGAGCATTACTTTTTAATCCTACTCAACCGGTATTCGATACTTATTAAAAAGCGCTTGTTCCTTTTCACCCTTCATGGCTAAGCGCCCTTGGTTCCAAATGTCGATCAATTTTTGCCTTTCGCCCGCGGGTATTTGCGTGGAATAGATCGGCATTTCAACAAGTTTTTTCTCTAAGCCGGGACGGACGATTTGCAGTGAGTTCTGTAAGTCTAGTTGATTTAAAACATACTGAAGCACCAGCTCGTTATCAGCGTATAAGTCGACTCGATTGTTTTTGATCATCTGGAATACTCGACCAATAACATCATCATTGCCAGCAATCACTTCTACCAGCTGAGCATTTTTTGGGTTGTCGATATAATTCTGATAGTTTTCACTCATGGAGCTATAGTCCCAACCGGGGCCAGTCGCAACACGCCTATTTTTTAACGATGAGATGCCGTCATATCGCCAAGTATCGCCCTGCCTAACGACAAAAGCGCTATCGTAGGCAAAAGTAGGTTCATCTGCATAGACAAAGCCTTTATCAGCGTGTTTGGAATACAAGAACTCTGGCAACATGTCACACAGCCCTTCTGCCACCATATCAAGACCTCTCGCAAGAGGCACTTCATAGTATTCAAGTGTGTAGCCTCTTTCGGAATAGATGTGTTCAAGCATCTCGATAATGATGCCGCGCTCTGGTGCACTTTCTGTGGGAAAGATTGTCATGGGAGGCCATTGGTCGTAACACACTTTGAGTGTCACGGCTTGACTAGGACTCGATACACTCATCATCAGAACGCACAAAAGAGTCGGCAAAATTCTGCATTGGCTATCTTTCAACACGATCTCTCCCTTTATCTTTCGCTCCGTAGAGCTTCAAATCGGCACGTTTAAACAGATCATCGATGAGTTGATCATCAGGCTCCGATGATTCAACACCAAGGCTTACCGTATAAGTGACTGTCTTACCTTCTATTTCCAATGTTGTCTTACTGACCGCTTGGCGTATTTCGTCAGCGAGCTGGAAAGCGGCGTCCAATTTCGTATCAGGCAAAAATATGGCGAACTCTTCGCCACCTACTCTGCCCAGCAGATCGGATTCTTTTAAAAAGCTCTGCAATATTTGAGTGAACTGAATCAGTACTTTGTCGCCGATAAAATGACCGTAGGTATCGTTGATACGCTTAAAGAAATCCAAATCCAGCAGGATAAAAGAGGCTGTCGATGTTTTTTGCTGAGAAAGAACCAGCCGTTGCTGCGCAGCTTCGAAGAAGCTCCCGCGATTTAATACATCCGTCAGTGAGTCTCTTGTTGCCAGATACTTAAGTTTCTCATTGAGGATTTGTAAATCTTCCGTGCGTTTTGCAACCGCCACTTCCAACCAATCTCGCTTAGCTTGCTCATCTTCTAACAAGTTTTGCCGATCTATCGACATAGCACTAAGCATACGATTCATATGCCCTTGAAGTTGGTTTAGCTCATTACCTTCGTTATTTGCAAGATGGATGCGTTTACTGAGATTTTGACTTGATTGCACCTCATCAACTTGTGACATCAACTCTTTTAGAGGCGCAGCTAAAAAACGATCAAACGCCCAAATAAACAGCCAAAATAAGATCGTCATTTTGATAATCGCGGTCGTCGCAATTAAAGCAAAACCAAACCATACTCGCTCAAATACCACATCAGAGGATGAGTAGAGCTTTAATGAACCCAGCCCTATGCTTTCGCCATTGAGAGTCCAGCTTAACTGGGTTGTCGAGTCAAAAACAGACACTGGTATGGCGTCAGGATCGTAAAACCTTTTCGATAGAATGCTTTGTTCATTTTGGTCGACGATATCGACACCTTCGATGATAGGCATTTGAATAAGCCCAGAGGCGAGTTCATCTAACTGCTTCTGGTCGTATTGCCACAAACTCGTCGATATCGGACCACGTACGGTTGCTTCCAATTGCTTTAATTCACTGACAATAGCATCCTGCGTTTTCAGGTACTCACTCAAAAATTGGACGCTTGTGATTAGCAAAGTAACCACTAGATATAAGGAGAAAATCACGCGCATCATTTTTTGGGAGAGGTTGTTCGGGCGACGCAGAAAACTTATCAACATCAAAAGCACCCCTTTCCTTTCCAATCTACTTGGATTTAAGTTTACCCTAGATAAACACCTATAGTGATTGAGAAAGAGTAACAAAATGTTCCAGACAGAAGCTCTCTCACTGACATCTTCAGCTCTATTCAGGCTCGACTGGCAAACACATCCATCTGCTTAGCAAGATCAAAGTCTTTATCTGATAGCCCAGAAACATCATGTGTAATCAGTTGAACTGCGACTTTGTTGTAGACGTTCGACCACTCGGGATGATGATTTTTCTTTTCAGCGTACATGGCACACATGGTCATAAAACCAAATGCGTGTTGGAAGTTTTTAAACTTGAAGGTTTTTGTGAGTTTACCCTCTTCAATAATCCAGTTCTGAATAGCGTCTGCATTGAGTTGTATAAGGGCTGAATCAATCTCATGTTGCTCTAATGTTTGCGATGCCATATTGGCTCCTTATGATTTGAATGTGGTGGCTCTTAGCGCGTTTCCCAATTTATCAAGGAATTGATAGCGGATGAAAGCGAATCCAGCTTATAACCCGCCTCACCTAAGTAATGTGAGCTCTCAGACAATACGACTGTGCCTCATGTTTATCGAAACTTGTTATACTAAAACCTCTCTTAGTTTGGCATGCAGACGCAAACAATGACCAATGACTCTCAACCTATCTTCTGGCGTGACCCTCAGTTTCCGCATATAGACTTACGCTATATCGCCGATGGGCATCAGGTACGTTACATTCCGCATTCTCATGAGCAGTGGTCAATCGGAGTTATTTTGAAAGGACAAAGCTCTTTTCTCTGTGGCGACCGACTTCATCAAGTTGCTCAAGGGGACTTGGTTATTATGAATGCCCAAGAGGTACATTGTTGCAACCCAGCCCCAGAATCCGCTTGGTCGTATTACATGATGCACATTGACTGCCATTGGCTGGCTCAAAGACTGTTTGAGGCGGGGATTCAAGACGAAGCGATTTGGGAGCCTACACTGCGAGATGTTATCAAAGACTCAGCGTTATCTGAAATAATGTGTAAAGTCTGCGATCTGCTCCTGTCCGATACCTCGACTAACGAAAAATCCGTCGCGTTGAATCGTTGGCTAACACAGCTGTTTGAACATATTAAACAGTTACCAAGGGAGTTTAATGAACGGAACGCGCCACCAGCACTGGCTAAGGTGGCGTTCTATTTGATTGAGCATGGTGACCTTGATGACCCGATTGATATGGTTGCTGCACGCTTTGGCTTCAGCAACAGTTACTTAACTCGACAATTTAAGCGTTATTATCAAACAACACCTCATGCTTTTAGAATCAATCGCCGCATTCAACTTAGCCAAATTGCACTCAAAAATGGCGTGCCTATTGCAGAAGTCGCCAATCAGTTTGGGTTCAGCGATCAAGCTCACTTCCAGCGCGCTTTCAAAGAGCGAGTCGCCGCAACACCGAAGCAATATCGAACGACCCCCTGTCACCACTAATAGAAAATCGCAAAACAGCTCAGCACTAATCCCAGAGCAAGCATTCGATTCAACACCCGAATACGTCGCGGCGAGCTCAACCAATCGCTTATCCAAGCACCTAACAGCACCCAAGCCATAAGTGATAACCAGCAAATGACTAAATAAATACCTGCAAAGACCCAAACGGCACTGGCTTCGGCCTGCTGCGTGTACGCCGCGATACCCGCAATTGATGCCAACCAAGCTTTCGGGTTTAGCCATTGCATAACCGCGCCTAACCATGGCGTCGGTGCAGACGTTCTCCCCCGGTCAGATAATTCGCCCGAGTCCCGTATTAACTGCAAACTGACGTATAACAGAAAGGCAACACCAGCCCATTTTATATACTCCATCAATTGCGGAATCAGACCCACAATCTGCTGTAGCCCAAATCCGATTAAAAGAAACAGCGCAATGAACCCAAGCGTCGCGCCGGTCACAAAATAACATCCTACTCGCACACCAAAACGCGCCCCACTGCTCACCCCAACCAAGTTGACTGGACCTGGGGAAAGCGAGGCGGCTAAAGCAAATAAACTCATTGAAATTAACGTCGAAACAGCCATGACAGTCTCCTCTTCTTTGACTGTTCATAGCATGCGGTCATCGCCGAAGTGAGTATTGAAGAATACTGACCAACGTTTATGTTTCAACCGCTTCATCATTTGGCACTGGTCACTGTAGAGGAAGGAATATACAATCTTGCAAACTTTTAGTTGCCCTATCTATTGCATTTTTACAAGGAGTATAAAATGGCCATTCTTTTTTCATGCCCATTAAAAAAATCGGTTATTAGTGTGTCTGTTGTTCTGCTGTTAGCAACAACCGGCTGCTCTGTTACTCAATCAAACCACTCAGTCACTTCTGAAACAGTCAGCAGCTACAAAACTGACTACAATGGCGTTAAAACAACACTGGTCGTTGGCAACTTTCAAAATCGCTCTTCCTATATGCAAGGTTTGTTTTCGACCAATACGGATCAGCTTGGCAACCAAGCAAAAACAATCCTAAAAACGCATTTGCAACAAACCAATCGCTTCAGAGTCGTAGATCGAGAGAATTTAAACATTTTAAAACGTGAAGCAGAGTTAAACGGTGTCACCCAGTCGTTAACTGGTGCGCGTTATACGTTAACGGGCGATGTGACGGAGTTCGGCCGTAAAGTCACAGGTGATAAACAACTCTTCGGTATTTTAGGCTCAGGAAAAACCCAAACCGCTTATGCAAAAGTCAGTTTGAATATTGTAGATGTGATGACAGGAGAAGTTGTTTACGCGACTCAAGCAGCGGGAGAATACGAATTAAGTAATCGAGAAGTTGCTGGCTTTGGGTCTACGGCTGGTTATGATGCAACATTAAACGGAAAAGTTTTAAACTTCGCCATCACCGAAGCGGTTAACAATGTCGTTCGTGATTTAGAAAATGGTACATGGACCGTACAATAATATGAAGCCAACCTCTGTCATTAACAGCAGTAAGGCTCGTTTCTCTTTACTGGGTATTATTTTATTCGCCTTGGTAGGTTGTTCTGCACCGCGCAGCACATTCTACTGGGGCGAGTACGAGAGTATGCTTTACGGCATGTATTTAGAGCCAGGCAGTGCAGATTCGGCAACCCAAATCGCTATCCTGCAAGAAGATATTCAAAAAAGTAAGTCTATGGGGATGCGCATTGCTCCAGGAATTCATGCTCACTTGGGGTATATGTATGCTCTAGAAGGCAACATGCCTCAGGCAAAAGCAGAATTGATTCTGGAAAAGAACCTATTTCCAGAATCAGCCACGCTGATTGACGGCATGCTTACTCGTCTTGAGGAAAAAAACAATGATGCCATTTAAAGCACTAACGCTATTATCAAGCCTATTGATGACTTTATTTCTAACAGGCTGCTCTACACCTCCCTCATATAACTACGACGCTCTGCTGGCATCAGAGCCTCGATCTATTTTGATCATTCCACCAAAAAATACTTCAGTGGAGGTCAACGCCCCGTATATTTATTTGTCTACAATCAGTAGACCTTTTGGAGAAAAGGGATACTACGTTTTTCCGGTCGCTGTGATCGATGCTTTTCTAAAAGAAAACGGTTTACCAACGCCAGAAGAAATGAACTTTGTACCGTTAGATAAACTGTATGAGCATATTGGCGCTGACGCCGTGTTATACACAGAAATCAATGACTGGGGGCAGAAGTACAAGATACTGTCCTCTGAAACCGTCGTAGATGTATCCATGACATTACTAGACGGTAAAACCGGCGCACTTTTATGGAACGCAAGGGCTTCGGCTGTAAGAAGCTCGGATTCAGGCGGAGGCGGACTCCTTGGCAACTTAATAAATGCCGTCGCAACACAAATCATTAACTCGTACAGCGATCAGACCCCTACAGTGGCCCGAGCAGCTAATAATCTAGCCATCAATCAACCTAGCCGAGGCCTCCTGAACGGCCCCTATGCTTTACCAAAAGAATAGCTGAGCACATGCTTATTAGGCACCAGATGGACACGCATCCATCTGGTCTTGTGCGCTTTCCAACCGCAAAAATACTACGTATTGCTATTTAGAATTTGGCTTAAGATTACGCCCCCTATGAGTCAACTTTTTGCTCATATACCGACGATTAACAACAATCACTCTAGCTATAAATTACCTAAAAAAAGCTGATAGGCAGGTAAAAGTCCAATTCAAAGATCTCATCGTCTTCCAGAAAATGATTTTTATAGTAGTACACGTAAGCTGGTGTAGAGCGCAGTTTGAAGCCTGATTTGGGCAGCCAGTGCTCTACTATTTTACTGATTTGAGGCAGCAGTTCGCCATACTTTCCTGATAGGCGAAAGATAGCGTGTAAGCCAGCCGGTATCGTCAGCTGGCAAACTATTGAGCGTCTTTCTAGAGGCCGATCAATGGCCAAACAGGCAACGTAGCGACACTTGTCCAATGCCACCCAAGCTGGGTTAGAGTGATGCAAGCCGAGCTGATCTGAAAACACCCTCCCTTCGGTGTCGGCCCACGCTTTGAGAATGAGCCACGCGCGGCGTATCGAGCGATCATAGCCGGTGTGCCGAACATACGCGACAAGTCGTTCAGATACATCTTTGATCTTAGGCTCGGGCAATGGATGCTGCGCAACTATACGATAGCCAGCAGCGATCTCTGGGTCGCTTAGGTAAGGTTTATCGCTGATTTGGTTGTCGTAATGCCGCCAGGCACTGGGGGACATTTGAAAAGTGGCTTTAAACGCTTTATTGAACGACGATACCGATTGAAAACCACAACGATTTGCAATGTCTAAAATGCTCGATTTCGAGGCAAACATCAGCTGGTTCGCAGCGTACTCCATCCTTGTTCGGCGAATATAACTGTGCACCGACTCACCAACGACGCGTTTGAAGACACGATGAAAATGCTGCTCTGAATACGCCGCTATATCGGCCAATGTTTTTGCACTGAGCGCTTGGCTAATATCTTGGTGTATGTAAAACAGCACATCGTTAATACGTGATTGTTGTAGATCGTTCATAGGCGGAACATCATAAATGGACAATTATAAGATCATATATCGACAAATCAGTTCGCACAAATGGACAATTAAATTTTCACCAACCGCAGTAGCATGATGGCACTCCTTCTCTTTTAACTCATTCCACGAGGCCATTATGGAATTAACACAGTCTTTTCAGTGTCTACAGCCGTCTTATATCCGAGAAATCTTAGCCGTGGCAGGTGACCCCAATACCATTTCATTAGCGGGTGGATTACCTGCCGAACAGTCTTTTCCAATGCCCATTTTTCAATCTATAATGTCGCAACTCGCAAACGATTCGAGTCTGTTTCAATATGGCCCGACACAAGGGTATGCCCCGTTACTCGACTACTGCGACCAACACTTTTCTCTAAGTCCTACGGATCAGTCCTTAGTGACCACTGGCTCTCAACAAGGTTTGGATTTAATTGCTAGGGCGTACCTTAATCCTAGCGATGGCATTGTGATGGAAGCGCCCAGCTATCTCGGCGCAGTGCAAGTATTTGAACTGGCTCAAGCACGTATCATTCCGGTTGATCAGACGTCTGACGGACCAGACCTAACGCAGCTAGAGCAGTGTTTTGCACAACACTCGCCGAAACTTTTTTATGCGGTACCCGACTTTCATAATCCCACCGGCGTGTGTTGGTCACTTGCCGTACGTAAACAAGTGGCTCAGTTGTGTCGCCGTTATGATGTTGTACTGATAGAAGATGCCCCCTACCGTGAACTGCGCTTTGCAGGCGAGATGCTACCCATGGTCTCTGAACTGTGCCCTGAACAGGCCATCGTGCTGCGATCGTTTTCGAAATACGCCTCACCGGGCATAAGGTTGGGCGTGATTACGGGTGAAAGCCACCATATCCATCCGTTAATTACGCTTAAACAGGCATCCGATTTGCACTCTAGTCTCCCGATGCAAGCACTACTATTAGGCTTATTAACCCATGACCATTTTCCACAACATTTACAAGCGATCAGAGCACTGTATGAATCCCGTTACAAGATACTTGCAAACGCCATAGCGGAGCACTTACCGAACTCGTGTTCTGTTTGGCCGGCGGAAGGCGGCATGTTTCTATGGCTCACCTTGCCAACCTGTGATGTGAACACCTTAGCGAAAACGCTGTTAAAAAATGGTGTCGCTGTGGTTCCGAGTTCTGTCTTTTATCCAGCACATATGGAAGGCTCCTACTCAGCGCTTCGTTTGAACTTCACCAATGCTGAGCCAGAAGCGTTAGTTAAAGCGATCACCCGAATGGCCGCTGTTTTTAATGATGAGATGTAAACTTACAGAAGTAAGTCTGCCATTTCACACACTTAAAGACTGTTTAGGCCATTTATATCATGGCCTAAACATTTCCTTTACTAACTCAGGTGATAAACTGGCTCCATACCGTAAACAGGGGTTTTAATACCTTCCATGCGGGCTTTTAATTGCAGTGATAAGTATTGAGAGTAGTGCCTGGATTGATGCAGGTTGCCGCCGTGGAACCAAAGTGCGTCTTGATGAGTTGGCTTCCACATATTACGCAGTTCTCCTTCCCAAGGGCCAGGGTCTTTCGTGGTGTTCGATCCCATGCCCCAGCACTTACCCACTTTATCGGCTACCTCTTGCGAGATAATTTTAGCCGCCCAGCCATTCATCGAACCAAACCCTGTGGCATAGACAATCAAGTCGGCTTCGAGCTCTGTGCCATCCGTTAATACAACGGATTTGGGTTTGATGTATTCAATAGACACACCGGATTTAAGCTTGATATCACCGTTAGCAACCAAATCGGATGCGCCCACGTCAATGTAATAGCCAGAGCCGCGGCGTAGGTATTTCATAAATAGACCAGAGCCATCTTCACCAAAGTCGAGTAAGAAACCTGCATCAGTTAAACGTTGGTAAAAGTCTTTATCTCTTTCCGCAACCGCTTGGTAAGCCGGAATATGGAATTGCGGCATGATTTGAAACGGAACGGAAGCAAAGGTTAGATCGGCTTTATACGTCGTCATGCCATTTTCCACCGCTTCCTCTGAATATAAGCCTCCTAACACAAGCTCCATTAACGAGTCCGACTTAATGATATGCGTCGAAGAGCGTTGGATCATGGTGACATCGGCGTCGTTTTCCCAAAGTGCGCAACAGATATCATGGGCGGAATTATTGCCTCCCAGCACCACACACTTTTTACCTTTATAGGCTTCACCACCTGGGTGTTTACTGGAGTGGTGTTGCTCTCCTTCAAAGGTTTCCATGCCAGGTATTTCGGGAATATTGGGGATACCAGACATCCCCGTCGCCAAAACAAGCTGTTTAGGGCGTAACGTCAGTGTCTCGCCATTTTTTTCGACGCTAACTAACCATTCTTGCTTTTCTTCGTCGTATTGGGCACTCGTACAACGGGTAGATCCCCAGTAGTTGATTTCCATAACCTTGGTATACATCTCTAACCAGTCACCAATTTTGTCCTTGGGTGTAAACACTGGCCAGTTTTCAGGAAATGGCAGATACGGCATGTGGTCGTACCAAATCGGGTCATGCAACGAGAGCGATTTATAGCGATTACGCCAGGTATCGCCAGGCTTTGGTAGCGCATCAATAACGATGGTTGGTACATCCAATTGGCGTAGACGAGCCGCCAACCCAATACCGCCCTGCCCACCGCCAATGATCAGGCAGTAAGGTTGCTCGTCATAACCTAATGTACGCTCTTCCTGTTGACGCTTTTCCAGCCATGTTTGGCGATTCTTGTTGGCACCGTGCTCCGCACCTTTGGGACGAAGCTTGTTACGCTTCTCAGGGTAGTCTTTCAGCTCAGTCATCGTCGTTAAGAACGTCCACGCCAACCCATCGCGCAAGCGAAGATACGCGCGACCTCTAGCAACCGCGGTATCAAACGTAATCCAAGCATCAATAACACCGTCAGTGTCTGTAGCATCCTCCTCTAACTGCCAGTTTGTTGGTTGAACATGACTAACCGTTTCACTCACCATATCGCGAATCGCGTCACGTCCTTCCAGCGTTTTGATGTTCCATGTAAATGCGACTAAGTCTCGCCAGTATCCGTCTTTTTCAAACAACGATGCGACGTCGTCGGAGGCATTTGAATGAAAAGCATTGGATAGTTTTTCCAGCCAATTCAGGACGGCACTGTTAGGTTGATGGGCTGCGCTTAGCATTGATTGCTTAGATGCGGATTGGGTCATAAGTATCTCCATTGCAGATTGTTGTTTTTGTTACTGCGTTTGTCTCGATAGGACAGCCAACAAGAAATCAGTTAAATCGTCATTCGGATTATGTCGGTGCGTAAGACTCAGCAGCTTACGTGCCAACAGTCTTCCTGAATGGAAGATGCACTTTTAAGTTATTGCTTTTTATAGGTTTATCATGGCATTCATATTTTTCATTAGGTGACCCTCATAACCTTTCGAGCGTCCTGAGAGTTGCACCTGTCACTCTTTTTATTACAGGTGTAACGCTTATTGTTACAGGTGAAATTTTAACTATTTGATCACCAAAACAGTGGTTGTAAAGAAGTCTAGAAAGGTTCTTTTTTCGGGGGTAGACTGAAGGCAGTCAAAAATAAATATAAATAGACCAAAACAAGGTGTGAGCATGAGCAATATGAGTCAGCAGCGCCGTCATATAGAAACAATATTGAGCTATGGCGGCCATCAAGCGATTGGTAATAGCACTCCTCCAGAGTTAATAGGCCGCTCTTGGCAGCGCTGTATCAACGAATACGGTTTAGACCCTAGCCGACCCAGACCGGCTCGTATTGTGACTCAGCAAACCTTACTGGAACATCAAGACTCTGTAGATGAATTGTTGAACGTCGCGCGTGCGGGTGTAGAGCAGCTGTTCACGCAAGTGGCGAGTTTAGGCTATGTTTTATTACTCAGTGACTATCGAGGCATCACAGTTCAATTTCTGGGTAACACCAAAGACGATGAACGGTTGCATAAGGCGGGGCTGTATTTAGGTGCGGATTGGAGTGAGCAATACGCAGGGACTTGTGCCGTAGGCACCTGCATCCAAGAGCAACAGGCGCTAACCTGCCATCGTACTAATCATTTTGACAGCTCTCATATTAACTTAACCTGTACGGCCGCACCGATTAAAGATCCATTTGGTCAATTGCTGGCCGTGCTAGACATATCAGCTTTAGACTCTCCTCGCACATCTGACAGTCAAAACTTTGCACTGCATTTAACCCAACTCTACGCACGCTTAATCGAAGATGCCTACTTTTTGCGCCGCTATCGGCACAGTTTGATATTCAAATGTGATCAATCACGGGAACTCGTTCAAGTGAATGGGCAGCTGCTATTCGCATTAGACGAACAGGGCCAAGTGTTGGCGGCAAATACCGCTGGGCGTGACCTGTTGTCTCAATGCCAAGTCACTGATCAAGCGACTATTTCCCTACCCAATTTATTGGAGTGTCAGTGGCGGGATATTTTATCAATAACTTACGAGAGCAAAGACGGTATTCGAGCCTTTCGTTTAGTCGGAACGCAGCAAACCCTATTTGGCATGTTGATTGAGCCAACCCTGAATGTCTCTTATCAAAGACATCTTTCTAATGTACTTGCTAATCAAGAAGAACCTGTCTCCGAGCTTGATTGTTTGTGTGCTGATGACCCAGCCATGCGAAAAACCATTAGCTTGGCAAAACGCTTGCGTCATCGTGATATGAACTTGCTGATTCTGGGGGATACAGGAACGGGGAAAGAAGTGTTGGCTCAAGCGATTCATACCAGCAGCCAACGATCCGAGGAACCATTTGTCGCAGTCAATTGTGCCGCCATACCAGAGTCATTGATTGAAAGTGAGCTGTTTGGCTATGCGCCAGGCACATTTACCGGTGGACGAGCAAAAGGCGCAAAGGGCTTAATTCAACAAGCACACGGTGGCACATTATTTCTAGATGAAATTGGTGATATGCCACTGCATTTGCAGACGCGTTTATTGCGAGTGTTAGCCGAAGGCCAGGTTCTACCGTTGGGAGCAGTACAACCCGTCAATATTGATATCCGTGTGCTAGCCGCTACCCATTGTGATCTGTCACAGCGCATAGCCGATGGGCATTTTCGCGAAGACTTGTTCTACCGTTTAAATGGCGCCACTTTAAAATTGCCGACACTTAATGCACGTGCTGATAAGCAGTATTTGATTCAGATACTCTTAAAAAAGATCAACCCAAGCGTGAGGTTGCGGGCCGATGCGATGAGTGCATTGCTGGCTTATAGCTGGCCTGGGAACATTCGCCAGCTTAAGAATACCTTGACGTTTGCTGAAGCTATTTGCACGTCTGATGAGATTACAGTGCAGCATTTACCGGAAGAGTTTATGAACCACCGTCCTCACACAGAGGTCTCTCATCTCTCGCTTCGAACAACGCCATCGGTCATCAGTACTGCGATGCAGGACAGACCTTCTGACTCATCCGAATGCGCGTCTCTATTAGAGTTACTACAACAGCAGCGTTGGAATGTTTCCGCTGTGGCGAGAGTATTAGGCATCTCTCGTCCTACTGTGTATCGACGTATGGCAAAGCAGCATATTGTGCAGCCAAAGAATTGGTAATGGGAGCTAACACAAGGTGTGAGAAAAAAGAGGCTTCTCCTCGTTTAAAACTCTTGGTTCACTTTATTCAGTAACGCCATCAACGTATGACGTTCGTCTTCACTAAAGTCTTTGCTTAGATCTTCGGTTAAAGAAAGGTGTAATGCATTGTGATGCTCATGAATCGCTTGCCCTGCTTCCGTTAAAGCAACCGTAATCGAACGGCGATCGTCTTCGCTGTGTTGGCGCTTTACCAAGTCGAGTTTTACTAATTTTTCCACTTGGACCGTTAACGTGCCCGTGGTGATGCCCAGCTGATTAGCCAACGACTTCATGTTCATCGCGCCATAATTCCCCAGCACTTCCAGCGTATGAATCTGTGCCAAGGAGTACTCTGACTCTCGCACGACGGACGACTCCCACGACGCCATTTTGTCGTAAAACTCTGTCAGTGCTTTGTTTAATGAGACGATTGTAGACATATGTCGTTCCTATGCGGGGTTCACTTCAACAACAAGGTGATCGATTTTATCAAAGTCTACCAAGAGTTGCTTGAAGAAAGCAGGTTCACGCATCTGTTCATCTTTTAATGTCAAGGTTGCACAAAAGTGGTCCGCACTGACTTTCCAAATGTGGATGTCCTGCAGCGATACACCGGCATTGTCGAGTTTCATGACAATTTGTTGTTGATACGTTTGCTCAATAGCCTTATCCAACAAAATGGGCGACGTTTGTTTCATTAACCCCCACGCCCACTTGGCAATGATGACACTCCCGACAACGCCCATAATAGGGTCTAACCATGTCCATCCGACAAACTTACCAACGAGCAAGGCAACAATCGCCAACACTGACGTCAGGGCGTCCGTCAGCACATGTATGTAAGCGGCTTTTAAGTTGTGGTCATCGTGATGGTGGTGCTCGTTATGCTCGTGAGGGTGATCATGACTGTGTTCATGCGCCCCCGAATGATCATGATTGTGGCCCAACAACAGCATGCTCAGCAGGTTAACGATTAAGCCAATCACTGCTACAGCAATCGCCGCATTAAACTCAATCTCAACTGGGCTGACTAGCCGGTGTATCGACTCAAACAGCATGCCCAATGCCACCATGCCTAATAGCATGGCACTGGTATACCCCCCTAATACTCCGACTTTGCCCGTTCCGTAAGAAAACTGACCACTGCGGCTATGCTTACGTGCGTATCGATACACAAACAAAGTAATACAAAACGCCGCGGCATGCGTTCCCATGTGCCAGCCGTCTGCCAACAGTGCCATGGAACCAAATATCGTCCCCGCGCCAATTTCTAGCACCATGGTGACAAACGTTAAAGCTAGAACATAACGCGTACGTTTTTCGTTTTCTGAGTCGAAGTAAGAAAATTGATTAACTTTGGTGCAGTTAGGGATTGTCATAATAAATACTTTGATTATCAAATATAAGTAAATAATAGATAACTTGATTGTCAAAGTAAATGTCACCCACTAAAAATACAGATAACTCACTGGATTTGGATGAGGAGCACTCAAAGATACTTATACCCCTCAAGATAAACGAATCGATCCGGATCATGACTCGTGCCAAAGTTGCCAGTAAGAATCATTAATGGGGTACGTTATGTCGAACACTTCCAACCAGCCATCAGGCGTTGCCAATCAGGTTCCACCTAGGTCCAAAAATGCTTTTTGGCCTGTGCTTAACATTGCCTTAGGGGCGGCTTTTTGCGCAGTATTCGGGATGTGGTTTTTACCTGTTGAGCAAGCCGCGATGCTAGGCATTTTAATATTTTCTGCGGCGTTGTGGGCCACCTCCTATGTGCCTGAGTTTTGGCCGGCTATTGCCCTCTTTGCATTTATTACGGTGACGCAAATAGCGCCTGGCAACATTGTTTTGTCAGGCTTTGAGTCATCGACATTTTGGCTGTTGTTTAGCGGTATGGTATTTGGCGCAGCCATTAAGTTTACTGGGCTGAACCAAAAAGCGGCAGGTTTACTGATTCAAATACTCGGAGCAAGCTATCGCAGCGTCATCACTCGAACGGCCTTTTTCGGTGTTCTACTTGGATTTTTGATTCCCTCAGGCATTGGTCGCGTTGTGCTATTGATACCTATTGTGGTCGCTATTGCCGACCAATTAGGCTACGAAGAAGAATCAAAAGGTCGCTATGGCATGCTACTCACGGCGTCATTCGGAACATTTCTACCTTCATTCGCCATCTTGCCAGCTAACGCCCCCAACATGCTGCTTTCAGGAATCAGTGAAGCTCTATACGATAATCCACTTTCATACTGGGATTATCTGTTACTGCACTTTCCAGTCTTAGGGTTAACTAAAACCATTGTCCTCATTGCAGTGGTGTTATGGCTATTTCCTGAACGAGACCCTAGCCATCAAGTGAAACCAGTAAATGCTCACCCACAAAACAGTTGTTTTTCCCGTAAAGAAAAACAACTGCTACTCATTTTAGTACTCTGTTTTGTCGCATGGTTAACGGATAGCCTGCATCATGTTTCGCCAGGATGGATAGGCTTAATCGCTTGCGCAGTGTGTCTCTGGCCCAACTCGGGTCTAACCAGTGAACACTGTTTGAGTAAAGATATTAACTATGGTCCGCTGTTTTTTGCAGCGGGAATCATCGGCCTCGGTGCAACGATTGCTTATACTGGATTGGGTGAATCAATGGTCAATGCGCTGACTCAGATTGCTCCTTTTGTAGAGGGCGAACACACTCTTAATTTGGCCTTGATAACAGGTATTTCCATCTTGGTCGGTTTGGTCGCTAACTTAGCGGGTATTCCAGCCATTATTACCCCTTTAGCGGCTGATCTTGCAGACATTACAGGACTGTCTAGCCATGCAATTGTGATGTCGGAGGTGATGGCATTTTCCAGTGTCTTTTTACCCTATCAAGCGCCACCACTTATTACCGCTATAGCACTGGGCAAGCTACCGCTCGCCGCCGTCAGTAAAGTATGCATAATCCTCTTTGTTATTACTGTTTTAGGGTTATTACCGTTGAACTTTCTCTGGTGGCAAATCAATGGCATGCTATAAATACTGGCTATCTCTCTAGGAAAGCATATGGATATTCATCAACTTAAAAGTTTTGCCTCCGTAGCCAATGAAGGCAGCATTCGACGTGCTTCCGAGCTGCTTTTTCTAAGCCAACCCGCGGTCAGCGCACATATTAAAGCGATGGAAGAGATATTAGGCGTTTCTCTGTTTGAAAGAACGCCAAGCGGAATGACGCTTACGGAAGACGGGACGCGTTTGTTGCCTAAAGCGCAACATACCCTTCAGGCACACCAGCGTTTTTTAGACGAAGCTAAGCAAATCAAACACAGCCTCAGCGGAAAACTCATCATTGGTGTGGCGGCCAATACCAGCTCTCAAGCCTTAGGTGCTCTGGTCAGTCGCTTAACCGAACGCTACCCCGATATTCAGATGGATATCCTGCATGCGCCGTCACTAGATATTCAAGCTGGGCTTATTAACGGTCGCTTTGATGTGACGTTTTACAATGAAGGCGACATCCCCCGTCCAGAGCAAAACGTTATTCAAGTGACTCAATTCGGCGTAGACCTAGTCGCACCAGCAGGACTGCTTGACCGTTCCAAACAACAAGATTGGTGTTACTTGGCACAACAAACATGGGTGATACCAAGCCCTTCGACTTGCTGCGGTAAACTGGCGGAAGCTCTGTTTCAACAACGAGGCAGCACGCCTAAGCAGCTGATACGCGTGGACGATGAAAAAGTGCTTCGGACGCTGATATCGGGTGGTGTAGGTGTTGGCTTGTTACATCAGGATGTTGTACAAGAAGCTCGCCTAGAGGAAGAGGTCGAGCTGATTATGACCGTCAAATCAGCTGTTCCTGTCTATTTTACCTACTTAAAAAATCGCGCATTGGAACCCATTATTCAAGCCGCCTGCTCAAGCATTCAGTAATCTAGCGCTCGTTTTCTGAATAAACTCTTGCAGCCCATTCATCCCTTGAGCTAACCATTCTACTAAGTGTACTGGTTCGGGTATCCAACTGAGGGCTAGCTGCCAATCACTGGTATCGGGGCTAAGCCAATAGCCTACAACACACCCTAAAACCAAGGCCAGTGTTGCCAGTGGCTCGCTCCAATCGGTCAACTTTAGCGCTGTGCCAAATGAGCGTTTGATGCGCATACCTGACAGTTCAATACTGTACATTTCATCCAGTATTAAATGGATGGTCGCGCCTAAAAAAACGAAGGCTCCAATGCCCCACGCCGTCTTCGCATCTAACTCAAACAAGTGATAGACGATGGGCACGATCACCGCAACGAAAAAGAGATTCGCTAAGACACTGTGTAACGCCCCTCGATGAACCGTAAGCTTCTCAAATAGCCAACGTACTGGAAAGCGCACCACAAGATAACCCACTGTTGCCACACCAAGCACTTGCCAAGGCAGCAGTTGATCCATCGTTGAAGCAATCATTAGACCTGCTATTAATGCGCCAAATAATCTAAACACTATCCGGATGGCAATAGATTCATCAGCATCAATATCAGGTAATAAACCGCCGAGCGTACCAGCCAAGGCATAAAAAATCGCTTCATTGGTTGTCGCAAACCCCATTATAAAAGCACTCGCAGCTAACGGTGCACTGAGCGCAGCAGCCACAGTCACGTGGGTTTTAAAATCGGCCATTGGTCGATGTCCTTATTGCGTTTCTATCAGGTGATACACAGGCTTTAGAGAGGCTAACCCGTTAGTGGGCGCATACTACAGGAATCATTCTGTGACGTCTTGAATTGCTATGCATGTCTCACGTCATCTTACAAACAGCTGGCAAATCACAGAAGAAAAACAGACAAAGAAGTCGATCTAAGAAACCTATTATTAAGCAATAATAGGTCGAGGTGTTCGTTAAGTGACTAATAAAAAATGAACTCAAGTGGCACTAAAGCGGCGGCTATTGGTTCGTAACCAAATCAAATGCTGCGTCTTCTGATAACGCAGAGTAGAAGCAGTCTCCTTGCGCATATCTAATACCTACCTCTTGTACGATCTGAGCTTGCTCTTCTTGATCAACGCCACCCGCGACTATCATCGCATCAAAAGCACTTATGAAGCTCACCAGCCCACGTAACAACTCTCTGGCTGTATTAGAAATAACAACGTCACGAACAATCTCTTCTGCCAGTTTGAAACGAATATCTTCTACTGCCAATAACGTACGAATATTACTAGAAGTACAACCGAAGTCATCGATCGAAAAATTAAAACCCATTTTACTCAACGCAATCAGATTACGATTAGAAACACTGTTTCCTTCCATTTCTTCGTATTTCGAAAGCTCTAGAACAATGTTAGTTTCTTCAACGCGCTCTTCTTCTAAGATCGCCGTCATCTCTGATGCTAAATTCGGATCAGACAACAATAACGCCGAGAAATTAACCGCTATATTAAGGGTTAGATTGTTCTCATGTAGACGTTTCGATAGTCGCAGCGCACGTCGTAAAACTAAACATGTTAGCGCCTTAATCTGGCCATTGGTCTCGGCAACCTCAATCAGCTTCTTAGTCTCAATAGGGTGACCTTCGCTTATATTCCAACGAATTAAGGCCTCCAACGCAAAAATGGCACGGCCTTTTGTCAAGTCAACTATCGGCTGAAAGTGTACGTCAATTTTTTGTTCTGCTATGGCGACTGGCAAAAGGCTGTGAATCAACTTACGTGAGGCGTATTGCTCCTGCATACTGGCTTGGAATATAACAATACGGTTTTTACCCATTTCTTTTGCAGAATACAGTGAAAAGTCCGCACAACTTAGAATTTCGTCGATACTACAATCCCCTGACAAGCTACTCCAATGACATATGCCAGCGCTGATCGAAAAGCGAATAGGGTATTCTTGACCCAAGGTTAGTGCTTCTACCCGTGCTCTAATGTGCTCCGCACAAGCTTCTGCAGCGTTCAATGCCCCCGGTACGACTAACGCAAATTCGTCACCACCAAATCGGCACGCTAACCCCTCACCTGCTGACTGACTACTTAGAATATAAGCAACATCTTTTAATAAACGGTCCCCGACACTGTGTCCAAGTGCATCATTCACTTCCTTAAAACCATCTAAGTCCATCAGAACAATGGAAAAGTCTGGTTTTTCAAAAGCGCTTAACTGATTAACATATTTCTCAAAGCCATCGCGATTGGCGATCTGAGTTAATGGGTCGGTCAATAATAACGTCGACTTTTCCTCCACCAAGTTATGCAATTTGATATTCAATCTTCGTGTAATCAGTAATTGGGAAACAACGTAACTTAGGAAGAGCACGATAATCGCGACAAAGCCAAACTGGATATGCTGAATTCTGGAGAGTATATTTAAATTAGTGACGGCCAGTTGAGTTTGCATTTGCGTGCGTCTACTCCATGCAAACTCAGCCAATTTGCCTAACCGCTCAGAAAACCTTACTTTAAGATCGTATAACGGCTCGTAGGATGTAATCTCTCCCGACTTTAAAGAGCGAACTGCATCGTCAAAAGACGGTAATGCCTTCGCCAGCTCAGGAATGAGTACTGAATCTATATCCTTATCGCCAAAGGCTTCTGTATAGCTGCGCGTATTAATCGAGTTTACCCGAGACCAGAAAATATCCAATGCGAGGATCACGTCATCATAACTATATTGATCCGAACCGCGAGCGTATTGCTCTGCGTAATCAAATAACTCCCCTGCTTCGCGGGCCATTCGTCCGGTTTCTTCCAAGCGAGAAGAATAATAAAGCGGCTGATCGACTCCTTGCTGCAATTTCACAACTTCATGAAAGGTTGCAAACGATAAGGTGACAAGCGCAATCGCACCGACTAAGAACAGGCTTCTTCTGAGTGCGGCTGCATTCTTAACTTTACTCAACGATGATCTCACTCATTTGCCAAACACTGCGCGACGCATATAACTCGCCTTTCAACTCAGGGTAAGCTTCATTAGGATAAACGACCCACGCTGGGCCTCGCTCTCTAAGGCTAAAGCGCTTACCGTCAATCTTATAGGCTAAAATCACATCAATATTCTTATAATCAGAGGCAGGTAAGACGACTTCGTATCCATCAAACGCTTTCAAAATAAGATCGCCCATCGGAGCACCAGAGGCCTTAATAACATCGCGAATCAAGGGGCCACTTACATGACGAACCGCCCCATCTGTTGCTGGCAGTGTGGCATTAAACGAGGTGTTTTCTAATGTACTAAGCACATCACTGGTTAATAGAAAAGTGATCGATCCGTCTGAAGTGCTTACTTTAATTGGCCTTTGTTCAGCAGCAGCTGCCGACATACAGGTAGCGATTAGAAGAAAAACAAGGATTCTGCTTTCAAGTACTTTCAACATGTTTTTTCCCTTTCAATAATTAATATTTCTGTCAGCTTTAAAAACAAAGTGATGCTACCAAGCATAGGAGCATGTAATCGGCAACCGGAGAAAATCATAATACTCTGAACAGAAATAGAGCGCCAACTTTGGCCGCGACGCCAAGAACTGTTAATCATTGCCTAATAGCAAGCGCACAATGCATTTATTTCGTCTTGTCTTTTTCGAGCCACACCTCCCTTTTTAAAACAGGCGAATTAGGAAGCAGAACGAGCCTCACCCAAGCCATAAAAGTGCATTCATTTTGTAAAAAATAATGGCGAACTAAGCAAATATGTCCCCAAAGGAATAGATATTAGCACGGTTGAATTTGCTAGTTTCGATAAAGCGATGACACGAGCACCCCTATCCATGGTGAGGTTTTGTTTCAAACAGCCTGCGGCTTTCTTGCAAAAGATGCTGAATAGCTTGGAATAACGTGTCGCACTTTGGACTCAACTTCAGGACTCAACCATGAATGACTACAAATACTGCATGACCAAGAAAGTTTTGCCGGTGATCATCGCCTCTGCGATGGCAACCTCCGCAAGCGCTTACAACGTCTATGAACAAGACGGTACAGAACTGAATCTAGACATAGAAGCCATATTCGGTATGTTTTCGAGTGACCACAATTACGGCACGATTGGTGAGAAGTCAGCTGGTAGCTCGTCATGGAAAGAGGGATATATTAAATATGGTTTTTCCGGTAGTCATACCTACGCAGACAGTAAAGCCAGCGTATACGGCGGCTTAAATGCTATTACCTCCGGCACATGGGGCGACGGCGACGCGGCCGGTTTCTCGAAAGGTAATGAGCGCGAAACCGATCTTGAAGACGCATTCGTGGGCTGGCGCTCCGGCAACTTGATGCCAGCGCTTGGTCAGGATGGTTTAGACATATCTTTCGGTCGACAGAACTTTGTGATTGGCGATGGTTTCCTAATCAATGGTGACGGTCTGAACTTTGGTAATGCTTTCGATGGCAGCCTCAACCGTGGCGGCGGCTACTGGCTTGCTCCACGTAAAGCGTTCGATCAAACCGCTGTGGTTCGTATCGGTGGCAGTGAAGGCGCACGCGCCGATGTTTTCTGGCTAGATTCTGATAACGTCGCTCAAAACAAAATGGAGCTAGCGGGTATCAATGCCGAATACGTCACCCCAGAAAGTACATTGGGTACCATGTATATTAAGGGCTTAGATGCCGAAGGTAATAATGCCCGTGACGGCCAAGAAACCATCAGCCTGCGTTACCAAGGTAATGCTGGTGTTGAGAATCTATTCTTGTCTGGCGAATATGTCACTCAAGAAAGTGGCGACACTGGTGACAATGCTGACGCGTGGTATGTAGAAGCGGGTTGGACCTTCTCCGATGTGGCCTGGTCGCCAAGTGTGAATTACCGATACGCTCAATTTGATGATGGATTTGACCCGCTTTTCTATGGTTTCAATCGCGGCTACGGCACTTGGTTCCAAGGAGAGGTTGCGGCCAACTTCGCTGGTCCATTTAATACCGGTTCAGACATTCAGCAGATTGCCATCAAAGCCAACCCAACAGACACGCTGACCGTCGGCGCCCTGCTCTTCGACTTCGGTGGTACGAGCGGTGGTATGATGGATGCCCAAGAATTGGACATCTACGCCGAGTGGGTGGTTGCATCGAACCTGATTATCAGTCCATTAGTAGGACTGTACTCGCCTGATAACAAAAACTCAGTTCAGCTCGGTGATAACGACACCAATGTATACGGTCAAATTATTGCAATTGTTCCATTCTAGTCTGACTTAGCGTCAAGCCTGCCAGTTTCTGTACGGCAGGCTTTTCTATGCTTGGATAGCTCCAGAAGGCTATTCTACTCACATACGGTAACGCATCGCTTACATTACCTTGCAACTCGACACACTGAATATGTTTAAAATTTCTTCGTTAAAACTAAAATCATGGACATACGTTACAGGTATGTTATGAACTTCTTTTCAGAATGCGAGACACCCAAAAGACCTGCGACATATAACTTGGATGTATATCAGATTTTAACTATAGTGAATCTACGTACGATATATTTTCTTATTCACACTACAGGATTGGCGGTTACAAGAAAAAGCTATCGGCCACAACAGGAGTATGTCAATGTTTTTCAGGTCTTCAAAAACACGCGATACAGGGACGATGAAAGGCTCGGATATCAGTGCAGATATCATAGAATCGATGAAGAAGTTTTGCCCCGTTATTACGTTTTCTCCAGATGGCGAAATCGAAGACGCTAATGCATTGTTCTTGTCCGCGATCGGCTACTCCTTAGATGAAATCAAAGGCAAACATCACCGTACTTTGTGTCCTTCTGCCGTCACAAACGCGAAAGACTACACTTCTTTTTGGTCAACCCTCGCGCGAGGCGAAAGCCATTCAGGTACATTTCTGCGCCGTCGAAAAGATGGCAGCGACCTCTGGATTGAAGCGACCTACTTTCCGATCTTCTCGGATAATAAAGTCATCAAAGTCTTTAAAATCGCAGCGGATATCACAGAAGCCTATGAACGAAATTTAGCGCGTGGCTCATTAATTGATGCCATAGATAAATCCAATGCCATCATCGAATTCACCCCAGATGGCACAGTCGTTCAAGCGAACGCAAACTTTGCCCATGCACTGGGTTACAGTAGTGAGAAAGAGCTTCCTGGAAAGCATCATAAAGAGTTTTGTTTTGACGAGTTTTATCAAGAAAACCCAAACTTTTGGAAAGAGCTATCACAAGGCGAAATCAAATCTGGTCTGTTTAAACGTCAGCGTAGAAATGGCGATATCGTTTGGATTGAAGCCACTTATAACCCCGTTTGGAGCAATGAACACAAAGTTACTAAGGTTGTTAAGGTTGCGACGGACATTACCGATCGCGTAAACAAGCAGCTCTCTATTCAGCGCGCCGCTGAAGTGGCACACAGCACCTCCGTCGAAACCGCTCAGGTATCGGAACGCGGTGCAACCATCCTGAAAGATACGGTGACGAATTCAGAAAGCATCGTCGAAGATGTAAAGACCTCTAGCAAGCTGATTGAAGACCTTAATCATCAATCAGCAGAGATTTCTAAGATTGTTGATACCATTGGCTCGATTGCCGATCAAACCAACTTACTTGCCTTGAATGCAGCCATTGAAGCGGCGCGCGCAGGTGAACATGGACGCGGCTTTGCTGTAGTCGCTGATGAAGTACGTACTCTTGCGGCTCGAACCAGCAAGTCAACGGATGAAATTAACGATATGGTGAATAAAAATACCCAGCTCGTTGCCAAAGCCAAAGAGAGCATGATTAAAGTGAACGCTCAGGTGCAGACCAGCTCAGAAAATATCCGTGAAGCATCGGGCATTATCGATGAAATTCTCAAAGGCGCGGAGCATGTGTCTCACGTCGTTGGCGATTTAGTTCAGTCGTCTGACTAGTACGCAAAACGAGAAACGAGCGCCTCTCAAATCATTGGGAGCCACTCGTTTTTTCATTCACACAAAGAAAGAGTGCGTTTAAGCTGCATCAAGCGCTTGGCTGATGTCCGCAATAATGTCATCAATGTGCTCAATGCCAATCGACAAGCGCACCATGTCTTCACTCGCACCCGCTTTTTTGAGCTCTTCCGCATTCAACTGGCGGTGTGTCGTCGAAGCTGGATGGCAGGCAAGGGATTTCGCATCGCCAATATTTACCAATCGTAAGATCATTTGCAACGCATCGATGAAACGACCACCGGCCTCAAGGCCACCTTTGATACCAAAGCTGATGATACCTGACGCTTTACCGTGAGTAATCTTCTGACACGTTTCGTAGTAAGGGCTGTCCGGTAGGGCTGCGTAGTTTACCCAGCTTACTTTTTCATGCTGCTGCAGAAACGCGGCGGCTTTCTCCGCATTCTCACAATGACGCTCCATACGCAAACCGAGCGTTTCAATGCCTTGCAAAATCAAGAAGGCGTTTTGAGGTGACAATGCCGCACCAGTATTACGTAATGGCACCACACGACAACGACCAATATAAGCCGCTTCACCTAGAGCGTCGGTGTAGACAACACCATGGTAAGACGGATCTGGTTCATTTAATGCTGGGAAACGTTGGCTGTTTGCTTTCCAATCAAACTTTCCTGAGTCGACAATCACGCCACCCACACTGGTTCCGTGGCCGCCCATATATTTTGTTAGGGAATGCACCACAATGTCTGCACCAAGTTCAAATGGACGACATAGGTAAGGCGTCGCGACAGTGTTGTCGACAATCACAGGAATGCCATGTTTGTGTGCCACGGCAACTAAGCGCTCAATATCGACAACATTACCCGCAGGGTTGCCAATTGACTCACAGAAGATGGCTTTTGTTTTGTCATCAATTGCCGCTTCAAAACCCGCGTAGTCATCGTGAGAGATCATGCGCACTTCGATTCCTTGCTTAGGAAAAGTATGCGCAAACAGGTTGTACGTACCGCCATACAGCTGACTCGTACTCAGGATATTATCACCAGCTTCTGCGATACATTGAATTGCATACGTAATCGCTGCCATACCTGAAGCAACTGCTAGTGCACCAATGCCACCCTCTAATGCAGCCACACGTTCTTCTAGAACGGCGTTCGTTGGGTTCATGATACGTGTGTAAATATTGCCAGCCACTTTCAGATCAAACAGATCTGCGCCGTGCTGCGTATCGTCAAATGTGTAGGACGTGGTTTGATAGATCGGTACAGCGGCAGCTTTGGTGGTTGCTTCTGAGGTATAGCCATGGTGAAGGGCTAGAGATTCAAATTTCATAGCGAGTCCTTTGTTATTTTTAATCAATATGTTGTCGAAAGTCGTTACTTTTTCCACTCAGACGTTATCCCAATTCGCGGGGGCTGTCATGGTCATTTTCCAACCAAATTGAAGAAGCATTGCCATCCTTATACAACTAGACTGGCAGCCGTGTTGATGACTTTAGCTCTCGTAATGAGATATTCGAAGAGATCGCGGACACGCCAGGAAGCTTGCGTAATACTTGATCAACAAAACGGCTGTAATCGTCTAAGTCTATTGCCACCACTTGTAAAAGAAAGTCTGCCTCACCAGTGGTATTGTGGCACGCCATGACATTTTCGCACTGCTCAATAGTGCGTTCAAATCGCTCTGTCGTTTCAGCGTCGTGCTGATTACAGGTCAATTGCACAAACGCCATGACGCCAAAGCCTAATTTTCGACGATCTAAGTTTGCTTGGTAATCGGTAATTACGCCCTCTTCTTCAAGCCGTTTCAAGCGCCTCCAACAGGCTGTTTCGCTCAATGCCAGCTCACTGGCAAGTTTGGTATTACTTAACTTTCCATCTTTTTGCATGCGTTGAACAATCTTCGCATCCACTCTATCCAAACCACTCATTGAAAGAACTCCCTCATAAAAATCATATTTTAAAAATACTATTCCATAAAAACCCCATTATTTAACTAAATAAGCAACGTTATTTCTGTCAATGAGCGTACGCTATTTATTATATTTTGATTACTCTATAGGAGCACTTCTATGAAAGCAGTGGTGTATGAAAGCTTTACAGCACCCCCTAAAATTATGACCGTTGATGACCCTACCCCTGAAAATCACGGTGTGGTCATCAAAGTCGAAGCGACTGGTGTGTGTCGCAGTGATTGGCATGGCTGGATGGGGCACGATCCTGATATCGTTCTGCCACATGTACCTGGACATGAATTTGCTGGCGTCATTGAAGCCGTGGGTAAGGATGTCAAACGATTTAACATCGGTGACCGTGTAACAGTACCTTTTGTAAGCGGTTGTGGCTCCTGCCCTGAATGTCATGGAGGCAATCATCAGGTATGTGGTAACCAGACTCAGCCTGGCTTCACTCATTGGGGATCCTTTGCCGAGTACGTCACCATTCATCACGCCGATGTAAACCTTGTTACGTTGCCAGAAACGATTGATTTCACCACCGCAGCCAGCCTTGGTTGTCGCTTCGTGACCTCATTTCGTGCCGTCGTCGATCAAGGCAAGGTGAGCGCCGGACAATGGGTTGCCATACATGGCTGTGGTGGCGTAGGTTTATCTGCCATTATGATCGCCAACAGCATTGGCGCTAATGTCATTGCCGTAGACGTCACCGAAGACAAACTTGAGCTGGCTAAATCGTTAGGCGCTTACGCCACCATCAATGCCAGTACGGTAACCGATGTTCCAGAAGCCATTAAAGAGCTCACTCGGGGTGGCGCACACGTTTCGATGGATGCACTCGGCCATCCATCCACGTGCATCAACTCGATCAAGAGCTTAAAGAAACTAGGTAAACACATTCAGGTGGGCTTACTGCTTGCTGAACAAGCCACACCGCCGATCCCAATGAACTTGGTTATTGCGCACGAATTAGAAATTTTAGGCAGTCATGGCATGCAAGCATTTCGCTATGACGCCATGCTTTCTATGATTAAAACAGGCAAACTGAGCCCTGAAAAGTTACTCGGACGTACCATTAGCCTTGAAGAATCGATTGATGCTTTGACCAACATTGACACTATTAATCCTCCTGGCGTGACCGTTGTCACCCGTTTCTAGTTTCGTCCGCCTCAGTAGCCCTACTTGATTCTACAACAGCCTTGCCTAATATGCGGGGCTTTTCCTTTTATCGGCCATCGTAACAAGACGAGAACTATTATAGGGTTAACAAGCTCATCGCCTTACAACTGCAATAAAACTAGGTGTTAATATGTTCGATACAATCACGCACTGGTGGGAAGACCGTAAGATCAAACAGCTGCCCGTCACCCGAGAACAATGGGAAGCCGCTAATACCGAATGGCCAGTGCTATCTCGTTATCAAGGGGACGAGCGCGATGAGCTTTATCAACTCACATTGCGCTTTTTAGTTCATAAAACCATCACCCCAGGCGGCGATGCGGACATCACAGATGAGATGTGTTTACGCATTGCCACCATGGCCTGTGTGCCAATCCTTAACCTTGGTTTAAATTGGTACGATCACTGGCAAACAGTGATCCTCTATCAAGGGGATTTCATCCCCAATCGACCCTATATCAGTGACGATGGTATCGTTCATAATCAAGCGCCGGGGCTCAGTGGCGAAGCCTGGTTACGCGGCCCAGTGATTTTATCGTGGGCATCGGTCTGCGCCAGCGGCGCTCACAGGCGCCATGGCCATGCCAGCAACGTAGTGATTCATGAGTTTGCGCACAAGCTCGATATGCTGCGCGACGGTGCCAATGGCGCTCCGCCGATGCACTTAGGAATGAAAGCCGGTGAATGGCATGATGTGTTTACCGCGGCATGGCAGCAACTTGAACAACGCTGGCAGCACCATGCGTCTTTACCTTTAGATGAATACGCCCTCACCAATCCCGCCGAGTTCTTTGCCGTCTGTAGCGAAACCTTTTTCGAAGACCCTCAAGCCTTAGACAGCCATTTACCCGACGTCTACCGCTTGCTGTGTCAGTTTTACCGTCAAAAACCGCTGTAAACGAAGCGTACGCGGTTATAGCATGCCAACGATTTGCCACCATAAGATATTAAGCGGTAGCAATACAAACAATGTGATCACAAACGTAATTAAGCAGACTTTACTCACGATGCTCAGTGGTAGCTTACCAAGCGCCATGGCGGTAATCAGAGGAGGCGCTTGATACGGTAACAATACGGTGGAAAAGGCCATCACTTCTGACATCACGATGGCGTAACTTGACAGCCCGGTAATGTCGGCTAAATCCGCTGCCAAGGGCGTGATGATCGCCGGAATACTCGATAAATTTGCGATGATCCCTACCAATAACGATATGGCGGTTACCAAAGCTAAATTCAGAACATGAGCGCCTTCTTTAAACGGCGCGATGTGCGTTAAAGCATTCACCATGGAATCGCCTAATCCCGTGAACGCAATGGTCGCACCAAGACCGATGATCCCAGCGGCAAAAAATAACGGCCCATAGTTCAAATCCTTACTCAAACATTGCTTACTGGTAAAGCCACCGTTTGGCCAGAGCAATACCGAGCACGCTATCAACCCAATCCAACCGGGAGAAATATGGTGCAAGCTATCGGTAAACCAAGCACAAAAGCAGGCAATCAAAACCAGTAAAAGTTGCTTTTCTTTCGCGTTGAATATCGGCTCTGACGTGTTTGACTGAGGCTGTTTCACTGAATGGCTAGGGTCTTGAGCTGGGAACAACCACAAGATCACTGCAATCACGACCAGCGCTTTGGCAAGCCCTAACACCGGAAAATGCAGCACCAAATAATCCCAATAGGACAACGTGTTGCCGTACAAGGCTTCATTGATACCCGATAACAACATATTGGGGGCATTAGCGGGCAAAATAGAAAAAGATGGTAGAAAGGTACCAAAAGCGGCCGCCAACAGAATACCGTAACGCCCTTTTGAGCCTTCTTGATAACCTAGCTGATCAGCAATAGCGACCACTATAGGGATCAATAACACCACTCGCCCAATCCCTGACGGAATCAAAAATGCCAAAAACAAGCCGAACATAACGGTACGAGTGATGACACTGCGATAACGCTGCCCTAATATCTGAATCAACAAGCGAGCGACTTTATGATTTAGCCCCGTGAACTGAATCGCAGCGCCAAAGACCATACCGCTGAACAATAACCAGAATGTAGATGAAGTAAACCCTGATAATACAACACTGCCGGGAGCAATCTGCGTTACGGTAATCAATCCAAACAGCGCCACGGCAGGCCAGTATTCTGGTACATAGGAAGTCGCCCACAAGGCAGCACATAGAATCAATATTCCTAGCATCGCCGCTTGTATTGAAGGTAAAAACAAAGTTCCAATAACAGCGATCAACGCTGATACCAGCGTTATTCCTAACACTGGCCAAAACGAATTAACCTCAGTTTTGTTCTGCTCAACCGACATCCATTTTTCCTTTTTTGTTGTTATCGTGTCTACACCATAACAACAATGATGATTGACACTCATTCAATTACTAACAACTCTTATTCATTTAAGGGTATTGGCCGTCGCAAACTCTTCAACATTGTGCACAGCCAAAACTTGTTATGATGTCAACAAATAGGTGGCTACTTTCTTTTACCGAGGATGAAATGGCAAAACGTAAACGTGGTGTGATTCGTTGGATTTGGTCCATTTTTTGGAAAGTCTTGCTATTACTGGTGCTGGTATTACTGCTGTTTCGCTTTGTTCCGCTGCCGACGACCGCTTTCATGTTACAAAGCCCTTATCCGGTGACTCAAAAATGGGTACCTATTGATGAACTGCCGACATACCTGCCTTTAGCGGTGGTCGCATCAGAAGATCAACGCTTCCCCAATCACTTTGGTGTCGATGTCAAAGCCATCAGCAATGCTTTACATGATTACGGCGATGGCGAAAGTTTACGCGGCGCCAGCACGATCACTCAACAAACGGCAAAAAATGTTTTTCTATGGCCAGGTCGAAGCCTGATTCGTAAAGGGTTGGAAGCCGGTTTAGCGCTTGGCTTAGAAGCTATTTGGGGCAAACAGCGCATCTTAGAAGTGTATTTAAACATTGCTGAATTTGGCCGAGGTATCTATGGTGTAGAAGCAGCGAGTCAACATTACTTTGGTCGCTCTGCGCGGAACATTACGCCACGCCAAGCCGCTCGTCTTGCTGTTCTATTACCAAGTCCTCGAACCCGCAACCCTAATAGCCTTAGCGACCCACTACGCGAGCGCGGATCTTGGATAGAACGTCAAATGGATCAATTAAGCGCACAACATTTATCCGCTATTTTAAATTAAGTGTTCACTCACTCATGCACTCCAAGCGCCTTAAAACGTTTCTTGCTTGGTTATAAAATAAGCATTGCATAGCCGCAATTTACTTCTATAATGCGCGAGTTTTCATAATGAAAACGCCGTCAATGGACACCAGCGCCGTCTCAAAGCACTGCCCCAAGCACGGTTTAACATCGTGCAAGTGAGGGGCCGTAATGGGTGATTTCTTTGGTATTGGTCTGTTGGTTATATTTGGCGCGCTCTTCGCCATGTCTGAAATCGGTATGGCGGCAGCACGTAAAATTAAGCTGCGAGTGATGATTGAGGACGGCAACGAAAAAGCGCAAGCCGTGCTCGCGTTACAGCAAAACCCTGGTGCTTTTTTTGCCATGATTCAGATTGCTCTGAATGCGATTTCAATTCTTGGCGGCATTGTGGGTGAGCAAGCTCTAACGCCCTATATGAAAGAGTTGGTAATAATGGTTTATCAAGGGCCATTACTCGACCAAATCAGCTTTATTCTTTCATTCTTAACACTCACCTCGTTGTTTATTCTTTTCGCAGATTTGTTACCCAAACGCTTGGCCATCATAATGCCTGAAGCTGTTGCAATACGAGTGGTCACACCGATGCGCTGGATAACGTTTTTATTAATGCCATTGGTCTTTTTCTTTAATGGATTCACCAATGCAGTTTTACGCTTGTTGAACTTACCAACAAAGCAAGAGGAATTAGTCACCACTGAAGATATCGTCGCGATGATGGACGCAGGTGCCGAAGATGGCAGCTTGCAAAAACAAGAGTATCAGCTGATCGGTAATGTGTTTGAACTGGACACTTTGACCATCGGCAGCGCTATGACGCCCCGTGATCAAATTATTTATTTCGATGCCAATGAAAGCAGTGAAGACATTAGTCAGAAGATCATCGAGCATCCTCATAACGATTTTTTAGTATGTGATGGCAATCTCGACAAAATACTCGGCGTGATCGAATCGAAAGAAATTTTGCGTATGGTGTTAAAAGGCGAGAAAGCCTCTATTCTGCCGTCTCAAGTTGAAAAAGATTTGTTCTATTTGCCCGAAACCTTGACCCTTTCGGAAGCACTTAATGCCTTTAAAATCGCACCGCAACCGTTTGCCGTTGTGGTCAACGAATACGGTACCGTAGTGGGCTTAGTCACCGTAAAAGACTTACTCAGCAGTTTTATGGGCGACTTAATCACACCACAATACGCTGAACAAATCGTTCAACGCGACGCAGCCTCATGGTTAATCGAGGGCTTGACCCCGATTATTGATGTCATGCGAAGCCTTGAGATTGATGAGTTTCCCGACCGTAATCAATACGAAACCATTGCTGGTTTTGTTATTTATAAATTGAAACGCCTACCCAAACGTACAGACTCATTTATCCATGAAAACTATAAGTTTGAAGTGTTGGACTTAGAAGGGGTACGCGTTGAACAGCTACTGGTAACGCGTCTACCAGTGTAAATAGCTATGACAAAGCCTCTTTTGACAATAACTCACGTTCTATCAATGCAGACAGCAGTGCGTGGGTTCGCTCACGAAACATATCTCGCAATAAACGAATGGTGGGAGTGATCGTTTGGCGGCTTGGGTATATAAGCCAAAGCTCTCCCATTGTTACTTGATAGTTTTGCATCACCGGAATCAACTTGCCTGTTAACAAGTCATCCGCGATATCCAAGCTCGACTTGACTGCAATACCTTTACCGGCAACGCACCAGCGCCGAACTAACTCGCCATCGTTTGCCGAACGATTTGAGTTCGGTTTTACCTTATATACGCCTTGCTCATCATAAAATTGCCATGTGTCATTCAAGATGTTCTGCAGTTGGTAAAACAAGCCATTATGGTGCTTCAATTCACTCGGTGTTTGCGGTTCAACGTGTCGCCTCAGATACTCTGGGCTAGCACACAAAACACGTGGCACATCACAAATTTTAAAACCATATAGACTGGAATCAGGCGGTGCGCCATAGCGTACTGCGATGTCCAACGCATCACGATAAAAGTCGATATTACTATCACTCAAATGCGCACGAACTGACACTTGTGGGTGTGCTTCAAGAAAATCATCAATCCAAGGCATAACTAGGTTACGGCCTAAATCTGATGACACCGCGACACGGACCTCACCGCTGATAATACCTTGCTCTTGATGTACCGCTTGCCTCGCTAGATCTAGCCCCATCAAAGCTTGTTGGCATTGCGGAATATACCGCTCTCCAACATTAGAAAGACGCAGCTGACGTGTCGTACGAATAAATAATTCGGCCCCTATATAGGCTTCGACACGCTTTACGGCCGCGCTGGCAGTAGCCGTTTGCATGTCCAGCTGCTTAGCCGCAGCCGTAATGCTGCCAAGCTCTGCGACTTTTAAGACTACTTCTAGATCTTGGATTTGCATGGACGTTTATACCCAATGTGTGCCAGAAACTTATTATCAATTTATTTTTGATAAAATTTCAACTATTAGCCTATTTTTATAATCAAGTGAATTCCTTAGCATAGCCTAACTTTCAAAGCATCTGTCTTGCTAGAACACTGAATAATTGAGGCTCACTATGACCCACCCTATTATTTCTGATTTATCGAAACGCTATACCACAAAACTCTACGATGCGAAAAAACGCATACCAGTAGCAGATCTAACAGTTATTTATGAAGCATTACGTCTATCTGCTTCATCCATTAATTCGCAGCCATGGAAGTTTATTGTGATTGAAAGCGATGCCGCTAAGCAGCGTTTACACGACTCATTTGTGAATAAATTTCAATTCAATCAGAAACACGTTAAAGCGGCATCCCATATCGTGCTATTTGCGCATAAAACCCATTACACACGAGATGACTACGCAAAAGTCATTGAGCAAGATATTGAGGCTGGTCGCACTCATGAGGCGAATCGTGAAGCGGCATTCGGAGCGTTCGCCTTTGCTGAGCTGAATACAGACGCTGAAGGTAATACGGAAACGTGGACCAAAGCTCAAACGTATTTAGCGCTGGGCAACACGCTGCATACTTTAGCGCGCTTAGGCATTGACTCTACTCCCATGGAAGGCGTTGATCATGAGATGCTAAGTGAATTGTTCGCAGATGAACTGCGCGGTTATCGCTGTGATGTTGCACTGGCCATGGGTTATCGCAGTGACGAAAATGACTACAACGCACCACTGCCAAAATCCCGCCTAGCATCGCATCAAGTCATACACGTTCTGTAACAGGCGAACAAACTTGCTGTTATAAAAAAGAGGGCTTAGATTAGCCCTCTTTTCATTACATCAAGTGTTGAACTAATTAGCCTGACACCTTATGCATCGCACAGATTTTATTACCCGCAGGATCTCGTAAATACGCCAGATACAGTTGTCGATCGCCGCTTTGACGAACACCCGGTGGGTTTTCAATCGGCTCACCGCCATTGACTTTACCCGCTGCGTGCCACGCATCGACTAATTCGGGACTGCTGGCTTTGAAACCAATTGTCATACCATTACCATGCGTCGCAGGCTCACCGTCAATAGGCGTAGTCAGCAGAAACACCGACTCATCACTAAGGTACACACAGCGTCCTTTATGATCGTAAAAACCTTCGTTATAACCCAATACCGATAAGATCGCATCGTAAAACACTTTTGACTTTTCTATATCATTCGCGCCGAGCATTACATGACTGAACATTTAATATTCCTCTTTGGATGGGAGTACTGACACTCTGCTACAGCCTTGCTGAATTGTCTATCTGCCTAGCTTTCAACCCTATTCTTTCCTCGATTACAAAGCACTATCGCCACCCGTTAATGACGTTCGAATGCGTCACGAATTGAGTGTTTTTTCGACAAATTTTGAGGTTCTCATCATGCCCAACACAGTAATTCGCTTGCATAAAGTTTGCTAATATTGGCTAACGCCTGCCTTTTTATTCGCTGTAATGTGAAATTGTTGATTAAAAAAACTAAAAAAATCACATTAGGAGCGCACCATGAAAAAGATAGAACCCCCCTATTATAAATATGCTGGTTTGACACTGGCACTTACCTTCTCCGCCTTAGCCTCTGCCACTGAGAGTGGATCCCCTTCTACCGCCGTAGGCGTTTATGATTTTGGCGCAGGTTACTTACCACCAGCGACTGAAAACGGCACCATCGCAACACGTATCAATGTTTACAGTGCTGACAAGCTGGCCAACAACAATGGTGACAGCACACCAGGACAAGACTTCAATTTAGACGTCCTGTCGGTGTCAGCTGTGTATTTGAATATGACAGATACGGAAATATTAGGCGGACGTTATGGCTACTCTGCCATTGTTCCATTCTTACGAATGGATGGCAGCATCTCAGTTTCTGTACCGGGTGTCGGTACCGTGTTTGAGGACAGCGCTGAGCTCTTTAAGCTCGGTGATATTCAATTCATTCCACTTATGTTAGGTTGGAATCCCGCGCCCAATATGGCATTCAATACCCAGTTTGCTATTCAAGCCCCCACTGGTGACTACGATCAAAACCGTTTCATTTCTCCGGGTCTAAACCATTGGGTTTTCACACCAAGCGCGGCTTTCTCATACATCAGCCAAAGTGGCTTCGAGGTTTCCTCAAACTTCCAGTTAGACATCAGCACTAGAAATGACGATACGGATTACAAAAATGGTTTGGAATTTCGCCATGAGTTTGCTGTAGGCCAACATGTCGATGAATGGACTGTGGGCTTAGGTGGCTATTATTACCGCCAGCTAACCGACGACAAAACTGGCAGCAACTACGCTGGTCAGCCAATTGTCGATGGCAACAAGCTTGAAGTCTTAGCATTAGGGCCTGCTATCAGTTACTTCTCTCCGGGCAAACCAACCGTGCTGTTCCATGCTTACAAAGAGTTCGATGCAAAGAATCGTACAGAAGGCTATAACGTAGCCGTCCGTGTCGCGCATTCATTCTAGGGGGAAGCCGTAATGACTGATCAAACTATCGTTAGAAAAGCGACCGCTGGACGCGAAGGTATTCTCATCGCACTCGGAAGCAGCTTAACCATCATGGGCTCTGTTATGGTCGCGCCCATGTTACCAAAGATGGGCCAAGAATTTGGTCCACTCAACCCTGATGCGGGCACATTACTACCGCTGGCAGTAACCGGCCCAGCCTTAGCGATTGCGCTCTTTGCGCCGTTTGCAGGCTGGCTATCAGACCGTTTGGGACGCAAAGCGATGCTGATCATCGCAACCATTCTGTATGCCCTGCTAGGCGCTTTACCGGCTTTGCAAACAGACCTAAACGATATCGTCATTTCTCGTTTCTTATTTGGCTGTGCCGAAGCCGTCATCATGACGTGCTGTACCGCTTTAATCGCCGACTACTGGCATGGGGAGGAACGGTTCCGGTTTGTTAACTTCCAAGTGGTCTCGATTGGTATTGTCGGCTCCATTTTCTTCGTCATTGGCGGTGTCTTGGGTGAAGAGTCATGGCGCACACCTTTCTATTTGTACTTAGGGCCACTATTGCTGGTTCCCTTTATGGCAAAAATCTTATGGGAACCTAAGAAAAACCGCGAATACTTACCACCGGCTGATCCTGATGCACGCGTGGCCTTTACCCCCTTGATTGTAGGCTACCTTATGATTTTGGGCGGTATGGTACTGAATTTCATCGTCCCCGTTCAGGCACCTGCCTTACTCGTCGCCATCGGCGTGACATCGACGACTAAAATCGGTCTGTCAGCAGGTTTGGGCCTTCTTGCGACACTAGGTGGATCGCTAACGTGGCCACTACTACGACGCTTGATTGGTTTATATGGCTGTAATGCGTTGCTCATGGCTCTGTTAGCCGTTGGTCTGTGGCTATTGGCCAGCGCCAAGACCTACAACGATGTGTTATTTGCGGTATGTATTCATGGCATTGGCGCCGGAATCATGGTGCCAAACGTCATGGCGTCGGTGATGAATGCCTTACCCGATGCGGTTCGTGGTCGTGGGATTGGTGGCTTTACGTCGGCATTGTACTTAGGCCAATTTATCAGCCCTATTATCGTCGGAATGATCATCGGCATCACGCAAACAGATCTTGTCAGCGCCATTACATATTTAGCGTGCGCCAGCCTTTTCGTCTCGGCGCTTTGGATCGTATCCAAACTTTTTGTCGGTGGCAGCACCCCCGTAAACAGCGACAGTGCCGTGTAATGCGGCGCTAAATTGCGCATTTCAGCAACGATTTAGTAGGTAATAGTATGAAAGACATTCATTCACTGATGGACCAATGTGACGGCATAGCATTGGCCGAACAGGTCAAAAAGAAAGAAGTAACGCCAAAAGAACTTCTAGAGGCCAGTATTGAGCGCCTAGAGAAAGTGAATCCGAGTATTAATGCGGTAGCCGAAAAACTGTACGACAGCGCTCGTGAAGCACCAGCCACAACCGGTGCTTTTGAAGGCGTACCTACTTTGGTCAAAGATCTCTTCGCGCCAATGCAAGAAGCACGTATGAGCAATGGCTCACTCGCACTGGGCGAAGCCCGTCCAGGTTTGGATGACTCGGTAGTATCACGCCTTCGAGCCTCTGGTTTGCGTTTTATTGGCACCTCTACAGCGCCTGAGTTTGGTATTTCATACACGACTGAATCAACCCGCTTTGGCGCTACCCGTAACCCATGGAATTTGGATCACAGCGCCGGCGGTTCGAGCGGCGGTGCCGCGGCGATCGTGGCCGCTCGTGTGGTGCCTTTTGCGCATGGCAACGATGGCGGTGGCTCGATTCGTGTGCCATCGTCTTGCTGTGGTTTATTTGGTTTAAAACCAAGCCGGGGCTTGGCACCCAGTGGTCCATTAGTCGGTGAAGGCTGGGGCGGAATGGGCTGTGTCCACGCTCTAACGATTTCCGTTCGAGACAGCGCGGCATTACTTGATGTCGTGTCAGGTGCAGATTTAGGCGCGCCGTATGCCGCACCAACACAACAAATGTCTTACCTTAATTCCTTGCAACAGACTGTCAAACCATTACGCATTGCTTTAGTGGAAGATGCTGGTCCATGGGCTCTTTCTGCGGAAGCCCTCGCCAGTGTTCGACATACCGCCAAGCTATGTGAAAGCCTAGGGCACTCGGTTGAAATCGTTAAGTTTCCGGTCGATTTACCGTCATTTTTCAGCAGCGCTTTTGATGTGATCGCACCCAATACATTGAGCTATGTGCAATTACTGGGTGACATGCGCGGTGCGCCAGTCAAGGATGAAGAGCTGGAAGCTGGAACACGTATAATTTTACGTGAACGGGGTAATATCAGTGCCGTAAAATACACCCAAGCCATTGAGCATTTTCATCGATTAGGTCGAGAAATGGCCGGTTTCATGCAGAAGTTTGATGTGTTATTAACACCTACGCTAACACGAGAGCCGCCTAAAATCGGCGACATTCGTACACTAGATGCAAATGCGTCATTAGACGAATTTATTCAACAATCCCATGGTTACTGCCCTTTCACGGCGGTCTTTAACTCGACTGGACAACCGGCAATGTCGGTGCCGCTGTACTGGACTCAAAATAACTTACCTCTTGGGTCACAATTTGTCGGCCGCTTTGGTGAGGAATCCACCTTATTGCAACTGGCAGCACAGCTAGAACAAGCCCAGCCTTGGGCCAATAACATCCCACCCACTAACGCACGTTCAAAGTAATTTAATAGCTAAAATGATAAAGCCGCCTACGATGCCAACGTTAGGCGGCTTTCTTGTATGACTGGCGCTTTATGAGAGATCTGACTACAGGCTAGATTTTAAAGAACTCTAATTGCTTCTTCACATCCGCACTGCTGTTCATCACACTCTGACCGGAGCTTTTGCCCTCTTCCGCATTGCGCTGCGTCAGATCACGCACTGAATGCATCTTGTGATTAATATCATCCGTCACCGAAATTTGCTCAGCGACTGAAGATGCAATTTGATTAGCTTGCTCAGAAATGCGTTCAATACGCGCCAAAATATCCCGAGTTAGCTCATTGCTTTCAGACACGCTTTTGCGTGAGCTATCCACTAGCGTCAAACTATTTCCCATTTGGCTTACTGCTCGTTGGCTAGATTTGTTCAACTTCGATAGCAGCGCTTCAATTTCATTCACACTGTCTTGTGAGCGCTGCGCTAACGCGCGAACTTCGTCAGCAACAACCGCGAATCCACGGCCAGTTTCCCCGGCACGCGCCGCTTCGATGGCCGCATTCAAAGCCAGCAAGTTGGTCTGCTCTGAAATGCCGCGAATAACACCTAGAATGGTTTCAATATTATTGGTTTCACTGCGCAGTTCCGTCACCGCCACATTGGTTTCATTTAACGTCGCTACCAAATTATCTGTTTCAGACAGCGTTTTATGGGCGGTGGTAAGACTGTTTTGCGCAACGCTGCGTATGCCGTTTGCGGCTTCAGAAGAGTCCTGCGTGCTCTCGGAAATACTGCGGTTACTCGCTGACATTTGCTCTAACGCCACGACAACAAGCTCGGTGTTGTCCATAATATCCGTCGAGCGTTTACCTGCTTCTTTATTGGCTTGCAGCACACCTAGGCTGTTTTTGTTAACGGCGTCTACTGCGCCCAATATATTCGTGATCACAGAACGTAAATGCTCAGTAGAGGCATTGATTGCGCGCCCTAAATCTGCAATTTCGTCATCACCGTTCACGTCTACAGGTTTGTTTAAATGACCTTTTGCCATTTCTTGAGCGGCAGCTCTTACGCTTTGGATACGTCTTACGATGCTACCAGAAATGGCATAGCTCAAGGACAGCGATACGATAAGCGTTAAAATGATCGCCCCCCAGAAACTCCATTCAATTTCTGAAATTAAGCTTTCGGTGTCACTTTTAGCCGCGGCTACAGCACTATCATTCGCTTCTGAAAAGCCTTCAAACTCATCCATTAACGCAGTATAAGAATTCATGAACGCTGAGAACACAGGGAAAGGCGCTTTGTGATCCGGTGTATTTTGCATCGTTGATACAAACGTTTTGGTTTTGGCCTGAAAGTCTTTAACCAACACGTCTAACGCTTTTAGCGCTTGCGCATCCCCTGAATAATCTGACTTTAGATTCTGAAACAACCCAGGCGTTTTGGCATACGCTTCATTGATGGTTTTTAAATAAGGTGGAATCTGGTTGTCTAATGACAACAAGTACCCAATTTGTAACCCTCTGACATTTAACACAATGTCCACTTGGGTTTCTTTAATACGCTCTAAGTTAACCGATACGGAATGGTTTTCACTATAAAACCGCTGAAAACTATTGGCCAAATCCGTACTTTTTGACTTAATGACGATAAGAGCAACCAAAAAGACGAAGATAATTGAGGAGGTCAATATCGTAAATTTTGTTCTCATTGAAAACCTGTTCATAGCGTATTCCCTTCATCGATACTGCCTGAGAAATGATGTCTTCACGCTATTTTGTCAGTGACATTTTTATTACTTTAATCACTAACAAGACAACCAGCGTCATCCGTTATATTAGTTCCACTTATAGAACTACTTAACCTAATAAAACACAAGAAAGCGCACGGTTTATTTCGCATGTTTAGTGCTAAAATAGCGGCCTATTTCTATATGCTCTGCATTTCAAGGTAACCCATGACTGTTCTTCTAATGACTCCTCCCATGACGCAACTGAATACGCCGTATCCAGCGACAGCGTATCTGACCGGTTTTTTACGCGCCCAAGGGTATGAGGCGGTGCAGCGAGACCCAGCTATTGAACTGTTTTTGGAAATGATGACGCAACAAGGTTTAGACATCATGCGCCAACATGTGGAGGATAATTTCGAACAATTTGAAGACGATGAGCTACCGGATGCGATATTTACTTTTTTAGCTGAGTTTGATCGCTATCGTCTGTGTGTCGAGCCCGCGATTCGGTTCTTACAAGGTAAAGACCCTAGCCTTGCCATGCGCATTAATACGCGTCGTTTTCTACCAGAAGGGCCAGCGTTCGATGTTATTGAACAAATGGAAGCAGTGTCTGGCGATGTGCTAAAAAAAGCCTTTGGCGACTTAGGTGTACAAGACAAAGCCAAATACTTGGCGACCTTGTTTATCAATGATCTATCGGCGGTGATTACTCAAGGCGTCGACCCTTACTTTGAAGTCAGCCGTTATGGCGAACGCTTAGCGGCGGCGAACCCAAGCTTTGATGATCTGTATAACACCCTCATGTCAGAATCGACGTTCAGCTCAGAGATCCTTGAGCAGCTTGTTGAAGCCTACTTAGAAGAAACTCAACCCAGCGTCATTGCATTGACTGTGCCGTTCCCCGGCAATATGCTCGGTGCATTGCGCATTGCGCAAACCTGTAAAGAGATCAATCCCGATATACCGATCGTCATGGGCGGCGGTTTTATCAATACCGAGCTGCGCGCACTGAAAGACACCCGGGTCTTTGAGTTCGTAGACTTTATCTGTGTCGACGATGGCGAACGTCCCTTTATGACCTTGCTGGAATATTTTGATGGCAAACGTGACGTTGACGACTTGGTACGTACCTACTTCTTAGCCGAAGATCAAGACGGCGAGCCATTTGTCTATTTCAATGACAACAAGGCCCTACATGATATTCCTCAAACGGAAGTCGGTGCGCCAATATACGATGGCCTGCCATTGAGCGAGTATTTAGCTTTATGTGAGATGCTCAACCCGATGCACCGTATTTGGAGCGATGGTCGCTGGAACAAACTGACCATTGCCCACGGTTGTTACTGGAAAAAATGCAGCTTCTGTGATGTGAGCCTCGACTACATCGAACGCTACGACTACGCTGGCGCAAATATCCTAGTGGATCGGATTGAGCAACTGATCGAAGAAACCGGCCAAACGGGCTTTCACTTTGTCGATGAAGCCGCGCCACCGAAAGCGCTGTTTGCGATGGCCGAGCGCCTGATCGAACGCGGTGTGGTGATTAGCTGGTGGGGCAACATTCGCTTTGAAAAAACCTTCACGCCTGAAAAATGCCAACTACTGGCGGACTCAGGCTGTATCGCCGTCAGTGGCGGATTGGAAGTCGCTTCGGATCGTTTACTACAACTGATGAAAAAAGGCGTTAGCGTGGAGCAAGTCGCCCGTGTCACCAAAGGCTTCAGCGATGCCGGCATCTTAGTACACGCGTATCTGATGTACGGTTTCCCGACTCAAACTGAACAAGAAACCGTCGACGCTCTCGAAATGGTGCGTCAAATGATGTCTCAAGGCTGCTTCCAGTCAGCTTACTGGCACCGCTTTGCGGCGACCATTCACAGCCCTATCGGTATCAACCCAGAAGAATATGGTATCACCTTAGCGGAGCGCCCTGACACGTTATTTGCTGAAAATGATGTGGACTTCTTCGATCCAACGAACGTTGATCATGACATGCTGGGCAACGGCCTTCGCAAAGCTCTGTATAACTACATGCATGGCATCGGCTTTGATCAGTCGCTGAGTTTCTGGTTTGACCAGTCAGTCGCACGCCCTACCGTAAAAAAAGACCTGATCAGCAAAGCGTTTAGCAACTTGATTGCCAGTACTTAACTCAAGGATTTGTCATGCCGGAACTTAAAACGCTTGGACTTTTTTTATTGACGGCCTTGGCTGAGATCGTAGGCTGCTACTTGCCTTACTTGTGGTTACGTGAAGGCAAGCCCATTTGGTTATTACTGCCTGCAGCTCTGAGTTTAATGCTGTTTGCGTGGTTGCTGACTTTGCATCCGACGGCGTCGGGCCGTGTTTATGCGGCATACGGCGGCGTGTATATTTTTGTCGCGGTATTATGGCTTTGGGCGGTTGATGGCATCCGTCCTTCCGTCTGGGACTTGATGGGGTCTGCGGTCGCGTTACTTGGCATGGCCATTATTATGTTTGCACCGAGAAGCTAACCTCAAAAAGCGATTTCAACTCTAAAAAATCACTCTTCAAGAACAAAATGTGGGTCTAGCTAGTGCTCCAATGCGCTCACATTGTATTTTTCAAGCAACGCTTGATAACGACCATTTTCTTTAATCTTACTGAGCCCACGGTTAAAGTGGGCAATGATTTCTTCACGATTTGGGTGTTGTTTAGAAAGCATCAATGACAATGAGTTATGAGCTAACTTTTTTTCGACGAAATCCAATTTATCAGCAAAGCGTTCAGGTTCAGTTTCGATCAAATACTCCACCATCCCTTGATCCCTTACCGTCATATCCACACGTTTCTTTATCACCATGTCTAATGCCTGCTTTTCATCACCGACATACGTTTTATCTAGTGCGTCATATTGATCAAATTGCTCTTCGTTAACGGCATCAATTAACAGAACAAAGCTGTAAGGGATTAAGTCTTCTAGCTCTTGCCATTGAATGTCAGCGTTTTTTCTTTTGACCATGACGGCATGATTGATTAAAAGCACATCGCTAAACACAAACTTCTCACTACGCTCTTCGCTATACCAAGCGGCAACAGCGTCCTTCCTTACAGCTTCAACCGATGCCATCGCTCTCGCCCAAGGCATGATAACGTAATCTATGGTCACATCTTCTTCTGCAAATGCTGACTTGATTAACTCAATGACTAGACCACCGCCCTCAATGTTAGCCGAGGTGTAAGGAGGCCACTCATTTGCAGTCAGAGAGACATGCATGTTTTCCGCCCATGAAAATGGACTCATTGCCGCCCAACATAAAATTAACCATTTACTGAAATTCATCATATATTTGCCTCTTATGCTAATCATGCCATAAAAATCCATTATAAAAGGCAAAAGATTAAGTCATCACCAGTTGATATAAAATGGTAGCACCCAACAGAGTAAATACAACTCCGCACAACATATCGATGTATCGGCTTATTCTGCGAAGCCCGCTTTGCATAGCAGGGCGAGTCAGTAACCAGGCCAGCATGGCAAACCAAGTAAACGATAAGCCCCAAATAATGATCAAGGCTGCACTCTTGCCTGCGGTGGACATCCCCACCGGAACCAAGCTCGACATGAGGCTAATAAAAAACACCAATGCTTTGGGGTTCAATAAATTCGTCATAAAGCCACGACAAAACGCTAAACGCTTATTTGCCAGCATCATAGCGTTATCAGCCACTATTGAAGCAGAAGGCACACGCCAATGCTTCCACGTTGCGAATAAAGCGCCTAATCCTAAATACAACAAGTAACTACCACCTGCGCCCTTAAGTAACGCAAAGAGTGTCGGATGTTGGTGAACAATATAACTCACCCCCGTCACGCTAAATATCGCATGCGTCAAAATCCCCAAAGATAAGCCTAGAGCAATATAAATCCCTGTTTGACGCCCAAAACGCGTGGCATTTTGTACGACTAAGGCAAAGTCAGGGCCTGGACTCATTAGAGCAATACAATGCACCGTCGCCAGAGTGATAAGAATAGATACTTCGTTCATATAGGTCCTCCATTGCAGAAGACTGTACCACTTCAATAAAAGCGCTCGCTTGTAAAAAACTAACAGCTAACGCACTTGCGAAGGTGTGAGACCAAAGGTGTGTTTAAAAGATTTGCTAAAATGCGCTTGATCATAAAAGCCAACTTGGTGAGCTACCTCGGTGCTCGATAAGTTGGTCTTTAATAGCTTCATGGCCTGCTCTAGACGTAAACGTGTGAACCACGCATAGGGCGTCATACCAACCGAGGCTTTGAAGTGTCGTTGAAACTGCGTCGGCGTCAACTGACACAATTCGGCCAATTGATGAAGATGTACGGAATCTGCTAGGTGCGCCATTAAAAAATCACGTAACATTTCCAGTGTTACTCGCCCAATACGCCTTTCTTCTAACCGCTTAGTTTGCCCATATTTAGAGACAACCGCCGAAAAGCTTTCATAAGGCAAACAATCCTGCGCCAATTGACTCAGCTCACCTGAACGCAGTGCAAGATGGGTGCGTCTAAGCAAGGTAAAGACGTTAGAGTCGTTTAAAACAATACTTTTGAAACCTAATCCTGAACGGATATTTGATTCACTCAAGAAGTGATCGAACCATTCTGGCTCAATCGAAAACACATGCGAATGATAACCTGAATGAGCCATAGATCGACCGTCGTGTAACGTATCAGGCGGCATCACGACTACGTCGCCGGGGCCAACATGATATCGCTCTCCCGCACATACAAACTGTTGTTGGCCTTTTGTAATAAGGCCAAAGTGATAATCAAGATGATAATGTCGTTCAAATTCAAACGACTGATATTGCCCCGAAATCAAACTAATCGCACGATCTGGTGAACTGAAATGCTGCACGCTGTCCATAAGCCCTCCTCACGCCATAGCATAGATGACACTGAGTTCCATTGTCTTGTAAAAAATAGACAACCTAGACCTTACTCAGTCTGAACGCTTGCACGCCAGTTCAGACCTAAAAAAACCGCCTTAGCAGCGGTTTTTTTGAATCCTCGTTTATGCATTCATAAAGGGATAATCGGTGTAACCTTCGGCACCATCCGTATAAAACGTCTCAGGGTTAGGCTCATTCAGCGGCGCGCTGATTTTCGCGCGCGCGACAAAATCAGGGTTCGCCAATATGGCCTTACCAAATGCGACACTGTCGGCTTGATGATCAGCAATGGTTTGGCCAGCTTCTTCAACACTGTATGCCATGTTAACCATCAGATGACCTTGGTAGGTATTGCGCGCCACACTGACAACATCGGCATGTTGCTGATCAAAAAAGTCCGCACGCATTACGTGCAGGTAGGCCAGATCGTAACCATTTAAGAGATCCGCAAGGTAGCGCATCCATTCCACAGGATCACTGTCGCGCATACTATTAAAACTGTTGAGCGGTGACAGACGTAAACCCACACGTCCCGCACCCATTACCTCCGTAACTGCGTCGAGTATCTCCCGTAGAAAACGAGTACGATTTTCCAAAGAGCCACCATAGATATCTTCGCGTTGATTGGCGCTGTCACGTAAAAATTGGTCAATCAGATAACCATTGGCGCCGTGAATCTCGACGCCATCAAAGCCTGCCTCGCGGGCGTTAATCGCGCTTTGACGGAAGTCTTCTACAACCTGTTGAATCTCTTCCACTGTTAATGCACGTGGTACGGTATACGGCTTTTTCCCCTCCGGCGTGTGGGTGACGTCGTCAATCGCAATGGCACTGGGCGCCACGGCCTCACGTCCATTGTTAAACAGTGGATGTGCAGCGCGTCCTGCATGCCAAATTTGCATAAAAATGCGGCCATCGGCTTTATGAACCGCGTCAGTGGTTAGCTTCCAACCGTCAATTTGATCTTGATTGTAAATACCAGGATCGTGACCAAAAGCGGAGGTGCCTTCGGATACCATGGTGCATTCCGAGATCAACAGCCCAGCGCTGGCGCGTTGAGCGTAGTATTCGGCCATCAGCTCATTGGGTTGATGATTGATCGCACGAGTACGCGTTAGAGGCGCCATGATCACTCGATTAGGCAACTCTAATGTGCCTAGCTTAACTGGGGTGAACAGCGCTGTGTTTGATAAAGACATTCTCTACTCCAAATCGTCGAGTATTCATTAAGATAAATACGATATGAGGTGACTTAACGGCGTTTCAATCCCAAGCACGTTTGTTGCTGATAATTTGACTTTTTGGTCAGCCTTTGTAACACCCCTCTCAGCTCAGCCCATCTTTAATCAGACGCTCATCATTTTTAACAGGGTTTCAACACCGCTTTTCATATCTTGTGTTACGCTTTTAGAATGACGGTAAAAGCCGTTCCTTCAATAAAAACAATAGGATGGTGCTATGCAGTTTAGTGAATCTTCCGTTGTATTGCTGGCGATTGCCTTATCTTTGGGGCTGCTAATTGGCGTTGAACGAGGTTTTAAATACCGCGACCAAAAAGAAGGCTCACGCGTTGCTGGTCTGCGAACTTACGGCTTAATCTCTCTCTTAGGGGCGGTCTCCGCCATGCTTTCCGAGAGTCTTGGTAGTTATTTACTTGGCGTTTTTTTTGCCGCATTGGCTTTTGCTCTGACTGCGTCTTACGTCGTAAACAGCACTCGTGAGCGCGCCTCGCTAACCTCTTTGATCGCTTCGCTTCTAGCGTTTTGTTATGGCGCAATGGTTATGCTGGGGTATGTCCTGGAGGCCTCTTCACTTGCGGTTATTACAACGCTACTGCTCAGTTTAAAAGGCGAACTACACCGCTGGTTATGGCTGATTGAAAAGAAAGAACTGTGGGCAGCGTTGGAGCTATTGCTGATTTCAGTGGTGATTTTGTCAGTCATCCCAAATGAAAACATGGGGCCTTGGGATGCGCTGAACCCCTATGAAATCTGGTGGATGGTCGTGCTCATTTCCAGCATTTCGTTTGTCAGTTACTTTGCCATGAAATTTGCCGGAGCACGCAAAGGCATCATGGCTACTGCGTTGTTTGCAGGCTTTGCATCGTCTACCGCTTTAACGTTGCAATTTTCTCGAATGGCTAAACAAGTCCCTGCTGCATCCCCATTGTTGGCGGCTGGTGTTTTGTTTGCATGCGGAACCATGTACCCACGCGTCCTGCTGGTTGCAAGTGTTATTAACCCTGACTTACTGATGCCATTAGCCATACCAACGCTGACCATGGCGGTACTCACCTACTTGCCAGCCTTTTGGCTCTGGTATCGAGGTAATCAATCCGTTCCTGAAGACATCGCACCACCTGCCTCCCCTCTTTCTATGTGGTCAGCATTGGGGTTTGGTCTATTACTTACCGCCATTTTGCTACTTAGTAGCGGCCTTCAAGCCACACTAGGAGACGCTGGTATTTTAATATTAGCGGCAGCTTCGGGCGTCGCCGATGTCGATCCAATTAACTTATCCTTATCAGGAATGAGCCGTGAAAACCTTGCGCTAGAAACAGCCGTACTGGGTATCGTCATCGCGGCATCTGTCAATGGCCTGCTTAAAGCCGGTTTAACCGTCGGTATTGGAGGAAAAGCCATGTTGATTCGCGCTAGCATCCCGTTGATAATCGCCAGCGCAGTGGGGCTCTTATTAGTGCTTGTTATTTAATGCGTTCGAAGACACGCTAACGCTTTATTTTTCTACTCATTAAGGACATAAGCTTGCCACCGATTTATGCAAAATGGCTTTCCATAAGCACCCTATTGAGCCTGACGTTCGGTGCTCTGAACTTAATTACGGCGATTTGGTTAAATAGACAAATAACGTTATTTGTCGAGCTTAAACCACTGTACATGTGGTTGCTGATTAGTTTTGTTGTATCGCAGAATGTATTTCTTATGCCGCTGCTTTACTGGTATGACAAACGTCAATCTAAACAGCGTAATAAAGAGCGTATACCTGAGCTTGTCTTACATATTTTCGCCTTATTGGGCGGCGGTTTAGGCGCGCTATATGGTCAAACGCACTTTCGCCATAAAACGCAAAAACCAATGTTTAAGGCCACCGCGTGGCTTGGCATTATCATCATCGGGTATGTTGGGTATCTGGTTGGACAAAAACAGATTGGCTAAGACGAGAAGCGACCGACTCATGTTGCGTGACCTCACTTAAATTTCCATATCAGTCTATTTTTTAAAATTTCATCATTCTGACTTTTTTTATTGTCAATGTAGGACTGTGGTCAGTGTACCGAAGGTATTGCGATGCCAGAATGATGAGGCGTCGTGACAACGCTGCAGAGCGTTCACTTCGCATCCTTTACGGGCACTTTGGAGAAAATCACAATTATTTTAGCGAAAAATGAAAATAACCTTTGACATAATTAATGATTGGTCATATATTAATCGCAGCTAGAAAGTTTGCGTTTTTTACATCCTCGTTACGTCGCGTTATTAGTAGTAGTCCTTCGTCTTGTAAGATCTAAAATATTGTCTTTTTTTCCGCTACATCCGCCATTTAATGGCACTTATTATTTTTTATCTACAGGATATACATTATGTCTAATAAAACGACTGGTACAGTAAAATGGTTCAACGAAACTAAAGGCTTCGGTTTCATTCAACAAGAAAACGGCCCTGACGTATTCGCTCACTTCCGTGCAATCGAAGGTTCTGGCTTCAAAACTTTGACTGAAGGTCAAAAAGTTGAGTTCGTTGTAACTCAAGGCCAAAAAGGCCCTCAAGCTGAAAACATCGTTGCTCTTTAATTTTTAATTAAAGTAGCACAAAAAAAGAGGCGATACCGCGAGGTATCGCCTCTTTTTTTTGCCTCTTTCTCTCGATTACCTTCCTAGCTTTACCCTCCCGCTATTTCAGTTACACTCACCACAAATCCGCGGCTTACAAAGGTTAACCACTAGTGCCCAACATCATTCTGGTGCACACTAATTTATACATGGCTCTAACTAAGGCTCATTATGCTATCTTCTATATGCAAACTTCCAATGACTCTCGTCTTAACATCGATCGCACTGCATGCAGCTCAAAGTCACGCGCAACCAGAATTTTTAACTCTGATCGACAGCATAGCCAACACAAAAATGACCACCGCTAACCGCATGGAAGTGCTAAGTGCCAGCCTCATGAACAGGCCTTATGTCGATGGCAACCTTGGCGAAGGTGAAAAAGGTCGATATGACCAAGACCCATTATTTCGATTTGATGTGTTTGATTGCACAACCTATGTCGAAACAGTACTCGCTGGCGCCTTATCGAGCCATGCGCAAGACTTTCCACGGCATATGCAGAAGATTCGCTATCAACAGGGTATTGTTTCATTTGTAACACGCAACCACTTTACCAGTGCAGACTGGATACCCAACAATCAATGGTTGCTGGAAGATATTACGGCAACGGTTGGACAAGGCTTTGAACGGTTCGCAGAAACTGTCATCGATAAGAAAGCATGGTATCAAGCCATGTCAGAAGACCGCCTTCAAGGGCTATCAGCCACGGTCAATAAACAAACATTGCTGGATGACTTACATCAGGAAGGCTTACCATTCTCACCTGAGCCAGTAAAAACACCTTATATTCCGCTTACGGCATTATTCATTGTTCAACCTGCGAGTGCTGACACCACTCAATCGTACGAAGAAGACACCGACATCAATCAGGCACTACTCGATCGTATCCCTTCAGGGAGCATTATCAGTATGGTCAGACCCAATTACGATGTGAAGCAGTGGATTGGCACAAATCTTAATGTGACGCATCAGTCCATTGCGATTCGAAAGGATGGTCAACTGTATTTGCGCCACGCCAGCCAGTTGCAACGAAAAGTAGTAGACGAGCGTTTCACGGACTACTTTAGCAAGTACCTAATTAACTCTTCACTTAAAGGCTTTAATATTCAACAACCGACTTTTTAGACACAAAAAAGCCACGCTCTAGGGAAAGCGTGGCTTCGAATCTTAGATCATTGTAAATGATTAATGTGTAATGCCTTTTTTCAACATCCGCATTTCATCGTGACACTCTTTCATACGTGTGTGAACGCGACGAAGAGTAGCCTCACAATCTGGTGCTTGATCTTTACCCAGCGCCGTACTGATTTCTGCTAAGACTTTGTCTTCAACCTCTTCAAGTTGATCGACGTAATTTGTTTCTGTAGAAGTGGTTGAGACCTTATTAACAAGGTTCGTGTACGCTTTACGCACTTCGGTCATGGTGTCAGAGCCGTTTTCCAGATCACCTGTTTCGGCTACCGCAAACTTTTGAAGATCCGCCACGGCCTCTTGTTTAGCATCAATCATGCGGTTAAAAAAGCCCGTGTACTCTGCGCTGTCGACTTTCCCTTTCGCTTCTTGATAAAACTCGATACCGCTGTTCATGACTTTAATAATGTCTGAAATATGGTTAACCTCTGGTGTTGTTTGCAACATGGTTGCCTCCTTGGTTATTTATCGTTTAATTCGTTATGTATGAAGCGTTTCGTTCATCCGTACATACAGAATTGAAGACTCCGCGTTTTTATTCAACACCCAAGCAGACGATTTATGGCCATTGCACCTTTGCTTCGATTTATACGCACATGTGCTCCATGTTTGCGTTCAACCGTGACGTTTTCCTACGAATAATCACGCCTTAAACCTGTCGTTTTTAAGCTACCATAAAAAATTGCTCTTTCGGTTTATAAGGCATCACGCTACATTGTTCAGCTGAGGCGTGTGATCAACGCTTTTCTATTACCTGCTTTTTAAGAACAACAATATGGCGATGAACGAGCAATGGGCTGAACGCCCGGCAACCACCTCATTAAATTCAATGACGATTCTGATCGTAGACGACGAGGAAGGTATCCGGGACTTTTTACAACGAGCATTGAACAGATTGTATTCGCGTGTCGATACGGCTGATTCTGCGGATAGTGCTGACTTATTATTAAACACAACCCAATACGACTTACTCATCGTCGATATCTGCATGCCTGGCCGCTCTGGCGTAGAATGGATGCAACAAATTCGAGACAGAGGGAATACCGGCAACGTTATCTTTATGACGGCGTTTGCCGACATGAACCACGCTATTGAAGCCTTACGTCTCGGGGCAAACGACTTAATTCAAAAGCCTTTTCGAATTGAGCAAATGCGCTCGGCGGTTAGGAAAAGCCTTGACCATCTTCGATTAACCCGCGAAAACTTTGTTTTACAACGCCAATTAGCGAACACGCCTCAAGTTGGACTACTGGGAAAAAGCGCGACCATTGTTAGAATAAATCAGCTAATTGAGCGCATCGGGCCAGCTCCATCTGCCGTATTGATCGAAGGGGAAAGCGGTACAGGTAAAGAACTGGCAGCGCGCGCAATCCACCAAAGCAGCGGCCGACAAGGCTCGTTTGTTCCCATTAATTGCGCAGCCTTGGCCCCTGAATTGATGGAATCAGAACTCTTTGGCCACACCAAAGGCGCGTTCACCAGCGCCCATCAAGCTCGTGAAGGGCTGTTCAGTTACGCCGATCACGGCACACTTTTCCTAGATGAAGTCTCGGAAATGCCCTTAGCACTGCAAGCTAAGCTACTCCGAGTATTGGAAGATGGTCGTATTCGCCCACTGGGTACTGAGCGGGAAGTACCGGTCAATGTGCGTATTATTGCCGCATCCAATAAAGACATCGCCGCAGCCGTGCAAGCTGGCAGCTTTCGTGAAGACCTTTACTATCGTTTAAATGTTTTACAATGCCAATTGCCTCCCCTTAGAGACCGTCTAGAAGATTTACCACTACTGGTTGAGCATCTCATTGAGCGCCTTAGTCGTGATTTGGGTATGCCGACGATTCAGTTCTCTGAGGCCGATTTCGCCGTAATGCGCCAACAGCCATGGCGAGGTAATATTCGTGAACTGAAAAACCTTGTGGAACGCTGCCTACTGCTAGGCATGCCTGCTCATGATTTACTGCAAGGTTCAGGCTCTGATCCGAACTCAAACACGCTCCAAGTACAAGGCTACCCATTAGACTGGACATTAGAGGACGTCGAATACGCCCACATAGAGCGTGTTTTAGATGCCCATGGCGGTAACAAAACGCAAGCTGCCAAACACCTCGGTACAACACGAAAAACCCTAGACCGAAAGCTGCAATCAAGGATTAATGACCGTGCTTGAGCGTTGGTCGAAGCGTCATACAAGTCTACGCTATCGATTGCTAGTCCTGACCTTGTTTCCACTCTTGCTTGTTTTGCCCGGCGTCATTGGTCTCGCCTATTTATGGAGCCAAGAAGTCGGCTACCGCCAGCTCTTAATGAAAGCCAATACAGACCTAGCAGTGGCCCACGAAGCGTTCTTAAACAGCCAGCAATCGTATTTAATGAACCTCTCATTGGCGGCCAGCCACCATCATAGAGCGATACTCCAAGCGCTTGCCATCACAACCCCTGCTTCTATAAAAACCTTAGAAGACACACTCAAAAACGAAGCAGGGCTGGACTTCGTTCGTCTACTTGATTTGAGTGGCTGTGAGCAACGCAATAATCAATGCCAATACCCAAACTCTCCCTCAATGCCGCAGGCCTTTAAGGGACAGCCTCTCAGTGCTATTGAGATTTTCTCTGCCCGTCAACTCAACAACATTGACCCAATACTGGCTCAGCGGGCTAGAATTCCCATGGTTGATTCAGACATTAGCGAACAGCGAGGTATGTTAATCCACCTCTTCGAGCCGATCCGAGATGATCACGGCGAGGTCATCGGAGCCTTAGCCGCGGGTGTGCTGATGAATGGCAACTTCGCCTTAGTCGATCAGATCCGTAACACCGTTTATGGCCCCGGCAGCCTACCAGAAGGAGGCATCGGTACCGTAACGCTGTTTTTAGACGACGTTCGCATCAGTACCAATGTGCCCCACCCAAACTCTCCAGAACGTCGAGCACTGGGCACAAAAGTGTCTACCGAGGTACATCAGCAAGTATTAGGTCAAGGTCAACGTTGGCTTGATCGCGCCTTTGTGGTGAACGATTGGTATATCTCTGCTTATGAGCCTGTTATCGACGCATCAGGCAAACGTGTCGGTATGCTGTACGCGGGGTTTCTTGAGTCCCCCTTCCTCGACAGTTTCTATTACTGGCTAGAGTTACTGTTGTGGCTGTTTGCCGTGGTACTGATTGGCTGTGCCATCATTGCCGTCCGCGGTGCTCGCTCGATATCTAAACCGTTAGAGCATATGACCGAGGTGATGGATCGCGTTCGTGACGGCCAACACCAAACACTTCCGCACTATCAAAGCAGCGATGAAATTCAAGAACTAGCACTGCACTTTAATGCCATGTTGAGCCAGCTCGACACGCAGCATCACGCCATACAATCGGCAGCGGACCAATTCGAAGAAAAAGTGAATCAGCGTACCGCCCAATTAAAACACCGAACCGATGAATTACAGCAACACATTGCCTTATTGAATCGCACCCGAGAACAGCTTATTGAACAAGGCAAGCTGGCAGCGTTAGGCGAGTTAACTGCTGGTATCGCCCATGAAATCAACAACCCGACAGCGGTCATTTTAGGCTACATGGATTTGCTCCTAGATGAACTGGGCGACCAAGCCACACCTGAAATGCGCCATGATGCTGAACTGATCATTGCGCAAGTTGATCGTATTCGCACCATTATTAATGACTTACTCAAACTAGCTCGCCCTGTGCCAGAGACACTGACCTACCAAACCATCGACCTCAATGAGGTCATACGTAAAACACAGACCTTGGTAAAGCACGAACTCCAGCGTCGTGGGATTCACTTAACATTAGACTTAAACGCACAACGGCCAGCGTATGCAGACGCCCCTCAGTTACAACAAGTATTGATCAATCTCGTTATGAATGCCGCCAATGCCACAGAAGAGAAAGGAGAAATTATTGTTCGCAGTCACGACTCTGCTCATGGTTGGGTAAAACTTACCATTCGAGACAATGGTTCAGGTATTGATCCCCAGCATTTAAATCGTATTTTCGACCCCTTTTTCTCAACCTCTCACTCTGGCACAGGGCTAGGGCTGGCAATCTCCCATCGCTTGTTAAGCCAAATGAATGCCCAAATTAAAGTTAGGTCTCGACTAGGTCGCGGCAGTGTATTTTTTATTTGGCTTAGCACCGAAAAAAAATAACGCTTATTTTTTCAATTACCTAGGGCTTTAAAACAATTTATTGGTACTAAATTAGAAAGTTGATAAGAATTTTCAGGAGAGGGACTGTCTAGGTTAAGTTCCTCACCAATAGGTGGCGTATTAGTGAGGAACTGCCTAAGTTCGACAACGTGTCGAAACATTTATGTGGATGCTGCCCTATTTAAGAAAGGTCAGCTATTTCTCTTTCCACTATTTTTCGTACTTGTTCTTCATCAGCGACAAAGTTTTCGCTGTCTTTGCGTAACGATTTAACTAGGCCGAACATCATTGCAATGATGACAAAGGTAAAAGGTAGTGCCCCCGCGATAGACGCTGCCTGTAAGGCTTTCAATGCCTCATTACCGCCCATTAACAGAATCATCAGAGTAACTACACCCAGTAAACTACCCCAAAGAATACGTTGCTGAATTGGAGGACGACGACCAAACGACAACAGTCGACCTAATACCAATGTACCTGAGTCTGCAGCCGTCACAAAAAACACCACCACTACAACCAACGCACAGACTTTAGCAATCGTCGCAGCGACACCTGGAGTCAATACTTCAAAAGCGGTAAACAAGGTACCAGCATAATCCCAATTGTTTACAGAGGTATTGTAAATGCTCATGTCTGACCCATAGATCGATGCATGGATACCTGCTGAACCAATAACACTAAACCACAACAAGGAGACAAGCGTTGGAATAAATACAACACCCATAACAAACTCTCGGATAGTACGACCGCGAGAAATACGTGCGATGAACATGCCCACAAATGCAGACCATGCAATCCACCAACCCCAATAGAAGATAGTCCAGCCACCCTGCCAAGTTTGCTCATCACTGCTTCGTGCCGTCCAAAGTGTCATAGAAAGCGATTGAGAGGCGTAGTCACCTAATGTCGTCAAACTGTTTGCAATCAGGTAGTTACCATTCGATGCAATTAGAAAATACAAGATAATCGCAATACAGATGTAACTATTAAATTGAGACAGCATGTTAATGCCTTTGGCAACACCACTGGTGGCAGACAAGGTCGCAATTAAGGTAATAAATACAATGGATAAAACGGTTACCATGGTGGATCTTTCGGCCAAAACATTTAGCGAAATAAGTCCAGAGCTAATCTGCTCTACACCCAAGCCCAGCGTGGTGGCAATACCGAAGATGGTACCAAAAACGGCCAAGATATCGACAGCGTGACCAATGGGTCCATAGATTCTATTTCCAATCAATGGATAAAGCGCAGAACGAATGGAAAGAGGCAGACCTTTACGAAAAGAGAAATACGCCAACGACAAGCCAACGATTGCGTACATTGACCAAGCAACAGCCCCCCAATGGAATACGGTCAAAGTTAGACCGCCGACGGCCGCTTCAGCGACTAAATCATTAGGAATAGGAAAGCCCACATCGCCTGGTTGTAAGCCTGCCGCAAGCGCCACTTGTTTAGCTTCGAAAAAACTGCTCACGGCCGCTTTCACTTCGGTACTCATGAAAGGGTTACCACCGCTCCAACCACTGGCAAAATGTATCATCGGTTCGGACATGGAGAAGAACAACATGCCAGCCCCCGTACCGCAGCCGAAAAGCATTGAAAACCAAGCAAAGTTTGAAAACTCAGGTCTCTCGTTATCTCTACCTAATCGAATTGCACCTACTTTACTTACCATTAACGTCGCACACACAACGAAAGCAAGCAGCATGACAAGGATGTAATACCACCCCAACGTTTCTTCTATCCAGCTTTTCAAGCCTATGAACTGCTGACTGGCTATTTCACCGAGCAAAACGGTATAGAGAATAAATACAACAACCATAATTAAGGCTGTTATTCCCAGGGTCGTATTAAGCCCTTTTAACATTCCCCGCTGGGAAATGAGGGCATCGATCTCTTTATCTTTTAGCATTGGTAACCTCTTTATTTTTTTTATTGTCGCCACGTCATCCTATTAATCTAAAATAGATATAACAAACTAGAAAAATGGGGTCTCTACATAATGATATTAATGGCTCACTCATCATGAGCGATCAAATTCCTCCTGCTGGCATACCCTTTAATCTTTGTTTAACCTAACTGGGCAAATATTCTTTCGCCCAGCCTAAGCTGGCAATATTAGCCTCGATCATGGTCTCTATTTCAGACTCACTGTAGCCAACACTGGCTAAGATCTCTTTGGTTGAATGCCCGAACTTTTCCGTGGGTGCAATGGCTCGAATGGCCGCTCTTTCAGGGCGAATAGAATAGTGGTCAATTTGAGTAAAGCAGTGACCACTAGGATGATCTGGATAAACGGAGAACGCATAGCTACCAAAATGCGTACCTACTTCACCGTCATGAATACGGCTGTAATCATGACGTAGCGTTTCAATCGAATTTGGCTCAGCTACCGCAATATCTGCGCCTCTCAGTAAGTTAAGCCAGTGTAAAGTAGCAGCCTGCTTAAAGGCATGTTTTAAATACTCGTGCAGATCAGGTGTGTCACCCAGTTCGGTTAAGCCTTCCAATGATTTTAATTTATCAAACTCGTTATGGTCCGAATCAAGAAAAATCCAACCGTCCATTGTTTCATAAAAATGCGATAGCGCATGGTTGCCTAATACCTCTCGACCCGACGCCTCGTCAAACGGCCCTCTTCCTTCGTAATCAAACATAAACGGGATTTGCGCCATATTAGTGACCGCAGATAGCGAGGTTCTAACCCGACTAACTTGACCCGTAACTAATTGATGGTACATAGAAAGCGCCATCCCCATACCAGCAGCAAAGCCACAGTTAACATCTAACGTTCCAACATGAGCGTGTTCTTCTGGGGTATCACTGCCACCAAAACGCATCATTATGCCGCTATTAGCCTGAATAATATCATCGTAGCCAATGTAATCTGTTTTAGGACCTCTTAATGGTCCGCCAAAGCAATCTAAACGACAAAACAATACATCCGGATTAATCTCAAGTAAGCTTTTTGAGTCAAGACCGAGTGTTTCAAGCTGACGTTCAGGCGCATTAATAAGGACTAAATCGACCGACTGTACGAGTCGATTAAACACCTCTCGTCCTTTTTCCGTCATAATGTTAACCAACGCTTTCTTTTTGCCCATATCAGTTTGAAAACTGTAAAGACACCCAATTAATGGATCATAAAGCGGCTTAACAGGATCAAGCTTAATAACCTCTGCACCGAATCTTCCTAAAAAAGCAGCCGAGTGAGGGCCAGCGATCACATTAGTCAGATCAAGCACTTTTTTACCATCTAACCAGCCTTTTTCCTCCGGTTTATTCGCTTCACTTCGTCGCGGTAAATCCTGTGTAAGCGGTGATCTGACACTGCACAAGGTGTCTAATGCTGTATCAAAATCCACAAACCTTCTGCCCTTCGCTTGCATAAAAGCAGAGGCATTATGCTCAAACCAAACCAGTGGCCCAGGCTGCTTCATCAACCCATATTCTGGATCATCCACTTCAATGATTAAGCCAGCTTTGTTGGTATGTTCGTCATGCAGCCATTCCTTTGTTGTACGCTGTGATGCTCCAGGAATACCGGTTTCACCAAATATACGATCCCATTCGCTGGAAGTTTTGGTCAGAAAGGCTCTTTTCATCTTCTCTGAGATGACTCTCGCCCATCTAGGCGGTAGCGGGTAAACCCCCAAAGAGGTTTCACCGTCCCATTCATCAATTGGCGCATGTAAATCTTGTACTTCTGGGAAGCCTTCCGCCATGAGTTCGTCATAAACTCCCAGCACTTGTAGGGCACGTTTAGCGTGATTTCGATGAGACGGGCAAACACAGTAAAACTTTCTACCGTCAGCACAATCATAGGTGCGGAAGAAAGGATCTAAGTATTCTTGTAGATCTTCATACGTTAGGTTCATGTCGATGCTACACATATGACGATGCTCAATTTCACGCTCACGCATCGTCTTATAGCGTTCAGGTAAACCATCTATCACAAAAGAATTATAAGAAAGCCCTTCCATTAAAGCCGCTGCCACGGGGACTTCTATATGATCCCCGTGACCATGATGAGCTCGTTCATACAAGGCCATTATGATGGAGCTCGCAGCAAGCGAAATCGCATAAGAAGAACCTAGCGGGACCGGTGAGAAACTAGGCTCAATCCCCATGAGGACGCGATTAAAACCCATATCCGTAAATGAACCCGACGTAGCGGCGATAATCGCTTCTGTCGCTTTCCATTCTCGTCTCAACATATCATTACTGGCAAAGCCTGGTATCGATAGGGTAATCAACTCAGGACGCTTAGCTCTTAATTCTTCGTAATCAATACCTAACCTAGCCAAAACACCAGGACGAAAGTTCTCTATCACAATGTCCGCTTGATCAATCAGCTGCAACGCTTCACTCAGGCCTTTTGAGGTTTTCAAGTCTAAGTGAATACACTGTTTGTTGCGATTTAACACCGCATTGGCTGGGCTAACCCATTGCGGGCCTTGGGGTGGGTCAATATGGATCACTGTTGCGCCAAGGTCGGCAAGCACCATAGCAACAGCGGGAGCAGCAATTTGTTGTCCAAAGTCCACGACTCGGACACCAATAAGAGGTAGTTGATTGTTGTTATTCATCTCTATTGATCCTGTGTAAAAAGCGTCTTTCAACTGAATGAAGGAAGCCAGTACATGTTGTATTTATTGATTTATTTTTGTTATCAAGACAAAGCCAATTAGTAAGTACTGCGAAGATCAGCACAGGACGCATACTAGAATTGCCCCTAGGCGGCTACTAGCAATAAAAACGAGATCGGTGGGTGAATTTTTTTTATACCTCAGAGGCGACAAAACGCATCAAGAATTTAATCTTTTGATATCAATAGAAAAAAATCCCATGAGGTGGTTTAGCAAGGCAGTAGCTATAAAAAAAATTAGCTCTATGGGTGATTTTTTATTGCTTTAAAGGCCACGACTTATTCATAACAATGTCGTTGTTTCGTAGCCTAAGGTTGCGATGAATAAGGGTATGTCCTAACGTCATAAATATTCGTATTAAAGCGTTAAGAGATGGACAAATAAAATAACAATAAGTGGAGCCTATATGTCTAACCAAATCATTCTACCTCGCGTTTTACAGGTAGGGGAAAATGCCAGTTTAGAAATTCCGAGCATTTTGGACAGTTTGGGGTGTACTCGCCCTCTCATCATCACAGATAAAATGATGGTTGAACTTGGCTACGCGAAACAAGTTCAATCTTGTCTAAAAGATCATCAAATCAACTCGGAAGTGTTCGACGATACAGTACCAGAGCCGACTGTTAGCTCCATTCAAGCTGGTGTAGATACTGTTCGCAATGGCAATTACGACAGCATCATTGCCTTAGGCGGCGGAAGCCCAATTGATAGTGCTAAGGCCATTAGCATCTTAGGTAAATTTGGCGGCGAAATGCGAGATTACAAATTTCCGAGAATCGTTAATGAGCAAGGCCTACCTATCATAGCTGTGCCAACCACAGCTGGCACAGGCACAGAAGTGACACGTTTCACCATCATTACAGACGAAACCAATGACGAGAAGATGCTCTGTGTCGGGGTAGGTTTCATGCCCATCGCCGCCCTTGTCGATTACAAACTAACACTCAGCTTACCCGCTCGAATCACCGCCGACACGGGTATCGATGCTTTGACGCATGCGATGGAAGCTTATGTCAGTAAAAAAGCGAGCCCTTACAGCGATAGCCAAGCCATCGCGGCGATGAAATTAATTGGCCCTAATCTACGCCGTGTCTATCACGATGGCAGTGACCATAAAGCCCGTGAAGCCATGATGTTAGGCTCTACTCTCGCTGGCATTGCCTTCTCAAACGCATCAGTTGCACTGGTGCATGGTATGAGCCGACCTATTGGCGCAGCGTTTCATGTCCCTCATGGGCTTTCCAATGCGATGTTATTACCTGCTGTAACTGAGTTTTCTATCCCCAGCGCTGAGGAGAAATACGCGGATTGTGCCCGCGCAATCGGTGTCGCTACCCAAGCTGATTCAGATGATGTCGCTAACCAAAAACTGATTGCTGAGCTGAGAGCTCTTAATGATGAATTACAGGTGCCAACACCTGAGCAATTTGGCATCGACCGCCAGCAATTTTTTGACTTAATGCCAACCATGGCAGAGCAAGCGCTCGCATCGGGTTCACCCAACAATAACCCTATCGTGCCAACGGCAGAGCAAATCATCGACATTTATCAACAGCTTTGGTGAGTGACGGCAAAATCCCATCATTACCGACACAACTTAGTGCCATGCTAACAATATTTAAGGAAACGCAATGAACACCATCGGACACCTAATTAATGGTCAACTAGTCACCACTTCTCAGCGCATGCAAGATGTCTACAATCCTGCGACGGGCGAAGTTTCAAAACAAGTGGCCTTAGCACCAAAAGAAACAGTCGAAGACGCCATTGCAGCAGCCCAAGCCGCTTTCCCTGCGTGGCGCGATACGCCACCGCTGAAACGTGCCCGAGTGATGTTCCGCTTTAAAGAGCTGCTTGAGCAAAACAGCGATAAGATTTGCCAAATGATCGGTGAAGAGCACGGCAAAATTTGCCATGATGCCGCGGGCGAGCTGCAGCGAGGCATTGAAAATGTAGAATACGCTTGTGGCGCACCAGAACTTTTAAAAGGTGAGTTCAGTAAAAATGTGGGACCAAACATTGACTCTTGGAGCGAATTCCAGCCCCTAGGTGTCGTCGCCGGTATCACGCCTTTTAACTTCCCTGCGATGGTGCCGATGTGGATGTTCCCGCTTGCAATTGTGTGCGGTAACACCTTTATTCTAAAACCTTCAGAACGTGACCCTAGCTCAACACTTTATATTGCTCAGTTACTACAGGAAGCAGGCTTGCCAGAAGGCGTGTTAAACGTAGTCAATGGTGATAAAGAAGCGGTGGATGTGTTACTGACAGATGATCGAATTAAAGCCGTGAGCTTTGTCGGCTCAACCCCAATTGCTGAATATATTTATGCGACGGCCAGTGCCAATGGCAAACGTTGCCAAGCATTGGGAGGTGCTAAAAACCATGCCATTGTGATGCCTGATGCAGATATGGACAATGCTGTTAACCAACTGCTAGGTGCGGCGTTTGGTTCATCCGGTGAGCGCTGTATGGCATTATCGGTTGCTGTAGCCGTAGGGGAAGAGGCAGCCGATGCCTTAGTTGCAAAAATGCAAACTGCTATGAAAAACTTAACGGTGGGTGAGTACAGCGACAAAACGAATGATTTTGGCCCTGTCATCACTCGTGATCATCAACAGAAAGTTGTGGGCTACATTAACAGCGCTGAAGCCGATGGCGCTAAAGTTGTGGTCGACGGTCGCGAGCCAAACATTTCAGGCTATGAAAATGGATTCTTTGTTGGCGCAACACTCATTGATGGTGTAACCGCTGGGATGCAGAGCTACAAAGAAGAAATTTTTGGCCCCGTACTGCAGGTTGTGCGAGTCAACACCATGGAAGAGGCGATGCAACTTATTAACGATCATGAATACGGTAATGGTACCTGTATCTTTACTCGTGATGGTGAAGCAGCGCGTTATTTCTCAAATCATATTCAAGTGGGCATGGTAGGCATCAACGTGCCACTGCCAGTACCGGTTGCGTACCATAGTTTTGGTGGCTGGAAGCGCTCTTTGTTTGGCGATCTTCATGCGTATGGTCCAGATGGTGTGCGTTTCTACACGAAGCGTAAAACCATCACGCAGCGCTGGCCTTCCAGTGGCGTACGTGAAGGTGTGTCTTTTGCATTTCCAAGCTAATTAAAGCATTAGCGACAATTAAATAGGCCAGTATATTACTGGCCTATTTTTTTCGTTTTAATTCCGTCATAGGAAAGGTTTATGCTAATTCTAGGAAGTCGTTTTAGAGAGCTGCTATGGCGTTAATAGTTAGTAATAAATACGTTAAAAAAGCTGATAATTAAAAATCTATCTATTAGAGTTTAAATGACTGGTAACGAGCACTTTTGCTCGATCATGGACCAATAAACTTCAGAAGAATAAAAATGAAAAAAAAACTTCCTCCCCTTAATTGGCTTAGATCATTTGAAGTTTCAGCACGCTACCTGAACTTTACACAGGCAGCTCACGAACTCAATATGACCCAAGCGGCAGTCAGTCAACAAATAAAAGGATTAGAAGCACAATTAGGCACTGTGCTGTTTAAACGTTTACCAAGAGGCTTGGAATTGACAAAATCCGGGCGAGCTTATATTCCCATTGTTCATGAATCCATTGAGCGTTTAGCGGAGGTAACCGATGAACTGTTTGGTCAAGGCCAAACTCGACCGCTAACAATCCGCTCCAGCTTGATTTTTTTTACAACTTGGTTAGCTCCTCGACTCGGTCGTTTTAGAAAACTTCACCCTGAAGTCAGGTTACGGCTACCAACTAATATTTGGGTAGAAAACCTTGATAAAGAATCGGACATGGAGATTCGTTACGGAATGGGGGACTGGTCTGGCGTGAATTATCATAGACTCACTTGGGACCATCTTATTCCCGTTTGCAGTCCTGCTCTTTTAAATACTTCTACGCCCCTAAACACTCCGAACCAACTTACCGAACACACACTTTTACACGTCGATGGTTATAACGAAGGATGGGGGTACTGGTTGAACAAAACCGGTTTTCAGCATATTGACTCTTCTCAGGGCATCCATTTTGATACCTTAATTTCAGCACTTGAATTGGCCAAAGCAGGCGAAGGGATCGCATTAGGACGAAGCTCTTTAATTAAAGAAATGATCGCCGCTGGGCAATTAGTGGCCCCCTTTGAACAAAAGCTTCCAACCAGTGAGTCATTTTATTTGATCAGCTCAAATCAAGATTTTGAACACCCTCATGCTGAATTGTTTCGAGCGTGGTTACTCGACGAAGTAGAACAAGTACAAAGTCACTGGCCTCATTAGGTTAGTCATCCCAATATCCAACTCTGCTCGTAAAACGAACCCTAAAGAGATTAAAATGGCATTTTAAGCCTCTTTCAGGGTTCTTTCAGAATCCACATTCGAAGTGCTAATTAACCCTCAAAAGAGTGCTCCAACCACCTACTTATAATAAAAACCAGATGTACGTATTTCAAAAACGCTTTTTCAACAACCCAGCTCTATCACTGAGTTAAAGTCATATCTGGTCTAGATCGCGGCATTGTATTTTTTATTTGGCTTAATACCGAGTCAAAATAACCCACACCACTTGAACAACCGAGTCAAACTAACCCTAACTACATCTCCAAACCATTGTCGTCACATAACAACCCTATATTAATCAACCACTTATATCTTTGGCGTAGTTTTTGCTCCAGCAAATCGAAGTGGAACATTCCACATTACATCGACAACTACAATAAATATAAAAGCGGAGTAATACCTTATGTCGAACACATCTGGTCCTTTTTCCTTTCTGCTCAAAGAGCGCATCGTCGCTAAACCCGGTTTCAACCGTTGGCGCGTTCCACCCGCGTCCATAGCCATTCACCTGTGTATTGGCTCAGTTTATGCTTGGAGTATTTTTAACCCACCCCTTATTCGTCAACATGGCGTGGTTGCCAGCGCCGCAGAGGATTGGTCATTAAGTTCTGTTGTCTGGATTTTCTCTACGGCCATCGTCTTTTTAGGCTTAGCGGCCGCCATTGGCGGTAAGTGGCTTGAAAAAGTTGGCCCTCGTGCCGTCGGCTTCTTAGCGGCCATTCTATGGGGCGGCGGCTTTCTTGTCGGTAGTCTAGGGATCTTATGGGATCAATTATGGCTACTGTATTTAGGCTATGGCGTTATGGGAGGGTGCGGCCTCGGACTGGGTTATGTCTCTCCCGTCAGCACGCTCATACGCTGGTTTCCTGACCGAAGGGGGATGGCCACAGGGATGGCCATAATGGGCTTTGGTGGTGGCGCTATGATTGGTGCACCATTAAAAGAATGGTTATTAACTAAATTCTACGAAGCACCACAATACCTCGGCACGGTTGCTGACGTATCAATGATTACCGACGCGGGACGTCGTTTTGTTGAAGTCGCGGGCGAGCGTCTTGAAGTGGTTGTGGCCAGCGCCGCTGACATGGCCAAAATGCCGATACCAGGTCCAGAAGGCGTCTATGTCGTCAACACAGGGGATACCGGTGTTGCTGGCGTGTTCATTACGCTGGGCATTGTCTACTTCATTATTATGACCATCGCTGCGTTCGCTTATCGTGTTCCGGCCCCAGATTGGCGTCCCGAAGGCTGGACACCACCAGCAGAAACACAAACTAAAACTAGCCTGATCAGTGATAATCATGTCCACATCGATCAAGCTCTTAAAACACCGCAGTTCTATTTACTGTGGCTGGTATTGTGTCTCAATGTGACCGCAGGCATTGGCGTCATCGGTGTCGCGAAGACAATGATGACCGAGATATTTGGTACCACATTACCGCTTATTGTCGATGCAGGCTTTGCCGCCACATACGTGCTGATGATCAGTGTGTTTAATATGGTGGGACGCTTCTTCTGGGCCTCGGCTTCAGATTATATCGGGCGTAAACGAACCTTTTACTGCTTCTTTTTACTCGGCATGATCTTGTATGTGTCTATTCCGTATTTTGCGAGCCAAGTCAGCAGCAATCCAGCGGTTATTTGGTTAGTGCTTTTCTGTATTGCAACGATGATAATTTTCACTATGTACGGCGGTGGGTTTGCAACCATACCTGCGTATCTAGCGGATATTTTCGGAACCCTGCATGTAGGCGGCATTCACGGTCGACTTCTAACGGCATGGAGTACCGCGGGTGTATTAGGGCCATTTGCGATCACCTATTTGCGCGAACAATCCCTGAATACGGCGATTCATAATTTGGCGCAAAAAGTCGACCCCGCGCGATTCCAACAAGCTTTCGGTGCAGGTGTAGATCAGCTGGAAGCACTCATGGCCTCGAATACCGTGACGCTCGGTCGCTTAATGGAAATCGCCCCAGCAGGTACTGTCGATCCAACATCGAGCCTTTATAACAGCACCATGTATGCCATGGCATTGTTATTAGTGATTGCTTTCTTCGCTAATATGTCTATTCGTAAGGTGTCAGAAAAGCACCATGTTCAGAATACTCATCCTGAGGAAGCGCCTGCAAGTTAACATTTTCTAATGCGTCATGACTAAGGCTGGGCAACATTGCTCAGCCTTTTTTATTGGACACCCTTGAACTGTATATGCGTTGAAGAATGACAATATTGCGCAGCGACAATCTCTCTTATCACTAAACGGCAAAGCACTTTTAAAATCTTGCCATTCGTTTTATGTTGTGACTTTACGATCATTTGGACTGTCAATTATGACTTTCACTTACCTCTTTGACCCTTTATGTGGCTGGTGCTATGCCGCCGCACCTGCTATTAAAGCTTTGCGTGAAGCAAGTCTAGGAAATATCGCAATGGCGCCTGTAGGGCTTTTTTACAAAGCCCGCCCAACCAGCGAGATTGCTGAGCACGCCAAAACCAATGATCTGCGGATTCAATCTCTATCTGGCCAAGCGTTTTCAGACGCTTACTTTGATGATGTACTGCAAAAACCAGATGGCGTATTTTCGTCACGAGCACTAACACAAGCTTCTATTTTCCTTGAGTCTCAGAAATTAGGGTTAGCAGGTCAGTTTCTGCATGAGACACAATTACGCCGTTATGTCGATGGTGTCGATACCTCTGAAGTCCCTGCCGTCGTGAGCATCGCTACAGAAGTGGCTGCAGAACAAGGCATTTCCATCGACGCAGATATGCTTGAACACGCTCTACAGAATGACAGTCCACTGCAACAGCAAGCGGATCAAATGGTTCAGCAAGCCAGTCAGCTGCTAAGCCGCTTGCCAGGATCGGGTGGGGTTCCGCAATTAATCATGACCAATAATGAAGGTCAGAATTATATTTTCTCCGGTGCAGATTTATATCAAGGTGGAGAGGGCTTTATACAACTGGTAAGTACTATCCAAGCCGCGCTATCGGGTCAATTGCCGCCAGAAATGGCTCAAAAATAAACCTTTCAGATTCAAAATATAAGCCTGCATGACATTCATCCCCGCAGGCTTATTATTATCTCACTTAGCCAGACCATTCTACGCCATCACCCTTACGGTGAACCCTCCAGTCATACCCAAACCCCGCCTTGTGTATTCCTGAACTGTCGACAATACTAAAAGGCTACTGTGGCGATCACTATTTGTATTTTAGCCTTTCCAAAGGGATACAAGGATGAACAAACACCGCAAGGAATCCGGCATTCCAATCAGAGTTTTATTCAGTGGCAGCATTATTATCAGCATGCTTCTGCTAGCTGCAGTCTTAACGCTGTTTTCATACCTATACTCCCGTGCATCTTTAAATAGCCAAGTCGAGCTCAGCGCCAAACAGACAACCTTGTCTCTTGAAAAGCAAATCGAGTACGTGACCCAAACAGCGGAACAAAGCGTCATTTTGCTTAACCATGACGCCATTGTGAATCAGACAACATTAGATCAGCGCCTCTCTCGTATTCATCTACTGGCCAGTATGATGGAAATGAACCCTATATTGAGTTCAATTTATGTTGGCTATGACGACGGTGACTTCTTTCTCTTACGCTCGCTGAAAAACCCACATGCCAAACAAGCACTTGCAGCCCCCGACAAGGCAAACTATTTATTACAAGCAATCGACCGGGACGCAGCAGGCACCATCGCTGAAACACGCTGGGAGTTTTTCGATCAACAACTCAACTCGTTAGGGTCTGCGCTTGCATCACAAGATTATACTTACGACCCCCGCGAACGGCCTTGGTATCAACACGCGCTACAATCAAATGGCCTCATTCTTACACCACCCTATGCTTTCTATACCACAGGCGAAGTAGGCGCCTCATTTGCTCTACGCAATCAGTCAGCCAAAGCAACGGTAGGCGTAGACGCTTCCATCAACGACTTATCCAGTTTTATGAAACGTTTGCAACCCTCTAACGCGGTACACATGGCGTTAGTCGACAAGAACCATTTGATTTTGGGACACAACAACTCGGATATTTCACTTGTCGAATACGATGACTCAAACCAACCCACCCTAAAAAAAGTCACTGATTTACCCAATGAAGCGTTCGCCCAGCTCTTAACTTTGCCTCAGGCGCAGCAAAACTTAGAAGAGTTTTATACCGATGAGAATGCTTGGTACGGTATGACCCTACCTATTAACAGTTTCAGCAATCAAGACTGGCTACTGCTCTACGCCATCCCAAAGGCAGAATTATTAAAAGATGTTAACCGGCACTTAATCAATCAACTGCTCTTATCTGCTGGGGTCATTATGATACTAGTATTGTTCGGCCTACTGGTCGGCCGCTCGATTTCACGGCCTCTACAGCAGCTGTCGACAGAAGTCAGTAAACTCGCCTCTTTCGACTTCAGCCGTAAAATCGATATCAATTCTTCGGTAAAGGAAATCAATGTACTCTCCTCTCTCACCGATCATATGGCATTGACCATCCATAACTTCCAGTCGATCTCCCATAAACTTGCCCACCACCCTGACTTAGAAAGTATGCTTGCCCAGGTGTCGAAACACCTGATCGCCATTACCTCTTCAAGAGCCGGGGCGGTGTATTTGTTCAATAAAAACGAGCTGACACTAAACATTGCGACCAAAGGAAGTATGCCGATCCCTGAACACATCAACTGCTGCAATCAAACTTGGGATAAGCTGCTTCCAGAGTTGATCAGCACTCTGAAAGCGGAAGATAACAGCTTATTTTTAACCCCCTTGATCGATAGAGATGAATCGATTCTTGGTGTGCTGGTACTGCAGCTGCCAAAAGATTCGCATATCAATAATAAAACCTTCCACAACTTTATGACCGAAGTCTCAGGCGCTGCGGCAACGGCAATCGCCACTCGCCGACAATTTGAAGCCCAACAGGCACTACTGGACGGCATTATTCGTTTGCTCGCCGATGCAATCGATGCGAAATCACCCTACACCAGCGGCCACTGTGAACGTGTGCCAGAGCTGGCTGAAATGCTTGCTGACGAAGCAATTCGATCACAATCAGATGAGCTGGCTACCTTTAAAATGAACGAATACGAACGCCGAGAGTTTCATATTGCTGCGTGGCTGCACGACTGTGGCAAAATCACTAGCCCCGTTCATGTGGTGGACAAAGCGACCAAGTTAGAAACCATTTATAATCGTATTCATGAAGTTAGGACGCGCTTTGAAGTATTATGGCGCGACGCCGAGATAGAATACTTAACAGGCTTAATTGCGGGTCAAGATAAACAGCGCTTAGAGCAAGCTAAATACGCCCAACAACAACGCCTACAAGAAGATTTCGCCTTCATTGCCACCAGCAATATCGGCGGCGAATTCATGGATCAAGAAAACCTAGATCGACTTCAGTGTATTGCCACTCAATCTTGGACACGTCATTTCAGTAGTCGTATTGGTATATCACAAGACGAGCAACAACAGCTTCCCGACACGCCCGAACTACTGCCTGTACGCGAACCACTTCTAGCAGACAAAATCGAGCATATCGAAGTATGGGGGGACCGAAAACCTGCTGTAGAAGCTCATAACTCAGACAATATCTGGGGCTTCGATATGGATCTACCAGAGCAGGCATTCAATAAAGGGGAGCTTTATAATTTAAGTGTTCAACGCGGCACGTTGACGAAAGAAGAGCGCTTTATCATTAAAGACCACATGGTACAGACCTTTAAGATGCTGTCATCTCTCCCGTTTCCAGAAGAATTAAAGAATGTGCCTAACATCGCCAGTAATCATCATGAACAGCTCAACGGGAGTGGCTATCCTCGAAAGTTAAACGCACAGCAATTGAGCGTACAAGATCGTATTCTAGCCATTGCCGATGTCTTCGAAGCATTAACCGCATCCGATCGTCCTTACAAAGTAGGCAAGACAGTCTCTGAATCTCTCAAAATACTGGCCTTTATGGTGCGCGATGAACACCTAGATGGCCCCTTATTTAAGTTGTTTGTCGAGACTGAAACCTACCTTACTTACGCAAAAACGTTTCTTAAAGCAGAGCAAATAGATGCGGTTGATCATCAGCAGTTATTCCATTGGGCACAAATTGCAAAGAACTAAAGCGCGCTGTCTCGTATTGGCATTACTCCGCGAAGGACTCCAGCTGTGCTAACCATCGCCAATCTTCGATCACTTGCTGGGCATAATCATGTTGTAGTGCTTCCAACGCCGACCAAGCATCATCGGAGGTATTCACTACGGCTTGTTCAAAGCGCATAGAGCGCCGATCGAACCGACTGTGAGCTAACGCTAACGATGTACCGCAGGCAATAGCGTACTCTTCATAGCCCCCCTTTAGAGCACGTTTACCACAAGCAATGTCTTCTGGGTCGATCCCCACTCGTGCATGATGTCGTGAACGAACCAACCAATGCGCCTTACGCCAGTTCACATCGTCCAACACCAGATCTGGATTGCGCTGCATGCGGCGCTGACAGTTAACGGTCAAATGCGCAGGCGATAATAAATTCATTAAACTTAAATCTTGGTATTCAAACAGCGCTGCGGCGGCCCGCTGCTTTTTCACTTCAACAAGATGACACAGTGTAATGTCCTCTTCTGTGGAAACCGTCTCTGGTCCAACCAATAGATAATACCGCTTCATGTTGACGGAACCCGTTCCAGCACCAATACGCTCGACGATATCGAGAATGTGGTCGTCCACATAAGGTGAAAAAACCTTTTCAATAGTGCGATAGGTATTGCCGTCCACTGCTTTAAATTTTTCCGCATCCTCTTTGAAAACCAATGGACGAGCGTCAAGATCGACCGCTTTCGCTAGAGAACTTTTGCTTGAGAAATCGATGCCACCAGCTTGGCGCTTACGAGCCTTTTGCTCGGCTTTATACAATACATGCTCATCCGCAAAATCTTGTAAGACATAACGATAATCGATTTCTTTATCCAGTAGACGTTGGCAGGTGTCGCGATAACTTTGCCAAAAAGCCGTCAATGCGCGCTGTGCACTATCATGATCAATGACTTTGCTTTTATCTATTGGCTCCAATAGCTGATAACGCGCTTCCAAAGCACCTTGGCAATGGTCAGCACACAATAACAAGCTCACGCCATACCGAAGTAGGTCCCAGCCCGCATACCCAACACAGGCATCATCAAAATCATTCGGCGCGAAAATAACCTCATCCCCATGGGAGCCCTCTTCGCTAAAAAAGCCAAAGTTAGAAACATGGCAGTCGCCAACCACCATCGTCAGTGGCCATGATTCTAATGCGTCAGGCAAACGGTAGTTCAGGCTGGCCAAATCTTGATAAAACACAGAGGAAGCTCCTCGTAGCATCAAAAATGGGCTTGTCGCCATTTTAGTATGCTTCTTAAGCCCCGTTCCTGGCGTGACGCCATCAATCCGAGTCATCACTTCCAGCAGTTCTTGTTCTCGTTCGGACACACGCCACCTCACATTCAATTTCAACCAAGGGGTCAATAATAAAAGTAATTTACGCGTAGGTCTAAGGGATGACTCAAGAAAGCAACACGCTTTAACAAAACCAAATGTTATGTTATAACGTTTTATAGAATCAGGAGAGAACCTAATGACCCTATCATCCACATCCAAACGACTGCCTGTTACCGTTTTATCCGGTTTTTTAGGCGCAGGTAAAACCACCTTACTCAGCCACTTACTTAATAATCGTGACGGCTTACGCATTGCCGTGATCGTCAACGACATGAGTGAAATCAACATTGATGCCGCGTTCATTGAACAAGAAGTCTCACTTAATCGCGGCGAAGAAAAGCTGGTCGAAATGAGCAATGGCTGTATCTGTTGTACTTTGCGAGAAGATTTACTGATTGAAGTACGTAAGCTCGCCGAAGCTGACAAGTTTGATTACCTTGTCATCGAGTCCACAGGTATTTCGGAGCCGCTGCCCGTGGCTGAGACGTTCACCTTTGCCGATGAAGATGGCGTCAGCCTATCGGATATCGCAACTCTCGACACCATGGTAACCGTCGTCGATGCCGTTAATTTCTTAAAAGACTACCAAACCGCCAAAAGCCTAAAAGAAACCGGTGAATTCTTAGGTGACGAAGATGAGCGCAACGTCGCCGACTTGCTGATTGATCAAGTCGAGTTTGCCGACTTATTGTTGATCAGCAAAATCGATTTGGTAAATGAATCAGAGCTTAACGAGCTGAAAGCCATTCTTCGCAGTTTAAACAGCCTTGCTGAAATCCTTCCAATGGAACGTGGGCAAGTGCCTGTTAATAAATTGCTAGGCACTGGATTATTCGACTTTGAAAAAGCCCAACAAGCACCAGGTTGGCTTGCCGAAATGCGCGGTGAGCACACACCTGAAACCGAAGAATATGGCATTGCCAGTTTCAGCTTTGTCGCTCGCAAACCATTTCATCCAAAACGCTTTCACCACTTCCTACACAGCACAGAGCAGTACGGTAAACTGATTCGCTCAAAAGGGTACTTTTGGTTAGCATCGCGTCCAGAGTTTGCGGGGCAATGGAGCCAAGCAGGTGGCATTGCTCAATACGGTTTTGCAGGTATGTTTTGGCATGCGGTGCCAAAACAATATTGGCCACAAGACGAGGCATCATTAGCACTGATCAAAGAAAGCTGGCATGAGCCTTTTGGTGATATGCGACAGGAGCTGGTCTTCATTGGTCAAAACCTTGATCAAGAAAGCATGACACAAGCACTCAACGACGCCCTACTAACAGAAGAAGAGTTGTTGCAAGGTAAAAGTGTCTGGAAAGATATGGAAGATCCCTTCCCAGAATGGCAACAGGGGGCAGCATGAGCGTTTTAGAAGAAACCTTCGGTGCTTTACGCTCGCCAGTTTCAGACTTTTCTGACGAGTTATCGGGCCTTGCGGGCATTTATCGAGACGACGTTAACTTAATGGTTTGGCAACGTCAGCTCGACAGCGACACGGAAAAAGCGGTGTTTAAGGTACTCTCTGCAGGGAAGAGCTTTTCACTCAATCAAATTGTCTCTCCTGAGAACGTCAGTGATGCTTTGGCACGCGGCCTACCAAGTATCGATGGTCGTGACGCCTTGATCCGCGACATTGCCCTATTGGTTGATGCCTACTGCTGTTTATTTGATTTAAACACGGCAGGCCTTCGTCTAACGCAAGTGGATCGCGCTATGTGCCCACGTTTTCATGTGGATCAAGTACCTTGTCGCCTGATTACTACTTATGCTGGGCCAGCAACGCAATGGCTTGACGAGCAATCGCTAAACCGTCAAAAACTGGGTCGCGGTAATAATGGCCAGCCGGACAGTCACTCAGGCTTAGTTCGTGCCGAGGCTGACGTCCAACAAATCAGTGTCGGTGACGTGGCGCTATTAAAGGGTGAACGTTGGGAAGGCAATGAAGGCCGAGGAGCGGTTCACCGCTCTCCAAGTGTCGAAGCAGGTCAAATGCGCCTACTGATGACACTGGATATGGCGTAATCGCACAACGCTTCTGATTACGTAAATACACCCGCTTACCAGCGATCAACTACTTTCCTATAGACAAAAAAAAGCCCGAGGCGTGAGCGGATGCCTCGGGCTTTCTTTATTGCCTAAAGAACTTAGTCAGCAGACAAGTGCTTTAGCAAAGCGTCCACTGTTTGCTTCGCGTCACCGAAAAGCATACGAGTGTTGTCTTTGAAGAACAGTGGGTTTTCGACACCCGCGTAACCACGGCTCATACCACGTTTCAGTACGATGGTGTGCTTACCTTTCCATGGCTCAAGTACAGGCATACCTGCAATTGGACTGTCTTCTACGTCGTTTGCAGCAGGGTTGACGATATCGTTCGCACCGATCACAACAGACACGTCTACTTTCGGGAAATCTTCGTTGATTTCGTCCATTTCGTACACGATGTCGTAAGGCACTTTCGCTTCCGCTAGCAATACGTTCATGTGACCTGGCATACGACCCGCAACTGGGTGGATACCAAAGCGAACATTCACGCCTTTCTCACGAAGTTTCTTAGTGATCTCAAATACTGTGTGCTGTGCTTGCGCAACGGCCATACCGTAACCTGGGATAATCATGACTTCTTTCGCAGATTCCAGCATGTGAGCGGCTTCTTCTGTCTGAATCTCAACAATCTCACCTTGCTCTTCTGCTGCAGCGCCCGCCGCAGGCGTTGATTTCTTCTTCTTGCTACCGATACCGCCTAGGATAACGTTCAAGAATTTACGGTTCATCGCACGACACATGATGTAAGACAGAATCGCACCTGAACTACCCACTAGTGCACCGACTACGATCAGTAGATCGTTACCTAGCATGAAGCCCATGGCCGCTGCTGCCCAACCAGAGTAAGAGTTCAGCATCGACACAACCACTGGCATATCTGCACCACCGATCGCTACCACCAGATGCGCACCAAATACTAAGGCAAGCAATGTAATGATGTATAGGTACATCATACCGTCAGTCGCGCCAACCGCTGCAAACTCAACAATCAGGTAAAGAGAAACCAACACAATCGCTAGGTTCATCATATGACGACCAGGTAACTGCAGCGGGTTACCCGATACTTTGCCGCTTAATTTAAGGTAAGCAACCAAAGAACCCGTAAAGGTAATCGCACCAATGAAGATACCTAAAGAGGTTTCAACATCATGAATACGCTGCGCTACAACCGACTCATAAGCACCGTGGCCTAGGGCGTTGGCAAAACCAACGAACACCGCGGCCAAGCCTACCAAGCTGTGTAGAATCGCCACCAATTCTGGCATCGACGTCATTTCAACACGTTTTGCCAAGACATAACCGATGATACCACCCGGTACAAGCCCCAATAGTAGCAAACCGTAGTTGTCTGTCACCGCACCAGCAATGGTCACAACCATTGCCAATACCATACCTAAAATGCCGTAGATGTTACCGCGGCGTGCGCTTTCTTGGTGGCTTAAGCCACCCAGTGCCATGATGAATAAGGCGCTGGCTCCGATGTAGGCAGCCGTCATTACTCCAAAGTTCATTGTCGTCTCCTACTTACGGAACATTTTCAGCATACGATGCGTCACGGCAAAGCCACCGACGATGTTGATGCTGGTAATAAAGATGGCCAAAGCAGCCAGTATCGCAACGATCGGACTATCGTTCGAAACCTGTGTCAACGCACCGACTACGATGATACTACTGATGGCATTGGTCACACTCATTAGTGGCGTATGCAGAGAGTGGCTAACTCCCCAAACCACCATATAACCGACAAAGCACGACAACACAAAGACGGTTAAGTGTCCCATAAACTCAGCAGGCGCAACGCTGCCCACTCCCATTAGCAATGCACCAACAATTAATACTGGTACAAGGAAACCAAAGGCACTCGGTTTCTTCTCTTCTTTCTTAGCGTCTGATTTCGCCTCCGGCAAAGGCTCGCTTACATCACTCTTAGGCGCAGCAGACAGACGTGGTGCTGGTGGTGGCCAAGTGATGTTGCCTTGTTTCACAACCGTTGCACCACGAATCACTTCGTCTTCCATGTTCAGATCAATCTGGCCATCTTTGTTCGGGCACAATTCAGTTAGAAGGTGGTAAATATTCGTCGCAAACAATTGGCTTGATTGAGCCGCCATACGGCTTGGCAAGTTTGTGTATCCTACCAACGTAACACCGTGCGCCTGAACCACTTCGTTCGCTTTCGTAAGCTTACAGTTACCGCCCGTTTCTGCCGCCAAGTCAACGATGACACTGCCTGGTTTCATAGAGCGAACCATTTCTTCAGTGATCAGTTCTGGTGCTGGCTTACCCGGAATCAATGCAGTAGTAATAATAATGTCGACATCTTTTGCTTGTTCTGCAAAAAGCGCCATTTCTGCGGCGATGAACTCAGGACTCATGACTTTGGCGTAACCACCTTCGCCACTGCCGTCTTCGTCATCGAAATCCAATACTAGGAATTCCGCATCCATACTTTCGACTTGTTCTTTTACTTCAGGACGCGTATCAAATGCACGAACAATGGCACCCATACTTTTCGCTGCACCAATGGCCGCAAGACCTGCCACGCCAGCACCGATAACAAGTACTTTCGCTGGTGGAACTTTACCAGCGGCGGTGATTTGTCCGGTAAAGAAACGGCCAAAGTGTTGCGCAGCTTCAACGACCGCACGGTAACCCGCGATGTTCGCCATGGAGCTCAATACGTCCATTTTTTGCGCACGAGAAATACGTGGTACGGCATCCAAAGCGACAGCATTTGTACCTCGTTCAGCTAATTGATTTAGCTTTACAGAGTTCTGCGCTGGATAGAGGGTACTAATGAGTGTCTGGTTTTGACCCAAAAGCTCAATGCCATAAAAGCCTAGCTCTGGGTGTTCAACCGGAGGACGAACTTTAATCAAAACGTCTGAATCGTGCCACAGTGCCTTTGTATCACTGGTCACCTCAACGCCTGCAGCTAGATACGCCTCATCTGAATAAGAAGCCGCCGCACCTGCGCCGCTCTCAATCACCAAGTCAAAGCCTAGCTTCTTGACCCTTTCAGCGACTGCTGGGGTCATGGCCACCCGCAGCTCGCCGTCTTCTATCTCTTTCGGTATTCCAATTTTCATAATGATGCCGTACTTATTCTTGTCCGAGTTTAAGCCGAAGTTTTCTTGTATAATCAGTCAACAAAAGTGCCATTCACCTCACTTATGTGGACTATCACCCTATATTGGGATGTAGCCAATTAGAAACCAGCTACCCCGAGTAATCTTGCACACAAGCGTCAGCGCAAGTCGTGATAACGACGATTTTTTGTTTTCCTGTGACTTTTTTATGTCAGCTATAACTTTTTTTGATAGCAAAGCATCACTGAAAGGAGTTTTATGTAGAAAAGCTGACTCGTGACATTGCTTTGCGCAAAACTTAAACAATTATTTCAATTTTAAGATTTGCAAAAACGAATGCGCCAAAGTACTAGAATGTGTCGTAATAAGATAAATGAGCAAAATTGACCTGTGCTAATGTGCGCATCAGTTTTAAACTCTTGACAGCGGCTAAGGTAGCAGTTGATTAGTGAAGGTTCTGCAGGAGAACCCTAACTGAACTACACTGCTCTTACACGCATTAACCGCTACAATAATAAGCAACATTTCCGCCAGATTACGAACTCAACTTTGTAGCTGGGCGACAGGAGGAAATACAATGACTACATCTAAAGCAGTTGCATGGGAGCCAGTAACTGCCCAGGCCATCATTGATGAGCTCAAATCCAAGCCAGGAGCTCTATTACCGATTCTACACGCTATTCAGGACCGCTTTTCTTATGTCCCTGAAGAGGCTGTTTCCTTGATCGCTCAGGCGTTGAAGTTAACTCGTGCAGAAGTTCATGGTGTGATCAGCTTCTACCACCATTTTCGTACACATCAACCAGGACGCCACGTTGTTGAGATTTGTCGTGCAGAGGCTTGCCAAGCGCAAGGTTCTCGTGCGCTAGAAGCTCACGCTAAAGCAGCGCTAGGTGTGGACTACCACCAAACGACGGCCGATCGTAACATTACTCTTGAGCCAGTTTACTGCTTAGGCAACTGTTCTTGTGGCCCATCTATTCGTGTGGGTAACGACATTCATGCTGACGTCGATGCAACACGCTTCGATGAATTGGTTGAAGGCCTTAAAACCGATCGAGTGGAGATTCTTTAATGACATTTCGCATTCACGTTCCTTCTGACACGACCGCTAAAGCTCGGGGTGCGGACCGCATTGCTCGTCTGATTGAGATCGTTGCTAAAGAGCATAAAATCGACGTAGAAGTACGTCGTAATGGTACCCGCGGCCTTTACTGGATCGAACCACTTGTAGAAGTGGACACCGACGCTGGTCGCTACGGTTTCGGCCCTGTCAAAGAAGGCGATATTGAGTCTTTGTTTGCAGCAGAGTTTTGGAAAGGTGACGTAGAGCACGCTTTAGCGCTAGGTCTCGTAGAAGAAATTCCGTACCTAAAACGCCAAGAGCGCTTCACGTTCGCACGCTTAGGTATTACTAACCCTGTATCGCTTGAAGATTACCAAGCCAACGACGGTTTTAAAGGCCTACAAAACGCCATCAAACTTTCCTCTCAACAAATCGTTGATGCCGTGAAAGAGTCGGGCCTACGTGGTCGTGGCGGTGCAGCGTTCCCGACTGGCATCAAATGGCAGACGGTTCTGGATGTTGAATCTCCAAAGAATCAAAAATACATCGTCTGTAACGCCGACGAAGGTGACTCAGGTACCTTCGCAGACCGTTTGGTGATGGAATGTGACCCATACATGCTGATTGAAGGTATGACCATTGCAGGTCTTGCTGTTGGCGCAACGCAAGGTTATATCTACTGCCGTTCTGAATACCCTCTTTCAATCGAAAATTTGAATCAGGCAATCAAAACAGCGTACGAAAACAACTTGCTAGGTGCTGATATTCTAGGCAGCGGCAACCACTTCGATCTAGAAGTGCGAATGGGTGCCGGTGCCTACATCTGTGGTGAAGAAACGTCACTACTAGAAAGTTTAGAAGGCAAACGCGGCCTAGTGCGCGCGAAGCCACCTTTGCCAGCGATTGTCGGCCTATTCGGCCAACCAACCGTAGTGAACAACGTACTGTCTTTAGCGGCTGTGCCATTCATTATGGATAAAGGCGCGAAAGCCTATGCTGATGTTGGTGTTGGCCGTTCTCGCGGTACGCTGCCATTCCAAGTAGCGGGTAACGTTAAGTTCGGCGGCTTGGTGGAATTGGCATTTGGTCCTACACTGAATGAACTGATGTTCGAATTCGGTGGTGGCACACGCAATGGTCGTCCATTACGTGCGGTGCAAGTAGGTGGCCCTTTAGGTGCATACCTACACGAAGGCCAGTGGGATACACCACTAGGCTATGAAGAATTTAGCCAGAAAGATGCGGTACTTGGTCACGGTGGTGTCGTTATGTTTGACGACACGGTTGATATGAGTGAACAGGCACGCTTCTCTATGGAGTTCTGTGTTGCTGAGTCTTGCGGTAAATGTACACCATGCCGTATCGGTTCTACACGTGGTGTCGAAGTGATCGACCGCATTCGCGAAGGTAAGAACGTCGACGCAAACATGGAGTTGTTGTCTGACCTATGTGAGACGATGTTAGACGGCTCTCTTTGTGCCATGGGCGGTATGACACCATTCCCAGTACAGAGTGCCATGAAACACTTTACTGAGGACTTCGTTAAGAACGCAGCTTCAGCGACCCAAGCGAAGGAGGTCTAATTATGTTGCAACATTTTGACCCTAACAAAGACTACGGTACACCAGCTTCTCTAAGCGAGAAGATGGTGACACTGGAAATCGATGGCGTGGAAATCACCGTACCAGAAGGTACGTCTGTGATGCGTGCAGCCGCACTTCACGACATTAATATCCCTAAACTGTGTGCCAGCGATAACCTAGAAGCCTTCGGTTCTTGCCGCATTTGTGCGGTTCAGATTGAAGGCCGCCGTGGCACACCTGCTTCATGTACAACACCTGTTGATGCTGGCATGAAAGTCACGACTCAAAACGACAAGCTTGCGAAGCTTCGTCGTAACATCATGGAACTGTATATTTCCGATCACCCGCTCGACTGTCTGACTTGTCCAGCAAACGGTGACTGTGAACTACAGGACATGGCAGGGGCAGTAGGTCTACGCGAAGTGCGTTACGGCTTTGATGGCAATAACCATCTAGATGCGCCAAAAGACCAATCAAACCCTTATTTCACCTTCGATGCGAGTAAATGTATCGTTTGTTCACGTTGCGTACGTGCCTGTGAAGAAGTGCAAGGTACGTTTGCATTGACGATTGATGGACGCGGCTTCGACTCTAAAGTCGCTGCGGGCCAAGACGAAGATTTCCTTGATTCGGAATGTGTATCGTGTGGTGCTTGTGTACAAGCATGTCCGACCGCCACACTGATGGAAAACTCTGTCATTGACATGGGCACACCTGAGCACAGCGTCACAACGACATGTGCTTACTGTGGTGTCGGTTGTTCTTTCAAAGCAGAAATGAAAGGCGATCAGCTAGTACGAATGGTGCCAGCGAAAGAAGGCGACGCCAACCACGGTCACTCGTGTGTTAAAGGTCGTTTCGCATTCGGTTACGCAACCCATAAAGACCGTATTAAAGCGCCAATGATTCGTGATTCCATCGACCAGCCTTGGAAAGAAGTAAGCTGGGAAGAAGCAATCGGTTTCGCAGCAAAACGTCTAAAAGACATCCAAGCACAATACGGCCGTGAAAGTATCGGTGGTATTACGTCTTCTCGTTGTACTAACGAAGAAACGTACTTGGTGCAAAAACTGATTCGTGCGGCCTTTGGTAACAACAACACCGATACGTGTGCACGTGTATGTCATAGCCCGACCGGTTACGGCCTAAAACAAACACTGGGCGAATCTGCGGGTACGCAAACATTCGACTCCGTTATGTTCTCGGATTGTATTCTTGTTATCGGTGCCAACCCAACAGACGCTCACCCAGTATTCGGCTCGCTAATGCGTCGCCGTCTTCGTGAAGGCGCAAGTTTGATCGTAGCGGACCCACGTGAAATCGATCTTTTGAGCACACCTCACTTAGGCAACTCAACGCACTTGCCTCTTCGCCCTGGTACAAACGTCGCTATGATCAACGCTCTAGCACACGTGGTCATTACCGAAGGCTATGAGGACAAAGAGTTCATTGCAGCACGTTGTGAACAAGGTGCTTATGCGAAATGGCGTGAATTCATTATTGAAGAGCGTCATGCACCAGAAAATGTAGAAGAGATTACAGGCGTTAAAGCAGAGAAAGTACGTGACGCTGCACGTAAGTTCGCAACTGCAAAAAATGCATCAATCTACTACGGTCTAGGCGTTACAGAACATAGCCAAGGTTCAACCATGGTAATGGGCATCGCCAACCTTGCACTGGCGACAGGCAACATGGGGCGTGAAGGCGTTGGTGTTAACCCACTGCGTGGTCAGAACAACGTACAAGGTTCGTGTGATATGGGTTCTTTCCCGCACGAGCTACCAGGTTACCAGCACGTTTCTGACGCTGTTGCCCGTGCTCGTTTCGAGAAAGTATGGGGCGTAACGCTAGACGACGAACCAGGTCTACGTATCCCGAACATGTTCGATGCGGCCTTGTCTGGTGAATTCCGTGCCATGTACGTTCAAGGCGAAGACATCGCTCAGTCCGATCCGAACACACAGCACGTTGAAGCTGCTCTATCAGCATTGGATTGCTTGATCGTACAAGACATTTTCTTGAACGAAACAGCGAAATTTGCTCACGTATTACTACCAGGTTCTACTTTCCTAGAGAAGAACGGTACCTTCACTAACGCAGAACGTCGTATCAACCGCGTTCGTAAAGTGATGCCACCGGTTGCAGGCAAAGAAGATTGGGAAGTGACAGTTGAGCTTTCAAATGCTTTAGGCTACCCAATGAACTACTCTCACCCATCTGAGATCATGGATGAGATTGCGCAATTGACGCCAAGCTTCGCCAACGTTAGCTACGATATGCTAGAAAAACACGGCAGCCTACAGTGGCCATGTAACGATGAATTCCCGATGGGATCTCCGATCATGCACACTGAAAGCTTCCCTATCGGTGACGAAGGTAAAGCACTGTTCGCTGTAACGGAGTTTGTACCAACAACAGAACGCGCTAACGGCCGTTTCCCATTGTTGCTAACAACCGGCCGTATTTTGAGCCAATACAACGTAGGTGCTCAAACACGTCGTACAGACAACCAAGCGTGGCATGATGAAGATATTCTAGACATTCATCCGCACGATGCCGAAGAACGCGGTATTAAGACAGGCGATTGGTTGGGCATTACCAGCCGTGCAGGTCAAACTGTTCTCCGTGCGCGTGTTGCTGAGCGTATGCAGCCAGGTGTGGTATACACAACATTCCATCACCCAGGCAGTGGCGCAAACGTGATCACAACCAATAACTCAGACTGGGCAACCAACTGTCCTGAGTACAAAGTGACTGCAGTGCAAGTTGAGAAAGTATCTCAGCCATCTGAATGGCAGAAGAACTTCCAAGACAACCATGAACGTCAATATGAGTTCTTGCGTAGCGCAGCGTCTTCCGCTGATGCTGTTAAATAAGTAGGTATTGAGAGAGCACTATGTTTCATACTGAAGAAGAAAGCATCGTAACGATGATTAACCACATTGCTCAAAACAATGTGAGCGCAGGCTCTGATTCGGACGTCGCAGATATTGTGGAGAACCACATTATTAAATTCTGGTCACGTCGCATGAAGAAGATCCTAGCGGAGCAACTTGCAAGCGGTACGGAAGAATTTGAACCGGCCGCTAAGTTAGCCGCTGAACGCTTATCTGCGAAGGTCAGCGCTTAAGCTTCATTTAGCCATAGCATTACGAAAGCCCCTCATTAGAAGGGGCTTTTTTTTTACCTAAATAAATATGTTCATCCCACTCCACTTCGACAAAATTAACGGTACAAGCCGTCATGAATACGCTGAATTGCCACCCATAAAAACGTCCTTTAAATTGCCTATTACCGTCGAAAAAACAATCAGAGTAGCATTTTAAACACTCGCCAAAACAACTTAAGAAACATAAACTCCAATAATATATAGACAACTAATTTTCTTAACCATAAAAACAAACTCCACTTTTCTATTTCAAGAACAGTCACCCAAAAAAATAAAAACCTTATTTATCAAAAACTTAAAAATTTCATTCCTGCTTTTAGCTCCTATCCATTTTCGTAACCTGCATCAAATAGACTTACATGAACCAAAACAAGAGCATTAAAAAGAAAAATAACATTAGTTATTCTTATGTTATTCATTAGTTTAAAGGGCGTTTACGGCCTCTTTCTTGATCGCTAACGTATTACCATCGATAGCATTCATAAAGGTCTTCCCATGGGAATAAAATCAAATAGATCCGATACGGACTACGTAATACTCGCTAACAAAGGCATGTTTCGGGACCTTAACCCGAATATGGCGCTCTTCTCGAAAGGGCTCATCCTCGCTTTTGTCATTTTTACACTCTACGACGTCGACTTCGCTGCGAGTACTTTTTCTGGGATGCAGTCTTGGATTCAAAATAGCTTAGATTGGTTTTACGTTTTATCGATGTGTGTATTTGTTGGTTTTACGTTCTACCTCATGTGTTCACGCTACGGCCACATACGACTTGGCAAAGACGACGACCGTCCAGAGTTCAGCTATTTCTCTTGGTTCTCAATGCTGTTTGGTGCGGGGATGGGAATAGGCCTATTGTTCTGGTCCATTGCTGAGCCGTCTTACCACATTCAAAACAGCCCTTTCCTTGCTGACGGTGCCGCCAATACCATGGAAGGCGCGAACGTTGCTATGCAAACAACGTTCTTACACTGGGGACTACATGGTTGGGCCGTCTATGTCATCGTGGGCTTAGCATTAGCGTATTTTGCTTATCGACATGAGCTGCCACTGACAATCCGCTCAGCTCTATACCCGATCTTTGGCGATAAGATTTTCGGCTGGCGCGGTCATATTGCCGATCTACTGGCCGTATTCGGGACGCTATTTGGTGTAGCGACCACCCTTGGGCTCGGCGCTGGCCAGATTAATGCTGGCTTGAATTACATGTTCGGAGTGGAAATTGGCATTGTCCCGCAGGTCATTATTATCGGTGTTGTATCGGTGATTTCGACCATCTCAGCGGTATCAGGGGTTGGTCGTGGCATCAAAATCTTGTCTGAAGTTAACATGTGGCTGTCGATTTTACTGATCATAATCTTTCTATTTGCGGGCCCTACGGTGTTCTTGCTTGGCTTCTTCGTAACGAATCTAGGAGATTACATTGTAAACATGATCCCGATGGGTTTTTGGGTTGACCCTGACCCTACACGACAGTGGCAAGGCTGGTGGACAGTGTTCTACTGGGGGTGGTGGATTGCTTGGGCACCCTTCGTCGGCATGTTTATCGCACGAGTATCAAAAGGTCGAACGATTCGCGAATTCTGTTTAGGCGTACTGCTGGTTCCGACATTAGTGACATTCTTTTGGATGGCGATTCTAGGTGGCACAAGCATGCACATGGAGCTATTCGCTGAAGGCGGTTTTGGTACTGCCGGTGTGATCAATGCCGTTAATGAAGACATTTCCAAGCCTTTATTTGTCGTCATCGAAAACCTCAACTTAGGTATTTTGACGCAATTTGTAGCCTTGATCTCTTTAATCCTAATCATTACCTACTTCGTCACCTCATCTGACTCTGGCACCTTAGTCATCACCACCATGGTGTCGATGGGAAGTGAAACGCCACCGACTGGCTATCGTGTTTTTTGGGGACTAAGTGAAGGCGTTGTTGCGGCAGTGTTATTACTCGCTGGAGGATTAAAAGCACTACAAACAGCGTCTCTTGCCGCAGGGCTTCCGTTTGCTTTTATTATCTTCATGATGATGTACGCATTAATAAAAGCCCTACGGGCAGACTTCAAAGGCGTTCAGCAGATACGGGAGGTTGCGCCGCACGAGCATACCGATCGCACAGATCACTATATTTCGATTTTGAATAATAGATAAGCATTCAACATAGTAAAGGGCACCCTAAGGTACCCTTTACTACTTACACACGCTGGATATTCGCCAACACTGTCTTTTTATCGATACTGCGCAGTAAATATAAGGTCGCAACAATTAGCCCTAGTTCAAAGAAGACTTGCACTCGAAAATTTGACGCGTAAACAGTAGGTGAGAAGCCCAACATAACAACACTCATCACACCAAAGACAAGAGCCAGTAAAGCAAATTTACTCTCTTTCACTTCTGCCATAAGTCCTAGCATTAACGTTAATACCGCTGACATCACCCACATCATCAATAAATAACCAGCATAGGTTCGCCCACTGGGAATCGATTCTGCGTCGATACCGCCTTGATATGAAAACCCCATTAAGCTTTCATTGAGGTTAGCGCCAGACTGATACTGCAAGAAAAAACAAATAATATAGAGCCCAACGACCATTGCGCTGATTTTTTCACCCCACGAGCGGCTTGGCTTAAAGACGGATATAGCTAATAACACCACCATAAAAATACACAATGGCCAATTATCCGACTTCACAAACACATTATAGAGTTTATCCACACCTAATAGCACCTTTTCCAGTAAACCAAAATCCTGATAATTCGGAAAATACATAAATATCGATCCGAGCGTGCGACTGGCATTTCCTGGGGCAAGAAAAAGCAATGCACTGTTGGCCAATGTCAGAGCTAATATAAACCACTTAAAAGATGTTCGCTGTTGATATAAAGACAGGCAGACAGCTAAACAAAATAGAATCGTCACCTGTTCTTGATAGGCAAAAATCAGAACGCTCAATGACGCTAGCACTCGACGCCACATAACGACTCTAGGAGCGGTTAATTCAGTAAAACAAAAGAGTGCCAGTGCACTCGGTAATAAATAGTTATAGAAGCCTGTCACCCAATAGAATGACTCTGCCATCACCTCCACAGGAGCCAACGCCAACATAATAAGTACGAGTAAGATCTTAGCCGCTGAAATCTGCCACTTTGTTAGCTTGAGCATAGAATAAGACAGCAGCAATATTGTTAAAGGTACCAATAAATGCCAAAACCATTTGAGTGTAATGGTTCCAACCATTAATAAGTCAATTGCAATGCGACCACTCCACTGCAAATAACGCTCCCACCACCATGCAAAGAGATTGCGGGTATTGGCTACCTCACTAAAATAAGCATCGTCCCCCCAACTTAGCAAATCTAACGATGAACTGAGCAGCACTAGATACGCAACAATAACGATCCAAAGAGATCGGTTTAGCGATTTATAAACACTGATAGCTGGCACTAAAAACCTCACCTGTTGCATTAGTGGCATGCACGACTATTTTACCTGTATAAGGGGATGAAAGATTACGATACCCAGCTTTAAATCCAACCAGCTTATAGGCCGGATCCAGCTCGAGAGCATTGACGACATCTGCTCGCGACTCAGAAAATGTTTCAAATTTCCGATAGCGATTATTGCTCAACTCAGCATAAACACTGTAGCTCGCGTGAGGTTGCTCTTGTATATAAGCCCAGCCTCTGACCATCGTCTTTTTGTTGCGCTTCATTAAATCGCATTGATCAATGGTAAGTTGGGTAATCCCGCCTGAGTCTTCGACAATATATTCTGTCGGATCATTCCAGATGAAAAAGGCAGCGACCACTAATAGAATAGAGCCCCCAAAGAGCAACAGACATATACCATTTAATAGTCGCTTACTCATGAGTATCTTTATCCTTTAATAAATATCGCGGCCGTTTTTTAGTTTCCATATAAACCCTACCGATATATTCCCCTAGTACACCAATACCAATAAGCTGTATGCCGCCCAAGAATAAGATCGATACCAGCAAACTCGGATAGCCCGGTACACTGTTTCCCCAAATCACTTTATCTAAAATCAACCAGCCGCCGTAGATAAAAGAGACTAATGCGATAGTAAAACCAATATAGGTCCAAACACGCAGCGGGAAGGTTGAAAAACTGGTAATGCCTTCTAAAGCTAAATTCCATAACTTCCAGCCGTTAAACTTGCTTTCACCTACGAAACGTTCAGGTCGGACGTATTCTACAATTTCAGTCCTTCCGCCGACCCAAGATAAAACCCCTTTCATAAAAAGGTTATTCTCGCCCATACGCTTAACATCTTCGACCGTTTTGCGAGACATCAGACGAAAATCGCCTACATTGTCTTCGATTTTGGTTTTACTAATCGCATTATGAAGGCGGTAAAACCATGTTGCAGTAGAGCGTTTGAGTAGGCTATCAGATGAACGATCTGCTCGTTTAGCCAACACAACATCGGCTCCAGCTTGCCATTTCTGGATCAGCATCGGAACCACTTCAATAGGATCTTGAAGATCCACGTCCATAGGAATCATTGCGTCGCCCGTAGCATGCTCAAGACCTGCCATAAGCGCGGGTTCTTTACCGAAATTTCGAGTGAAACTAAGCACTTGGATATTTGTATCTTTAGAGGCTAACCCTAGGGCGACTAACTCAGTATTGTCTTGGCTGCCGTCATCTATAAAAACGATCTCAACTTCGTATTCACTGAGATACTGCTGTACCTTCTGGTAAAAAACGGGAATGGCGGCCTCTTCGTTATAAACAGGCACGATAAGTGATATTTTCAAAGCAACTCCTTTTACATATAAACCAAGCTAATACCGCTGATTCTATTCAATTGCGAGATGCGGGCTACTTTGCCATATTTTCGCACTGAATTCTCCACTATAGTCCGCCGGAATATCGATAATTGGTCGCAAGAGCGCCCTAATCTAAGAATCTCACTTTCTTACAACGCCAATCTGTTTTACTATTTTGAGATTAAGTCTTGGACATCCAATGTTATCGCCTGACCAAACTTAATCGCACATATCCTTTTCGCAATTTCATTCAGTAGGAACTCATAATGGCGGCTTTTGGTAGCGTGTTTATGCCGAAAATGGCATTAGCAACATTCGAAAATAATCAATGGTCTGACGCTCAGATCGTTTCATCTGACAGCATCTCTCTGCACCCAGGTGCGCACGTTTTGCACTACTCAAGCACTTGTTTTGAAGGCTTGAAAGCATTCCGTCACGAAGACGGCAGCGTGCATGTCTTTCGAATGGACCAAAACGTCAATCGCTTCGCGCAAAGCAGCCAATTGTTGTCGTTGCCGGAAGTCGATAAAGAACAAGTCTCTCAAATGATTAAAGACGTTGTGGCTGAATACGCCGCAGATGTTCCTTTACCTCCTGGCTCAATGTACATTCGTCCGACACACATCGGTACAGAAGCAGCGGTTGGCAAAGCGGCAGCACCCTCTGAAACATCGATGGTTTACATCTTGCTTTCACCAGTAGGTGATTATTTTGCTGGCGGAGCTAAAGCACTGCGACTATTACTTGATGAGACCGGTCAACGCTGCGCACCACATATGGGAATGATCAAGAGTGGTGGTAACTACGCCAGTGCTCTTGCACCAACGCTTGAAGCGAAAGCAAAGTACCAAGCCGATCAAATTCTTTTCTGCCCAAATGGCTACATCACTGAAACGGGCGCGGCTAACTTCTTGATCGTTGATGGCAACGAAATCATTACCAAAGCGCTGGACTCAAGCTTCCTACACGGCGTTACGCGCTCTAGTATTCTTACCATCGCTGAAGATCTGGGCATGACTGTTTCTGAGCGTGAAGTATCTGTTGAGGAACTGCTTGAGCGCGCTGCGAAACCTGGTGTTGAAGCCATGCTTTCTGGTACCGCTGCGGTATTAACGTCTGTAGGCACCTTCATTCACAATGATAAAGAATACAAAGTCGGTTCTGGAGACACAGGTCCTGTGGCTCAGAAACTGCGCCAAGCTCTGAATGACATTCAGTGGGGCAAAGCACCTGACAAGCATAACTGGTTGACCAAGATCGCCTAAGCGACTTTCGTCAGTTTATCAAAGCCAGCATTTTATGCTGGCTTTTTTTTGCACACAGTCTCCTTACTCCTTTCCTTGAGGTTCTATGTAGTTACCACTATAACGTTAACTATACACATTAATTAAAGGAGTAGGTCATGAGTTCTGAGAACCATTATACGCCACCAAAAGTTTGGAAATATGATGAGAAGGAGGCAGGGAAATGGTCCAAAATTAACCGCCCTTACTCTGGTCCAACTCATGATAAAGCTCTACCACAGGGCAAGCACCCTTTCCAGTTACATTCCCTAGCAACACCCAATGGCCAGAAAGCAACCATCATGTTCGAAGAGTTGTTGGAGTTAGGCTTAGATGACGCAGAGTACGATGCGTATACAATTGATATTGGTGAGGGCAAACAGTTTTCTTCAGGCTTTGTCGACATCAACCCTAATTCAAAAATTCCAGCAATGATCGACACCACTACTGACCCACAGATACGCGTATTTGAGTCTGGCTCCATCCTTCAGTATTTAGCAGAAAAATTTGATGTGCTGGTGCCAAAAGATATCAAGGGGAAAACCGAGTGTCGCAACTGGCTAATGTGGCAAATGGGCTCAGCGCCTTTCCTTGGCGGTGGTTTTGGTCACTTTTACGCCTATGCGCCAGAGAAACTCAAATACCCAATTGACCGTTACACGATGGAAACTAAACGCCAGCTAGACCTGCTGAATAAGCACTTAGTTGAAAATAAGTATATGGCGGGCGATGAGTACTCTATTGCAGACATCGCTATCTGGCCTTGGTATGGCAATTTAGTATTGGGCAAACTTTACGATGCAGCCGAGTTTTTAAATGTCGAAGAATACACCTATGTGAAACGCTGGGCCGAGATGATCGCCGAACGTCCTGCTGTGAAACGTGGGGTGCGAGTAAATCGTACATGGGGCGATGATGGGCTGACTGAAAGGCACAGCTCAGCAGACTTCGATTAAGCTATCTCAACTCTGGACTGAAGCATAACTTCAGTCCTTACTTCCACAACTCACCAAACTTATCTTTATGGCAAAGGTAAATACGCAGCTCAAACTCTAGTTGGTGATAATCCGGTTCCATATGGCGACACAGCTTATAAAACGCTTTGTTGTGCTCTTTTTCACGAAGATGGGCTAACTCGTGTACCAAAATCATTCTCAACATCGCTTCTGGTACACGCCGAAACATAGCAGCAACGCGAATTTCATGCTTTGCCTTGAGCTTACTACCCTGTACCCGCGATACAAAGCTATGCAACCCTAACGCATTGTTAATCACGTGAATTTTATCATCATAGATAACTTTACTTATGGGCGCGGAGCTGCGCATAAACTCTTGTTTAATGTCTTGCGCATACTCATAGAGCTGCTTTTCACCTGCCAACTGGTGAGAATTAGGGTATTTATTCTTCAGCCATGCTCCGGTTTTCTCTGCTGCTAACATTGCCTCTACCTGCTGCTGCAAGCTCGATTCATAGCCATTTAAATAACGCTTCACATTCGACACGGACTATCTCTACTCTATGCTAATCACTGACTTAATAGTGTAACGAACCACTCGATCAAAAAGGAATAAAATCTCTCTGCTGCAAGATTAACTTAAGCAATTTTCAAGAAATCAGGGGAAGTATGGTCAAACAATGCAACCTGTTTCCATTCACTCTTGTCTAAGAAATGGCTGTGTTAAGTTTGGCGGTATATGCCGTTCAAGACTAAAAGGACCCTACCTATGAACAGAGCTTTGCTAATCCCTTTTATTGCTGTCAGCCTAGCTTCTTCCGCTGTCTTTGCCGATACCGACAGTAACACTGATAACTGGTCAGGCTCCGCTGAGCTTGGCTTTGTTTCTACATCAGGCAACAGTGATACTAACAATATTAATGGCCGCTTAGACCTGACCCAAGAGTCCATTCAGTGGCGAACAAACTATACTCTTAGCTCGCTGTACAGTAGCTCAGATAGCGATACGACTGCCGAAAAGTATTCCGGCTCCATCCAGAGCAACTACAAATTTAATACGGAAGAGTTTTGGTATGTCCGCGGCTCTCATGAAAATGATCGTTTCTCAGGCTATCGCAGAAAAAGCTCTGTTTCCACTGGTTACGGTAATCGCTTCTGGCAAGCAGCGGATGGATCCTATTTAGAAGCGTCCGCTGGAGTAGGTTATCGCGACTTTGCGATTGACCGAGACACGCTAAACGCTGATTCTGACCGAGGCAATTTTGTTCGCTTTGCGGGGACTTATGAAAAACGCTTCACCAAAACGTCTTTATTTCGCCAAGAGCTGACCAGTGAGATCAGCACTAATGGAGGCAATACCGTGAATGAATCCGTTTCCTCATTACAAGCGAGCATAATCGAGAATTTAGCAATGAAGCTGGCCTACCGAGTGAAATACACATCGGATGTACCAGCAGATACAGATACCACAGACACCGAAACCACGGCATCGGTGCTGTACTCGTTCTAACGTCTCGTTTACAGGTTTAAACAAAGCCTTGGGTTACTTATCCAAGGCTTTAATCAATACAGAGGTGTCCTGACGCCCACGACCATCTTCAATTAATCCCTGATAATCCGAATCAATCACTTGGGTATACGGTAATGTTAGTCCCATGCGCTGCGCTTGAGCCAAAGCAATGCCTAGGTCTTTGTGCATCCATTCAATCGCGAAGCCAAAATCAAATTCGTCCTTCGCCATGGTCGCACCACGGTTTTCTAACTGCCATGAGCCAGCCGCACCATACTTGAGTGTTTCTACTAAGGTTTCAACGTCTAATCCTGCTTGCTGAGCAAAGCGGATACCTTCTGACAGGCCACTTAAAACACCACCCACCAATATCTGATTTACCATTTTAGTCAGCTGGCCAGCGCCTACCTCCCCCATGCGTGTATAAGCTTTAGCGAAACATTCTAACACCGGCTGAGCCTCGTCAATATCCGCTTGAGAGCCACCTATCATAACCGTTAGGACACCATTTTCCGCACCGGCCTGTCCTCCAGAGACTGGCGCATCTAAGAAACGGCACGCTTTGGCTTCAGCGGCTTCAGCAAGTTCTTTTGCCACTTCGGCTGAAGCGGTTGTGTGATCAATAAACAAGGTCCCAGGTTGCGCTGATGTCAAAGCCCCCTGTTCGCCTAAATACAATTGACGCAGATCGTCATCATTACCCACACACGTTAGAACAATATCCGAGACGTTTGCCGCGCTTTCTGGCGTCAATGCCATTGCACCCGAGTATGCCTCTAACCAATTTTGAGCTTTACTTGGTGTGCGATTATAAACCGTGACGTCATGACCTGCGCGGCTCACATGACCTGCCATTGGGTAGCCCATTGTGCCTAGCCCTAAGAAACTTACCTTCATCATGTCACTCCTTATTAGTTCAATCTCTGTTTAGCTTACGCCAATTCAAGAGGCTTTTTCGAGCCAAAAAAAGCCTGCTTTAATTGGCAGGCTTTTGGAAATAATCACTGGAACTTTTCGTTTTAACGTAGCTCGTTCAAACGCTTAGCGATCGCGTCAATTTCTTCACTCATGTGACTTAAATGACTGGAATCATCTGCATTGCTGCTGGTTAATGCCTGCAAGCGCGATACAAATTGGGTCAAATCATTCGAGACTTTTTGCTGCTCATTTGCCGCAACCGATATCTGTGTTGCTTGATCGGTAATCAAAGAGAATGAACTCACGACTTCCTGCAAATGACTGGCGGTAGATTCCGCACTGGTCACCGCTTTCTCCGTTTCAGAAAGGCCCTGTGACATCGAGCTAACGGAGTCTTTCGAAGCATCTTGCAAACGGTTTAATACACGCTCAATCTCTACTGCAGAACTTTCACTCTTAGCCGCTAGATTTCGAACTTCATCCGCAACGACCGCAAAACCGCGACCAGTCTCACCGGCACGAGCCGCCTCAATGGCTGCATTTAATGCCAGCAGGTTGGTTTGCTCAGCAATATCCCGAATAACACTCAACATGCTGTGAGCTTTGCGACTGTCTTCGTCCAGTTGTAAGATTTTCTGCTGAGCACTGTCCATGGTTTTCGACAATACTCGCATGGTATTGATCACACCTGACATCTCATCGCCGCTGGTGCGAACTTCCACATGAATTCGTTCGACTGTCGATTTGGTTTCATTGGAATACATCGCAACGTCCGAGGATGTGGCGCCAAATTGCTCGGTCGCCGCCGCCAAAGTATGGTTCTCGTCACTAAGGCTATTGGCCTTACTCAAAAATTCATTACTGAAATTTTTCAGTCTTCCGGCATCACTCACCAACTTACTTGATTCAGCGTGGATACTCGCAAGTAAGGCCTTCAATTTATCGCCATACGCATTCACCGATGTCCGCAATGCGCCAATCTCATCACCATGAAGAATCTGAAGCGCTTGTGAGGTATTGCCAGACACCAAGCCGTTAATCTGCTCCGTCGTCTGTTCGATACGAGCTAATAACCTACGGAAGAACATTAGCGTGATCCCACTAACAACGATCAATAAACCGCCTAATGCGATCATTAGAAACCAACTCATACTGTCAGCGACTTCGGTCATAACGCCTTTAGGAACGACCAAACCAATCGTCCAACCCGTTTTTGGCTCTTTGATAATATCAACGAAAGCAGACTGCCCCAAAATCTCATCTCTTGACAACGCCATCATAGTTTCAGAGTTATTACGTGCCGCATTCAAAGCCGGTGCCAACCAAGGTAGTTGGCTCGCTAATTCTTTCGCAGTCACCATTGAGTCATCGGCTTTAACAATTTTTGCGGCCGACTTAGGGAAGCTGAGCATTTGACCTTGAGCATCCAAAGCAAAAACATACCCTTCGCTCTGAGACCCATAATCTTCTAGTACCTGCGTGATACCACCCAGCAACATATCGACTGTCGCGACACCGGTAAATTTCCCTTGCTCCTTGATAGGAACGGTACACGTCACCATGGGCACTTTAGACACTGGGTCGGTATAGGCTTCCGACCAGCTACAACGATCAATCGGCGCATTACGCCCAACGCTATACCAACCCTCATTGTGGTATCCCGAACCTGCCGGATCATTATAGTCTTCCAGTAATTCGATACCTGACCCAGAACGCGCCCAAAAAAAGCTACGACGCTCAACACCTTGGGTAAACGCATTAGGCTCCGGCCAGATACCGCCCCCCGCAATACTATCATCACCATGATTATCAATCAGAGGAGGGAATACCTGTTTAAAAAGTGCTGCGTCTTTTGGTAATTGCGCCGCTGCTAAAGCGAGCGAGCTGGTCATCAACTGTACTTCGTCTAATTTAGCACCGAGTAACGCGACTACTCCACGCTGGTTAACTTGTATTTGAGCTTGGCGCTCTGCTATCAGATCCGTCTTAACTTTTCCTTCTACCACCATATAAATCATAGCAATGGCTAACACAAAAATAACGGCTAACCCCAATACCACTTTCTGGCGAATCATCATGGCTGACTTCATAGACGTATCAGTACTCTTAGTATTTTAAAAGGGGCCATCAGTAAGGCTTTCACCTAACAACAGCAGGACTCTTTAATTCATAGCACAGTTTGCACAAAATGAGATATAAATAAGGCAGGAAAATTAAAAGGCGTGCAAACGAACACAGAGCGTCCGTTGCACGCCAGCACACCGCAGTACCAGTCAAGCTGGCATCCACAGTATTCTTTGGGGCAAGTCCCAGATCACACTTTAAGCGTAGACCATCGGTTTCGCTTTTACAGCACCGCGGCAACTCGATATAGTGACGTCACCACCTACAAGGGAGTCGTTATGTCTCAGTCCTCCGAGTTTCGTTTTACGTTTCTAAGTCACGATCACAACATTGATCTAAGTTCGGCACACTTAACCGCCGAAGATATGGGGCTTCCTAGCGACATTGCCATTGAATGTAAGTTACAGACCCTACGTGGCGGTAAGCAGCAAGGCTCTAAGCTCATCACCCTAACTGTGGGTGACAAAGTACTAAGAGTCATACCAACGCGCGCTATGGCCATTTTAGATGCGTCTCGGGGTGAACTGCGTTATGGCTGGGACTCTCCCATTACTGAAGTAGTACACCCAAGCTTTATCAATCAAGAAGCGTCCGGCGGACTTGGATGGCTCGATGGCTTTAATGAAATGCTGGTTCGCTGTGGCTATCAATGGGCCGGACACCCTGGAGAAGACAATGGCGACATGCTGACACTTCATGGCCGTATCCAAAATACACCGGCCGATGAAGTCGTTCTTACCGTTGAGCAATTCCCACCTTATCGCGTTACGTTATCAGGACGAGTAGACGAAAAGCGTTTTAAGTTCACCAACTTTGAAGTGCACACTGAGCTTTCTCTGACACCTGATGAGCCCTACATCCACATTCAAGATACGCTTACCAACCTCTCGAATTACGATAATACCTATCAGGCGATTTACCATAATAATTTCGGCGCGCCATTGCTTGAGGAAGGGGCTTCATTACATGTCGCCGCCACGCAAATTTCGCCTTTCAACGACTATGCGGTCAATGGCGTACATGAATGGGGTCAACTGTCAGCACCAACAGAAAATTTCGACGAGATGGTGTTCAACGTACTGCCCATCGCTGATGAAGAAGGCATGAGCCATGCTCTAATGAAAAACGCCGCAGGCGACGCCGCGATTGAAGTCAGCTGGGCGCAAAACACACTCCCCGTTTTGACCTTATGGAAAAATACAGACACCGTCGAGCAAGGCTATGTAGTCGGTATCGAGCCTGGAACATCCTTCGCCTACAACCGCAAGCATCAGTGGAATTTAGGACTCGTGCCAACGATTAAAGGAAAAGCCAGTAAGGTCTTCAAAGTACGCTTTGGCCTGCTAACAGACAGTGAGTCAGTGGATGCCAGTGTGGCAAGAATCGATGCTCTGCAACTAACACCGACACTTGTCAGCAATAATCCTTTAGTAGCACTTTAAGAGTTGAATAAGTGGCAGGACAAATATTCTATGCCCTGCCATCTTCGATCTGATCAATTGACCATTAAACCACTAAATCCACGTGCTGCAGGCTATCTATCGAGCCATCATCCCGCACATATAAACCAGTTTCGCGAACGACACCGGTTTGCTCTCCTTGCTCGTCAAACAAGCTAAACAGCGAACTGGTGCGTTCTAATACAAAGGCGCTGATACCAACATCTTTTAAGGAAAGCAGCGACTCATTACCCGATTCGTCGCGCTGCACCAGCACTAACTCTTGCCAAATATCATCCAACTCGTCGATCAAGCCATCTTGGTTATCGTCATACTTGGCTAAGTCTGCAAAGCCGCTACCTGAGCGAGGGCCAAACAGTTCGTTACCGTCATCAATGCGGCCATTGCCGTTTTTATCCACGGCAAGAAAAGCAGAATCACCGGTCGCGAACGCTATCTGCTCTTTTTCGCCGTCGCCATCAATGTCAAACGACGTACGCTGATTGGTCAACTGTGCCACGTTACCGTTTAAATTCACTACTAATGGATCGACTGTACGACTTGATAACGTTATTTGGCCGTAATATTCCTCCACCTTTGAACGTGACATGTCCAGTCGAAAATCAACATCCAATTTGCGTCCATCGTTCAGTTCTAGCTTGCCCTGTATCGCCACAGAGCTGGATTCCGTTTCTGTCACATAGCGATACTCTTGAATGGCTTCAATCACTTGACGGCGTCCACCCGTTCCCTCATCGCTTTGACGAGCACTTTCTGGCGGTTGCGCGACGGATTGCTGCGCCTCTGAAGCCTTTTGAAAGTCACGTTCATCAAACAGGCTAATCTCAACACCAAACATACGCTCCAGCAATGTCAGCATTTTCGAAAACCGCTGTTCAATAATGCTGATACTTTTTGTGGCTTCGTCTTCGACCTCCAGCTCTTGTTGTACCTGTGAACTGAAGGCAACCTCTTGCTGCCGGGTAATTCGTTCGGAAAACTGTGCCTGAGCAAAGGCGGCGGGGCGTTGAGCGTTTGTATTGGTGTCCGGCTCTTGCTCGATTCGAGTACGCCGTTGACCGCTAAACGTTGAAGTTTGATGCGCGTAGCGCGATTGAAAGGATAGCTGACTCTCTGCCATGTGACGGCCTCCCTGAGTGGTTAATTTCAGGTTAACGGCCGCCAAACATGTTTATTTAATAACCAATTATACTAATAACAGTTTCTGTAATACTATTTTTGCTTATTTTCACCCACTGAGTCTTTTGGAACAAAGTGTAAAAACAAGCCGAGCGCGATCAGCAAGAAGGCGGCGCTGACGACAATCGCAACAGGGTAATACAAATTACCGGCCATATCTGCTTGGCTGTATTTGATCACCATAATCAAACCTTCTAAGGACAGCGCCACACACACCGTACTGATAAAGCGAGGCAGGGTACGTCGCATCATGACGATCACATCGTGTTCATTCTTATTGCCATACTCTTTATTAATCACCATGGCTAACTCAAACACCGCGATCGCGATAATGTTCGAATTAATGATTTTAATTAGGACCTGTGTCAGTTCTTCTCCACCCGTAAATTGAGTGAACCCTGTAATGAGACTGCTACCACAAACCAGAACAGCCAGTATGAAAAACAGTGTGGCTAAGAATTTTGCAAAAAACTTCTGAATATTTGCGCTCATGAGGCACTTCCTTAAATGAATTTCTTTACACTTTACGGGCTCATTTTAATACAATCCAGTGTTACTACAGAAATACCTTAACCCTTCCTCAAAGTGAGTAGTGTATCGCTCTTTTTCAGTCCAGTAACGAATTAGTCAACCCACTAAGCAACTAACGAGTGCGCCGAGTTTGTGCGGGAGATTGCCCCATCGTCTTACGATAAGCCCGTGAAAAGGCCGATGGACAAGAAAAGCCAAAGCGATCAGACAGAATAGCAACCGGAATTTTAGTGGTTTGTAATAAACGCTGCGCTTCGGTCAATTTACGTTGCAATACGTATTTTTGAGGGCTCATACCCAGCAAAGACTGGCACACCGTGTAGAAATGACTTTCACTCATATTAAAATACTGAGCTAACCATGCATTACTAAAATTTTGCTCCGGTGACAGGTCAATCAAACGTTGGAGTTCCGCAATATCTAACCGCGAATGGCTTATTTTATGCCAAAGCACATCTTGCTCAATCACTGCGTCGGCTATCTGCATCAGCAACATAGGCAACATTTGCGTCGTCAGCCTTTGTTTTGCAACTTTAGAAAGACCCAGTAACTGTGTTGCTGCAAACTCAACGCACGGCATAGCAGTGGCAGGTAACAGAGCAAAACGAGACGACTGCTGGAAAAGTTCGGGAACAGACACCCCAGCGCTTTCTTCAATGTAGCGCATGACTGGATCACTCGGCACCAGGTCTATGACCAATATCTCGCAGTCTGACGAATGACCTTGGTACAAATGAGGAAGCACTTCTGGCGCCATGGCAAAACGGCCACGAGATAAATCAAGAGCCGCGGAGCTGAGTTCACACGTCATGATTCCCTGCCAGCCAATCAAGACCTGAGAATAGTCATGTATATGCTCACCTTGCTGCGTTGCGATCCTATTTCGACGCAAGCTACTTTGCTTGTTCTCTTGCATAAGGCCTTAGCTACCCTTCACTCTAACCGTCTCTATATAGCAACTCTCAGTTGTTATAGATAGCCTTGGTCAACTATAGCAGAGTTTTGGTTAACTCTTACGTGTGGCAAGGTCTAGGATAAAGCGTAGACCATCTCCTCTCCCTGCAATAAGGATTCATAATGTACTTATCGGCCGAAACCCTTACCCAGCGCCTTACTTGGCCAGCCATGATTGATGCTTTGCGTACTATCTTTACCACCGATGTTCACTCTCCAGTACGCCATCATCACTTTATGGATGTTCCAGATGAGCCTCAAGCCACTCTACTACTGATGCCCGCATGGATTGAAGGTCAGTATTTAGGCGTTAAGCAAGTCAGTGTGTTTCCGGGTAACAATGCCAAAGGTTTACCAGGGCTCACCAGTTTATATACGTTAAGCAGTGGTACAACCGGTGAAACCTTAGCGCAAATGGATGGCAATATTATCACCGCACGACGCACCGCAGCGGCGTCAGCCTTGGCATCATCTTACCTCTCACGCTCGGACACTCGTTCCATGCTAATGGTTGGGGCTGGACGCATGGGACATTTCTTAGTGCCTGCTCATATGAGTGTGCGTGCTATTGAAACCGTATGGATCTGGGATCGCAATGAAGACATGGCGCAGGCGTTTGCCAAAGAGCTTGTCGCGCAAGGCATTGATGCGCATGCTTGCGTGCAAGCCGACTTACCTCGCATTGCTGGCGAAGTAGACCTAATCAGCTGTGCTACGATGGCAAAAGAACCGGTTATTCAAGGGCGCTGGTTACGCCCAGGTACGCACGTAGACCTCGTTGGCAGCTTTACGCCTACCATGCGTGAAGTCGATAACCAAGCCATGCAAGCAGCGAATGTCTTTGTTGATACGCGTGCCGGCGCTTTAGCCGAGACAGGCGACTTAATCATCCCTATCAAAGAAGGCGCCTTCTCAGAAGAGGATATTTGTGCGGAACTAACAGAGCTTTGCGGGGCTGAACATAAAGGCCGAGCGCAATTAGCGGATCCAGATAAGGCGATTACCTTGTTCAAATCTGTTGGCGACTCACGTGAAGATTTGGCTGCTGCTATATTGGCTTATAACGCTTCTTAATTAATTGACTGACTTAATCGACGCACCATCAGGAGAGCCCCATGAACCGCACATTATTGGATTCCAGCATTATTCCTGCAAACACGACCGGTAAACCCAGTTTCGCGGTCGTGGGGGCTGGCGTTGTAGGACTGTGTGTCGCATTGGAAGCACTTCGCCAAGGCTATGCCGTCACCTTACTAGACAGCAATGAGCCCGGGACTGCAGCCTCTTATGGCAATGCAGGCTATCTCGCGACAGAGTTAATCGACCCATTAGCAACGCCCGAATCGGTTCGAAGTGCCCCTAAGCTATGCCTCGACCCTGATGGACCTGTCTGTGTACCGTGGAAATATCTACGCAATTCGATTCCTTGGTATGCAAAGTTTCTTGCCGCGTCGAATACCGCCAATGCGCAACAAGGCACACAGGCTCTCTCTGCACTGAACCAACTTTCTGTCTCATCATGGCAACGGCTTCTTACGGATATCGATGCCACCGATCAGATCATCAAAGTAGGCAATTTAGTCGTATGGGAAAACCCTGAAAAAAAAGCAGACGCTCACGCTTTGATTGAACGGATGGCCACTTTTGGCCTCACCTGCGAATATGTCGAAGGGCAACGTCTTGCTGATTTAGAGCCGGAGTTATCACAGCAATTAAGTCATGCGGTGTTCTTCCCAGATGCTTATCGCTTAAGTGATCCCTATGCCGTTTGCCAAACACTTTATAACACCTTCATCGAACGAGGCGGCCAGTTTTTCCAGCAAAAAGTGATGGGACTCGAGGCTCATCATAAGGCCATTCAGATCTATCTTGAAGATCAAAAAGCCTATCCGTTTGACCACGTTACGGTGTGCGCAGGCGCTTGGAGTACAGAACTGCTAAAACAAGTGGGCATAACTGTGCCGCTGGAAGCAGAGCGCGGCTATCAATTAACCTTCCCAGAGAAGAATCAACAACATCTAAACCACATGGTCTTATCTGCTGATCGCCGCTTTGTTATGTCGCCGTTAGACTCTGGTTTACGTGTGGTTGGCATGAGTGAAATCGGAGGTACATCATTGGCTCCAATTAAGAAGCGCTATGCCGTGCTCAATAAGCACACCAAAGCACTTCTACCCGAGGCGTATAGCAAAGGCAAAGAGGCGCCCACAGAGTGGATGGGGCACCGCCCGACCTTACCTGACTCGCTGCCTGTGATTGACCAACACCCTACGTTTTCACGCTTAAGTTTTGCTTTTGGGCATCAGCACCTTGGCATCACGCAAGCGGCTATCACCGCAGAGTTGTTGCTGCAAAAAATACAGAATGAGCCAACGCTGCTGTCATTAAATGCATTTAAAGTAGATCGTTTTTAATGCTTAACATGAACAGGTCAAAGGCTGAGCGACTATCCGTTATACCGATTCGCCTGCTTCGTCTTCTTCGATGATGTCGGTTTCAGTTAGCGCGTCTTCCAACCATTCTTGCATCGCGGGGTGGTTAAGCATGGTTTGCTGATACGCTTTGGCCGACTCAGATAGCTCTACGCCGTACGTCATAAAACGAAATACTACCGGCGCAAAGAAGGCGTCAGCCATACTGAATTCACCGAATAAGTAGTCGCCTTGTGACTCGTAGCGTAGGCGCTGCTCACCCCAGATGGCATCAATGTTGGCGATGTCTTTAGCGATGGCGTCATTGATATCGACTCGACGACGGGCGCGACAGTTCATCGGCATGGCATTACGCAAAGCTGTGTAACCACAATGCATTTCGGCCACCGTTGAACGAGCTACCGCACGAGCCGCACGATCGATAGGCCAACCTTTGCCAGCCAAGTAGGCTTCATTGATGTATTCTGCAATCGCTAATGAATCCCACACATTAATGCCATCGTCGACCAACACAGGCACTTTTTTGACTGGTGAATAAAGTGCTAATTGTTGGTAAAAGTCATCCGTAAACAGGGTGAGCTTCACTTCTTCAAACGGCACGTCGAAGGCTTTTAGCGCCAGCCAGCCGCGCAGTGACCAAGAGGAGTAGTTTTTGTTGGCAATGATCAGTTTCATGTAAGCAGTTCCTTAGCGAGTGGTTAGAAGTGCTTTCATTGTGCGCCCTTGATATTTATATGACTAACGAATAGTTTTAATGGATTACTTTCGTTTTGCTAATGAATGGATGGTGCCATGGATATTGATGCGTTGCGCAGCTTTCTAGCCTTTGTCGATACGGGGAGCTTTACCCGTGCTGCCAAACAAACCTATCGTTCCCAAAGTGCCATCAGTATGCAGATGAAAAAGCTCGAAGAGGCCACGGGGCAATCACTGTTTACCAAGGAAGGACGCAATGTTGCCTTAACGGAGCGAGGGCAAGAGCTGGTGAGCTATGCTCGACGAATTCTTTCCTTGCACGACGAAGCCATGAGCCACTTTAAGCACACGGTACATCATCGACCGCTGGTATTAGGTTGCCCAGATGATTATGCGGAATCCGTGCTGCCGGATGTGGTCGCTTTAATGCGCGAGCATTTGCTCCAGCAAACCTTAACCATTATCTGCGATTGCAGCTCCCAGTTACGCCTTATGCTGGATCAAGGTAAGGTCGATGTGGCGATTTTAACGCGCGCCCCTCATGCGGAAGAAGGCTACCTACTGAAGCATGATAAAGGGGTCTGGGTGCATGGCGGGAAGAGTTTGGAAAACGAGAGTTTGCCCTTAGTCCTGTATGAGCCGGACTGCAAATTCCACAGCGCGGCCATTGACGGCATGGAAAAACAAGGCCGTCCCTATACCTTAGTCGCCAGTTCGTCGAGCGCCACAGCGATTAAAAGCTTATTACGCCGCGGCATTGGCATCAGCGCTATGGCGGTCTCCAGCGTGTCTCCTGGATTAACCATTAGCCGTGACACCAGCCTACCTCCGTTGCCGTCAGTGGACATTGTATTGGCAGTTGCACCGGTGCCACATCCAGCTTTTGGTAGTCATTTAGCGGCTAAAATCAGTCAACGCTTCCAAGCAACCGCTTAGTCTCCGTTGTCTGAGGTAGGTGTTTTTAAGTAGCGTTTGATAAAGCGCCAAAACGCATTGGCCTCAGGACTCAAGGTCTGATTTCTAAGACGAACCATAAACAGCGGAAACTGGCTGTGGGAGCTGAAGTTTTCCACATCCATGCGTACCAAGCGCCCTTCCTCTAGAGAGTCCTTGATCATGTAATGGGGCATACGTGCCCAGCCCATGCCCGCTTGTACCAAGGTTTTCTTGACTTGGAAATCGTTCACGTGCCAGCGTCGACCCGTTGGTAAGACAAAACGATGCTCCTGTTCTTCCGCTGAGCGACTGGCTAAGATTTGCGGTAAGGAATACAAGGCTTGTTGCTTCACTTTTTGTGAGCCAGCCTGCAGTGTAGGCAGCAGATCGGGATGCACGACGCAGGTCATTTCCAACTTGCCCACCTCAACAAAGATATGCCGATCATCAAGACCATAGCTGGGACCAATGGCAATGTCGGATTTCTCTTTGACCAGATGCTCTTGTACGCCGTTTAAGTGATCGGTCGTCAGTTCAACCGCAATGTGTGGATGTTCGGCATCAAATGCCTTAAGCAGCCCAACAATGTGTTCTGTCAAACTCATCTGACTGATGCATAAGCGCAGCGGCTGCTGTTCAGTTCCTTGAGCTAAGTGGTGCCCCAGGTGCTCTAATTGATTTACTTGTAGCAACAGCTTTTTACTCTGCTTAAAGAAGGCTTTGCCCTCTGCTGTGAGTGTTGGACGATAGCTATCACGATCCAATAGCTGGATACCATACTGCCCTTCCAAGGCTTTGACGGCAGCACTGATACTCGGCTGGGTTTTATGAATCGCCTCGGCAGCAGCACGAAAGCTGCCCATTTCAACCACCGCAATAAAAGCCCTGAGTTGATCCAGCTTCATGATAAAAATTTCCTTTCATTACAATCAAAAAACGAAATTATTTTTAATTCATTATTGCCGTTATTCTATCGCTCATCAAGCAACACACTTATAACCAAGGAGGACTATCGTGACAACCGCATTTGTGGTGATGTTTATGGCTGGCATAGTAACCGGCTTTTCAAAGTTTTCCGTAGGGGGAATGGGGCTAATCATATTGCCGATCGTCATGATTGCCTTTCCTGGTCCTGAAGCACTCGGGGCTTTATTGCCTTTATATATTATTACTGACGTGATGGCGGCTTGCAGCTACCGCAAGAATATCTCATGGCGGGTACTGGCACGCTTTTTACCGCTGGCTTTCATAGGGCTGCTTATCGGTTCTTACCTACTCGCCGACTTAAACGCAGATCAGTTTGTCACACTCCTCGGTGTGATCATTATTTCAATGATACTTTTAGGGCTTTACTTGGATGCACGGCCGAGTAACTTTATGCAAAAGCCCATAACGGCCTATTTTATGGGGCTAGCAGGTGGATTGGTTACGATGGTTGCAAATGCCGCAGGACCTTTATTCAGCTTATTCTTAATGGAGCAAAAGCTTAGCAAAGACAGCTACGTCAGCACTCGTGCTTGGGCCTTTCTGATCATCGATGTCATCAAGCTGCCGATGTATCTAGGTCTCGGACTGCTAACCCAAGAAAGCTTAACCATCGGTGCGTATGCCCTACCAGGTTTGTTAATCGGTGCGTTGATCGGCTACCACTTTTTAAAACATGTGACACCGGCACACTTTAAATGGCTAATCCGTCTTATGTCGTGCATCGCGGCTATGAAGTTAATGTTCTTTTCCTGAAAGCCACTTAGTGATTTTCCGACCTTCAAGATTCTATCAAGCATTACCACTTGTAAAGTCGTAATGCTTGCAACATCCTCTAATCTCTTTATTTTTTTAAGAACGATTATCATGCAGGTATTCCAAGATCTTGCCATCACCTTAGTTTTGTCTAGGCCACACTTCGCGCAAGAAGCAAAAAAAATAATCAAAAAATTCAAACAGTTATATTTTTAGATCCGATTACCAGTGAATTTACACTGACCCTTTCAATACGTAAGTTTTCCAGAATAAGCTTTTCTGAACCTTAACATTCACCTGACACCATCTTTGAAACGATTCTCTTATCTTGAATGGCGTGTTAGCGAATATCTTCATCGCTTATCACTTTGAAACCAAACTTAGGACGGAGGTCTTCATGAAATCAGCAAAGCAATTTTCAAATCAAGGCAATGCACTAGACACAGCGAAAGGCAATATGAGCACACCAGAATATTTGCTCAACAACCTGAATCAGCAGAACCTTACATCAGATTACGTTGCCCAAGTTCTTGACAGCTTACCACCAGGTCAAATCGTGCGTTACTTTGCACAAAACGGTCTTGAGGCACTATTTGAGCAGCAAGAAGAAACCACAGAGGACAATTATGGTAGCAATGCGACAGCGCTAGAGCTGAACACGGCACTGGATGCCAGCATTGATACGGAAATGGAAAACGACCTGTACTCTATTGAATTAGAAGAAGGCGAAAACTACTCTTTCACTGTTACAAGCGACGAACTTTCTTCACCTTATTTAGTGTTACGCAACAGTGATGGCAAGCGTATTTCAAGCGATGCTCAAGAAGACGATGAAACCAATACGTCATTCAGTTTTACAGCGCCACAGTCAGGCGTTTTCTACTTGGATTTATCTGACTTAGAAGACGACGCTTCTGGCAACTACAACATCAGTGTTACCTCGTCAGATGAAACCGATCCAGTCGATGAGACAGAAGACCCACAAGATGGCTCTGAAACCGACCCCGTCGATGAGACAGAAGACCCACAAGACGGCTCTGAAACCGATCCCGTCGATGAAACAGAAGACCCACAAGACGGCTCTGAAACCGACCCCGTCGATGAGACAGAAGACCCACAAGATGGCTCTGAAACCGATCCCGTCGATGAGACAGAAGACCCACAAGACGGCTCTGAAACCGACCCCGTCGATGAGACAGAAGACCCACAAGATGGCTCTGAAACCGGCCCCGTCGATGAGACAGAAGACCCACAAGATGGCTCTGAAACCGATCCAGTTGACGAAACGCCCGATGACACGGTTGTAGATGATTTTACAGCAGATACCACGACAGCGGGTGCGATTGTTGCCAACACAGAAGTACAAGGAACATTCGAACAAGCAGGTGATTCAGATTGGTACTCAATGAATCTTGAAGCAGGCACAGACTACACTATGACATTCTCTTCTGAGAATGTTGAAATCCCTGCTCTGGTGCTACGTGATGCAGAAGGCCAAACGGTTGAAAATAATTTCAGTATTACAGGTGATGATGTAGACATTAGTTTCACAGCAGAAGAAGCAGGTACCTACTTCCTAGATGCTAGTGATCTCTCTAGCGCTGCTATCGGAGACTACACATTAGCGTTAACCACTGACGAGCAAGATACTATTGAGATTCCTGAACTGGATGAAGACGACGTATCTGCAGACATTCTCACAAATAGCCTACTGGATGTCGGCAGTACAGTTGAAAGCTCGCTAGACTTCGCAGGCGATGAGGACTGGTTCGCCACCTCTCTAGAAGCAGGCATGACCTACGACATCTCCATGGAAAGCGATGCTCTAGAGTCTGGCCAGCTAGCCGTTATGGACAACGACGGTGAATTAGCGCTAGCCCTTGAAGAAGGTAATGAAGATGGCATCCTGTCCTTCACTGCCGAAGAGTCTGGCACCTACTTCATTGGTGCATCGGATGCGAATCCAGATGCAACCGGCGATTACCTAATCGGCGTACAGCAACAAACGACTGAAGATGTGATTGCATAGCAGCTCTCAATAATCATAGCTTGATAGCTAACCCTAGAAATAGCCAACCCTAGAAGGGTTGGCTATTTTCTGTGTTGCTAAAGTGCCTGTTTCTGTTTGCGCAGTTGCTTAATCGAGCTGACAATTAACATGGCTAAAGCCGCCCAAATTAAACCAAAAGTCACCAGTTTCTCACTGGAGAACGGTTCGTCGTAAAGAAAGACGGCCAACAAGAACATGGCACTGGGACCAATGTATTGAAAAAAGCCCAAGGTCACCAAACTGATTCGGTTTGCGGCCGCAGCAAAACACATCAGCGGCACCATAGTGACTGGCCCTGCGGCCATTAGAAGTAAACTAGACGCCCAATGGCCGCTCTGCATAAAACCAAAATCCGCACCAAACCAATACAGCTGAGACAGCGCGTAAGGCATCAAAATAGCCGTTTCTAACGTCATCCCCATAAAGCTATCCAAGGCGATTTTCTTTCGCACTAACCCATACAAACCAAAGCTCAGCGCCAGTGTTAGGGCTATCCATGGTAAGCGTCCGAATTGAATTACCTCAAACACCACGGCTAACAGGCACAGCCAAGCTGCCCACTGTTTTGGCCGATCAAGACGATCCTTAAAAAACACCATCCCCAATACAATGCTAACTAAAGGGTTGATGTAATAACCCAAGCTCGCACTCAGCAGTTGCTCGCTATTGACGGCATAAATATAAGTTCCCCAATTGACGGCAATTAATACCGAGGACAATGCAACCGCCAGCAATACCTTTGTGCTTAAAGCCTGCTTTAACGCTCGCCATTTGCGCATCGCTGTCATCAGTATCACGACTACCACAAACGACCATAAGATCCGATGCGATAAAATATCCAACGCGGGTATGTGGTCAATGGTTTTAAAATACAACGGAGCGATAGACCACAATAGAAACGCGGTAATCCCATAAAGCATGCCTGATTTTGCCGTCGAATCCATGTTTGACATTGTCACTCCGTGTCTAAGGTTTGGAAGCTAAAGTACATTAAGCCAATATGGCATCAAACTCTGCTAGTGTATTTCTCACACTGTGTTGCAGCGTCGTAACAAGGTGTTCAAAATCATTTAGTTGGCCAACATTGGCCGCTGTTTCTAATTGTCGTAGTAAATTAGCAAGCTGTAGTGCGCCAACCGCATCCGCGTCACCGGCCAATCGGTGCGCAATATCCGCTACCTCGTAATCATCTTGCTCAGCGTGCATTTGCTTTAGATCTGTCAAACCTTCAGCCATGGCATGCTCTAAACTGATTAACAACTTACGCAGCCGTTGTTCACCTAAAGCGGATAAGTGTGACCGTAGAAGAACTGGATCAATTAACTCAGAATCACCTTGTGTTTCTTTAAGCGAAGTCGACGGGGCTGTTTGAGTACGCATAATTTGCTGCAACGATTCTTGTTTAAACGGCTTAGGTAATACCGCCCAAATACCGGCTGCATGACACTTTTGCACATTGCTGGGTTGAACATTGGCCGTCAAGGCTACGACAGGTGTGTGCTGGTTTACACCAGACTCGGAACGAATGCGTTGTGCGATTTCTAAACCGCTCATGTTAGGCAGGTGAATATCCATTAAAATCAGATCAAATGGATCCGAGGCCATGGCAGCAAGAGCCTGAGTGCCGTTTTCAGCCAATGTCACTCGGTGCCCATCTTGCCTTAATAACTCCATCGTCACGGCCTGATTTATCGGCGTGTCTTCCACTAATAAAATCGACATAGATGGCAACGATGGCAGCACCGTCTCTAGCTGCGCCGGAGCATGCCTTGTTTCTGCGGGTATGTGAGCCAGAGGTACATAAAACCAAAACAGGCTGCCATGCCCAACATCACTGGTAACGCCGATCTCACCCTGCAGCACATTCACCAACTGAGCGGTAATGGCCAGCCCTAATCCAGTCCCACCGAAGCGTCGAGTAATGCTCTCGTCCGCTTGGCTAAAGCGCTCGAAAATCTGCGTTAAATAGTCTTCCGATATGCCAATGCCGGTGTCTTCTACTTCAAAGAACACACCATCGCTGTGGTCTGGGTCGTTAGCGGGCATCACCGTAATAGTCACGGTACCTGCTTCAGTAAATTTAATGGCATTCGATACAAGATTCGACAAAATCTGACGTAACGCTCCGGCTCCACCATAATATTGCTTGGCTAATTCGTCGCTGATGTTGACGGCAATCTGGCTGTTTTGCGCTTTTGCTTGGGCAGAAAACAGCAAGCTGGTTGACGACACTAACTCTTGAATCGAAAAAACACTCATTTCAGGGCAATACATGCCTTCTTCTAAGCGTGCATAGTCCAGCAAGCCATTTAGAATCTCTAGTAACGCATCACCAGACTGATAAATAGCATCGAGTTTTTCTTGGTTTGCAGCGGCTTGATCGGTGCGCTGCAACAACTCCACCATGCCTAAAATACCATTTAAAGGCGTTTTAATTTCATGGCTCATGGTCGCCAAAAACTGGCTTTTTGCTTTATTCGCTTGCTCGGCCGCCTCCTTCGCATCCTGTAATCGTTGCGTGCGGCGTAGGACCTGCTCTTGCAGCTGATCACGGTGGTAACGCAACTCCGCTTCAATTCGGTCTTTTTGCTTAATATCCTCTAAAATAGCTTCTCGCATATCGTTTAACGCATTCACCACTGCGTCTAACTCATCGTCTTGAGCTGCTTTCTTTTTATGCGGCAGACGCAACGTTTGTTTGAGATTTCCCGCGCCAATAGAGCGGGTATAACGTGACATGTATTCTAGGTGCCGTGTCACCATAAAATGCACGATCAGCAGCAGTAATAGACCATTCACTAATACTAAACCACTTTGAAACAATGCAATCTCAACGGCCGATCGCAGTAAACGAGACTGGATAGCCGCCATATCATGGTAAACCGTCAGCTCTCCAAGTAACCGCGAAGTGAGCTGACCATCACGGTCCTCATAATAGATATCAAAGGTCGTACCATAGGTTTGCGATACTTTTTCAGGAACATCCCCAACAACAATATCCTCTTGCCAGTCTTGAGAGTGCAACATCACGGCATTGACGTTAGAAAAGTTCATTATCCCTTTCAGTTGCAGCAACAACTGTTCTTGATCAAGATCCCATAGCCCCTTTCGAATACCTTCTATATGCGATGACGTAATGAAATCCGTTTGCTGCTGCAAAGCGACTCGCTCTCGACGATATTCGTTGTAGACCTGAATACTGGTCGAAACGAGTGCTAACAACAAGCTCAACGAAATCAGCTTAATAAAGATACGATAAGCCAGTGGGTGAGCTTGCTTATAACCTAATATTTTGGCTAAAACGGATGAAGGTGTCATGGAATATCCTGACCAGAAGTCTCTTCTGCAGTACTTTGTAAATACATCAAACGCTGCTGCTTCATCCATAAAGGAATCAGCTTAGGGTCACTTAGCAACGCTTTCAATTCGCTATTGAGCCTTGGCAACCATTGCATGAGTGGCGAGCGCTTAGATATGGCGACATACCAGTAATCACTGACATCCGTTGCGATAGAATCTATCTGCCCTGTAAGTCCAAAAGCATTAATCAGCAGTTGCCCTGACAACTTCCCCATGGGCACCGCATCTAAGCGATGATCGGCCAGCTTTAATAGGTTTTGATGTTGGCTCGATACCCATTCCAAACGCGGATACTTTGCCAATGCGCTGTCCACCCGGTCACCAAAGCTATCCCCCATTAACACGCCGACACGCTTACCAGATAAGCCTTCCCAATCGTTAAAGACCAGCGGTTTAGAGGCTGGGTAAAATAAGTTGATGTCTTCTCGAACAATCGGAGTTTCTAAGAACACCATGTATTCGGAACGTACTTCGTTCCTAAAACCGGTCATGATATCGACATTGCCAAGCTCGACCTCTTTCAAGCAACGTTGCCAGTTGCTGTCTTGTTGATCATCCACAGAAATACCGAGCGGTTTTAGGAGAGCGTGGACAATCATGGCATTTACACCTTCAACACGACCGCCAGGCGTTACCCATGAAACCGGAGGGTAAGCAGTCGTGCCACAGATGCGCACGGTTATATTGTTTAACGCAAGAGGCTCTTCAGAAAAGGCTTCTGTTGCCCATGCCGATACACTGAAAAACAGTGTCACGAGCCCAAAAGTTAAGGATCGCATGACTCATCTTCAATCGCGGAGACACTAAACAGATAACCCACACCATGCACGGTAATGATCATCGGAGGGCACTCTGGATCGTCAGCAAGCTTGCGGCGAATACGCCCGATCAACACATCAATCGTTCGATCCGTTGCATTCCAAGTGCGGTTTTTAATACGATCCATTAATTGGTCGCGACTTAATGGCGTGCCTTCATGCTCCATTAAAGTCAGCAGTAACTGAAATTCTCCTTCGGTTAACTGCGTGATTGTGCGATCGGAACGAACAAGCACTCTACGGGAAGTATCCAGATGCCATGGACCCAGAGGTCGTAAGACCGGTTCTTCTGTGGGCTTACTTGTGTCTCTTTGAGCGCGTACACGACGTATGAGGTTTTTACCTCGGGCAAGAATTTCACGTGGATTGAATGGTTTGCAAACGTATTCATCCGCACCGCATTCGAGACCAATAATGCGGTCAATTTCATCTTGTTTGCCGGTTACCAAAATAATACCAATCTCCGAACGAGATCGTAGCTCTCGTGTCAGCGTTAGGCCATCTTTACCGGGCAGGCGAATATCCAGCAGCACCAGATCAAATGTCTCATTTGCTAAACGCTGCTCGGCCGCTTCCGCGGTATCAACACCTTCAACGCTGTAGCCTTCTTCTGCAAAGTAGCTTTGCAGTGTTTCACGGGTGACGCCGGAGTCGTCTACCACGAGTATTTTGATTTCAGATGTCAGCATAGTCTGATCACAGTTAGCGTTAGGAAAGGAAAGAACACATCGTCATAAAGCCGTCATCAGGCTGTGATGTTGTAGGACTATAGCAATTCAAAGACTAAAAGATAAGCATTGCATTATCGGTTACTTATAAACAGGATGTAAACAAATAGACCCCTTGTAAACAGGCAACCCACATATATTACAAGTAGGTCAATGGATCGCATCCAAGGGTGACAGAGCATACAAGTTGATTACTCAATTAAAGCCCCTGTCCATAGACCAATGCCTCAAAAAATCGCCTTCGCCGACGAATTGTGCGCACATTAAGAGCAGCTCACTCACACAAGAAGCTATTCGCATGGCCATTCCTGCACGGGGCTTAGCGTGTCGCCCTGACAGTTGACTTACATTGGTGCATGACGCTTTCTCTTTCCCCTTCAAGCCTCGCCTAATTGACTCAACCATTCGCTTCAAACGTCATGTTTAAACGCAGACTTGGTGTATTACAGGTGACATTCGGCCGGAATTAACCGATTTTTAGCGTCACATTGTTCATACAAAGTATTACGAGTTGTTTGTGATTTGCTGAATTTATCCTGCTAAAACTTCATGACCTACTAAACTTAGGCTGTTTACTGAACCTTCATAAAAACGGCACAACACAAGAAAACAGGAACATAACATGTCATCAAATTCATCTACTAGAACGGCACAAATGCCTAGCTTATCGCTAGCGCTTATCCCCGTTATTCTGACGCTGGCGATACTCGGCGTTCAAATATTCTATTTTGGTGATTTCACACCACACATTCCTTTAGCCATCGGTTTAGCGATCACGGCACTGGTCGGTATTAAACTTGGACTGCGCTGGAAAGATATTGAAGAAGGTATTTTTCACGTTATTCACGTGTCCATGCCTTCGGTTTCTGTATTGATCTTAGTGGGTATGATCGTTGGTGTCTGGATCGCATCGGGTACTGTACCGACGCTGATTTACTACGGACTAACATTATTAACGCCTCAGATTTTCTTAGCCGCCGCGATGATCTTGTGTGCCGTGGTATCGCTTTCTTTAGGTACCTCTTGGGGTACGGTTGGTACGGTTGGTCTAGCACTCATGGGTATCGGTGCGGGGTTTGAAATCCCTATGTACTGGACCGCTGGTGCCGTTGTCTCAGGTGCCTTCTTCGGTGACAAAGTATCGCCACTTTCTGATACTACTAACTTAGCGCCTGCCGTAACCGGTACGGATGTGTTCTCTCACATCAAGAACATGATGCCAACGACTGTGCCGTCTATGTTGATCGCCTTAGTGATTTACCTCATTGCAGGTTTCACTATGATCGATAATGATAATGGATCATTTGAACGCATTACCGCCATCACTACATCACTGCAAAATAACTTCGAAATCTCAGCATGGTTACTGGCTCCCGCATTGGTTGTTATTGTGTTAGCGGTAAAGCGTATGCCACCTATTCCATCGCTTTTTGCAGGTGTACTAACCGGTGCTGCTGTGGCCATGATCACTCAAGGTGCTGGCGTACATGACGTGTTAACGTATGCGAACAGTGGTTACTCTATCCAAACATCTTCTGATGCCATCAACAGTCTATTAAATCGTGGTGGTGTCCAGTCCATGATGTGGACGATTTCGTTGATCTTGATTGCCCTTGGTTTTGGTGGCGCGCTCGAAAAAACACGCTGTCTAGAAGCCATCATCGCAGCTATTATGTCAAAAGTAGATTCATTCCGTGGCATTCAAACGTCTGCAACACTTACGTCTGTCGCGACTAACCTTGTCGCGGGTGACCCGTACCTATCAATCGCACTGCCTGGTCGTATGTACGCGCCGGTTTATCGTGGCATGAAATACTCCACATTGAACTTATCTCGAGCAATCGAAGAAGGCGGTACACTGGTATCACCTCTTGTCCCATGGAACGCGGGTGGTGCTTTTGTTATCGGCGCATTGGGCTTGACGATTGGCGACGGCAACTTTGAAAACCTTTTGTACATTCCATTAGCTTTCGCTTGTTGGATCTCCCCTGTACTGGGTCTGATCTACGCACAAATTGGTGTGTTCTCGCCAAAAGCGACGGCTGAAGAGCAAGCGCTTTGGAAGAAGCAAGGTGAAGCCATTGCAGACTATGCAGAAGGTTCATTATCTGAGCGCAGCGCATCCGGTGCTTATTCAAAATAATGGTGTTTGACAGTCATCATCGGCCATCGCCCTAAAATAGGTCGAGATGACAGTCATAAAAAACCGCTTGCAGTCAACGTTACTGCAAGCGTTTTTTTTGCGCTTTAAATACCTATAGCGACTTTGGTTTAGGCCAACCCACTAAAATCGAAGTCAACGCAACCAGCGCCAAAATCCAGCTGTACTGGACATGTGTAATCAATTCAATAGGTGAGATACCAGCCAACGAAGACGCCAATAGGATTTGCGCGCCGTAGGGTATCAGGCCTTGAATCACACAAGAGAAGATATCCAGTAAGCTCGCACTACGGCGAGGATCCACGCCATATCGAGTCGCCACGTCTTTTGCAACGGAGCCGTTGATCAAAATAGCGACCGTGTTATTTGCTGTACATAAGTTTGTAAGCGCAACCGACGCACTGATACTCAATTCGCCCGCTCTCTGGGAGCCTTCTTTAGCACCCAATCGACGGCTGATCGACTCAATCGTTTGCACGATCCAGTCCAAGCCACCTTGGGATTTCATCAGACCACCCAAACCGCCAATCAACAACGATAGAATCATGATTTCCTGCATGCCGGTGTAGCCTGAGTAAATATCTTTCGACAAGCTTGCCACACTGTAATCCGCCATCGTTAGCAAGCCAATAACTCCAGCCAGCACAATGCCTGAAAATAACACCAACAGTACGTTAACACCGAGCACAGCCAACACTAGAACCGCTACATAAGGTAAGACTAACCAGATATCAAAGTCCTGCAAATCTTCGACCTGTGCCTGTGAGCCTTGGAAAAAGAGCCATACCAACACCAATAACGCAGCAGGCAATGCAATTTTAAAGTTCATACGGAATTTATCGCGCATTTCACAACCTTGTGTACGCGTTGCGGCTATTGTCGTATCGGAAATAATCGACAAGTTATCACCAAACATCGCGCCGCCCACCACAGCACCCACCGTCGTGAGCAATGGCAAATCGGCGGCATCCGCCACACCAATTGCAATCGGTGCAATCGCTGCGATTGTCCCCATCGAAGTCCCCATCGACGTCGCCACAAAAGCGGTAATGATGAAGATCCCAGGTAAGATGAAGCTCGGAGGGATAATACTTAAACCAAAGTTCACCGTCGCATCGACCCCGCCAATGGCTTTTGCCACACTCGCAAAGGCACCCGCCAACAAGTAAATCAACACCATCGTGATGATAGTGGGATCACCCACACCTTTCATAAAGGTTTCAATACGGTCATTCAAAGCGCCACGGCTTAGCAAAATAGCCAATACCAAAGCTGGCAAAATCGCCACAGGTGCTTGAATTTGATAGAACGCAAAATCAACGTCTTGGCTTTGGTACCACAGGCCACTGCCAACGAAAAGCGTCAAAAAGAGAATCAGTGGCAGCAATGCCACAGGGGTTGGTTTGCTCATAATAACTGTTGTTTCCAGCTTAATTTCTTGGAGATCGTAGCTTTTGGCTACGGTTAGGCGGGCATGATAGGAAATTCTTACAGCACTCGCCAATATTAAATCGTACTTTTATGGCATCGTTTCGTTATAACTAAAAATTCACATCCTCTAAAATTAAGAAACTAAAAGAAATAAAAAAGCCCAGCGAGGCTGGGCTTAGCGGTCTGACATAATACGGTTTCGATTACGGCAATTTATAAGCCACAACATAATCCCCGATTGTCGTGCCCAGTGAGCCGTGGCCACCAGCTACTTGTATGACCATTTGCTCGCCTTGACTATTCAAATACGTCATAGGGGTCGCTTGGCCACCTGCCGGCAAACGTGTTTCCCATAGCTGAGCACCGGTTTTGACATTGTAGGCACGTAAATAGTTATCCACACTTGCGGCCATGAATGCGACACCGCTGTCTGTGATAATCGGTCCGCCGATACCTGGCACGCCGATTTTGATCGGTAATTTCAGCGGTGTTAAATCCTCAATGGTGCCGTTTTTATGCTGCCATGCCGTTTTACCTGTGCGTAAATCAACCCCAGCAACATAACCCCATGGCGGTTGCTGACATGGTACGCCAATAGGCGACAAGAACGGCCCCATTTCCACCGCATAAGCCGCGCCTGCATTTTCGTTAAGGCCCTGTTCACCTTGGTTCGTTTCACCCAAATCTTGGCCTTCTTTCGCCACCAACTTAGACGTAAACGCTAAGTATAATGGCATACCAAACATCACTTGGCGTTTAGGGTCGACCGCCACACTGCCCCAATTGAACACACCAAAGTTACCGGGATACACCAAGGTGCCTTTTTCAGACGGCGGCGTGTAACGACCTTCGTAATTCAAACTGTTGAATTCAATACGACATAACATTTGGTCGATAGGTGTCGCTCCCCACATTTTGGCTTCCGTCAGCGGATCAGGTTTAAACGTCACCGCTGACGTCGGTTGCGTTGGTGCACTGAAGTCACCAGGGATCGCCCCCTGCGGCGCAGGTTCTTCCGTAATTGGAAAGATCGGTTCACCTGTTGCACGGTTCAGCACATACACATCACCCTGCTTGGTTGGCACCACCAATGCAGGCTGTTTGCCATCGTCGGTGTCCAAGTCAATCAAGACGGGCTGTGCTGGTGTATCCATGTCCCATAAATCATGATGCACAAATTGTTGCACCCATTGTGCTTGTCCTGTCTCAAGACTCAACGCCACAACAGACGTCGAGTATTTTTCATCCGCTGGAGAACGATACATCCCTAATTGATCAGGTGTGCGGTTGCCCATCGGGAAGTAAGCGAGGCCAAGCTCTTCGTCTGCACTTGCTACCGACCAGCTATTTGGTGAGCTAACTGCATACGTTTCATCTGCACCGATAGGTGTCGTGTCCTCAGGGTGGCCCGCATCCCAATTCCACTTCAGTTCACCGGTTTTCACATCGTAACCACGGATCACACCCGATGGCGAGTTAACCGCATAATTATCATTCACAGCGCCAGCGACGACCACTTTACCATTGGCTACTAACGGCGGCGAAGTGGAATAGTAATAGCCCGACTGCTTGTAAGGCATGTTATGCATTAGGTCTAATGTGCCTGCGTCTGCAAAGTTCTTACACAGCGCCCCTGTCATCGGATCAAACGCTAACAAACGCGCATCCGATGTTGGCATAAATAATTGAGCATCACACTGAACCGGCGCTAAGTCCTCAGAAGGCTGCGTCATTTTCATCGCGATATTTTGTGTATTTGGATTACTTGGAGGCAAATACGAAACACCACGACACGTCTGATGTTGACGCTGACTCTCTGCTGGAACTTTGGCATCGTACTTCCAAAGTTCTTTACCCGTGTCGGCGTCCAGTGCAATTAACCAGTTGTGAGGTGTACAAAGGTACAGAGCATTGCCAATTTTGAGTGGTGTTGCTTGATAGGTGGTTTCCGTGACATCTTTTGGGCCTTTCGTATCGCCTGTTTGATATTCCCATGCTAATTCAAGGTCTGAGACATTATCGACGGTAATTTGATTCGCAGGTGAAAAGCGTTGCCCCAAATTACTGCGACCATAAGCCAACCATTCGTCTTGCCCTTCAAAACCGGTATTGGCATCTTCATCAATGACTGTATTTGCCATCGTGCCTTTAACGGCTGTAGAGTCTTCCATCGCCAGTGGACTTAACGTAATCGCACCACAAATTGCCCACACGGGCAGTAACAGTGCATTAGCACGCACGCCCTGGCGACGAACGAAAATAAGTAAAGGCACGGCCATCACTAACCAAAGCCCCATTCGACTCGCGAGCGGCCACCAGTTTAGTCCTGACTCCCAAAGCGCCCACGCCATTGTCCCCAGTAATAACAATGCGTAAACAGAATTGGCCAGCACTCGACGACGCTTGAGCGTCACGCCGACGACGATAAACATTAGGCCAGCAATCAGATAGTAAGGGCTTCCACCGAGCGCTAAGAGCCAAATCCCACCGGCAGATAACGCAATACCGATTACACTAAACAGTACGGTTAAAAGAATCATGGTACAAATACACTCCTTGTGAAAAGATAAAAGTGAAGACGAATATATTTAGAGTAGAAACTATTTTCACAAAATGTAAAAGCTCAGCAACACTATTCCCTGTTTGTTAAGAATTTGAGCAGAATGTGCACCGATAAACCGCTAATTTACAACAAACTAATTTTTAGGGCGCACGCGCAAAGCCACTCGTTAAACATAATTAATTTAATTTTTTCGTGATGTAATAATTTTTAAGCAATGTCGTCTAATAAAAAGACAACCTTTAAGTCACATCATCACCTTATTTTTCTAGGTAGAATCTTATGAAGAAAATCGTTTTGGCCTGCACTGTTCTATTAATAGGGGGGATCCTTTTTACTCTATTTGGTGACTATCTTACGCTCACTTCGATGCAGCAAAACCTAGCGCAATTTCAGGACTGGCGAGATCAACAGCCTATTTTAGTCACCCTCGTTTTCTTTGTGCTGTATGTGTTGATGACAGCGCTGTCCATCCCGGGTGCAACCTTGCTAACGTTGGCTGGCGGAGCGCTATTTGGTTTAGCTTGGGGTCTGGCGATTATTTCCTTTGCCAGCACATTAGGCGCCACACTCGCGTTCATTGGCGCACGTTTCTTTTTGCGTGACTGGGTACAAAAACGCTTTCATCAACGCTTAAAAGCGATCAACCAAGGTGTCGAAAAAGACGGAGGCTTTTACTTATTCACACTTCGTTTGGTTCCGGTTTTCCCTTTCTTTTTGATCAACTTACTCATGGGCTTAACGCCGATCAAGACTTGGACATTTTACTGGGTGTCTCAGGTCGGCATGTTGGCAGGCACAGCCGTGTACGTGAACGCTGGCACACAGCTGGCGCAGATTGATAGCCTTGGCAGTATTGTTTCTCCCAGCCTACTTGCTTCGTTCGCTCTATTGGGTATTTTTCCTTGGATAGCAAAACTGCTACTGGGCTTCATCAAAAAACGTCGAGTGTACGAGCAGCATCAACCACCAAAGCATTTCGATCGTAACCTAATTGTTTTAGGTGGCGGTGCCGCGGGGTTAGTAAGCGCCTACATTGCAGCGACAGTAAAAGCAAAAGTCACCCTTATAGAACAACAACATATGGGAGGCGATTGCCTGAATTTTGGCTGCGTCCCAAGTAAAACCTTGATCAAAAGTGCCAAAGTAGCGCACCAGATGCGTTATGCCGAGCGTTACGGCTTAACCAATGCTACGCCAGTTTTCTCGTTTAAAACCGTTATGGCTCGGGTGCAGGACGTAATCAGCCAAATTGAACCACACGATAGCATTGAGCGTTATACCCATCTCGGTGTCGATGTGCGTCAAGGCCACGCTAAGCTGATAGACCCTTGGACCGTTCGCATTACTTCCCCTGATGGAAGTGAGGACACACTAACCAGTCGCAGCATCGTCATCGCTACCGGAGCTCGACCTTTTGTGCCTGAAATGAAAGGCTTAGATGACGTTCCGTACGTCACCAGCGATACTCTTTGGCAAACATTTAAGGACTTAGAAACACCACCTAAGCGTTTATTAGTTCTAGGCGGAGGTCCCATTGGCTGTGAATTGTCCCAAGCACTGCAGCGTCTTGGTAGCCAAGTCACGTTATTGGAAAAAAGTGAGTCTTTGCTATCAAGAGAGGACAAAGATGTCAGCAGCTTAGTCAAAGATACGCTAACGGCCGAAGGCATCGATATACGGTTACAAACACACGCCACGCACTTCGTTTTTAAAGATGGCCAAGCCAGCGTCTACGCTTCTGAGAAGGGTAAGGAAAGTCGTATCGAGTTTGACTATGTGCTGCTAGCGTTAGGTCGCCAAGCACGCTTAAAAGGCTTTGGCCTAGAAGAGCTGGGCATCCCTTGCGAACGAACCATCGAGACGAATGCGTTTTTAGAAACCTTGTATCCAAACATTTTGGCCGCGGGCGATGTCGCAGGGCCATACCAATTAACGCATGTAGCAGCACACCAAGCTTGGTATGCCAGCGTAAACGCCCTATTTGGCCAGCTAAAACGCTTTAAAGCCGATTATCGTGTGATTCCTGCGGTCACTTTTGTTGAGCCTCAAGTGGCTCGTGTGGGACTGAACGAAGCCGACGCCAACGCTCAGAACATTGACTATGAAGTAACGGTTTACGATGTGTCTGATTTAGATCGCGCCATTACTGAAAGCCAAGCTACCGGTTTTATCAAGGTACTCACCGAGCCCAACAAAGACCGTATCTTAGGTGTTACGATTGTGGCTGAACAGGCGGGAGAAATGCTGCCAGAGTTTGTTCTAGCGATGAAACATGGACTGGGTCTAAACAAAGTATTGGGCACCATTCATGCTTATCCAACCTGGGCTGAAGCCAATAAGTATGCCGCTGGAGAATGGAAAAAAGCCCACGCGCCTAAGGCCATCATGAAATGGTTAGAGCGTTATCATGCATGGCGCAGAAGAAGTTAACGGATACGCCACAGACAAGCATACGTTAACCTTAATGCTTGTCTGTGGCGGCGAGTGAATTACTCAATTTTTTATAGATCGATAGAGACGTTAAAATGCATCCGTCTCATGTCGGTTAGTGTTTTCTTTTGGCAACGGATTCACATCGTCGTAGCAAACAGAATGACTTTGATCTTGAATCATTCGTACATGCTTACGATTAAGCTGACGCGCTTCACTCACACCACAAGCATGAGCAATCAAACCAATGCTGTACGCTATTTCACTGGCGTAGTTTGCAACACGGACAGATTTTTCTTCCGGCACCAGCCCTTTTTGCAGCTCAGTATCGTGCGTAGTAATCCCTGTAGGACACGTATTATGGTTACATTTCAGCGCTTGAATACAGCCTAATGAGAATAAGAAACCACGAGCACTGACCACAAAATCCGCCCCCATCGCCAAAGCCCAAGCCGCTTTGCCAGGTGTCACCAGCTTACCTGTTGCAATGATTTTGATGCGCGAACGCAAGCCATAGGATGTCACGCGATTGACGACTTCTGGTAAGCTCTCACGGATGGTTACACCTACATAATCGATCAATGTTTGCGGGGCTGCGCCCGTACCGCCATCAGCACTGTCCAAAGTAATGAAGTCGGGCGCATACTCCAAACCACGCTGATGAATGCGAGAGAAGAACTCATCAAAAAAGCTCAAATCACCGACGACCATTTTGATACCCGTCGGTTTACCCGTTAGTTCACGCACATGGTGAATCATGTTAAGCAAATCATCGGTACAAGAAATGTCGACGTGTCGATTTGGGCTGATAGAATCTTCACCCTCTTTGATATGACGGACCTCAGCAATCTCCGCTGTCACCTTGGCACCTGGTAGCATGCCACCTTTACCAGGCTTCGCGCCTTGAGACAGTTTAATCTCAATCATTTTCACTTGTTCATGAGAGGCAACTTTCAGTAGACGATCATCGTCCAAATGCCCCTGTTCGTCTTGTACGCCGTATTTTGCAGTACCAATTTGAAAAACAATGTCGCAACCGCCTTCAAGATGATAAGGCGATAGACCGCCCTCGCCAGTATTCATCCATATACCGGCTTGCTTTGCCCCCTTAGACAAGGCCCTCACGGCAGGCTTAGACAATGCTCCATAACTCATGCCAGAAATATTCACTAAGGACGACGCTCGGTAGGGATGACGCGCGGTGTGCTCACCGATACAAACTTCTGCTGGCTTAACCGCTTCTTCTTTCAATTTAGGAAACACGCTGCTGACAAAGAAAATATCGCCAGGAGTTTCTAACGAGCGTGTCGAGCCAAAGGCCGTTGTGGTGTCTTCGTGTTTTGCAGCACGGTAAACCCAAGAACGCTCAGCACGATCAAACGGCCGCTCATCACGGTCAAAGGCAAAGAAGTATTGGCGAAAAAACTCTCCCATGTGCTCAAGGGTATAGCGCATGCGGCCAATGACAGGATAATTTCGGCGTATCGTATGTTTAGTTTGGCTAACATCAACCCAGTACATAAAAGCGATGTACACACACCCTACAACCAAAGCACACAAAAATATTAGCGCCCCCCAGTGAATGATGGATTCTGACAAACTCGTCAAAAAGTTCATGCCCTTTCCTTAATAATTAACGTTGTAAACTAAGATGACATGAGTCTGACGAATGAACAACTCCCAAAACAAGCAAGAGTACAGTAAACAATCAGCACTTAAGCTACTGTTAAGGATTGCCACATATATTGCGATGCTTAAAATAATGTTTAAGGCTGTTATCTGTGAGACGCATTCTATCCGCAAGGCCCTCTATTAAAATTCAACACTTAATTCTTCTGTTATCGTTGTATTACTCGTTAGTATTGAACAGAGCATTATTAGACAAGCTATTTCAACTGGCCGCTGACAGTAATCTTGCGATATTCCCTTATACCGCTCCCATTCTATTATTTTGCTTACTGGCGTTTCTGTTTACCGTGGTTTCGCTTCCTTACGTGTTTAAACCGTTCATGATTTTCCTAACACTCACATCAGCGATTGCCATGTATGGAGTTGAGCAGTACCACATTTTACTGGGTGTGAGCATGATGGAAAATGTTTTTGAAACCAATCAAAATGAATTGAGTACCTACATTAGCCTGAGCTCAGTACTTTTTATTATGATGTATGGCATCCTACCTAGTTTATTAATTGGCTTCGTTAAGATTGAGTATCCGAAAGGCATCTGGGGACAATTTAAACCACGCTTAGGTGTTTTTTTAATCGGTATCATTGGCATCGGATGCGTTCTTTCAACGGAATATAAAAACTATGCATCCATTGGTCGTAATAACCATTATTTAGGAGGAATGATCATTCCGGCTCAGTTTTTTAACTCGATAAAGTACCTAAATAAGACCTATTTTACAGCCCCACTTCCTTACGTCTCGTTAGGTGACGATGCCCAGATTGCCACCAGCCAAAATGCTAAACCAACTCTTGTGGTACTCATCTTAGGAGAAACCGCTAGGGCAAAAAATTTTTCATATAATGGCTATGAGCGTAATACTAATCCTTACACTATGGTCGATCCCCTCATTTCATTTACAGATGTAACATCATGTGGCACCTACACAGCTCGGTCAGTACCTTGTATGTTTTCCGATTTGGGTCAAAATGATTTTGAAAAAGCACGTGCTCAAAGCCGAGATAGCCTTGTCGACGTGATCAGGAAAGCCGGTGTCGAGACGTTATGGATTGAAAATGACGGAGGCGATAAAGGTGTTGCTCGGACAAGCAGCACGATGAATGCTATTTCTCAAGTAAGCCCTTTTTGTCAAAAGGATTACTGCTACGATGAAAGCTTAATTGCACCAATGAAAGCGTTTATTGAGTCAGCGCCACAAAACAAATTTGTCGTGCTGCACACGATGGGAAGCCACGGTCCGACTTATTGGCAACGCTACCCTCAATCGATGGAAATTTTCTCGCCTAGCTGCAATCAAAGTGATATCGAAAATTGCACCGATGAGGCAATTCGGAACGTGTATGACAATACCATTGCCTACACAGACTATTTCATCGCCAAGACCATTGAGACACTTAAACCCTTTCAGTCACAGTACAACATTGCCCTATCGTACATATCCGATCATGGAGAATCATTAGGCGAAAGTGGCCTATATCTTCATGGTACGCCTTATGCCATAGCACCCAAAGAGCAAACTCACGTGCCATGGCTACTTTGGCTACCCGAACAATACGCACACAGTAAGGGGATTGATAAAGCGTGTGTGTCAAAGAAAGCAAGTGAAACAGCACTTTCTCACGACAACTTATTCCACTCTATTTTAGGCTTATATGGCATCCAGACTCGTGCCAAAAGCCAACAACTGGATCTGTTCAGCTCATGCAAAAGCCATCTTCTAACACATGACGCATAATCGCATAGCGATTTTTGCCGGACTCCCCACTAACCCAACGACCGACGACTCCATCTATGCCAACAATTGGCTGTAATAATCGAGCCAACTGAAAAAGCACAATCACCAAACTGGATTGTGCTTTTCTAATTAACAAGAACTAACGCATTGGACGCTGTATCGCTTATTTCTTGATCTGACGAGCGTGATAAATCACAAAACCCTGCGCTTTATGAAGCTTTTGATGCTTACCTAACGAAGCATCGATCAATGGCGGGTAACGTAAGAAATCATTCGCAACTACGAACAGTTCGCCGTTTAAGGTCAAATGCTGTTTCACACCGATAAAGAAACGCTCTGCGATGGAGTAGTCGGTATGAACGCCTGAGTGGAATGGCGGATTGGTAATCACATAATTAAACCGGCCTTTCACATTATCCAAGCCATTCGATGCAATCAGCGTCAGCGCGGCACTTGCGTCATTGGCCGCAAACGTCAACTCGGTGGCTTTCAACGCCAAAGCCGAGTCATCCAATGCAGAAATATTGGCGCCCGTTTTTTGGTGTAACCACATACTGATAATGCCGTCACCACAACCAAAATCAAGCAAGCGCGCATTGGCAACATCACTCATAAAACGATGCTGCGACAACTGTTCCAGCAGCAATGTCGTGCCTTTGTCGGCTTTCCCATGGCCAAACACGCCAGGAATGCTACACAAGGTGAACGTCTGCCCTGCCACGTCTTGATCCCAGCGTTTGACCCATTTATCAAATACAAAGGGCGCCGCTTCACCCAGTTTACGCCCGCTAAACAGCAAACAGTGCTTGGCACTTTCAACTTTGCCCACTTCTTCAAGCGGCGCCACCAAGCGCTTCATAGAAGACTTCACACCACTTTTATTATCGCCCACTAACCAAACACAACCACCTTGCTTCAACAAAGGTAACGTGACCGCTAGAAGATAATCTAATAGCTCTTTCGCTTTCGGCTGATAAATAATGACGTGGTCAAATTCATTCGCCTTGGTATCATCCCACTGGTGACCAAAGTGTAAAACGTCTTCGCCCATCCCCAGTCGAGTCAGAAGGTCGAACACTGTACGCGACTGACACCAAGCATAGACCGTTGCGTCTTTGCTTAAATTATGTGGGTAAGCGTCTTCTGGGTTGGCGAATAATACCTTGCCAGTGAAGTGAGATGCGTTGCGCTCTAGCAGTAAGCTAGGGGAATTAAGAGTCATAGGATCGAGATAGCTCATGTAAGGTCAGGTTCGAGACTGGCGCTAATAAATGGTTCAAACGCTCAGTCGAAAGGTCTAGTTGGGCCCGAGGATAAATCGGTGTCGGGCGATCGTTCACCAGTGGCGCATGCCAGCCTTTGGTAAGCGATAAAAAATCATCAGTGAAAGCCGCGCCATGCTCTAAGCATCCCGCTAGAATGACATCCACATAACTCAAAACAATCGGGTACACATGACACGGCTCTACCACTTGCTGCGTATGGTATACCCAATAGGTACCTTCTGGTAACGTTTCTTGGTGATAAGACTGTAATTGATGGCGCTCAAGTTGTGCACGCTGATAGCCCTGTTCACGCTCATCAAATAGTGGAAACTGATCTTCTTCCACTTCGATTAGCACGCCATTACAGGCTTTCGCTTCCGCTTTCATCACCGCTACAGAGCTCATTCCTAGAGCCGTAGACATCACCGCCCACGATCGTTCATAGCCGAGTAACTTTACTGGCCACACTTGGCCTGTTTCACCCGTTTTAGCACGGCTTTCTGAGCTGATAAGGCTGCCGTAGCCTAGAATAAAGTGGCGGCTCATGGTCGATTCCTTCACAGGGTCACAAAGATAGAACCAAATGATAACGCGCGTTGCTGGCGGAGGCTAGCGGCTAAGCTCAGCCTCCGCCAATCGATTAATGATGTGCGCTGTGCTCATCTTTATCTTTCATCTTATGACCCTCATGACTCTTCATGTCATCATGCTTCATCGTTGAATGGTCCATGTGTTTCATCGACATACCCGCTGGCATATAGCTCGCCATTTGCTCTGGGGACATCACCGGTGCTTGCATAGGAATGCGTTCACCATTTTTCATTACCAAGGTAAACGCGACTTGATCGCCGGCTTTAAAGGTTTTTTCTAAGCCAACCATCATGATGTGGTAACCACCAGGCTTTAGCATCGCTTGCCCATGTGCTGGTACAGCAACGTGCGGCACACGCTCCATAACCATAGTGTCGCCTTCCATTTTACTGATGTGGATCTCAACCGTGTCCGCTGCGTCACTTTCCACACCCACCAAAAAACGTTCTTGATCAGAATGATTGGTCAGCGTCACGTAAGCACCACTGGCTGGCGCGCCCGGCGGCATTGCTCGTACGGCGGGGTCGGACAATTCAATAGTGCTGGCCATTGCCAAGCTAGACACGGATGCTGCCGCTAACAATGCAACCGATGAAACAAACTGTTTAACAGGCATAAATCGCCCTCCTAGAAATTGGGTATTAGTTTTTTACGCGTATTGATATGTAACGGATGATTTAAATAACCAAATTAGGAGGGGCTCGAGGAGAATAATGAGCATCGAAAGTCGCGAGAACGTGCCCATTAAGGGAGATTGCCCAGCGAGCTGGTGCAAAATTCATGTCTGGCAGAGGAAAATCAACGGCCAGAATAGACAGATGATCGACATTCAAACCACATTTACAACTGGCATGTAATTGGCCAATGTGGTCTTTCACTTTACTGTCTGAATATTCGGAAAGCGGTACTTTAATAAACTGTACGCCGTTCATTAAAGTACATACACGCAGAACGACATAGTCATCTTGCACAACCGGCTGCGTTGGCACCACTAAGGGTCCCAGCAAGGACAGCATCCAGGCAAATAATACCCAGCGTCCGTATTTACGCAAACCTGAAGCGACTGTATTCGACATTGTCATCTCAACATTAGAAGTAGCGATATTGTAGATAAAACCCTTCGTAAAGGATAGTGCGCGCGCAGCACACTGTCTCATCACGTTACGCAGGCAGCCTCTATAGAATGAGTGGCGGGCTCGAAACAAGAGAAGCTGCTAAAATCCACAGCAGCTTCCCCTATTTTTAACCGTTAAAACGCGCTATAAAAACTAGTAATAACTAGCGCACAATCGCAATTACAACATCCATAACATTGGTGTTGGTTGGACCCGTAATAAAGATGCCATCATGCTCTCGTAGATACGTCCCCGCATCAGCGCGTTTAAGCGCATCACGCACTTGCTCTACGTTTACGGCTGTCGAACCGTCCACAATACCGCCAGCTGCATCGGTTGGACCATCACTGCCATCCGTACCTGCAACCAAAATCAGTATGTCATCACGGCCGACAATATGCTGTGCCAAACCTAAGGCTAACGCTTGGTTACGACCGCCACTACCAGGATTCTCTGGCAATTTTACCGTCGGTTCGCCACCGTAGATGTACACACCAGGCGTTGCTTTCGCTAACTCTTGACCAATACGCTCCGATAATACAAGTACATCATCGTAAAGACACTCTTGGTTATCATTGACGGTAAAGCCTAGCGCTTTGGCTTTTGTTGCCGCCGCGGTACGCGCTACTTCGTTGGTTGCAATCAGGTCAACGCTCGACTTTGTCGGACAACGCTTCGTATCACCCGTTCCTGAGCCAATGGTCGCAATGCTGTCGCCCTCTACGTCCGAAATCGCTAAGACGCGCACTTCCGCACCTTTAAAGTTCAACAGCAGCTTACCGTCTTTGATTAGCGAGGTTTCTTTGCGGCGCGCATTGATTTGACCAATGTTATAACCGGCCGCCAGCATTTGGTCTGTCAATTGCTGCCAATCTTCTAATGACACATCTTCAGGTAAGGCTTCTGATAGAGCCGACGTTCCCCCTGAAACAAGCAGCAATAGCTTGCTACCAGGCACCATGGCGTCGACTGTCGCCAGCATTTCTTTACCGGCATCTAATGAATGCTGATCTGGCACAGGGTGCGCCGATTCGATCACTGTCACATTAGGCGCCGCCCACATGGTCTGATCGGTGTGATCGTATTTGGTCACCAGCAGAGCTGGACACTCTGGATTTGAGGCCGCCAGCGCTCCGGCACACATGCCGCTCGCGGCCTTACCTACAGCAATTATTTGATCTGGCTTAAATCCGTCAAATCCCGATACAGCTCGATACGTTGCACTGTACCCTGCGACCGCATCAATGGCGGCTTCAAAAATAGCAACTGCGGAATCTTTATCAACTGAATGCAACTCTATTCCCCTCATTTTCCTAGCGGCATAAAATATAAAAAAGCCGCATCAGCAGGACTTACGTCACGGCGTTGATGCGGCTTATCGAGCTATCTATTGGAACTGACTAATAGCAATTATTTTCCAAATGGACCTTGAAGACCATTTTGTGCAAGTAGCGTACCGTAGATATTAGAGTTCAATACCATCATCTCTGTGTACTCTGCAATCAATGCCGCACGCTTGTCTGCATCTTCTGTTGCGTTAATTGCACCCCAGTAAGCCGCCAATTGTGTTGCACTGTCTGCAAGTTGCTTGATCTGCTCAGCAGATAAGTTCGCAACCGAGCTAGAGTTCACTTTACCCACACCGTTTACTGTTTTAGCGCCGCCATCTGTGAAGCCAGCTGGTAGATCGCCTTTTAGATTCACAACTTTACCGTACTGAATAACCGATAGAAGTTGATCAACAGCTTGCTTAGCACCTTCCACACGTGAAACGTGCTCAGTATCTGCTGCAGCGTGTGGTAGAAGCTCCATCTTACCGACGTGTTTTTCGTAAATGTTACGGTATGGAACCATAGGACCAGACAATTCGCCAGTCTCTGGATCTTTAAATAGATCAGCATCGATGGCTGCGTAGCGGATTTGGCCGCTTGCTAATGCTGCATCAAGCGCTTCGATATCAACCACTTCACCGCGGTCGTAGTTTACTAGTACGGCACCTTGGTTCATCGCAGAGAATACTTCTGCATTGATGATGTCAGAGTTAGCAAACTTGCCAGTGTCAGCATTGAATGCACCTAGGCCAGTATGTGGGCTAAGAACATCAGCGTCTTGCGCTGCTTCAACGATGCTAGACGCGAATGTGAACCCTTCAGATTCGATCCACTGCTGGTGAGCAGGACGCGCGTATACCGATACATTCATACCGAATGCTGCACCCAGTTTCGCAACTTCACGACCGATGTTACCGTAACCAACAACAGCAAGTTTCTTGCCTTCAAGCTTAGTGGTTGGGAATTCCGCTAGGTTCTTACCTGTGTCGAAGTCACCAGCCACAACACGATCGTGCATTGCGCTTACTTGAAGATCTGGAAGCACTTTAAGCAGTGCTTTCATTGCGGCTTGTGCTGTTGCACGAGAGTTGAAGCTTGGCGTGTTCATCAGTGGTGCGACACCACCTTCACCGTTACCGCCGCCCCAGCTCGCAGAACCCATGTTACCCGTACCCGCACCAATGCGTACGCCACCTAGCTCGAATTTAGATTCAGCTGGGAAGAAAGTTGCCGCAGCGATCACAGCATCGTATTGGCCTTCACCCGTTTCCGCTAGTAGCTCGTCTTCACGGCTTAGGCTTGGCTGGTAGAAGAAATGTACTTTGCCTTTCGCAAGATCGCCCGCTTCAGAAACAGAACCGAAGTGGAATTCACCGCCTTGAGACTTAATGTAGGCTGCCACTTCACTGCAATCGGCTTCGCCATCTGCATTGAATACCATGCCAACTAGGTCAGCGATTAGTACTTTGTAAGCGCGGTTAGCGTCGTCTACACGAACGTCAGCAGCGTTTGATGCAGAAACAGCGCTTTCGAAAGACTCACCTTGCTCCGCTAGAATTTCTTCTAGGACAGCGTTTTTCGCACGTAGGTAGCAGTACTGGATGTTGTCTAGTAGTGCGGTAATGTCAGTCGTTGGACGGATGCCACCGATCCAAGCACGGTAGTCGCCTGGAGAACCTGGGAATGCGTTCACGTAACGTGCAACGTCTAGACCTTTCTCATGCGTACCATCAGTGTGAGTAATACCTTCGTAACCTAGCATTTGCTTAGATTTCACGATGATACGGTTGTGTACGTCTGCATCTGTGATGTCTTGGTCAGTTACTTTCAGAAGGGTAACCGCTGCACCACGAGAATCAGAGTTTTCTACACCCAATTCAAATAGGTCGTTGTTGGCAATCCACTCGTTTACTAGCACACGGTTTTGCGCAGAGCGTGCGTTCAGTGTGTAAACGTCACCGATCATGCGCTCGTTGCGTAGTACAGCGAAAGTGGTTTCAGCAAACGCAAGCGTACTGAATGTGTTAATGATACCACCCAGCATTTGGTCTTTTTCAGCGTCGTAGATAGGGCCAAGATCTGTGGTTTTTTCGCTTGATAGAGGTGCTTTTGCATCGCGTGGCACAGCAATTTTCAACTGACGAGGAATCGCCCATGCTGGATCTTTTTGGTTCGCATTGATACGCGCAAGTGCTGGTTTAGTCAGAGAGACGATGAAGTAACCAGAGATACCACCGATGGCCTTTTGAAACGGCATGAACATGTTACATTTTGTCAACACGCCATCTACTAGCTCTTTTGACCAAGGCATCGCACCTAGAAGAGATGTCGCGTCGATTACCGCGTGGTGTTCTTCTGGGTTTGCGTCAACCCATTCTAGAAGGTTGCGGATTTCTTGCTCTGTGTAAGTGGTTGCACCCGTTGTTTCGTGACCAACGCCAAAGAACAACTTAACGCCTTTCTCTTGTAGGAAAGATGCGCTAGGAATCGCGCCTTCGCCTTCTGCGAAAAGGATACGGCTTTCGTCACCGTTGGTTGCATAACGTTGAAGTTCTGTTAGCTGAGTACCCCAAGATTGACGGAAGAAACCGCCAGCTTTGCCTTCTTCTGATTCAGGCTTAGGCGTATCAACAAACACGATTTGTGACGGATCGTTTGCTGTCATCAAGTGAAGCGCCGCAGCCGTAAAGCCACTGTGACCACCACCAAGACCTACCGCCATGCTGTTGGCTTTAGGGAAACCAAAGTAACGGTGGATTTCACGCATCATGTCATTAAGAACTTTATCTGCAGGGTAACCACGGTGCATACCACGACCAAGTTCAGCCGTTGTGAAACTGCCAACACGGTTACCTTTGTCATCCAGTTTTGGATAGTTTTCTTCTATCCAAGCATCAAATTCAAAGCGTAATTGACGTGCATCAACTTCATTCTGAGTCATATCCGTGATAGGACCGACACCAAAAAACTGGTTGCTAGTCGCTTTAGGCGCACCGTTTTGAGTCATAGAAAGCGCACTGGCGCGTGCGGATTTGATTTGCTCAATAGAAGTCATCTTTTCGTTACCTGCAAGATAGTTAAATTCGTATGCTCTGGCGTTTTAATTTTTTTAAAACCAGATAAGGACTCTCTGTCTTATTCTGGGAATAATGCGTTCAGCTTTGATCAGCATTTCGACAGAGCATTGCTTCTTTGTTTAAGTACAAAACGATATAAGAAAGAAAATCTGTATAACATTTGTGCTAGTACACTTAGTGTAATCGTGTTTAAACGTGTGGATGTATACTAAAAACGTCAAAATTATGCGCTTCTACTACACATGTAGAATAAGACAGAGAGGAAAAGTCACGGTATTTAGCTCAGCGATCGAGTAATCACAATGTCAAAGAAAACTAAGCCATTGAAATGAGAAGGCAAGCAACAGCCATGATAATGGGATTTCAGATAGGGTTATCGCGTTTTTGAAGAAGCAGATAAAGCAGATCTTAACGGTCGGGCCCTCCTTTTGTGTCAGCGTATTTCAAGACGAGACACAAAAATCTTTCAGGGGCCGTCACTATCCGTCAATTAATTTACCCATACTAATACGTTTTTCTACTTCAAATCCCAAAGATTCATAGAAAGCAATCAGTTCAGGGTTGTTCACCTCGCGTACCTGCAAATTCACTTTAATACAACCAAGAGATTGCAGTGTCTGAAACGAAGCATTAATCAAATTTGTCCCGACACCTTTACGACGGTAATCTGGGTGTACAGCGACGGCATACAGCCAGCCACGGTGACCGTCATAGCCAAGCATACAGGCACCAATTAACTTGCCTTCTTCCCAAGCCACTAAAATCAGATCATCAACATCCAGTTTCGTGGGTAACATAGAGCGTGGTGCATTGTGGGACGGATCATCGGGAAAGACCATTTCCCAAAGCTCTACCAATGGTTCTAAATCAATGGGTTGTACCCTTCTTATCGTCATCACACCTACTCCTATGAGGACACCTGTTTACATACCAATATATACAAAAGCACCATCAATGCACATCATGGCCCTAAATAGTTGCTATTAGATTTCTCAATTTAACAAATATATAAGAGGAAATGCATAATTCTGCAATATTGACACTCTTTATAGACCGATGATCGCTCCGCTGTTTATCTTCATAGCGAAGGTCTAGCAAAGTCCGTCAGCCGCCATTTTGCCCTTCATCATAAAAAGAATTTCCAGTGCAACGCGAACTCTTCAATGCTCATATGGTCTGTTACAGGGTAAAATACGTAACAGACTAAATACTCGATCAAAGAAACTCTGACTTATGAAATTTTTCAGCAAAGTTGAGCTGCTGTTTTACGCTGGCGCATTTGTGTCTGTGTTTGGTGTAGCGGCCATCGTTAAAATGATTCACTCGGAAGACCCGCTTCCAGAGGCATTAGGACCTTGTAATTTAGACACTGGTGCCTGCTATTTACAGGAAACGCCGAAACGCTTTAACGGTGCAACCATCCAATTTGAAGACGGCATACGTTTGAATCGACGTATTAATACTACGTTGGAATTACCAAAAGCGGTTCAAAATGCTCAAGCCGTCACGCTCGTACTTGAAGGACGAGACATGTACCTAGGTGTCTACGAATACCCGCTAAGAAAATTGCCGGATAATACATGGCAAAACCACGTCGTCGTGCCCTTATGTACCGATGAACGTATGCAGTGGGTGCTGAAAGTTCAAATGGTCGACGCCATGGGACGAGATCAAGAGTGGGCTTACTTATTCGATATTGAAAACCCAAATGAAGCCCTGTAACCCCTTACTGAAAAGTTTCGCGCCAATAGTGGATGAACAGGCAACCACACTGGTGCTCGGTTCTATGCCAGGCCAAGCATCTTTGGACGAGCAACAGTATTACGCGCACCCTCACAATCTGTTCTGGAAAATTCCAGCCGCGGCATTAGATCAGCCCGTACCAGACGCGTATGCAGAACGCGTGGCGATGTTGAAGCGCTTTGGCGTTGCGTTATGGGACGTATTACAACACTGTGAGCGGCAAGGCAGCTTAGACTCAAAGATTGTCGCAGGCACAGAACAAGCCAATGATCTGCTCGGTTTGCTTTCGCAGCATCCAAACATCTCAAAGCTTTGCTTCAACGGACAAAAAGCCTACCAATCTTTCAAACGCCACTTACTGAAAAGCAACCCAGCGTTCTTTGCAGCGTATGAACTCGCCATATTGCCTTCAACCAGCCCTGCTAATGCCTCAATCCCCAAGGAAGTAAAGTTCGAACAGTGGCAGCAACAGGTGTGGCTAAATCGATAAAAAGGCAATCGCTCACGTTGAGTGACGTAAACGAGAGTGAAGCCCTTTAATTAAAATGTAAGAGCTAGCTAGGCAGCTAGCTCTTACATCTATTACATCTATTACATCTATTACATCGGGAATTTTAAGCCTAGGCTGGTAACACTCGCATCACTAAACTTCTCGTATGACAGTTCAGCCGATACCCCTCGATAGAACTCGTAACCCGCTCCAGCACCGATCGCAAAGGCTGAATCCGAATCCGATAAACTGATGTCTCCAGATGAGCCTTTAACGCTGCTATAAGCGTACGTAGGGTTAGCAAATAGATACAGATGCTCCGTGACATCTAACTGAGCTTTGACAGATAACGCTGCAAAATATTTCAGTTCTACATCAACTGATGTATTTCCTACAATAACTTTATCGTCATCTAAACCAATACCTAAACGTAATTCAGGCACCAGCGAGAAACGATTACTCACACGATGCTTCGAAGCAATCGAGCCCACCAAAGCACCTACCGTATAATCTACATCGTCACCTTCCAAAGTCATAAAGCCTAAGCCACCAATTTGGTGATTGGGTGATTCGGAATAATCCGCTGCAGAAGCACTCACCGCACAAACCGCCACTATAAAACCAGCGCATACTCTTTTCATGTCAATGTCCTTTAACAAGATAAAATCATGGAGAAGCTCTAACTAAGTAGAACTCAACTTTATGTCAATTTTCCAAGCCAGCAATACATCCATCGCTCTTACTCTGCCAGTTGCATTTCACGTGGATAAAAATTGTATGCTTCTGAATGCCATTTAGAGCCGAGACCTATGTCATAGCCATAGGTTAAAATAATCTGAATAAGATCTTTCTGGTTTGCCTCGGGATACTGCTCAAGAATGATCAGTGCCAATCGATCGGCAAACGCCTCATCCCCGACTTTATTAACGCCTAAATACACCCTACTTTCGATATAGCTAATCGTTTGTTCATCCGTTTCACTCATCGCGGCTGAAGCAAGGCCGTCATTAAGTTCAACATCGACGACATTAGCTTCCTGAAGTAAATCAGACCTCACTTGCAATGTGCTCTCATTGATGTCCTGTTGAGGCACTAGGCTGATCATATAAGGCAGCGTCGACGCGGCTAAAAACAATGCTGCAGCAACCACAAAATGCAACCGCCAAACACTTTCTAATGGTGCCTTCTGTGCATACAGATCCACAACATAGGTCTTGGTTACTACATCATGTAACGACTGACGAGTATGTCTATTGAATACGAATAAATACACCGTGGTCAGCATTCCCCCAAAGACAATCGAAGCCACAGGGTAAATAAGATAAGAACCAGCAGGCACTAGCATAAATAATAGCTGATCGAGGAGAAATGGCACCCCAACGATCAAATAACGCATCAGCGATCGGCCTAGAGAAATGGGCGCATTATCGCCATCGACCACACATATTTTAACGAGCCTTTTACCGAGTGTTTGACCTCCAGCAATCGCACTGTTCATAATGCCAAAGTACATTAGCGCTAAGAAAAAACCGACCAAGCTAGACCAGTGGCCCATCTGGGCATAGAAATCGCCGACAAATAAACCAAGCCCAAAACCAATCATGGCAACGATTATAATATCAATCAGTATCGCCACTAAGCGCCGCCAAAAACCTGCGACCCACTGATGCTGCATCTCTTCCTTCAATTTTTTATCCTTGTCTTATTGAATGCCATCGGCGTTAAACTAGAAATACCTTTCACAGGGAATACCATCATGATCGCCATCCATTTTCGTATCTGGACAGCTCGCTAAGAAAAACTCGGCCTCTGCTCTCGATCTCATTTGACGACAATGCTGTCGACCATCGCATTGAAAAGCAGGCTGATGTTGAACTCTGATAGGTGAGGTGGCTATCTGGCGGGGATGAGAAGACTCACTGTTTTGAAACTCGACAGCGCGACGAGACTCCACGGTGGTCGCAACTTTATTCGTTTGCGAACTCTGGTATTCAGAGTACAAAAATAGAGAAGCGCCAATAATAAATATTGGGTATAGCTGACTTAACATAATCACTCAATCCATTGATTCTATATCCGCTTTACAGCAACCACCTCTTTATTAGTCATTCCTGAAGTGGGCAGGAGATTATCCCACAATTTCATTAGAACACAATCGAGTGATACCGCAGAGTCATTACCTAATTACGGATATCATTATTGTATTTGAGGGAAACACGCTCGTCTTAGACGGCTTAACGTCGAAGAGCATATGATGTATGCGGCCAATACAACGGAACGTCCAGGTAATATTTGATGCCTGAACACCACGCTTGTAATGACCGAAAACGTATTCGGATGTTGAAACACTGAAGTTAGAACCTGAAACTCGAGATAGTTAGCACTTCAGTACCTCAACTAAGAATATATCGAGCAATAAATTAAGAAAAGGGAGGAACTTGTGTTTACCAGCAGCGAATACGCTATGGCCTGCTAGACTCTAGCAATAAAGCAAACAGCAGGAGTTACATTATGAGCTACCACCATATTCTCGTTGCCGTAGATTTAAGCGACTCAAGTACTCAACTCATCAAAAAAGCCATTGCTCAAGCCACCCCCGATCTCAGTGAACTGTCGATTGTCTATGTCGACAAAGACCACATCTTGGAAGGTAAATCAGAGAAACAGCAGATCAAGCAACGCTTACAAGACCTTGCGGTAGAGAGCGGCTATCCGATTAACGATATTAAAGCCCTAATCGGCGACCTTCATGTCCAAATTGCCAACATCGTTGCAGAGAAAGAGATCGACCTAGTTGTCTGCGGTCATCATCATGATCTACTCAGCAACCTAACGAGCCATGTACCCAAACTAGTTAAGAGTATTAAGACTGACTTCCTAGTCGTGTCTTTAGATGACTAATAACTCTCGAAGCGATCCATTGAGCTAATCTTCAAGGCCAGTGTGGCGATAAATAGCCTGTCGCTATACTGGCACTTTACCTACAATACCGCCCCGATAAACTGTTTCAGTTCCTCTGTCTTAGGTTCTGATAAGAGTGTTTTCGAATCACCCTGTTCCCAGACTTTGCCTTGATGCATAAACACCACTCGATTGCCCACATCACGCGCAAAGTTCATTTCATGGGTTACCAACACCAACGTCATTCCTTCTGCGGCGAGCTGCTCCAGAACTTTCAATACGTCACCCACTAATTCAGGGTCCAATGCCGACGTGATTTCATCACACAACAAGACCTTGGGGTTCATTGCCAGCGCTCGAGCAATCGCCACACGTTGCTGCTGTCCGCCAGACAATTTCTCTGGATAACTGTCAAACTTATCCCCAAGCCCCACCTTTTCGAGCATTGCCTTGGCGATCGTGCCAGCGTCACTCTTTGACTTTTTCAACACAATGGTCGGCGCAAGCATAATGTTTTCGCCGACTGTTAGATGCGGAAACAAATTAAAATTCTGGAAGATCATACCAACGCTCAACGCCAAACGACGGACTTGAATGTCTTCTGATGTCACCTCTTTATCGTCTACCGAAATCCCACCTTGCTGATATTCTTCAAGACCATTAATGCAACGTAGCAGTGTGCTTTTGCCAGAACCGCTTCTGCCAATGATCGACACCACTTCGCCAGCCTTAATGTTTAAATCGATGCCTTTGAGTACATGAAAGTCGCCATAGTATTTATGGACTTGATCAAGCTTAACGAGCGACATGGTATTTCTTCTCCAAAAACTGGCTGAAAAGTGACAGCGGGTAACACAAGGCAAAATAGATCAGCGCCACGAAAATAAAGACTTTAAACGGCTCAAAGGTTGCGTTATTCAACATAGTGCCCGCCTTGGTTAACTCAACAAAACCAATGACCGACGCAAGTGCCGTGCCTTTCACCACTTGCACAGAAAAGCCGACTGTCGGGGCAAAAGCCACACGCATCGCTTGTGGCAAAATGATGAACCGCAGCGTCTGCAAAAAATTCATGCCTAATACTCGACTGGCTTCCCATTGCCCTTTCGGTAAGGTGTCGATACAACCACGCCAAATCTCGACTAAAAAAGCACTGGTAAAGAGCGTCAGTGACAGAATAGCGGCCCCCCATGCGGAAATCTCATAACCCATCATGGATAAACCAAAGAAGCACAAGAACATCTGCATCAACAACGGCGTGCCTTGAAACAGTTCAATGTAGACCTTAACAAAACGCACCATGACCGGATTGCGGGTCAAGCGAATCGCGCTCAAACATAAAGCCACACTGGATCCGCACACAAATGCAGCCAGCGAAAGCAACACTGTCCACTGAGTCGCAAACAACAAATTGCGCACAATGTCCCAGTTCGAAAAATCAATCATCGGACCTCCCGATACGCGAACACACGCTTGCCGATTAAGCTAAAGACATAGCGCATTAACATGGCTAAACCTAAATACATCAACGCCGTTACAACATAGCTTTCAAAAGCTCGGAAATTGCGCGACTGAACTAAATTGGCGGCATAGGTTAAATCTTGAACCGAAATTTGTGACAACACCGCCGAGCCCAACATCACAATGATGCATTGGCTGGTTAACGCTGGATAAATCTTTTCAAACGCTGGGGTGAATACCACGCGCATCAGAGTTTGGCGAAAGTTCATCCCCAACACCTTAGCCGCTTCCCATTGCCCTTTAGGGATATTGCTCAATCCAGCACGAATAATCTCAGTACTGTAGGCACCTAAATTAATCGTTAACGCAATGATGCTGGCTTGCCATGGCGTCAGTAAAAAACCGATCGATGGCAAACCGAAAAAGATAAAAAACAACTGCACAATAAAGGGTGTATTACGAATCAATTCCACGTAAGCCGTCACCACTCGACGGCTGGCCTTGTTTCCATATTGACGGATCGACGCACACAGCGTGCCCACCATCACCCCTAAAAACGTCGTCAATACAGTGAGCTCGATGGTGGTCAGCAGACCACCAAGGAACACATCGGTATACGGCAATAAGTCCGAAAAATTCAGCATAGCCTACGCCTTACACACCAAAGCCTGCTGGTAACGGCGCTTTTAGCCATTTCATTGAAATGTCATTGAGCTTGCCCTCGGCTAATGCTTTCGCAATGATGGCGTTCACTTCGCTTTGCAGCGCAGCTTCCCCCTTCGCCATACCGATGTAACACGGCGAGTCTTTTAGCATAAACTTCGCTTCTGGTGCTCGAGCTGGTTTGCGTTTCGCAATTTCCGTTGCCACCAAATTACCCGTCGCTATCAAGTTAACCTGACCTGTTAGGTAAGCGGTGAGTGTGGTGTTGTTATCTTCGAAACGCTGAATATTCACGCTAGTCGGGGCATTCTTTTCTAGCTCTAAGTCTTCTACCGAGCCTCGCGTCACACCGACCGTTTTGCCTGATAGATCTTGAAGCTCTCCTACTGAGACACTTTTCTCACCAAACACACCGAGAAAGAACGGCGCATACGGTGTCGAAAAATCAATCGCTTTCTGACGCTCAGGGTTTTTGCCCAAACTTGAAATAACCAGATCAACCTTACTGGTTTGCAGGTACGGAATACGGTTTGCGCTAGTAACCGGCACAATTTTCAACTCCACGCCCATTTGATCAGCAATGTAATGTGCCATATCAACATCAATGCCTTGGGGCTTTAGATCCGCGCCAACGGAGCCAAACGGAGGAAAGTCTTGTGGTACCGCAATTCGAATCTCATCACGAGATTTAATATCACTTAGCACATCCGCGGTTGCCGTCATGGCTGCGGCCATACAAGCGGTTGCGATTAAAGTTTTGCCAAGCAGTTTTTTAAGGGCTTTCATTGTCAGGCGTCCTCGCTTCATCTATGGATAATATGAAACGAAGTTTGCAACACCCATGCCAAAGTGAAACAAAAGTTTCTTTAAGTGGCTTTGATGAGACGAAAGTCCCAGTATTCAATTCATTACCTCAAAATATTACTGACACCGCTTAACTAATTGACCGACAAGTCAATTATTTGAACGCCAATCCATAAAGCACGATCGATCTAGGACGCACCAATACAGAACACGATTCAGTCTATTGACTGAATATTAAGCCCCATTTCATTGACCAATTAAGTGGTATCTTTGCCCTCATAAGCACAGTAAACTCAGGGTGCTTATTTATTAACTTAGGAAAGAACCAACGCCATGGATATGATCGAGTTTCTCATTAATACCTTTTTTACAGTGCCCGTCGTGCTGTTAATCTTCGCTCTAATACTGCTTAAATCCTCAATTATTTTTGTACCACAAAACCGAGCTTACTTAATTGAACGCTTTGGTAAGTTCCGTTCCACTAAAGAAGCGGGGTTGAACTTTTTAATCCCATTTATTGATCGTGTCGGCGCGGATCGTTCTTTGAAAGAGCAAGCCGTGGATGTGCCGAAACAAGGCGCTATCACCAAGGACAATATCTCCCTACATGTCGATGGCGTGCTGTACTTTCGTGTACTTGATCCGTACAAAGCGACTTATGGTGTCGATGACTATGTTTTTGCCGTCACTCAATTGTCTCAAACAACCATGCGTTCTGAATTGGGTAAAATGGAGCTGGATAAGACTTTTGAAGAGCGTGATGCACTGAACACCAATATTGTCGCGGCCATCAACGAAGCGGCTGGCCCGTGGGGTATCCAAGTACTGCGTTACGAAATCAAAGACATCATTCCACCACAATCGGTCATGGAAGCGATGGAAGCCCAAATGAAAGCGGAACGTGTGAAACGTGCGCAGATCTTAGAATCTGAAGGTGACCGCCAAGCGGCGATCAACCGAGCAGAAGGTCAGAAACAGTCAGTCGTTTTATCCGCTGAAGCCGATAAAGAAGAGCAGGTTCTGCGCGCTGAAGGTGAAGCCAAAGCCATCATCGCCGTTGCCGATGCACAAGCGGCTGCGATACGTACCGTCGGTGAATCAGCCAATACTGAAAGTGGTCAAAAAGCCATTCAACTCGACTTAGCCACTAAAGCTATTGCAGCGAAGCACGCGATTGCGAAAGAATCGTCCATGGTCATCCTACCGGATAGCTCAACGGACGCTGGCTCTCTTGTTGCTCAAGCCACCTCTATTATTAGCCAACTGAATAAGCAAGCGTAATGGATTTTATTGCCACTCACCTCGTTCAAGCACTCGCTGTCTTAGGACTCGTGCTGCTCGCTGTGGAAGTCATGGTATTGGGAATCAGTACCTTTGTACTCTTATTTGCAGGGCTGGCACTGTTGTTGACCTCCCTGTCGATGTACATGGAATGGATCCCAACCACGTGGCAATGGGCTCTGATCGCTACCACGGTCTACACTCTGCTAACGGGCATCGTACTGTGGCCCATTATGAAACGGGCACAACAAACCTCAGAGCACACCACCGTCAGCAGCGACTTAATCGGACACAGCTTTGTACTACCCGAAGACGTTGCGCCTGATAAACAAGTGACTTACCGCTTCTCTGGCATTGAATGGCGCTTAGTCACCAGCGCCCCAATCGCCAAAGGTACCCTTGTCGAAGTGGTGAATTTGCAAGTGGGTGAACTGCATATCCAAGCGAAAGAAACACCTTAAAGCACGCTTATAAAGGGGCGACTCGCCCCTTTCATTTATCTCGCCCACCTGAGTACTAACTCATTGATCTACCAAGTAGGCGAGCTTCTTTTCGATGCACTACACTAATACTTTTATTTCCAGCTAACGTTATCGCGTTATCTTTACCCGTTGGTTTAGCCGTAGAGGTGAGCACTATGAATGATATCGACATCGCTCAAGCAGCGTCATTACAGCCGATCCGGCATATCGCCGAAAAGCTTGGCATTCCAGAAAGCGCTTTACAGCCATTTGGACACCACAAAGCCAAAGTCGACCTAACCTACCTAAAAACACTTGAACACAAACCTGATGGCAAACTCATTCTTGTAACAGGCATTACCCCCACCCCCGCAGGCGAAGGCAAAACCACCACGACGGTAGGACTAACCGACGCACTCAACCGGCTGGGCCATAATGCCTCAGCGTGCTTACGCGAACCGAGTCTTGGTCCCTGCTTTGGCATGAAAGGCGGCGCGGCTGGCGGTGGCTATGCGCAGGTCGTTCCGATGGAAGACATCAACCTTCATTTTACCGGCGATTTCCACGCCATCAGTACCGCGCACAACCTACTTTCAGCGTTAATTGACAATCATATTCATTGGGGAAACGAGCTGGAATTCGACCAGCGGCGCATTGTATGGCGACGCGTCATGGACATGAACGACCGGGCCTTGCGTCAAATCACCTGCGCACTGGGCGGGCCCAATAATGGCTTCCCACGCCAAGATGGTTTTGACATTACCGTGGCCTCGGAAGTCATGGCGATCTTCTGCCTTGCTCGTCACTTAAAAGACTTAGAGCAGCGCTTGGGCAACATCGTCGTCGGCTACCGTCGCGACGAAACACCTATTACAGCCAAAGAGCTTAAAGCCCCCGGCCCGATGTCGGTATTGTTAAAAGAGGCCCTAGCGCCCAACCTAGTACAAACCCTCGAACACAACCCAGCCTTTGTCCACGGCGGCCCATTCGCTAATATTGCCCATGGCTGTAATTCGGTGATTGCCACTCGAGCCGCATTGAAGTTGTCCGATTACGTGATCACCGAAGCTGGCTTTGGTGCCGACCTCGGTGCAGAGAAATTTATCGACATCAAATGCCGCAGCGCAGGCTTGACTCCCGATGCGACCATCATTGTCGCCACGGTCAGAGCCTTAAAAATGCACGGCGGCGTGAGCAAAGAAGCGCTCGATACAGAAAACATCGACGCCGTTCGATCGGGTTGCGATAACCTGATTCGACACATTGAGAATATGAAGCAGTTTAACGTGCCCGTACTGGTCGCCGTGAACCGCTTCACCACCGACTCCGACGCGGAGCTAGAACTGATCCGAGACATCGCCAAATCCCATGGCGTAAGCGCCGAGATTTGCTCACACTGGTCTGACGGCGGCGCAGGCACCGAAGCCCTCGCCAAGCAAGTCGTAGGCTTAATCCAAACAGAACAGCCCACTTGCCAGCCGCTTTATAACAATGACCTAGGCTTATGGGACAAAGTCCACACGCTTGCCACGCGTCTGTATCGCGCCGACGACATTACTGCCGACCAAAAAACGCGCGATCATCTTAATATGTTGGAACAGTCTGGATACGGTCATTTGCCCGTCTGTATCGCCAAAACACAATACAGCTTCTCAACCGACCCTTCGTTAAAAGGTGCACCCGGTGGACATGTTGTACCGATTCGAGAAGTCCATCTGTCCGCAGGGGCAGGTTTTGTCGTCGTCGTTTGCGGAGACATCATGACCATGCCTGGGCTACCACGAGAACCCGCCGCTAACCGCATTGGCCTGACTGAACAAGGCAATATTGAAGGGCTTTTTTGAAGCTCTTCTACGCCCCCAAAAGTGGTAAATGCTTTCGCTGGTGATAGGTTAAAGCCAGCTCTAAGCAATGCTTGATGGCAAACTCTGGAATCTGCTGAGATAGATCTAAGACAATGGCGCGATTGCCTTCAAACACCAACGCATCGCCGTGTAACGCGCGAAACGTATCGACCAACTTGGTTTGGCAATGAAAGAACAAACGGTAATGCTGTGGCGATGTTGCTTTCCAATCCATACGAATCGGGCTGCCTGATTTCACACGGTAGCTCGGCTCACCCCATTTTAAAGACTCTTCGACCTGCCCAAGAGCCAACGCATCAGCCAATTCATAGATATAACTGCGCAACACTTCCAGCCGCAACCGCGCATCTTCAGGGTACTCATCGAACCGTTCTTGCACCGCTTTGTTCATTATCACTGCCTTTAGATTTCACGCCACATTCAAAATGAGGTCACTTTATAAACACTCTAACTCTTTGATATCGCATAGATCCACATCACGACTGCCACCATGGATCGTTAAGGTTTGAGCAACCCAATACAAAAGCTGCCGCATACCGCCTTAAGCACTCAAAGCAACACGTTGCGAATTCTTCTTGAGCAGTTTGTTAACCGCGCTCATTATCAAAGGTTATTGCTTGTTTAACAGGAATTTACGCAAATCTCGCTCAGCACGCATAACAAACAGAATAAATACTTTTTCACCGTCTTGTTTACAGAAAACACGACATGGATTAACGACAACTTCACGATAATTTAACTGCTCTAATTCTGGCGGAATACGACCCGATTCAGGAAAGGTTTCAAGGCGTTCAACTTTAGAGAAAACTATTTGGCCCCATTGCTTAGCTGCGACAACATTTTCAAGCCGATGTATTCTGCAATATCGTTGAGGTCAGATAGCGCAGGTTCAGTCCAGATTACTTCAACCATTTTGACATTTTGTCCTTGGCATCATCATGACTCACCACTTTACCATCAGCTAATGCGCGCTCACCTCGTGCTATCCCCTCCAGAATCATCAGACGATTTTGCATAAACTCGTAATCATCAACATCAACCAGATATGCAGAAGGCTTACCGTGTTTAGTAATTAACACTGGTTCTTTAGTGTCGTCGAGATCAGCAAGTATCTTAGTCGCTTGGCGTTTGAGTGATGTACCGAGCTCTACTTTCATTAGAGCTGCTCCAAAGGAATATTAAAGTGACACTATTCTATCACTTTGTGTGTAGCAAGCTCCATGACGGCTAACTGTGTAGCTCTAAGGAGTCAGGGGAAAATCCGCAAAGCGGCTTATTTGAACGCCGCATTCAGTGGCTTGTCCGCTGCAATGCATTGTTAGCTTGCTACTTTACGGAAAACCCATTCTAACGGTCCAGTTTTAAAAAACTTAAGCCATACAACACTAAAAACTATCCCGCAAACACAAAATATTAATGCGCTAAGTAGTGAGAAGTTTATTGTCTGATTTTCTAACCGACCAATTGACTCAAGGGTACCCATACCAACAATGACGTGAGCAACATACAAGGTCAAAGACAATTGTCCTGTTTTGTACAGCCATTTGTTGATGTTGCTTTCAGAAAATCTATCTGAAAAGTATAAGCAAGCAACTAGCACAACAACGGCGGAACTGCCAGCAGAGATTATGTATTGGGGCAATGGAGGTATAATCGATGTTGAAAACAGAAATGTTACTTCTTCAGATGTCATTTCAAGCGCACTACCATCACCGATAGTTCCTCTTATCAGATAAAAACCACATTCGGTGACAAGCAAAGTGATGAGTGACAAAGCAAGCAACTTTTTTCTCATCAAGCTTTGGGATAAATCCTGCCTCCCCAGCCACATCCCAAATATCAAAAATGCTGCCCAGGGAAAGACGGGGTGAAAGCCGTTAAATACTATATGCCTAATCATTCCATCGAATGACCAAAAGTTTTCATACGTTAATGTTGACCAATCCCAGTTCTGCTCATAATTCAGAAACAGCATTAAGACTGGGAATACCAGCATGATAATTGCCGATATAAATAGTAAGACTTTGTCGTTAACTGTAAATATGGCCGCAGCTATTAAAAAATAAAAGCCATAAAAATGGAGGATGTCAGCTTCCCATATTGGAGTGTATACAAGACCGATCGCAATCAGTAGTAGCCCGCGTTTTATCAGCGATAAACGATTTTTTAATACAAGCGCCCCATCACTAGACTCTCTTGCTTTATTGGTCAGAAATGTCACGCCAACACCTGCAAGAATAACAAACAAGGCCGATGCTCGACCTTCAAAAAGCCCAGCAAAACTTATCAATAACAGGTTGCCAGTTTCAGCGTTCATGGCAATTTTAAAATTAACAATGACCATGCCGAAAATTGCCAATGCTCTTGCAAGGTCAAACCCAGTAACTCTTTGCCTCATATAATCTCCTTGAGAAAGCTAACGCTCAGCTCAACTGCGTAGTAAGCTGGCGGGATTTTTGGAACAAAAAGCGTGGCAGTTTGCGGAGTCAGATTGCTGCTGCTTGTTATACGCTATTCTTGTGATGGCGCCGCCGCACTACCTGCTAAGATACCACCATCTACGTTTAGCTCAATTCCCGTAACATATTTTGATTCATCAGACGCCAAATATAAGGCTGCATACGCTACGTCTTTAGCCTCACCCATAGTGCCGAGAGGCACATCTTTAGCGATGCCTTTAATCGCGGCTTTTCTTACTTCTCCTTCACCTAACATCGCATCCCAAATTGGAGTTAAAATTGCACCTGGGTGTATAGAATTGCAGCGAATAGGGTAACCTTTTTCTGCGCAGTATAAGGCCACTGTTTTAGTGTGATTCCTTATCGCAGCTTTACTTGATGCATAAGCCGCCGCTCCCGGAATGCCAACCATACCCGAGCGAGATGATAAATTTACAATACTTGCTGAAATTGAACCTTTCATTAATCTGATGGCCTCTTTACAACCAAAAGCAACACCATCTAAATTGACACTATGTACTTTGTTCCAGCTATCAATATCTAAATGTTCTGGGTCATGTGGGCCTGAAGTCTCAAGAAACCCTGTGATTCCGGCATTATTAATTAATACATCCAGTTTTCCATATTTTTCTAAGATATAGTTACTGGTTTCTTCCCAATCCTTTTCACTTGAAACATCTAAATGATGGTACTCAGCCTTACCACCAATATCAGTAGCAACCTTTTGGCCTAACTCATCATTAATATCACTAAGGATTACGGTGGCACCTTCTTCACAAAAAAGCTCTGACACCGCCTGACCGATACCTCTAGCTGCACCAGTTACTAAAACAATCTTATCTTTCAATCTACCCACGATCTCTCCTATAGCGTATACAGCTTAATAGTGCGCATGCGTGTTTACGCGGCTCCAGAAATCCCAAATCAAAATTTCTAATGATTTGTTTTAAAAACATTATTCTGGCTTATCCCATAGCAATTCAAAACATGAAATCGAGAATGCGCGTTATATCAGTTGTCCACAGCACGTTATTCTGACTGTGTCATTGGTTAGTTATTGATCTTAATACACTTTCGCTGACACCTCTATGACAGACCGAGAAACTGAACGGTATTCAAATCATAAAAATGCGCATTCGATTTGATAAAGCAAAAATAGACTGTATATACAAACAAGTTTTGGGCTTATCCACAAGAAGTATAAAAACAATTGAGGCTATTTCTAATTGAGACAAGTCCCTCGCTCTGCGAGGTCGTACAACAGAGCAAAGCTGTCGCTTTGATCGCGGATACAATCCGCTCATACGCGGCATATTAGCGATATTCCAAGTTGTTTAATGAGCGCTGACGCGTCGAAGAATGAGACATGGCGCAAGCGAATTAAACACATGGAATAGAGTCTGCAATAAGGTTAATGAGCACCAACACTGGAGCACTAGTAACCTAGAAGGAAGGTTGCCTAGATTGCGGCGTTGATTCCCTCGCGCAGCGAGGTCTTACAGGTCGCGGCACGGAGTGCGCTCCTACGTGAGGTTCAATGCTGCAGGGCAAAGCTATCGCTTTGATCGCGGATGGAATCCGCTCATACGTGGTAAATAGCGATTTCACATGTGTTTGATTCGCGCTCTTTTAAAAAATAGATAAGGTCGAAGAATGACATGGCACAAGCGAATTAAATACGTGGGATAGAGCCAGCAAAGCAATGATTAGCCAGCGACAAGCTCTTGCGAAACGGCCACACGGTTACGGCCCGCTTTCTTTGCCTGATACATAGCCATATCCGCCCTATTTAACAATTCGTCAAACTTTTCAGAGTGCTCCAGAGACGCCAAACCGACGCTAACCGTTGCACTGTACCAAGTATTTTCGACACATTGGATAGGCTCTTTTTCGACACATTGCCTTAGCTGTTCAGCCACTGAATGTGCCTCTATGTGGTCGATCATTGGAAGGAGAACCACAAACTCTTCGCCGCCAATGCGACCGATATCACCGATTTTCTTGACCTTCAATATATCGCTACAGACATTCACAATAGCCCTGATCACCCGATCCCCCACTTCATGACCGTATTGATCATTCACTTGCTTAAAGTGATCAATATCCATCAGCAACACACTAAAGGGTTGTCCTTCATCAAGACACTTTTGATAATCAGTTTGTGCGATTTCTAAAATAGCACGGCGATTGTAGGTGCCGGTTAGCTCATCGGTCGTGGCCAGATTTTTTAGTTCTTCTTCTATCTTTTTTTGCTCTTCAATTCGCTGAGTGAGCCGCTGCATATTCACTGCCGCTCTTTTCCGCCACCCCCAGCCAAATAGAACCAATACAATAACCACCAGAGCGCCAGCCATCGCGATCAACATATAGTCTTTCGTGAATTTCCAGCCATCTGATGAATCTAAATTAATCCAATAACGGTATATATCGCGTTTCTGCAGCGCCGTAATACTGTCTAGGCTTTTTTGCATAATGGACAACAACGGTGCCCAGTCATCTCTTACTGCGAAGCGTAAATTCCATTCAAAGCCTGACTCCCCGATTACTTTAAGATTCGTCAGACCATTTTTTTCAATATAGTAAATAGCCGCCGCGTTGTTCGCGACGATCGCATCGGCCGCCCCATAAGAGACCATCCGCAGTCCAGCCTCTATATCCGGGACACCTAACGCATTGAGTTGCGGGTAGTTCTCTTGCAAATGTTCATAAGATGCGTAATTTTCGATACCGACGACTTTTTTGCCTACGAGCGCCTCTATTCCATCACCGGCAAACTCTTGACGTACAATAATCACCGCGGGCAAGCGTATATAAGGCTCGGTAAACTGCATATACTGACTACGTGCTGCGGTTTTCTCAGCAGCGCCCCACATATCTATTCCACGCGAGCGCCCTTCAGACATGACTTCGCCCCAATCCTTAAGCTGGACGATCTCTAGCTTCTGCCCTAGATTGAGTTGTTGGTCGATTATTTTAATAAAGTCAGCCGTAATACCTTGATATTCGTTATCTTCATTAAAGAATTCAACTGGGGGGAAGTTGGGTGCGGGTGCAAAGCGAATCACAGGCTGTTGATCCAGCCATAGTCGTTCTTCAGGCGTTAAGATATCCTGTCCATGGGATGTGCCTGCCAGACTGATTAGAAGCAGAAATAAAAGCCCCAACCGATTCCTAATCAAACATGTACGTCCCTTCATAACATCCCTATGCACAAAATATCCGCTGCTCAATTTACGAGCATTAAATAACCATCCCTTATAGTAATTCAATGACTGCCTATTGACCATCCCAGAAAAAGCACTCGACCTACAATTAACGACCAACTTTACGCAAGCGCTTTAACATGTGTTTGAATCGAGCATTTTTAAAAACAGATAAGATCGAAGAGTGAGACTTGGCGCAAGCGAATTAGACACCTGGAATCGAGCGATACTAAGGTTTAAACGTAGGCCCCATTTCTACTTGATAGGAAATACCCAGTTTGATTTGTCCGCCGAGCGTTTGGGTGGACGAGTAATACGCCACCCAATCTCCTGCACTCAGGCGTTTCAATGGCCATGCTTTGCCATGGCACACCTACATAAAGCATTACTCTAAACCGCTGGCGACATGGTCAGCACTGGCAGAGCGCGCACTGATTCATACAGACAGTCTCATCAAACGAAGACGATGGCCATCGGGATCGGTCATCATGAAAGTCTCGCCAAAGCTCAGGGTTTCAATGGGTTGAATCGGCTGCAAACCGAGTGACTGCCAACGACGCCATTGTGCTTGCAGCTCATTTAGGCTGCCGACGTTTAAGACGACTTCAGCGCCACCGGCCGAGGCATTAGTCGTGGGGATCACTTTATCCTGTTGCCACAAACGCAAGGATTGCCCTACGGGCGTGACAAACAGCGCAAAATCATCGGATTGTCTGGTGGGTGGCTGCTCGAGAATCTCGCTGTATAGCGCGACGCTATGGGAAAGGGATGCGACATAAAGTACGAAACCACTTAACATCATATTGATACTCCATTCTGTATTAAGAAGAAGTACAGCATAAAACGCTTATGCGTCAGTTTCTGTCAGTAGGGTTTTGCTTAAAACGGTAACGGCTTAGGAATCTGTTGTTGCTCGTACCATTGATTCATCAGCGTACGCCGAGCTGTTGGATAGCGAGCTTGGTCCTTGACGACTAAGTCGTACAATCGATCCACACGAAAGTGGCGGAAGTCTTGGCGCGTCTCACACCAAGCAATCAACATGAGCGCGGTTTGAAAGTAGCCCAGCGCCATCGGCCACACCACTCGTTGGCTGTTACGCCCTGCTTGATCTTGATATTGAAACTCGATTTTAAATTCAGCTTGCAGTGCGGCACGCAAACGCGCCACATTATCATCATCTGCCAGAGACGCAGCAGGGCCGACCAATAGCGTGTTGTGCGTCACCTCATCGGCTAAATCGTCCGGCAACTCAGACAGCACTTTGCCCAAACAAGCCGCCGCACTGTGTGCCAGCTCAGGGTCTGCCTGTCGGGTGACCCAGCGCATGCCTAACACCAACGCTTCTAATTCTTGTGACGTGAAATTGAGAGGCGGTAACCAAAAGCCCGATGCCATTTGATAACCAACACCGGCTTCGCCTTCGATCTGCGCCCCTTGCTCTTGCAGGGTCGCAATATCGCGGTAAATACTGCGTACGCTGACATTAAGCTGCTGTGCTAATTGGCGTGCAGTTATCGGACGACGGCTTTGACGCAACAAGTCCAGCAAGGTTAACAAGCGCTTTGAGCGACTCACTTTATTGTTAACCCTTCATCAGCGGTCGGTGGCTCAAAGTATTGCGTTACGTGGTGGAACACGCTTTCCGTGTCGAACAGTGCACGTTCTGGGGATTCAATACGACGCTGCGCAATATGAGACAAACACTGCTCGTCCGTCACGTCTAAAAACCAAAGTTCGTGGCTGCAGTTCACTTCGCGACAAAGCGATACAAACCATGCCCTTTGCTTCACTGTATTGGCAGGAAAATCCATTACCACATTTACACCGAGGCTGAGTAGACTTTGAATGTGCTTTTTAACAAACGGTTTGATGAGATTTGAGTACTTAATATAGTCCTCAAATGTTTGAATTTGCGTAGGGTAGTGGGCTGCTAGCCATTCGTCTTCTGAGACGAGAACGGCATGGTTATCTGCCGCAATGACTTTGGCTTTTGTCGACTTGCCCGCCCCCATTTTTCCGCAGAAAAAAAACAACGTACTTTGATTTTTCACTTTGCCCCCATTCGCTCTAAAAGTTTGCTTTATTACCCTCATAATGTCCGAGATGACGAACAAAACCAACCCTTCAAAAGCGCCTCTATATCAAACTAAAACGATGAAAGCGAAACGCATTTTTCATGTAAATCAGCGGCGTTATACAACACTGGCCATTGGCCTCGCCAGTTTTCCCACGTTACCTCGTCTGTCAGCAACGTGCTCATAAAGTGTGCCACGTTAATTCGGCTTGTTTGCCCAGTATCTGTAATCACACCTAACTGCGGTGAGGCAAAGGCTTTATAGTCAGTCACGTCATCATGATCAACCAGGTTATCGGGGCGGACAATGCACCATTCCAAATTCGGGTAGGTTTGGTTTTGCAACAATGCCGCCGCCAATTCATTGTCTTTATGGGGCGGTAAGATTTTACGCAATACCGAAATCACAGCACGATCCACTCGTTTCAATTGCTCATTGTTATGGATATTGATGACACCAGTACTGCTCATCAACACCAAACGCATCGGCTTGTGCTGAGTTAACTCAACCAATCGCTGCACAGCGTCTCGTACCAGCGTTCGCGGCTGCCCCCAAATACCTTGTCGCGTTAGGTTATGGCCCAAGCAACATGCAATACCCTCGACTTCATTCAGTACCGCGTGTAATTCCTTATCGGGTATATCCAGCAAGCTACCCTGCTGAATTCTCATGTTCCAATGGAAGCGAATATTGATAGGTAAAGTATTTGGATCACGAGCTAAACCAAATACCGTATGTCCATTTGCAAGCAGCTGAGACGCAAGCAGCCTCCCCGTAGCACCAGTCAAACCTGCAATAAAAATTTTCATATCGAATCACTTGTCTCATGGTTAAGATTTGCTCACTATACGAATGCATAAATGAAAGATATATGGCAAAAAAAACTAGAAGGTATGCATTAACGGATGGATAAAAACACTTTTGATTGGAACCACGCGCGCGTGTTCCTGACTGTTGCCAACATGGGCTCATTGACCGCTGCAGCCGACGCACACGATCTCAGCCAGTCTACTCTAAGCCGACAAATGAGTTCGCTGGAAGCTCAGCTCGGGCTCACCTTATTCGAACGCATGGGCCGCGGGATTCAAGTAACAGACGCAGGCCATCAATTAATTCGTTATATCGAGGTTATGCAAGAAGCGGCGACGCAAATGTCACTGAGCGCAAAAGGCCAATCAGAAAGCTTACGCGGTTCCGTCACCTTAGCTGTAAGCGAACTCGATGCGGCTTTTCGAATCCCTTCCATCGTGAAACGCATTCGTGAACAAGCGCCAGAGTTACAATTGAATATTGAGGTATCCAACGCCATGTCTAACCTCAAAACACGCGAAGCCGACATCGCAATCCGTAATAAACGTCCTGAACAGGCTGACTTGATAACCCGCAAACTGGCAATGGAACCGATTGACCTATTTGGTAGAGAAGAATATGTGTCTCAACTGGAGCGAACGGATTATAAAAACGTACAGATTATTGGCTTTGATCAACAAGAAAAAGTGATTGGAATGTTGAATCAACGCGGCTGGTCAGTGGGGGTTGAGAACTTTCAAGTGACTACCAGCTTTCAATGGCTACATGTGGTACTTGCTCACCAAGGCGACAGTATGGTCATCCTGCCTACAGACATTGGCAACCGACTTGGATTTAAAGCGGTGCGTCGATCTGAACAACCATTATTTGAATTACCGGTCTGGTTAGTTAGCCATCGTGAGTTACGAACCAACCCGCGAGTGCGCTTTGTCTTTGACCAGCTTGCGACAGGGTTAGATTACATCGATGCTTAAACATTACATGAGCCAAGCCTGCGTTTAGCTACGTTAGAGTCAGAAAAAATGTTGTTTCAACTGACTCTAACGAGCGGCCGTCTTACTTGATTCTTAACAAGCCAATGCCGATACAGACAGCACCGCCAACCATGCCGAGCCAAGCCTCAATAGGCGTGTCTCCGCTCAAAGCTCGATCAATTTGCGACCCTGCGGCGTCATAAACGTTGTATCCCCATAGAGCTAAGGCCGCGCCAACAGCGATCAATATAATCCCGATAATTTTGTTATTCATAATAATTCCTCAGCCATAAGTGATGCTCGAACACGAGCGTCTAACATGTTTGACGTAAGCGCATGTTCTACAATACACGCTTCGCCCTCCGTGACACCTTATAAAACAACTTAGGCTAATTCGCGCTTAGTGCCAAGGCTCACGCAAGCAGCTGGGCCCATTAGACGTTTTTTTACTTGCTGCCTAACCAATGCGACTCAATCGTGCTTAAAAGAATTACGATCATCACGATTTAGCACCGCTTTCACGTCCTATATCGGGTTTAAGGACGTCCTAAGTACGGTCTTAGGACGCCTCCATGCTGTGTTTACTCCATAGTTGAGGCTTCTTACCGTGTTAACACAAGGGAGTCACCCCACGATGAAATACCTTCTAACCCTGATCTGTTTCTTGTTTGCTATGGAAGTACTTGCCAGCAGCCCCTCTTATCAAGTGGGCTTTACTCAAACTCAGATTGGCAATAAATCCGACCGCCCTGTGCCAGTGACTCTTTGGTATCCCACCGCAGACCAATCGCCCATCACTCAAGTGGCTGAAAACAGCGTCTTCCTTGGCACCTCGGTCATACAAGAAGCCACCCTGCAAGCAGGACGCTTTCCGCTGGTACTGCTCTCCCATGGCTATCGTGGTAGTTGGCGTAATTTAAACTGGCTAGCAACGCGTTTAGTACAAGCTGGCTACATCGTGGCTGGCGTCGACCACATCGGAACCACCTTTTATAGCCATGACAAAGCAGCGGCACAGCAATGGTGGCAACGACCACGAGACCTCACCCGCACATTAGATTGGCTGCTGGCGAGCCCCACTTGGCAAGACGCTATTGATCAACACCGCATCAGTGCTATTGGCCATTCCCTAGGTGGTTGGACGGTTATGTTACTTGCAGGCGCTCAGACCGACCCAGTGCAGCTGTTAGCGCAATACAACCGCTACCCTAACCCTAGAATCACAGCCGTCATTGACGAGATGGACCTGACACAAAAAGCGCCTTCTGACGCATCGAATTTACAGGACTCTCGTATTCAAAAAATCGTCTCACTGGACCTTGGTCTAGCACGAGGGTTATCGATCGACAGCTTAAAAACCCTCTCAACGCCAGCGTTATTACTGTCTGCCGGCATTGATATCGGTGACTTAGATGAGAAGCTGGAAACCGGCTTTTTGGCCGAGCACATTCCGCTTTTAAAACGTCGCTACAAAACCTACAGCGAGGCACTGCACTTTAGCTTTATGCAGCTCTGCAAAGAAGGCGCAGAAGCCATTTTGGAAGAAGAATCACCAGGAGACAGCATCGTATGCCGAGATGGCGAAAGCACACGTCCTGCACTTCACGATGACATGTACCACGATATTTCAGCGTTTTTGCAGCAAGATTCGTATTAAGAAATAAGGGTTAAACGCGAGACTGGCAGGGGTTATTCAAGGGCTTGCTACAGTAACCATTTGAAAGACCTGTGTAAGAACCTGTCCGTCTCTTCGCTGACAATTTCCCCATGTGCCATTACCAATACTTGAGGGTTCCAAGACAACACTTTATTAAAGTGTTTTCGGGCTTTCGCCTTACCAAAGATAAAACTTAACCGCCAATCCAAAGGTGTCTTGCCATTCGGCGCTAAAATACCCGCACCTTTCGCCACCACACGTTGACAGCCGTTAAACTCATTCCCCGAGAAGTTCTCTACCAAGTCCGTCACAATCAACGTACCTGAGTGATGGTGATAAAACACACACTCTTCCATCAAAGGCGAGCCAGTAAACAACTCATGCTCAATGTCTGAATCCCAAGCATAACGTTGTGAATTATTCAGCGGCGCATGAAAAGACAAATCACTGCGTTTTTTCATTACCCCATCTGTACCATGAACCTCTGCATTAGGGTAAGCCGACATCCATTCAGGCAAGAATAAATGGTGCAATTGATTTGGCGCGATTAAGTATTTAACGCCGCCCAAATTGTCCACCTGCTCCATAATGGACGCCGACAACTTGATCGGCCTGTGAACCCAAAGATCGCCACTAGACAACCTAACCACCGTCATCCGCGTGGAATAAGGCAACCCAAAGAACGGCACAGACTCGCCATCAAAAATCCAAATATCATCGGCTAACATCTTCATGCTCTTCCCATCCTATCGATGTTCAAAGTGACATTATTGACTTGTTAACTGCTAAACTCAGTGACATGCCACAGCTCCCCTGATGGCCCCCAAAGATAAATGACCTTTCCCCAAGGCTCCGATTTGATTGGCTCAAACCTGATATCAATGCCCCTTATTTTAGATATAACATCAAATGCCTCTTGAATATCTGACACGATAAGCTGAAGCATCAGATTTTTTGCCAACTCCTCATTGAAAAATCTTTGCAAAAAGAATGTACAAGGGCCTTTGCTAAAAATAGTTAAATCATCACTGGCAGGCTCCATTTGAAACCCCAACGCCTTGTAGAACGATTTGGATTCTTCGTAATCCTTACTCGGGATAAACACCCTTAAATCACTTGGTTGCATGGTCGCCCTTTGGGTAGTTGACGCCCTGTTAACAGGCAATAAAATAGTTGGTTAAAATTAGCGACGAAGGAGCAAAAACCAACTATTTTTTGTCATTTTTTAACAGCTTGTTAGGCATTTTTCAGTACCCTTTTAAGTTCAGTAATAGAAAGTGCAGGCTGTCGTAGGTGAGTTAAGCGATGACATGTAGGGCACAGTGATATTAAATCACTTAGTTTAGTCTTAGTTTTCCCTGACTCTGAAAGAGGAAACTTATGATGGCATTCAATTGCATATTTACCATTAACACTTAACTTAAATCCACAAGCTTGACATTTGTAGTCATCCCTTTTTTTGCATTCATCAGCTAAGCTTTTATTCCTCTTAAGTTTAAAATATTGGAAATCTAGTAAATAACCTTCTATGGCTTCAGGCGAATTAACACTGTCGAATTCTACAACTTTATTGTCATTAGCATAAAATCTTTTTAAAAGGGACAAATAGTAAGATGCATTAACTGATTTTTCAGAGTAATCAGTCGTTTTGTATGAACCATTAGCTCTATGTCGCTCAAAAAAAGGTTTTGCATTACTGGATTTTCGGCGAGTACCAGAACTCTCTGGAGTAAAAATAAAACCATCGCCGACCACTTCAACAGTAAATGTACTTTTACCGCCAATTGTTGGAAGCTGTTTATGAGCTAGAGATCTAACAAATGTCATGAAATCTTGAAATTGCGAATCTGCCATGAAGCCTCCTTAATGCCTAACGGCGAGCGTTAGCGAGTCCGGTGGAGGCCACGCCTTTTGTGGCCGGAACGTATTTAAGCGGTTTGTTATGTGCTAGCTGGCTGCGCATAGTTTGTATACTTCCAGAACCAGTGCGCCAGCTGCGATTACAACAGCAGCAAAAGTTAGCCAATTTAGGCTTTTGGTTAATTTACTAGAAAATTCATTGGCATTCTTAAGTTCCGCAGTCAGAGCCTCAGTATTAACTGCAAGCTTTTCAAGAGCAGATGCAGAACGATTTAAGGACGAAAATACTGTGTTCTTACTCATTGCCTCATAGAATGTCTTCTCTACATCAGCCAATGTTCGGTCACGATCACCAGAACTCAATTTATTCTCCTTTCACTATTTACACATAACGCCTCGTTAAGAGGCAAATAATATGTTGGCTAAAATAAGCGACGAAGGAGCAAAAGCCAACATATTATTTGTCCTGCTTGAACGGCTTGTTATACCTACCTTATTGATCTTTTCTAATTAAATAAGTTAAGACCAAATGCGCACTTCACCCTATTTAATACTTGATTAGATTCTTCTTCGGCTTTTTGGCTACCAGCTCTAAGAATGTCTATTAATTGAGCTTTATCTGACATAAACATTTCCCTACGCTCTCTAATTGGCTTTAATATACTCTGCAAGCACTCTTCTAGAATTTTTTTGGTTGCTCCGTCACCTAAACCACCGGTTTGGTACCTACCTTTTAGCTCATCAACATAAACTGAGTCAGAGTGGAATGCATCTAAATACGTAAATACAACATTACCATTAATTTGCCCAGGGTCTTCAATATTTAAATGATTAGGATCGGTGTACATCGACTTTACGGCTTTCGAAATTTCCTTTTCACTTGAACTCAAGAATATACAGTTACCCAAAGATTTTGACATTTTACTTTTACCATCGGCACTTGGTAAGCGAGACACCTTACTTAATAATGGCCGACACTCCACTAGAATATCATCTTGTGCAATATGATTTAGTTTTCTCACTATCTCATTTGTTTGCTCAATCATTGGTAATTGGTCTTCACCAACAGGAATTAAAGTGGCTCTAAAGGCGGTAATATCTGCGGCTTGGCTAATCGGGTATGTTAAAAAACCTGTTGGAATTGAGCGACCAAATGACTTAGCTGAGACCTCACTTTTCACCGTTGGGTTTCTCTGTAGTCTAGCAACAGAAACTAAGTTTGAATAATACATAGTCAATTCAGATAACGCAGGAATAGCTGACTGCAAGCAAATAGTTGTTTTTTCAGGTTCAATACCGACAGCTAAATAATCAGCGACAACGTTCAAAATATTGGACGATACCTTATGTGGATTATGGCCGTTATCGGTTAAGCCTTGTAAATCTGCAACTAAAACGGTTTGCTCATAATCATGCTGCAGCTCAACTCGTTGCTGAAGCGAGCCAACAAAATGCCCCAGATGCAACTGACCAGTTGCTCTATCTCCAGTTAATATTTTTTCTTTTTTAATAGTTTTTTGAGAATTGTGCATAATATGCCTCCTAATAGTTATACCATCGGAGACATAAATGAGATTATTCACAAGCAGTCTTCCGACGGCTTTGAATAGATGTGATTCAGCGCCGCTCTATAAAATAGAGCGCCACCATGAAATTGAATTAAAGTTGTATGAAGTATTTTCTTGCATTTGGTGACATTACCATTCATCAAAAAATAACTCAATGAAATTTAGCTTAGCAGGTATAACGCCGCGTTAAGGGGTGAACAACGCGATGCCCCCCAATTTAAACCATTGTGCCATAAACACAAAAGCTAAACTTTGAACCAAAACTGCCAAGCGTTGTGAATCCCTCTTAAACGCTTTGTTAAGTGCAATTTTCACCCACTTCAGCTGAGCAAGTGATATCGATTGTAGGGCTCAACATAAGACAAACATGACAATGCTTTTCCACCGCCTCTTGAGCTGCTCGCAAAATGTCAGACTCCTTAAAACCACTGCCATTTACTGTAAAGTGTAAGTTTGCTGATTTATATAAACGAGGTTCTGATTCCGTTAGGGCGAAACTGACCTTATTTTCTAGGCCTTTAACTTCAAAACCTTGATCTTGTAGTAACAAGACGACATCCGTAGCACTACATGAACCTAAAGCCGACAATAGAACTTCCGTTGGACAAGGGGCTGTCTCACTTGTAGCGTCAACATTAAACGTAAAGCCGTCTTCGGTTGACACTTTAAAACGACAATCACCATCCCATTTTATATTAATGCTCATACTTCCCTACTTTTTGATGTGACTCTCTGATTGCACTTAACAATTAAGGGTTATACGGCAGCGTAGCTGCGGCTATAACCCACTGTTGAACGGCTGCGTTGTCTATATAGGGGATTTGCTTTTTTCATGGTGGGACGTCCCTGTTAAATAATTCGCTAAACATCAGAGTCTGTTTGGACTATGCCGCTTCAGATCGTCTTTGATCGCCGCTATGTTGGTTCATAATGTACCCTTTTGTAGCGTGATTTGACCAGAGAGGCAAGCGCTTCCCTCAGACTTTATGATCTGATCTATTTTTATACCCTGACCTCACTGAGCGCTAATGCTAACTGCCATTGTCCCATGGCAGCATGACGTGAAGCCGTTCTATCACTTTACTCTCAGAAGCATCGCCAAGATAAGTAACAGTACGTTCTCCACAAGCAGGGCATGAG
>NZ_LTAX01000020.1 GCF_001639745.1 Marinomonas gallaica
AAAAATCCGATTAAGAATGCTTAATCGGATTTTCTTGGGCTATTTAACTTAATGCAATCCTTAAGTGAACAGCATTAGCCTAAATAGCCCTTTTTTAATGTCTGATCTTATTAACTGAACTAATAGCGTTGCTGCACAGCCTGTTTCGGCACCAATTGTATCGTTTCGCTTTCCGTATCAAACAGTAATACCGCTTCACCACTTTTTAATGAGCGAAGCGCTTGTTCACGTTTTTGTTCGGTTGATAAATCATATTCCCCATAATCTGTGCCATCACGGGAAACAATGTCGTTGAGCACATTATTTAGAGTGTCGGAATCTAAAGAATCAAACGGGATCAACGTATCCATTATACCGCTCCTAACGTTATCAACATTTCATGTAAGGCTTCTTCATCCATTACAGGCACCTCAAGCGACTGCGCCTTAGTCAGTTTAGAGCCAGCTTTTTCGCCAGCCACCAAACAATCAGTCTTACCCGACACAGAGCCGCTGACTTTCGCACCTAACTTAATCAGCATGTCTTTGACTTGGTCCCGCGAATAACGCGTTAAAGTTCCGGTGACAACGTAGGTTTTACCTTCTAAAGGCTGCTCGCCAACCTCATCAGCGTCTTCTGATTGCCATGTAATGCCTTGCTCTAATAGCCCTTGTACTGTTGCAACGTTGTCTTCCTGATCAAAGAACATGCGAATGTGCTGAGCAACAATTGGTCCAACGTCTTCTACTTCAATCAAGTCTTCTTCCGTTGCCGTCATCAGTTTTTCAAGAGTGCCGAAATACTGTGTGACGGTGCGTGCCGTTGCTTCACCTACTTCGCGAATACCAAGGGAATAGACAAAGCGATTAAACAAGGTTTGTTTTGAAGCTTCGATGGCATCAAGTAGCTTCTCAACCGACTTGTCCCCCATACGCTCCATAGCTAATAGACGCGCAGGCTTATCTTTGAGCAAATAGATATCCACGGGCGTTGCCACCAACTTTGCTTCGACCAACTGTTCAATCAGCTTATCACCCAGACCGTCTATATCCATGGCCTTACGCGATACGAAGTGCTTTAGACGCTCCTTCAACTGAGCACCACATACTAAGCCGCCGGTACAGCGCTGAACAGCTTCGCCTGTGACACGTTCAATGTCTGATTCACATACCGGGCATTGGGTTGGGAACTGAATCTCTTGCGCATCATCAGGACGACGCTCTTCAATCACTTGCACGACTTGTGGGATAACATCACCAGCACGACGAATGACCACCCAATCATTCACCTTGACACCTAGACGGTCCATCTCATCTTGATTATGCAGTGTTGCATTAGACACCGTAACACCACCCACAAAAGTAGGCTGTAAGCGCGCGACTGGCGTAATGGCGCCCGTTCGACCGACTTGAAAATCAACGCCTAAGATCTGTGTCACTTCTTCTTGAGCAGGAAATTTACGAGCAATCGCCCAACGCGGCGCCCGCGCGACAAAACCAAGCTGTTTTTGTTGAGCAATGCTGTCGACCTTATAGACAATCCCATCGATGTCATAACTTAGGCCATCACGTTGCTCTGAAAGCTGAGCAAAGTAATCCAAGCAACCTTGAACCCCTTCAACGCGAGACATTAAATCGTTCACTTTAAAGCCCCACTCCGATAACTGTAGCAGCCCGTCGTAATGACTGTCTGGCTGCGACCAGCCTTCCGCATAACCAATACTGTATGCACAGAGCACCAGAGGACGCGCAGCTGTCACTTTAGGATCTAGCTGACGTAAGCTACCAGCCGCCGCATTACGCGGATTAACAAACGCCTTCTCGCCTTTTTCAGCCGCTATTTGATTGAGCTTTTCAAAACCAGCTTTTGGCATGTAAATCTCACCACGAACCTCAAGTACAGGAGGGGGTGTTTCAGTCCGCAGTTTTAAAGGTACTGAATAGATCGTTTTAATATTCGAGGTGATATCTTCGCCCGTCAACCCATCGCCACGGGTAAGGCCGCGTACCAAATACCCATCTTCATAACGTAAACTGATGGCCAATCCGTCTAATTTAGGTTCACAGCAATAAGTAATCGATGCTTTGCCCGACAGCTTCTGAATACGCTCATCAAAGTCCACCATACTGTCATTATCAAAGGCATTGTCCAGCGATAACATAGGCACAGTATGAAGGACAGAAGAGAAACCATTATCAGGCTTTTCACCAACTCTCTGTGTGGGTGAATCGGGTTGTATCCATTCTGGATGTTTCGCTTCAATTTGCTGTAACTCCCGATAGCAGCGGTCATATTCTGCATCCGGCACTAATGGTTCATCCTTTACATGATAAGCGTAGCTATAGTCATTTAGTTGATTGGTCAACGCTTTTAGGTTTTCTAAGGTAAAGGCTTGATGGTCGCTCATAGTGTTCTCAAACAGGTACTGATAGAAAGAATAAAGGCCCCTATAGGGGCCTTATGAAAATAGATGGGCTAAGAGTTACGTATTTTCTTAGTCAACTGCCTGCGCTCAAAATCTTTGATACGCTGGCGACAATGAGCAATGGTTTGATCGCTCATAGGTTCGCGACGCTCGTCACGTAACTCTCCCCCTAGATTTCGCACTAGGGTTTGTGCTGTTTCCAACATAAAGTCGTAGGCTTTCATGCTGTTCTTCGGCCCAGGTAGGCCCATGAAGAAACTCACGCCAGGGCAATCGGTTTCACCCATGGTATCCAGATCAAACGTGCCAGGCTCGATGGCATTGGCCATAGAAAACTGAATTTTGCCTTTATCAAAACCTTCTTCGTGTCGATGGAAAATATCCATATCTCCGTAGCGCATACCACAGTTTAGAACCAGCTGTAGCAGTTCCATACCAGCAAACGGTTCATCTTCTGGAGAAAAGACATTAATTACGATGACTTCTTCGATTTCTGCCTCTTCATCGTCGTCTTCAGTAGGCTCAGACAACGGTGCGAGATTAGAGGATTGATCTAAATCGACACTTGAATAATCACGCTCAAAGTCTACATCAGCTTCTTCTTGCTCTGAATAAGATTCGTGACCGACATCCAGCTCATCATAGCCATCGTAAAGCACATTACCGTAGTCGTGTTCGGTATTAATATCTTGGTTGGATTGTTCGTCAAATCGGTTCGGAACTAATGAAGCTAATTCATCTAATTCAAACTGATCATTTCGATCAAGCTCTGGGCCTGCATCTACTTTATGAGGCAAGTCCGTCAAAGGACTACGAGCTGTTTTACGAGCATTCTCAAAAGCATTCATTACAGGGTCAGCATGCTCCTCTTGATGGCCCACAGGACGGGCACCACCATTCGGAAGCTCACGACGTAATGACGCTTCTTTTTTACGTTCTTCAGGGTCATCATAAGGAGAATCATCAAAAGTCCTTACCGCTTGTGATTTGCGATAACGACGATACCCATCGACTAATATGCCGATGATAATGATGACACCAATTACAATTAGCCACTCACGCAAGCTAAAATCCATTATAAAAAATCCGCTTCAGATCAATACATTTGCCCGTATTATCAGCCTAAGCGAAGAGGAGTTCAATTATAAGGACACATTGACCTTAAAAATCTTGCTGCTATTGCTTGGTACGGACGATAAATAACCAACTATTTGTCCCTGAGTGAGGTCTTGAGCATCATTTCGAGAACGTTTTACAACAACATCGACTTGCTCAACCTCAGACAGTGTTTGACTTGGCATCAAATTATCAATATTTGTCAGCACTATCGGTACACTAAATTGCGTTGCTGTGATGCGTTGAATCGCAACAGGCATTGGCTGATCCGCCAATTTTGCATACACCAAGAATACATCGTCTTCTGATAAAGCACCTTTATTCAACACCAATTGTAACTGTAACCGATGAGTGATCAGCGCAGGAACTTGCTCCTCACTAATTCCGCCTTGTTTACGTGCTGCTGCAATTCCAGATAACAAATCAAACCTTTCTTGACGGTCTTGCCCCAAACGAATAGCTTTTTGCCAGACCAAAATAGCGTTTTCATACTGACCCGCATCAAAATCTACAATGCCCTGCAAACCAAGTGCTTTGACATTCTCTGGATCTGTTGCCAAGACACTTTCTACTTGATGGCGCATTTCTGAAGACACGGTATTGTTGTTAGCATAAAACATAGCTTGCGCCAGCTCTACTTGAACATTAATACGCTCTTCAGAATCTGGCTCCAATTTTTTTAGTACTTGGCGGTATGACGCAATGGCTTCTATGTAATTTTGCGCCAGCACTTGTTCACTGGCTAAGTAATACCAATCTTCTGCTCGGTCGTAGCGTGCCACTCGATAATTTAGAAATTCTGAAATGTCTTTTTCATCCGCAGTATCACTGACCATTTTTTGCGTAAATGTGACATCCGGTGCAAAGCCTAAATGATGATACAAAGCCGCCGAGCCGACTAATACGACCGCCACCGTTGCGGCCAACAAACTACGCGCTAAACCTGTCTCTTTGTGTAACGTTAGCTTACCATGATTATTTATATAATTGGCTTCACTAACAATATCGTCATGCAGTTGCTCAGCCTCACTGTCCGTTAACCGTCCAGCATTACGCTCTTCTTCTACTTCGCTTTTACGAATCGCTAGAAACGTTTGCCCTGCATCTTCATTCGAAGATGCTCCACGATGACGCAAAATGAAGCGCACGAGATACAATAAACTCACTACGGTCAGAGAGACCATCACCAACCATGCCATCATCATGACTCAATATCCTTTTTCGATTGATGCCGTTTGTTTCTGACAATCACCACAACAAAGATCAATGCACCAATGGCCACTAAAGCAAATGGCCCATACCACAATAAAGCAGTACTCGCGTTATGTACTGGACGATACAAAACAAACTCGCCGTAACGCGCTACCATGTAGTCAATAATCTGCTCATTAGACTGACCATCATTGATCATTTTGTAGACTTGATTACGCAAATCGATGGCGATACCAGCGTTAGAATCTTCAAGGTTTTGATTCTGACATTTTGGGCAACGTAGCTCTTCTATTAATATACGATAACGTTGCTGCTGTTCAGGCGTATCAAATGCTAAAACGTCATTTGCAATGGACGTACTACTCCAAGTGGCTAGCACTAACAGCAAGGATGCTAGGCAGCGTCCAATCATTGCATGTATTCCTTTAAGGTTTGCCAAACCTCTTCATTAACGACACCTTGATGGCGATAGAGAATTTCCCCCGTAGCGCTGACAACAAACGTTTCAGGCGCGCCTGTAATCCCCATGTCGACGCCAAACTTACCCATTTCATCCAATAGAACCAATGAATATGGGTTGCCACGTTCGACAAGCCACTGCTTTGCTGCAGGTGTTTCATCTTTATAATCAATACCCACAATATTTACGCCTTGCTCTGCAAGCTCACCTAGATAGGCATGTTCAGCACTGCATGAAGGACACCAAGTAGCCCAAAAATTCAGTAAGTAAGGTTCATCCGGCATTGCCTCATTGGAAACCACTGAATCAGAAGCCATATCGACGAGTTTAAACTCTGGCATAGGTTGACCAACTAATGCAGAAGGCATGTACTCAGTGTCTTTGCCCAATTGCTGATAAAACACTACACCTAAAGCAATAAAGGCAATAAGAGGAATAAAGAACAATAATTTTTTCATGTTAAGCTCCTGTTTTGCGACGATAACGCTTATCCCAAGCAGCCAATAAACCACCTGCCATCATTAAAATACCGCCCAGCCAAATCCAACGTACAAAGGATTTAATATAAATTCGAACGCCCCAAGCACCATTGTCTAAAGGCTCACCTAGAGATATGTAAAGATCGCGGGTAAAACCTGGATTCAACGCAGCCTCTGTCATCATTTGACGACGAGCTTGGTATAAGCGTTTCTGCGGTAGCATTTGCGCCACAGATTGCCCGTCTTGGTACACATTAATGACAGCGGTATCCGCTGTATAGTTGGGTCCTTCGACATGCCGTGTCCCCAAAAATTCAAATTCATAATCACCCACCATAACCCGCTCACCAGGAGCCATACGAACAACTGCTTCGGTACTGTTCAAACTCACAAAGATCACGCCAACTAAGCTCACAGCGACCCCAAGGTGTGCTAACTGCATCCCGTAATAATGTCGCGGCAACTTACGGGCACGAGTCCATATAGATTGACGCTTAGACAGCACTTTATCTAACCAATCGCGAACACACATAAAGAATAGCCACAATGCAATCGCAAAACTTAGCCACATGTACCAGTCAAAACTATGGAACGTAAACACAAAGGCTGATAAGGACACGGCTAAAACGGCAGGAAGAGCCGATGCACGCCACAATAACGCACCTTTCGTATTATGCCACTTAGACAATGGCGCTATTCCCATAAAGACAATAAGCAGCAGGGCTATAGGACTAAACACCGCATTAAAATACGGCGCACCTACCGATATTTTACCTAAATTTAAGGCATCGAATATCAACGGGTACAAGGTGCCAAGCAACACCGTCAGTGTGAGTATTGTCAATAGAATATTATTAATCAGTAACCATGACTCTCGCCCAGTTAAGCCAAAACTAACCTGAGATTTCACCTGCGAAGCGCGCAACGCGTACAGTAATAAGCTGCTGCCAATAATAAGCACCAACAAAGCTAAAATGAATACACCACGAGTCGGATCAGCGGCAAACGCATGCACCGACGTTAGCACACCAGAACGAACCAGAAATGTACCGAGCAAAGACAAACTAAACGTAAAGATCGCCAGTAATACCGTCCAGCTTTTGAAAACCCCTCGCTTTTCCGTCACCGCTAAAGAATGGATCAACGCGGTTCCCGCTAGCCAAGGCATAAGCGACGCATTTTCAACCGGATCCCAAAACCACCAACCGCCCCAACCTAATTCGTAGTATGCCCACCAGCTTCCTAAAGCAATACCAAGGGTTAAAAATGCCCAAGAAACATTGGTCCACGGTCGTGCCCAGCGTGCCCATGAGGCGTTTAAATTACCCGTAATCAAAGCTGCAATAGCAAACGCAAACGCCACTGAGAAACCTACATAACCCATATACAACATGGGTGGATGAACAATTAAACCTATGTCTTGCAGCAGAGGGTTAAGGTCAACACCATCAGCCGGCGTATCAGGTAACAAACGAATAAAGGGCGAGGAAGTAAACAGAATAAACGCCAGAAACCCCGTTGCTACAATGCCTAAAACACTCAGAACCACAGGACCTGTGCTGTTTGGTAACGAGTCACTTTTATACGCTAAGGTGGCCGCCCAGATGCATAGAATTGTAATCCATAGTAACAATGACCCTTCATGCCCTCCCCAAACGGCACTGATTTTGTACCAAATTGGTAATAAGCTATTAGAATGCTGGCTGACATACAGAATAGAAAAGTCATCTTGCGCAAACGCAATGGCTAAAATAACAAAGCTGGTGCATGTCAGTGTTGCCATCAAATACGTCAAAGGTTTTGCTGTGACCAGTAAAATAGCGTTTCTCTGAAGGTAACCAACCATTGGCAGTACCGCCAATGCCAAAGCAAACATCATTGCGAGGATCAAAGCATAATGCCCGATCTCTGGAAGCATCATCATGTCAATTTCCTATTGCGCCTTGGATTGTTCTAGAGCCGCCGACACTTCTGGTGGCATGTATTCTTCATCATGCTTTGCAAGCACTTCACTGGCAATCAACACACCACGCTCATCAAGCTTACCTTGTGCCACAATGCCCTGCCCTTCTCGAAACAAATCGGGCAGGATGCCCTTATATTCAATGCGCAGTGAATGTTTGTAGTCTGTTACCAGAAACGCAACATTCAAGCTATCAGACGCGCGCTCAACACTGTTTTCTACGACCATACCACCTGCCCGCAGCGTCACGCCTTGTGGCGCTTCCCCAGCTTCAACCTGAGTCGGTGAATAAAACAGGTTTATATTTTGCGACAGTGCATACATCACCAATCCAATAGCCGTGGCTAACACAACTAAAATAACACTGATGGTCACTATGCGTTTCTTTCGAACTGGATGCATTTAACGGCTCTGCTCCCTCTGGTAACGTTTTTTTAACTGCTTTTTCAACAGCTTATTGTGATGGCGAGTTGAGAAAAATAACCCAACTAACGCCAAGGCACTAATGCCATAGGTAGACCATACGTAAAGCCCATGGGTTCCCATTTGTAAAAATGCTGAAATGGACTCAAATGCCATGTTCCAATACCTCTTTTTTTACCCAATTGGCTTTACGCTCGCGCATTAACACTTCGGTCTGCATACGCCACATCGAAACACCTGCCGCAAACAAATACAGACCTATCGCAGAGAACAACAATGGCAACCACATTTCCATCGGCATAGAGGGTTTCTCAGTCAGCTTAAACGTAGCGGGCTGATGAAGGGTATTCCACCATTCCACTGAATACTTAATAATTGGCAAATTAATCACCCCAACGAGGCTTACAACTGCCACAGCTTTATCGGCAAACACTTGATCGTCTAATGCGTTTTGAATCGCCATAACGCCCATGTAAAGTAAAAACAGTACGAGAACAGACGTAAGACGCGCATCCCATACCCACCATGTTCCCCAAGTTGGTTTGCCCCAAATTGCCCCTGACACCAATGCAATCAGCGCCATAATGGCGCCGACAGGCGCAACAGATTTGATAAACACAGGCGCTAACTTCATTTGCCACACCAATGAGACAAAGCCTGCGACGCCCATCGCTAGATAGCAGCTTTGTGCCAAAACAGCGACAGGAACATGAATATAAATAATGCGAAAACTATTGCCCTGCTGGTAATCCTGCGGCGCAAAGCCTAGTCCCCAAACAACGCCAACTAACAATAATGCCAGTCCCACATAGACACATCGGCCACCCCAATTGCTGGCCCACTGGTAAAACCATTTTGGTGAGCCAAGTTTATGAAACCATGTCCAATTCATTAATTTACACTCGCTCTAATTGAAACCGCCGCCATAATTGGCGACAAAGCCAAAGCGACTAACGATATTGCCCCTAAAATAGCTAGCTGACCGCTGTAAGCCATTTCCATTTGTGCTGCGCGTACCGCACCAGTCGCAAAAACAATCACGGGGATGTATAAAGGTAAGATCAACAACAGCATCAACACCGCGCCACGGCGAAGAGAAACTGTCAACGCGGCACCAATTGATCCAATGAAAAAGAGCGCTGGCGTGCCAAGCAGAATCGAGCACATCAGCACACCGAGTGCTGAGGCAGGAAGAAACAACATCTGAGCCAATAAAGGTAACACCAACAATAGCGGCACCACGACCATGACCCACTGAGCAAATACCTTTAAAAACACCAAAATAGAAACCGATAAACCGCTCGCCAGCCATTGCTCTAAAGAGCCGTCGTTATAGTCTTCTTTGTACATTCCTTCTACCGCCATCAGAATGGCTAAAGCCGTCGCACACCAAATAATGCCGCCAGCCGCAGGTGAAAGAAATTCAGAGCTAGGGTCAACACCTAAAGGAAACAACGTAATGACCATGACAAAAAACAACAGCGCATTAAGCGTATCTTGTTTTCTACGCAATAAGGACAGCCACTCTGATTTAAAGTAGGAACGATAATTCATACCGATAACTCAATAACCTTAGGAGATAGGTGCAATAACGGTTGATGGGTAGTGATCACCACAGCCCCTCCTTCTGATAAATGCGCTGCCATTTTTTCTTCTAATACAGAAACCCCTTTAACATCGAGGGCCGTAAATGGTTCGTCCAAAAACCACAAGGATTTATCTGTTAGCCAAAGGCGAGCTAAGGCAATCCGACGCTTTTGGCCTGCCGATAGTTGTGCAGCAGGGGTGTCAGAAAACGCAAGAAGTTGAACCTCTTCGAGGGCTTGTTCAAGTTGTCGATCGCTTTTATCAGGGCAGTACAACTTTAAATTTTCCAATGCCGTAAATACATTTTTTATGCCTGGCGTATGACCGAGATACAATTGATCCTGAAGCAACATATCACGATGTTGTGTGACATCTTCGCCGTTATAAATTAATTCACCGTCTTCAATTGGCACCCAACCTAAAATGGCTTTCATCAAAGAGCTTTTGCCTGCGCCATTTTCACCGGCGATTCTAATCAAATCACCACTTTGCACTGAGAACGATAATTCACAGCATAAATCTCGTTCACCACGCTCGATTGACAGGTTTTTTATGTCTAATTTCACTGTTTTTCGCAAAAGAAATACTCGTACAGGCCGATAAATGAGTTAGAGCACGTCTCTAAATTAGCGCCTATTATAAAATATATTTCTAGGTTTTCAGAAAGAAAGGGTGGTGAAAGCATGATCACGGACATAAATTCGCTTGTTTCTGGGGCAGGAAAACCCGCCTCTAGCCAATCGTCCGCAACTTCGTCTATTGGAACGATCGCCAAACTGAACAGCGAGTTGAAATTGATCGAAGGCATGCAATCCGTTCAAATAACTTCGGTAAAGAATGCTCAAACCTCTTCCGGCAATAGTCAACTTATCGGTGTGACACGTAACAACCAACAACAACTCACCTTAATCAACGATAAGCCTTCGCCTAATTTACACGCTGGAGATAAAGGCACCATCAATGTTACGGGCAATCAGGTTACATTGACGGTAAACATAGCAACCAAAGATTCATCAACGCACACTCAAACCCCCACTTCAAACGCGCCACATTCGACTCAAACATCGGCATCAAGTTCAACACCTACTAGCAGTAGTACACAATCAAATACAGCGCCTACACAGCAAACGTTGACAGCAAAACCCTCACTACCGGCAGCGACCTACCAAGCAGCGAACTCGCCAGCCATCCAACAAGCTAAAACCGTCGCTCAAGTGGCCATTGCGAGTCGTCCAATTACGCTCACCGTAATAAGCAGTAATGCAGAGCTTGCGCAACCTAGTGGAGCTAATAATGCTGTAACCGATAAAGCGCCCTCAATGTCGGTTCAAAGTGTGCCTACTGCCATACCAACTAGCAAAACCACGACATCAGCAAATACGATAGCGCCTCCGACACAAACAACAGCTACTTTAACGAATACAACTGCAGCACCAACACACACGGAAAAAAACACAGCGACTTCATCAATGAACTCGACTATGTCCGCAAGCTTGCAAAACGCCGCGACCAATCCATCTAATACCGCTAAAAGCGCTGCCGCACCACTGCAAACGTCATCCATTACGCAAACACAAGTCAATTACTACGCAGTAGTCAGTGATGGGGAGGAGCAGTTTACATTAACGACCAAACACCCTCTTAAACCTGGCGATACGCTCAACGTCATCGTTGATAAGCAAGGGCAATTACAGCTTTACCCCACAGAACGCACTAACACAACAGCCACAACCCTAACGGAAGGTCTTAAACAAACTCTGCCTAAACAAGTAACACCCCAAGAGTTTATCTCGCTTATCCGACAATTAAGTACCTTGTCGCAAGCTCAGAACGCCACTGCACTTCCTGAGAAGCTATCGGCTGCAATTGATCAGCTGGTTAAGCAACTACCAAATATCCAAAGTTTGACCCAATCAAGCGATGGCATAAAGCAAGCGATTCAAAATTCTGGCTTATTTAGCGAAAACAACCTCGCTAACAAAGCGAATTTGGTCTCTGATTTGAAGCTCAACCTTTCCCGTTTAGAAGGCGTAAATAATGAATTATCGAAACAAGCGCCCGTGACAAATAACCTTTCTGCCAATAGCTCACAACAAGCGCTTAATATGGTGGCTGGAGCGATTGAGCGCATTACAACAAGCCAAGTAAGGCACTTAATAGAAAGCGCTCAACAAGACGGCTCTATCTTACCGTTAACCGTTGAAATACCGATTAAAGACGGACAATCGACCTCCATCGTCAATTTACGCATTGATAAAGATGACTCTGATAACGAAACCCAAGAGCCTCATAAACGTCGCTGGCTCGTTCAATTAAAGTTCGAGTTTGAAGAAACAGGACGATTTGAAGCACGTGCCAGTGTGCAGGATAAAAAAGTGGGGGTTCTTTTTGCGGTAGAAGATGCCAGTACTGAACAAATGATTCGTGAACGATTAGATGATCTAAGGACAAACCTAAGAGCAAGAGATGTCGAGATTGAAACTTTGGATTGTTTCAGAGCAAAGTTAAACCCTCAGCCTAATCAATACCAAGAAACATCGAACAAACGACTTATTGATGTGAGAACTTAAATGAATCCTAAAAAAGCAGTTGCTTTAAAATACGATTTTCAAAGTGCCCCAACTATTACAGCGAAAGGTAGCGGCTATTTAGCTGAGCAGATTATGCGCGTTGCAGAAGAGAACAATGTGTTACTTCACAAAAGTCCAGAGCTGGTCGAAGTCTTATCAACACTTGAATTGGGTGATGAAATACCGGAGACACTGTATCTTGCCGTCGCCGAAATTATCGCCTTTTCCCATTCGCTTAAAGGATCGGGCGACTATGGCATCAATTAATTGCTAATAGGATTGGCTAGAGCTAGGCGCTTTACGAGACTCTTTTTTTAACAAACTGATGAGTTCTGCTTCTGCTCGTATCAGGCCGCATTTGGATACTAAGTCGTCCACCGAGGCGCCCATTTCAAGCAACTCCATGGCACGGTTGTAAGATACACTGCTGCCTTCTTTTGAAATCAGTTCGGACTGTCTCTCAACGGCCATATTCAAACGCTTCTCAATGGCAACAAGACGACGTCCCATGCCAATTGAGCCAGATGCCAATACCTGAACTTGCTTCTTTTGCGCTTGCTCTGCTTCTTGCGCTGAGCGTTCAAACCTCTTCAGCTTTCGAGAAAGGCGAAATGCCCACACTGCTAACGCTACAAGCAATAAAAATTGTAGCACTAGCAAAAAGTTAAAAACCCATTGAGATTCCATTAATCGCCTTTTGAAACTCTCTTCATTCTAAATAGAAGCGATTTCGCTCCACTCATCTTCAGAAAGCATTTTATCTAAATCTACAAGAATCAACAAAGTATCATTTTTATGACAGACTCCTTGAATAAATTTAGACGATTCATCATTCCCCACACTTGGCGATACTTCAATTTCAGACTGTCGTAGGTAAACAACTTCGGACACGGCATCCACTAAGATACCGATCACATGGCCGCCTACCTCAAGAATCATAATACGCGTTGCGTCTGAGATTTCACCTGAGGCTAAGTCGAAACGCTGGCAGGTATCAATCACGGTAACAACAGTACCGCGAAGATGGATAATACCTAACACAAAGGAAGGTGCACCTGGAACAGGCGCTATTTCTAAATAACGCAACACTTCTTTCACTTGCATTACATTGACGCCATAAGTCTCGTTTTCAAGGCGGAATGTTACCCATTGAAGCATTGGATCATCGTTTTCTTTAACTTCATTTTTTAAAGCGATACCTGTCGACATCACGACCTCCACAAGCTTAATCTTTCAAATGTTTACGAAAACCGTTATCTGGGTCTTCCAGTAACTCGATAAAACCCTGTACATCTAATATAGCGCACATATGATCAATTACCGTACCGGCTAACCATGGACGTCGACTTCGATCCGAGCGCCACTTCACTTGAGACGGTTCCAGCGAGATTGCTTCAGCAACTTTCTCACAGGCTAACCCCCAATCCGAGCGGTCTAGTTGAATCACAAATTTAAAGTGTTCTTTGAGCTCACCTTCATAGTGATTCGGCATTACCCATCGTGCTGTATCAACCGTACGAATGTTATGCTCACCCACATTGGCCATGCCCATAAACCATTTAGGCTGACCAAATATTTCTGTGAGTTTTTCATCGCTTGATTGATAGATACCACCTAACTCAACCAATGGCACAGCAATTTTTAAAGCACCAACATAAAATAACAGGCATTCAAAACGACTTTGAGACCAAGGTAGCGGCTCTGTTTTCGCTATATATTTAGAAGGCTCTGGCTCTGGCTCTGGCTCTGGCTCTGGCTCTGGCTCTGGCTCTGGCTCTGGCTCTGGCTCTGGCTCTGGCTCAACAGTATCTTCCATTAGAGTCTCGTCTAACAACTCTGTTTCAGCGGCGACATCCTCTACGAAAGCATCTTCGTCTTGAGTGACCTCAACATCTTCTAAAAGAGCTTCTTGCTCTTGCTCTACTTCTTCAAATGAATCATTAGCAAGTGCAGCAAGATCAGATTCAATATCCCAAGTTTGGATCTCGGCTTCTTGTAATAAAGGGGCTTCATATTCCGCTTGGATCGTTTGAATCGCGGTTTCAAAGTCAGCAAATGATGCATCCAACGCTTGGTAATCTAATCCCGCTGAATCGTGTGACTCGACTTCAACCCCATCGCTTTCAGGCTTATCAAAGCTTTTCTCAGAAATTTCTTCAACAGAGCTAATATATTCAATAGTGCTTTCGGTATTTTCTAACATTGCTTCTTGTTCAGCTGGTTCAGTCTGCTCAGCAAGAAGCTCAGGCTCCGAGAACGTCGATTCCTGTAATAAGTCGTTTAAATAGCTCTGCAGCGCTTGTTGTGGGCCATTTAATGTATAGTCTTTCGTTTTAGTATCTTTCATTCTTTTTAACCAGATGGATTTAGTAAAGTATCCATCAAACTGGCGTAAGCTTTCACACCTCGAGCATTAGCATCCAATGCAGAGGGAGCCACCCCTGCTGTACTCGCATCTCGTAGTTTGGTATCTACTGGAATGACAGAATGCCATACGGCGTCTTCATATAAATCTTTCAAACTACGTAAGCTTTTATTAGATGCTTGAGTCCTACGATCAAATAGTGTTGGCACAATCGTATAAGGAACAGGTCTTTTTCTAGCTCTATTGATCATGGTCAAGGTGCGTATCATTCGCTCTAAGCCTTTAATTGCTAGAAACTCCGTTTGCACAGGAATCACCAGCTGCTGACAAGCCGCTAACGCATTGATCATCAACACCCCCAACACTGGAGGACTATCGATTAAAACATAATCGTAATCGTCCCATAGTATGGCAAGCGTTTTTGAAATAACTAACCCCATGCCACCTTGTGCTTGGGCATGTCTCTCTAAAGTCGCAAGCGCGGTTGATGCCGGAATTAAAGATAAATTAGGATGCCCTGTTTCTAGAATAACAGAACGCGGTAACTCTTCTGGGATCTTGCCACTTACTTGAAATAAATCATAACCACTGTGCTCAATGGAATCAGGATCAAAGCGAAAATAACTAGTCAATGAACCATGGGGATCAAGATCGATCATTAATACTCGATGGCCAGCATCCGCTAGTAAGCCGGATAAACTAACAACTGTTGTGGTTTTCCCCACGCCACCCTTTTGATTTGCCACCGCCCAAATGTGCACACCGACCCCTTAGATGTTATGCAAGAAATTTACGTAATTATTGCAACACAATCATATACATTAACTCGCTAGTTAAACAAGTAATCATACAAGTTATCCGCCTGACGCTTACTGATTTTTAACGTTACCCGGCGATTTTGTGCTCTAGCAAAGTCATTGCTATTACGAACCTGCGGGTTTTCACTCGAAAAGCCTATAGGTGCTAACAACTTAGGGTCCATACCGCGATACGTCAACTCATCAACAACAGAAGCTGCACGTAAACTTGAAAGGTGCCAGTTAGAAGGAATTCTAGTCGAATTTGTAGGTAAGTCATCCGTATTGCCAAGCACCAAGATTGGCGCTGGATAAGATCGTAATATACTGGAAACTACGATCATCAAAGCAACGGCTTCATTGGTTAACTCAAAGTCCCCTTGGTCAAATACAAGTGATGACTTCATATCTAAGGTAATCCAATGAGCATCTTCCGTGATAGATACTTGGCCAGATGATTGTAGAACCGGAAATTGAGAATTAATCGACTTATTGAGTGCGTCGTATAGCGGACTCTTGCCCTCAACTTCACCAGGAGGATTTTCAGCTTCAGATTGCTCGGCAGGAGCAACCTCTAATAATCGCTCACTCTCTGGCTGAGTAGCCACTGGTTGACCAATATTAATTGGCTTTATCGACTTTTGAACTGCATCAAACACACCGTTCAATGTTTCACTTAATACCTTTTCATTGCCTGCCTCTTTTAAGGAAATCGAATAAAGAGCAACAAAGAAGGCAAAAAGAAGTGTTATAAAGTCTGCATAGGAAAGGATCCAGCGGTCTTGGTGTGGAGCATCTTGTCCACGGTTACGAGACTTTCGGCGGCGACCATCACTCATAACCGCTTAATTCCAAATCAAGCCGTTGTGGATGCTTACCAATTGCTATTCCATGGATACCATCAATAAACATTTGGTTGTTTAGTAGTTCAAGATCTGCATAGCGATAAAGTTTACGACAAATAGGAAAAATCACTAGATTCGCAAACCCCTGACCATACAATGTTGAAACAAAAGCCACCGCGATACCGTGCCCTAAGGCCTCGGGACTGTCTAGATTTGCCATGGCTTGTATCAAGCCTAATACAGACCCCATAATACCAAGCGTTGGTGCATAACCACCAATTGACTCGAGAAAGCTGATATAGCTACCGCGGCGGTCTCGAATACGCTCAGCTTCGTCATGTAATCGATCAGAAAGAAGCTCTGGATCTGCCCCATCAACAGCCATTTGCATCGCTCGAATTGCAAATTCATTATTTAGCGATTGAACATCGTCTTCCAAAGCGATAATAGAGAAACGTCTGGCTTTGTGAGCCAATTGATTCAGCGTACGACGATTACCACTGAGATCAAAAACAGGAGGGAATAACGACCAAGAAAGCATACGTAACGCGGCAATAGCTTCATGCAGACTACTCTGCGCTAACGCGGCGCCTAGACTTCCGACAACAACGATAATGGCCGAAGGAAGGTTCAGCAGTAAAACAACTTCCCCCCCTCCTAGCCAATTCGCTAGAAATACCGACGCAAAGGCAACAATCAACCCACCTAGCGTTAGAAAATCCACTAGCCAACCTCTTTAACAATTCGCTCGCCAATATGATCTAAATGAATCACATCGTCTGCCAAATCGGCTTTCTCGACGGCTTGAGGCATACCGTAAATAACGCAAGAGTCTTCACTCTGAATCCAAACTCGAGAACCAGAATTCTTCAACATACGAGCACCTTCACGACCATCTGCCCCCATCCCCGTCATAACAACTGACAAAACTTTTCCTGGATAACACTTAGATGCCGATCCAAAAGTGACATCAACAGAAGGTTTATAGTTCAACCGCTCATCACCTTCAAGAATGCGAACGCACCCACCGTTACGAGGATCCACCATCATTTGTTTTCCGCCAGGAGCAAGCAGAGCCACACCAGGTTTAAGCTTATCGCCATCTTCGGCTTCTTTAACGGTAATCTGACAAATATTATTTAACCGCTCAGCAAACGCATGAGTAAAGGCTGCTGGCATATGCTGAACCAATACTAAAGGCGCAGGAAAGTCTTTAGGTAACTTTGACAGGACGGCTTGCAGTGCCATAGGGCCACCAGTAGATGTACCAATAGCAACCAAACTTACTTTCTTGCGGGCGCGTGGAATAATGACGCCTCGATCACCGCTCACAACAATCGGTCGCGGTGCAACCTTGGTTGCAGCTCTTGCAATCGGCTTAGAAATACCACCGGTCCTAGTTCTAGCAACCGTTAGAACTCGCTCCACTAAGGTATGCTTAACGACAGCCGAGTCTCGAGAAATATCCTCGAAGTTTTTCGGCATAAAGTCGACAGCCCCCGCCTCGAGTGCATCAAGTGTAACTCGAGCACCTTCATGGGTCAGCGAAGAAAACATAAGCACAGGCGTTGGCTTACTCTTCATAATTTCTGTAACAGCCGAAATGCCATCCAAAACAGGCATTTCATAATCCATCGTCACAACATCAGGAGACAGTGCTTTGACCTTATCAACAGCTTCCTTGCCATTATTGGCTGTCCCGACCACTTGCAAGCGAGGATCAGCACTAAAGATTTCTACTAGACGACGTCGGAAGAATCCCGAGTCATCAACGACCAGCACCTTCACTGGCATAATACAGCTCCTGTAACTTGTCTAGCGTGAAGCATAGCTCTTCAGCATACTTGGCACATCAAGAATGATTGCAATACGACCATCACCAGTGATAGTGGCACCCGCCATACCAGGCGTACCCTGCAGCATTCTGCCTAGTGGTTTGATAACCACCTCTTCTTGTCCAACTAATTGGTCAACCACAAAACCGACTTCGTTCATGCCAACTTGGACTACGACAACATGTGCTTCCGCAGGTTTCTCGTCGAATGCAGCGCCTTTAATCAGCCAGTTTTTCAGATGGAAGATTGGCAAGGTTTTACCGCGAATAACCACAACCTGCTGACCATCTACAATATTTGTTTTGTTAAGATTTAAATGGAAAATCTCATTAACGCTGACAAGAGGGAAGGCAAATGCCTGATCATTCAGCATAACCATCAAGGTTGGCATGATGGCTAGAGTCAATGGAACTTTGATGCTGAAACGAGAACCCTGACCTAAAACGGATTTAATCTCTAACGTACCGTTCAACTGTGAGATCTTCGTTTTCACAACGTCCATACCAACACCACGGCCCGATACATCGGTGATCTCAACCTTGGTTGAGAAACCTGGCGCAAATATCAAGTTAAACGCTTCATCGTCAGAAAGTCGTTCTGCGGCATCTGTGTCCATCAAGCCTTTTTCTACCGCTTTACGACGCAATACATCCGCATCCATACCTGCACCATCATCATCAATAGACAGTAAGATATGATCGCCTTCTTGCTCAGCAGATAGAATAACGTGACCTACACGCGGTTTACCCTTGGCTTCCCGCACGTCTGGCGCTTCTACACCATGGTCTACAGAGTTTCGCACTAAGTGGACCAAAGGATCAGCTAGGGCCTCAACTAAGTTTTTATCTAAATCGGTATCTTCACCCCGAAGCTCTAAATTCACTTCTTTTTTCAGATTACGCGCCAAATCACGAACAACTCGAGGGAAGCGGCCAAACACTTTTTTGATTGGCTGCATCCGTGTTTTCATGACAGCATTTTGTAAATCGCCCGTCACTACATCTAAGTTAGCAACGGCTTTACTCATAGACTCGTCGTCACTCTGAAGACCTAAGCGAACTAGGCGGTTACGAACCAATACAAGCTCACCTACCATGTTCATAATGTCATCGAGACGTTTCGTATCAACTCGTACCGTTGTCTCTTGAACAACTGGCGCATGCTGAGATTTCTCTTTGGCTTCTACATCAGCTGTTTCGGGTTTTGCTGCAGGCGCAGCTGGCTTTTTAGGAGCAGCCTTAGGTTTCGCAGCTTTCTTCTCAGGCTCTGGCTTAGTAGCTTTCGGTTTCTCTTCCGCTTTAGGCTTAGGAGCACTTTTGTCCTCGGCTTTTGACGCAGCAGCTACATCTTCTTTAGGGCTTTGTCCCTTACCATGCAAACTATCAAGAAGTTGCTCAAATTCGTCTTCTGTGATGAGGTCCGATTCAGAAGAACTCGCCCCAGCATCACCTTTTGGTGCATCTGAGACCGCTTCTTCAGCTGCTTTGGCTTCCTCTTCTTCCGCTATACCGGGAGCACTTCCACCATGCAGTTGATCTAACAACGCCTCAAACTCATCTTCCGTAATTTCATCGGCATCAGAGCTGGCTGCCGTCGCAGCGGCTGGCGCTGCATCAGATTCAGTCGAATCAATGCCAGGGGCACTGCCACCATGTAACTGATCTAATAACGCGTCAAATTCGTCTTCCGTAATTTCATCTGAATCCGGTTCAGTATTATTAGCCTTCGGTGATTCAGAAGGCGTATCTGATGAACCTAATGCACTTAGCAAAGACTCAAATTCATCATCTGAAATATCTTCATGAACAGAATCTGCTGCTGGCTCGTCGTTTGCTTCGGGCTCGTCGCTTGCTTCAGGCTCAACCTCTTCTTCAACAACGTCTTCTTCAACATCGTCTTCATCTGAATCACTATTCAATTCATCTTCAGAAGGTGGCTTAGCATAGAAACTCAAAGACTCAATGATATGAGGGTCTGCTGGTTCAGGCTCACCACCTGCACGAACAGTTTCAAACATTTCATTCACAGCATCTAGAGCTTGCAGTACCACGTCCATTAACTCTGAATCGACTTTACGTTGGTGGTTACGTAATATGTCAAAGACGTTTTCCGCATAGTGACAACAGTTAACCAGCGCAGTCAGCTGTAAAAAACCAGCGCCGCCTTTAACTGTATGGAAACCACGGAAGATTGCATTCAACAATCCAGTATCTTCCGGATTTTGCTCCAAATCCACTAATTGCTCTGAGAGCTGTTCCAGGATTTCTCCAGCTTCTACTAAAAAATCCTGTAGAATTTCTTCATCAACCTCGAAACTCATCCGCAGCAGCTCCTATTAAAAACCAAGACTCGAAAGCAAATCGTCGACTTCGTCTTGGTTATTCAGTACTTCAGGGTTATCATTCTTATTAATCGCTGGCCCGTGGCCTCGATCGTCGTCACGTTCCTTGTTCTCTGCCTCATGCTCCATACCAGAGATACTGTCAACTCTACCCGCAACAGATACAAGATGGACTAAACGTTCCTCTACGTCACGTATCAGTTCGTTAACTCGTGTAATTACTTGTCCTGTTAAGTCTTGGTAACCTTGTTCTAACAGTATGGTATTAAGGTTGTCATGCAAGGTTGTGGCACTTTCATCGGTAAGCTTCAAGAATGCATCAATTCGCTTATACAAATCGCGAAACTCTTGTGGCGTAAGATCTCGCTGTATCAATCGGCTCCAATCTTTATGTAACGCTTTAGCTTGGGTTTGCAGTTCACTTGCAACAGGTACACTACTGTCGACCATATCCATGGTTTTATTCGCAGCAGAACTGGTCATTTCGATCACGTAATTCAAGCGATCTGACGCATCCGTTATACGCGTCGGAGAATCCTTATCAGCACCCGCTGGGGCCGCACCGCTTTGCACCATCATTTCCACTGAATCGAGCTGAAAATCACGAATCGCATCGTGCAAGCTGCGTGTCAGATAACCAACCTCATTGTAAAAGCTATTATGCCGAGCCTCGCTCAACTCTTGGATAATCTTGATCGCACCACTAAAGTCACCGACTTCAATTTTGTTGAGCAAGTCTACGGCACCATCTTTTACAACAGTTTCGAACTCTCCAAGTTTTGACTCGTTTTCACTAGACATTTACAGCCCCTATTTTGCGGAATCAATACGTTCGAAAATCTTTTCAATCTTTTCCTTTAAGGCCACTGCGGTAAAAGGCTTAACAACATAGCCATTCACCCCAGCTTGAGCAGCTGCGATAATCTGATCGCGTTTCGCTTCCGCAGTTACCATTAAGACAGGAGTAGTTTTTAGTTTTTCGTCAGCACGAACAGCGCGAAGCAACTCAATACCTGTCATTCCAGGCATATTCCAATCAGTCACAAGAAAATCAATTGTGCCTGTTTGGAGAATAGGCAGTGCAGTCGTTCCATCATCCGCTTCGACTGTATTGGTAAATCCTAAATCCCTCAGTAGATTTTTGATGATTCGTCTCATCGTTGAGAAATCATCAACAATCAGGATTTTCATATTTTTATCCAATGCAACCTCCACAACCCTTAGGTAAAGTCATTTCTATCATAGTAATTAATCCTGCCAATCCGTGAGTCGAGAGCGTAAACGCATCGCCGCTTGACTGTGTATTTGACTGACACGCGATTCACTAACGCCCAATACGGCACCAATTTCTTTTAAATTCAATTCATCATTATAGTAGAGCGAAAGAACCAATTTTTCACGCTCTGGTAATCGTTCTATCTCTTGAGCAAGATGTATTTGGAAGCCAGCTTCTTCTACTAAGTGATCAGGCTGACTGGTATGACCATCTACTTTAATATCAAGCTCATGGCTACCTGTTTCACTATCCAACATTTCTTCATAACTAAACAACTGGGTCGACATAGACGAATGCAAAATATCATGATATTCGTCAATACTAATGTCCATGTGAGCCGCAACTTCAAGGTCTGTTGCTTCACGACCACTGAACGACTCTACTTCGCGAATGGCACTCGCCACGGCTCTACTGTTTCGTCTTACCGAACGCGGCGCCCAATCACTTTTACGCACTTCATCCATCATGGAGCCACGAATACGAATGCCTGCGTAGGTTTCAAATGAAGCACCTTTAGTCGATTCAAATCGCTTGTAGGCTTCAATAAGTCCCATCATCCCAGCTTGAATCAAATCATCGATATCAACACTGCTTGGTAATCTAGCCAACAGATGATAAGCGATTTTTTTCACTAGAGAATCATATTTCAGCACAATCGCATCAATCGATAACGTCGCCTTCTTTGTGTACATGCTACATCCATCTTCGCGTCTTGATATGCTACAACTCTAAATTTATTATCCGAGAGCGTACAAACTTAAATGTACTATATAGTTCGCTGTAGTGCTCTGCCAAATAACATATTTTTACTAACTCCCATACTTCAGTGACCCATAGAGCTGCCCAAACTGCTCAGCAGTATACACCGCACGACTGACTAAGTTGTGCGCTCGTGCAGGTTCTATATCGTCGGGAATTCGCTGACCATATGCAACATACATAACCGGCAAGCCTTCTTCAATAACAACACTAATCGCTTCACCTAGGGAAGCTGATTCGTCAATTTTACTTAAAACACAACCGTCTAACTGTATCTGAGAATAGACATCTACAACAGTCTTTAACACCTGACGCTGACTTGTACAGGGTAAAACCAACAATTTCTTTAAATACCCACGCGCTCTTTTCATCATAGCAAGCTGTCGCTCAAGGTTTTGATCCCTTGGATTCATACCCGCTGTATCAACAAGCACTAGCGAGTAATCTGAATACTTATCTAACACTTCATTCAAATCAGTGTACTCATTCACGACCTCAACAGGGACATTTAAAATTCGTCCGAACGTACGAAGCTGTTCATGGGCCGCTATACGATAGGTGTCCGTAGTAATTAATACCACATTATTAGAACCGTATTTTAAAACATACTGAGCAGCAATTTTGCCTATTGTCGTGGTTTTCCCCACCCCAGTCGGCCCCATAAATGCAATGCAACCACTGAAAGCCTCTGCTGTAGAGCGTATAGGAATACTGTCGGCCAAATGAGAAAGCGCTTTTTTCCAGTCTTCCTCTCTTCCGGTCAACGACAAATCCGACATGATTTTATCAATGACTTTCTCTGATAACCCTAACGTTGTTAATTGTTCTTGAAGCCGCTGATCGTAGGTTTGTCTTTTGGCGGCAGAAGCTTGAGCCACAACTTGCTGATTATCTTGTTGAGTCTGCTCTAATAGCCGACGAACTTGCTCGAGCTCTTTTTCCATAGCTCGAAGCTTCTCTTCGTCAGGTGACGGGCGCTCCCGAACATGATTCCTTAAGGATAGATCTTCTTGAATAGAAGGCTCAGGATCAGATTCATAGTTGTTTGATGTGGGGGCGTAATCATCAACGTAATGATTTTTCGCAGGTTTTTGTTTAGGCGGAGCGACATCATCAAAGACTTCATACACGTCCCCCTTAGGCTTTGAAGATTGCGGAGCCATACCACGTGCCTGCTCTAGACGCTCTTTGTAATGCGCACTAGGCTCTGGCGTTGTCGGCTGCTGGGGAGCTTTGCGCTGTACTGGGTCTGGTTTGTGGTTTGCACTAGGCGTCATCGAACCGTCATAATCGATTGCAATGACGATTTCAACTTCACCACTTGGCAGACGCTTATTGGACATAATGACAGCATCAGGCCCGACGGCTTCACGTATCTTACGTATCGCCTTTTGCATATCGGGAGCTCTAAACCGCCTATACTGCATTTAATACCAGTCCTTTAAGTCTATTTATGCATACAAATCCATAGCTTACCCGAAAGGTTTTCATAAATATAGCTAGAAAATCAATGCTTTTCCTTAATTCACTGGCCAATGACAGCGACCACCGTCACTCGCTTGTTATCAGGCACCTCTTGATAGGAAAGCACAGACATTCCAACGCCACCATAACGCATAAAACGAGCCAACATAGGTCTTATGGGAGCCGATACAATGAGTATGGGCGCATTTCCCATTGCTTCTTGTTGCTCTGCATGTTCACGGAAAGACTTTTGTAACTGCTCTGCCATTTGAGGCTCAAGAATAAGCGCTTCTTCATTTTTAATTCCAGATTGCTGGCTTTGCTGAACCGTTTGCATAAGCATCTTTTCAAGCTGAGGATCCAGTGTCATAACCGGCACTTCTTCGACACCTTCAGCCAATGATTGCATAATCATGCGTGACAACGCTGTACGTACGGCTGACGTTAAGATCATCGGATCTTGTGATTTTGGCTGTACACCCATAATTGCTTCGGCAATAGTACGCATATCTCTAAGCGGAACATTTTCTTGTAACAGGTTTTGCAGCACTTTTAGCAACACACTTAAAGGCACAGCATTGGGCACTAACTCTTCTGCTAATTTAGGGTTATGTTGCTTAAGCAAACCAAGCAATTGCTGAACTTCATCATGGCCGATCAACTCAAATGCATGCTTCTGCATCACTTGGTTAATATGCGTCGCCACAACCGTACTCACATCCACCACGGTATAACCATAGGTTTGCGCTTGGTCGCGCTTCTTTGTATCAATCCAGATAGCATCCAAACCAAATGATGGGTCTTTACCAGGAATACCATCTACCTTACCAAACACTTGACCTGGATCGATCGCCAATTCTTTATCGGGGTGCACTTCTGCCTCCGCAAGACTCACCCCCATTAAGGTAATTCGGTATGCATTAGGCATCAAATCTAAATTGTCTCGTATGTGCACACTAGGCACTAAAAAACCCAGTTCTTGGGACAACTTTCGACGAACACCTTTGATTCGCGAAAGCAGCTCCCCACCTTGGCTTTTGTCGACAAGAGGTATCAGACGATAGCCGACCTCTAAGCCAAGCATATCCACTGGCGCAACATCGTCCCAGCTCAAGTCTTTGCTTTCAGCGGGGGGCTGAGCCCCACTAGAATCGCCTTTGCTAGCCCCTTTGGAGGCTGTTTTTGTTTGGGCTTTTATCTTCTTGCGGTATTCAATATAGTAAGCACCACCTGCAACACACGCGGCCAATGATAGAAACGAAAAATGAGGCATGCCAGGTACGACGCCCATTATCGTTAAAATGCCCGCTGCCACATAAAGCGCTTTAGATGAGGCAAACATCTGACCAAAAATTTGCTGCCCCATATCACCCGCTTCATTAACACGAGTAACCATGATCGCAGCCGCGGTCGATAACATTAAAGAAGGCAACTGAGCAACAAGTCCATCACCAATTGTCAGAAGAGAGTAGACTTGAACAGCTTCCACAAATGATAGGCCATGCTGCGCCATACCAATGGCCAGACCACCAATAATATTAATACCTAAAATCATCAGGCCGGCGACGGCATCACCTTTCACAAACTTCGACGCACCATCCATCGAACCGTAAAATTCCGCTTCAGCCGCTATTTCATCACGGCGCTGCTTAGCTTGATCAGAGTCAATCATGCCAGCATTCAAATCCGCATCAATCGCCATTTGCTTACCAGGCATAGCGTCCAGCGTAAATCGGGCACTTACTTCCGAGATACGCCCTGCACCTTTCGTCACCACGGCAAAGTTGATGATCATCAAGATGGCAAAAACCACAAAACCCACAACGTAGTCACCACCAATCACCACTTCGCCAAAGGCTTGAATAACCTTTCCGGCGGCATCGCCACCCTCATGACCATTCAACAGCACAACCCGGGTCGATGCGACATTCAACGCCAGTCGCATCAAGGTTGAAATCAGCAAAATCGTTGGAAAAACAGCAAAATCTAATGGTCGCATGGAATATACAGCCACCAATAGAACCACTATCGCTAACGCAATATTAAAGGTAAATAGAACATCAAGTAGAAAAGGTGGCAGTGGCAATATCATCATGGCAAGCAGTGCCAAGAGAATAAAAGGAACACCTAAGTTACCACTTAGAATGCCTTTCATTTGCCCACCTAATCGTTGGCGATCAAATTCCACTCATACCTCGGTTCATCAAATCAGCGCTCCCCGTTCCATTGAAATTCTTCTGGTACTTCTAATTGCGGCATACGCTCAGGAGGCTTCTCTCCCGTTCGGGCCATTCTAATTTGATAGACATAAGCCAGCAACTGAGCAATCACTTGAAACAACCCCTCTGGAATTTCATCCCCAATTTCAGTATGCCTGTAAACCGCACGGGTTAATTCTGGCGATTGTATCACAGGGATATCGTAGTAATTGCCTATCTCTCGAATCTTCAAGGCAATGAAATCATTCCCCTTCGCCAGCAGGACCGGCGCCTTACCATTAGCTTGATCGTATTTTAACGCTACAGAATAATGTGTCGGGTTAGTAATAATAACATCGGCTTGGGGTACATCTGACATCATACGGCGCATCGCAGCCTGTCGCTGTAACTGGCGTATGCGGCCTTTTACTTGAGGGTCACCCTCCGCATTTTTATACTCATCTTTAACTTCTTGCTTGGTCATCTTCAGTTTATCTTTGTGTTGCCAAGCTTGGAAAGGCACATCAACAGCGGCGATAATAATAAGTGAGGAGGACACCAAGATAAACGCCCAAATCAATACCTCAATCGCATGATTTAATGCCGTTCCAGTTGTCTCAAAAGTCAGTCCGGTTAACGTAGGAATATAGTAACGCAATACGAAATAGGCTGCGGTCCCTACCAGTGCCACTTTCAAAATAGACTTACCAAGTTCTACCAGCGACTGGACAGAGAACATTCGTTTGATACCCGTAATAGGGTTCATTTTTGATAGTTTTGGGGTGATTGCTTCAAACGAAAAGTTAAAACCACCCAAAGCAACACTACCAATGACCCCTGCCACCGCAACAATCACCATGAAAACAGTAATAGAGTCCATTGCAGCCATGATCGACACATACAAATGGTGAATCATCATAGCCTTATCAAATAAATCTTCACGCGCCAAAGAAAAATTAAAAGCATAAAGTCGCGTCAAATCATCCACAATCAACATGCCGATCATGTACATTGAAAATGCCGCCACAACCAATAAAACAGCACTACTTAGGTCTTTAGAGCGGGCGACATTGCCCTTTTCTCTTGCCTGTTCGAGTTTTTTGGCACTGGCGTCTTCGGTTTTTTCTGTACCGTCTTCGTTCTCAGCCATTACTGCTGATCCCCCACGTCTCTTGTAACCAAGTCGTCATTTCCTGAAAAAACAACCGGTAGATATCCAAAAAGTCTTCCAGCATAATCCAAATAAAGACCAGCGAGAACAGCATAATAATTGGGAAGCCAAGTGCGAAGACATTCAATTGAGCCGATGCTTTTGCTACAACACCAAATGATACGTTCATAATAAGAGTGGCCACAGCAAGCGGAAGAACCATCAACAACCCTTTCTCAAATAGCCAGCTACCCAGCTGCAACACATCCCAATAACGCTGACTGTCAAAGCCACTACCAATCGGCCAATAATCAAAGCTGCTCACCAAATACTCGATCATCACAAGATGACCGTTTGTTCCCAAAAAAGCCAGCCCCGCCATCGTCATATAATATTGGCCCACTGTAGCAACAGTAATGCCGTTTGCGGGATCATTAGACATGGCAAAACCAAGCCCCGCTTTCATTGCTGCTAATTGACCTGCTAAAGAAAATATCTGAAATAAAACCGTTACAACGAAACCCAGGACAATACCGACAATAAGCTGTTCAGCAATCAGTAAGATAAAGGCCGGTGAGATTGGGTCATAGCTAGGCACTGTGACTATAGGCGTCACAATGATAGAAATAACGAAGGCAAAAAGCAGACGAACACGGATACTTACAAGTTTACTGCCAAATAATGGCAACGCCATTAAAAAAGCCCCAATTCTAAAAAAAGGCAATAAGAAGCTGACAGCTAATGCCATTAATTGATCAGGGTTTAATTCCAGCATCAGCCAATCATCATGGGAATATCAATAAACAACTGCGTAAAAAAATCTGTCAGGCTTGTTAAAACCCACGGCCCAAGATGCATAATGGCAAAAATAGTGACGATAAAACGAGGTAAAAAAGTCAATGTCTGCTCGTTAATCTGAGTTGCCGCCTGAAAGATACTCACGATTAAGCCAACAACCAAACTAGGGACCATTAATGCCGATACAATAATGACGATCAAATAAAAGCCTTGCCCATACAAATCCAGAACAATTTGAGGATCCATGACTAAATTCCAAAACTAGCGGCTAACGTTCCCATAATCATAGACCAGCCATCTACCATTACAAACAGCATAATTTTAAAGGGTAACGAAATGATCACTGGAGAAAGCATCATCATACCCATCGCCATCAATACACTGGCAACGACCATATCAACAATCAAAAATGGGATAAATAACATAAAACCAATTTGGAACGCCGTTTTTAACTCACTAGTGACAAAGGCGGGCATCAATATGGTGAATGGTAGCGTATCTAACGAATCAATTTGACCTTCTTTACCTGCTAACTTGACGTATAACGCCACGTCATCCTCACGGGTTTGCGCCAACATGAACTCGCGCACAGGCTTAGAAGCTGCCTCTACTGCTTGAAGGGAGGTCATTTCATTATTTAAGTAAGGCTGTAGAGCCACCGCATTAATTTCATCAAGCGTGGGTGTCATAATAAACAGCGTTAGGAATAAGGCCATACCTAACATTATTTGGTTCGACGGTGACTGCTGTAAACCTATTGCTTGGCGGAGAATCGACAAGACTATAATGATACGAGTAAATGATGTCATCATAATTAACGCTGACGGCAGCAGCGTTAGTGCTGTCATGATGAACAGAATTTGCAAAGTTACCGAATATTCTTGGCTACCATCTGGATTGGTAATGACAGAGACCGCTGGCAACCCTTGATCAGCCCAAACAAAAAGAGGCAGCAAAGAAAGCGTAATCAACAACCATCTTAGCAGCATTAAAATCTTACTTCTCATTAGTTAGCTGCTCATTCATCATTTCGGCGAACTGGTTGCCAGTCGAATCAAACTCACTTAAACAGGTAATGCTATTAGCCGTCGCGCCGAGCAGCATTCGCTTACCCTGAACTTCAACCAAAATAAGCTTCTCTTTTGTACCAATTGACTGCGATGCCAGTATTTGAATTTCAGATTTCGACAGTTTAAGTTGCAGCCCTTGTAAACGCTTTAACCCCCAAATGACCAACGGGATCAGCGCTATTAAAAAAGCTAAAGCAAAAAAAAGACGCCAAATAGAGGACGTATCAGCCATTTTCATCCCTCCAGAAAAAGGCTCCGCGAGCACTCCTGTCGAGATAAAAAACGAACATAATAGAATAAGATATCGCGTCATTTAGAAGTTTATTTCAACCGTTTAATACGTTCACTAGGGCTTACAACATCGGTTAAACGGATGCCATATCTATCATTGACCACTACCACTTCACCGTGAGCAATCAAAGTGCCGTTTACGAGCACATCTAATGGCTCACCAGCAAAACGGTCTAACTCCACAACAGATCCTTGTGTTAACTGCAGCAAGTTACGAATAGCTATTTCCGTACTGCCCAGCTCCATCGACAAGGTGACGGGGATGTCCATAATAAGCTCCATGTCAGAGCTTAAAGCAGGCATTCCAGACGCACCACCTAATTCTTCTAATTGAACAGGTTTAACCTCCTGCTCAGACATCGCGGCTGCCCATTCATCATCAACGTCACCGCCCTCACCTTCGTCATCACCCGCTTCAGACATTGCTGCCGCCCATTCATCGGCCAAATCAGCGTCCATTCCTTCCGCATCTGGGTTTGTTTCTTCTGCCATTTTTTTAGACCTAACTAATTCTTAGAGTTCTTACAGCTTTCAATCATTTCAACGGCGTAATATCCGTTACTCACACCAAGCTTACCTTTAAAAGTAGGTACGTTATTAGCACGAACTGTTACTAATTCCGGCATCTCGATAGGTATGACATCCCCTTTTTTAAACTTCATGACTTCACCCAGTTTAACTTTTTTGTTAACGACATTAACCTGGATACTCACATCAAGTTCTTGTACATCTTGCTCTAGCGATTTTCCCCAGCGTTCATCTTTCTCATCGACGTCACTCTGAACACCTGCATCAAGCAACTCTCGCACTGGCTCAATCATTGAATAGGGCAAGGTAATATGAAGCTCGCCACCACCACCATCCAGTTCGATATGAAAAGTCGAGACGACAACGACCTCACTCGGACTTACAATATTCGCCATCGCTGGATTCACTTCCGAGCTAATGTATTCAAGGTCAACTTTTAAAACAGGCGCCCAAGCTTCAGTCAAATCTACAAATACTTGCTCAAGCATCAACTGAACGATTCGAATCTCAGTCGGTGTAAATTCTCGACCTTCAATTTTAGCGTGACGGCCGTCACCACCAAAGAAGTTATCTACCAACTTAAACACCAGCTTAGCATCTAAAATAAATAACGCCGTGCTTCGTAGTGGTCGAAACTTAACAAGATTCAAACTGGTTGGGACATACAAAGTGTGAACGTACTCACCAAACTTCATTATTTGAAGCCCACCCGATGACACATCGGCCGTACGGCGTAGCAAGTTAAATAGGCTTATACGTGTATAGCGAGCAAAACGCTCATTGATCATTTCAAGCGTGGGCATTCGCCCACGCACAATTCGCTCTTGGCTGGTAATATCATAGGATGAGACACCGCCTGCATCGGCGTTATCATCCGCTTCAGGCTTTTCATCTGCACCATGTAAGAGTGCATCAATCTCATCTTGGGATAATAAATCTTGCGCAGCCATTTATCGTCCTTATTGCATCACAAAGTTTGTGAACAATACATCTTCAATGCCACCTAAACCCGTCTCTTGGGTCAGTATGCTGTTGATCGTTTCAACAGAAGCTTCTTTCAAAGCCTGCTTACCATCAAGGGTTTGCAGCTCTTCAAAGGATTGACTCGAGAAAAGTAATACAAGACTGTTTCTAATTAATGGCATATGCAACTTAACAGCATCGATTTGCCCTTGATCACGGGACTTAAGGGTCATATTCAATTGTAGGTAACGCTGCTTACCAGATACCATAAAATCAACGACAAACGCTTGATCAAGGTCTAAATAGATCGCAGGGCCATCCAACTGAACCATCTCTTCTGCTGAAGCCGCCTCACCATCGGCGGCTTCTTCTGTATCGTCGCCACTGAATAAAAAGAAATACGCGGCGGCACCGCCACCACCTAGTACCAACAACGCCACAACAATAATGATGATCAGTTTTTTCTTGCCGCCCTTTTTCCCTTCTTCAGCGCCAACGTCTAATTCATCGTCTGCCATATACAACCCTTGTTCATGCAAATTAGCTAATACATTCTACGAATGTGCAAGACCACTATTCTACAAAGATTATAGTGAATCACCATGGTTTTCTACGCGTAATAATCAATCCCTTGTTCTGCAGGCGATACATAACTCACATTTTCCAAGCCATCCATATCTCCTACATCGTCATTGCCAAGGTTTCCGCCCCCTTTTCCTTGTCCATTTTGACCATCAGATGCATCTGAGCCGTAAGCTTGTCCGTTATCTTGTGAGACTTCCACATCAACTGAGTCTAAGTCCATGCCTTGTTGCTGTAACATATCTCGAAGGCGCTGCATCTGCCCCTCAAGGGCTTCTTTCGCGTGCGCCGAGCTGGCAATAAAGCTCACGTGTGTGTTGGAATCTTGATCGATACTGACCTTTACCGTCAAGCTCCCTAACTCAGGCGGATCTAATTGTATATGTGCGGTTTTGAACCCTTCTTTAACCACCCATGACACCTTAGATGTCATCTCTGAAGACCAAGCTTGCGTATCAGGCGATGCATGCATTGTTAACTGGGCAGCAGCACCTTCAGGGCGGGCGTTAGCGGTCGCCGCTCCCATAAGGGCATTGGCTGAAGTCAGGCTATTAAGACCCTGACCGGTAGGCTGCAATGGACTGCTAAATCCAGTCACCGCTTGCTCAAGCGCTTTTTTAGCACCCATTAACTCGCTTAAGTCTTTAGGAAGTTCAATCAAGTCCTTATCCATTAGCACGGATAAATCGCCATCCTGAAGCGCAGCAGCTAAAGACTCTCCCGATAAAGCGCTTTTAGATACATTCATCGCATTGGGGGCCGTATTTAAACCGCTTGTTGCTTGCTCAGCCTTTTTCGACAGTTGCTCCATCATCCAACGTAGGTTTTCGGACGAAGAAGCACTCACATTCAATGGCGCAATGTTTTCATTAGCAGCTTCGCTTTGATTTATCGCTACAACCTCGGCATCAAGAGGAGCCGTATGATCGCTTTGCAGTACACTCTCACTTCCTGTTTGTGTTTTTCCTTGTAGATGAATGACATCATCAGCAACCGCTGCTGTAGTTTCGGTTGCCACCTCTGATGGTAACCCTTCTTGAAAGGTTGCATCAGAGATAACACCGCTGTTAGAGGAAGCAACTGAGCCATCTAACTCTAATTGGTTTTCTTCAGAGACTTTCTTTTGAACATCATTGCTAGAATGGGCATTATCATTTGCTTGATTGATTGGATTACTTAACGTGTTTTCCCCATCCTCAACATTAGATGACCCCGTATCCAACTGAGAAGTCTTGCCGCCTTCCGATTCAGAGGAATCTTCAGATAGCTGAGTATTTTTTATTTCAGTGGAAGTGTCGTACTCTTTTGGAAGAGTAGATGTACCTTCGCCTTCTGACGAAACATTCATCTCATCTACACTATTTTGGTCAGCACTGTCCTCTTGCGATAGCTGTTCGTCACTTGTTTGAGGTGATGGCTGGATAACACCTGAAGCAGTATCCAAACGTGAGCTTTGGGTGGAGTCTCCCATCACAGAGCCATCTACTGCAACGGCTTGCCCATCCGTTTGCCGCTCTTTGCCGTCCTTATCGACAGGCGAAAGCTCAGATGAATCTGCCCCGACCTTATCTTGATCAACAGATTCCCCCCCATCAGTCTTAACTGGCTGTTCAATCTCTTTTGCTTCCTTGTCTTGCGGCTTTGATTGAACGCTATGAGGTTCTGCTTCCCCAGTTTTCTGCGTACCATCTACCGTCACACTAGAATCCGTAGAGCTTTGAATTTGCTGGTTTTTATCGGACGCTACTGAACTTGATTTAGATGTTCTATCAGCACTATATGGCCGATTCGTTGCATCAAGAACAGAGCCAAAGTCACTGCCAGCGTTACCTTGAGATGACGAAGACGTTTTTGCAACCTTGGGAGTCGTCGATACGACGGATAAAGATGGGCTATTAATCATGGGCAACCTCCACTATTCGCAATATTACTGCAAATAGGAGGCCAAGTTTACCAAGTATAAATAATAGAAATTTTAGTGCCATCGTCCGACAGCTCGACTTTATTACAAAGCTGATTAATCAAACTTAATCCTCTATTAAAAGGTCGATCATGATCAAAATCGTTCAATTGCAAATTAGAGGTATCAAAACCTTTACCACTGTCCGACATTGTTAAACATAAACAGCCTTCCCCTTGCTCTGCAGTCACCTTCACATCAATAACAACCTTGCCTTCTAGTAACTGCTCGAGTTTAGATTCTCTTAAGGAGTAATACTCAGCAAACCCTTCTACAGTCGATTTTAGCTTTGAATCTAGATTAAGAATGCCATGCTCCAAAGCATTAGAATACATCTCAGAAAGGATCATAAACACCTCGCTAGAGCGTTTATTAAGCTCAGGAACGGTTGTTAATATCTGCAATAAGTAAGGCAAAGGATCGGTATTCTTTAACGAGTCCGCATGCAGTTCATAACAAAATACGAAACTAGCGGGGGCATTAAAACTTCGTCCTTGAGCTAAGGATTGAGATTGTGGACTATTATCCAATGCCAGAGACAAATCTATTCCGAGCACAGAAATATCATCGTGGGGATTTTCAAGAATGCCTTCATCATGCAGCATTTTTTCCAACCATTCAAAAGGACTACCTTTCACTTGGCCTTCATATAGAGGATTTAAAGCGCTATTGTAATGGATCTTATTATCTTTGCTTCTGGCCTCGTAAACCCCATCTGTAAAAGCGATAAAGTAATCCCCTGGCTCGTAGGAAAACATATCGATATTGGCTTCAAATTCATGCTCATTTAGTATTCCTAGAGGCAATGAGTCAGAGCTAATCAATTTTGGTAGGGTTTCATCTGCAGAAAAGTACAGCAAATCGGGTAAGCCTGCATTCCACACAGCAACAGTACGATTGTGCGTATTAATATCAATAAAGGCCGCTGCACAAAACATGTTTGGCGGCAATATCGTATGTAATCGCTTATTGATTTCAGGAAGGATCTGACGCATAACAAACCCTTTCTCCGTCCAGTCGAAGAAAATGTCTGCTAATGGCAAAGCGCCTATCGCGGCAGATAAGCCATGCCCAGTAAAGTCCCCAAGCAATAGATGCATGCCACCATTGGGCTTATAAGCTGCCAAAATAACATCGCCATTAAAAATATGGCTACCATGATGAAGCGTGGAAAGTGCTCTGTCAGATAAACAATTTGAATGAGTAATACGCTCATAAACCATTTTTGCCACTTCTTGGTCATGAACCATTTGCTGGTTTAACAGTGACAATTCATCGCGCTGCTCAGACAAGGCATTTTGCAATACCAACAATCGTGCAATAGCATTTAGTTTAGCGGAAACCAAAGTGGGGTTGTAAGGCTTAGATATGAAGTCAGTAGCTCCAACATCTAAGCAATTTTGCAGCACAGCAGGATCAGAAATGCCCGATAAGAAGACAATTGGAACAAGTCTTTCTTGAGCTTTTTCTTGAATTTCAATGGCTGCCTCCCAACCGTCTTTACGAGGCATTTTAATGTCTAGACATACCAGTTGGATTTTATCCGGATCAAAGCAATCGACAGCGTCTTGGCCGTCTTCAGCCGTCACAACCACATGCCCCAGCTGGCTTAGCATGGTTTCGAGTAACATTCTATCAGAGGGGTTGTCATCCGCGACAAGTATAGTTAGCTTTTGTTCCTTCATAGCCGCTCCGAAAATCATTACGCAAATGAAAACAGACGTTCAAACCTTGCCATTTTTAAAGCACTACCCACAAAGTCAGATGCGCCTTTTAATTCTATCGTTGCGCCGTCACCTCCTGCATGGTCACGCAGTAATAACAACATGCCTAAAGCAGAACTATCAATATAGCTTACATCTTTCAAATCTACGATAAAATCAGTGCCTTTCGGATGACGACTAAAGCCATCTCGAAACGCTTGCTGGCAGGCGTAGTCAAAACGTCCCTTTATGACTAAGGTCGCCGTATTTGCCTTTTCATCAAATTGACTAATAATCATACATCACGCCTCACAAACTTTGGGCCAAAAAAATGATTTTAAGTTATTGATGAGAGAGGAGTTTTTTCTTACTCGCTAAATCCGAAACATAATCTAACTTTGACTGCACATCGTTTAGGCGGCGCATTAAGTCTGATTCAGTACTCTTAATATGCTCCAGCTTCAAGTCACCAGGAGCAGGCTTTGAGTCTAGGATTTCAGTTAACACAGTATCTATATCGTGGGCTAAATCAATGACGCTGTGTTCTATAACACTCGCACTTGAAGGCTCTGTATGCACTATGCTCAGCAAGTTTAAAATCGCTTCTTTAGTGTTTATTAGACCTTCATTTACCACTGCAACCCACGTATTTTGAGACGCCTGCCACCCAGCTAATTGCTGTAAATAGGCTTCGTATAACTCAAAGCGATATTCTATATGCTCTCTCACCAGCAAAAAATCTTGCTTACTTACTTCTATTTCTGAAGCGAGCATATTTTGACTTTCAAGGCTCTCATTCGTCTCGACTTCATTGCTATTGAGTTTAGCAACGAGCCACTCTGACAACTGTTGCAGTTTGGTAATCTTGGGATATTCTTTGTCACAGTTATTTACCAAGACATTAGAACGCGTAAGAAAATCGATCACTTGCTTACGATTTGCTTCCAATTTATTGGAAAAGCTACAGTACGGCGAGGAGTCATCCAAAATTCTAACCGGGGCATCCCACACGTCATTAGCCATTAAACTCAACGTTGCCTCCAGCACTCTAAGCTCTGCATGAGACTCAAGTTGAACCAGTTCGACTAAATAACCATACTGCTTACAGGTTGTAATTTTTGTACAGCGCACCTCATAGTTTCTCTTTCCTACTCGCTTAGGCGCTATAGTATTACTTTCAATCAAATCCTTAGAAAGCACTTCGCCTTCCAAATTGGAAAGATGGACATCGACCCCTAAAAAGTCCGATAAGGATTCAGATTCAAGCACCCACAACTCTGACATCCCCTCACTGACACTAAGAATTTCTCCACTCTCACTAACCAACAATTTAAGCGATAAAGAAGACGACATAGCCGATTGATAAAGCTGAGCAAAAGCTTTTTGGGTCAAAAAATCAGAATTAACACCGTTTAAAAAACTATCAAAATAGCGAGCAAAGTCACCAAATTCATCACTGCGCAAAACAGGCACAGAAATGGGAACTCCCGACTGCGCGCGATCAATCTGCGAGTGAAAAAAGCTTAATGCTACGCGTCTATCTAGCAGCACTCGACGCCATCCCCAAATCAGGTATATCAGCAACAAACACCACCCAGCAGAAAGAAGCATGACATAAGGGTGATGCAACAAGTCTATGTTTCCTAGTCGTGAGCTACGCTCCGCTGCAATTTGCTTAATTTGAGACAATCGACTCAATGCTAATTGGATTTGCTCTGCTACCGTAAATTGAGAAATCGTAACGGGTGCACTGGGTAAGCTAACAATCTCAGAACTGTATTCACGTAATCGCTGCCCTAGAGATCGCTCTCGCTGTAACAACTCAGGAATATAAACGGAACCTTGATCTGCGGATATTGCTCGCCACCGCGCCATCAACTCTAAGGTTTGGTAGGTAATGTCATGCAGCTCATTTGCAGAACGCTGAGATTCCTGTAAGCGTTCATTTGCAGCGAAATATGTTCCTACAAGCAAACCTGTAAATAACAGAATAAACAGCACCGCATACTGAACTATCCAGTCTGAAAAGCGCACTCGACGTTTATCAAATGCAGCATGAGTTGAAGTGGTTGCGTCCATCTTATTCAAGCATCTCTAACAGCTGTTTAAGAAAAAAGTAGGTATGGCGCTGGTCAAGCAAAAACCATCCATCCTCTCTTAGGGTGATACGAATTCGTTCTTCTTGCCAATTTAGCATAACCGCATCAGCGTCTACTAATTTATGAACCACGCTCTTATCTGCACTGCTGTATTGCCCCCTGAAGGCGAAGTTAACTCCCTTCGACTCAATAAAAATAACCAGATCATCCGCACTACACCACTTTTCATCCGGCTCAATTAAAGGCAATACATGACCGCTATGATAGACAAAACCAGGCACCAAGTGCACAACAGAGCGATACGGAGTAATTCCTATCACCATATCGGCATACAGCTCCATCCCATGAGAAGAAGATAACTGGATCATCACAGGAGAGTGGTTCTTACAGCGCCCATTCGCAGTACCACCGCGCCTTAACGTTAACGACTGATGAAATACTTCTTCTGGTAGCATAGGTTCATTATAAAAAGTCCCTCTAACGTTCCAAATATTATGCGTAGTTTTGGGTAAAAAATTGGCTCGTAAAACAACACCATAGTCTCGATCAAATGAATTTGGCTGTAGATAGTACGTGTGCCCATCTATCTCAATGGCCAACAATGGATTCCGCTCATGTAACGTTGCGACTGAGCTCCATCCGCTGTCTCCGTAATGCCAAACGTGTGTATCCAACGCAAGCGGAGGATTTTGACTCTCTCCATTGATCACTTTCACTCGAAATGCAGGAAATACAAGTGTCTGGTTTTCCCAGCGCAAACAATAAACTGGAATAACCGATTCCGACAAAGGCACTACTTGCGTCGCGCGCGACTGATCGTCCAGAAAAAAAACACGCCCTCCATAAAGATTTATCCCATGAGCAGTTTCTAGACTGGTACTCTGAGACATCACCCTTAGATTACTCCTATTAGCAACCTGAATGACATCATCAACACTAACGGAAAACTGCTCTCGAACCTGATCATGGAGTGACTTATAAAAACTTAGAAAAGAAGGGCTTCTACGCCACACCTCGCGCTCTGATGCCAATAAATGAAGCCAATCAACCCAGTAATTTTGGCTTTCTTCGGGCAACATCAAAGCTTGGCTTGAGCCTTGCTCCAACGCTTCCCAGTGCCAACTAGGCAATGTTAAGACTAATTGCTCTAAGTCTAAGCCTGTTTCCAGCACCACTTGCACGCGCACGTTGTCGAAACTATCGCTCTGAACACTAGACCGATTTTCTGCATGATCAATAACCCAATAGCCCAAGTCCGACAAACTTGAGAAGTCTTCAAACCCTTGAGTTACTTGACCTTGATATTCACCTCTATAAGAACGTACCGAATTGCGTTGAGTCTGCACTAAAGTAGTTTGCAAACCTCGCTGAATATTCTCGATCAAGCTAGTATCAACCGCCGTCGAAAAAGCCAGCTCAGCCACGTAAAGCGACCGGAACTCACTCGTCCATGCCAGCCAGCCAGCCATTTGCGAATCATTAAAAAACGCGCCTTGATCAATCACTGCAGCAAAATCATTGATCAACAAATCAAGATAACTGTGAAGTTGGCTTTGTTCGGGTAGGTGGCACTTTAGATCTGCTAACAGTGACTGAATTGTCAAATAAGACTTTAGCGGTGCCAGTTGAGAATCAAAGATAGAAGACTCAATGTTAAACAGAGTCATTACAATAGAGGCTTGCGAGGCGGCTTGAACCTCGCTCATTAGGAACGCATCCGTTGAAAAAAAGCGCGGTTAGCAAATTCGTCTATCTGTTTTTGTTCCTGCTTTTCAGCCAAGGCATTTTCTTCACCAACACTTTTTCCTTTTAGCCAGTCCATGCCTTTCGTTTTAGCCCGCGCATCCTGCCAACGCTTCATAACCATATTGACCTGCTGCTCCGAACGCTTCACCTGCTGTTCCTGCTGTTTCACGGCCTGATGTAAGCGCGTAACAAAGTGCTGGTAATTGGTCGTTAAATAGGGAGATAAGCCAAGCAGGTTGCGCTGCTGTTCATATTGCTCAGCATACTCTTTCAACTCTTGCAGTTTCCGTTGATCATGCTGTAGACGAGCTTGCTCTTTCGCCACAGCTTTCGCCACGTCATCTTCTTTGCGTTTGGAAATATCAACCAGTACCTGCATGCGCTCAGATTTTTTCATGCGTCTCCCTCGGAATTAGTTTGATATTATCGGCTTAGGGTATAGGCGTCTACTGGGACGGTGTTGAAGTCATCGCAGCGACGAGCGCTTCTAGACTTTGATCAATACTAAAGCTTTCGCCGAGTGATTGACGTAAAAAGTCGTTAATAGCAGGCATCAAGGTAATTGCCTGATCCAATTCAGGATCGGAACCTTTTGTGTAAGCCCCGACAGCAATCAAGTCTCTATTCTGCTGATAGCGAGAATACAGTTGTTTTACTCGCATAGCACCTTGCATGTGAGCATCAGAAACAATATGAGGCATAGCACGGGAAATGGAAGCTTCTATATCAATCGCAGGGTAATGTCCCTCTTCCGCTAAACGACGAGACAGTACAATATGACCATCCAGAATCGCTCGAGAAGCATCTGCAATCGGATCTTGCTGATCATCCCCCTCTGTTAACACGGTATAGAAAGCCGTCACAGAGCCACCACCCTCTTTACCATTTCCAGCACGCTCCACCAGCCAGGGTAGTTTAGAAAAAACCGAAGGGGGATAACCTTTGGTTGCTGGCGGCTCACCTACTGACAAGGCTATTTCACGCTGTGCTTGCGCATAACGCGTCAAAGAATCCATCAATAATAGTACGTTTTTGCCTTGATCACGGTAATATTCCGCGATTCTCGACGTGAGAACCGCTGCGCGCAAACGCATTAAAGCGGAATCATCTGCAGGTGACGCCACCACAACAGAACGCGCTAAGCCCTCTTCACCAAGAATTTGCTCTATAAACTCTTTTACTTCTCGACCACGCTCGCCAATCAATCCAACGACGGTTATATCTGCTTCGGTAAAGCGTGTCATCATACCAAGTAGCATACTTTTACCCACACCACTGCCGGCAAATAAACCTAGACGCTGACCTTTACCCACCGTCAGTAGTGAATTAATCGCTTTAATACCAACATCTAACGGCTCACTGATTGGTTTTCTCTGCAGCGGGTTTATGATTTCCCCCTGCAAACTAATACTCTCGTCGGCAATAATGGGCCCTTTACCATCCAGCGGTCGGCCAAGACCATTGACGACACGCCCTAATAACCCTGGGCCTACCGGCATTTGGCTGTCTTCACGTAATGGACGCACACGCGCACCTGGAGAAATGCCATCGATCGCTTCCGTTGGCATCAAGTAGGTCAAATCTCCGGTAAAGCCGACGACTTCAGACTCAACCCAACGATTTTTACCAATTTGGACCGCACACCGATCGCCCAAGGAAGCAGCGCATCCTACAGCCTCCATCGTCAGACCGACCATGCGTGTTACCTTACCTTCGATATCAATGGAATAATCTGGCAAAGACTGTTGCTGCAGCTTGCTTAATCGATCAAGGAGTGTCGTCATAAAAGTGCTTTATTGAGGCTTATCGAGAGAGTTTAAAACGTCTTTTAAACGAGATTCAACGGTACCGTCGACATAAAAGCTATTTGACTCAAGAACAAACCCTCCCTCAATCAGAGACGGATCTGTTTTTACTTTTATCGTGAGGCGTTGCTCCGCAGCCAGTGCTTCAATCGCTTCGACACAGCTTGGATGAACGGTTAGCGAGGCACGCCCCTCATGCTCACCTAACGTAGCCAGCACTTTACTTAATTCAGAGCGAATCATTTCCTCACTGTCTTCGCCTAACTCACGACGAACGACATGCTCGACGATACGCTTCGTGGCACTCTGTAACAGCTCTTCTAAACGTTCTCGGGTACTTTCTAGAGGTTGTTCGAATTCTTTTAGGACATTATTGAGAAGCATTTCTAGCTCACCAACCTGCGACTGTGCAAGCTCAACACCTTGCGCTAACGCTTCCGCCTTACCTTCTTCTAGACCTTGTTCAAAACCCTGTTGATGACCTTCTTCTTGGCCTTTAGCTAAGCCTTCTTTATGACCCGCTTCTTGGCCCTCTTCTTGACCTTGCGCAAAACCTTCTTCATACGCCGCTAGGCGTATCTCTTCAAGTTGTTGTGCCGTTAATGGCTCATAGACCAGAGAGTCTTCATCAATCTCCTCTGTAATCTCAACCGCTTCTTCGTCAGACTTAATCGCAATACCTGAAGGCGTTTTACGCGGCGCTTCACCAGAACCTAAATTTGGTAATTCCCAGCGTTCATAAGCGGTCAGCTTTCTCTCGTTATCAGGCATTCACTAAACCATCTGCTCACCACCGCCACCAAGGACGATTTCACCGTTATCAGCCAAACGACGGGCAATCGCAAGAATCTCTTTCTGCGACACCTCCACTTCACTCACTCGCACAGGACCTTTGGCCTCTAAATCATCCTTAAGCATGTCCGCTGCACGAGATGACATGTTCTTGTAGACTTTTTCTTGCATGTCTGGATCCGCACCTTTTAGTGCCAAAATCAGTGTCTCAGACTCAACTTCACGTAAAATAGCTTGAATACCACGATCATCTACTTCAAGCAGATTATCAAAGACAAACATCAGATCCTGAATGCCACTTGCCAAATCTTCATCAACATCCCGAATAGACTCCATCAATTCAGCCTCAACCGAGCTGTCAATAAAGTTCATAATATTAGCTGCTGTACGAATACCGCCAATCGAGGTGGACTTAGTAGAATTATTACCAGAGAACTGACGCTCAAGAATATTATTCAACTCCTGCAATGCCGCAGGTTGAACAGTTTCTAAAGAAGCGACTCGTAAAACGATATCCAATCGCACGCGTTCATCAAAGTTCGATAGGATGTCCGCTGCTTGATCTGGATCTAGATATGAAATAACAATGGCTTGAATTTGGGGGTGCTCATAGCGAATCACATCCGCAACAGCTCTTGATTCCATCCATTTAAGCGTATCTAACCCTGTGGTATTTCCACCTAATAGAATTCGGTCAACTAAACTGCCCGCTTTCTCTTCACCCAGAGCCTCTTTAAGCATATTTCGAATGTAGCCATCCGCGCCCAACCCAAGGCCAGTTTGATCGCCAACTAGAATCAAAAACTCATCAAGGACTGTTTCTACTTGATGTCGTTGAATATTCGCCAACTGAGCCATGGCTTGGCCAATACGCTGAACCTCTTTAGGCCCCATGTGTTTCAAGACCTGAGCCGCATCGGACTCCCCTAACGACATCAGCAAAACCGCCGCTTTATCCAGCGAGCTCATGTTCGCAGCATCTTGGTCACTCATACTAGCCTTCCATTACCCACTGTTTCACTACCTGCGCTACTCGTTCTGGCTCTTCGGCAATCAGACCGCGTATTGCGTTAAGTTGTCGCTCAATTTTCTCTGGTGATCCAGGTACGGAAACGTCTTCCGCACTGACTAGAGACACCTGATCATCAGAAATCTCATCCGTCTCATCGGCAAAAATAGCCGCCTCTGTATCTTCCGCCACCGCAATTTTGTTCTGGTCACCCAATGTTTTCAAAATTGGACGCACAACCATCAATAAAAGCAGTAAGATAAACACACCGACAAGTACGGGCTGTAATAACTCTAGGAACCAACTTTGCTTATAGAACGGAACCTCTTCCGGTGCTTCCGGCGGTTCTGGAACAGCAAACGGCGAGTTAATCACACTGACACTGTCACCGCGAGAAGGGTCGTACCCCACCGCATCACGCACTAAGAGCGTCAAACGACTCAACTCTTCATCGCTCCAAGGCGTTCTAATAACCGCAGAGGTATCTGGATCTATCGACACAATATCATCAACAACCACCGCGACTGAAAGCCTTCGAACGGTGCCTTGTTGTCGCTTGGTGTAGCTAATACTTCGGTCTAACTCAAAGTTTCGTGTTGTTTCTTCACGTGACTGGCCATTTGCCCCATTTGCACCGCCGCCAATCGCAGCGCCATTTTCATCCGCGGCTTCGGGTATATTCACCGCACCGGGAGGCTGATTGGTTAACGAGCCAGGTACGCCATTATTACCACCGTTCGCAGATCGACGTTCACGTAAGGTTTGTTCACTGCGAAGTGCCAACAAGTCTGGGTTATATTGCTCGTCTGTTTGCTCTACCGCGGTAAAATCGATATCGGTAGAAACCTCAGCCTTGAACCTTCCACTTCCCACGACCGGCGACAAGATATTATTCACTCGTTGTAACATGACGTCTTCAACACGACGTGAGTATTCGAACTGCTTGCCCGCAACGGATAGTTCGGAATTAGTATCTTTCTCGGTCAACAAAGTACCGCGCTGATCCACGATCGTAACGTCTTGATCACTTAATTGGGAAATACTTGAAGCAACAAGATTTACAATGGCATCCACTTGACTACGGTCCAAACGACGACCGGGGTAAAGCTCAAGAAATACAGAAGCACTCGGCTTACGGGTATCTCGAACAAACACAGACTCTTTAGGGATAGCAAGGTGTACACGGGCAGATTTGACGCTTTGTAAACTGGTGATCGTTCGACTCAATTCACCTTCAAGTCCACGACGGTATCGCGTCGTTTCAACAAATTGCGAGGTGCCGAGGGATTGATCTTGGTCCATAATTTCAAGACCAACAATATTGTCTGACACAATGCCTGAGCCTGCCAGCTTGAGCCGTGCCTGATGATAAAACTCCGACTCAACCAATAATGCGCCAGTGTTTTCATCGAGCTTGAAAGGGATACTATTAATATTTAGGATTTCAACAATCTGATCGGCATTGTAGTCCGTAATACTACTGAGTACGGGCTTGTAATCTGGGCCAGACGTCCACAGTACAGCTGCCAGAGCGATAGCAATAGACGCAGCAAGACCGACCATCAACGAAAGCTGACGAATTACTGTCAGTTTGTTGAAGCCAGTCAATAACTCCATATAGAGCTTTTGCTCAGATCGATCTGCTGGGACATTATCCATTCAGTACTGCCGCGTCTAACCCACTGTTAAATGGGCATATTCATTATTTTCTCGTAGGCGTCTACCAGCTTGTTCCTGACCTGGGTCATCGCTTCAAAGGATACGCTCGATTTTTGCAAACCAATCATTACTTGAGGCAAGTCTACCCCTTCTTCGCCACGCTCATAGGCTTGAGCGAGTACTTTAGATTCTTTCTGTAATGAATTTACGTTATCGACAGCAGTTTTCAGCATATCGGAAAAGTCAGGACGCTCTACTCCTTGCGGGGCTTGTTGACCAACCTGCTGAATACCCGTTTGAATATTCGAGCTCGGAGATTGAATCTGACTTCGCAAGTCACGCATTTGAGAAAGCACCTGATTAATGTCAGGTCTGTCTGTCACCATTTTACTCGCACCCAAAAAATCATTAAGTCATAGTAGCTTAGCACACTGTCATTAAAAACTAGACTTTAATATCAATCAACTTCTATGCCACATTCTCGCATTTTTGCGATTTTGTAGCGCAGCGTTCGAGGGCTAATGCCCAACTTCTCCGCCACTTCTTTACGCTTGCCTTTAGCATCGACCAAGGCTTGCGCAATAATACGAAATTCGTGCTGCTGAACGCCACGCCCAAGTATCGATGCGGCTTCACTCGCATCTTCATCTTCTGGCTCTTCTACTTTTGGCGCGGAAACCATATCGAACACGATATGATCTTCGCTCACCCTGCCTTGACCACACAATATTAGAGCACGCTGAATAACATTCTCTAATTCACGTACGTTGCCAGGCCAACCATGAGATTCAAGCTTGCTTAACGCGGATGGCGCTAGAAAAGCGTCATTAATGCGCATCTTTTGTGCATGCTTTAACAATAAAGCTTCTGCCAGCGGTTGTATATCGCCTTTACGCTCGCGAATAGGAGACCATCGTAAAGGAAACACATTTAAACGGTAATATAAGTCTTCCCGAAAACCGCCTTCTCGAACATATTCAGCCAAATCACGGTTTGTTGTGGCAATAATTCTAACATCTAATTTAACCGCTTTTTTGCCCCCCAATCGCTCGACCTCGTGTTCTTGCAATACACGCAATAACTTTGCCTGCAGCCCGACATCCATTTCAGTCACTTCATCTAATAACAAAGTACCGCCATTGGCTTGTTCGAATTTACCCGCTTGAGAAGAAACAGCTCCCGTATAGGCCCCTTTCTCGTAACCAAAAAGCATGGCTTCGAGCATATTTTCAGGGATCGCAGCGCAATTAATAGCAATAAAAGGACGTCCATTGCGATCTGATACAGAATGAATGTACTGCGCTAAAACTTCTTTACCTGTGCCACTTTCACCACAAATTAAAACCGTTGAATCCGTTACCGCCACACGTTTTGCCAGCTCCAATAAAGCCACGCTGGTTGGATCTTTAGCGATCGGGGTATAGCTTTTAACTTTTGCGACACGAGACGTATGTTTAGCGATAATATCGAGCAGTTCATTTTCTTTGAAGGGTTTAAGCAAGTAGTCTACTGCGCCATTACGCATCGCCTCAACCGCATGGGCAATATCACCATAGGCGGTCATCAGCATCATCGGTAATTCAGGAAAATGCTCCATAACATGCTGAAGCAAACCGTAGCCATCCATTCCTGGCAAATTGACATCCGATACCACCATATCAAAGTTCTGACGCTTTAATGCCACAATGGCATCTTCAGAACTTTCCACCATAAAACATTTATAACCCGCCAGTAACAGCGTATCTTCTAATGCTTCAGCTAATCCTCGGTCATCTTCTACGACCAACAAACTCACTTCAGACATACTCACTCCCTAAAATTGGCAATGTGATGGTCGCCTTTGTGCCAACCTCAGGCTGACTCTCGATTGTAAAGGTACCATGATGGGCACGAATAATCGCTTTCACTACCATCAGCCCCAACCCAGTTCCATGTTGTTTTGTGGTAACAAAACCTTCTTGTACTTTATTGAGCTGTTCGTCGCTCATTCCTCGTCCGTGATCTTCAACCGTGATACGTAATACCTGCTCATGAGCCGTGACCCACAGGTCTATTTCTGCACCGCGCTCAGAAGCTTCGATACCATTGTTCACCAAATTCAGTATCGATCCAATCAATACCTCTTGATGACACTGTATTTGTCCAGTTGGCAAACCGTCAACATGAACATTAAGCACAGCATGATTCAGTTCTGTTTGTTCCTTCGCACGCTCTGATAGTTTATCAACCAACACTGTCAACGATAACTTTTCGTCTAATTTAATATCTGACTTTGAGAAAATTAGCATATCTCGAATTTGGCGCTCAATATTATTCAATCGGTCAGACAATTTTCCCGAAAAACGAACGCGCATATCCTCAGACAAAGATTCTTTCTGTAAGTGCTCAGCGTATAACATGGCGGAAGACAATGGCGTGCGTATTTGATGAGCCAACGCCGCCACCATTTTCCCCATAGTGGAAAGGCGTTCATGATGCGCCAATTGACGCTGCAGCGAATGAGTTTCGGTTAGGTCGACAAGAATAATCAATTGCCCAGGCACATCACCCAGTGACGATGTTTCAACGCGAACACGCCGCCCAGTGACCATCGTAATTTCATGGCCGTCATCTTTTTGAGGCCGAAAGCTTTTAGGTACAATATCTGACCACACACCACCTAAAATAGTCTCACCAAATAACCGATCCACAATTGGATTAGTCATCACTACTCGACCTTCCGAGTTGAGTAGCATCACACCAACAGGCATGGACCAAAAAAGCTGCTGAAATTGCTTCAACAGCACTTTGTTTTTCGTCTCTTCTTCTTGTTTAGCGCACTCTGCCTGTTCCAGCTTTGCGGTTAACAAGCGAACTTCATTTTGCAGTTCTTCATAAGCGCTTTCTAAAGAACGTGAAGTCTCTTCAAATAGAGTGAATGCTTCTTTTAAACGGGCAATTTCTTCGTCCTTGTTCACTTAGAACTCCGACTTATCTATACGGTAACGACGCATCTTTTCAATCAATGTCGTACGTTGAATTTGCAGTAAGCTGGCCGCTTTAGAAACCACACCATTTGAAGACGTTAACGCATGACGAATCAACACCGATTCAAGATGTCGAATATAAACATTAAGATTCACAGCTTGCGTACGTGGCATGTTAGGAGACTCTGCCAAGCGATTTAAAATAGGCAAAATCTGTTCTTGGCGCCATGGGATAGGACAACACCATACAGTGCCTTCTGACACCACTTCTTCGTGTTCTTGCAGCCAAATAGAAGGCAAGGGTAAAGACAGCTTGGTCACATCAACCAAACTTCCGACGACAAAGAAATCAACAAGTTCATTCTGTTGCGGATCCATGACAATCTCAATACCGAGAAAATGTAGGATCGGCGCGACGGCTTGAGTCTCTTCTTGACTGACACCAATGATACAGGCTTTCATGATTCTCTATTAATGACTGTAATAACTCCAAACTTTAGCACAGTGTCACCAAAGAGGCATGCTGTCAGCTCAGTGAAATGACAATAATTTCTTTATAAGGCAATGGTTTAACTGCTGAGATTTTTGAACAGTAAATCAAATTCCGCCTCAGCTGTTTGTCTATCTTGATGCCAAGATAGGCTCCCCAATAACGGTGCAGATAGCATGTTATTCAACGTTGCCAGATTCTCTTCATAGCAACTCATATCTTCTTGTCCGCCATTTGCTACCCAACCTGCGATTTTCAAGCCATCACGACGAATCGCTTCCATGGTCAAGAACGCATGGTTTAAGCAACCTAATCGCATATTGACAACAACGATCACCGGCATGGCCAAACGCTTCGCTAAATCAGACAACAATTCACGATCGTTCACTGGTACACGCCAACCGCCCGCCCCTTCTACCAAGGCAAAATCATGGGGCGTTAATAAACTGCCTCGAACAAAGCCTTCTAAGCGAGTTACCGTGATGATTTTATTTTCTTTTGCGGCCGCGATATGTGGCGCAATAGCAGGCTCAAATACAACTGGGTTTACTTGTTCATAATGCAGTGACACCGAACTCGCCGCTTGAATTTTCATGGCATCATCATTTCGCAACTTACCGTCAATCATTTCCGCCCCAGCAGAAATGGGTTTTACTCCCATTGAGCGTAAATCTTGACGCGCCGCCGCCGCCAATAACCCCACACATACATGGGTTTTGCCTGCATCTGTATCGGTGCCGGTAATAAAGTACTGTTGCTTAGCCATGATCTACCTTCGTCAATTGAATAAACGCCACCTCATAAGACAATGGAATGCCAAGCTGGGTTTGCAGCTGCTTGTATTGTAATTCAAAGGCTTTCCACTTAGAGGGCGATATAACACTGGAGTCTTCCATTACAATCGAAGCTCCTACTTTTTTTAGTGAGTAAACGGCTTCTTTTACCGTAGGATAATGCACCGTCATGGTGTGCTGTTGCGCTTTCTGGATAAAAAAACCAGCGGCTTTACAGTCGGCTAGAACCTTAGCCATGCTCGGGTAATGGTTATGATGCGAACGGCCGTCTACTCCCTGCCAAGCTATACTAAGTTCAGGCATCGAGCCAGACACTAAAGTAGATACAAGAACTTGGCCTTGATCACTCAACACTCTAAACAGCTCACTAAAAAGCTGCGATGGCGTTAAACACCACTGAATTGCCAAGCTGGACATCACGCCATCAAAAACACTGTTGGCAAAAGGCAAGGCTTCTGCATCTGCACACACGAATGCTGCACTGGGTACTCTTTGGCGTGCTTTGTGAATCATCGAGAAGGACAAATCCAGCCCGACCACTTGCTGACCTTTTAATACCGAAAGCGCTCGACCAGTCCCTGTGCCCAAATCAAGCCAACGTTGATCCATGACAGGGGAATACCACTCTACCAGTTGCGTTAAGACCTGCTCTTGGAACACCGCATATTGATCATAACTGTGCGCAGCTCGTGAGAAACTGCTCGCCACTTTTTGTTTGTAAACAATGTCTGAGTTAGTTAAACGTGTTGTCATTAATGTACTGGGTTACCATCGCCACAAACTGTGACGGGTCTTCTAAGAAAGGTTGATGGGCCTGATTTGGTAAAGCCAACACCGTTTGCTGATAGTTCTTTGGCAACCACTGAATCACTTTTTCTGTATCAACCAATGCATCTTGAGCACCAAACATATGTAAATTTGGTACATCCAGCAGTTCAATTTCGCGCCGCACATCTAATGTTTCCAGCAAAGCCAAACCACGAATTAATGCTTCTGGGTCGATCAACTCTTTAGGCTGCAGACTGGACAAGGTTTTGGTTAAACCTTTCACGTCTGAGGCCCCCTGAGTCTGTAAAGTCAAAAAGCGGCGAAAGCCTTTCTCTGGCGTTTGCTTCACTAGATCGAAAAAGTGTGTGAACGCATCCGGCTCCATGCCAATTGGCCACTCATCGATAGCGGTAAAACACGGCGCACTTGCTACCGATATTACCCCTTTTACGCAACTAGAACGTCGCGCAGCAACATAGTTTGCAATCATCCCGCCTAACGACCATCCGATCCACCAACAAGGCTTTGGCGCAGCGCGGAGCAACTGCTCAGCAAGTGCATCGATATCGTAGTTTGGCCCGAAGCGATTACGTTTATGCCAATTTGGATCCACGGAAACACCCGGTAAATTAGCTAATACCACATAAAAATGCTTACTCAGCTTAGTCGCCGTTTCATGAAAAACTTCTTTTGGCATAGCCCATCCAGGCACCAAAAAAATTGCGGGAAGGTTAGGGTCACCAAAGGTTTCGGTTTCAATCGGAGTTCGCATTTTTAATCACTCAGACACATCGTTAAAGATGGCATCTAGGGTATCACACAAATGCACGACTTCCCCATGAGTGTGTTCAGCACTCAACGTAATGCGAAGCCTAGCAGTATTTGGTGGAACGGTCGGAGGTCGAATCGCTTTACACAAAATTCCTGCCTTTGCCAACGCAGCACTGATGTGCAGTGCATCATCACTTTGACCAATTAACATAGGCTGAATAGCGCTATCCGATGGCATCATCGGATACGGCCATGCTGCTGATCGCTGTCGTAACAGCTGAATATGATTCGCTAGCTGCTCTCTACGCTGCTGACCTTCATCCGATCGAATCAGCTCTAGACTGGCTAAAACCGTTGCCGCAATCGCAGGCGACATCGCTGTGGTGTAGATGTAGGGGCGCGCAAATTGGGTTAAATAATCGGCCATATCTTGAGAGCAAGCAACAAAAGCTCCGGCAACACCAAATGCTTTACCAAACGTCCCCATTAAAAACGGTACATCTTCAGCACCTAAGCCATCTAAATCTATTGCACCTTTACCTTCATGCCCCATACAACCTAAACCATGAGCGTCATCTACCACCAACAACCATTCATGCTCGCGAGCAAGTGAGGCCAATGACGCGAGCGGCGCTCTATCACCGTCCATACTGAAAATACCATCTGTTGCCAGCACACCCGGCTGATCAAGAGATTGAAGGTGTTTTTGAGCACTGCTCACATCGTTATGTAAATAACGTTTAAAGGTTGCACCGCTGAGTCGAGCACCATCAATGAGCGACGCATGATTCAACTTATCCATCAAGACAGGGTGTCGTTTGCTCGCAAGCGCAGAAATAACCGCGAGGTTTGCCATGTAGCCGGTACTAAATAGCAACACACGCTCATACCCTAACCAACCTGATAATGCTTGCTCTAAGCGCTCATGTATATCCAAATGACCGCAGACAAGATGAGAAGCACCACTGCCGACACCATATTGGTGTGCGGCGTCGGATAAGGTTTGTTTTAAATGAGGATGATTGGCTAAACCTAGATAGTCATTTGAGCAAAACGATAAATAACGTCGATCGCCTTGCCTCATCCACGTGGTTTGCGGACTCGAAACAACTTGTGTAGAGCGAAATAAGTGCTGCTCTCGGCGCTCATCGAGCGCCTCGAGCATCCAAGCTGGTGTTTTAAACGGTGGCATCGTAGAAAAACTTGGCTTCGTTTTGTGCTTTAGCCTGAGCCGCAATCGCTTCCGTTACCGCTTCATCAGACACATCGTGACGTCGTTCAGGTTGAATGCCCAACTTCTCGAATAACATACGATCTTTGTCTGCTTCAGGGTTGCCAGTTGTCAACAGCTTTTCGCCGTAGAAAATAGAGTTAGCGCCCGCCATAAAACACAAGGCTTGAGTTTGTTCACTCATACCTTGACGACCTGCAGATAAACGCACGTGAGACGTTGGCATAATAATACGCGCTACAGCGATGGTTCGAATAAATTCAAATTCATCTAAATCATCAACATTTTCTAGCGGCGTCCCTTCTACTTTTACCAGCATATTAATTGGCACACTTTCTGGATGCGGTGTCATCAAAGCCAATTGACGTAATAAGCCCACACGATCTTTTTGCTCTTCTCCCAACCCCATAATACCGCCACAACACAGCTTCACACCGGTATCACGAACATTAGATAACGTATCCAACCGCTCTTGATACGATCGCGTAGTGATAATACTGTCGTAAAACTCAGGAGAGGTGTCTAAGTTGTGGTTATAATAATCTAGGCCTACATCAGCTAACTGCTTCGCTTGCGCTTTATTCAGCGTCCCTAGCGTCACGCACGACTCTAAGCCCAGTTGTTTAACGCCTTTGATCATCTCTAACACATAAGGGAAGTCTTTTTCTGAAGGATGCTTCCACGCCGCGCCCATACAGAAACGCGTCGCACCTTCCTTCTTTGCAAGTGTCGCTTCTTCCAACACTTTCTGCACTTCCATTAACTTTTCTTTTTCCAATTCGGTATTGTAATGGCCACTTTGCGGACAGTATTTACAGTCTTCTGGACACGCGCCGGTTTTGATGGACAATAGAGTACTGACTTGCACTTCATTGGGTGCAAAGTTTGCACGGTGAACGGTTTGCGCATGGAAGAGCAAATCCATAAAAGGCATATCAAACAATGCTTGAACTTCTTGGCTAGTCCAGTCGTATCGAGGTTGAGTCGAAATATTCACCGCTATGGCTCCATCATTTTATTGTTGCAAGGAACGCAATACTAATGAACCACCCCCATCTGTCAACTACATTGATAAACAAGGTTTACAAGAGGCTATTTTTAAATCAATGCTATGTTTGTGGCTTCAAGCAAGAAGGTTGCCTCTGCTCCAGCTGCACTACTTTTTTAAAACGAAACGACCACTGCTGTGATCGTTGTGCAAGCCCCACCCTGTCTCCTTTAGCACTATGTGGAGAATGCCAAAAAGAACCCCCCAGTTTCTCAAAAGCCATCGCGCCTTTTGAATACGAAGGTCTCTGTCGCGCTCTGATCACTAAGGCAAAATTTGAAAACCAACCCCACCTACTGCGCCCTTTAATCAGTCAGCTTGCGGATCACATACTGCAACAGAACCAGCCTATTCCTAAACTCTGGAGTTATGTACCAACCGCCACCAGTTCACTAATTGAACGTGGTTTTTGTCAAACCGAGTTTATGAGCCAACTGTTATTGAAACATCTGCGCCACTATCATCCCGATCTTAAAATCGAGCTAATAACAATAGAGCGAATAAAAGCAAACCAAGCGCAACACACACTAGCAAAACGCGAGCGTCATAAACTCACCCATAAGCACTTTTATGTGCCACAGACACCTTCCGAACCTGTTTTACTGATCGACGATGTCATCACGACAGGCAGTACTGTCAACGCTTGTGCCGAAGCTCTAACACTATCCGGAGCGCCAAATGTGACAGTCTGGGCATTAGCAAGAACGCCATAACAGTGAGCGCCATAGATATAGCGCCCCCTATAAAATTTCGATAGTATGCCGTTCAATTTGTTCACTCGTTGTATAGGCCAAACACCATGAACCAAGAAGAGCACCAACATCTAACTGAGTTAGATAAACAACTGTTGTGGCACCCATACACTTCTATGAGCCATCCAACTCCCCATTACTTAGTAGAAAGCGCATCTGGCTGCGAATTCCATTTGGCCGATGGCCGCAGTCTAATTGACGGCATGTCTTCTTGGTGGAGCGTCATTCACGGTTACAATCATCCACAGATTAATCAAGCCTTACACCAACAAGTAGATCGGTTCTCACACGTTATGTTTGGCGGCCTTACTCACAAACCAGCGATTGAACTCGGGCAAAAGCTGGTGGCAATGACACCTGAATCATTAACACGGGTTTTCTTTTCCGATTCAGGCTCAGTCTCAGTTGAAGTCGCACTTAAAATGGCGATTCAATACTGGCACACACAAGGTCACCCCAATAAACAGCATTTTGCGACCCCTCGTTCTGGATATCATGGTGATACCTTTGCTGCTATGTCCGTCTGCGATCCAGTGAATGGTATGCACAGCATGTTCAACCAAGCACTGACGCCGCAATGTTTTGTCTCCCCGCCGCCAACGGGAATCGATACGCCACTTGATAAAAAATACTTACATGAAATTCGTGAGTTATTTGCTGAACAACACGAGCATTTAGCGGGGTTCATCATCGAACCTGTCGTTCAAAATGCCGGCGGTATGCGTTTTTACAACCCCGCCTATCTTGATGAAATCAGAGCACTGTGCGACGAGTTTAACATTTTGTTGATCTTTGATGAGATAGCGACGGGCTTTGGTCGAACAGGCAAACTGTTCGCGACAGAGCATACCAATATCGAGCCTGACATCATGTGTCTTGGCAAAGCACTCACTGGTGGCTACATCACGCTTGCAGCGACACTTACCAATGATAAAGTCGCTCTAGGAATCAGTGACCAAGATGGCGTATTTATGCACGGTCCGACCTTTATGGGGAATGCACTAGCCTGTGCGGCAGCCAATGCCAGTTTAGACCTAGTGAACAGTTATCATATCGAGGACAAAGTCCACCAAATTCAAGTATGGCTAGAAAGTGCGTTAAGCCCCTGTTTAGATTTAGAGATGGTGACCGATGTTCGATGTCTTGGCGCTATCGGTGTCGTAGAACTGTCACACCCCGTAGATCTCCATAAAATTCAGCCACTGTTTGTCGAGCAAGGCGTTTGGGTTCGTCCCTTTGGCAAACTTATCTACCTAATGCCTCCTTACGTTATTACTCAAGAGCAAGTCACTAAGCTGGGCCACGCAATTCAGACAGTGATACAACAACATTTTTAATCCATCAGACAGACATAAAAAAACGAGCCATTGGCTCGTTTTTTTCGCATATCTAACGTTACTGCTTCATGCGCTCAGCTAAGTTACCTTGCTCGTAAGCTTCTTCTTCAATATGAGCAATATTCGAAACAATATTTTCCGCCCGCTCGATACTTTCAATGCTCAGCTGATCCACTTCCATCATTTGTTGACTGAGTGAACTGGCCACATCAGCTTGCTCTGCGGTAGCAGAATTAATCTGAGCCGTTGTCTCCACAATATGATGAATCGCTGCTTCTATGGCGTTCATGCTTTCAGCAACCTCATTCACACCTTGAACACCTTCATCAGCAACCGTCGCGCCTTTCACAATAGCCTCGAGGACAGCTTGAGTATTGCGTTTTAACTCTTCCGTTGTCGAGTGGATACTTTGAGTAGCATCTTGCGTTCGAATAGCAAGTGCTCGTACCTCATCCGCTACCACAGCAAAACCACGACCCGCTTCACCAGCTCGCGCTGACTCAATGGCAGCATTCAACGCCAACAAGTTAGTTTGCTCCGCGATGTCACTGATCGACTTAACCAAACCGTTAATAAGATCACTTTGTTTCGCTAAATCTTCTACTACATCTTTTGCAGAATTTACTTCAGCGTATACTTTCTGCATGGTTTCACCAGTATGCTTGGCCATCGCTCGGCTAGCTTTCGCTTTATCTTCCACCGACGCTGTATCTTCGGCAGCAATGCGAACATGGTCTGCAATTTGATTCACACTGGCTTGAAGTTGTGTACTCGCCGACACCACCGTTTGGAAACTTTCACGCTGCTTATTAAAGTTTATTAAGTTAGATGTGACACTCTCTTTAGCATGCTCCGCTCGCTGCTGTAGCTGTTTCGAGCCCTCAACCAAACGATGTCTAAATGTAAATGCAGCGGCATTTTTATGTAACTGAGAAAAACTGAGTGCCACATTGGGGCCAACCGCTTTAAAGTACAAATACTGACCGATTGGGTTGTGTGCTTCTGGAGGCAGCTTGGCAATCGTTGAACGCAAAGAGTGGCGCTGAGTTAGATTAAGTGACGCACCAACAACCGCTAAAATGGGCGATAGAATTTGCCACCATAACCAGGGTGAAAACAGCCCCATGATACCGAACACAACAAAAAATATTGCGTTTAACCATGTTTGACGCCACATCCATCCTTTAAAACGAGGCATACCTGGAACAGGGTGCTTACCCGCATTGACCCGCTCATACACCATTTGTGCATGGGCTTTTTGATCGTTGGTCACTTTTTGACGAACCGACTCGTAGCCAACCACCTTACCGTTATCAATAAGCGGGCTAACGTGCGCACTTACCCAGTAGTGGTCACCACTTTTACAACGGTTTTTTACAATCCCCATCCAGCTTCTACCGGCTTTTAAGTTTTCCCACATATCGGCAAACACAGCAGGCGGAACATCAGGATGACGAATCAGGTTGTGCGGTTGACCGACTAGCTCTTCACGCTCGTAACCAGCCACCTTACAGAAATCATCGTTTACGAAGGTAATACGACCCTTAGTATCCGTACTGGAAACTAAAGTATAGTTGGCAGGAAAATCATTTTCCCTGTTTGTAACAGACATCTTTCGCATAACTTCTCTCGATAAATATATCTAATCACTGACACAACCATAAGATTTACATACCGTTTTAGCAACTAAAAGGCATCACTTTTTGCACTATTCATCCGCAAAATCACGGTAGGCATCCGGTGCCAAATCTTCAAAACGCGTGAATTTGCCAATGAAGGCCAAGCGACAAGTACCGATTGGACCATTACGCTGCTTACCAATGATAATTTCGGCAATACCTTTATGCGGCGTGTCTTCATGATAAACCTCATCACGATAAACAAATGAGATGACGTCCGCATCCTGCTCAATCGCACCTGATTCACGCAAATCCGAGTTCACTGGGCGCTTATTTGGACGCTGCTCCAAACTTCGGTTAAGCTGCGAAAGCGCAATAACAGGACACTCCATTTCTTTCGCAATGGCCTTTAATGATCGCGAAATTTCTGAGATCTCATTGGTTCGCCCCTCACTGTAGCCTGGAATTTGCATCAACTGCAGATAGTCGATCATGATCATTGCCACACCACCGTGCTCGCGTGCAATACGACGCACACGTGAGCGCATTTCTGTTGGGCTAATCCCCGCGGTATCATCGATGAAGAGCTTACGATCTTTTAGCATTTTCACCGCTGACATAAGTTTATCCCAATCCTCTTGAACCAATTGTCCAGAACGCATTCGAGTTTGGTCTATTCGCCCCAAAGACGACAGCATACGCATCATCAACTGCTCAGCCGGCATCTCTAAACTAAACACTACCACTGGAATCTCACTGATCATGGTCGCATTTTCGACCAAGTTCATGGCGAATGTTGTTTTACCCATCGATGGACGGCCAGCAACGATAATCAGATCCGAAGGCTGTAACCCCGATGTCATCGCATCAAGATCAGTAAAGCCCGTACTCAAACCGGTGATCGAGCCCTCTTGATGGTACAACTCATCAATTTTATCTACGGTCTTACTGAGAATGTCGGCAACGATACGAGGGCCGCCTTTCTTATCTCCACCTTCTGCAAGCTGAAAGATTTGACGTTCGGCATCTTCCAGCACTTCCGCAGCCGTCATTCCTTCTGGCTGATAAGCTCGGCTATTGATGTCATTAGTGGTTGAAATAAGCCGACGCAATATGGAGCGCTCACGCACAATCTCAGCGTAAGAAGCAATATTAGAGGCACTAGGCGTCCCTTCTACAACCTCTATAAGATAGGTCACGCCGCCAATGTCTTCCAACTCTCCACGCTTATCAAGCCTTTCACTGATGGTAACCACATCGGCAGGTTCGGAGTCATCCGCAAGACGAGCAATCACAGCAAAAATTGCACGATGTTCTGGACGGTAAAAATCATCCGCCATCACCAGCTCAGATACTTTTTCCCAAGCTTCCGGGTCAAGCATTAAACCACCAATAACAGAGCGCTCTGCCTCTATCGAATAAGGTGGTAGTTTAATAGAGGAGACTTCTGAATCTTCAAACTGCACGTAACACTCTCTCGCAAATTGGATTGAAAAAAGGCATCAAAGCTTACCATTAAGCCTACTAAACATCAGCTAACGATCATGCTTAGGAAAGAAAAAAGACAGGCATAAAAAAAGGCATCCCACTTACGTGAAATGCCTTTCTTTGAAGCTATAATTCCGAAGGATTATAGAGCTACAACGTCTAGAGTAACTGTAGCAGTTACTTCAGAGTGTACCTGAACGTCGATCTCGTAAGAGCCTACGTTACGTAGAGCACCTTCTGGAAGACGTACTTCAGATTTAGATACTTCAGAACCCGCAGCAACAATCGCTTCAGCGATGTCACGAGTACCGATAGAACCAAATAGTTTACCTTCGTCACCAGCGTTAGCTGTGATAGTGAAAGTTTTGCCATTTAGTGTCTCAGCACGTGCTTCTGCAGAAGCTTTACGCTCAGCAGCTTGAGCTTCAAGCTCAGCACGACGCTCTTCAAAAGTAGCCAAGTTAGCTTTGTTAGCCATCACAGCTTTTTTGTTTGGAATCAAAAAGTTACGCGCGAAACCTGGTTTAACAGTAACAACGTCACCGATACCGCCTAGTTTGCCGACTTTGTCGAGTAGAATCACATTCATCTCGATCACCTCTAAAATAAAATATCTAGCTTTTAATTGACGTCAGAAGGTTTTGATTGCATTCGTCCACGAATGTCTACAAAGCTATCGACCACCGCAAGGAAGATCAAAATATTCGCAAAATAAACACTCAGTACCAAAATACCAATCAGATAAAAAACAACCAGTCCAACAATCCCAATTTTTTTCAATGCCAGAATACCGTGAACCAATGCAAGACCAGGAATCACTAATGCTGGAACAGCCGCTCGAGATAAAATCTCAAAACCGCCACCTAGGCTTTCACCAACCAACACCATTGCTCCTAAGACCAGAGCAATAATAAGAGGGAGTCTAAATTCATGAAACTCCTTCTTTAGCCCACCTGGGTTGTACAAGCGCGATTGCCACCGGCGTGCTAAAAATAGCGCACCTACAGCAATATAAGCTTGAACCACTGACATGGCGATCACCGCTTGACGAACAATCATTTCCTTAGAAGGTATGTCTGTTTCGCCCTCATTGCTTAATACTTGTTGAATCAGTTCTGCAACTATATCCAACAAATTTGCCATGAGTAGTGGCTGAACCAAAGACGATATAGCGGCAAGTAAACTCGCCCCTAGCATCACCCAAGCCCAAGATACTTTTTCTCTTAGCACGAAAGCCAAAATAAAGGTATCGATCAACACCATGAGTGCTGTTGCATCACCTTGAATACCCCACAGCACAAGTGCTGGTAGGCCACCCCAAGCAATAACAGGTATTCCGTCCTTTACACCTTTTCGAAGTACTACCAGTCCAAGGACCGCAGCGCTCAGCCAAAACATCATTGGGATGATGCTACATAACGCTACCACAAGGATAGCATTCATGCGTTTTTTCATTACCCAGTTAGCTAAACCGCCCATGAGATACTTCTTATATCACCTATTAATTAAAGTGACCGTCAGTGTATGGAAGCAAAGCAATGTAGCGAGCGCGTTTGATAGCAGTCGCTAGCTGACGCTGGTAACGTGCACGTGTGCCAGTAATACGGCTAGGTACAATTTTACCAGTTTCAGTGATGTAACCTTTTAGAGTTTCTAGATCTTTGTAATCGATCTCTTTAACGCCTTCTGCAGTGAAACGGCAGAATTTACGACGACGGAAAAAACGAGCCATAATGTATCTCCTAATTAATCAATTATTCAGCAGAGTCGTCTGCAGCTTTGTCAGCAGCAGCTTCTGTTGGTTTTTGCTCTTCACGCTGTGGAGCACGACGCTCTTCACGGCTTTCAGACGCTTTGATTGGAGACACTTCAGTTACCGCATCTTTACGACGGATAACTAGGTTACGGATGATTGCATCGTTGTAACGGAATGTGTCGTTTAGCTCAGCCAAAACACCTTCAGACGCTTCAATGTTCATAAGAACATAATGCGCTTTGTGAATTTTGTTGATTGGGTATGCAAGTTGGCGACGGCCCCAGTCTTCAAGACGGTGTACTTGACCGCCATCTTCAGTGATCAAGTTAGTGTAACGCTCGATCATTGCTGGTACTTGTTCGCTCTGATCTGGATGAACCAGAAACACGATTTCATAATGACGCATGATTGCTCCTTATGGGTTCTTAGTCTCCACGCTTTCCCCGTTAAAAAGCTGTGAGACAAGGAGTAGAATGTACGGGGATGCGCATTATATACTCACCCAGCCAAGATAAAAAGGCCATGCGAGTATTTTTTAACCTTTTAAAAGCAATGCGTCGCTCGCACCCGTCCCTTTATCTGATATGAGAAAAGGGAGCGATGCTCGACAGAATGCTTTTTACTCGCTATGTTGACCGAAGCTCACTCTGATTCAACTTCTTCAAAGCAAGGATCCGCTATGCCAGCATTCGTATATTTACTGCTGCCTATTCTATTTTGGTCTGGTAATTATGTATTAGGTCGACTTACTGTATCGGGCGGTATTGACCCCTATACGATCTCTTTTTTTAGATGGGGTTTTGCGTGTTTACTCATTATGCCTTTTGCTTTGCCAAAGATCCGTAAAGACTGGCCACTTGTTATCAAACATTGGCCTATGCTGCTCTTTTTTGCCTTTCTAGGCATCTGTAATTACAACCTATTTTTGTACATTGGTTTGACGTCTACTACCGTGACTAATGCGGTGCTGCTTAATTCCATCATGCCTGTGATGATATTGATTACCGCGCGTTTACTGTTAGGCAGTAAAACTAGCCAGCTACAAAATGTAGGGATCATCATTTCAACCATCGGCGCAATCGTCATTGTCAGCCGAGGCAGCCTGGATACCCTATTACATTTGACCGTTTCTAAGGGAGACCTTTGGATTATCACAGCCGCAGTGAGCTGGGCAGTCTATTCCGTATTACTCATTCGTCGTCCTGGCATGCATCTCTTAAGCTTCTTTGCTGTCACCGCCATAATGGGGACCTGCATCCAATTCCCGCTCTATGTTTTATTTTCACACACCGAAATTAGCACCCTCACGACCGCTAACTGGGGAGCCATTCTATATATGGCTATCTTTGCCTCTATCGGCGCTTTTATCTGCTGGAACGTCGGCATCCAACAATTGGGTGCTGCAACCGCTGGCCACTTTGTACATTTATTACCGGTATTCAGCATTTTTCTCTCAATCATCTTTCTCGAAGAAACAATTCAGAGCTTTCACGGTATTGGTATCATGTTGATATTTTCAGGAATCGGCATTGCCACGATACTGAATCAACGTGTCAAAAAACACGCTCTTACTAAGTCTTTTGGCGATTAAGCCGCGCACTTAATAGCACACTTATAAAAATCAGAACCGTCCCAGATATGGCCAGCCAATCTGGGACATGCCCCCAAATTACCCATCCCCAAAATCCGGCAAACACAATTCCAATGTAACTTACTGGAGACACAACACTTGCCGGGGCATAGGTATAGGCCAATGTGTATAAATGCATGCCAACGTACAACGTCACCGCGACCACCAATACCCATAGCCACGTATCCGCCGGCAACGCCAAACTTTCGTCTTGGACCAACGCAAGAGGCAATGACAATAAGGCAGAAAACGCAAAATACACAATCATCGTTTCTTGGCTAGACACATGGGAACTCAATACTCGCGTTGTCACCATAGAAAATGCCAAGCCGACCGCCGACAACAAGCCAATGATATGCCAAGGGTTAAAGTGTTCCGGAGTCGGGTTTATAACCAGTGCGACCCCAATAAAACCTACAATAAGTGGTAGCCAGCGTGATTTAGGAATAAATACTCGATGCATCAAGAGGACAACAAAAGGGACACATAGTGGCGCGCAAGAGCGCAGCAATGAGGCTTCAACTATTGGTATGTGATTTAACGCCCAGTAATAACACGAGAACCCAAGAAAACCCCCAAGACTGCGCAAAAAATGCGTTTTCATTACAGCCCATGAACGACGCTGCCACTTCCCCCACATTTGTGGGAATAGAATCACCACACAAAATAAACTCTGCCAAAACATTAAAACAGGTACTGCAATTTGCGTCTGAACTTGCTTTGCAGCCACAGCCGTTACAGACATAATAAGTGCGTACGCTAAGGTGGCATAAATACCCTTTTTAACCAAATATAGATCACTCACCGAGTGCGTCCTTAATAATGTAACCGCTTATCAAAGCAACAGCTTAACAAATGCGCCATAACCAAACGTTGCTGTCGATCATTGTGCTTATAAACCAAGATACTGGGTAAAAATCGAACCTGACTCTGGTGTAGATAACGCTTGCACATCAACCAATGCCTGTACCTGACCATGCTCCACTAGCATCACTTTACCACCTAACGTTTTCGCATCGTTTGGAGCGTGCGTCACCATCACCGTCGTCCAGTTAAATTGATGCGTCAGTGAACGCACTAACTGCAGCATTTCATCACGTAATCGGGGATCTAATGCACTGAACGGCTCATCTAACAACAGCACTGGCTTGTCACGCACCAACACCCTTGCAATCGCTACACGCTGCGCTTGGCCACCAGACAATTGCTCAGGAAATTTTTGCGCAAAACCCAATAGCTGGGTCTGCTCTAATGCCCACTTTAGTTTACTATTTTGCTCATTTGTTAAACGCCTTGTTGGCGACATACCAATAGCCACATTATCCCAAACATTTAACTGCGGAAACAAATTATCACTTTGAAATAACATCGAAACAGGACGCTCATAGGGAGCCAAATGATCCAGCTTTTCCCCTGAGAACTCTATTATCCCTTGCCCAGATAAGTAACCACCTAATAAAGACAACAAGGTACTCTTACCACCGCCACTGGGCCCTAAAATACTGGTAATGCCAGCAGGCAACTGAGCTTGATAATCGGCCTGAAAGTCTTGCCAATGGTATTGAATATCAAATGACAGCACGACGCCCTCCCACTAAACGGGTAATACCATAAAATAATGCAAGACACAGCAAAATCAGCACAACGGCAACACAGCCACCCTGTTCCACTCGATACGAGCCAATCAACTGGAACAAATACATAGGTAATGTCTCAAGCCCTTTTGAACCGAATAATGCCACCACACCCAGATCTCCTAAGCTTAACAGCACTGCATAAGCCAACCCCTGTGCCATCGCAGTACGTATCTGCTGCCACTCAAGTCGTAAGCGCGACCAGCCAAAAATTTGCAGCTGCTCATAAAGATGACGATAACGTTTTTCTTGCTGATACAGGGTTGGCATGATGGCACGAAGTACGAACGGTAGCGCCATAACCGCATTCACCCACACAACAATCCAATAGGCATGCCGAAGACCGATACCAAGATGACGTAATAACAGAAACAACCCTGTTGCTAATACGAGCCCCGGCACCATCAACACCAAATTGCCCGATTGCTCTAACTTATCCGCTAACCAGTCCCCTCTGCTACGCCAGCGTACGCTGCGCGCTAACGCAGCAATACTAAGCCCAATAACAAGCGCCAATAGCCCAGAAGGCAAAGCAATGCGCACGGAATGCCAAACCGACCACCATAAATCGTTTGCCTGCAGTGTGTGCCAGAAAAGCGGGCTCACTATGGGCGATAATATGGCAATAAAAGGCGGTAACACCCACAACAAAACGACACTGAGTGACAAGCCATCAATAACGTTAGGTAGCACACCTGAGCGTAATGGTAAACGCTGACCTTGGTACACACTCACATCTTGACGCACAGCGGGAGCAAACTTATAAACAGCAAGAGCGACCGTACTGCATATAGCCACCTGCAGCAGAGACAAATAGCTCGCTTTATTCAAATCAAACTCAAAACGAAGTGCTTGGTAAATGGCCACTTCCAGCGTACTGGAGCGTGGTCCACCGCCTAGGCTTAATACCACAGCAAAACTTGAAAAACACAACATAAAGACCAGCAAAAACAACCCTGGTAGTGTCTTTTTCAAATAGCTCCACTCAATTAGATGAAACGCCTGCCAGCGTGAAAGCCCCAGCTGACTTGCCAAGCGCCATTGTGAATCCGGTATCAATCCATAAGCCTGTAAAATAACCCGCACGGCAAGAGGCATATTGAAAAACACATGTGCGAGCAGAATCCCACCCAGGCCATACAGCGGGAACGCAAAACCAAACACACTGGTAAACCAGCCATGACGACCATAGACCACAACAATGCCAAGAATCGCAACAATGGTGGGCACTACCATCGAAACAGCAAACAGGTTTAGTAAAGTTTGCCGTCCAGCAAAACGACGATGATACAGGCACGACGCTACAGGAATCGCCAACGCCATACTGAGCAAAGCACTGAGGCTCGCCTGTAAAAAGGAGAACCTTACTAATCGCCAGATATAAGGATCGTCTATAAAACGCCCCCAATCACTTGGGGACGCATAAGAGAGCAAGGCCACAAAAGCGGCCATTGCGACAATGAAATACAGCGCTACACCCAGCCAAGCTGGACGTAAATGAGAGGAAAGTATCAAAACTTAGCGAGTCGTCGCCTCAAGCCATTCGTTCACCCACGCTTGACGCTGCTTAGCCACTTGCTCTGCAGGTAACGTCAACACTTTTGTTGCCTCAGGCAATGTTGAAAAAGCTTCAGGTAATGGCTCGATATTATTCATCACAGGGTACATCCAGTTGCCCGTCGCGACGACATTCTGAAACTCTGGCGCCAAAATAAACTGCATAAACTCTTCAGCCAGTGCTTTGTTTGGTGCGCTGTTCATCATTGCAGCCACTTCAATTTGAGGGTAAAAACCCTCACTGGCTTCGGCCGCTTTGTACTTATTCTCACCTTCGGCCACCATATGATACGCGGGTGACGTGGTGTAGCTCAGCACAACATCCGCCTCGCCTTTTAAAAATAAACTGTAACCGTCATACCAACCTTTGGTCACAGTCACCGTATGCTCAGACAACTGTGCCCAAGCATCCGCCGCTTGCTCACCGTACACCGACTTCATCCAGAGCAACAAACCTAAACCTGGTGTACTGGTGCGAGGATCTTGGTAAATCACTTTAAGGTCTTGATTCTCAACCACGTCTTTTAACGATGTGGGCGGTGTTTCAAGCTTTTCACTGTCATAGATAAACGCAAAATAGCCTTGATCAAACGGAACAAAATACTCATCACTCCATCCATTAGGTGTCTGTACGTCAGTCGTATCCACATTATGCTTAGCTAACAAATCGGTCTGCTTTGCCGACTGCATTAGATTAAGATCTAACCCCAATAACACATCGGCCTCAGAAGCCTCGCCCTCTAACTGGACGCGCGACAAAATACCCACCGATGAATCCAGCGCTACGAAGTTCACTTCACAATCACACTGCGCTTCAAAACGGGTTTTGATTTTAGGGCCTGGGCCCCACTCGGATGCAAACGAATCGTAGGTATACACATTCAGCGTGTTCGCTGCTGCTATAGATGACGCCAACAGCGCTGCCGCTGTCACCGCAAAAGATTTAAAAGGCATAGTCGCTCCATAAATGAGCGGCGTATAACTGGATGGGCAAGGTATGAAGGACTTGCTATCTCAATTCCTACGCCAGCATGATCTGGTTCAGGTTCAATGGGTTAGCCGCAAAAGCTTCTCAGTGGCCACATCGCCACACCCCATGAGATACGGGTATTTAAAAACGGAACTATTCTACCAGACCCTTAAGAGATGTCTAAGTATTGAAATACTCAGACAATAAGAGAAAAGGAAATATCGCTAAAACGCCTTTAAACTAAGAGGATATCCCTCTCAGCTTAAAGGACAGCACACAAAAAATTAACTTATTTAATACCTCCTGATTAAAATCAGAGCCACAAGTCACCAGTGTCCCAAACGGTCCCATCCGCAAACTCGACTGCATTCAATTCGTAAGCGGGTTTGTCGAAGAATTCAGTGACTTTGATGACTTCTTCTGTGCTCTGCAAAGTTAAAAGCAAATGATCACTGCTGCGAGTAATGGTTACGTCATCAGGCTGCACGCCCTCTGAAAAACGTAAAACATCGTAATCCGTTGTTTTACGATAATAGTTATTGATTGTGGTGTTCCCATCCCCAGCGCTAAATAGATACACGTCATTGCCAGACTCACCTTTTAAGTAGTCCCCATCCCCCATACCACCACTTAATGTGTCGTTTCCGGATCCGCCATATAAAGTATCTTTGCCTAACCCGCCATCCAGCACGTCGTTTCCACCTCGTCCTTCAAGTCGGTCATTTCCTCCAAGACCAGAAAGGGTGTCCGCAGAATCAAGTCCAACGAGTTTTTCCGACGCCTCCGTTCCCGACAAAGCTTGTCGTTTCAACTCAACAGCATCCCAGACCGTCCCATCTTCAAACTCGACAGCATTCAATTCGTAAGCGGGTTTGTCGAAGAATTCAGTGACTTTGATGACTTCTTCTGTGCTCTGCAAAGTTAAAAGCAAATGATCACTGCTGCGAGTAATGGTTACGTCATCAGGCTGCACGCCCTCTGAAAAACGTAAAACATCGTAATCCGTTGTTTTACGATAATAGTTATTGATTGTGGTGTTCCCAT
>NZ_LTAX01000021.1 GCF_001639745.1 Marinomonas gallaica
AAAATCCGATTAAGAATGCTTAATCGGATTTTCTTGGGCTATTTAACTTAATGCAATCCTTAAGTGAACAGCATTAACCTTCAGGGTGGCTTTTATAACTGTCGAAAAATTTAACCCGAAGAACCATTGATTTCCTTTCTTAGCTTTATGCATTTTTGGATAACTTGATTTTGCTTTATTTTTGGTCGAGTTAGCGGCTTCAATGATGGCGCCTTCTTTGAAGTAAATGGCGTTCGTCCAAGCTTAAGCTTCACCAGCAAGTGACTGAAGTTTATGATGGTTATGTGGTTAGGTTTCGCACCTTCTAAGGAGACGCATAATCGAAGATTTTCCTGTTCTGATGTCGAATTATGGACATAGATTGAATAATGCTCAGGATGATGGGGGCTGGCATTCTGAGTTTTTACGGATGAAGTCAATAAAGGCTCGAAGAACTGCTGGCATATTTTTCTTGCTATGGTAGTAAAGATGATACCCCGGATACGATTGGCACCATGGCTCCAGCACTCTAAGGAATATGCGATTAAGTCAGCTAATTAGCACGAAGTCACAGCTGACTTGATTTGCTTTGCTTTTCAATTAGCCAAAAACCTCAGTTTTTTGCCTATCTTGTTCCCTAGTTGGAGGCTTTAAAGCTCCAACTACCGTCATCAAGACGGATTAACCCCGTACAGACCTGATCATTTGATCCACTCGCAGCATGTTTCCCAGTGCAAACAACACCGCGAGCTTATTATCATTTTTGGATAATCCTTTATAGACCGCTTTACGGAACCCAAACTGGCACTTCACTATCCGAAACGGATGCTCTACTTTTGCTCTGATACTGGCTTTTATGTACTCCGTATTGATGGGCTTATTATTAATACGGGGATGTTTCTTCCATTCCCGAAACTTGCTTGGCACCTCCGCAATCAATCAGTCCAACTTCTTATCTTTGGTTTCCTCACGTTTTTCTACGCCACAATAGCCTGAGTCGGCAGAGACAAACGTCTCATCGCCATGCATGAGCTCAGTGATTTGGTTTAAGTCATGTTCATTGGTAGAAGTGGTGGTGAAACTGTGCACCAAGCCACGTTTAGCATCGACCCTAATATGCGCTTTAAGCCCGAAGAACCATTGATTTCCTTTCTTGGTTTGATGCATTTCTGGATCACGTGATTTGGCTTTATTTTTGGTTGAACTAGCCGCCTCAATAATAGTCGCGTCAACGATGGTGCCTTCTTTGAAGTAAATACCTGAGTCTGATAGCCATTTGTGGACTTCTTTAAATAGCTTTCGTCCAAGCTTATGCTTCTCCAGTAAGTGCCTGAAATTCATAATAGTGGTGTGATCAGGTATCGTACCTTCTAAGGATAACCCAGCAAACAGCCGCATAGAGGTAATTTCGTAAAGCGCGCCCTCCATGGCTGGGTCTCCCATGTTGTACCAGTTCTGCATAAAATGAATACGCAACACAGTAGACAAAGGATATGGGCGACGACCGTTACCTGCTTTTGGATAGAAGGGTTCAATTTGGGCTTCAAGCTGCTGCCAAGGAATCAATTCATCCATTCGACCAAGAAAGGGTTCTTTGCGAGTTTTGCGGCGTTTGCTGGCAAATTCGGTATCGGCGAAGGAGAGTTGATTCATGGTTGGCTGAAATAGTAGTTGTCTTAAGTCGGCGTGATTGTCTCATGTTACCGACTTAATCGCATATTCCTTAGTCTTGTGAGGGTACGATTGCATAGGCAACCACTTCACATAACATTTCTTCTCTTGCTAAGCCTGCAACTATCATGGCTGCGCGGTTAGGGTAAGGTGCAGAAAAGTATTCAGCGTAAACCTTATTAAATACTGGAAGTTGAGATCTATCTGTAACATAGATAAGTACTTGAGTGACATGGTTCATCGTCAATTCAGCTGCTTCTATCGTATGCTTCAAGTTATCCATTGTTTGGCGTGCTTGGGCTTCTATTCCGCCCTCAACGACTTTACCTTCTTGATCAATTGGAATTTGAGCTGTCGATAGTTGCCCGTTAGCAATGACTGCCCATTCAAGTGGTGCTTTGGATGCGAAAAGGTCTGTTTTAACTGGGGTTTTGATTGGCTGAGTCATAGTATTGGTCTGTCCTATGTGTTTTCTATCAAGAGTGAACTCTGAAAACTGCAGAGTGTGCACCTAGAAAGGGAGCCGAGGCTCCCTTCAATTTATTGCTGCCCTTGCTATTGCCTTACCCACAGGTTCCAGCAAAGAGTTTATGGCTGTTGCACTAGGTTATAAACCTTGCTCATCTGCCATCTTCTTCGCAATTTTTGGTGCAGTCCAAAGTGACGGTAGTAGTACCAAAGAAACGGGTACCGCAGTGATCACGATGAAAGATTGCAAGGCAGAGATACCGCCAGAACCGATCGAAATCAGCAGTGCTGCGACAACCCCCATCATGATGCCCCAAAACACACGGATAGAACTTTGTGGATGGTCTGTTCCTGTCATAACCATAGATACGGCATAGGTCATTGAGTCACCTGTTGTTGCGACAAAGATAGTCGTCAAAATCAGGAACAAGACAGAGATCATGAAGCCCATGGGTAATTGTTCTGTGATAGCTAGTAGTGCTGCTGGTAGGTTGAAACCTGTGAAAGGTTCAGAGATGACACCTGGATTTGCGATTTCAAACGCTAAACCACTACCACCAACGATTGTGAACCAGAATGTTGTGATGATAGGTGCGACCACAGAGATCAATAACACCATTTGACGAATGGTACGACCACGTGAAATACGTGCGACAAACATGGCCATAAGTGGACCGTAACCTAAGAACCAGCCCCAGAAGAATACTGTCCACCAGTCTAACCAACCTGGACTAGCACGGAATGTTGCCATAGGGATGAACTGATCAAGGTAGATACCAAAAGAATGAAGGTAGCTATCAATAATGAAAGCAGTTGGGCCAAACAGTAGAATGAAAGCGATCAGAACAACAGCAAGGATGACATTGGCACGGCTCAAAACTTGGATGCCTTTAGTCACACCACTGACCGCTGAAAGCGTATAAATACCTATCAAGGAAAGTAGGATAACAAGCTGAGTTGTGTAGGTATCAGGAATACCAAATAGTTTTTCTAAACCAAAGCTAACCTGTAGACCTAGGAAGCCGATTGGGCCAACAGTACCGGCTACAACAGCAAGTACACAACTTGCATCAACGATCGCACCGAATGGCCCAATCATAACCTTGTCACCAAACACAGGGTAAAGCAGCGTTCTTGGCTTAAGTGGTAGACCTTTTTCATAGTGTAGGTACATGAAAACGATACCGGTTAAGCTACCCAAGATTGCCCATGCAAGAAAGCCCCAGTGCATAAAACTTTGTGCTAATGCGTTATATGCCGCTTGCGCCCCTTCTGCTTCACCAAATAATGGTGGTGCAGAAGTGAAATGAGCCATAGGCTCTGCTGCTGCCCAGAATACACCGCCGCCTGCTAACAGGGTACACATTATGATTGAAATCCACTTAAAGGTGGAAATTTCAGGATTCTTGATACCACCAAGTACGACTGCACCAGAACGGCCAATGGCTAGGAACAAGCCAATGATAAAAGTTAATAATAAGAGTACTTGCCAATAGGCACCAAAGAATTCGGTCGATGTCGCAAATGCTGTATTTACCCAAGATGAAACCATATTGATGTCATAAAGGGCGGCAATGACGAAAAGCGCTAAACCACCACCACTGATGAAAAACACAGGTAGATCTACTCCTGCTAATAAACCAGTGCCCTTACTCGGTTGATTTGGCTGTATGCCGTCTTGAGAAACTCTACTCATGGTAGTCTCCTAAAGGATATTTATTTTTTATATTTATTGGGGGTATCCGGCGCTAACGGCTATATCCGTTAACTTAGGTTATCTTTTGATAGGTTCTGTGGTGTCAATCCTTCGTCGAAGAATCGTAACCAGTTTTGGCCCATTATTTTTGCTACCTCAGTTTGATTAAAGCCTCGATCAAGCAGGCCTTTGGTGAGATTTGGGAAGTCTCGACTATCCTTAAACCAAGTGAGTGGTTCAGGCCACTCCGCATTGGATTTAGACCCTTCGCCGTAATCCTTTGTTTTTGACCAACGGCCATTTCGCATCCATTCAAGAATAGAAAGCGGCTGCTGCTGGCATAAGTCTGTCCCTATACCAATATTGTCTATGCCCATTAAATCCGCTGTATTGGCTATCATGTCGCAGAACTCATCAAGGCGGCAGTTCGATCCATTCTTAAGGTGGAATGGATATAAACTGAAACCTAATAAACCGCCTGATTCAGCAAGGTTTTTAAGTAATGAGTCAGATTTGTTGCGTTTTGCTTCATGAAAACTCAGTGGATTAGCGTGAGAGATCACAATGGGTCGCTCTGATATTTCTATTGCATCAAGTGTGCTGCGCTCGCCGCTATGGCTCATGTCGACTATCATGCCAACACGGTTCATTTCCTTGATGGCTTGTTTACCAAAACGGGTAACCCCGCTATCGACTGATTCATAACAACCGCAAGCCAGCAGGCTTTGGTTGTTATAAGTCAGTTGCATGATCATAAGGTTCAGCTCGCGCATTATCTCGATCATGGCAATGTCGTCTTCAATCGGTGAGCAATTCTGAGCGCCAAACATGATGCCGACACGGCCTGTTTGTTTGGCGATTCGAATATCATCAGCACAGCGAACCGGCATAATTAGGTCAGGGTTACGCTCAAAATGAGTATTCCATTCACCAATACGCAATAGTGTTTCGCGGATTTGTTCATGGTAAACAATGGTCGCATGTACCATGGTGACACCACCTTCTTTTAGCTGTAAGAAGATGTTTCTGTTCCAATTTGAGTATTGCAAACCATCTATGACGATAAGATCCTGATGCATGGTTCACCTCTTGTTATGTGCGCATATAGGTAGTTTTTACTACGGTGTAGAACTCTTTCGCATAAGTTCCTTGCTCTCGTGGACCAAAGCTTGAATCTTTTCGTCCGCCAAATGGCACATGGTAATCTGTTCCGGCTGTTGGCAAGTTGATCATGGCGCAACCTGTTTTAGCATTTCGCTTGAAGTCGTTAGCGTATTTCAAAGAGGTCGTACAAATACCACCGACTAGACCGAAGTTTGTATCGTTCAGTGTTTTCAGTGCTTCTGAGTAATCAGCAACTTTGATAATGCACGCAATCGGTGCGAACGCTTCTTCGCGGTTGATTGTCATCTGGTTTGTCGTGTTAGTGAACAGTGCGGGTTGCATGTAATAACCATCTGCTTCTTCTGTTAGCACCTCACCACCGTATGCCAATTCGCCGCCTTCTTTCTTAGCAAGCTCAAGATAAGATAGGTTTTGTTCCATTTGACGTGCATCAGCAACCGCACCAATGTGAACACCTTCTTTAAGAGGGTGACCAACAACCAGTTTTTTCATGCGCTCAGTCATTTTGGCAACGAACTCGTCGTGGATGCCTTCTGTAACAATTAGGCGTGAAGAAGCCGTACATTTTTGACCTGTACCACCGAAAGCGCCACCAACAGCGCATTCAACCGCGTTATCAATGTCTGCATCGTCTAGAACGATTAGCGCATTTTTACTGCCCATTTCTAGCTGACATTTGATCAGGTTAACTGCAGTTGCAACTGCGACTTTACGGCCAGTTTCTAAGGAGCCAGTGAAGGTAAGTGCGTTGATTTCTTTTGAGTGTATAAGCGTATCACCCACTTCAGCACCAGGACCCATTACTAGATTTACTGTGCCTGCAGGGAGACCTTGACGAGAAATAATTTCTGTCAGAGCCCAAGCACTTGCTGGTACCTGATTAGCGGGCTTCCAAACAACTGAGTTACCGTATGCAAGTGCGGGTGCAATTTTCCAAGCACCCGTTGCCGTTGGGAAGTTCCAAGGTGTGATGATACCCACAACACCAACAGGCTCACGGCGGGTTTCAATTTCAACGCCAGGACGAACTGAATCAGTGGTTTCGCCCATTTGACGAAGTACTTCAGCGGCATAATAGTGGAAGAATTGACCTGAGCGGTAAGTTTCGCCAGCGCCTTCTGCCAGTGTTTTACCTTCTTCTCGGGCAAGTAGTTCACCTAGCTCATCTTTACGTGCAATTAGCTCATCACCAATAGCCATCAAGACAGAGTATCTTTGCTCTAGACCGCTTTTCTCCCATTCAGCTTGACCTAATTTAGCTGCTTCGATTGCTGCAAGTGTTTGCGCTTTATCTGCTTGAGCATATTTACCAATGTTATCTTTGGTGTCAGCTGGACTAATGTTATCTATATTATTTTTGTTTCCATCAACCCATTCGCCGGCGATGTAATTACGAAAAACTGAATCGGACATGATCTACTCCTATGTGGTATTGGCATCATATTAATTGCCATGTTTTAATAATAAAAATTAATAATTAATATTAAACGATAAGGTAATTTTATTATGATGCCGGAACTTAAAATTACTCAGCTACGTCACTTTGTTTGGGTTGCTGAGCTTAAGGGCTTTCATGTGGCGGCTGAACGGGCTCATAGAACGCAGCCTGCGATTTCCTTATCTATAAAAGATTTGGAAAGTAAACTTGGGGAGTCTGTGTTTGAAAAGCGTAAAACAAAATCGGCCAAGGCTGAGTTGACACCCTTTGGAGAATTATTTTTACCTAAGGCGAAGGAACTTATTGCTCATCATGACCGTATTGCACAAGACATGATGTTGATGGCTGATCATAAAGCAGGTCATATCCGATTAGCGTCTGTTCCTTCTATAGCAAGTCAGGTCTTACCCGAATTACTGCTTGAGTTTGTTGCGGATGCGACGGAGCTAAACGTTAGTTTCTTTGATGATAACTCTGATGCTGTCCTTAAAATGGTTGAAAACCAGCAGGTAGATTTTGGTATTGCCAGCTTATTCCATGAAGAGGAACATTCGGATAAAACCTTTGAGGCTATCTGGGAAGATCAGATAGGGGTTGTTTGCCCTAAAGATCATCCTTTAGCTAAATTTAAAGGAATTCATTGGAAAACTTTGTTAGACCATCGATTTATTAGTAATGGTACGTCGCGCTTGCTAGAGGATAGCGAGGCGAGCCCGTTACTTGGCCGTTCCCAATTTTATATTTCTAATATGATCTCTTTAATTGCCATGCTTGAAGCTGGCGTAGGGATCACAACCCTACCTAAGTATGCCTTTCCTAAAGAGAGCTCAACTTTGTGTTTCATTCCTTTGGATACGCCTGTTGTAGTGCGCAAAATTGGTTTAGTGCAGCTTAATAATAAATCTTTATCACCAGCTGCAAGTGCGCTCGTTGACTTTATTCTGAGCAAAGCAAAGCGTTAATAGGCTGGTTTTTATTGATAATGATCAAAGAATTGAAAAGAGCTCATTTTTTTATGTAAGGATAAAAGCTAGTAAAATTAATGATTCCAAGTGTTTTGATTAGAAGGGCTTATCTAATGATATGGCTTTTTGATTTGATGGGAGAGGGCGCATGATCAATGATAAGACCATCAAGTGAAACATGAAATTCACTAGGAAGATAATTTTCAATTACTAAAATAAGAGAGTGTTTGCCATGACCACGCCCGCCGCGATTGAATCCTCGTTAAGAGGAAATAATGCGTTGCCACTCCGGCCTATCGATCAGGTAATGGATTTGGAGCGATTAGGTGCTATGCACCAAAGCCGCTTAAGCTTTATGCGCATCTTGGTTCGCCATGTGATGCGTGAGCGTTGGCAGATAAATATGACTACTATGTCTTTGAATAACGAAGGTTATGGTACAGCTATTTATGAAATTCAAACACCTCATGATCTGTTTAGCTTTGTTATCTTTTCCGATTATCTGTCTCCAAATGAGCGAAATGATCGGGTAATCGCTTCAAAGTGGGATCTTACAATGGCACTCGTGGCTGGTAAAGTTGATGAGGTTTACGTTGAAGGTTTACGCCAAAACGTCCCTAAACAAGAAGCGGGGCGAGTTGACTCGCGTGTCTTTGTCTTATCCCGCGCTAACCGCAGTGCCCGTAACTTCGAATACGTTGTTGATCAACTAGCAAACGGCGGACAGCCAGACATTAGCAAGATAGCTAAAGTGGGTTATCTATATCGAACAACAGCAGTTTACGGTAGTGGTAAATTAGGTATGGCGGATTGGGAGAAAGTATCAACTCGCTGGCCTGATTTTGCACGACCTTTCTCAGCAGAGATGTTCGTGTGCTTTATGTTGAGAAATTTTAGTTTGTTCCAAGCTGAACATATTGCTGAAAAACGTACTCCAGCGACCTATAAGCCAATGAATCCCAAAATTAAGCGTTACTTTGGGATTGGTAACTCAACGGGTTTAGGTATGGCACCTTACCTCATGAACCACCCTCTGTTAATTAACCAATGGGTTGAGATGCGAGAGCTTGCTCTGGCAAGAGTTAGGCTGCTTGGGCTATATGACGAGAGTGCAAAAGTGAAACTCGAGAGTTTAATCAGCCGTGTACAGAGTCATATGGCGGAAACAGAAACGGAAGACGAATGGCAAACAAACAATAATATTGCTGTTATGGCTGATCTTGAGCAGTTAAAAGCACGTCTTGATCTTGGTGTAGACAGTTGGAATAGCTTGATTGTCTGGAGTGAAGAGGCTTGCTCTCTGCAAGGGCAAGAGCTTCTAGTTTCTTTGTTACTAGAGCTTCACCCTGAGTTGGTTGACGACTTAGAGGGCTATCATGGTTCTGAAGAGTTTTTAGATCTAGATCCTGTTATGCCGTTGCAAACACTTAAGCAGGTGATTGAAACCCGTTATGCATGGGCATTGAAAATAGACTTTAGTGAAAGTGGTTCTAGAGACATTTTCTGGTACAGATCAGAAGAGAAGATGGAGCCGAGATTAGGTCAAGCTGCGACAGAAAAAGGGAAAGACAAACAAATGGCATTAGGTGTGGGTTATGCCGTACGTAAATGCTATGACCAGCTGTGCGAATATATTAATGAGTTCCCAGAACATTCAACCGCTCGTTTTATGGTTACTAAGCCAAAACTGAGAGGTATTGTTAGACGTATTCAAAGCATGAATCGCTGTGTTTACGGTGATATTCAGGCCAACTTGCTTGATAAAAATGTACTTCCTATGCATTTGTTAAGAGCTAAACTTGCCTTCTTTGGAGTGAGCAAATTTGATCCTAAATCCAAACTATGGGTGCGAAACACTATGTTTCAAGGAGCGCCTTTGTTAGAAGATATTGGGGCAAGTTTTAGTGATGATTGGTTTATGCCATTGGCGCCGAAAGCGGAGGAGAATGTCTAATGCATGTTTCTATGAATGAGTTGAAAGCGGCATTACGACGTTGCTTTGAAGCGGCCAACTATTTTGTTGGTAACTATGAAGATGCTGCCAACATGATCCTATGGTTAGAAAAGCATGGCTTAAATGGGCTGCAAGAGCTACAAAGAACTTTGCCTTATATTAAAGAAGATAGGAATAAGGATATGAGTACCGTAATTTATGAAGACAGTACGTCTGCTATTATTGATAGTCATGGTCGTAGCGCGCTGAACTGTATTGCTTCAGCGGTTGATCTAGCTCATGCAAAAGCGCTTGAATGTGGTATTGCGACTATCAGTGTACATAACTGTCATAACCGTAAGTTTATATTAAAAGCACTTACTGACTGCGGTCGCCGTGGTATAAGTGTGGTGGCTTACTGGCGCAATGGGGCGGATGTGGTAACTGAATATACGGCAGCGATAAATGCGGGTGCTCGCTATCCTTCTTTTAGCCAAGCTGTAACGAACCTTGAGAGCAATGAACAGGACAAACAGGCTTTGACCATTATTTGTAGTTCTCGAGTTGATTTAACCTCTTCTTTGCAAAACTCTAATGATCATCAAACTCGATTCCATATGAGTGCGAAAGAAATTACTAAAGAGAAAGAAAAGACCATAGATAATGGCATCGAAATTGATGAAAAACTTTGGCAAGAGATCAATCAAATCGGCGCCGCTGTTTTGGTAGAGAACTCTGAACAGTCAAGACAGGGTGCTGGTGCAAATTAAGCTTAGTCTGTCTAGCAACAACAGAAAAGGGAATTAAGTGCTCCCTTTTTCTGTTTTTGCTTATTGTGCTATAGACCTTCTATCACTGACGATTGTGATCTTGGGGATTATTGTTCAGGCAAGGATAGGGATAGGTTTTGCGCTTTTAAGCGCGCCTCTACTCTTCATCATCAATGAAAACTACATGCCTGGCCCTATTTTAATTTTAGGCTTTATCTTGTCTCTTTTATTGTTCTTCAGCGAAAAGCAAAGCTTATCCCTTAAATTAGTTTTACCCGCTCTCGCTGCTCGCTTTCCCGGCTCTTGGTTCGGTGTTGTTATCCTTGTTTATCTGCCACAATGGCTACTTGGTCTGGCTATAGGGGTGAGCCTTTTGTTTGCTTCGCTACTTGCTTTTATTAAATTTTCCATTTCTTTAAACGCTAGAAACCTGTTTTTAGCCGGTTTTTTTTCAGGATTTTCTGGCACTATCACTTCTATCGGTGGGCCAATTATGGCGCTTATTTATCAAAATGAAACGCCTGTTAACACGCGTAAGGCTTTGATTACCTTTTTCTTAATTGGAACACCTACTTCTATTTTCTTGTTAGTTTTGGCAGGAGAGCTTAGTCAGCAAGCCTTTGTACTCAGTGTGAAAATGTTGCCAGGTGTTTTGATAGGTTTTTTACTATCAAGGTATAGGTTATTTGTCGTGATCTCGCCGAGTAAAAAAATTATCATTTCTTTATCGGTTTTTTCAGCCTTAATTATTATTGGGAAAAGCCTACTAATGTTATAATTAATAATAATTTATTCGCTTTACGTTATGATGAGTTGTTTTTTTTAGCTTTTTAATTTTATTGCTTTTGTAAAAAAATACGTTTATTTTCTTTGCTTTTTTCTTGTTTCTGACCTTGGTTTAAAGTTATTATCGAGGCTTAATTAGAAAGCTGATTTTTATGAACTGGTTTTAAGTCTTAAGGAAAGTGTTCTCAATTCAGCTAACTAACACTAAATCACGGTTGATCTTATCATCTTTTGATGGACCTTTATAGACAGCTTTTCGGAAGCAAAACTGGCACTTGAGTATTCTAAACGGGTGCTCTACTTTTACTCTGATGGTTGCTTTAATGTACTCAGTATTGATGAGCTTTTTATTAATACGGGGATGCTTCTTCCATTCCCATACTTTGCTTGACATCTCTGCAATCAAACAGTCCAACTTCTTATCTTTGGTTTCCTCAAATTTTTCTGCGCCACGGTAGCCTGAGTCGGTAGAGACAAACGTCTCATCGCCATTCATGAGCTCAGTGATTTGGTTTAGGCCATGTTCATTGGCAGAAGTGGTACTGAAACTGTGCTCCAAGCCACGTTTAGCATCGACTCCAATATGTGCATTCAACCGAAAGAATCATTGATTTCCTTTCTTGGTTTGATGCATTTCCGAGTCACGTGATTTTGCTTCATTTTTGGTTGAGCTAGCGGCTTCGATAATAGTTGCGTCAACGATGGTGCCATCTTTGCAGTAAATGCCTGAAGTTTATGATGGTTGTGTGATCAGGTATCGCGCCTTCTAAGGATAACCCAGCAAACAGTCGCATAGAGGTAAACTCGTAAAGCGCATCCTCCATGGCTGGATCCCCCATGTTGTACCAGTTCCGCATATAATGAATACGCAACATGGTAGACAAAGGATATGGACAACGACCGTTACCTACTTTTGGATAGAAGGGTTCAATTTGGGCTTCAAGCTGCTGCCAAGGAATCAATTCATCCACTCGACTAAGGAAGAGTTCTTTACGAGTTTTGCGGCGTTTGCTGGTAAATTCGGTATCGGCGAAGGAAAGCTGGTTCATGGTTGGTAATAATCGTAGTTGCCTTGAGTCGGTAAGATTGTCTCCTGTTACCAACTTCCCGAGGGGCAGCATCAGTTTCGCTAAAATTTATTCGCTTTCCTCAACAATGTTGCTGTCTCGGTATTAAGTCGCTTGAGTATAAGCTTGTATTGTTTAGGTGGGCGGCTTTTGCTATTCTCAAAGTACTCATATAATATCTGCATTATCAGGTATTTAGCTTCCTATACTGCTTTATGGGTTAACAAATTCAGGCTGCGCTAGTATGAGTTTGTTGCCTACAAGGAATCTTAATGGCAAACCATATTGAACCGGATCAAATTCTTTTAAAAATGCCCTCATTACGAGCGGTAAAATCATTTGTGGCTGCGGCGAAGTATCAGAATTTCACACGTGCAGCAGAGGCGTTGTGTGTTACCCAAGCTGCCATCAGCCGACAAATTAGGGAATTGGAATCCGCGTTAGGTGTAGAGTTATTTAGACGCTCAGGAAGAACAGTGGAGCTGACGGAAGCGGGCACTATGTTTTATGATGCAGCGTATCTTTCCTTCGTCAATATCGCTCAAGCTGCACAGCGTATTCAAAATACACAACAATTAAAACAAGAACTGAGTATTTGTTGTACACCCGCATTTTCAGCTTTTTGGCTATCTCAATATTTGGGAGAGTTCTTAACGGAAAATCCAGATATCCATGTCAGTGTGATTTCCACCAGCAACTTGCTCAACGCCAGTTCTGGGGATCCAGGCGTTGCACCAGACCTGTTTATTAGTAAGATTAACGACCCGCGAGATGGTTACCATTCCATTCCAATTTTCCATGATATCGTCTATCCAGTGTGTTCTCCTGATTATTTAGAGAAGCATCCTGAGATCAATAAAATGAAAGGGTTGAGAGAAGCTGATCTGCTGAACTTAACGCCTTACGGTCGTTCGCAAGTTGCCGAGCATGTTGACTGGGATGTATGGCTTAGAACACTCGGCATGGAGATCGATCTTGCAAAGCAAGCGCATATTTTTAATGCCAATGATTACAGTATGCTAGTTCAGCTTGCGATATCTGGCCAAGGTGTTTGTTTAGGTTGGCATCACTTAGTCGGTCGTTTAGTGCAAGAAGGAAAGCTCATTGCGGTTGGTGAAAAGCAGATCGTATACAAAGAAAAATGTCACTACCTTACTTATCAAGAAAAAATGGAAAACAACGAAGCTTTTACTAAGTTACGAAGTTGGCTTATTAATACTGTTTCGACAACTTTATCGGATGTTTCAATTCCTATCACTGGTGAATAATTTACCTAGAAACGGCTACCATTCGGTAGCCGTTTTTTTTGATGCTATTTATTCCGATCCTTACTTATACCCTCTGTTCATTTTCTCTTTTATAAAGTTTTAAGAAAAGAGCGCACATTCTTAATGAAATTAATCCCTTCATCTGAAAAAACAGCTATTTAAGCTCAATAATAGTGCCTGATTTTTAAGGTCACCTTAAAATATATACTTCCAAAAAGTCGCAAATTCAGATAATAAAAAATATAAAAATCATACAGTTATATTCTTTTTGGTTTCTTTCTTGTGCCATTTGATAGGCGAAATAGCATCATCTATTCGATTAATTACCTGCAGTTATCAATGACGCCGAAAATATGTGATTGGACGCTTCATCGCAAAATTCTTAACTTAGAGTTAGTCACTTTTTGACCAAAATAATAATTCAAAAAGCTCAATGCCATTGGTAACTGATTATGAGTACAAAGAGGAACATATGAGTAACACGCAAGAAATTCTTGAGGTGAATAACGTATTTAAAGTGTTTGGTAGCGCTCCAGACAAAGCAATGGAAATGTTACGTAACGGCGCTTCTAAAGAGCAAGTGTTAAGTGAAACTGGCCAAAATGTGGGAGTGTTTGACGCCAGTTTTTCAGTAAAACGAGGCGAAATATTTGTCATTATGGGATTGTCCGGTTCCGGGAAATCGACCCTCGTACGTTTATTAAACCGCTTGATTGAGCCCAGCTCAGGATCAATCAAATTAAAAGGTCAGACCATTACCAATTTAGCAGATAAAGATTTACTAAATGTTCGCAGAAACGATATGAGCATGGTGTTTCAGTCATTTGCATTAATGCCACATATGTCGGTGATTGATAATGCGGCATTTGGTCTGGAAATTTCTGGTGTTGATAAGAAGACTCGCCATGAAAGAGCCATTGAAGCGTTAGAACAAGTTGGCCTTGGCAGCTATGCCTACAGTCGTCCTGATCAATTGTCAGGTGGTATGCAGCAGCGTGTTGGATTAGCGCGCGCATTGGCCAATGATCCCACGATTTTACTTATGGATGAAGCATTTTCAGCGTTAGATCCTCTGATCCGCTATGAGATGCAAGGTGAATTGATCCGACTACAAAAAGAGCAAGAGCGTACAATTGTATTCATTTCTCATGACTTAGATGAGGCAATTCGTATTGGCGATCGTATTGCCATCATGGAAGGAGGGCGCATTGTCCAAATTGGCACGCCTGAAGAAATTATGAACAACCCTGCCGATGACTATGTAGCTTCTTTCTTCAAAGGCGTCGACACCACCAAGACCATCAAAGTAAAAGACATTGCGCAGACGAGTGCTCTCACTGTTGCGGTTAACCAACATCAAACTATCGATTTCTCTAATAATCCAAATGAGTTTGTCTACTTACTGGATAGCAACAATAAGTTTGTCGGCGTTGCGCCAAGTACTGTCAACGGTGACTTATCCCTTGAGAGTTTGATGGCTAATCGAATCACGCCTCAGTTTAGCGTTAATGGTTCAACCTCTCTTAAAGAATCCATTTCAATTGTATCCGAATCGCCATACCCCGTCCCAGTATTGGATGACAAGGGCGGTTATCAAGGCACTTTGTCGAAAGAGTATGTTTTATCACTCCTTGCGAATAATTAATAAAAAAGAGAACGAACACAAAAGGCACAAATTATGATTGATGTAAGTTTTTTAGATCCGTTTCAACAACTCACTATTCCTGTTGGAGAATGGGTTGAAGCTATGTTGAATTATTTAGTTCAGAATTTTCGTGATGTATTTCGTGCCGCACGTTGGCCAATTGATCAGATTCTGGACTTAGTAGAAGGTGTTCTTAGTGCCATCCCACCACTAATTGGCATCATCTTATCTGTTCTGTTTGGTTGGCAAGTAGCAGGTGCTCGAATGGGGGTTTTCTGCGCGATCACTTTAACCTTACTAGGGTTGATAGGGGTGTGGGAGCAGTCCATGGTCACGTTGTCTCTTGTTATTACCTCGCTGTTTTTCTGTGTTGTGATTGGTGTACCTCTCGGCATTTTGAGTGCTCGCTACGATCGAATGGAGAAAACGATTCGTCCTGTATTGGATGCGATGCAAACTTTACCTGCCTTTGTATATCTAGTTCCTGTCGTTATGTTATTTGGTATTGGTAACGTACCAGGTGTATTGGTGACCATTATCTTTGCTTTGCCACCATTGGTTCGTTTGACCAACCTAGGCATTCGACAGATTCCTGCCGATAAAATTGAAGCTGCACGAGCGTTCGGTTGTACCCCGCAACAGATGCTAGTCAAAGTTCAATTACCACTCGCAACGCCCACGATTATGGCTGGTGTAAACCAAACGCTGATGTTGTCTCTTTCAATGGTAGTCATTGCATCAATGATCTCAGTTGAAGGTTTGGGGCAAATGGTATTACGCGGTATTGGACGTCTAGATATGGGGTTGGCAACTGTAGGTGGTTTGGGTCTAGTCCTATTGGCTATTTTCCTAGATCGCTTAACCCAAGCAATGGGTGAACGTTCGAACGCCAGTGGTGCTGTTCGTTGGTTCCAAGTTGGCCCGATTGGCTTTGTTGTTTCTCTGTTTGGAGCTAATGCAGCAAAGCAGCAAGTAGTTAAACCACAACCTAAAAAAGCAACTCAAGAATAAGCATAATCAAGCAAAAGGAAACTCTATGAACACTGTTACGAATTTTCTAAAAAATGGCACGTTTAAAGCGACGTTAACAGCAGCAGCGGTTGCAACAATTTGCTCTTCTGCATTGGCGAATGATATGCCTGGTGAGGGTGTGGAAGTCACACCAATTTTCCCATCAATTGCTGAGGAGCGTTTTCGTGGTGAAATTGCCATGGCTGGCCTAGAAGCGCTAGGTTATGAGGTGGAAGAGCCAAAAGAATCAGAATACGCAACCATGCTTCTTGCACTTAGCTATGGTGACGCCGACTTTACAGTACATTTGTGGGATAAACTGCACGATACCTTTTATGAGAAAGCGGGTGGTGATGACACCATGCTAAAAGTGGGCAGTATTATGCCAGGCGTTTTGCAAGGCTATCAAATAGATAAAAAAACAGCTGACCAATACGGTATTACCTCTTTAGAAGATCTTAAAAAGCCTGAAATTGCTAAGCTGTTTGACAGTAACGATGATGGAAAAGCAGATCTTACAGGTTGTAACCCAGGGTGGGGCTGCGAGTTAGTGATTGATCATCATATCGAAGCTTATGGCTTAGGCGATTGGGTCACTCACAACCGCGGTTCATACTTTGCCTTAATGGCCGATACCATAGCCCGTTACCAAGATGGCAAGCCAGTGTTGTACTTCACTTGGGTACCTCAATGGATCGCAGGGGTATTGAAAGTGAATGAAGATGTGGTTTGGTTAGAGGTGCCATATACAGACCTTCCAGGAGGTGATAACGATGTTATCACGACATATAAAGACCAAAACTTAGGCTTTGCTGTGGACGAGGTTATGTCTGTAGTGAATAGAGACTTCGGCTTAGAAAATCCCTCAGCCATGGCGCTATTGTCACAGGTTCAAATTAGCTCAGATGATGAAAGTGCGCAAAATCTGAAAATGCGAAACGGAGAGAATTCTCAAAAAGATATTAAGCGCCATGCACAAGAATGGATTTCAGAGCACCAAGCTGAATTTAATGGTTGGCTAGATATCGCTCGTCAAGCTTCTAACTAATTTTATATCACTACAAAAAAGGCCAGAGCTTTCTGGCCTTTTTAACATTTAGATTTATTAATGAGGCATTGCTTGTCAAAAAGTATTGCAATTATCCTGTTACCTGGCTTCGCTTTAACATCATTTTCGCTGACGGTTGAAGCATTTAGTGTCGCCAACTTACTGTCTGAAAAAGATATTTATCATTGTACAGTTTACAGTGGTTCAGATAACCCAAAAAAAATGTCGGTAATTAGTTCAAATAACATCCCAATTCAAACGACAAAACACATATCTGAATTTGAATCAGCCGATATTATTTGTTTATGTGCTTATCAAGGTGCTTCTCGATATTATAATGACGCACTTAATTTTTTATTAAAAAAACATTATAGATCTGGAAAAAAACTCGCATCCTTATCTAGTGGCAGTTTTATTTTTGCCAAAGCAGGATTGCTCGCAAAAACTGCGTGTACGGTCACAGCAGAGCAAGAAGACATTTTCCGTGAGCTGTATCCAAAAGTGACGCTGCAAGAAAGCTTGTATACCGTGTCAGAGCAGATCTTTACCTGTCGTGGTGGTACCACTGCGCTTGATCTGATGATGTATTTAATTGGCATGGATAATGGTACTGAGCTTACTGAGCAAATTTCCTTGCGCTTCCAAAGTGACCGTATACGCACACTGGCAGAAATAAACAAAAGCAATCAGTACCTAAAGCTTCGACTTAAGGCGCCTATGCTGGGTGCGGCCGTTGAAATAATGGAAGCTAACATTGAAGAGCCTTATAGCATAGAGCGCTTAAGTGAAATGATTGGTAGCTCCGTACGACATTTAGAACAGTTATTCAAAAAGCATTTAAAAGTGACGCCTAATAAATACTACTTAAATATTCGCCTACAGCGTGTATTAAAGTTAGTTGAAGAAACCAGTTTACCTCTTTCAGAAGTCGCTAATGCCTGCGGATTTTCTTCGCACAGTTATATGGGGCAATGTTTCCGTAAAAAGTATGGTGATCATCCTTCAGCCTTTCGTAAGCGCGTATTGACTCAAGATCTTTAACCCTTTTTAAATACAAAAAATTGAAGGCAATCTTATGTTAACGAATAAATTTGCCATCGTAACCGGTGGCGGAAGAGGTATAGGAAGAGGTATTACGCTTGCTTTATTAGAGGCAGGCGCTACGGTCATGATTGTACAACGCCAGAGTTTAGACAGTACGCTCAGTCACAATAATAGGGTGCACTGGTGCCAAGCCGATCTAGCCGATGTTCACGCACCGCAGCAGATTGTAAAAGCCATACCAGAGCAGGTTAATACAGTGGACATACTGGTTAACAACGCTGGCTTTATGTTTGAGCTGTCTTTAGACGAAATGATCGAAGCGGATTGGGACCGCATGATGACAGTTAATATGCGTGCGCCTGTTTTTATCACCAAAGCCTTGCTGCCACTGCTTCGAGCAAAAGGGGCTGCGAGTATTATTAATATAGGTTCTATAGAAGGATTGGCAGCAAACCCACATCACATAGCCTATTGCGCTACAAAATCAGGCGTGCATGGCTTTACCAAAGCGTTGGCAGTGGATTTAGGCAAAGACGGTATTCGCTGTAATGCCATTGCCCCAGGCTGGATTAATACCGATCTAAGTGATCAATACATTGGTGCCCAAAAGAATCCTGCTCAAGCCCGAGAAGACTTATTAAGGCTACATCCCATTGGTAGGACTGGAGAACCGAGCGATATTGGTGAAATGGTGGCTTTTTTGGCATCCGACGCATCAAAATTCATAACAGGCCAAATAATCGTTGTAGATGGTGGTCGAACCAGTAAGTTACCACTCCCATTTTAGATTATAAGTAATATTGAAAGGTGTTAGAAATTGTTAGTTATATTCGTTTTTCTAATATCAGCCGATGACATGAAATTCCCATAATAGTGCTCTAACTCTAACAAAAGCATAACAGGAGAGAGTATATGTCAATCGAGATTCATAGCTATTTAAATGCTGAAGATACCGATGTTGAGAGCATTCCAGTCATTGATATCAGTCGCCTAATAAACGGTACCGATCCAGAAGCTGTTGCAAAGAAAATTGGCGACGTATGCGAACATTTGGGTTTTTTATACATCGTTAATCATGGCGTTAGCGCAGAATTAATGACCAAAGTTCAAGACTATACCGAAAAATTTTTTGCACTGCCGTTAGAGGAAAAACAGAAACTTAGCATAGAAAACAGTGGCGAAACGTTACGTGGTTATATTCCGATGTTTGGTGAAAATGTTGATCCAGAGTTTACTCAGGATTTTAAAGAATGTTTTGACTACGCCGCTCATGAAGAGCATGTATCACCATTTTTTGGGCCAAACCTGATGCCAGAATCGTCATTGCCAGGCTTTAAAGAAACGATGGAAGCTTACCATGCTGAAATGCTTAAACTAGCGAATAAATTAATCGGAGCCATTGCTTTAAGCCTTGGATTACCATTTGACTACTTCTACAAAATGCAGCAAAAGCCCATCTCTATTCAGCGTATTTTGCACTATCCACCGCAAACGGGTGCAATATCTCGTGAAAAAATTGGTATCGGTGAGCATACTGATTACGGCTTTTTAACCATTCTATCGCAGGATTCTGTCGGCGGCTTACAAGTAAAGAATCGTGAGGGGCAGTGGATAAGTGCCCCACCGATCGAGGGCAGCTTTATCGTAAACATTGGCGACTTGGTGCAAACGTACACCAATGATCGCTACATCTCTACTTACCATCGCGTGATTAACACCAGTGGTAAAGAGCGATATTCATATCCATTCTTCATGGATATGGACTTCGATGCTGTGGTGGAGCCTGTGGCAACTTGCGTGTCCGGTGAAACTCCAGCGAAATACTCGGCGTATACTTGTGGTGAACACAAGTTTCGTCGATTCGTTGATAGCTATGAACACCTTCAAGTTGAGAAGAGTGCTTAACGTTATCAGCATGGTACAAAAATCACCCTTTAGCCGTAAGGTCACCCTTACGGTTTTTTTAAATACTTTTCTAAGCGTGAAAAATCAAACACAAAAAAGCACCATTTGCCTCTCATCAAATGGTGCTTAGGTTTTGCTATGAGCAGGCTAAATTTAGCCTATCATACGTTTTTCATCCTGTAGGCCACGTAAAACGGAATAGCACATTAATACGCATAGTATGGCAAATGGAAATCCTGTTGCAATGGCCAGTGCTTGAAGTGAACCCAGACCACCGCCAAGTAGAAGGGCGATGGCAATAAGGCCCTCAAATAAACACCAGAACATGCGTTGCATTACTGGTGTTGTCTCAACTCCACCGGCACAAATAGTGTCTACAACAAGTGAGCCAGAATCAGAAGAAGTGATAAAGAACACTAATACCAAGACGATGCCTAAGGCGGAAGAGATCGTTGCGAATGGAAGCTCTTGAAGCATCACAAAAAGCGAAAGTTCTGGCGTCCAGTTTAAAAGAGTTTGTTGTACTTCCATGTAGCCTCCAACCATTTGCGAAATGGCATTACCGCCAAAACCGGCCATCCAAGCAGTACTAACTAGTGTCGGAACAAGTAACATACAGATAATGAATTCACGAATAGTTCTACCGACTGAGATTCTCGCGATAAACATCCCCACGAAGGGTGACCATGCGATCCACCATGCCCAATAAAGCGTGGTCCACCCATGGAAATAGCCTGTATCTTCACGGCCAACCCAATTTGAAAGAGCAGGCAATTCAATGAAGTAGCCTTTCAGCCCTAACAAAAAGGTCATCAAAATATCAGTGGTTGCACCGACAAAAACGATGAATAAAAACAACATAAGAGCCAACAGCATATTCAGCTCTGAGAGGCGTTTAACGCCGCCATCTAAGCCGCGATATACTGAAAACATAGCGATACCCGTGACCACTAGAATGATAATCACCATTAAGGTGTTATCTGCTTCGATACCAAAAATGTAGTTAATGCCTGCCGCGGCTTGCGTGGCACCATAGCCAAGCGATGTGGCCAAGCCCGCCAATGTTGCCAAAGCGGCAAACGTATCAATGCAGTGACCAGGCCAGCCCCACACTTTTTCGCCCAGAATAGGGTAGAAAGCGGAGCGAATAGTCATTGGCATTCCTTTGTTATAGCAAAAAATACCTAAACCTAGAGAGACAACGGCATAAGCTGCCCAAGGGTGAATACCCCAATGAAAAAGCGTGGCCGCCATCCCGCTTTGTACGGCTGTATTACGGTCAAAGCTAGGGATTAAAGTGCCGTCAGCATTAATGGTCGCTTCTTGGCCTAAGGGTGGGAATAATGTGTGCTGCATCGGTTCAAGCACACCGTAAAATACCAACCCGATACCCATGCCTGCAGCAAACAGCATTGAAAACCAACTGATACGTGAATAGGCGGGTTTAGCATTTACACCACCCAGTTTGATTTTACTGTACGGAGAGACGATTAAGTACAGACAAAACACCACAAAAACATTCATGCTGATGGCAAAGACCCAGTCAAATTGAGTCGTGAGCCAAGGTCTTAATGTGCCAAAAATATCGCTGGCGGTTTCTGAGAAGATTAAGCAAAAGGCAACCAAAAGCACTACTAAGCATGCGGTTAAACTAAACACGGATTGGTGAATATCGACACTAAATGGGCCGATTTTTACTTAGGCATTATCCTGTCCCGCTTGGTAGTCCGTCACGTAATTCGACTGTCTAGGTTTATTATCACTAGTCATAATTAGGTGTTCCTTTAAAGTTTATAAACGCAAATTAGCCTATAAACAGATTCGTTATTTCATTGATAGATTAAGTAGAGCGAGAGGAGGGCGCAGGGCGAACCCTGCGGGAGCGTTAAATCTCGATTTCAATATCACTTTTAACGCGAGTACAGCAAGAAAGAACATAGCCTTCTTCAATTTCTTCTTCTGAAATGCCGCCGTTATGATTCATGTCGTACTCGCCATGAATCACTTTTACTCGACACGCACCGCAAATGCCTAAGCCACAGGCTTTAGAAATGTTGACCCCAGCTTCAGCTGCGGCTTCATTGAGCGTTAAGTCTAGCCCAACTTCTTGCAGAATGCCCATTTCAGGAATTCGTAACATGACCGCAGGTTTAGGTTGTAAGTCTTCAAGCTCTGCTTGAGCGGCATGTTTTTCGGCTTGTTCAACATCTTTAATCGGTGTCTCACCAAAAGACTCTTCATGATAGCGACTCATGTCAAAGCCAGAATTTTCTAGCAGTGCGCGAATGGCTTTCATGTAAGGGCTAGGGCCGCAACAGAACACTTCACGTTCCATAAAATCAGGGGCAAGTAGCTGTAGCATGTGCGAATTAAGGTAACCGCGATAACCGCCCCAAGCTTCGCCCACATTAGTGCGTTCACAGATTAAATGCATTTTGAAGTTGTCTATCCGAGTAGACATGTATTCAAGTTCTTTTGCATAGATAATGTCTTTCGGTGAGCGGGCACTGTGCGCAAACACCATATCTACTTCTGAGTCGGTATTAAACCACCAACGAGCCATTGACATGACAGGGGTGATTCCGACACCACCAGATAGTAGAAGTACTTTGTCAGATGGAAAATCCATGCAGTTAAATCGGCCCACTGGACCGTGAACCGCTATTTGATCGCCTGCTTTTAGATTATCGTGTAACCAATTTGAAACGACACCGCCAGGTACTCGCTTCACGGTAATTGAGAAGCTGTAAGGAATTGAGGGTGAACTCGAAATTGTGTAGGAGCGCATGATGCGCTCTTCAGCAATATCAAGCTCCAATGTCACGAATTGACCAGGTTTAAAAAAGAACATCACAGGTTCATTCATACTAAAGGTGAAGGTCGTGACATCGTGAGTTTCTGGGATGACAGTCACACATCGAACAAGATGACGTCCATTCCCCCAGATTTGAGTGTTCATCGGATTTAAAAAATCAGATGCATTAAAGTCGCTCATAACATTCTCCCGAAGCGCTTTGGGCATTTCTATTCAATAAAGCGGATTACAGTTCTTTGCCAGCCTGCCATTGCTTCCAGCGCATCGTCATATTGGCACCGATTGACAAGAAGGGCTCAGGGGGTAGCTTGCTGGGCTGATCATGTTCTAAAAATTGATTAAGCCACTCAGATTGACCCAGTACGGCTTGTTCTGCAGCAGCCATCCCTGAAAGTGTGCCTTTTACAGTGCCTAAACCATTCTGGCAGCAGGCAGACCAAATTCTCTCTTCAATTTCACCGAAGGCAGGCATCGAATTAAGTGATAAACATAAGCGCCCGCCCCAACGGTGTTCCATGTCCACCCCTTGCAGCATAGGAAAGCGGTCTTTGAAAGACTGATCTTGCATGGCTTTCGCACGTCTCATATCAGCCTGTGGTGCTTCTAGGGACTGATTTAGGGTCGCTAAATTTCTAATGATGATGCGATCACCGCTGCCCGCGTAATTAGAAACTTTACGAACGGTTGTGCCCATCGGGTCGGCAGGTAGAATGCCCCAATCGCTTTGACCACCTAGTTTTGACAGCTCGCTTGAAGTAAGTTTTCGCGTCATTGAAGCGTAGGTAAACACATGCAACAAACGTTTTGGAAAGAAACCAAACGACTGGATGTGGCCATTAACAGCCAAGATGATGTGCTTGCTTTTCACGGCACCTTTTGGAGTACGTAAAGTATGAAGATCACCTGAAGTTAGCTCAACGACCGGAGTATTTTCATAGATACTGACACGTTGGCTGAGGCCTCTAGCGCAACGTCGGATAAATGCTGCTGGTTGCACCATTGCTCCGCCCTCAGTTTGCAGTCCCTTAATATAAAAAGACGAACCAGTCATAGCTGTCATTTCCCCTGCATTTTTAACTGAAAAGGCTTCACCAATCTCGGCAAGGTGTTTTGCGTAACTGAGTATGTGTTGAATACCTTGTTGCGTCGAGGCTCCGGTGACTTTGCAGCTGCGGCTAAAAACCGCTTTAGGCATGTCGTATTCCATAGCAGTTTGTTCGGCAAAATCGATAGCATGTCGATTAAGAAGAATACTATTTAGATCACGATCGTTACTGCCTGTATAAGAGTCAGAGTTTAGTTCATGCGGTAGGTCAATCATGAAGCCACTGTTGCGTCCAGCAGGGCCTTCTGCGATACGTGATGCTTCGAGTACAACGATTTTGTCGCTTTCAGGGAGCAGTTGCGTAAGACGACGTGCAGCCGCTAATCCGGCCCATCCTGCTCCAACAATGACCCAGTCAGCGGTTGTATCTTGCTCCAGTGTTGGGTAGCCCTCATCTGGGTGTAGAATACTATTCCAAGCCGCTGGACCTGGATCTTTTGGGAGTCGTGTAATTTTTTTTTGTATCATATCCAATCCCATCAATTGAGCAGAAGAGAAGTTCCTCCTCTAATCCGATAAATCCGGAAAGAGGAGGCTCCCCGTTGCAAATCGACCCTAGGTGTTTAGTCGATTGCACCGTCCACGGCACTGTCACTTAAATCAATCCAGATGGTTTTAAGCTCAGTGTATTGATCATGGGCATGGATAGAATTGTCGCGACCTCCAAAGCCAGACTGTTTGTAACCACCGAAAGGTGTTGTGACATCCCCTTCACCGAAACAATTGACGGTGACGGTGCCTGCTTTAATCGCTTGGGCAGCCCGAATTGCTTTCTTCGCATTCGCAGTGAAGACGGATGCCGCTAGACCGTATTCTGTGTCATTGGCTACTTGCAATGCTTCCTCGTAGCTGTTGACCGTGATGACAGACAAGACCGGCCCAAAGATTTCTTCACGAGCCAATTCGTCTGAGTTTGACACGCCGTCAAAAATCGTTGGTTGGATAAATATCCCATCGATAGTTTCACCGCCGACAACTACGTTGTAACCGGCTTGTTTGCCTTTTTCTAGAAAACCGGAGACTTTTTCAAAATGGCCTTTATCGATCATAGCGCCTAACGCATTTTGAGGGTCTAAAGGGTTACCAACTTTCCATTCCCGAGCATGTGCTTTGACGCGCGCCATTAAGGCATCTTTTACACCTGATTGAACAATCAGGCGTGAACCTGCAGAACAATTCTCCCCCATGTTCCAGAAGGCCGCGGCACAAACTTGCTCAGCGACAAAGTCTAGGTCTTCGGCATCGTCTAAAACAATACACGGGTTCTTGCCACCAAGTTCTAAGACGACTTTCTTCATATTTGAATCTGCTGAATAGCGAAGGAAGCGTCGACCGGTTGCGGTGGAGCCGGTGAACGTCACCATGTCTACATCCATGTGCAATCCAAGCGGTTCGCCAACGTCAGCTCCTCCACCTGTTACGATGTTAAGCACACCACGAGGTATCCCAGCTTCTGCTGCGAGTTCAGCGATACGAAGTGCTGTTAACGATGTTTGAGCAGCAGGCTTGATCACTATTGAACAACCCGCTGCTAAAGCTGGAGCAATTTTCCAAACCAACATTAGCAGTGGGAAGTTCCAAGGTAAAACAGCACCGACCACGCCGATTGGTTCACGTACGATCATTGAAATAGCATCCGAACCAACCGGTGCAGTTTGGTCATAAATCTTATCGGCCAACTCAGCATGCCAGTTCATAATGTGAACGAACTCATCAATGTCTAGGTTTTCACAGTCAGTAATGGGTTTACCTGAATCAAGGCTTTCCATAACGGCCAGTTCATGTCGGTTACGAAGTACCAGCTTAGACAGTTTAATGAGTATTTCTTTGCGCTCACTTGGATGTAATTTACTCCAACGGCCGTCTTCGAACGCTTCACGAGCTTTATCGACGGCAAAATCTACATCTTCTTTAGCACACGCAGCGATGTCAGCTAAGTGTTCGCCTGTTGCAGGGTTTGTTGTTACAAATGTCTTGCCAGATGCAGCTGGGCGATACTTACCATCGATGAATGCCATGGATGGTAATGTTAGAGAGCCAGCAATGGCTTGGTATTCTTGCAAAGTTAATACGTTTGACATGCTTAGGCTCCCGCTTTTTTGTTGGCTTTGGCTGTTTGACCCTGCGCTGGTGCTTCTTCTAGAATGCTGGCAATGGCCGTTTTCAAGGTACGTACGACTTGTTCCATTTGGCGTTTGTCGTCTTTGTTAAGATCACGTAGAGGGCTGCGTACAGTTCCTGCAAAGCGGCCATCCATAGTGACACCGTATTTAACGGACTGGATGAATTTTCCACCCTGTTCTAGAACACGCATTAGCGGCATCATGGCAGACATGATTCGACGGCCTTTGATGAAGTCATTTTCCAAAACACATGCTTGGTATAAAGCGATGTGCTCTTTTGCAAGGAAGTTGGAACCAGCACAAACCCAGCTGCGAGCGCCCCATGCAAAAAACTCCAACGCTTGATCATCCATCCCACATGCCGTTTGAATATGAGGGTAATCACGCATCATCATGTGTAATCGGTTAATATCTCCAGAGCTCTCTTTAATGCCGCAGAAGTTTTTAGATTGACCAACTCGGTCAAGAAACTCTTCTTCCATATTAACGCCCATACGATCTGGGTAGTTATAAAGCATGATGGGCATATCGGCTGCACGATCGATAGCGAGTGCATGCAGTGACAGCTCTCGCTGTGTTGGAAGAGAGTAAGGAGGTGTTGCGACAAGTAGCACATCAGCGCCGCTTTTAGCGCCTGCTTCAGCCAGTTTTAAAGAGGCTTTTGGATCCAAAGACCCTGTACCAAAGATGATTTGTGCTTGATCGCCAACGACTTCTTTTGCTTTCGTCAACAACTCAACACGTTCTTCATGACTTTCAACGTAGTATTCACCGGTGGTGCCACCGATCATTAAACCGTGTACACCTTCGTTCACAAGATGCTTGACATGTGTTTGGTAGGCGTCAAAGTCAATAGAACTGTCATCTCGAAAAGGGGTAATGACAGGTGTATAAATGCCTTCAAATTTCATTTTTATCTCTCACTTTAATGTCGATTTATTGCGGGTCAGGCAATGAACTCTTAGGTGTTAAATATTTATTCGTGATAAAAATATTACTTATTTATTGGCATTACTCACAATCAACCTTTTTTCGGTATCTAGCCTAACTTCTCGTTATCAATTGCAGGTTTTGCTCCTTTTTATTAAGGGGTAAACTCATTTTTGAGCTTTTTTAGGCTGTTTAGCCATCTAAAAATTGAAGGTTACTTTCAATATATAAACTGGGATTATTTAATTTTACTGGTCAAAAAAAATGCGACCGTTTGGCCGCATTTTAAAGATGGGTGTTAATGAGTATTAGCTAAGTCGTTTTTTCATTGTATCGCAGTACCAATCAACAAACTGGCAAACACCATTTTCTGCAATATCAGAAAATGGTCCCGGCTTATAAGCGGGAGACTGAACACCTTTAAATGTTTCTTCTACCAATTGTCGATCTTGATCGTTAGTAGCAAGCCAAACTTTGGTTAGGTCATCCAGATCATAGTCTTCACCTTCCACAGCGTCTTTTGGCACTAGCCACTTAGTTGTGACCAGTGTCTCCCCAGAGCTTAAAGGTAGAACGCGGAAGCTAAGTGCATGGTCGCCTAAGAAATGATTCCAGTTGTTCGGGTACAAGAAATACAGCAGTGCACCAATGTCTTCTACACCAGAGTTATCTAGTCGTCCATTGACCGCAGGTTCACCGGACATCGTATAGCTGACTGCTTTAGCAGACAAAGGAATTCGAGTCATACGGAAAATACCGTCTTCAGCCATTTCTAGTCGGCTAGGTAGCTCTGCGGCTTCGCATTTATCCCAATGAGCAACTAGCTCAGGATCCTCATCACCACCAACACCAGCAACCGATAGGTTTTCTACGAATGAGTTAAGCAATTCTGGATGACTGCCATCACAGTGATAACATTCGCGGTTATTTTCAAAAACGAGTTTCCAGTTACCTTTTTCAATGAGGTTTGATTCAAAGGCCACTTTACAGTCATCTAGATTATGAGGAGCCGTAAATCGACCCATAACATCTCTGAATGCCTCAAAATCAGGGGCTTCATCAGCTACGCAAACATAGATGTAGCTATTAATGGTTTCGCAATGAACGGCTTGAAGGCTATGCTCTGAAGTATCGAAGTTGTCGCCCATGTTACCAGCAAAAAGAAGCTTGCCATCTAAGTCGAATGTCCATTTGTGGTAAGGGCATACAAGTTTAGCACTTTTACCTTTCGCATTTTGACAAATACGGGAGCCGCGATGACGACAGGCATTGTGGAAAGCACGGACTTCGCCTTTAGCGCCACGGACAACCACAACAGGGTATTGGCCAACCTGAAGCGTGATGTATTCGCCTGGTTTCTGTATTTCAAATGTGTGGCCAGCGAAGATCCATTCTTTATGCCAAATTTGCGCTAAGTCCTGTTGGAATACATTTTCGTCGGTATATAGTTCGCGACTTAGGGCGTGTCTAGGCTTACGCTCATTGATTAAATCTAAGGTAGTCTTTAGGCTACTCATTGTTCTACTCCATAATGTCTGGCATCGGCAGATCAAAAAAACGCTTGAACAGTATAGCGTTAATTAAAATCTGGTTCCCCCCGATGTGGGCTTTAAGCCTGTTTAAATAAGGCGATGGTGACTGGCAGCGCCATTGTCAGCTGGTTCCAATTGGATGTCCAAGCCTGAGTTAAAGTTTATGAGTGACCCTAGAAAGGGTAAAGCGATCTTTTTTAAGGACGTTTGAAAACTTCAGGTTATCAATGTGCTTATAGAGTCTTTCTTAGAAGATGGTTTTAGACCTTTAAAATCTTTTAAGATTAATAGTTTAAAAAAAATTTTAAAGGATTTAGGTTTTTAGGCTGATGTTTTAAAATAATGTTTTTAAATTTTTAAGATGATTTTTATGACGAATTAAAAATTGACTTTTATAAAGTATTATTATTAATCTGCATGTCTAAGATGATTGCAAGACCAATCAAGTTTAATGTTAAGGACGTGTGCTTTATGTCTAAATTCTTTGATTTTGTTAATGGCTTTAATTTTAAAGATGCACCAATTTCTACCCAGTTGTTAATTAAAAATTCGTTGTTAGATATTATAGGTGTTGTCGCAGCGGCAAAAGATAACAACACTAATGTTAAGCTTCGAAACTTTGTTTTAGAGCAATATCCAAAAGGCGATTTAGGCGCAAGAATCTTATTTGATGGACGCGTTATTTCACCACTTGGTGCGGCGTGGGCAGGAGGTTTTGCTGCGGATAGTTTGGATGCTCATGAAGGACACTTTCTATCAAAGGGTCACGCTGGAGCAACAGTTGTTCCGGGGTTGCTATCATTAATTGATGCCTATAAAGAAGGCGGTAAATCGGTATCAGGTGAAGAGTTTTTAAGCCTTTTAACCATTGCTTACGAAACCTCTTTACGAGCGGGTGTTGCACTTATGAATAGTGCCAGTGATTATCATGCTTCAGGTGCATTTTCAGGAATCGGCTTGGCTGCCGCAGGCGCTCGTGCGTTAAATTTGAAGCAAGATGCTTTGTTTCATGCACTGGGTATTGCTGAATATTTTGCACCTCGTTGCCCCATGATGCGTTTGGTTGATCATCCTACCAATTTACGTGATGCCCATGGCGCGGGAGCATTTTCTGGAATGAATGCCTTAATGATGGCAAAGAACGGCGTTACAGGTGCACCTGCTGATCTCATTTTTGCTGAATCTTCAGCGTCTGCATGGCGAACGTTATGGAGAGAGTGGGAGATCGATAATCAATATTTTAAGCCTTGGCCCGTATGTCGCTGGGCACAACCAGCATTAACCGCAGTTGAAGCAATGCTCGAATTGGACGCTAATATTCGAGAGCCAAATATAGAATCCATTACGATCAAAACGTTCCATGAATCGATGCGTTTGCAAGGGCATCAGCCCAGCAATGCAGATGAAGCCCAATATGGTTTGGCATTTCCCGTTGCAGCCATGATTTGTCATGGTCAATTAGGGCCGAAACAAGTAAGTGATGAAGCCGTTTTTGACGAAAGAGTATTAGCACTTTGCTCGCGCATTCATATCGTTGAATCCGAAGAGTTATCTAATCGCTTTCCAGCCGAGATCTTGTCGATAGTAGAGATTACGCTAAGCGATGGTGCAGTAATTAAGAGCCCTATTAGCCAAGCAAAAGGTGATCCTAATACGGCGATGACGAAAGAGGATATAATTCAGAAATTTATCCAATACACATCGCCAATGATGTCTGTTGATCTGCAAAACGCCTTGATCGAAGAAGTATACAGCTTGGAGCAACGGCCTGATGTATCACGTTTATTGGATTTGATTACACGTAACTGACTAGATTTAAAGAATTCCTATGACTTAGTGAAAAGAGGTCATTAGGTGCCAAGTGATGTCGTCTCGTTAAGTATAAGCAAAGGCATTGAGCAATCGTAAATGGGGGGAGTGCTCAATTGCTAGGATGGTATGTGCCTCTCATACTTTTTCTTAGCTTAACTGGACCATCCGCTTAGGGAAGTGTATATGACTCAAAAACGTCATATACACTTCCCTTTTTCATATCGCTAGGGAGTATGTGTTGTATGGATCTTATTGAGCATATGCTCAGTTCCGGACGGCTAGCGCTGGACTTAGCGTTATACGTAATGTTGCCTATTACCGTGATTATGGGCAGTATTATGATGGTATTTGACCATCGCGGTGTGCTTAAGTTGTTATCGGATTTATTAACACCTATCTCCAACCTGTTTGGAGCTTCGGGATTAAGCTTAATTGCTTTATCTAAAATGCTATTTGTTAGTTCTATCGCACCACTGCCAACGCTGAATAAACTCGATATTCAGGAACGTGATAACCGTAAACTGGCCGCTTCATTGGCGCTAGTACTGACGGCGACTCAAGGCAATGTATCTTTTCCAATGATTGCTTACGGCTTAGATTTTGGTGTTTTGCTTGCTTCTTCAATTATTGGTGGTGTGTTGGCGTCTGCCATCACTTATTACCTATTTGCTGCCAAGCTTAGCAGTGACTTTCAGAAGAATACATCTGACTGTTCGATGCCAATATCTAGGCCTCGAAAGACGATCGTTCAATCCCTTTCCGAAGGCGGCATGGAAGGTATGAAAATAGCCGTCAACATGATCCCCATGTTAACGGTGACGTTATTTTTATTGGCCGTGTTAAAGGAATTGAATGCGATTCAGTGGCTCACCGAATGTTTATCTCCGGCATTCTCTGCTATTGGGTTGCCAAGCTCAGCGGCGTTGCCTGTTATTACTAAATATATTGCAGGAGGGACGGCCTATATGGGTGTAATGATTGATCAAATAGAGCAGGGAAGCATGACTGTTAGAGATATTAACATCATTGCAGGATTAGCGAGCAACCCCGTTGATTTGGTTGGGGTTGCAGTTTTTTCGGCTATTGGTCCACGTATAGGCAAAATATTTCGATATGCGATAATGGGGGCCTTAATAGGGCTAATAGCGCGGGCACTTATCCATATCTACTGGTTTAGTTAGATTTCTACGATAGCTGCCAAGACCAATCGCAGGATTGTATAAACGTATTGACCAGTTGCTCAATGCCTTGTTGGTCGTCTTCGCTAAAGCGATGAGTCTTTGGGCTGTCGATATCAAATACGGCTTTAATATTGCCCTCCACTAGAATAGGAACAACCAATTCCGCGTTTGATGCCGCATCACAGGCAATATGGTCCGCAATGGCGTGCACATCATCCACTCGTTGTGTGGATTGTGTTCGAGCGGCCGCGCCGCACACACCTCGACTAAAAGGGATTCGAGTGCAAGCGACTTTGCCTACATAAGGTCCTAATAGCAGCTCGTTATTACGAACAAAGTAAAATCCCGCCCAATTTAAGTCAGGTAAGGTCTGCATAATAAAGGCAGAGAACTGTGCCGCATTGCAAATCAAGTCGCGTTCACCGCTTAATAAAGCATTAAGTTGTTCATTCAGTGCTTGGTAGAACGCGACGTTGGGAAGGGATGAGTGGTTTTCTATGGAATACATACTGTCTCGACTCTGTGATCGTTTCTATTAGGGGTTATATTTTAGCACGCGACTCAGCTCCCTCTGTCATTTTGTTCCATTCTCTAAGGGCGGTCATTATGATTTAATAGAGAGGTTTATAATTTTGGCTGAGGTAGTTATGGCGAAACCACTTGTTTCACAATTTGTTAAAATGGCTTTTGCTGGATTTCTAGTTTCGACCGCCAGCATTGCTTCGGCTCAGGTGGTAGATGACTGCACGCCTCGACTTGAAAAGTATTTAGATACCTTACGTAAGAATGTGGCATCGGAACACATTTCTCCACGTCAAAAAGAAGCGTCTCAGAAGTTAATCGATAAGGCGGCTCGCTTAAGGGCTAACACAGAGTACACGTACACGGATTGCGCTGTGTTTGATAAATTACTGTTCTAGTTTACACTTCCTATCATATAAAAAAGCTGGACTAGGTTTACCCAATACCCAAGGCCAGCTTTTTTATATGTGAAAGTAGAGGGCACCCTATCAAGAGCTAATACACCATACGTAGCTGCTTCGCTTTTTCATGGTTGTTCTTCGTCCAATCAGAAATAGGGGAAGGCTTGCCAAAGTAGTAGCCCTGTAACGTATCGCAACCCAGACCCATTAAAAGATTTGCTTGTTCTCGCGTCTCAATGCCTTCCGCAATCACGCTCATATTAAGCGATTTAGCCAATTGAATCGTGGATTTGACGATGTCCAAATGACGTCTATCGTCGGGGAGTGGAGAGACAAAGCGACGATCAATTTTGAGGATGTTGGCAGGTATGTCTATTAGCTGACCTAAAGAAGCTTGCCCCGTACCGAAATCATCAATTGCAATTGAGAAACCGTATTGAGACAGGGCGCGCAAGCGCTTGTGGATCAATGGGTGCGTCATAACAGGGCTGGTTTCTGTGATCTCCAACTCGAGCATATCGCTTAACCAAGGGCGCTCAGACGTTAGCGACATCAACAGTGCAAAGAACACGTCGTTCATGAGCTCTTGACCCGCTAGGTTAAATGCAATGGGTGTCTTGATGCTTTCTTCGTGCCAAGCCTCAAGTACGGAGATTAACTGACGCAACAAGTTTTCAGCTAATTTTGGTAGCAGGCCTAACTCTTCGGCTAATTTAATAAATATAATCGGGGATATGAAAGAACCATCATCTAAACGCCAGCGTGCCAGCGCTTCAAAAGAGCGAATTTCACCAGAAGAGATAACTTGAGGCTGTAGCCACATTTCAATTTTCTTGTTTTTAACCGCGTCTGCTAAAGCCAGGCCCAGCTTGTGTTCTTGAATGAGTTTCGCTTCAAGTTGCTGATCAAAGAAAGCAATGCGCTCAGCGGACGTAGAATACTCTAGCGCCATTTCACAGCGTTCTAGTAATTCTTCTGAGGTTTCCCCTTCATTTTGATAGTAAGAGACACCTATCTGATAATCGATGTTGAGAATGTCATCGCCAATGCGAATTTGATCCGGTAGCACCGATTTGATTAACGTACGTAAATTGCGCTGAATTAAATACGTCTGACCAACGGGCATAAAACAAGCGAACTTAACCCCACGTAAGCGTCCAGAAATTGTTTTATCTGATAGACGGGCTTGCAAGGTACGAGAAAAGTTCAAAATCACTCTGTTGGCTTGTTCGCGGCCGTACTGTTTATTCAGCAATTTAAATTGGCTGATACGTATAATAAACATCGCTCCAGTGTAATAGTCAGACACATTACGGATGCGGTGGTTGACTTGATTACAGAAATTCTGGTGGTTTGGTAATCGTGTCAAAGAGTCAAAATGCGCCAATCGAGAGTTGGTCTGTTGGGTGGTTTCCAGTTCTTCTGTTAGTGCACGTAGATGGGTCACATCTTGTAGATGTAAAACATAGTGCCCATGGGTCGTTAAGCTTGAGCGGTGTACTTCTAGAAAGCTTTTTGTGTTGGCTTTAAGAACACATTCCGATACGTTTTTTTGCCAAAAGAAGCGGTTCGATGAGTCCGATGTGGATGCGATCCAGTCATTGATTTTAGTGCCTTCGATGGATGCAGCCAACACACCTGGGAATAGGTCTAATGCTTTTTGGTTGAGTTTTAAAACGATACCACGTTTATCACATAACAGAGTCGGTGTACCTGTATGCTCAAAGATCTCTTCATACAAATCTGAGTGGTGATTCAGGCTGTTGGCCAACTCTTTTAAGCGAAAAATAGTAGTTTGCAAGGTCAAAATGACGCGAGAGACAGCTAGAGGCAATGCAAAGTTAAGCAAGGTGAAGATCATCGTCTGCAAGTACAGCATGCTGACGCCATCACTTTCGACAAAGGTGCGTACTTGACCATTATTGATATACATATCTACAGCAAACGTAAGGCAGTTCGCAAAGCTGAATAGCAACGAGGCTTTAAAACTATAGAACAATCGAACAACAAGCGGCACGAAGTACAGCGTAATGACGCCAAACTCGATACCAATTGGCGAGGCCGATAGAGCAATAAAGCTAATGCCAGTAATGCCCAATAAACCTATTAGCGCCATCGCTGAAAAGTGGTGATAACGCCGAGAGCTAAAAAGCAACAAAGAGGTCAATGCAATATAGAACACGCCCAGTGATGCGAGCGAAAACTCGTCATCTGAGCCATCGAGGCGCAGGAGACTGTGGATAGTAAAAGACGATACAACGAGTAAGCAGGCTACCAGTAATATACGTAAAGTGCTGATGCGAAAATTCTCAGAGCTTCCAGATTCGTGCTCCGCATCACCCATGACAAAAAATTGTTTTAATACGTCTAAAAACATCAAGTCACTACAATCAGGTTCAAGGCTGCTTTGATGCACAAAATGTGCAAACCAACCAAACAACATTACAGAAAAAAACTGCCTCTGACCATCCTGAGTGCGATGCAATTCACAAAAAATTATATATCTAGATCAATACGCCTTAAATGGTTATCCCAATGGACCTCGGCGAGTTGATTTATTTGGGTAGTTTGATGCTGACGTGGTTGGGAAATCAACTGTTTTCCTGTGCCACTGGTCAAAACAAACTCATGTTTCCGGATTGTTGCGACTAAACCACAGACATCGCGGCAATTATCAACACCTAAGAACGTTTTGCTAGGGACATCCCAGTAGGCAACTAAACCACCGCGGGGAGTGCTGATGGCTAATGTTTCACCACTTTTATCAAAGCAAACGCTGCCGCAATACTGTTTAAAGCGAGCTCTAACATGCTCAGGCATATCAAGATAGTCTAATTGGTTAGAGTGCAAGCTGGACAGCGCCACTAATGGCACATCTTCCCACAGTTCACCTTGATATTGAAAACCTAATGCTACCACACCTGATGAGTTGACATCTAAGTGACGTATGCTCAATTTGTGTAAAGTATTCGTATGCCTCACTTGGTTTTTAAGCGTACCGTCCTTTAATGACAAATAGGTGACATTCGGAGCCATTGTGTCTAAGTTCATGATTTCACGATCATTGTCAGGGTGCGTTCGTAAACCTCCATTGGCGATGACCAGTATGTCATCGTCCATCAATACCGACTCGTGAGGCCCAATTCCGCCACTGCTGTATTCATTTAGAACCTCACCATCGGGCCAACGACGAATGACAATTTTTCCTTGTCCCGTGGGGTAATGATTTTCTTGCGTGATTAATTGCAAACCATCATTGCTGAAGACCGCATGGCCATAAAAATGATGGTCGCTAAGGGGGGTTATGCGTTTGATTGCTTCGCCCGATAATGGATTAAAGAAATCGATATAAAAGCCTGGGCGGCGTGCAACCGCTCCGACTACCGAGTGAGTCGGATGAACGACTGGCGCATGGGCGCGCTCCGCTAAAGGCATAGACCAACGTAATTGGCCATTACTGCCAAACGCACCAATATAATGAGCGGTTTTACTTTTTGAGAAAGCTGAAATAAACAGCTCTCCGTTCGCCTCTATTGGCAAAGCCGATGCCCATGTTGGGATCGACAATGCCGCTAATGATGATGTTAAAAACGCACGACGAGAGAGCATGATTGGTTAATCTCCATCACGGCTATTGAAGCCAATTTGGAATCCTAATGCGGTGACCAAATTGGTCAGCTGGGTTTGGCTGTTTGAGATAGCACGAACCAAAGGTTTCGCCAACGCAACACGCTCATCTTGCGAATAGTCGCCCGTGAAGTAATCTTGTGGTAGTTGCAATGCCAATTTCAAACTGTCGGCTAAGGCGGCTTCTAGTGCTTTGGCAAGCTCAGGTTGCTCCGCAATGGCTGTGTCGTAAAGAGAGGGTTGACCAACGTGATACAACGTACGATAGGCTTTCAAATTGGTGATGATTGCGGCTAACGACGCTTCGCTGCGGTAAAATTCAGCGAGCTTCAGATTTGGACGGTCTTTGTAGCCAATCGGGGTTTCAAGCTTCGCGTCTTTTACCACAGACATGTGTTCAAGCCATTGTTGAACCAACTGTTCTAGTACTAAATGCTCAGGCGTCACGCTGGCGCCTTCTTCTGGAAAGATCCAGTCTGTTGCCTTACTTTGCTGCCATTGGCTTAGTACATCTTCCGTTGTTTTAGCATGATGACGACTAATAGCCTCTAATACTTCACAATCACTTTTGCGCTGAATGGTGTTGAAGTCCCCATGAAAAAGTAGTGACTCAATCGCCGTCATACCGCGCACAGCAATACTGGCTGATGTCCAAAATTTGGGCGCGGTCATCATACTCGGATCAGAGCTTAGATTACGTAATTGGCGCTGAGTGACGCCTTTTTTATCAGGCCAGTACTCATACGCGTAATAACGCATGAAATACGTGACAGGACCAAAGTTTAGCCACTGAACTTGTTGCCAATCATTAATGTTTTGGCTGAAAGCCATTTGAGCCGCTGATAATGACGCTTTGGACGGCGCGGCGCACAATGCGTGAGTCGCATCGGCTAATTGATTGGCGCTGGTGCTGAACTGTTGGTATTTCGGCACAATATACTGAGATTGAATTTGCTCTAGGGTTGTGTCCCATTGATCAGCAAATACTGAGGTGCCTGCCAGTATCGTAAGGGAAGTGGCAAACGCTTTTTTAAGACATAGCATCAAAGTGACTCCAAAAATCTAACAAATAACGCACGTTGTTTAGTGTTAAGGGATTTGTAAGCATTCTTACTGGCTTCGGCTTCGCCACCGTGCCAAAGAATAGCTTCTTCAATAGTGCGTGCACGACCATCGTGAAGAAAGCCATTGCGACCCGAAACAGACTCAGATAAGCCTATCCCCCAAAGCGGAGCAGTACGCCATTCTTGTGTCGAAGCGTTCAATACAGGAAAGCCATTGGCGAGCTCAGGGCCTAAATCGTGCAAAAGCATATCAGTAAACGGATAAAAGTCTCTATGACTCAAGGCGGTAAATTCTGAGGAACCTGTTGTGAGTTTTGGGGTATGGCAGCTACCGCATTCTAATCGATCAAATAGTTGCTTGGCATCTTTAAACCACGCTTGATCTAAATTACGCATGGCTGGTGGCATACTGAGTGCGACATAAGTATCCAAAACCGCCATTTGCTCTTTACTGACTTCTAAGTCATCAAGATGTTGACTGTTTCCGTTTGGCGCTTGCATGCAGTCAGTTTGTGCAACCGTACAGTCACCGCTAGGAAAGGGAAACAGTTCTGTCGATAAGCCAAGATCACCATTAAACGCGGACTGGTTTTGCTCTTTCAAAGAGGGAACACTTGCTTTATGACCAAAGCGTCCAAGTAGCTTTTCGCCATTGCGTTCGATCCAATTAGGTTTGCCGCTGATGCCATTCTGATCGTGGTCGTCAGGGTCAGCATGCTCAAGAATGAGCGAGTCTGGCACTAAATTCAGTAGCCCCATACCAACCAGAGGCGGCGAAACACGCATAGAGAAGCCAGTTGATTCTTGAAAATCACCGTAATTCAACGAAAGCCATTCAAGCGAGGGCTTGCGCAACGTCACTTGATAGCCGTCGTCAAATGTCTCAATGGATTCTTGCCAATGGATTCGATAATCGCCTTCGGTTTTAACATTCGTTGCGCTGAGAGGGTGGAACTGACGGCCATACATATAATCGCCAATCACGCGATCCGTCGCAGCTTGATCAGACTTTCCTAAGCGAATAAAAAAAGAAGGAACGTCACTGCCTAATTGGTCGGTTGTCGGTGCATGACCACGGCCACTGTTAACATGGCAACTGTGGCAAGAGCGTGCGTTAAAGAGTGGCCCTAAGCCATCGCTGGCGGTAGTAGAAGAGGGCGCGGGGACCCAAAGGCGCTCAAACATGCTTTGCCCTAAGTAAAAGGCTTGCTTGTCAGTGGCGCTAAGATTGGGGAACGGCTGTTGATACGCTTTGCTATCAGCCAGTGCTGAAGCACTGTAAAAGCACGCGAACAATGGAATTAACAAACTATAGCATCGAGTCATAATCGTAACGCTCAAACGGCAAAAGGGGTGACTGAGTCACCCCTATAAAAACCTCAACAAGTATTCTTTAGAATACAGAGCTTGGGTTATCTAAGCTGTCAGAACCTTCAAGAGCGATGCCTTCAAGGTTCAACGCACGAATCACTTCTTCAGTGGTGCGTGTTTGATCCACAAGCGAGTCAACAAAGTTCTGAACAAGCGCATTACCTGCTCTATTGTTCATCGCAATTAACACGTCAAACGTTTGACCTTGCTTAGCAGCGTCTACCATGGCTTGGCCAGCCGTTTCGGTAACATTAAGGTCTGCCTTCATTTCAACATCCAGTGCTGGATCTTGTTCAGCAACCAGAGCGGACAGTGATGGGCCTTTAACCCAGCTACCATCGACACGTTGGTATTCACCTAGGTAAACGTTCTTAATGCCTTTGGCATCATAGTAGTGCGACCAATGGGTATTATCAGAGAAACAATCGTGCTCTTCTTCAGGGTCATGCAGCATCAAGCCAAGCTTAGTGCGCTCTCCACCAAGTTCGCCGTACGCCAAACTGCCCATACCGGTTAGCATGGTGCTTAGACCTTCTTCAGGAGATTGCTCTTCTAGTGCAGTACGTGCTTCGCCACCATCTTTCCAAGCATCGGCCATGTATTCTAGGTCGGAAACCAACAGCGCTGTCACAGCGGCCAAGTATTGACGGCGACGATCACAGTTACCATTGCTGCAGTTGTCTAGGTCGTAATCTGAAGCTGGGCGTTCACCCGCACCAGGTTTCGTGCCATAGAGATCTTGGCCCCATAGAAGAAACTCAATCGCGTGGTAGCCACTTGCGACGTTTGCTTCAATGCCATCTGCTTCTTGTAGGGAATCAGAAATTAATTTAGGTGTAATGGTTCTCGCATCGACCGTTTTGCCACCGATGACTAATGAAGAATTAGCGACGACGTTAGCAGTATAAAGCGGGTTAAGATCTGATTCTGAACCATATGAAGACTCAGAGACGTAATCAATTAAACCTTCGTCCAATGGCCAAGCATTTACTTTGCCTTCCCAGTCGTCCACGACCGCATTACCAAAACGGTACACTTCGGTTTGCTGGTAAGGAACGCGCGCAGCAATCCATGCGTCTTTTGCAGCTTGCAAGTTTGCTTCCGTTGGCTCTTCTAGAAACGTATCAATAGAAGACTGAAGTGTTTGTGCTGTTGTGAAAGAATCACCGTAAGCCGCTTCCGCAATGTCAGCATAGTGATCGACAACAGAGCTTGCTGTCAGCACCGCATCATCAGATTTAACAGACTGAGTACCGCATGCAGTTAGCAGACCTGCGGCAACAAGTGCGGCAATCGGGGTCAATACTTTTTTCATTAATTACTGCTCCATATGCAAAATAATGTTGCATCAGCTTATTAGAAATGAAAATGATTATCAACGGTGCTTTCGTCTCTTTCTGGAAATAATTATGATCTAACGCATTAAATGCAAAAAAGAGTCAAATTTCAGCAGCGCTATACAGATGAAGCATTACAGCGTGTTACTCACAGGTTACACCGAATTGACTCAGTGATTCTGTGGATAACGGGTATTGACAACTGGCATCGCGAAAGTGATTACCTGTTTCCCAAGAGATCGACACACTTTGCGGTGAGCTTTGTTGATAACTTGGAATGAAGCGATAAGAAGCCAGTACTTCGATCTCACTGTGAGGCCCCAATTCAACAGAATGGCCAATTAAACGCTGGCGCGTTGCCGGGTCATATAATGTGTAATCAGTAGTGTACTCTCGATTGCCACTTTCATGTTCAAAATACAACCAAATTTTTCGGTAGGTTACCGATTCTCTGCTGGGGTTTTTCAACGTGAATTTTGTGAAAATTTGCTGAGGCATGGTCAAAGATTGGCTGGCTTTCATAAACCCCGTGTTAGCATCTTGGTTTTTCCAAGGGCTGCCAGCACCAAAAGAGATGGTCGTAAGTTCAATGTTGGCTTTTGCAACAGAGTTGCTTGCAAACGCTAGCAGATCTTTGGTTGGCGCATAAAGCCCAACAATGATGGCTGCGATTGCAAAACAAAAGGTTTTACCGCGTAAATAGTGGACTAAAGCGTTCATAGATTCACCTATACTGTATCAATATACAGTACTGTATATAAAATCAGTTAAAGGGCGCAAGGTTTTTCTTGACGAATTCTTGATCCTGCGTGGTTGTTGATGCAGAGCGAAGCACCCAAAGAAAATACTAAAAAACGCTTGCTTTAAAAAATACCGTTGATTTTTAAAGAAAAAAATGGAATTCCCACAGTGTTTTTCACGGTTTCTGTGGAAATAAACTGGAACGCCTTTTGCTTATCTACGTTGCACAGTGCAGGCATATTTTTTGTCGCTTATGTATAATGCCCGTCCACACAAATAGGGGTAATAATGGAACATTTCGACGTTGTCATCATCGGAGCCGGAGCATCAGGTTTGTTCTGCGCAGCGCAAGCAGGCTACCGTGGCCGTAAAGTTTTGGTGTTAGATCATGCCAATAAAGCCGGTAAAAAAATCCTCATGTCAGGGGGTGGTCGTTGCAATTTCACCAACTTAGACGCCGCCCCAAAACACTTTTTATCTGACAATCCATACTTTTGTATCTCTGCATTAAAGCGATACACCTCCTATGACTTTGTTGAATTAGTAGACAGACATGGGCTCGAATACGTCGAAAAAGCACCCGGACAATACTTTTGTGAGCATTCTGCGAAAGATTTGCTCAACATATTGCTAACCGAGTGCGAATGGTCCGGCTCAGAAATCCGCCTAGACACTAAAATCAACACAATTGATCAGCTAGAAAACGGCTTTAAATTGGCCACGAGTGGGGGACAAATTCAGTGTGAATCACTGGTTGTGGCTACCGGTGGTTTATCCATTCCAACACTTGGTGCAAGTGGTTTCGGTTATCAAATCGCTGAACAATTTGACCTCAAGGTTTTACCGCGCCGTGCCAGTCTCGTACCGATCACGATCCAGCCGACCATGAAAGAAAAGTTATCCACACTCTCTGGTATAAGTCTCGACATTGAAGCCACAGCGAATGGCGTGACCTTCAAAGAGCCGATGTTATTTACCCATCGTGGCATCAGTGGCCCCGCCATATTGCAGATCAGTAATTTCTGGCAGCCGGGTGATGAATTACAATTAAACCTCTTGCCAGACATGGATCCCGATGCCCACTTTAAAGCACTGCGCCAAGACAAACCGAAACGTGCGCTAGAAACCGAGCTCAACAGCTTATTACCAAAACGCTTTGTTGAAGTTATGAAACAAGACGTCCCTTGGATGACCAAGCCCATGGCCGAGTTATCCAATGAGCAATTGGCGCAAGTGATCGAATACTTAACGCACTTTGATGTGCAACCCAACGGCACCGAAGGCTACCGTACCGCCGAAGTGACACTGGGTGGCGTCGACACCAACGAAGTCAGCTCCAAAACCTTTGAATGCAACAATGTAAAAGGGTTATATCTAATAGGAGAGGTGCTCGACGTGACCGGCTGGCTAGGGGGATACAACTTCCAATTTGCATGGTCATCGGGCTTTGCAGCGGGGCAGTTTGTGTAATGGATTCAAACAATTAAACCGTATACTTTGTAATTAACCTTAAACTTTTGGCGAAAAAACTAGGAATTGCACCGTAAACTTTTCTAAGGCGAAAAATTACTAAAAAGCCTCAATCCCATACAGGGTAGGGGCTTTCGTGTTTTTGAAGCTAATTTTTTTAGAAACATGAAATTAGACCGTATAATTTTTATGGATGCACAGGTTTAGTGCATCGAAAGATACTGTCCTAAACTTTGCTTGTTTACACGTTCCTTACTCCAACCCCCTATGATACATTAAGTATACGATCATATAGAGTCGGTAATACAGGCAGCAGGGTGTATGCAAGCAGATTTTTTTATATGGATAGATAAGCTTGATCTTAAACTTCTATTAAGGATTCTATCCAATCAACACTATAAGTATTTAAATTTTATGAATTGTTAATTAATTTCTAATTTTAGGAAAATCAATCATAAATATTTAGGTCTAGATCTCGACTATACGATTATTAATTAAGTATCGATATATAACTTACAGTATTCTCACTTAGATCTATAAATTTCAAGGTCTATATTATATAAAAATGGAGTTAATGTGATAATAAGTATTCTTGACAGGAAGGACGAAGGTAGCGCTAGATGCTATTTAGTTAAAGTTAATTTAAATGATTATTTGGAGGAGCTTCCTGAGGATTATCAAGAATGGGATATACAGCGGGGAATTGTTACAAATAAATATCTTGATAGTATTCTTGATACCGTTATTAGAAAAAAACATATACCTCCTATGGTTCTGGTTGTTGATGAATCGCTTGAAAGCGATGAAGATTTTATTAAAATCAAAGAATATAGGATTCTTGATGGCCTTCAAAGAACATATCGATTAAAGACAATCCATAATAGTAATAGATTAATAAATGAACTTTATGAAAAAGGTTCAATTAATGATAGTTCTTCAATATCTTTAACAAGAAAGTTTAAAGATAGAATAGCTGAAACAAAATCATCTGCAACTATAGTACGAAAATTAATTGATCACTATAAAGGTAAACAGGTTCTTTCAAATAAAGAACTTTTTTCGTCATCTCAATGGTTTGAGGTTTGGTTTGATCTAGATAAAAATGAGCAGATAAGAAAGATGCTGTTACTTAATGCTGGTCATAAAAGTGTTAGTAATAAGCATCAAATAGAAATTATTTTTCATAATTATCTTCAAGAAGTAGTAAATGAACTTGATTCTAAATTTAAAGTTTTAAAAGAAAGAGATAAAAGTTCTGTTGCTTCGAGTAAAAATAGAAATGTAGGTGAATTTCATTTCTCTAATATTATAACGACTATGTTGTCTCTTATATATGCTAAGCCTGTAACGGTAAACGCTGATTTTTTAAGTGGTTTTCAAGAGTCTGATGACGGATATTATGAATTAGGGTTTAATGAAATTAAAGAGCTATGCAGTTTGCTACTTGAAATAGATTTGTCACTTCATGAATTTTACGGTAATAAATCTACGCAGTGGTTTGGTAGAGAAGTGGTTTTGAATGGTATGTTTGGTGCTATTGGTAAATATTCAGAGATTAATAAAATAAGTTTTTTAGACGCTCTAAAGAAATCTAAGGAAAAGATTGTTAGAGCCCCAGGTGCATTAAATATAGCTAATTTTGATGAAGGCAGAAAGTTACTATCATTGTCCAAGGTTAATGTTGGTCAGGTAACAAAAAAAGCTGTTTTTCAAGGCGTTCTTTCTGTGTTAGAAGGTAAAACTCTAGAAATTAATTGGAGTAACTTATTTGGAGGGCTTGATGACAAGTAACTCACAAGTCCTATATGGAAGAATTGTTTCCATTCTAGAGCAATTACTAGATGAAGAATTTGTCACGGAAGCCCTAGAGGAACTATCTGATAATGAACACGAAAACGAATTAACAGCGTTTGAAGTAATAGTTGATAAATTAGAAATTCATTTAAATAATATAAAAGAACATCAAGCAGAGGATACTGTTTATAAAGAAATGGAAGATCTGAAAGGGTGCGTTTCTTCAATTACTGGTATTGATATTGGTGTGGATTATCCTATCAATAAAAGTGAATCTTTAATTCTAATTGATTTTTTGTGTTATATATTCAGTAATATTGAAGAGATAGATTCAGATCTTGGTGAAATAAAATTTTATGAATTTGAAATTATAAATAATTTGCCTGATCAAATTGAAAGTTTCTTTCATCATGATTTAAGCGACCTTAATCGATCTATGATGTTTTTCTCTGTATCAGATTCAATTCCTAGTTTAGTGGAGAAAGGTTTAAATCCTATTTTAGCAACAGTAATTATTTCATTTTTTTCTTATGGGAATGGTTCAAATAAGAATCTGATAATGAAAAAATGCTCCGATGGGATGAGTAATGAAAAAGCTTTATCAATTTTGAAGCTTTATATGGTTTGTTCAGGTAGAAAGTTTCACTCTATCAGAGAAGTAGGTCAAAGAAATTTAAATCACTTCATAAGTAAAATAGATTTTCGTAATGATTACCAGCAGTTCAGCGAGAGTTTAATTGTACTTAGTGAATATAATAGTAGAAAAGAAATTCTAAACAAATATATAAGTCTTTACCATCTGGTTGAAAACTTTATGTTTAAATACCCTCTAGTAAAATTAAATAGAGATAGAGGAGGTCAGATGTTTTCAATACGTGATTTTAAAGATATGTATAGTAAAATTGATACGTCTGAGCTTCAATCACTTGAGAATTTTTTAAAAGTTGCACTTGATACGCCAAGTGGAACATCTACTCTTTATAATGATGTTTATGATAGATTTTTAAATTTAACATCTACAGGTTCAATGACTGAGAGTGATGTAAATAGTGTATTTAGTAAGTTTAATATCTCTACTAAAAAGAAAGTATATGAAGTCTCAGATTTTGCTAATTCAAACCAAAATACTAAAACTGAATTTTTAAAGATGACTGCTAAGTTAATATATGTTTTTAGAAACTCGATTGTGCATAATAAAGAAACAGAGTTTCATTTGTCCCATGAAACACTAAGTGATAGAGTTTGTGAATTCATGGAGAATTATCTGCTTCCAATGATGGAGGATGTTCTCTATAGTCTTCTTGTTGAACATAATGGTGTTGTTTGGTATAAACACCAAAACATTAGGCTTTTTGCATAGCGCTCACAATATCTAGATTTAGTATTTTAATTGAATAAATGTAAACTATGTATTTATAATTAGATCTTGTAACTCTACTAAAAAGGTTTAATACATCTTTATAGTAGAGTTATCCCGAAACTTTTTTCGTTACTCAGTAGAGGGGATTGTCAGCAGTCATTTGAGCTAGCTCCGTATTTAATTCGTGGCGCTATTTTGTCTCAAACAACATACAAATACCCTAAAAGGATAAGCTTTCAGTTCGACTTTCGAAGAGGCGTAACAGAAGAGGATTCGATTAGAGATGTAAGGTTGTTAATGCGTATTGCTGGAGATAATAGTTTTACTCCTATTGGAAGACCTGCAACAGATAAACAGTTCGAAATTTATGGTTTTGAATATCTATCTGGCATCATTACTCTTGACTTAACAAATGCAGAGGTAGCCTCAAGCTTAAGAGAAGCTAACTATAATGATCCTATGGCATTATTTAATAGACTCTATAAGCTACAACAGCTTGGGGTGAAAAATTGGCAATATTCCTCAAGGGTACAGTTGTTAAAGGATAATTTTTATGGGACGATTAAAAAGCCGTTAAAGACAAGATTACCTTTATCAATAACTGAGCTTATATTGTCAGATGGCAGTGGAAAGAGTGTATGCCTGGATGACCTTTCTGATGGAGAGGCTCAATTAATAGAGATTCTCGCTACCGCAAAAATATTCAGTTCAAAGCAGACTTTATTCTTATTTGACGAGCCTGAGACGCACCTTAATCCATCATGGCGAACACACTTCTATTCTTTCGTCGAAAGTGCTGTAGGTGTTAGCAATGAAAAATCTCAATTACTTATTTCTACACACTCTCCTTTTATGATCTCATCGCTTGAAGCGAAATAATGTCTTTCAGTTTATTAGAGATGGAGATGGCCGAATCGAGATGGAAGTGGTACAGAGTGAAACCTACGGTGCTTCTTTTGATGTCTTAATTAAAGACCTATTTGATCTGCGCTCGCTAATTTCGCAAAGTGTAATCGATGAAATTCGTGAACAGTTAAAACATGGGGATGATCATTCCAGAGAATGGATTGAAGCAAACCTTGGTCTTTCAGCCGAAAAAGCATATTTAATAAGGAAATTAAGTCGGTAATGTTATTTCGTTTAGCTGCTAATACGCCTAGGTTTGAAGTGTTTAGGCTACTTAATGAAGAGCTTTTATATTTTTTGGAGCAATCTGTTGCATCTGATACGTTTGATCGAGCACTTTTTACACATGAGAATATTGGGGATGCTTGCTGGGATAACGTTCCGACTCGTGAGAAATATGAAGGGCTTTTCAATGCTTTACAAGCGGATGCTAATGATACAAAACTGCAATTATTTGAGGTGATGACAAGTAATCAAGATCTTGAATTATTCTTTGAAAATCCGCAAAGAAACCTGTTTGACTTTATGAGTCAACCTTGTCAGGAAAAACTTAAATCATTGTGTACCCATCTATATTGTTCAACCAAAGATTTAGCTCCTTTTATCAGAGCATCCGCTGGCCTCAATATTACAGGTCATTTTAATGCTTACCGTGCTCTGAATGTAAATGGCAATATTTGTAAAGCGTGCGGAATGAAAGAGCTAGCAACTTTCAGAGCAGGAGTACCAGAAGGCGATCAATGGCGAGCAGATTACGATCATCAGCTATGCAAATCTAAATACCCAATATTTGCAGTCCATCCAGATAATCTCGTACCTTTGTGTGATGTATGTAATCAAGATGCCAAAAAGGCAAAAGATCTTTTTAAGCATAGTAATGGCACAGAACGCTTAGCCTTTTATCCCTATGTTGAGGAAGCTAAGGGTTATATAGACATTGAAATCGGTAACCTTCGTGACCCTGAGCCGATCATAAAGGTGAATTGGAACACACAGGATGACTCAATATTAGGCAAGCTCGATACATGGGATGAGATCTACGAGATTCGCAGCCGTGTTGAAGGTCAATTTCGCTCTTTAGAAGCTATTATAGAGGATGAAATATGCCCAAGAGATTCTGCTCATCTGGCAAGTAGAATAAGTGATGAAGCTCGCCCTCCCACTATTGGTACGCTAAAACGAAAAGAATGGGTATTTTGGTATCAAAAATTATTTTGTGCACTAGAACAGATTGATTTTTCACCGTTCATCGAAAAATGGAACTTTGTAAAAGAGCAAGGAGAAGAAGGTGGTGAATTTATCTTATCTGGTGCTTAGAGAAGTCTGGTCAATTCAGTATTGGGGAAAAGGCTGAGTTGTCTACTGAAACCCCTGTACTTGAATCATTAAGTCAAAAAGCCTTCCAAGGACAACTCTAAGGAAAGAGTATGATTAACGAAATCCAAATTAATCCACCAGTAGCGACCTATTACAGTTTCGCAAGTCTCAATGACCTCCGCCGAATTAACTATATCTTTGGCGCGAATGGTACGGGCAAAACGACCATTAGTCGGGTGATTGCCGGTGAACAAGGATACGAACAATGCCAACTAGTGTGGCAAGGAGGTAGTGAGCTTGAACGCGTGGTGTACAACCGAGATTTTGTTGATCGCAATTTTAACCAAGATGGCCCTTTGCAAGGTGTTTTTACATTAGGTGAGAATCAGGTCGAGGCTGAACGCGAAATTGCTCGTTTACGTCCAGAAATTGATAAAGTGAATGGCAAAATTTCAAGCCTTAATGTTCAATTGGATGGAGAAGATGGTCAATCAGGAAAACGACAGGAGCTTTCGGATTTAGAACCTGTATTAAGGGATAAATGCTGGAAGCAGAAACAGCTCCACGATGACTATTTTCAAGCTGCATTTACTGGTGTTCGCAATAGTGCTGAGAGGTTTAAAGAAAAAGTACTGGAAGAACAGTTATCCAACACAGCGGCGCTTCTGCCTCTAGAAGAATTAAAAGAAAAAGCTCAAACTGTTTTCGCAAAAAATCTTGATCGAGTCGAACCGATTCAAGCGTTCTCCGCAAATGAGCTTGTTGCCGCTGAAGGAAATACGCTATTACAAAAAGTGATTGTCGGTAATCCAGATGTGGATATTGCTGCACTTATCAATCGCCTTGGAAATAGCGACTGGGTCAAGCAGGGGCGTCAATATCATGAGCAAGAACCTGACATCTGCCCTTTCTGTCAACAGTCAACAGACAAAAAATTTGCGGATGACCTCATAGAATTTTTTAGCGAAGCTTATGACAATGACGTTCAAGCTTTAAGAGAGCTACAAGTAAGCTACGGGAAAGCAAGCGAAAGTTTGTTGGCTACAATTCAGCGCTGTATAGACACTCGTAATCCTTTTTTACATATGGATTTGTTTAACGCAGAAGCTCAAGCTCTAGCAGAAAGATTGAAAAGTAATCAGATAATATTAACTAAGAAAGTTGATGAGCCTAGTAGGAAATTCGAACTGGAGTTGATAGGCCCTTTGGTAACTCAGTTGCAGTCCTTATTAGCTGAGGCAAATGAAGCAACCAAAGAACATAACCAGACCGTAGCAAATATTGCGACTGAAAAGCGGATATTGACAGATAATGTTTGGTGTTACGTGTTGAATGAGTTGGCAGTTGATTTGCAGCAGTATCAGAAAAATAAGAGTCGTTTGAAAAGTGTCATTCAGGGTATGAAGAAAAGCCTACAAGACAAGGGTGTTCAGCTTCATGAATTTAAAAACCAAGTTAAAGAACTTGAAAGGCAAACAACTTCCATTCAGCCAACCATTGCCGCTATTAACGATTTACTTCAGAAGTTTGGTTTTACTTCCTTCTCAATTGGGAGAACGGATGACGGCCGCTACTATCGGATAATCCGTACTAACGGAGAGGATGCAAGCCGTTCGCTGAGCGAAGGTGAAAAAACCTTTATTACGTTTTTGTACTTCTATTACCTAATCAAAGGCGCTCAATCTCCCGCAGGTATTACAACCAATCGGATCGTTGTGTTTGATGACCCCATATCATCGTTAGACAGCGACATTCTTTACATTGTCAGTAGCCTTATTAAAAGTGTGATGGAAGAAACAAGAAGCCAAAGTTCTCAAATCAAGCAAGTATTTGTATTGACGCATAATGTCTATTTCCATAAGGAAATAAGTTTTAATAGAACTAGGTCGCCTGACAATACGCTAAGTGAAGAATCTTTCTGGTTAGTTAAGAAACAACAGAATGGTTCGGCTGTAGTACGTTGCTCTCAGAATCCTATTCGCTCAGCTTATGAGTTGTTATGGGATGATGTTCAGTCAGTCAATATTTCAAGTATCAACCTTCAAAATACATTGCGTCGTATATTGGAAAACTACTTCACTATGTGGGGAGGAATGGGTAAAGAGGAAATTTGTGCTCATTTTGATGGTCGAGAAAAGTTGATTTGTCAGTCCCTTTTTTCTTGGGTAAATGATGGCTCTCACTCAATACATGACGATCTTTATATTAATCATGGAGATCAAACAAACGAGGCATATCTTAGAGTTTTCCGTAGTGTATTTGAAAAAGCAGGCCAGATTGGTCATTACAATATGATGACAGGAGGAGGGTCAGAAGAGTTGGCAGTTCTTCCTACCTTACCAATTACATAATGCTAACAATCATCAACTCGCTACCTTTATATCTTGAGATGGACCATTTACAATGAATGACTCTATATGAGCTTTAATCTCACAAGAACTCTCTAATCAGTTTCATGGATTGGGAGTTTCAAAGACTCACAGAGACGAGCAAAAGCTGGGCAGCTAATAAGCACCCTTTGTAGCCTTTCTATTTCATCACTGTAGCGTTGTATTTGCTGATCTATTGAATTACACGTCTCAAATAAATCACTTAAGTTTGCCGTAATAATAAGAGGATGCCATGGATTAAATTTCGCCCTAAGGCTTCTGTCATGCACTGTCCACAATTGAGCTATTTCGTCATTAGACTCAAGCTCATTAACTAAATCTTTATAAATAGAAGAGGTCTTCGAAATGCTATGAAGTGCTTTATCAAAGGAAAAGATGAGGCAAGCAACAGGCCCCTTTTCGAGCAAGTCATCAGCTATAAGATCCCAGCCTTCCAACAAGAATCCTGAAAAGATACCTGGCCGCCATGCTAGTTTGTCATTACCTAAATGTTGAGAAATATAGAAGCCAACACGTCCTTCTTTCTTACGTAGGCTAGTTTGCTTTTTAAACCCTAAACTGTCTTCTAAAGGCCACTTCTCATTAGTGACTTCCTGACAGATATTGAGTAACTGCTCATCTATTTTTTTTGCGGCTTTGTAGTAATGCAAAGAGAGTGGATCTATCGGTGTAATATTAAGCAGACCGTTACCTTCAAGTAATGCAATAAATTCATCGCGCAACCAAGCCGCTTTTTCTGATTCACCTTTTAACTGTCGCAGGCTCTCCGCGATATCATACCAGCAAAGTGCAACATCAGGATCTTGGCGGTGCTGTGTTGACCTAGCTGTAATCAAAACCAACTCATAACGAGGAAAGTGTGTTTCGGCGTATTCTCGATAGTTATTAAGCTGGTTGTGATGAAGTTCAGACCAAACCTTATGCTCAAAAATCAGTGTCCAAGCATTCGCGTTGTCCTGCCAAACCATGTCAGGGTATTTACCATTGAAATTCATCTGAGTAGATATATCGAAGTCATCAGATGAGTTTGATCGATCAATGTCCTGCTTACTGCCTTTTGAGCGAACTAATTTTAAGATAGCATTTCGAGCTTCTTCGTCGTTTTTCAAAAGCCAAGCAAATGCTTCGGTGACAAAGTTTTCAATCGGTGAGGTTTTATCGCTAGCAGCGTATTTACTAACGTTTAGCAGCAGGCTTTCATACATATTTAAAGTCCCTTTTTGTTGTTTAATCAAACTACTTGTTCCAAGTACTCTTAATCAGTTTGCCTGTCTGGTTATAAATTCCAACTTGCTCAATATACTGATGAAAGTCTCTGTTTTCAGTCACAATGCGATTTGCATACTGCCAGTCAACATTGCTGCGTTCTTGGGCAGGGATCGAGATCTGGCTATCAAATAGTGATTCTGTATTGAGCAATAACACACCAATTCCGTGAAGGCTACAAAGCATTTTCAGTTCGTTCTCAACCTCTATATCTAAGCCTGCTTCAATGCTTTTTGTTCCGAAAATACGTCCAAGTAGGTTTGTATTCAATTCCATGAAGAGTATCTATTCAAGTTAAGTAAGATGGTAGAAATTTACCTCAATAGCTTGTTTTTTTTATTAGGTTGAAATCAGCAAATTCAGTTATTTAGCAAAACGTCAGGTTCACACAATTGTATTTACAAGGTACATGCTTCTGTTCATTACCTTTCAAGGTCATACTTCGTTAATATACGCATAAACCTTGCTTTGTACTGATCTTGGTTCTTAGGTGGGAGCCACTTATCTAACCCTTTAGCTCCTTTCTGTCGATTCAGTGACGCTTCAACGGCTACTAGATTGATTGGATCGTTAGCAAATTGCTCTCGTTTGGATTTACTCCAAGATTTCGCTCCATGCTCCCACGCCCATTTCAATGGCACTATATGGTCTATATCCACCTGTGAGGCATCAAAGATCAAATTTCCAGAGTACATTGAGATCCAGCGCCCAAAAGTGACTCGACATTGTTTGTCATCTGCGAATCGTACAGGGTTAGTAGACATCGAAATAAGTACTTCTTGTCGTGTATTTTGACAATCTCTGTCAGCATCGTCCCAGCCGCTACCAAATTGGCTTCGGCTGTATTTCGTCGTTTGGCCATCGCTGGCAATAGAAGAACGTGCTGGAGTGTGAGGCACATTTAGGGTTTGCCCTTTAGGCAATCTGCCACCACTTGCTAAACAAGCTTCGATAGTGTCATAGGCCTTAAAGTTTTTGGTTTTTGAGTAGTACTCAGTATTAGGGCGGTGACAGATAGAGGACTTGGATTTTTTGATAGGTTGATCTGCTAATGCAGGATGAGAAAGGCCTATTAGCAGTAAGGCTGACATCAACGTCTTCATGATTTGCATCTGTAAACTCAAAATTGTCGATAAGTGATGGTGAAAGAGTGTACTGATTTACCGTCGTTAAGTTAAGAGATCTAGGCCTAATAGCTTTTCAAGAGTGCCATTAGGCCTAATTGTTACTGAGATATTTGTAGGCTGTTACGTTTTGACTCGGACTGTTTTCCAATGGCGATCAATTGATCTTGTAGGCCCTCAATGTATTCAACTAATGCTGGTTGATCATCAGGTGGCGCTTCCGCTATATCTCGTATTTCAATTATCTTCAGAAGCTGAAGAAGTTCATCTAATCGATTCATCTGGTTCCTCCGTGAACACTTGTAATGAAGCTTCAGTCTAGAAACTAATCACTTAGTTTACTTTGACGTGGCTCAAGTGTTGGTGCGTAGGCTAGATATGTTATCGAATTTTAATTTTTGGAATTTATAGTGGTATTTCTATCACTACTCTTATTAAGGGAATTTTATGAAGAAAGGAAAGCAGTGCCCAGGTTGTGGAATGATCAATGTTCAAGGGGCGTACCAATGTGGTTCATGCGGTACAAACCTAGAGGAAATAAAAGCTGCGATCATGGGTGCTCAAGTCACGAAAGCCACTGTTGATAATGCTGTTAACACAAGAGAGTTAGTTGCATTAATGCATCGTCAAATGACCAAGGACGATGACTAACGCTGCATCTTAGGCTCTTGTGTTCGGTTTGAATTGCAAGAGCCATGCTCTTCCCAACTTTTCGCTATTCCTGCTGATTTTAAGCTAGATCCTTGTCGTTTTCTCATGCTTTGAAAGTCTTTGAATTGAAATCGCAATTACAAAAGGGTAATGATCAAAGTTGAAAAGATCTCTATAGAAGAAATAAACGCAATTAGGTGTGCAGCGATCTCGCTCAGTAAAAAACAACTTGAAAGCTGATAGATCGAGTCCAAATTATAGAAGATTTTTTGAGTGAGTTGATTTTAGGTTAAATCGTGACTATTTTTTGCTTAAAGTTGTGATTATAGCAATAAATGAGTAAATTGGTGTTTTTTAAATTTATTTACTGTACGTTTTTAAAAAAAGGTCCTAACTACATAATATTGAGAACAAAAATTTTTACTTGTCGAAGACGAGTAAAAAATTGACTTCTCAATATGCTTCTTAAAGACTTTTCACCAACAAGCTTAGCTTTTCATCTAGCATTACAGTCTTCTGTACCCCGAAGGGGCCAACTCAAAAAATATCAAGTTGATTTGATCTTTTGCAGCGTTTCTTAGTCATTTATGGAAGAGCAAAACAATTTTTTGATAGACACTTCAAATCAGATCGAAAATGAAAAATTAACTTTCCTGAGCAAATCACATGAAATCGTTAATATCCCGAAGGGGCCAAAGAAAAAAAATTTTGGAATCAATCAAGCTTAGAATAAAAAAAAAATAAGTTGATGGTTAATTTTGGTCGTTGGATCTCGATGTACTCAGGAGAGGTTATCTTTGATGCATCCAAGTTGGATATAGACCATGTTGTGCCTCTGAAATGGGCTTGGGAGCATGGCGCTATGTTTTGGAGCAAAGCTAAGCGTAAAGAGTTTGCAAATGCTCCTGTCAATCTCGTTGCTGTAGAAGCTTCATTGTACAGACAGAAAGGCGCTAAAGGTCTTGATGAATGGTTGCCCCCGAAGAATCAGGAGCAGTACAAAGCGCGTTTCCAAAGGGTGGCTTTGAAGTACGGCTTGAAGTAATTCATAGAATCTTCGCTCTGATACTAGCCTTTAAGTATTCCGCTCGGATCAGCTGCTTGTTGAGGCGAGGGTGCATTTTTCAATGCACGTATCTTACTAGGCATCTCAGCTACAAACCAATCGACTTTCTTATCTTTTGTTTCTGTGTGCTTTTCTAGGCCACTGCATAGCTGCTTTTAGGTAATCTCGTCGAGCGTGTTTGAATCGCCAGATCATTCATACAGTATCAGTTTTTCAAAAAGCGCCCCATAAACGTTGTAGTCATGAAGCAAGCTCATTAACGCGCCTACTTTTCGAGTCAATTTTCCGGAGAGCCAGCTTAAACAGGGGCTCAAGGGAAGGTGTTAAGGCTAATTTTAAAATTAAAATTGTAAAGAAATGTAAATAAAAGTGCATTCCCAAAGAGGTCTAATGTTATATGGTTAGGGAGTTTTTTATTTATTTTGTCATAAATTTATATGACAAATTTATTATGTAACTCAAAAAAATGCAAAATATATAAAAGTTTAAGTTATTGAATTTTAATGGTTATATAAAAAATTTAATTGAAAAAATTTATATTATTTAATATATGTGTTTGAGGTTTTTATATGGCTTTTTTAGCGTATAGTATCATGATGTTTTTGGGTTTTTGATTATATCTTTCTCTTGAAATATTCTTATCTATGTCTATCATTCTCAGTATTAATCCAGTTTATTGTTAAGGTTGAGACTAAGATGAGTATCTTGATAGATGAAAAACAGAAAAGGAGGTATGACATACATAGAAGATCATTTGAGAATATTGATCTTGATTATGTCCCATTTATAAGAACAACAGATTTTACTCGTTCATCCGGTAATCGTTCTAAAACACCGCATAAAGATGATCGTAATCGATTGATTCATACATTATCTATCAATGAAATTTGGGCTTACTTAAATATTATTAAACAACAACATGTAATGGATGTTTATGAACAATGGGCGCTTCCTATTGAATACACAATCGAAATTTGTTCTGAACTTGGAATAAACCATCCTAGGGCAAAGCGCAGCGCAAAATTGGGTTACGAGTCTTTTGATTTCTTAGTTAAATTGGACTCATCTAACGATCATAAAGACCTTCGTTATGGCTCTTGGCTGGCCATAGCCGTTAAGCCTACAAGTGAATTGCTGACAGATCGTGTTCAAGAAAAGCTGAAGTTACAAGAAGCTTTTGCACTGTTGAATGATATCGAATTCAAGGTTTTAGATAGTGATCAACTGCGCACAGTTTACAGCGAGACCCTGGAGGGGCTTTACGTACATCGCTGCTTGCAACCTTTTACCGAACGTGTATACCCCGAGTGGCTGAACACATTTCGCGGCGAGATTCTTTTTCATTCGGACATGCGTATGGGAGATATTCTGAAAAATGTAGCTTATTCAGTTGGAATTAAGCCGGATTTATCTCTTCACTTCTTCAAGCACGCACTTTGGTGCAACGATCTCAAGATGAACTGGGATGAGCGATTACGACTAGAGCGTACTGCTCAGAAGCTAGGAGTGAAAAGCTTATGAGTAATGTTCTAAGTTCACAGCTAGAGCAGAATGCTAAGCCGATTACGCTTTTAGCGCCGATAAAACTTTATGATTCATTCTTCTTAGCTGATGAACATGACACTGTATATGCTAGTCAGCGTGAACTAAAAGAGCCGATGATCGTTGTTCATATTAATGAAAAACGTGGTCATGCATTTCTCATGAACATCAGAGGAACACTCAAAAAGCCAATACGGGTTGAGATAGTTGATCTTATTGATGCAGTGGAGTCTTCAGAACTTCTGAAGGGTGAAACATTTCAATCGACTCAGTCTAAAACGCTTTTTGATCAATTGAGTGATAATCAAAAAGCAAAGGCATCTTTGAGATTTAAGATCATAGAGTCTTTAGTAAATGACTTAGATAACGTTTTATACAGATCGTATCGAGAAGGAGCTATCACAAAAGTTGCTAATGAAAACAATCTAACTAAAGCAACGATTTATCGCTATCTATGGGCATATTTATACTCTGGAAGAAAGTTTGCTGCGCTTGGATTTGGTGTCGGGGAGTACGCTAACTCTGTTCAATCAGGACGAGTTTTAACCAAACCACAAGGTCGGCCAAGTAAGCGATCAAAGGTGACTGGGATAGACACACGAAAGATCATTGACGCGACTGATATTGAAAACTTTAAGTTTGCTATCGCGCTGATGGAAAAAGGTGGTAAGGGGGCAGCGAGAACTTTCAAATCTGCTTATGATCGAATGCTTCCGAAAAAGTATGCGGAAAAAATAGTGCTACTAGATAATAGGCAAGCATCTATTTCAGGCAATGAAAAAGAGATTCATTTAAAGCCAGAAAACGAACGACCAAGTTTTTGGCAGTTTAAGTATTGGTTAGAACAGACCTATGGCGATGGATTAGTTGCATTAAGAAATAAGATTGTCCCACATTCAAAGCGGCATAGCGATCTTAATGGTCGTGTTGGTAATGCATATGTGAATGTAACTGGCCCTGGCCAACGATATGAAATTGATGAAACCCCTTTCGATGAAGAGATTTTGTCAGAGCTTATCCCCTGCTTATCACTAGGGAAGCCAACTTTATATGTCATCATCGATGTCTACAGCCGATATATAGTCGGTTTCTACCTAACGTTCGGTAACCCTTCAGTTTATGAAATGAGCAATGCTATTTATCAATGTCTGAGAGACCGTAAAGGTTGGCTAGAGTCGATTGGTTGTGCTGATTTTCTTTCAGACTGGATTCAGCTGGGGCCTCCTGAGACGATTGCTGTCGATAATGCTGAATTTAACAACACATTATCTGAGCCTATTTTGAACTCTCTTGGTGTTCGAGTGGATTTTGGGAAGCCAGGCTCAGGAAATGACAAACCTTTTGTTGAAAGTGTGTTCAATAAGCTAAAAGGAGCACTTCCACACCTTTCGCCAGGACATAGAGGTGAGAGCCAATCTCAACAAAGAAGTAATGAAGCGCGTAAACATGCACTTTTAACCAAAACTCAGCTTTATAGAGAGATTATGCGTGTATGCGTTCATCATAATACTAAAGCGATTAACGGGCACTTTCATCTAGAGAAAGAAGCCATTCTGGATGGTGTTAAGCGTACCCCTGCTGACATAGTGACTTGGTCGGTGAACAATATGAAGTCACGGATGCTTCCTCTTTTAGATGATCGAGAACTTCGATTAGCGCTCTTACCTCAAGGAGAAGTCTCAGTCCAACAGAAAGGAATATTTCTTAAGGGACAAAGCCAAAAACTTTTCTATAACTGCCCAGCTATTCGATTAATGGGGCTTCAAGACCGCCCGCATAAGGGTGCTTCACGTTCAAAAATTCTTTCATGTCGATATGATCCTAATGACATTAGTAGCATCTGGATTGACTGTAAAGGCGAGCAATATGAAGCCTTCATCGATCAGAAATACCATCGCTATGAGGGTATGAATCACATTGAAAGAGATGAACTTGATGCGCTACTTACTCTGAATGAAGAAGAGGCTCATCAAGAAGAAGCGAACTCGCAAGCTAGTTTGTACGCGAATGTGGAAGCTGTAATAAACCAATCAAAGCAGCAGTTAAAACAGTCAGCACGAATTAGCTCAACTGCTCAAAAAGTTAGAGAGAATCGAAAACTTGAAAATAGTTTGACTGACGCACCGCTTGAAAGAGAACCGAATGATACTTCTCTGTCCGACCAGGATAGTGGGGATAACAATAAAAATAACGACTCTACTAAGAAAACACCTTGGATGGATAGGAGATAATTATGAATAGAAATTTCGCTAATGCTGAGAATCAAGAAAATCGTACCGACTTGAAGAACCACTTACTTGATGTTTTGCCGCCTAAAATGACAGCTAAAGAATTCTATCAAAGCAATCACTACCCGATGCTCTATCTAAACTCTGAAGAGTTTGAAGATCGTTATGAATTGCTAGAAGAGTTGCTTGATTCTGTGGATCGATTTCGGTTTGTAAAAGAAGAGCATTACGACCTTTATGAAAAAATACACCTTTTAATTCGTAGGGGCTACAAGGGGTTAGCGCCCACACATCCAAAATATATTGATTACATGTATTCAATTGCGGCGGGTGAAAAAGTACCTTTCCCTTCAGGCAAAACAACTGCTGAGACTGCGGCACTGGTTGCATTCAGTGGGGTTGGCAAAACATCTTCTATCGAGCGTATTTTGAGCTCTTGTTTTGATCAAGTGATAAAGCATTCACAATCAGACTTTATTGACTTGCAAATTACTTACATTAAAGTGGATATGCATCATGACGGATCACGTTCAGAGCTATTAAAACGACTGCTTCAAGAGGTGGATAGGTTAGTGATCAACGCCGGTTATCCGTCTCCAGGGTATGCAAATTCAGTAACAAAAGCCAACGGAGAGAATGTAACGATTGCACGGATGGTCGAGACAGTAAGAACAGTCTTTGTTCGTCATCATGTCGGTTTGTTTGTCATTGATGAAGTTCAGGTTCTGAGTTCTACCACTGACCATGATCGCAAACACATGATTCAGTTGTTTGATGACCTTAGCAACAACTTGAAGATTCCTCACATCAAGGTAGGCACTACAGATTCGATATTATTGTTCTCAGATCGGATGCGACATCAGCGCCGCTTAGGTGAGATTATTGAGCTAGCTCGAATAACAGATCACGATGAAATGGAAGCATTCAATGAAGCGTTTTTTGTTGATATCGAGCGTTCAATAAAAGTGTCTTCTGTAGACGATGTCATCAACGAATTTTGGGTTCAAAGCGCTGGTATTCCATCCACTTTGTTAGATCTCTTTCGGACTTGCCTAAAAGAAATTGTTCCTAGAAACAAAACGCTAACACCTGAGCTCATCGGCACAATCATGAAAAAGCATTTCGGTAACCAAGTGCCAGCACTTCAAGAGCTTCGAGTGAAAGGTACAAGTCAAGTGATAGATTTCATGACCGTTGAGCAGATGTATAAATTCGAAAGCAAAACGTATATCAAGAGCTTAAAAGATGCGATCAAGAAGCAAAATCCCATGGGGGTGGCTGCACAAGCACACTTGGACAATATACAACGATTTGAAAACTCTCAACCACTAAGCAAAGCTGAAAAAGAGGCTCTGAAGCCGTTGAAAAAAGGTCTTCAAGAGGCTGTGCATAATCAATCGGGCTCTCAAACCATCGAAGGGGGGCAGTAAGATGATTCTTGAAACACTGCAACAGGATGAGCATGTATTCAGCGGACTAGTCCGATCAAAGCTACTGAGTGGCCAGAGGAATATGGGAGAGCGTCGTTGGTTCAAGCATTTGGAGTTAGCTAGAAAGAAATTGCATGCACAAGCTCCTTTTAGTGACCAATGCACTAAGATCCTTCAGCGATATAGAGCACATTATGATTCTAAATCGGAGTATGATTTTTGGCTAGAGCACACAACCACAGCACCTTGGGTGATCACTCTTGATCAAGAGGTCTCTTCGGCAAAGAGGCGTTTACGAGCAAGCGAGTTGACATCATTCGCGGGGCACCGAGGTTGGCGCTTTTGTGCAGAGTGCGCACAGGAAGAAAGAGAGACACTGGGGTTTTCATATTGGCATTCATCGCATCATTTTTTTGGCGCTATGATTTGCGCCAAGCACAAGACCCCTTTGTTTACGCATCAGAAGCTACATATGCATGACTATAGCTTACCACAGGAATGGCTCGGGAAAGCTGAAGAGATGGTCATTCAGTTTGAGTGGCAACTCCAGTGGCAGTCATTTATATATCAGCTTTGTGAAGCTTTTAAAGCCGATTTAACCCTGGCGACACGCATTAAGCAAAATGTTTTCGAGTTGCTCAAAATTGATCGAAAACTCACTCATCACTTTGATAAAGAACGAATAAACGCTCTTTTTAAAGGTATGCACCTAGATCTCGGAGAAAACTTCTTTGTTGAGATGATTGGGCGATACGCAAAGGGACATAAATACGTTTCTAACCCATTATGGCTCACACTATATGAGGAAAAATCGTTCCAAAGAGTGCGCTCACCAATTTACTGGTTAGTAACGATTTTTTGGCTGCGTGAAAAACTATCGACTCTCGATGGAGTGATTAATCATGAATGGCATTCCACCAAACATTAATCGCTTAGATTTTTACCCAGCTGAAACAGTGTTCAGCTGGGCTAGCCGTTATCATCTGAGATTCGGTAACGCTCAAATAAGAGATACGTATGAAGCACTCTTTTGTACAAGAAGAATACGAGTTCATCCTTTTCTACCGCATTCATTAATGAACATTGCAGGGGAAAGAAAGCTAGACGAAATCGTGAGGGAGCACACGTTATATCCGCTATTTGCCTACTTTGGATTTGATCCAACAGGGGACTACATTCGCTCAATGGCGGTAGAGTCAAAAAGAACCAATGCAAACCTGATCGCACACGCTGGATTGGGGGGCCTAGCAGGACATTATTTTTGCCCATTATGTGTTGATGAAGTACGACAAGTGACAGGTCTAAGAATCTATACGATTCATCCTCAATTTCCAGGTGTTGACTGTTGTCCGATTCATGGTATTCAACTTTTAGTAACTGAAAATTCAGATTTTGGTATAGATCGAAAGTTGAAGCTGCCCACCTATGATCTAAACAATGTAAAGGGCAGTGCAAGTAAGAATCGTATAGTTGCTTTTAAAGCTATGCAGCTCATAAACAACTTGGCTCACTCATCCTTCAATGAGCATGAAAAACATATCCAGTATTATCGCTCTATTCTTAAGCAACTAGGTCTTGTAACGCTCCATGATCAAGTGCGCGAATCTCAATTGCGCCAAGATATATCTAAATACTACGAAGATTTTAAGCCGCAAAAGGGGCTTGAAAAGGTTACGACATTCAAGTTTCTTGGGCCTCTGCTTCGAGAGAGTACGAACTTCACTCAACATCCGTTTCATCATCTTCTTTTACAGGTATGGCTTGATCATGTGATTTCGATTGATGATGGCCGTTTTTTAAAAGTTGAGGAAGACGCAAACAGAAAGAGAAACATCGATGATTTAGTACTTTCAATGCTAGTAGACGGATTCACTAAAGCTGAAATAAAAAAACAGCTCGCGTGCGGACATTCAGTCATAGAGAGAGTTGCAGCTCTTAATGGGATCAAAATTGATCGATTACCTTCTTCTCATCCCAAGTGGTACCAACAATTTTTAATCTTGGCGCTTTTAGGTCGGCACAGACAAAGCATTGCTGATTTTCTAAGTTTAAAACTTCATGTTGTAGAGACTGAAATTAGCAAGGTTCCAGGCTTGGCTGAATGGCGTCATAATTTGGCTAAGATGAGGCGGCTTGAGCGCTCTTTATATATGATCAAGCATGCGGTAGAGAATCATGCAGATTGGTCTCGGCAAAACATTAAGCAATTGTATAACAAGGAATTCTTCTACTTGTACAAATATGCTCCTGAACGACTTGAAGAGCTGCTACCGCCAAAAATGGCTTATCATACGCCAGTTCTGGATTGCTCAGAGGAAGATGAGCGTATTTATTTAGACATTCTGAAGATTGAAAACATTCAAGACATGTCAATTTCGAAAGTCAGCCACCTACTGTTAGGACACGGTAGGCTGCTGAAGCGGATGGAAAAACTTCCTAAATCAAAGCAATTACTGATTACCTTAGGGGTACTTAAAGAGGAACATTAGCATGTGGTTAGATCATGATGTTATTGTGCGTTTAGTTCCTGCCAGAGATGACTTCAAGTTCTACCCCTGCATTGAGATACCTGACCAATATGCTTTTACCTTTCTGGCGATGCTTCGCAAGCTCATTGAGCAACCATATCCCCTTGAGATTCTTCATATCAGCTTACATCCCGACACAAATATCCCCGAAACGCAGCTTATTTCAGGCTGTCCCAACGAAATATTGGGTCCGACTCTTGACCGCTTTGGCCATGAGCTTAGGAAATGCATTCATAATTAGCACTCTCTCTAATTCTACTAAAGGAGCTGTAGCACGTATTATAGATGTACCGTACAACAATGCATTACAATATAAAAGTCGAGGAATTCGGCGTAAGGTTGGGCATTAATTTGAGTACATGGAGTAAATATGAGTGAGTGGGATTTCTTGCATGATATGCATGACCGAGGTTATAGCGCCGATCAAATATTAGAAGCATCAGGCTGCGGTTATAATCTTTATGAGTTTGACCCCGAAAATTTTGGGTACTCTTCTGATGAGTGGGAAGTTATAGATAATGACTCCAGTGAATATGTGCCTGAAACGAACCCTGAATTAGAGGCGATTTTCGAGGAATTAGTACATGTTGCTGAAGCTCATTATAGTCTTACCAATCGTTATTTACAGATTTGGGGTGAGTTAGGTGAGTTATATGCTGAAATTGAGTATGGCATTCAGCGTCATAAACCATGCACTAAAGGCTCTGATGGAAAGCTAGGAAATGACTTTATCGAGATAAAAACAATATCTCCAGAGAAGACTACAGATGAGGTGAGGGTTAAACGTGCAGGGAATTTCAATAAGCTTCTAATAGTGAAAATATCTCAAGATTTTACGTTTCAAGCACAACTGATTGCGCGAAAAAGCCTAGCTGAAGGTGATGGTAAATATGCACGAGCTTCTTGGAATCAAGAGCAACAAAAGTGAAAAACGGCTTTTGGTAGATTAGTCCATAATTCTCTTTACCTAAACCAAAGGCGATTCCGAATCTCTGGCATCATTCGATTAAGACTAATCATTGCTCTGAGGGGATAGACCTATATGCCTGAATTTATACAGAGAATGATATTTTTCGGAGAAGTGCTAAGATAGATATGTGATGTCACTTTCGCGGTATGTGTGTGCCTAAGACATCATTGGTAGCTCTTGCTTGATAAGATGAAAGTGTAGCAACGCACTGTTTTTGTGCATATTTACGCTAAAAGTATAAGGTTAAATTACTTTTTCTGATTATTGGTTAAAAATAAGGCGTTAGTAAACTTTTTAGTAAAAGTATAAGGTTTAATTCCTTTTTCTAAAAATTTTTGTGTGCCAATTTACTGATCGAGAGGCCACAAAAAGTTTACGGTTTAATTCTCCGAATTCAGTAATTGTGGGTTCAATAAATTAAACTGTTAACTATTTAATTGCACCGTTAACTTTCTCCAGTTTCCATTAAATTAGACCGTTAACTTTTCAGCTCCAATTCTCCTCAAATCGCCTCAGTGCTTGATGCACTGGGGCTTTCAGTGTTTTTTTCTCAAAATCCCGCCAAAAATGGAATTGAAGTGTTAACTTTTGGTTTTGCACTGATACGGTGCGCCTGTCGAATGATGAAAGCGAATGAAATAACGAATCCGGTATAAGTAGGCTTTATCCGTTTTCATGCTGTAGCTACGTATACGCATATCGCTACGAAGATGATTAATAAAAGGGCTGGAAGACATCACACTCTCCTTGTGGATATTTTTATATAAACTGTATAAATATACAGTTTATTTTTGCCTTCACAAGTTGTTTGCCTGTTTTCATGATCTGAATGTGGTTCAGTTTCTCGATTTGTCATAGAAGCGTCAACGAAAATGTATTAAGATCAATAACTAACCAATATCGCAGCCAGAATAACGTGCTGTGGACAACTGATATAACGCGCATTCTCGATTTCATGTTTTGAATTGCTATGGGGTAAGCTAGGAAAATGTCTTTAAAACAGAGCATTAGAGTGTTTTTCCTGAGCTTTCCAGCACTGCGTAAACACGCATGCGCACTATTAAAATGTTGAACTAAGCCGCTTCGCGGGTCTTTTCTCAGTTTTCCCAATTCCCCCATTTAGAACCAAACTTAATCTT
>NZ_LTAX01000022.1 GCF_001639745.1 Marinomonas gallaica
TGGCTCCCTGAACTGGACTCGAACCAGTGACCTAATGATTAACAGTCATTTGCTCTACCAACTGAGCTATCAGGGAATTACTAATTTTTAACTCGCTACAAACCAGATCCAAATAGGAAATGGCGGAGGAGGAGAGATTCGAACTCTCGGAAGACTATTAATCTTCGCCGGTTTTCAAGACCGGTGCATTCAACCGCTCTGCCACCCCTCCGTTGCGAGCGAGGTGTATATTACGGATTCTGAATTTCTGTGCAACTCTTTTTTTAACTTTTTTTAACTTTTTCCGTCACATAGGCCTGATCCGCCGCTGCACGGATCCAAACATTGGAAAACCAATAATAGTGTCGTCCTGTTTTATCTGGCATCGTACAGTTAATACGACCGCGTCCAATAGGGAAGGCGTCGTTCGCAGTTACTGTTAGCGTTGTCTCATTCTGCCACGCTAAGGCAGCTCTGCCCTGCCCTGATACGTAACACGACAATTCTTGTAGGCGATAATGCCCTTCTTTAAAATTTAACGTCATTGAAACAGGCTCATTACCTGCAAAATCGCCGCCATCTTGATAAGACACCAAAGGCATCGGCTGCGCATTCAGCTTTGTTTTCAACGTCGATAACTTGGCATAGTTCCCAGCGGCAGGAAAACGAGGCAAGTTAGTAAAGTCCGAATGGCCACTGACTACTCCTGATTGCTGACCGAAAGCGATCATGCCCAGCTCCGCCATTTGTTCTCGAATCTGCTGATTCGATTCACCATACGGATACGCCAGCATTTTTGGCGATTGCCCAAGTTTTTCGACCAGCAACTGTTCAACAGTATTAACCTCATCTGTCATACGCTGCTGCCACTGCTCTGTCGTTTCGCCTTCTTCTAAGCGCAACATGTAAGGGTGACTCACGGTATGATTGGCAAACATCCCCCCAGACTGCTGCATCTCTTGCATCTGTTGCCACGTTAAGAAGTTACGGTGGCGCTGTTCAATCGGACCTGTATTAATAAAGACAGTAAAGGGAAAGCCATGTTCTTTTAGGATAGGAAAGCCATTTTGATAAATATTGCGATACGCATCATCAAACGTAATCGCTACCGCTTTCTCTGGTAACGCTACGCCTTCCTTTATATCTGCCAGCGCTTGCGCCAAGTCCAGCACTTGAAAACCTGCGTCTTTCAAGTAATCCATGTGCTCACGAAACTCAGCTGGTGAAACAGAGGTTGAACGAGGCGTCGAGGCGTCAACATGGTGATACTGAAGGATTGGCAAATAATCCTGAGACAGCGCCGCCCCACTACAGAGCACAACCGCACCGGCAACCAACGATTTTTTAAACGTCATAGCGAACCTTAACAAGTATTTCTTTACTTATATTGTACGCGATTCAACCAATCACGAACAGCAACCTCCCTTTGTCCCACTAGCAGACTACACTTATTAAAAAAGAAGGGAGGAGATGATCATGCTATCGCACCGCTTCAAATCACAACTGGATGAGCAACTAAAAGAACTCTCGCTAAACGGTCTATATAAATCAGAACACGCATTGTTGGGCGCACAGTCCTCACACGTCACAACTCATCAACATGAGTGCTTAATAAATTTGTGCGCAAACAATTACCTAGGCTTAGCCAATGATCCGGACGTCATTGCCGAGGCACATAACGCTTTAAACACATTTGGCTATGGTATGGCCTCAGTGCGCTTTATATGCGGCACTCAAGCAATCCATCAACAACTTGAAAGTCAGATCAGTCATTTTTTGGAGATGGAAGACACAATTCTCTATTCCTCGTGCTTTGATGCAAATACAGGTTTATTTGAAACATTACTCAGTAAAAATGATGTCATTATTAGCGACAGCCTTAACCACGCTAGCATCATAGATGGTATCCGTTTAAGCAAAGCGACCTGTCTACGCTACAAAAACAACGATATGAATGCTTTAGAACAATGCCTTGAACAGGCCATCAGCCATCAAGATGCCACTATTCTCATTGTGACAGATGGCGTGTTCTCTATGGATGGAACCATCGCCAACCTAGCCGCCATCTGCGATTTAGCGGAACACTATGGCGCATTGGTAATGGTCGATGACTCACATGCCGTGGGTATTCTAGGCGCCAATGGAAAAGGCTCAGTTGAACACTGTCATGTTATGGGTCGTGTCGACATTATTAGCGGTACTCTCGGTAAAGCGCTAGGAGGTGCTTCAGGAGGCTATATAAGTGCATCATCGTCTATAGTTAAATGGCTACGCCAACGCTCTCGTCCTTACCTTTTTTCAAACAGCCTTGCGCCGATGATTGCGGCAACCAGCTTAAGCATACTCAAACGCTTACAAAACCAATCCGAGCGACGCAATCAGCTCAGAAAAAATGCTCAATTATTTCGAAGCCAAATGACAGCACTTGGGTTTGATCTTATTGCAGGAGAGCATCCGATTATTCCCATTATGGTTCATGATGCTCAACTCGCCCAAAAAATGGCGGCTGCATTATTGGAGGAAGGAATCTTAGTCGTTAGTTTTTCCTATCCTGTTGTCCCCATAGGGCAAGCCCGCATTCGCACACAAATGTCCGCGACTCTGAGTCAAAACGACCTTGATAAGGCCACCAAAGCCTTCCATAAAGTCGCCCAGCAGTTGAATATGTTGTAAGGAAGGCACTTTGAAAACTCTCACAAAACAGTACGCAAAAAAAGGTATTTGGCTTACTACTACTGAACGGCCTCATTACGATCAAAATGAAGTACTCATCAAAATTCATAAAACCGCGATCTGCGGTACAGACATTCACATATTTAATTGGGACGATTGGGCGCAAAAAACCATCCCCATAGGAATGTCTGTTGGTCATGAGTTCGTGGGAACCATTGCTGCCATAGGCTCTGCGGTCACAGGTCTAAGTATTGGTGATCGCGTATCAGGAGAAGGCCATATCACTTGTGGACAATGCCGTAACTGCCGCGCAGGTAAACGCCACTTATGCAATAGCAGCCAGGGGGTGGGGGTTAATCGACCAGGCGCATTCGCAGAATACTTAAGCATCCCCGAGGCCAATGTCTTTAAGCTGCCGGAGCATATCAGTGATGATATCGCCGCTATTTTAGATCCACTTGGTAACGCAACTCATACCGCATTGACCTTTGACCTTACTGGGGAAGATGTACTCATCACAGGCGCGGGACCTATTGGCTCCATAGCCGCCGCGATTGCCAAGCACATTGGCGCACGCAACATCGTTGTCAGTGACATTAACGATTTCCGTCTAGAGCTCGCGCAAAAACTCGGCGCCACACGTGTCGTCAACGTGCAACGTGAATCCCTAACAGACGTGATGACAGAATTAAAGTTAACAGAAGGCTTCTCTGTGGGATTAGAGATGTCAGGCAACGGCAGTGCCTTGGTCACCATGCTGCAGCATATGGCTCACGGAGGCAACATTGCTCTACTTGGTATTCCTGAGCAACACACTCAAATTGACTGGCACCAAGTGATCTTTAAAGGGCTTACTATTAAAGGCATTTATGGACGCAAGATTTACGACACATGGTACAAAATGACAGCCATGCTTCAATCCGGTCTAAACATTGCCCCTATAATTACTCATCATTTTACATTAGAAGAGTATCAAAAAGGCTTCGATGCAATGCTTTCCGGTCAATCTGGAAAAGTGATCATTGATTGGCAAATGTCGGTTTAATGTGGATTCTTTGTAAGGCAGTTGCACACTCTTTAAGCTCAGAGTAGCGTAGCATATTGTAATAGAACTTTTTGCTGAAATGAGCCTCACATGCTAGAAATTGGAACTAATACTCACCCAAGCCCTCACAACGATGCGCGCTATATATTAATTGCTAAACAGAAAGTGTTAACGCTCGATAAGCACTTTCTGTTCAGCCTTTCAGACTTTCATCCAAGCTCTGACATGCGCAGCGTCTTCATCGGCCAATATGAAGGTATCGATATCTTTGTTTGTCGTTTTCCTCACCCTCCAAAAGGGTTTACCGAAAATGGCCTACGAGACATGCTCTTTGACAGCAACGAGCAAGAGTTTGATTTACTCAGTCGTGCTCACCAACTTGCCACATGGGATGCTGATCATCAATTCTGTGGGCGTTGCGGCACACCTTTAATAAAGAAACATGAGAAAGAACACGCTAAGCTGTGTCAGCAATGTAATATTCGCCATTACCCTAGAATCTCACCTTGTATTATTGTATCGGTACGCAAAGGTAATGAGCTGCTGCTGGCACGCTCCTTCGTGATGCCAGAAGGCCGCTACAGCAATATCGCGGGATTTGTTGAAGCGGGGGAAAACCTTGAACAGGCCGTACAGCGCGAAATCTTTGAGGAAGTCGGTATCAAAGTCAAAAACATTCGATACCAAGGCAGCCAGCCGTGGTCTTTCCCCCATCAACTTATGGTCGGCTTTTTTGCCGAATACGAATCTGGTGAAATCACTCCGGCGCCAGATGAAATCGCAGAAGCGGGGTGGTGGCGCTACGATGATTTACCTAACACCCCTAACCCAACCAGTATTTCAGGTCAATTAATCTTGACCCATGCGGATATCATAGCCAATGAGTCAGCTTAGCTGACGCATTCTTTCATTAAAAGCAGCCTTCGGGCTTATGACAGGTAATACTCTGAATGAAACTTTTTAATTGCCAACAATGCTCGCAAACGCTTTTATTTGAAAATAACTTATGTGAAAACTGCCAATCAGAACTTGGCTTTTTACCTGAGCTGATGACATTAAGCGCTCTTACCCCTTTAGAAAGTGGCTTTAACGCTTTAGCAGATGATTCCAACAGTGTCTGGTATTACTGCCAGAACAAACAACACAATGTCTGTAATTGGATGGTTAAAGAGCAAGGTGAACTCTGCGAAGCCTGTGACCTAAACCGCCATATCCCCAATTTACAGAATTACGAGCAACAGCAAGCATGGCAGGAGCTAGAATCCGCTAAGCATCGCCTAGTGTATTCTTTATTACGCTTAAACTTACCGGTTGTCAGCAAAAAAGACGCTCCTGAAGAAGGCCTATCCTTTGATTTTATTTCAGAGGAAAACGTTGTACCCGACGGAGCGCAAACGACAACAGGGCACGCGCTAGGTCAAGTAACAATCAATGCCGCCGAAGCTGACAGTGCTGATCGTGAACAAATGCGTAAGGATATGAATGAGCCCTATCGGACATTAATCGGCCATTTACGCCATGAAGTGGGACATTACTATTGGGACCACCTGATTGCAGAAAATGCTCCGATCTTAACAAACTGTCGCCAGATGTTTGGTGATGAGCGAGCAGACTACGGTGAAGCCCTAGAAAAACACTATGAAACACCTGTAGCGAATTGGCAGGAGAACTTTGTCAGCAGCTATGCATCTTCACATCCATGGGAAGACTGGGCGGAAACTTGGGCGCACTATTTTCATATACTGGATACGCTTGAAACGGCCTACGAATTTGGTATTCAAATTCAACCAGTGCATGGCACACACCCATCCCTAGTCACTCAGATTACGCTCGACCCTTATCAGCATCAGAACTTTGATGAGCTTCTCAATCAATATTTGCCACTGACGTTTGCGGCTAATAACCTCAACCGCAGCATGGGACAGCCGGATCTGTACCCATTTGTCATAGTGCCTAAAGTACGCGAAAAACTTGGTTTTATTCACCAGCTGTTAATTCAGAATCAAGCCAACGCACTTAATGACACGCCAGATAAGTAACAGTTTCTTAACTACAGTCCAAAAAAATGCCGCATTTGATGCGGCATTTTTAATGCTCAAATAAAGTTATCAGTCTGTAATAACTTTATAACATGGTACGTAAGCAGTACCTGGAAGCTTCATTCGTTGCTGTTTCACAAACGCTTCTAATAACGCATCCAGCTTCTTCATCAGCCCTTTATCACCGTGAATTTCAAATGGGCCATGCTCTTTAATGCTCGCAACGCCTTGTGGTTTGACGTTACCTGCAACAATCGCTGAGAACGCTCGACGTAAGTCAGCCGCCAACAAGTGTGTTTCTTGCCCAAAGAACAAGTTTAACCCCGCTACGTTTTCATGGTTCGGCTCAAAGGTACGCTGAAACTCATCAGGAATGTGTAGTTTCCAGTTATAGTAGAACGCATCTTGATGCGCTTTACGGTACAAGCGAACTTCTTCCATACCCGCTTTCATTATGCGCGCCACTTCAACGCCATCATCAATGACTATTTGGTACAACGATTGGGCCTTCTCACCCAACACCGCCCCAATAAACTCGTTAATCTGTTCAAAGTACGCAGCACTTTCTTTTGGCCCAGTCAGTACCAACGGAAATGGAATGCCTTCATTTTTCGGGTGTAGCAAGATGCCAAGAATATACAGAATTTCTTCCGCCGTACCTGCACCACCAGGAAACACCACGATACCGTGTCCAGTACGCACAAAGGCTTCTAAACGTTTTTCAATATCTGGCATGATCACCAGTTGATTAACGATCGGGTTAGGCGATTCCGCCGCAATAATACCGGGTTCGGTTAAACCTAGGTAAACTCCATTTTTAATGCGTTGTTTTGCATGAGCAATGGCCGCCCCTTTCATAGGACCTTTCATTGCACCAGGACCACAACCAGTACAAATATTCAATTCACGTAGGCCCAATTCATGGCCAACATATTTGGTGTAATCGTATTCGTGTCGAGCAATCGAATGCCCGCCCCAACACACCACCATATCTGGGTCCTGAATACGACGGAATACATTAGCATTACGCAGCAATTCAAATACGACGTTGGTGATTTTGTCAGACGACGCATCGTTTAAGCCGCGCGCCACATTGTATTCATGGTAAGTAAAAATGATGTCTCGTAACACACTAAACAGCATTTCACGTACGCTGCTAATCATTTTCCCATCAACAAAAGCGCTGCTCGGAGCATTGGTCAACTCCAGTTTTACACCACGCTCTTGCTGAATAATACGGACTTCAAAGTCTTTGAAAATAGACATCACTTCCGCAGGATCGTCAGAATCACTACCGCAATTCAAAATAGCCAGTGCGCAACGACGAAACAACTCATGCAAATCACCGCTGTCTTCCGACATACGAGCAATTTCTTCCTGGGATAACATTTCCAATGCGCCTTTGGGGGATACCAGCGCGTCAACGCGATCTTCATACAGCATGATCGCCCTCCTTATCTATGTGCTTGTCTTATAACTATATTGATCTTAGAAAATAAAAAAGCAAGTGAATTTCTTCGGTTGATTTGTAAACCCAACAAACATAAAAAAAGCCGCTAATGCGGCTTTCTTCATCGTTATATCTGATTTAGTACATTTTCAGCGGCACTTATTCCAAATACCCCAGGCTCTTCAAGCCATAGCTGCTGGATAATGCCATTCTCTACTAACATAGCATAGCGGCGACTGCGTAAGCCCATTTTAGCCTTCGCAACATCCACTTCTAACCCTAACGCGGTGGTAAACTCCGCTAAGTTATCTGAGGCCATAACAATGCGGTCTGCACCATGAGCTTTACCCCATGCATCCATCACGAAGACATCATTGACGGATAAACACACGACATCGTCCACTCTACGCTCTTTAAAGGCTGCGTAATGCTCGACAAAGCCGGGCAGATGCTTCGCACTACAGGTTGGCGTAAACGCCCCCGGCACAGCAAACATTATGACTTTTTTGTCCGTAAAGAATGTCTCTACATCAATCTCTTGAGGACCGCTTTCAGACATCACCAAGAAATTGCCGTAAGGCAAAACATCTCCAATTTGTACACTCATGACTGTGTCCCTATCCGGTATTTTCACCGCATCATAGCGCGAATAATTTCCAACAGCGATCTTTATGCCGTTTTAAATTGTCCGACTAAGGTTCTCTGATTCTGAGCCAACTCATTCATATGTTGACAGTTATTCTGCCCAGCCAACGCCTCTTCCATAGCCCCTTCAGAGCTGTTTGAGATCTCGTGAATACTACGATTAATCTCTTGAGCAACATGTGACTGCTGCTCCGCCGACGTGGCAATTTGCATACTTAAATCACGAATTTCGACAATAAAGCCACGTAATTCAGACAATGAGCTCCCCACACCTTGCGCCTCAACCATGCTATCTCGAGCATGTTGGCAGCTTTGATCCATGGTATTAACCGTTGCTTTCACACCACCTTGCAACTCGGCAATGACCCGCTGAATCTCTTCTGTGGAAGTATGGGTACGGTTAGCCAGTGTTCGTACTTCGTCAGCCACCACAGCAAAACCTCGACCTTGCTCGCCCGCACGAGCCGCCTCAATGGCCGCATTCAAAGCCAACAGGTTAGTTTGCTCAGCGATATCTTGGATCACCTCTAAAATCGTGCCGATGTTCTGGGAATATTGCTCTACTTTTAATACCACCTGAGACGAAGACTCTAACTGGCGCACTAGCTGCTCTACCTGAGAAATATTGGTTGTCATACGCTGTAAACTCGCGTCCGCGCTATTGTCGACCTGCTGTACTTTTTCTAAAGACACTTCCGCATGATGCGCCACCTCACGCACGGTCGCTGACATTTCATCCATAGCGGTAGCAACAGACGTGGTTTTATCATTCTGCTCTTTCATGATCAATTGAGTATGGGAGGTTGACTGAAAAACCGTATCAGCAGAAGTCACTACTTGATCGGAGGCCTGATCAATTTGCTTAATAACACTGCTGAGCTTTTCCACCAAACTGTTGACCCAATAAGACAGCTGGCCAAACTCGTCTTTACTCGTCACCGCAACTCGCTGACTTAAATCACCATTGGCAATTTGGTCCAGTACCTTCAAAATTTTCGCCAATGGCTTACGAATACTAATACTGACCCAATAGGCAATGATGACCGCAATCACCACAGAAATCGCCACGACTAGATATGATATTTGTTTGGCATTACTAGACGCCGCAAAGGCATTCTCTTTCGCTTGTTCGCGTAATTGACCGACCAATGCTGTAAGTTGCACTTGCTCCCCTTGCATCGACTGCAACGAACTCAGCAGTAACGCAGCGGCTTTTTCGGCGGCGACTTGTAGTTGGTTATATTCGTAAAACTCATTCACAACCCCCTCATCTGACTCAAAGGCTTGGCGGATAACATTAATATTATCCGTGATCATCTCATCCCCCAATTTGCCGATGACCTTGTCGACAGGGGCAAACGCTTTCCCCATCTCGTTACGTATATCTTCTAACGCCGCGACGCTGGTTGAATCAAAGTAATCACCGATCAACAAGCGCAGACTTTCCATTTGTGTTTTAACAAGCCCTGCGGCAAACGCTTGCTCTTCACTTTCTGGGTAACCAGCAAGCGACTCTAAGTCTTCCACGACGTAACTCAGCTCATCCTTAAGATCGAGTTTTTTGTCCGCCATGGCACGCTCAAGCTGAACCATTCGATTATGGTCAGCAATAGCCGCATCCGCTATAGAGAAAAATTTTGTAGAAAGTTGTTCGATTTCAGACACCGTGGCCAACACATCAGGAAAATTGGAAACCTGTTGTTTGAGTGATTCAGCTTCTGTTTGAAAATTCTTTTTGCCCGCTTGATATTGGCTCTGAGCACTCTCTAACATTGTGTCCGAAGAGGCAATTAAGTATTGCAACGCGGCACTACTGGTTTGCGCTAAGGTCGCGCTGACTTGTGTACTGCTGTCAGAAATGGAAGCGATTTCACCTGTGACTGTCTCAATCTTGTTTTGCACCGAATTCAAGCCACCTACTCCTGACCATGCCACAATAAATAGCAACAGTAGGAGCACTACAAACCCAAGCAGCACTCGCTGCACCACTGATAACGACATTGACGCCTCCCATTCCACTCTAAATAACGTGTTTCGTGCAGGTCAAATAAAGCAACTTTTTATTAAATGACCTTTTAATAAAAATACTGCCTGTTATTTGAACAAGGTGCAAGCCCTGTTCCAACTTTACGTAAGACAAATACTGCAGTGCATGACTAAAGAAATTAGAAATCTGGAGCGTTTTATGCATAAGACTTATTAATAACGGGCAATGAAATGCTCACTCGCTTGACCTAAGAAACGACAGAGTGAAGGGAATGTGTGGTTTGTAAGGCAAAACACTAGGCCAAGTGAATTTAATAGTTAAAACTTATGTATTGACTGAAATTTATCCTAAATTTCGTCTGTACAGCCAGAGTAAAAAGCGTACAATTCGCTTTCTTTTTAAACCATCTGGCTGTCCGGCCGATAGACTGATTAACTGAACATAAACTGGCTTGTTGCGATGGAATTTGTTGCACATCCGAAAGACTTACCCTTAGATATAAAAATTATCGAGGATCAGTTTTTTCCTACTGTTGGTACTGATCGGCTTGGCTTCGTAGGCATTACCTATTTGGCGCCATATGCCTATCATGCAGGCACTTCTGTGCGTATCACTCTGCAAGAAATAGACCCTCACTTCTGTGTGACGGGGCGAATTGTCTGGTGTGACAAAGAGCAAGACGAATATCGTATTGCGATTGAGTTCCCCAACAATGATGATTGTTATTGTGTTCGTATGATTGAGCAACTCTCGCAGATAGAACACTATCGTCGACAAGCTAAGCATCAAGGCCGACGCTTAAACTATAACGAAGCCGCCGCTGAATGGATCCAACAGTTCGCCGCCAGTTTCCCAGCATTTACCCTTTAAAGTACCCAATGACAAATCCCCTATCTCAAGCTGATATCGATATCATCACTCAGCAGCTAGGTCGCGCTCCAAGCGGCATTCGTAAAGTTGCTCACTATTCACCAAACGGCGTACCGCAAGTTCTAGAAATGGAAACTTGGGTATTTGATCAACCATTCCCGACTCTATTTTGGTTGTCCAGCAGCGCCATTGATAAGGCGCTTGCACGCATCGAAAGCCAAGGTGTCGTAAAAGAATTAGAACAGCGCATTAGAGATGATGAAGCACTTCGCGCGGCGTACCATAAATCACATGAAGATTACGTTAGCCGTCGTTGGCAAGCGATGAGCGATGAGCATAAGCGTATCATTGAAGAAAAAGGCTTTACCCATTTATTTGAAACACTAGGGATTGGTGGCATTAAAAACTGGGATCAGATTCGCTGCTTACACATGCAATATGCGCATCACTTAGCAGGTGACAACATCATCGGGAAAATTCTCGATGAAGAATACGGTATTCGCGAGATAGCGGACGCCGAAGGGAAGTAACTACCTAACCCTCCATAGGTCAGCAATGAAACGGGCCTATGGAGGGTTAGCTTAGCTTAGCTTTGCAAAAAAGCTTTCAGCTCTTCGGCAGTCGACACCTTCGCTAAACCTTCTCGTACTTTGTTAAACGCATTTGCTGCAACCGCAGGTCGTTGAGCATAAGTGGTTAATGCACCACCTGTCCAACCTGCCATTTTTAGAATTTCCTTCTTAAAGTTGTTGCCAGCAACACCATGCCCAGCCAACGCCATCAAGTCATCTTCAATATCTAGGTAGCTCAAACGATCTCCACCAAATTTCATAAAGTCATCTTGATGTACTTCTGCGTATTGTTTAGCCATCAATACAATCCCTCAAAAAATAACCAATAATAAAGTCATAAGTTAGCCAGAATCTGCAATAACCTCAAGCAGGTAAGCGTTTAAAAACGTAACTCTGCGTATCCATAATGGCTTGCTAGCTTAATATTCTTAACATACTGTAATATGACCGTTGGTTACCATCATTATTTAATAAAGGACTAAGCTTGGAGCTGTTTTCTGACTTTTCTATCTGGGTTGTACTTGGGCTTTTTGCTGCCGCTTTCCTTGCTGGTCTAATCGACGCCCTCGCGGGTGGTGGTGGTTTAATCACGGTTCCCGTCCTTATTGCTGCAGGAGCATCACCTGTTGAAGCCCTCGCAACAAACAAATTACAAGGCTGCGCTGGCACGTTATCGGCTTCCTATCATTTTGTCCGCACCAAACAAGTCTCACTGTCGTCTATGCGCATTCCGATCTTAATGACCGCGCTCGGTAGTTTTAGTGGCACTCTATTAGTTTCTTATATCGACAGCGGTATTTTGATCAAAATGATTCCTGCCATTCTCATTGGGGTAGCGATCTTTTTTTACTTGCTGCCCACATTACAACCTCTAGTCGCGAAGCTTGTTCGCATCAATATGACTCAGTTCGCCTTTCTCGCTGGCTTCTCAATTGGTTTTTATGATGGCTTGATTGGGCCGGGGACTGGCGCTTTCTTTTCCACTGCATTCATCTGCTTAATGGGGTTTTCTATTATTTCAGCCACTGCCCATACCAAAATCTTAAATGCCACCAGCAACATTGCCTCCCTCATCTTATTTAGCTTTACTGGCAATGTACTTTGGGGCATCGGAATTGTTATGGGAATTGGGCAATGGTTTGGCGCTCAAATTGGCTCGCGGCTCGTCATCAGCCGAGGCCAACAGTTAATCAGGCCACTAGTGATCGTAATGTGTATCGCTTTATCTATAAAGCTACTGACATCAAGCTAATGCTTCATCTGGCGCGTAGGATTGGCATTCACTGATTAGCCAACTAAGTACTTGTTGGATCGACTCTCGCTCGCGAAACTCATTTGGGCAGGCAAACAAGTACACATGACCATTATCGTAGATCTCATCAAATGGTTTTAGTAAACGCCCTTCGCGAATATCATCCATAACCAATGGCGTTCTTCCTAACGCAACGCCTTGTCCTGACAGTGCAGCTTGAACGGCAAGGTCGCCCCGATTAAAACTCATCGCACGACTGGGCCTTACACCCTTCACATTCGCTTTGGCTAACCAAGCTTCCCATTCCGCATACGGACTGAAAAAACGCCACTCTGAATCATCATTAATCAGCGGCACCCTCACTAAGTCACTTGGCTCATGTAATTGATTCTGTTTTGCAAAGGCAGGACTGCATACAGGGAAAACCTTGTCCCTCAACAAAGGCGCTGTATAAGCACTGCCAGTATGTAAATGACTATGGATAATCGCTGCATCAATGCGATCTCGGGTGAAATTCACCTCTCGATCATTCGCTTGAATTCGCAACTGCAAGCCTGGATGCCGCTCTTGCAGACGACCTAAACGCGGCATCAGCCAACGTGTTGCCAACGATGGCATAACAGATAGCGTAATAATATTGGAGTCACGTTCTTCACGTAACTCTTCGATAAGCGCGTCTAGGTCAGAAAAGACATGGCGCAAATGCAGCGCCAATCTTGCTCCCATAGATGTCAACTCTAAACTGCGATGATAGCGGACAAATAAAGCAAAGCCTAAGCGCTGCTCCAACTGCCGCATTTGCTGACTTACAGCTCCTTGAGTTAAAAAAAGCTCTTGCGCAGCCTTAGTAAAACTTAAGTGCTTAGCCGCGACGACGAAAGTATGTAAAAAAGGAAGAGATGCTTTATTCATGAGTCACACTTGCATTAGTAAGGCTAATCCAAAAGCGCAGTTTATATCGTTTGTCGCCCAACAATCAACGCGTAGAATAGGCTCCATGTTTTGGTAGTACTGCTTCCTAAACACGGCGTCTTGAGCAATCAGATGCTTCCCTAGTACATGTCCCCACAGCCATGTATTAGCGTGATGTTGGTGAGCGCCACATCACTGCAACTGCTAGTTACATTTAATCGGACCTCGGTCCGATTTTTTTTGCCTTGAATTACCTAAAACCGCGATCTAGTTATTTTTTAGGCAAAAAAAACGGCGACCCGAAGGTCGCCGAACTAACACACATGCTTAAAGGTGTCCGATCTATTACGCTGCTGCAGTCTCTACTGCATTGCTATCAGCCAGAGCCATTTGCGCTAATTTTTCCATTAGTCGCACTACTTGGCAGCTGTAGCCGTATTCGTTGTCGTACCAAACATACAATGTCGCTTGGTTACCGCGTACTTTTGTAGATAGAGAATCCAAAATACCGGCTTGTTCGCTGCCGATGAAGTCAGAACTTACCGCATCTGCTTCAGTGCTGAAGCCAATTTGGCCTGTCAATGCTGCACTTGCAGACGCCTTTTGAAGCAGTTCATTGATTTCTTCAACCGTTGTTTGAGCTTTTAAGTTCAAGCTCAATACTGCTATCGAGACATTGATCACAGGAACGCGGATTGCACTACCACTTAGCTTACCTTCTAGAGAAGGAATCGCTTTGGAAACAGCCTTTGCAGCACCTGTTTCAGTCATTACCATGTTTGTTGCCGCAGCACGGCCACGACGATCACCTTTATGAACATTATCAATTAGGTTTTGGTCATTCGTGTAAGCGTGAACCGTTTCAACGTGCCCAGACTCGATGCCGAATTGCTCTTCTAGTACAGACAGGATCGGGGTGATCGCATTGGTTGTACAAGATGCCGCAGAAAGGATTTGATCGCTTGATTCAATATCAGAATCGTTAACACCGTATACGATGTTTTTCATTTGCTTGCCAGGCGCCGTCAATACAACACGATCAATACCCGGACGATTAAGATGAACACTCAGTCCATCGTGATCACGCCAGCGACCTGTGTTATCAACCAATAACGCGTTATTGATGCCATGTTTCGTGTAATCAATTTCACTTGGATCAGAGGAATAAATAACTTTAACTGGCTGGCCGTTGATGATCAGTTGCTCGTTCTCAGCATCTGCTTTAACAACACCTTCGTACGTACCGTGAACTGAATCAAATTTCAGTAGGCTAGCACGTTTCGCAAGATCTCGATCACCCGCCTTACGAACAACGATAGCAGCCAAGTGCATGCCAGGTGTTGTGTGACCAAGCGTACACATACGACGTGTTAACAAACGTCCAATACGACCAAAACCATAAAGCACGACAGGTGTTGTTGCACCCGCTTGCGCAAAGCTTGTCAACGATGCAAGATCAGCATCTGCTAGCGCTTCTTCAAGTTCAACTGTTGCATTTGATGTCTTCTTTGCAATCAACTGCTCTAACACTTGATACACACGCGCTAGGTCTACACCAGGATACTGGTCAAATAACGCCACTAAACCTGTTACAGAATCAGACATCAATGTTTGCCCAGCTAGCTGAACTTTCACTGACTGCTCGCGACCTAACTTGCCCAAAAGTGGAATCATTGATTCAACTTTGGCTACCGTTTCTAACCAAGTGTTTGCCATTTAACTGCCCCCGAGAAAAACAAACGTTTCATAACTATTTGGGCGCAGTTTACCGACACAATCACCTAAAAACAAATTGTAACCCGGCAACAAAAAACCAGCAAAATCAGGGGTTACAGGCATTTTTTTATGAAAGCAACGTAACTAATTAAGGCTTGTTATAAAATAACAACATTTGCATTAAGCGCTGTTTTTATATCGGCATTTTCTAATAAATTTACGTAATTTCACTACAGAAAATGAGGGAAAATTTCTTTATTTTTTTTATAAATATCGTTTTCTTTCGGCCAATACACCCAAGAATACAAAGCAGACAAGAATGACAGACGGTCTAAACATGGGTGCAAGGTGAGTCAACAACCAATAGACAAGAGGTTGCCCCCATAACGTCAGTAAACCGTAGCCAAAGGTACACATCAGTACAAATGCCGTGATACGCGCCAAAAACATCCAATTCGACACAGCACGCTTAAGCGTTCGGTTCACATGGTCACCAAAGATAACCAGCATCGTCGCCACCAATGCTAGTGAGATATCATGTAAATGAGGAGACAGTTTACGCGCAATATCTAAATTAAAGCTGAGTAATAAGTCCATTTAGATCACTGATTTCGTTTAAGTAAGGCTTCCACATCAATACGACCAGAAGATGACTTACGCTTCGGTATGCGATCCACATAACTGACGGATACATCAAAGGTCGTATTGTGCAATTCAATTTCAGTTCCATCCCGCAATATCCATCGGGCGCGGCCATAACCATCACGAATAAAGCCAACCGTAGGTGGGCCATATTTTCGCTCTAGTACACTGCCTAATTTTGACCTAAGCTCAGGGTCCTCTACGACACCTGACATTGTTGCACGCTCTACATACTCATAATGGTTGTAGACCACAGTCAGCTCTTTAATGCCTAAAATCCCAGTCGCTCCTAAGCTATAGCTGGCTATACCTTCTCGATAGGATGGATACGGCTCCAGACCCATTTTAGATAAATGCGCCTCAAACTCTGCTTTAGACAAGTTATTAAAACCGATCCCAAACAGCTCAGCTCCCTTTGAATAGCTTGGCGCAGCAGGCTGCACTTCTTCCACAACCTCGGCTGAGTCGGCTTGAGCCAAGTCTTCTGCAACACTCGCAAAAGAACCTAGCATAGCAAAAGCGATGCAAACCCTTTTAAAGCCCAAATTATTTAAGTACATGAAAATCTCAATGTTCGTAATGTTAACCAATAAGTCAGGAAGCGATTTTAGTACTTCTCTGTTAAACTAGAGCCTAATTCTACCATTCAATAATGCAAATTCTATTTTCTTGAGGTAACCCATGGCGCTCGTAATCGGCATCACCGGTATATCAGGTAGCGGTAAAAGCCGTCTATGCTCACTGCTAGCAGAAGGCCTAGGAAATAAGTTGACCGTCATTTGTCAGGATAGTTTCTACAAAGGCTGCGGCAACATTGACCCGGATGTCTATAACTTCGATGATCTTAACTCGTTAGACTTAGAGAGCATCACACTCGCTATACACAATTGTAAAAACCAACAGCAACCCAATGAAATTCCCGTTTACGATCATTCGCAACATAAGCGCGTAGGCTATCGTAATTTGGCACCTTCCAAAGTCGTTCTGGTCGAAGGTCACATGATGTTTCAAGACCCAGCCATCCGCGACGCGGTAGATTACCTGTTATTTGTGGATACCGATATGGATATTGCAATCGTACGTCGCTTAAAGCGTGACATCACAGAACGCGCCCGTGATGTTAATGAAGTGACTAGCCGTTACATGCGACATGTTCGTCAAGCATCACTCAAAACCATCGAGATCCGCAACAAAGCAGATTTCATCATCCCTAATAATAATAGCTTTACCAATGCAGCCAATCTGCTACGTCAATATATTGAGAGTTTACTGATAGAAAAAGGAGCCTAATGGCTCCTTTTTTGTCTTACTAAAGAGATTACCTTATTTTTTAATCTCTTCGAAAAATCGCTTCACCCCATTAAACCAGCTTTTTTGCTTAGGAGAGTGATCTAAGTTCTCCCCCATGCTTTCAGCCAATTCTTGCAGCAGCTCTTTTTGTCGATCCGTTAGGTTCACTGGTGTCTCTACCATCACCTTACAAATCAAATCTCCTACTGGACCACCACGCACAGGCTTCACGCCTTTATTACGTAGACGGAATAGCTTGCCAGTCTGGCACTCTTCGGTCACTTTCAATCGCACACGACCATTTAAAGTCGGTACATCAATCTCGCCACCTAGAGCCGCCGTTGCAAAGCTAATCGGCACTTCACAGTATAAATTGGAACCATCACGCTCAAAAATAGAGTGAGGCTTGACCGAGACTTGAACAAACAAGTCACCTGCTGGGCCACCAAAAGTCCCCGCCTCACCTTCACCCGTTAGGCGAATGCGATCACCGGTATCAACCCCTGCAGGGATCTTAACGTTAAGCGTTTTGTACTCTTGTTTACGGCCTTGGCCATGACAAGAGTTACAAGGGTCAGAAATAACCTGTCCTTGCCCATGACACTGAGGACAGGTCTGCTGAACCGAAAAGAAGCCTTGTGACATGCGCACTTGCCCAGCACCATTACAGGTTGGACACGTTGTCGGCTTCGTACCAGGCTTGGCACCAGAACCTTCACATTTCTCACAATCAACCGCAGTTGGAATGCGAATTTTCTCTTCACAGCCCCACACCGCTTGCTCAAGATCAAGCTCTAGCGTGTAGCGTAAATCGGAACCGCGACGAGTACGGCTTTGACCGCCACCACCTCCGCCACCAAAAATATCGCCAAATACATCGCCAAATATATCACTGAAACCGCCTGCACCAGCGCCACCACCAAAGCCGCCCTGACCACCTTGGCCATTGACACCTTCGTGACCAAAACGGTCATACGCTGCACGCTTGTCTTCTGAAGACAATACTTCGTAGGCTTCTGCCAACTCTTTAAATTTATCCAGTGCTTCGGCATTGTCCGGGTTCTTATCCGGATGGTACTTATTCGCCAACGAGCGGTAAGCTTTTTTAATATCTTTCTTATCCGCGTCTCGGCTTACACCAAGCACTTCATAATAGTCACGTTTACTCATTGCAGGTGTTCCTGAATATGTAGTGTGAGTTTAATCCCTAGATACAGCAAAACACGGTAGCGTCCCGTGTTTTGCATAAGTCCCATCGGGACGACGACTTAACTAAGCACAGGGCTTATTTTTTGTCGTCTTTTACTTCTTCAAACTCAGCATCCACTGCGTCATCTTGTTTCGCGCCAGACGCTTGTTCAGCACCTTCAGCTTCAGCAGCATCAGCCTGCTCATATAGTTTTTGAGCCAGAGAGCCAGACGCTTGAGTCAACGCATTCGTTTTCTCTTCGATCTGATCTTTGTCGTTAGACTCTAGCGCAGCTTCAAGATCCGTGATCGCTTTTTCAATCGCTTCTTTCTCTTCTGCTGTCGCTTTGTCGCCTGCGTCAGTCAATGTTTTACGTGTTGCATGAATCATACCGTCTGCAGTGTTACGAGCCTGTACTAGCTCTTCGAACTTACGGTCTTCTTCCGCGTTCGCTTCTGCGTCTTGTACCATTTGTTCAACTTCTTCATCGCTTAGACCAGAAGAGGCTTTGATGACAATCGACTGCTCTTTACCTGTCGCTTTATCTTTTGCAGAGATGCTCAAGATACCATTGGCATCGATATCGAAGCTCACTTCGATCTGAGGCACACCACGTGGCGCAGGTGGAATGTCAGCCAAGTCAAAACGACCTAGAGACTTGTTCTGAGACGCTTGTTTACGCTCACCCTGTAGGGCGTGAATCGTTACAGCGTTTTGGTTGTCTTCCGCCGTTGAGAATACTTGCGACTTCTTAGTTGGGATCGTCGTGTTTTTCTCGATCAATGGTGTCATCACACCACCCATTGTCTCGATACCAAGAGACAGAGGTGTTACGTCTAGAAGAAGAACGTCTTTCACGTCACCCGCTAGTACCGCACCTTGGATCGATGCACCGATAGCAACCGCTTCGTCTGGGTTCACATCTTTACGAGGCGCTTTACCGAAGAACTCTGTTACTTTCGCTTGTACCAATGGCATACGTGTTTGACCACCTACCAAGATAACTTCGTCGATGTCCGCCGCAGTAAGGTCTGCATCTTTAAGCGCTTGGCGACAAGGCTCAATAGAGTTAGCCACTAGCTCTTCAACCAAAGACTCAAGCTTAGAGCGAGTCAATTTAACGTTAAGGTGCTTAGGACCAGACGCATCAGCCGTAATGTACGGTAGGTTTACTTCTGTTTGGCTAGAAGTAGACAGCTCAACTTTCGCTTTCTCACCCGCTTCTTTTAGACGTTGTAGTGCTAAAGGATCGTTGTGTAGATCGATGCCCGTTTCTTTCTTGAACTCAGCAGCCAAGAATTCGATAACGCGCATATCGAAGTCTTCACCACCTAGGAACGTATCACCGTTCGTAGACAATACTTCGAATTGCTTCTCGCCATCTACATCAGCGATTTCGATGATAGAAATATCGAATGTACCACCACCAAGGTCGTATACAGCAATCGTTGAATCGCCTTTTGCTTTGTCTAGACCGTATGCAAGCGCAGCCGCTGTTGGCTCGTTGATAATACGTTTAACATCAAGACCTGCAATTTTACCCGCATCTTTGGTTGCTTGACGCTGAGAGTCGTTAAAGTAAGCAGGAACTGTGATAACCGCTTCTGTTACTTTCTCGCCTAGGAAGTCTTCTGCTGTTTTCTTCATTTTCTTAAGAACTTCAGCTGAAATTTGTGGTGGCGCTTTTTTGTCGCCCTTCACTTCTACCCAAGCATCGCCATTGTCAGCGCTGATGATTTTGTAAGGCACCATAGAGATGTCTTTTTGAACGACTTTGTCGTCAAAGCGACGTCCAATCAAACGCTTAACAGCGAACAAAGTATTCGTTGGGTTTGTTACCGCTTGACGTTTTGCTGATTGACCTACCAGTGTTTCACCGTCTTCTGTGAATGCCACGATAGATGGGGTTGTGCGATCGCCTTCAGCGTTTTCAATAACGCGAGCTTTTTCGCCGTCTAGGACAGCAACACAAGAGTTTGTTGTACCTAAGTCAATACCAATGATTTTGCCCATGGTTTTATCTCCAGTAAAAATTCGTTGTTCGTTTAGATAATTCTGTATTTGGGTGCTGCAATTTGTATTTCAAGCTCTGACTGTCAAAAAAATGACAGTATTTTTAAGCGGCGCTCGAAACTACTACCATTGCAGGGCGCAAAAGGCGTCCGTTCAGGGTGTAACCCTTCTGAACCACATCCATTACAGTATTAGGTTCCATATTCGGATTTGGCACCATTGTCATCGCCTGATGCAATTCAGGGTTGAATGGTTCGCCTTCAGGTGTCACTGCTTTTACTTCAAAGCGTGCCAACGTTTCCATTAGGTCTTTGTACGTTAGCTCAACACCTTCGCGCATTGGATCTTTCTCAGAACCTTCATCTGTCGAAGACAAAGCACGTTCTAAGTTATCCGCTACCGTAATAATCGATTTAGCAAACTTCTCAAGCGCAAACTTATGAGCTTTCTCTACGTCTTGTTCTGCACGACGGCGAGCATTTTGCGCATCGGCTTGAGCACGTAGCGCTGCTTCACGGTAATTAGCCGCTTCTTCTTGCGCTTTAGCTAGTTCATCAGAGGCAGTGTCATCCACCATACCCTCTAACACTTCTTCAGCAATGGCCGCATCTGCTTCATTCAGCAGCTCTTCTTCTTGCTGTGCTTTATTCGTTTGATCACTCATTTTTATCTCCAAATAACAGAAAGTAACCTGTCTGTGATCGATATATGGGGATGCCTTTGAGGCTTTCAACACCTTATCCCTATTAAATGTGCGCATTTTTTTTCTTTTGACTACACTTGTCAAAAAACAAACAAATACTGTATAAAGATACACATAAAGTACTGTATAAATAACCATACCTTTATTTGCTTTATCAGGAGCGGGCCATGCTAACCAGTATTGCTATTTCAAACTTTGCGATTGTGGAATCCCTAGAACTTGAACTGAAATCCGGCATGACAGCCATTTCAGGGGAAACCGGTGCCGGTAAATCCATCATGGTCGACGCCTTATCGTTGTGCCTAGGTGGGCGCACGGATGCAGGCGTGGTTCGCCACGGTGAAAAAAAGGCCGACATTAGCGCAACGTTTGATATTAGCGCCTACCCTGCAGTGCAGAGCTGGCTAGAAGAACGCGACCTAGAAAACGATCACTTGTGTATTTTACGCCGCGTTATTAGCAAAGAAGGTCGCTCCAAAGCCTATATCAATAATCGGCCTTGTACTTTGGCTGATCTAAAAGAAGCCGGTAGCTTTTTGGTCGATATTCATGGACAACACGAACACCAATCCCTAATGAAGCGCAGTGCCCAGCGTCAGCAGCTGGATGAATACGGCCAACTGACTGATTTAACACGCCAAGTTCGTGAGGAATACAATAGCTGGCGTAAACTCAAAGACGAACTGCATGCCAAGCAAAATCGTTCGGCAGAGCTCGACGCCCGCATTCAACTTTTGTCTTATCAAGCAGACGAACTCGCTCAACTAGATTTAAAAGTAGGCGAATTGGAAGAGCTTGAAAATGAGCAAGCCTTCTTATCCAACATTGCGGATGCTCAATTTAAAGCCTACGCGTCAGCGGGTATTTTGCGTGACAGCGATGAAGGCAACGTCTGCTCTTCATTACACAAAGCCATTCAACAAGCGAGCGCCATTCATCCTGCGACAAAAGAGCTTGATAATGCACTGGAAATGATGAGGCAGGCACTGATTCAAGCCGAAGAAGCCGCCACTAGCCTAAGTCATTACCAAGACACACTGGAGCAAGACCCTGGCCGACTCCAAGACGTCGAGCAACGCCTAAGTGATATTTACGACACCGCCCGCAAACACAAAGTACTGCCAGAAGGTTTGATACCACTGCGTGAAACGGTGGACCAAGAACTAGAAGCGTTGTCGGGTGGCGAAGAGAGCCTTGAAGCACTGAAACTTAAAGAAGAAAAGGCGTATCAGCAACTTACCAGTAGCGCCACACTGTTGACAGAAAAACGCACCCAAGCCAAAGAAGAACTGGCCCAACGGGTGGAAGAACAAATTCACGGTTTGGGTATGCCTTACGCTCGCTTTTACATTCATTGCGATCCATTGGATCAAATCAGCGCGCATGGCTATGAAGAAATCGAATACATGATTGCATCAAACCCAGGCCAGCCAGCTCAACCATTGCGCAAAGTTGCCTCAGGTGGTGAGTTGTCTCGTATTAGCTTGGGGATTCAAGTAGTCACTGCGCATACCTCAGTGATTCCGACTTTGGTCTTTGATGAAGTCGATGTCGGCATCAGTGGCGGTACCGCCGAAGTCGTGGGCCGTATGTTGCGCTCTGTGGGTAATCGAGGGCAAGTCTTCTGTGTCACACATTTGGCACAAGTGGCCGCACAAGGCCATCAGCACTTCCGCGTTAGCAAAGAAGTCTTTAATGAGGCTACCGTATCGAAGGTAGAGTCTCTAGCGGAAACAAACCGTACGCAGGAGATCGCACGATTACTAGGCGGAATAGAACTTACCGAGCAAACTCTGGCTCATGCCCAAGAGATGCTCGGCAACGTTCAACTTCAGTAATCTTAGGACTGAAGTTGCTTAGCTCTTCTTTGGACGAACATAAATGATCAAGTTGTGATCTTCGATGTCGTAACCGTGAGCCTCTGCTATTTCGTGTTGACGTTGCTCGATCACTTCGTCTACAAACTCAACCACTTTGCCGGTTTCTAAACAGATCATGTGATCGTGGTGATCGCCTTTCGCTAATTCAAATACCGCTGTGCCAGCCTCAAAGTGATGGCGCGCAACTAAGCCAGCCGTTTCAAATTGTGTTAAAACACGGTATACCGTTGCTAACCCCACATCTTCGCCTTGATCCAATAGTGTGCGGTAAACATCATCCGCACTCATATGATGGTCGCCGGCATTTTCAAGGATTTGTAGGATTTTCACACGTGGAAGTGTTACTTTCAGTCCCGCTTTTTTAAGTTCTTGATTTTCACTGCTCATGAGTCATTCTCTATTTCGATCTCGTTAATAATTACTTTATCATTGACCTAACCAATATAGGATAAGACCAATGAAGAAAACGATTCTCCTACTTTCGACACTTTTTACACTTAGCGCCTGTAGCTTACTGCCTTCACCGTACAAACCACCGGTTGAACAAGGTAACGTCATAAAAACAGAACAAGTGCAGCAACTCCAGCTTGGCATGACACAATCTCAGGTCATGTACGTACTCGGCACACCAATGGTACAGAGCACGTTCAATTCAAACCAGTGGCACTACTTGTTCAGCAGCCTTTACACAGACAACAAAAGTAAGCTGAGCGAAGTAAAACATCTTGTACTGACATTCCAAAACGGCGCCCTACAAGACATTCAGGAAAAATAATTTTCTATTTGTCGGTTTTCGCTGCACGGTTGGCCCGAGCTTGTTTCGGGTCAACCTTTAATTCGCGGTAAATTTCTACACGCTCACCGGCTCGAAGCGCTTGTTCTTCTGGCTTACGCACCGATTTACCAAAGATCCCCAGTTTTGGAGCGGTCAAATCCAGCTCAGGGAAAAACGCATCAATGTTCGACATCCGTACTGCATCCATCACAGTACAGCCTTCTTCCACATCAAGCGCCACTATTTTTTGCTTTTCAGGCAGCGCATAGGCTACCTCAACTCGAATCTTAGCCATACACTACTTTCGCTCGTTCACTAAAGGCTTCAACCATCGCATTGGCGACCTGACCAAAAACACCACCAAAGGCGAATTTGAGCATACCACTCAACTCAAAATCGATACTTAATGCAATCTTACACGTTGTTTCTGACAAAGGCTCAAATGTCCACACACCATGCAGACGTTTAAAAGGCCCTTCGACCAAGCTCATCTCAACACGGCTCGCTTCAGTCAACACATTACGCGTCGTAAAAGACTGTCGTACTGGCCCTTTACCAACCTCCAATGTCGCGACAATTTCACGATCCGTACGGGTAATCGTGCGGGCTCCAATACAGCCTGGAAGAAATACTGGATATTGCTCGAAATCGTTTACTAAGTCATACATTTGTTTTTGACTGTAATTAACATGAGCAAATTTCTGAATATGACTCAAACTAAACTCCTATCCATCCGGCAACCGTAATCAAAACAGCCGCAGGAATACTGACGTATTTCAGCGTAGTGTACCACCAACGAAAATGGCTGGGGTTCTTCGCAATCATTTCGTTTTTCAACATTGGCTCAGGCACGACCCAAGCCACTAAAACAGATAAGGCAATGGCTGCAACGGGCAACATAATTAAAGAGGTTACATTGTCCACCAATTCGAATAAATTCAAGCCGAATGCAATTTTGGCATCCCAGTGGCTAAACGACAGCACTATCGCAATGCCACAAAACCAAATCACCAAACCAATAATAAACGACGCCTTTAAACGCCCCACATAAAAGCGTTCATGCAGCCATGAGACAAACAACTCCATCAACGCAATCGCCGACGTCAGCGCCGCAAGCGCCAACAATGCAAAAAACACCAAGCCAATCACCTGCCCTGCGGGCAACAGATCAAAAATAATAGGCAGCGTAACAAATGGCAAACTCGGACCAGAATCGACATCGATACCAAAGGCAAAGGTAAGCGGGAAAATAATCAACGCCGACAAGATCGATACCAACAAGTCGAGCCCCACCACAATGGTACACGCCTTAGCGATCGACATTCGCTTACTCATGTATGCGCCATAAGAAAACATCGCCCCTAAGCCAACGCCCAGACTAAACAGCGCGTGGCCAATCGCAGACAATGCCACCTCAAAAGTCACCTGATCCCAATCAAAACGCAATAAGAAGCCAATTGCTTCACTGCTTGCGCCCACTACTAGTGCATATCCGGCCAACAACAATAATAAAAAGATCAACGCAGGTAACAACAGCTTCACGACACTGGACAACCCGCGTGTCACCGCCTGCCCAACAACCAATACCACCATCGCCATAAACAGCGTATGCCAGAAGATCATCTCAACGGGCGCTTGCAAGAAGTCTTGAAACAAGGCCTCTGATTGAACTTTGTCTAAGTTTTCTAACGCACCAGTGACAGCACGTCGCGAATAAGCAAACGCCCACCCTGCGATGACACTGTAAAACGTCAAAATCAGCAACCCCGTGACACCCGCCAAATAAGGCACGGCCACCCAATACTTAGGCACGACGTGGCGTTCGGCTAAGTCATTCACCGTATCGACTGGGTTAGATCGCACTGTGCGCCCCAATGCCACTTCGGCCATTAACATCGGCAACCCCACCACAACCAAACACAAGCAGTAGATTAATAGAAAGGCACCACCGCCGTTGGCGCCCAACATGTAGGGAAACTTCCAAATATTACCTAGCCCAATTGCAGAACCTGCGGCGGCAAAAATAAATATCCAAGGGCTAGACCAAATCCCTTGTAAACAGCGACTCTCGGGCATACATTAAGCTCTCAATGAGTTAAGCGAATTTTAAACATGCGGCAGACCAATCAACTGCCTGCGCCGAATTTACTTAAAGTTCTAAATTTTCTTATATTAGGGCGCATACCTCAAGAAAAGCATAGGCTTTTCGCCCTATCGACCGTATAATTTTTCCTATGAGTAAAGCAAAGAAAAAATCAAACAGTACTGGCACAATCGCCTTAAACAAGCGCGCACGCCACGAGTACTTTGTTGACCAGAAGTTTGAAGCCGGTTTAGTGCTATCAGGCTGGGAAGTCAAAAGTCTTCGTGAAGGGAAAGCACAACTGGTGGACAGCTACGTCATCATCCACCAAAACGAGGCTTACCTCATCGGCGCACGCATCACTCCACTGTTGAGCGCATCGACACACGTTGTGTGTGAACCCTTGCGCCAGCGTAAACTGCTGCTGAACCAACGCGAGCTTGACCGCATCATTCAGATTACCGAGCAAAAAGGTAAAACCTGTGCGGCCATGGCGTTGTATTGGAAAGGCAACAAAATCAAATGTGAGATCGCACTGGTAACCGGTAAAAAAGACCACGACAAGCGCGATACCGCAAGAGAACGTGATTGGGCGCGTGATAAAGAACGTCTAATGAAACACAGCGTTTAATTTCCACATTGTGGAAACAGAGCGGTCCACTAGCTAAACGTCACAGTATTAGATAGAATGGCCGCAACTTCGGGGATGACATGGTTTCGACGCCGGTTACAAAACCTGAGGTGCATGTCGAGAGTGATACGTGATCTCGTAAATCCACATGTATCAATTATATAGTCGCAAACGACGAAAACTACTCACTAGCAGCTTAATACCCTGCTAGTGTGCTGCCCCTAGGTTGCTTGTAGCCCAGGATTCCGCAGTATCATAAATTACGAGATGCTATCCGATGCCCTGCCTGGGGATAAGGATATAAGACTAAACAGGCTCGCTGGTTACACCCTGTCCTTCGGGCGGTAAACAGTCAAATAATAGAAGTGACTAAACATGTAGATCCAATGGCAGAGGACTGGCGGACGGGGGTTCGACTCCCCCCATCTCCACCAATCAAGCGCTTGATTTAAAAGAAGTTTTTAAGTCAAACACGGTAGATATGACCACAAAGTGTCTACACCGAACAAAAAAGCCGTTACTATTCATTTAGTAACGGCTTTTTTTATCAAATGCGCATTAAAAGGACATCACATTATGAATGGTGTAGAAAAAGCACTTTTTGGTGCAGTAGAGCATCTTAAAAATGTACCAATGCACGGGTACGGTTTATTTTTATTGTTAAGTGCTCTAATTGATATATCTATCGTCTATTTTTTCTCTGATACAACTCTAAACCAAGTAAGACAGAACACAGATCTTAAAGAAGCCAAAGGTACTGTCGCTTGGCTCCCCTTTTCAATGATAGTTAGCGCTTCTCTAGTGCTAATCATCTACGGGATTAAAGCAAAAAATAAAGAAGAGCAAGAAAAAATATTGAAAAAAGAAGAGCAAGAAAAAAACAACAGAGAAATACATAATCGAAATCAAGACTCTTTAATTCGAGCGATCAAAACCTTAGAGAGAGATGACAAAAGCACTCTTTATAAGATAGTGATTTCAGAAGGTGTAGTAAGAGCAACAGACACAAAACAAATCCCATACATTACCTACAACCCAAGTCTCAATGCTCTTCAGAACCTAGTTCATAGCAAAATTGTTATTAAAGAAGATCTAAACCCAGATCAATCAATTTCCAATTACTATATAAACCCATCTGTTTTAGAAAAAGTTCAGGAAAAATTTAGAATCGATGTGAAAAAAAACATATATCAATCATTATTAAATGATTTAAATTCAAACATTATTAAAAGAATAAAAAACGAAAGAAATAAAGAAATGCCCATCTATTTGTCAAAAACAGATAGTTTCTCAGATTTATTAGAAAGTTTATCTTTTAGCGATTTCTCTATTGAAAGCTTACTTATTCACAACCCAGCTGACTATATTGGATTTGAAGAAGAGGTTAATCAAGATCTTCTGGAAGCTATAGGATTTCATTACCCAAACAAATTGTTAGATATATGGACAATTCGTTTATACAAGGAATCTCAGGAATATTTATCTAAAATAGCTGACACTCCTATTCCTTACACATTGACATTTTATACTCTTGATGAAGACTAACACCTAATTTGGTTAATTGGATTTAGCTCAACCGCATCCTTTAAATGATCTGGAGCTAGATGTGAGTAACGCATTGTCATACGGATATCACTGTGTCCAAGAATCCGCTGTAACGTGAGTATATTGCCGCCATTCATTACAAAGTGACTCGCGAATGTATGTCTTAGAACATGGGCAGCCTGCCCTTTCGGAAGCTCGATTCCACTTCTTACTAGTGCCCTACGAAATGCACTAAGAGAAAAGGTAAACAGTTCAGGGGATTTAGTCTTATTTGAATGCTTCATTAGCCGTTCAAAAAGCCAACCTGAAATAGGTATAGACCTATTCTTACCGCTTTTCGTATCTGTGAAAGTCACTTTACCGTTATGAACTCGGCTACGAGTAAGTCCTTCGGCCTCCCCCCACCTCGCTCCGGTACTGAGACAAATTAATGTAATCAGCTCAACGTGTTCATTTTCACTGTTTTTGAAAGCATCAAGCAAAATGTCTATTTGCTCATGTGTTAGGTATGAAAGCTCACGCTCTCCAATCTTCAACGGATCAAGATCATTAAGCGGGTTTTCAAAAGCTATTTCCTTTTGCTTTTTGAGCACATTAAACATCGCTTTGATATACGCTAATTCATTGTTAAGCGTCTTAGCTGAAATCCCGTCTGCTGTTCGATTTGCCCTCATCAAAGCAAACTCTCTTTCTGTCATCATTCTCGCAATCGGGTTGCCAAGCCTACCCGCAATCGCCAGCATTTTTACCTTCCGCCTTTCACCATCTTTCAGGTACTGACCAGCCATTAAAAACCAAATATTGATCAGCTCAGACAGCTGTCTATTATCTGGCGGAGACTCATTCCAAGGTTGCTCACCTGACGCATTTCCCAAAATATGTCGCTCAAATCGCAGAGCTTCGCCCTTAGAGGGAAAGCTCTTTCGTACCCTTTTTCCCTTTCGTCCGTGCGGGTATACATCAACTAACCAAGAGTTATTTTGCTTCTTTATCGTCATCACATAACCCAAAATTCAAAAAAAACACCAAAAAACACCATCGTTTTTTTATGCTCAAAATTAGAAAACACTAAAAAACACCATCGTTCTTGATGCTCAAAATCCAAAAACATCAAAAAACACCAAAAAACACCAAAAAACACCATCTTCGTCGAATCCGCAACTATTGCGGGGCAAAATAACACTATATGTTGATAACGTGTTTTTTATATCGTCAGCTTATTGACGAGTCGTTGTCAATTGTTTAACAATAAAAAAAACAAGCTGAATTGGAGTTAGTTATGAATGAAATTTTGATAGCCCCTGAAGACCGATCTGAGTATCGACTTGCTTTAGGCTTTTTGAAAAAAGCAGTACGTCGTGGACGTATCGACTATGCAGAGTCCATTTTTGTTGTGTCTCTACTATGGGGACAAATGGGTGAATTCATGCACGGTGATGAAAATGTTATGAAGGCTGTTCAAAACCTAGAGAATGCCTTTGATCAACTTACAATCGCACTAGCGGAATCAGAACATGACACCAAACAATCAGCTACATAGCCCAATTGTTACGATTGAGAAGTTCTCGGATGTATCAGGCTTAACGATTGATGCGATCAGAGCCTTAATCAGCAGAGGCAAGCTTCCAACGATGAAAGTAGGTAGACGAAGAATGGTTAACGTTGCGTTAATCGAAAAAGAGGCATTGAACCAGAAGCAATAAAAAAGCCATACCAGCGGCAACTGAGTATGGCTTCTCTTGGATAGTAGTACGGCAATACCGCTATCCGATTTGTTCACCATCGCTAAATAGGAACTCGGTAATGTTAGATCATACTGGGAGTGTATTGCAACGTTCAAACGTTGCCGCTCTTTGTGCGCAAGCACCGTTATTTGAATCATTCGATAACAAGATCAAGGAAAACTCAGACTTAAACAATCTTGGTACGCCTCAATGTGAGTCATTCCGAGATTCGATTTTCGTCAAAGCCCGAGATCTAGCAGGTGCTTTCAGGGCCGAATATGATTACGTTGCTAAAACCTCTTCCTACGTTCACGCTAACCGCCGTTTGCTGGAGCTTGAAAAGCGTCTTGAGTCTAACGGTTTCAACATCACGTCTTCAGATGATGATATTTTTGATTTATCGAATAAATTAGCGCGGATCAGCACCAATCACATCAATTTTAATGGCCCATATAAGGCCCTCTCTCTTTGTCTGGAACTGGCATCTGAATATAGTCTAGATTTTTCAAGCCTAGTATCTAAGATCGATGAGATACAACCTCTCCTCAATCGCTTTAAAGATCCAGCTATATGGAAGCGTAAAATTGGCTCTCTTTGTCGATCAGAAATTCAAGCTTTATCACGCGAGCTACGCCAAACACATAAGTTTTTCTCTCCGTATTCTTCTCGCGTAAGCATTAAGCGTCATCAAAGTAGGATGGCTAATACTTTAGAGACTCTATCTCGCACCAAACTAGAGAATGAACTCGGTCAAAGCTTTTCTTTAGCTGATATTGCATCTAGGAACCCATCTAATCCTTACATTCGTTTTGTTGAGTTCGTTACAGTCGCAAAAGGCTATGCATCCATAGCTAGCCAAATAGGTTATCAATGTCTATTTGTAACTTTGACCGCGCCTAGTTGTATGCATCGAATGCAACTTCGTTATAAACACAGTGGCAAAAAGAAGCAGGCGATAAGTGCTGTACCCAACCCAAATTGGGATGGATCAACGCCAAAACAAGTCAATCAACACCTTGCTCACCTTTATGAACTAATTACGGCAAAACTTGCTCGGAAAAGCATTCATAAATTTGGATTCAGAGTGGTAGAGCCTCATCACGATGGTACACCTCACTGGCATTTAGCTTTGCTTATCGACCCACAAAATATAGACGCAGTAAAAGAAATATTTACCGAATATGCATTAAAAGATTATCCAAACGAGAAAGGTGCGCAAAAAAATCGCATAGATTTCAAGGTGCTTCAGTCCGAAGCAGCTATAGGTTACCTCGTTAAATACATTTCAAAATCCACCACAGGTATTGGTTTAAACAACGCACAAAATGCAGGGCATGGCGAAGACTGGTATGGGACTGACGCTATAAAAAGTGCACTTAGTATCGAGGCGTGGGCAAGAGACTGTGGTATCCGTCAATTCCAAATAATAGGGGTACATAGTGTGCAAGCTTACAGAGAATTTAGACGCTTAGACGAACAACAAGACCCACAATTAGAGGCTATCCGTCAGGCCGCTAGAAACGGTGACTGGGCTGAATTTGTCAATCTTATGGGTGGCCCATTTATCTCACGTAAAGACATGGAAATAAAACTAGCTTACGGAGCTCGTCAAAGACTAAACCGTGATACCGGTGAAATCGAGACAGTAAGCACTTCTAAATATGGTGATGAAGCTAAAGATACTGTTATAGGTGTTATCCATGCTGGCATCACAATTTTATCTCGAATTCATTTCTGGGATGTCACAGTTACGCCTCGCTTAACTGAAGCCAGTCAAAAAATCATGGATGGTGTTGTTGATCTTCTCGATGAAATTCATTTCCAAAACACACGCCCAAAACATGATGACCAACATATAGGACCGCACTTCGATGAAAACTTGTTTTCTGAGGGGTGGGGTCATGCCCGCGCGGCAAAGAGCGCTTTGCAACAGACGTAGTCTGTTGCCTTGGACTCGTATCAATAACTCTACGCACCCAATCACAACCAATGTTTAGGAGAAACAAATGTTAAAAATTTCAATCATCGAAGGTCATAACCTGCCTCAGTCTCGCAGCACTAAAAATGGACTGCGCTACTTCCAGCAAGCCTATGCACACATGGGTGGTGCTTTTCCGCAAGAGATCGAGATTCCTTTGCAGGCCCCTACTGATGCCAAACCAGTAGGTGAGTATGAGCTTGCACTATCGGCCTTCCGTGTTGGTCGATACAAAAACCTTGAGTTAAATCCATTTGATTTACCTCTAGTCCCTGTTGCTAAAAACATCACGCTCGGCAAGACAGGCTCTTAGCGATGTCTGCCGATCAATATGACGGCCTTTGGCTGTTAGGGTTTTGTGCCGCTCTCGTAATTTCATTCGGGTTAGGCGCAATTAAGGGAGGTCAGCCATGACTGATACTCAGTTTTTAATGGCCTCCTTAACCACTGCCTACACCCTTGGATGGGTGTTTGGTTCAACATTGTTATATTTCAGAAAACTTATGGAAGCATCAATATGATGAAATCTAAAATTGCCGCTGTTGCAGGCTTAACAATTGCAACAATTTCTTCAGCACATGCTGAGCTACCAGCTCCCGCTCAAGCTGCTTATGATTCACTCTCAGTTATGGTCGATGACTTGATTGCTGCGACTTGGCCTATCGCTACGACAATTCTTGTCGCATTTCTTAGTATTAAATTAATCAAGAAATTCGCAAGATCAGCTACTTAGAATCACTTACCACTGAGGGGGGCTTTTTAGTCCCCTTTTTCATGGATTAGAAATTATGCATTTTTTTATCGCCATACTTTTTAGTTTGCTGTCATTTTCACTTCATGCAGATGAAAACATTAATGATCCAGCTTATGCTTATGAGGCTGGTTACTACTGGGGAGTTGGAACCAGCACTACTAAAGTGGGTAGCAGTGTTGGGGAAGTAGCTCAACTTCTTTGTGATAATGCAGGAGCTTATTGCTCTACATTTGGCATTATCACTTATGGATCTGGCTATAAAGTTACACTTTATAAATCTAGTGGGTCCTCATATGATTCAAGCGTAGTAATTAAGAGATCATGCTCTTCAGGCATAACTCTTGCGACATGCTTACCTGATTTTGATCAACCTCAAGATCAAGAGCTATGTTCTGATGGTTTCCCACCTGATGTATACGGCTACACAGATTACTGTGATCGTCCTTCACCTAAGCTCTGCGATAACGGTCAATATGTTCAAGCTTCACAGCTATGCTCTAGTGAAACTGCTGTTTGTGTCGATTACGACTCATGTTATGAATATTCAGAATCTCAAGCGGGCTGTAGTTCATCATCAACTTATTTTAGCTTCGAGTACATTAGCCCAGATAACTTTCAATTCTCATGCTCTGATATCGACCCAAATTCGCCTGACCACCCTGATCAAGGTGGTAACGGGGATGGTAATGACACAAATGATCCTACCACCCCATCAGATGATGAAACCCCAATTTATCCTGACTTGCCAAGTGCCGATGAATTTTCAGGCGTTTTCTCACAGGTTTTAGACTCTTTAAGTGATATCTATACGGCTATAGTCAACGGTAATGCCAATATAAATGAAAACGGAACAAAAATTTCTGACAGTATAGATCAAAGTGCCTATGACCTAGGTAATCGTATAGATGCCGTCACTGATAAAATCAGCCAAGGTATTTCTATTGAGAGATACAACACTGAGCAATTATCTGACAATGTTTCTCAGACTGGCGTCAATCTATCTAATGCAATTTCTCAGGGTTCTGAAGATATTGTTGATGCTATTCAAGGTATTAATGCTGCACCAGCAGATTCAGAAACATCAACTGACTACTCTTCAAAACTGGATGAAATAAGCGGGAAGCTTGATGAGCTTAAGCCTTGCGATCCTGATTCTTCACCTACTCAGTGTGAGGGAGACCATGGCCTAAACAGTGGTTTTATTACCTCCCTCCTTGATTCAACAGAAGAATACATTGATGAAGAATCAGGTTCAGCCGTTGACACAGTCAAGGCTGAAATCTCAAGCATTGTAGATGGTTTATCCCCCCTAAATGACTCTGCATTAGATGGAGTCTTTGATACTTTGTTGTCTGTGATCCCTAGCCCGCAAAGCTGTATTCCTTTGACTTTGGGAACACCAGGTCAAGTATTTAGTTTCACTATCTCTTGTGAGTTCTCAGATCAGTTTAAAAAGATTTTTAGCTTTCTTCTTACGTTTTATACCGTCATCACATTGATCGAAATCTTAACAACTGGAATCCCCCCTAGATTGAAGGCCTAACTCAAATGCCCGTATTTTTATTGCCAATCATCACCGCTGCGAGTAATGCCCTGAGGCTTCCAGCCTTAGCAGCATTTTTAGCTGGAATATTTGCTCAAGTGGTAGGTTTCTTTGCTAAGTGGTTTACTAAAAACACAGCTATGCAATTAGGGATTATTACCGCTGTTTCATCAGTAACTATTGCAATGGTCACAGCCATTAAGAGCTTAATTCTTAGCTTAAATTTCGTTTTACCGCCTATGTACATACAGGCAATGAGCCTTATTGTTCCTGATTCATTACCCGTTTGTTTTTCCGCAATAGTTTCCGCCAAAGTAGTACGTTGGGTTTGGAGCTGGCAAGTCAGATATATTGAATATTATGCAGGAGTCAGATAATGCCAATATATTTTGTCACAGGAAAACTTGGTTCTGGTAAATCAATTGCATCTGTTGCTCGAATCAAAGAAAAGCTTGAAAAAGGCTTACCAGTAGCTACGAATCTAAACATTGATCTAAAAGAAATGTTAGGGCGAAATAAAAAAAACACTCGTTTATACCGTGTTCCAGACAAACCAGAAGCACGCGATCTAGAAGCTCTAGGTGTTGGGAATAAAAGCTATGATGAAGACTTAAATGGCTTATTAGTCCTTGATGAATGCGGCACATGGTTCAATAGTCGAACTTGGGCTGATAAAGGTAGGCAAGCAGTAATAAACTGGCTGTTACATGCAAGAAAGCTAGGCTGGGATGTTATCTTTATAATTCAAGATCTAAGTCTAGTAGACAAGCAAGCTCGGCTTTCGCTTGCGGAACATGTTGTTTATTGCAGACGTACAGACAGAATAAATATCCCTTTCATAGGTGCTATCTACAAAATATTTACGGGTTCAAAGCTACCGTTTCCAAAAGTTCACATAGCTGTTGTTCGCTATGGAGACTCCCCCACATCAATAAAAGTAGATACATGGACAACCATTGGAACCTCGCTTTACTCATGTTACGACACTAAGCAACAGTTCAGTGATTACTATGACAAAGGTCTCTACAGCGTCTTACCCCCCTATTACACACATGGACGCTATAGCGTCCCTATGAGTTTTAAAAATGTTATGCGAATCACAAAAATATATCTAAAAAAATACTCAAGACTAACGGCCTTAGCATTCGGCTCAATAGCTACCTTTATTATCATGATTTTAAATACAGAACCTCATCAGGTTGTAGTCGAGGATAAGCAAACCTTACATTCTCAAATCCCTCTTAACCACGTGTTCAATGACTGGGTTATTACAGATTATTCAAATTTGCCAAATCAATTAGCGTCTTATGGCTTTATAGATTCAGAGGGAATAAGAACATCTTCCACTTCACTTAGAAATAAAGGCTATGAGATTAAGTCAAGAGGCGCATGTGAGGCATTAATAATTAAGGAGGATCAACATGTTTCGATTTATTGTAACTAGCATATTCGCATTTTCTTTATCTTTCAATTTAACTGCAAAACCCTTAGATCCATTTGAGATGCGTAATACTCCAATTGCAGATTTTGTTCAGTGGGTATCTCAAGAAACAGGTAATAACATTATTTTGGGTCGAGGAGTTGAAGGGCCAATATCCTTACATGTAAAAAGCCTTGATTCTAATGATGTAATGCACCTGTTTGAAAAAGTCCTTACATCTAATGGCTACGCCTTAAGAACATCAAATGGAATCTATCAGGTTATTTTAGATTCCAGTTCAACATTCATTGATGAACCATTGATAACCAAAGTATATAAACTGAACAATCTTAGAAGTTCTAAGGCTTCAGGTGCTATTACAAGTATTTTAACTTCTAATATAACTACGCCCGATTCAGAGCAAGCTACTGCAACGATGGTTTCTAAGCACTCAGTTACAGTACTTCCTTCAAGTAATGCTATTTTGGTGACTGGTAATAAAAATCAAATTAGCATGGTTGATGAGTTTATAGCTGTTGTTGATAGCGATATACCACAAGTTTTGATCGAGGCAGTGATAATGGAAAGTGACTTACTAGATTCTGAAGAGATCGGTGTAAATTTGTCTAGTGCCTTATCAAATAACGGTTTTTCATTCATTCAAAACTCAATGAGTTCAGCCAGTGATATTCAAATGCTTGGGCTTGGTGGGCATGCAGTGTTATCGCGTGGTGGTAATATTCGAGGCCTGATCACAGCTTTGATATCAAACAGCAATACAAAGATACTCTCTACCCCACAAATCCTAGTGATGGATCGTGAGCGTGGTCATATATCTGTAGGGCAGAACGTCCCCTTTATAATTTCGAACGAAGTAACTGACGGCGGCAATGCGATTCAAAAAATCGAACGTAGAGACGTAGGCGTTAGCCTGTCCGTTGTTCCACACGTACTAGCATCAGGTGAAATTGTTCTTCAGATAAGCCAAGAATCATCAAGTGTGGCAAGCTCAACTCAAGCAAGTGATCTTATTACTAACAAAAGATCTATATCGACAGTGGCAAGGGTCGTTGACGGGCAGACTTTGTTACTTGGTGGCCTTGTTACTGATGAGGAAAGGAAAGTTCAATCAGGTGTTCCAGTTCTTAAGGATGTGCCCTTACTAGGCGCTTTATTCCGATCAGAGCGCTCTGAGAAGTCCCAGAAAGAACTAACCATGATGATACGAACGACTTTGCTTTAATGCTTAACGAACAGAAGCACGCCTATAGTCTGCGCAGCAGCGTTATAGGCGTGCTTCTGTTCGTTAAAACTTTATTCAAGAAGTCGTATACTACTGATTTTTTAGATCGGAACATGCTCACTGGAAACAGGAATAAACGCGAGATTAGATACTTTCCCATAAACACCGCCACTATTAACTCGTGTTTTGACCTCAACGGTTGCAATCACCCAAACCAGATCATTTGCTCGATTGAACTCCCAAACATCCCCTTTAAAATTCATTTTTTTCTGACAATACTTATACAAGCCTTCGTCTAGAATAAGAGGGGCTGTGGCCTTAGGGGTGGCTTTATAGCCATTGTAAAGAAACAACAGGAATTTAGAAAAACCACCTTCTTTTTTGGGCTGGTGGTTGAGCTTATTAAGCAACCCCATAACAACCAACTTCTTTTTTGAGTCATTGTCTTTGAGCTTGGATGCTAGAAGCTCTTGTTGCTGCTTATCAGTCAGCTGATTAGGAATAAAAAGTACATCACTTAATAGTGTCCCGTTAATTTTGATGTTTTTAGCCGTATTATCTAATTCGTTTTTCAGAAGTTCGTAATGGGGTCTCTCATCTTCTATTCGAGTATCTAAGCCAGCCTCGCTCCATATAGCGTGGAAAGTATCTGTTAGAGTTAATCGATGTCGAGCTGTTCCTGTTCTTTGGCTTCCACCTTGCTCCCCCTTAGGGGCTCTAGCCCCATGAGGTACACCAATAGAGCTAGAGCTGCAAATATTGTAGAAGCCGCCCTCAGTATAAACTGCATCCTTGTAATTTCTTTTTTTGCTAGACACAGTATCCCCAAAGCTCGGACAGTCTTTATGATGCATTGATCCTGTATTTGGCAGCCGCTTTAAATATAGCTTTCCGTTGCGGTGTTCATGTACTTGCATCTTTGGCTTATTTGGTGAGCATAGGCAGTAAGGACGGTCGTTCTCTTGCTTATGATGCCTCCTCAATGTAGCAATCACCCAAGACTTACTGCTTTCCAACTCATATCGCTTTATTGTGTTTCCATTTCCCCCTTTGCTTAAGGGAAAGACAATGTCTGTGCATACCATGTTTTACATCCTTATCAAACTTACCTAAACATATGCAGATCTATACAGTGTCAAAAAGTTCAAATTCAGAAAGTGACTACATCGTGACTACATAACTGACGCAAACTGAAGCGTAATGATTAATCATTGTAAAAGCCCCCCTTGCAAATTGGTGTTTATAGCTCATTATTAGTCATTAATAGGGGTAAGTAAGAGATTCGACTCCCCCCATCTCCACCACATTCTAAAAAGGCCGCTTAGCAATAAGCGGCCTTTTTTGTGCCTTCCGAATACCACACCTTTATCAACAGCCTGCCGTATATCACATCGTTGCGTCTATCGCCTCGCCTAATAGCTTATTATCTAGTTCATTACTTTTTATAATGCAGCGGTTTCTAGGCGTTGAGATCGAGGCTTTTATCTCCCCTTCTACCCTGAGTTTGCGCTGTAATGCCTCAGTATGTACGCCATTTTCTGTTTTATAGTCTGCTAAACTGGTAGACATCAAGCTACTCAGCAAAGGTCTTTTCACGATACGCTGGCGTAGCAAGCTTGAGATCATCACTTCGACGATATGGGATATTTAGCGATATGTTTCAAGAATTAGCACTGGGCGGTTTGCTGTTTAGCCCGTTGGTCTTGTTTGCGCCGTTGGCATTTATCCTATCTTGGCTCACTCGGTTTGTGCTCTACAAAACGGGCCTTTATGTGAAAATTTGGCGCGTGGCATGGTTTGAGGTGGGCTTATACGTCTGCTATCTCGCGCTCGTTGTCTACTTACTTGGGAACCAATCACTGTTATGAAGCATTCCTTACGCGTTGCCCTGACCGTCGCTGTTGTGCTGCTGGCGATTTTAGCGGGCTATTGGATTTGGCAGCACTATTTGTATTCCCCTTGGACTCGTGACGGCCGTGTTCGCGCAGAGGTGATTACCATTGCACCCGATGTGTCGGGCTGGGTTACCTCGCTCAATGTGACGGATAATCAAGAAGTGAAGCAAGGCGATGTCATTCTTAATATCGACGACGCCCGCGCTCGAACCATGGTGGAGCAGTTGGAAGCACAAGTTGCCGGCAATCAATACGCGCTAGAGTTAGCGCAACATCAGTATGAGCGTCGCCGCCAGCTAAGCCAAAAAGACCAGTTGGTGTCTGACGAGACGATTGAAAGCGCTCGAATTACGGTAAAGCAAGCCGAGGCGACATTAAAACTCAGCCAAGCAAAGCTCAACGCGGCTAAGTTGGATGTAGAACGCTCGCAAGTCACAGCGCCACAAGATGGTTACATTGTGAACTTGAACTTGCGTGAAGGTAACTATGTTAGCCAAGGAAAACCCGTATTGTCGCTGGTAAAAAAAGGCTCGCTCTATGTGACAGGTTACTTTGAAGAAACCAAACTGCCGATGATCCATGTTGGTCAACAAGCCAGCGTTCACCTGATGAGCGGTGGACAACCGTTGACAGGAAAAGTCACTAGTATTGGTCGAGCCATTGCCGACAGCAACACGACGAGTAACGGACAGCTTTTGCCTCAAGTACAGCAGACGTTTAACTGGGTTCGCTTAGCGCAACGTATTCCGGTGGACATTGAACTGGATCCGTTTGATGGCGTGCAGTTGAGTGCGGGTATGTCGGCGACGATTCATCTAGCGACTGAGTAGCGGACACATTATGCAAGCACTGCTCAACAGTATTCTGTTCCCCACAAGTGATGCGATCAAGTTTGCCATTAAAGGTGTGCTAGCAATGGCCTTAGCCTTGTATGTGGCGATGTTCTTTAATTTAGACCGCCCGTATTGGGCATTGATCGGGGCGATCTTTTTACAAATGCGCCCTGAAAGTGGGCTAGTGATTGAAAAAGGCCTGTATCAGATTGTAGGTACGGTGGTCGGCGGTGCCTTTGGCATCTTTTTGCTGAACAACTTTTCCAGTCAGCCAACACTGGCGATGAGCATTCTGGCACTTTGGTTGGGGCTCAATTCGGGGCTATCGGCGCTGGTGCGTCGCGTCAACCTTGTTTATGCGTTTGCCATGGCCGGTATGACCGCCAGCCTTGTGGTGCTGTTGGTCATGGTTCAGCCCACCCAAGCCAGCAGTGCGATGATTTTTGATATTGCTCAAGCGAGGGTCAGTGAGATTATCGTCGGCGTGGTGTGTGCCGCGTTGGTCAGTACGCTTATTTGGCCCAATAAAGTCAGTACGGTTTTGCGCACCAATGCGCGTACTACGATTAATATGACGCTTGATTACTTGGCGGTCGAGCTGGATTCGAACGGTTCCCATGACAGTCGCCATAAGTCGATCGATGGTATTTTAGAGTCTCTGGCAGCGCTGAACGATGACTCGTCCGCAGTCCGCTTTGAAGGGCCACATGGCCCCGGGCGCAGTCGCGCTTCGAATTTGTTAACCAATAAAACCCTGTCTTTGCTGGCATTAATTCAAATCTTTGGTCGCTTGCAGCGCAACCATTCTGAGCTTATTTCACCGTCTATGCGTGCCATGATGGACGACATGCACGACACCTTTGGGCAGATGGCCAGCGCCACCACGTTTACTGAGACGCATCGTCTTGCGCAAGCTTTGCGTCGTCGCCAAAGTCAGTATGCTAACGACGCAGTCAATGAATCGGCCCTTGGCCTACGTTTATTTAAAATTGCTCAAGAGCTGAGTGCTGAGCTGATTGTCATTATTAAAAGCTTCGATGCGCTCACCAGCCACCGTCAACCACGCTTGAATGCACCACGCATTAAATCACACCATGACCCCTTGGTTGGATTGGCCACGGGGTTACGCAGTGCTGTGATGTTTTCGGTGGGGGCGGTGTTGTGGCTTTCTACCGGCGCCTCAGCGGTGCTTATGATGATGATTCTACCAGTGGTATTTTCGATTATGATGGCGCGGTTTCCGCTGACTCTGTTGACGTTAGCATTGCGGCGCATCCTTGTCGGTGTGGTCATCGCTGTCGTGTTAGCGGTGTTTTATGCCTTACCCTTATTGGCGCAAAGCAGTGGTGATTACGAGCTGTTGATTCTGGTGTTGGCTGGCCCCTATTTCATTGGTTTGCTCTGCATTGCCAATCGCGCCACTCTGCCCTTAGGTCTGGGCATTTCCATTCCCTTTACTATCTTCGTTATGCCAGGGCCGGATATGACACGTGCATTTCAGATCGATTCGACGGTGAGTAATGCCTTAGCGATTTTTGTGGGCGTCAGTTTTTTGTATTGGCTGTTTAAGTTAATTACGGGGCCTAGCCTTAACATCATGATGCATCGTTTGATCAAGAATACCTATCAAGACTTGGTCGATTTACCCAACCGTTCAAAAGCCGATATGTGGTTCAACGCCCGTATGGGGGACCGCTTACTGCGCGTTGCTACCTATGAAAAAGGTATGATGGACACCCGTAATTTGATCGATCTTGCGCTAACAGGGTTAAATTTAGGTCATGTTTCATTGCATTTACACAGCTTAGTCAGAAGTCGTTGTGGCGAACAACTGAACACCGAACTTCATACTCTACAGCAGGCTTTGGCGAAAGGCTTTGTAAGCAGTTATCACGGCCAAAAAACAGAGATCTTTGATCAAGCGGCACAGCACTTTCTAACGCAATTGCCACAGTCTGCGCTTTCTGAGGAACAGTTAGAGCTTATTCGCGGTAGCTTTGAGCGCATTTCGATGTCCCTTGAACGCTCAGCACAGATGATTGCTTCTCAGGCGACACAATAATCGAGCCTTTTTATCAGAACGTTTGACGAATGTGTCATATCTCTAATAACCCGCATTACTTGGATTTTCGATTAGAATAATAAAACGAAACCAACGTTAAGGAGGAGCCATGAAATCGCTTTTGAGTATAGTTATACTGTTAACCGTCACCGGCTGTTCCTCAAATGTGGTGATGTCAGGTCGCCAAGTCAGTAATGTGGACCCAACGGCTGTGATCACTTCTGAGTCTCGTATCCGTGTGGAGGCCATGCCATCAGGCGATGCGTTAACCCAGAAACGCTATCTGCCTCAAGTGGTGCAGGCCTTTCAAGCCAATGGCTTTCATTACGTTGGTCCGCAGTTAAATAACCCTGATCTGATTGCACGCTTTACTCTAAGTAGTCAAACGGTTAAGCGTGAAGAAAAAGCGCCTATTTATAAAGATGTACGAACGGGGCGCAGCACGCATTGCTATAAAAATAAAGACGGTGATCATTACTGTGACACCGATTATCACGTCATGCCTTACGTGGTGGGTTACGAAACAATTCCGTACTCATTGTTAGAAGCAACTTTTCGTTTAGAGCTGGTAAATCAAGACAATCAGGTCGTACTGCACAGCACCAGTACTGTGGAAAATAAAGACTGTTCTCGATGGAAGTTGTATGAGTTTTTGGTGTCAAACAGTCTTCAGAGACTGGATCACAAGGCACCACTTGACCAGCCATTTCGTATCGAAATGCCAGAAACGTATCAATGCACGGACAGCTTCAACTAAGCCGTTGCCCCTACGCTCGTGCGTTTTAATATAGCGTAACCGTCTATTAAATCACCTGCTTATAAGAAATCATTATCATCCAGTCCGACTACTTGCTCGTATGCATCTATACTGAACGTTGTAGACGTTACTTGTGTACGTAATTAAACGTTTAAGTAAACTCTAACTCATATAGTCGATAGCGAGGAGGACAGCATGATTAATCATGTTTGGGGGTTGTTACACCATCCTGATCGAGAATGGCGAGAAATCAATAGAGAACACGAATCTGTCAGTCATATGTATGCACATCATGTGCTGATCATGGCGGCGATTCCTGTCGTTAGTAGTTTCATCGGTACGACGCAAGTGGGTTGGACGTTGAACGGTGAAGAAGGCGTGAAGCTTAGTTTGATGACGGCTCTAGGTCTGGGGGTGTTATTTTACGGTTTGATCTTATTAGCGGTTGCAGGTGTAGGGTCGGCGATTCATGCACTGTCGCGCCAGTACTCTCATCGCCCTAGCCGTGCTGAAAGCATTGTCTTTGCAGGTTATATTGCAACACCCATGTTTTTGAGTGGTTTATTTGCGATTTATCCTATTGCTTGGCTTTGTGTGTTAGCCGTGTGTTTGGGGGTCGTTTATTCAGGCTACCTACTTTATAAAGGAACGCCACGATTCTTAGGCATCAGTCATAAGGAAGGTTTTATTCTATCCACGGGGACACTTGGTATTGGTGTTCTGATTCTTGAGTTCTTGTTAGCCGTCGTGGTGCTGTTGTGGAGCATGGGCTCTGAACACAGTCCACTATGGGCATTCTTCGGATAAATACTCATCAATGAACAGTCTCGTCACATTAGCCTGCTTCAAATAGCCCTTGGTTATTGATCCGAAGCAGGCTTTTTAATGTCGCTTACAAATTTCATACACTCTACAGATAAATATCTTTTATCCTGACCGCATTAAGCACACTATACCGTTGTGCTATTTATAAAAAAGCCATTGCGGAGGCCGCTTAGACGATGTTTTTCTCTTCACATAAAAACCGTATTGCCGATCTAGAGCAACAAATAGAACAAGAACGTTCGCAAAGCCAGCAACGTATTTCAGCACTTGAGACTGAACTACTCCAAGCAAAGCAAGACGCCGCTATCAATACGGCCGACGATTACTGCTCAGAGCTATTAAGCTACCAGCTGCGTGGTGGCGACATGCTCAATTCTATTCGACAAGGCTTAGCCGAGAGTGCCGAGACATTAATCCATGAACGTATGCAACTAAAAGAAGTCGACACGCTTTTTGCTGATACGCGTACCGCACTGTCTCGTTTAAACGACCGTGCTGAAATCATCAATCAAGAAGCCAGCTCCAGTATGGACGCCGCTGTTGTGCTGGATAAAACCGCCAGTGGCATCAGTCAATTGGTTTCCAGCATCCAAGAAATCTCAGATCAAACTAACTTATTGGCTTTGAATGCAGCGATTGAAGCGGCTCGTGCAGGTGAAGCGGGGCGTGGGTTCGCCGTGGTTGCAGACGAAGTCCGTAATCTTGCCAGTAAAACCCATGCAGCCAGTGAGCAAGTAGAAGACTTAGTACGAAAAGTTCTAGATCAAACACAAAAAATTAAAGGCATGGTGGACAAAAACCAATCCAGCGCCGAAGATGTTGCGACCTCGGCAGGACAAATCGACAGCATTGTTGGAACCGTGATTACAACGTCTCAGAAAATGCAGAACGTAATCAAAATGGCGGCAACACAAGCCTTCCTTGATACGGTTAAACTTGACCATTCCGTTTGGAAAAATCAGGTGTATAACAAGATCGATAAAAAAGACTTCCGTGAAGCGGTTAACGCACATACGGAATGTCGCCTTGGTAAATGGTACTATCAGGGTTACGGACAGAAGCATTTTCAGCATTCGCATAATTTCCGTGCGATTGAAGCGCCACATAAGACTGTTCATGACTCTGGTCGTGCGGCCGTTGCCGCTGCTGAGCAAGGCAAGTCTGCCGATATGTTGCATCATCTAGATAAGATGGAAACCGCTAGCTTACATGTGGTGGTGAGCATCGAGTCGTTGATGGAAGAAATTAAGAGTCAATGAACTTAATCGATTGATTTGAGTCTATTAAGAAGCGCTGAATTGAATTCGGCGCTTTTTTTTGATGAGGGTGCAAGACGTTATTTTTGTTACTTTTTTTCGTCAATTTTTTAAAGAAAATGTTGTTCTATCACGCTATCCTTACAGGATACAGATGAATAAGCATCGATTTGTTCACATATGATGCCGAATAAATGGAAACAGTCATGCCTTTAGTAGGGCTAACTGTTAAAAATGCTATGAAGGAGCAGATCCGTTGAATACTCTACTATGCATTCCCCTATTAGTATTACTGGGAACCTTAGTCCCCTTATGTAGTACCCGCTATAGCCGAACCGCATGTGCATTTTTAACGGCTGCTTTACCTGCAGTGGCCTTATTTTTAGTACTGCAATTAGCACCCGCCATTTTAGATGGGCAGCGTTTTCAAACCGCCATTGAGTGGGTCCCCAGTCTCGGACTGAGTTTAGCCTTTCGATTGGATGGTCTGTCTCTACTGTTTAGCTTGCTGATCTTAGGCATTGGCCTCTTGGTCATTCTCTATGCCCGCTACTATCTTTCAAGCAATGACAACATCGGTAAGTTTTTCTGTTACCTGATTCTGTTTATGTTTGCCATGCTTGGCGTGGTCATGTCTGATAACTTGATCCAGATGTGGGTGTTCTGGGAGTTAACCAGTATTAGCTCATTCTTGTTGATCAGTTTCTGGGGCCACAAAAGCGATGCTCGTAAAGGGGCACGAATGGCGTTAACCATTACCGGCACAGGCGGCTTGTTCTTGTTAGCAGGCCTACTCATGCTGGGTAATGTGGTCGGCAGCTTTGAGCTGCAAACCGTTTTAGACAGCGGCGACATGATTCGTGCGAGCAGTACCTACCCAATTATCACTGTGTTGATTCTAATCGGTGCGTTCACTAAATCCGCACAATTTCCGTTTCATTTCTGGTTACCGAATGCCATGGCGGCGCCGACTCCAGTAAGTGCTTACTTACACTCAGCCACTATGGTAAAAGCGGGTATCTTTTTGATGGCGCGTTTTTACCCGTCTTTGGCCGGCACCGATCTTTGGTTCTTAATGGTCAGCATGACGGGGCTAGCGACATTCCTATTGGGCGGCTATTTAGCCTTGTTCCAGCACGACTTAAAAGGCTTGCTGGCTAACTCCACTATCAGTCATTTAGGTTTGATCACTCTCCTACTGGGTATGGGTTCTGATCTGGCCTTGGTTGCCGCCATTTTCCACATTATCAACCATGCTACTTTTAAAGCGTCTCTGTTTATGGCGGCGGGTATCATTGACCACGAGTCTGGTTCCCGAGACATGCGTCAGCTCAACGGTCTATGGAAATACATGCCGTATACCGCCACGCTAGCGATGGTCGCATCGATGGCGATGGCGGGTGTGCCCCTGCTAAACGGTTTCTTATCCAAGGAAATGTTCTTTAATGAAACGCTGCATCAGAACTCATTAGGCTCTATATCCTGGATGGTACCTGTACTGGCCACACTGGGCGGTGTCCTGTCCGTCGCTTACTCGCTTCGCTTTATTCACGATGTATTCTTTAACGGTGAGCCGATTAATTTGCCGAAAACGCCTCATGAACCACCTCGCTATATGCGTGTACCGGTAGAGGTGCTTGTGGCGCTGTGTTTGGCCGTGGGTATTTTCCCAAGCTTTATTGTTGGCGATCTGTTGTACAGTGCGTCGAATGCGGCTTTGAATGGCGATGTGCCTAGCTATAGCTTGGCCATTTGGCACGGTTTTAACATTCCTCTTCTGATGAGTGCGATCGCCTTAGTCGGTGGTCTGGTGGTGTATTACAACCGCCAACACTTATTCAAATTCCAAGCTCAGTTCCCGACTAACGATCCTAAAATTTTGTTTGAACGTGCAATTCAACAATTGGTGAGTAAAGCAACATGGTTTATAGGGTTCACTGAGAACGGCTCGTTGCAGCGTTATATGTACTTTTTAATGATGCTGACGATCGTCGTCAGTGCGTATCCGTTGTTAGATCTTGATGCCACTGCTGGCCATCGCCCGGAGATTCCTCTGGATGCGTTATCCATTACGGGCGCGGTACTGTTGTCTTTGGCATCACTCGCTACCGTTATCTGGCATCGCCGCCGTATGGTTGCTTTGTTAACATTGTCTGTTGTCGGCTTGATTGTCACCCTCGCCTTTGCTCGTTTTTCGGCACCAGATTTGGCATTGACTCAGTTATCGGTTGAAGTCGTGACCATCATCTTGCTGATGCTGGCGTTGTTCTTCTTACCCCAGAAAACCCCGAAAGAGTCGAGCCCTCGTCGTGTTGTGCGTGACTTAGGCATCTCGGCCATGATTGGCGGTATCGTAGGTACTGTAATCTTTGCCTTAATGACGCGTCCGCTGGATACAATTTCTGACTTCTTCACCGAAAACAGTAAAACCGGTGGCGGTGGTACGAACGTGGTCAATGTGATTCTTGTCGACTTCCGTGGCTTTGATACGTTAGGTGAGATTACGGTATTGGGCATCGCCGCTCTGGGTATCTTTAAGCTGATTGCTCGTATGCGCCTGTACATGCCATCCAGCAACGAACAAGGTCGACCTTGGTCGAGTGATCGCCATCCACTTATGTTGTCTGTGGTTTCTCAAAGTTTGCTGCCATTGGCATTATTAGTATCCGCTTATATCTTCCTGCGCGGTCATAACATGCCAGGGGGTGGTTTTATCGCGGGCTTGATTACGTCGGTTGCCATTATTCAGCAGTACGTGGCGCATGGTGTCGATTGGATTAAAGACCGTTTGAAACTGGATTACCAAATTATGATTGGCTCTGGTATCGGTATTGCTACATTGACGGGCTTAGGCAGCTGGCTGTTTGGCCGTCCGTTCTTAACGTCTTGGTTCGATTACTTCTATTTACCGGTCATCGGTAAGTTTGAGTTGGCCAGCGCCATGTTGTTTGATTTAGGCGTGTTTTTAACTGTCGTAGGGGCAACCATGTTGATCTTGGCAAATCTTGGTCAGTTGACCACGAGTGAACGTGCTGTGTATGAGGAGGAAGCATAATGGAAGGCATCTACGCTTTTTGTGTGGGCTTAATGACGGCCTGCGGTATTTTCTTAACTCTTCGCGGCCGTACCTTTTCGGTTGTGGTTGGTTTAACACTGCTGTCTTACGCCGTGAACTTATTCCTGTTTGCAAGCGGACGCTTGAAACTGGATGCCGCTGCGGTTCTAGGGATGTCTGAAGAGTATGGTGACCCTTTGCCTCAAGCTTTGGTGTTGACGGCGATTGTTATCGGCTTTGCCATGACGGCCTTTGCCGTTATCTTGGCTATGCGTGCCCGTGCCGATTTAGGCAATGATCATGTGGATGGTCGAATTCCACAGACCAAGGAATCAGCTCGCCAGAAAGCCGGAGGCCAACGCTAAATGCAACATCTTAGTATTTTACCCATTCTGTTGCCGTTGATTACCGGGGCGCTGTTATTACTACCGCCGCTGTCAAAGAATATTAAACGCCAGCGTATTGCCACGCTGTTATCAATGTTTGCGCAAGTCGTCGTTGGTTTTGCTTTGGTTACACACGTTCAAACGGAAGGCGTAACGCAATACATTCTAGGCGATTGGCGTCCACCTTTCGGTATCGTGCTTGTTGCTGACTCGATGTCTACGGTGATGGTGGCCGTAACGAACTTCTTGGCCTTTGGAGCGTTATGCTACGCGACAGGGTCTTATGACCGCGCCGGTGGCTACTTCTACCCTCTCTTTATGTTCCAAGTGATGGGGATCAACGGTGCATTTCTAACCGGTGATGCGTTTAACTTATTCGTATTCTTCGAAATTCTACTGATCGCGTCCTACGCGTTACTCGTACACGGCGGTGGCAAACAAAAGACACAGGCAACCGTTCATTATGTCATCTTAAACTTAGCTGGTTCGAGTGTGTTTCTATTCGGCTTAGGGATTTTGTACGGTACATTAGGCACACTCAATATTGCTGACATGGCACAAAAGGTATCTGAGCTAGACGGCAGTGTGGTGATTCTGACGAAGATCGGTGCGTTGATGCTGCTGGTGGTATTTGGCATGAAATCTGCCATGTTGCCGCTGCACTTTTGGTTACCAAAGACTTACTCAAGCGCGAGTGCGCCGGTAGCGGCTATTTTTGCTGTTATGACCAAAGTAGGTATCTACAGTATCTTGCGTATTCATGGTGTAGTATTCGGCGATGAGGCGGGTGAGCTAGCCCATATTGCTCAATCTTGGTTGTGGCCGTTAGCGTTAATGACGATCGTCGTCGGTACCATCGGCGTGTTGGCCAGCCCTAGCCTCAAACTGGTTACTGCCAATCTTGTTGTGCTATCGGCCGGTACTTTATTAGTGTGTGCTGCATTGCAAAATGAAGCGGCAACGAGTGCGGCTTTGTACTACATGATACACAGTACATTGGTGGCGGGCGGTATGTTCCTGTTAGCCGATTTAATCGGTCGCCAACGTGGTAAAGCCGAAGATCGGTTTGTCATGGCGAAAGCCATGGATAACCCTGTTTTCTTAGCTATATTCTTCTCAATCGCCGCTGTTGCTGTTATCGGTATGCCACCGTTCTCAGGCTTTATCGGTAAAATTATGATTCTTCAGTCTGTGCAATCAGCGACCGAGCAAATGTGGGTATGGCCGATTGTACTGCTAAGCAGTCTAGGCTCTTTGATAGCGTTGTCTCGTGCAGGCACCACACTGTTCTGGCGCTACTCTACCAACAAGCAGTCAAACGAAGACAGTCAGCCTATTCATTTGGGTGAGTGGCTGGGCATCGTATTGCTACTGTCTGCCTCACCTATCTTGGCATTGTTTGCAGGCCCGCTGACAGAGTTAACCAACGAAGCCGCTGCTTATTTATTTAACCCAAGTTTATCGGTCGATGCGCTACTGACTGCACCGCTATCTAAAGGAGGCTTTTAATGTCATTTTTGCCTATGCCATTCCATAGCCTTCTACTGTTTGTTGTTTGGCTACTGCTGAACAGTTCCATCAGCCCAGGGCACATTTTACTCGCTGCATTCTTTGCGATCAGTATTCCCTTGCTGGTAAACAGCATGCGTAACGAGCAGCCCAAAATCAAAAAACCTTGGCTTGCGATTCGCTATTTCTTTATGGTGCTAAAAGACATCTTGGTGGCCAATATCCAAGTCGCTGTCTTAGTGCTTGGCCCCATCAAAAATCTTAATCCAGGCTTTGTCGCCATTCCGCTAGATATCACGTCGGATGTTGGCATTACGCTTTTGGCAAGCACGGTGTCATTAACCCCAGGTACCGTCAGTGTAGAGATCTCAGAAGATAAGCAATGGCTGTATGTTCACGCCCTACACTTGGATAATGAACAAGACTTGATTGATGAAATTAAACAGCGCTATGAGCGCCCAATTAAGGAGATCTTAGGATGCTAAGCTGGGCGTTATTCTTCGTCACTATTTGTATTTGTATCGCTTTATTTCTCAACTTATGGCGGTTGTTGGTTGGACCACATATTTCGGACCGAATCATGGCATTGGATACCATGTACATTAATGCGATTGCATTGTTGATGCTTTACGGTATTTATATGCAAACCAGTCTGTACTTCGAAGCGGCTTTATTGATTGCAATGTTAGGCTTTGTTAGTACGTCCGCTCTTTGTAAGTACTTACTTCGCGGCGATATCATCGAGTAATAGGAGAGCAACATGTCATTTTACACCGAGCTATTGATTACGGTATTACTCGTTATTGGTGGGGTTTTCTTGCTGGTCGGATCTATTGGTTTGGCACGTTTACCTGATATTTTTACTCGCCTGCATGGCCCGACAAAGGCCACTACGTTGGGCATTACAGGTATCTTGCTATCATCACTTATTTATCAAACGATTACTCAAAGCCGTTTTTCGGTTTCAGAGTTATTAATCACTTTGTTCTTGTTAATCACCGCTCCGGTAGCGGCCAATATGATTGCTAAAACGGCCCTGCATCGTGACAACCCGGCCATTCCTAGAACGACTGGACAGTCATTGATGAGTAAGATTCGTACACGCCAGCCGGCTGATGCGCAAGAAGAAGACTAGCTAGTTCGATAGAATCGGAAGCTCATGGTGTAACAGTGCGATGACTTCCGATTCTGGTAACGGTCTAGCATAGAAGTAGCCTTGATGCAGATAACAACCAAGCGCATTCAATACACTGGCTTGCTCCGCTGTTTCTACTCCCTCCGCGATTACCTGTAAATCTAAATTCTGCGCCAGCTGTATCACAGCCTCACAAATTTTGTCACCTTCCGCATGATCACCAATCTCGCAAACGAACGATTTATCTATCTTTAGAATATCCAGCGGTAGTTTTTTAAGATAATGCAGCGACGAATACCCTGTACCAAAGTCATCGACTGAAATCTCGACATCGAGCGCTTTTAATCCTTCCATGATCTCGATACATTGGTTCATATCGTGGATAAACACACCTTCTGTGATCTCTATCTTGAGTAAATCACCCGGCACTTTATAACGTTCTAACAGCGTCTCAATATGCTGACTGAAACCCTCTGAAACAAAATGCCTACCGGAGATATTAACAGCGACTGGTAACACTTTGAGCTCTTGATTTCGCCACTGGTGAAGCTTGGCGATACTTTGCTCTAACACCCATTCGCCAATACGACAAATTACATTCGACTCTTCCGCTAACGGAATAAACTCCACCGGAGACACAAAACCTCTTTCTGGATGTTCCCAACGAATCAGGGCCTCAAACCCAATGATCGACTGCGTTAGCGTATTCATTTGTGGCTGGTACATTAAATAAAATTGCTGAGCCCCAATGGCATCTTTGATTTCTTGTTCCAATCGAAAACGATCGGTTATCTCATTGGCCATATGAGCCTCAAAGAATCGAGCATGGTCTCGACCATTTTCTTTGGCCCAATACATGGCCATATCAGCTTGCTGAATCAGCTGCTCGGCATCATAAAGATGTTCCGTAATAGCGATACCGATACTCGTCCCTACTTTAACAGGCTTATTCGCAAGCAACATTGGCTCCACCATGCTCGCTAAAATTTCATGTGCAAGCGTCATTGCACGTTCTGGAGAGACACTCTCTGTCAACATAATCAGAAACTCATCGCCGCCCCAGCGCGCGATGATATCGGACGCTAAGACAACATCATTAAGCCGAACGGACACTTCGCACAGCAACTCATCACCAGCTTTGTGACCTAAAGAGTCGTTGATCACTTTAAACTTATCCAAGTCGAGAAATAACAACGCCACAGCCTGATGATGTTCCTCCGCATACACCAGTGCACGCTCAAGCTGCTCTGACATGTAGGCGCGATTATAGAGATTGGTAAGTGGATCATTGTAAGCAAGCAAGCGTAAACGCTGCTGGAGCTTTACATGGCGCGTTACATCACGGATATGGAGCGTAAACTCTTGAAAGCTTCCCTGGTCATTCAGTGCCTTGGTAATTGATATTTCCACTGGGAAAATCTGGTTGTCGCCTCGCTGTAGCTGAAAATGATTGCGTCGATTAATCAGCCAACCTCCAGAACTGGAAAAGCCAGTGGCCAAGCTACTTCGAATGTTTTGTCTTTCTTTAATTGGGACAAAACTATCAATAAAGCTTTTTCCCTTAATTTGGCGCTTTAACACGCCAAACGTACGCTCTGAAGCAGGGTTATATTCAATGATATGGCCATCACCGTCTATCGTAACAATGCAATCCATTGAAGCATCAAGAATCGCAGACTTTCGCATTTCACTTTCTTTAAACCAGAACAGAGCTTGGTCACGCTCGCTAATTTCTTGGCTAACTTTATCAAGCACCCGATTATATTGTTTCGCAATCTGACCGACTTCTGTGAACGGCTCTTCTGGCACATGATTGGAAAAGTCAGCCTCATCTTCTTGATCGTGCATTGAATTCAAAAGATCAATCAGCTCTGTGGTGGCCCTATGTTCAGCAATATTAAGACCCTGCTCTTCTTCCTCTTGAGTCACACGTAGAACCATCACCTTTTGCAATAGATACAATGCGATACTCGCTACAACAACACAGTAAAGACCAATCGAAACAATGCCCAACGCTTGAACTTCAAACTGTTCCCAGCGACTTAAGCCAGTACCAATCTTATCTAGATCACCAAACAATGAGACGGCTAAAGTCCCCCAAATCCCTGCAAATAAATGTGCTGGCACCACATCTAAGGCGTCGTCTAACTTCCAACGCTCCATCAACATACTGCCAAGCACAGTAATCAATCCGCTGGTAAAACCAATAAAAATTGCGCCATTGACCGTAACGACATGACAGCCAGCCGTGATACCAACCAAACCGGCAATCACGCCATTGAGCAACTGAGAGACATTAATATAACGCCTTAATGTATAGAATAAGGCCATCGCCCCAATCCCGCCCCATACTGCCGACATAAAAGTATTCAATAAAATATGTGGAACGGCTTCGCTCAGCTGTAACGTGCTACCTCCGTTAAAACCAATCCAGCCCAACCAGATCAGCAACACGCCTAATCCCGATAATGGCAAGTTGCTACCTTGTGGTAAGTGAATGCCTTTGTCGAAACGACGTAAGCGCGGGCCAATCACCCAGATTGCAATTAAAGCTACCCAGCCACCAACAGAATGTACGATCGTTGATCCAGCAAAATCGATGAAGCCTAAAGACTCTAGCCAACCCTGACTGACGTCTGAATACACACCATTCCAAGCCCAGTGCCCGACTATTGGATAAATACAAGCACTGAGAATAACAGTGATCATTAAATAGCCTGAGAACGTCATACGCTCTGCAACCGCGCCGGATACCAGCGTAGCGGCCGTACCGCAAAACATCATCTGAAATAGGAAAAAGGCAATGGATGAGGAATCGGCCTGCTCGCCAAACAACAAGTCAGAGGTTCCAAATACACCGTATTGGGAAGCACCAAACATTAAACCAAAACCAACTAGGTTAAAAACTGCAGAGGATAGAATAAAATCGGAAATGTTTTTCGCGGCAACATTGATACTGTTTTTACTGCGGATGCGACCACTTTCAAGACATAAAAAACCCGCTTGCATTAGGAATACCAGCGTAGCAGAAACTAAAAGCCAAACAACATCTACCATATATGCTCCATTTCGATACACGCAGCATAGGCACGCACCAAATAAGCGACTGTCTACGCCCCCATTTGGGGAGCAGGGCTAAAAATACATTCTCTTACCTCCATTACATACAATTGTTAGGCCAATATTGGCCTAACAACAAACTAAAAACAGGCACCTAAGTGCCTGTTCATAATCAAAACTAACCCAATAAAATCTGGGCCAAACCGACCGATGCGGCATACCCCATCGTATAAACAAGTGCGAGCACAATGAAGTAACGTGCATAAGAACCAAATGTCAGCCCATCCACTTTACTCATCGCAACAATACCAGCAGCAGAACCGATCACAAGCAATGATCCACCAACACCTACCGCATAGGTCAATCCTAACCACTCGGCTTCGGTCATCACGATACCCGCTTTCAATAAGGCCGCCGTGAGTGGCACGTTATCAATCACCGAGGACAGAACTCCCATCAAGAAGTTAGCCATGTAAGGCGGCATGATTTCATACATGCGAACAATCGTATCCAGCACCTCAATTTCTTTTAGCATCCCAACGAGAAGTAAGATACCTAAGAAGAACAGCAAGGTTTCAAACTCAATCACTCGAATGTATTCAAGGATAGATTGCTCTTCCTCTTCATCGTCATTAAAGAAACGAGCAATAAGAAACATCGTCGCCATGCCCATTAAGAACATTAGTACAGGCGGAATACCAAATAAGACATTGGCAGCGATCGTTGAAATAATCGTACATAAAAAGGCCCCTGCGATCATTAGGTCGACCGGTCTTACTTCATTGTGACGGATATTGATCTCAACCGTATCACTTAAACCACGGCTGAGTAGCAACGCCAACACCATAACAGCGGAGAATGCAGGCAGAGATAACAATAACAGATCTAAAATATGTACTTTACCGTCTAAGAAAATCATCAGCGTCGTGACATCACCGGTGATCAAAGAAACACCTCCTGAGTTCACAGCAAAAACTACAAGCGTAGCAAACCTAACGGTTTTCTTAGTCGATAAATTAAGCGACAAAATCAACGTCACCGATACCAGCGTTGCGGTAATATTGTCGGCTAAGGAAGAAAATATAAAACAGAAAATAGCGGTCAAGAACAACAACGACCTTTCTTTGATCCTCTTTGGCATAAATAAATGAATGACATTTTCAATCATGCCCTTCTTATTTAAGTAGGCAACAAACGTCATAGCCGCAACCAAAAACAACCATAGACTTGCTATTTCGGCAATATTTTCTTCAAAACCCCGTGCAATAACCTCTGACTGACTTTCTGAATCGGAATGGAACACGTAGAGCAAAAACCATGAAAAGGTTCCTAAAAACAAAGTCACCTTTGCTTTGTTAACATGAATCACATCCTCCAGCACCACACCCAGCAAAGCAATCACCGCTAAACTGATGAGGACGACTTGTAGTACATCTGACATCGAAAAACTCCAACACGTAAATTTAAAAGCCCAAAATTTGATGTTGAAATTTTATACCGCTTTCAAATGAGCGCCTACTCATTAACAGGCATTATTTGAAATAAAATTACATAAAGAGTATTTTTAATAGTTATATTGATCAAATAAAAGTCGCTTTGAGTCAGTGATAATTGAAACTCAGTAAAATCCGATGCATTTTTGATAGCCGACACTTTCAAAACATTCAAAAACCAATCAGATTCGTAATTTTTAATTGACTACATCGCTCAAGCAAACCTATCTAGGGATAGATTAATAGTTAATGCTTCAATGTAGATTGGTAAATTCTATTAAGAGAATCTACAGGTTACAGCGCCCCCTTTTGATGTCACGCGCTGACACGTCGAAGCATGAGACAGGCGCAAGCGGGGCATAAAAGGGATGCGCAATCTAGCTGCGTTGATGCGTTGAGATGCCGAAAACCGCAGACACAAAAAAGCCCTGACAGCATCGCTATCAGGGCTTCCTTTGTAGGATGCTTGACGATATCTATACACTTGCGGTACGACCTATATCTATCCCCTTGTGGGACTCTCACATGGGATCTCCCACACGACCATCTGCGATGGTGAGCGCCTGCAGCGTGTTGAGAGCTACTTCTGAGTTCGAGATGGGATCCGGTGGTGCTCCGTCTCTGTTTTTCTAAACGCCTTCTCTTGCCATAAGGTGCACGCTTTTGATGTCACGCGCTGACGCATCGAAGTATGAGACAGGCGCAAGCGGAACACAAAAGAGGATGCGCAATCTAGCTGCGTTGATGCGTTGATGCGTTGATGTGTTGAGGAAAACCGCAGACACAAAAAAGCCCTGACAGCATCGCTATCAGGGCTTCCTTTGTATGATGCTTGACGACGACCTACTCTCACATGGGATCTCCCACACTACCATCGGCGAT
>NZ_LTAX01000023.1 GCF_001639745.1 Marinomonas gallaica
TTCCCTGATAGCTCAGTTGGTAGAGCAAATGACTGTTAATCATTAGGTCACTGGTTCGAGTCCAGTTCAGGGAGCCATATCTAGCACTATATGGTGGGCGTAGCTCAGTTGGTAGAGCTCCGGATTGTGATTCCGGCGGTCGTGGGTTCAAGCCCCATCGTCCACCCCATTAGTTGCCTATTTAATATTTTCTTCCTTTCGCTTTTCCCTTCAGTATTTTTCATTTTCTACATTTCTACATTTCTACATTTCTACATTTCTACATTTCTACATTTCTACATTTCTACATTTCTACATTTCTATATTTCTACATTTCTACATTTCTACATTTCTGTTACTTGTCGTTCCTTGAGTGGTTGCTATGAATAGCCGTAGGTCTTGAGGGGGGGGGGGGGGGGTTCTCTGATAGCTTTTCGAGCCGTTTTGTTGTTCAGGTGTTGTGGTTGCTTTGGTGTTTGATAGGTCGGTCTGCAAAGTATTTCTAAGCTATTGAGAGGGGTTATCTTGCTTGCTCCTTGTTGAGTCGTGCTTATTAAAAGTCTGCACCAATCGTGGGTCGTAGATTGACTGGTTTGGGTGGGTCGTTGCTGCTTGCTAGAGTTTTCTTTGTTGTGCTCCCATTATTTACGTATCAATAACAAGATTTTTCGCTGTGGTTGGTCTGAGGTTTTATCGGATGATTCGATACGGGTGCAGGCTTCATGTTATGGGCGAATATAGCAGTCTTGGTGTGTTTGGTTTTGTAGGGGTGAGTTGATCGCTGAGGGGCTGACTGGTGCTTAGTTAAGTAGTTCTGTGATGTATGGGCCTGGGAGAAAGCTTATGTGTGGGTGCTCAGTATCAGTGGTTTCTGTGGTGTTCCGAGGTTTCTTAGTTGCTTGTAAGTGGCTATTGATATGGGAGTTGTATAGCTAATAGGTATCTGAGCTGGTCTAGTGGTTATTTAGTTTGAGAGGGTTGGGTGTCTGGATTTATTGATGGAGAGGGTTTGAAGGGTTTTCTCTGATATAAATAATATCGCTATGTTTGAAGTGCTTAAATAATTATAGAAATGGTTTTGTTGTTCAGTTGAAGTGTTTTTAATTACTTAAGTCAGAATGACTCGATAGATAAATTTTTAATTTCGAACGATTTTTATAAATGAAAAATCGAGAAAATAAAAATGGTGGAGGGAGGTGGATTCGAACCACCGAAACTTTCGTGGCAGATTTACAATCTGCTCCCTTTGGCCACTCGGGAACCCCTCCACAGCAGCGAGGCATATATTACGTATAGCCCCGCCTCTTGTAAACCCCTTTTTTAACTTTTATTCGTTAAAAGTGCTAATTTAGCTTTCATGCGCTCTTCAGGCGACAGATTATCGAATTGAGGGTCTTGTTTTGGTTGGTTGCGCTCTTTGTTTGATGAGCGTGGGTTTGCTTTGCCTTTGCTTTTATTTGCTTGAGGTTTGTTGTCTTGAGGACGTTTGCCTTTGTTGTGTTTAGGCATTGGCTTTTTCGCCTCAGGTGCAGCAGTAGGCTTCTTAGTGTTAGGAAGTGCTGGTTCATCGCTTACCGCGATGCCTTCTAAGTCAATACGAGGTTGGCCCGACTGTAGACACTTCTTGTAACGGTCAGAGCGTGTGTAAGCGGCCATGGCGCGCTTTTGTTTGCTGGCGTTAAACTCTTCGTCCAAGGTCATATCTTTATCGATACCAACCTTAAGTGGGCGAGGGTTATTCCAATCGAATGCTTTGGGGTAGCGATCTTCCAACATCTTAATCAGGCGACGATTGTTCTTCTGATTTTTCTGACGACGCTTCTCCTCGGCACTGAGTGATGCTGTTTCAGGAGTTTCGCTAGGCGTAGAGGTTGTTTCAGTATGCTCAACTTCAGTCGCAGCAGTCTCTTGGATGTCAGCGGTGATCGTTGTTTGTTGTTCAGTAGTCATAGGAGAGTCTTTTGTTTCTTGAATGTCTTCAGTTGGTTGATCTTCCAAAGCAGAGTGAAGAAGGTCAAAGTTTAAAGTGGTCTGGTTGTTGTCTGTTTCTGGCTCATCTGCCTCTGATTCAACAGGATTGAGCAGGTCTAAACTGTCTTCAATGTACAGTTGTAGCTGTTCTTCGGTTGAACGGCGCTGGCTCATTGAAGAAAGTAGATCTAACGAGGCATCACTTGGCGCGCTGCTTTCATTAGAGTGGGTGTGCTCTTTTAATTGCTCAATTTCAAGTTTAGCGAGTTCTAACTGATTCACTAAATCATCGATTTTGCCTTCTAAGGCTTTGATTAAGCGGTCCATAAGTTAATTTCCTGCATCAGCAAGCCAAAGTGGTACACGCGGAGCGTCTTCAAGGCCAACCATTTTATTTAGCTGCTGGGGGGTAGGCAGAACAACCAGAGAAGGTGTGCTGTTTTCCAACCAGCGATAGACGCTAATCAGAGCAATACAAATAATAAGAATCGCAAACAGTTTCATAGCGTTAGAATGTTAGACCCACGCCGATGGTAGCATGGCGATCGTAAGCAGTGTCGTTAGAGTTATACACCTTCATAAAAAGGTCGATACGAGTGTCATCGGTAAGACCGATGCGAAAGCCGGCCTCTGGATAAAACGCAACATCATCTAATACATTAACGCCAGCACCTAAGTAGCTCCAAACAGGAGCGGAACCATTGACATAAAATAGTGGTGTTGGCGTATAAAAGCGCATGCCAACGTGGCCGCCCGTTTCAAAGCTGTCTCGTAAAATGAAAGACACACCACCATATACTGATAGGCTACGAGGGTAAGTGTATTCCATTGAAGCATTTATAAAGCTTGATGTTGTGCCTGTTGCTGTTGTCGGCTTGCTGAAAACGCCTTCAAAGCTGAATAGAGGAGAAAATTGTCCAGCGGCAAATGCGCTGGTGGCCCCTGCAAGAAGTGCCGCTGTAACAAATTTTTTCATAAACGTTAATTAATCCAGTTGGTTAAGTTTGCTCAGCATTTGGTTCAAGCTGCTTTCCCAGTTTGTGGTTTGCTCAGCTTGTTGTGCCAGTTGTGCTTTTGTTTCGTCACGCTCTTCTGATAGCTCGTAGTTCTGCATCTCCAGTTCAGAGATGCGTTGACGAAGTGTTGAAATCTCTTCTACTGCTGCATTGATACGCTGTTCTAGGTGATGTAATAATTCGTTGTTCATGTAACTTCTATCCTGATCATATAGGTTGTTGTGGCTTGATTTTATTCAATTACCAAGCGATCACAACATCTTGTTGTTGTACGTTTAGAATTCTAGCTTCGACAGCGAGCTCGCCAATTGCAAAGTTCGGTTGAACTTGCGTAATTGTAACATTGATGTTGGCGTTATTAAGCTGTGTTTGCGCATTCTGCAATTGGTCAAATATCTCATAGCGACGAAAAACTTGAAACTGGTCGCCTTTTTTAATTCCAGCTAAGGCTCCAGCGTTTAAATAGATCTGGTTTCCTTGTGTACGAAAAATGTTGGCAACAAATGGTTGGCAACGTAAATCATCGCTGGTATCGATAGACATTGCATTCAATGTCTGAGCCACGACTTTACCATAATGTAGCGCCCAAAACTGTGAAGATCCAAAGCCAACCTTGTTGTTTTCTTCGGTGTCCCAGTTACCAACTTCATCATAACGATGTTGAAAGATCAAAGCGCCACTAAATCCATCGTAAATATATAAATCGAGCACAAAACTACGTTGTCCATCCTCTTTGTTCGCCCAGCTGAGCAAAGAGTTAAGGGGAGTCTTGTCTTTAGGATGTTTAGGGTACAGCTCACTGATGTCTCGAATCACACCACTTATGACGTATTGCACGCCAAGATCTTCGCCGATGCGAGCCACATCTGTTAATGAACCGTCATTATTAGCTGAGGTAGGTGCATTGATTAAATCGGGATAAACACTCAGATGGGTTGCCGCCAAAGCTCTTATATAACCTTGCTGGTTGATTGCGTCGACCAAGTTTTTAGGTAATTGACGACCAATGTTATGTAATGCACCGAGTGTGGCTTGTTGTGGAGATTGTAAGGCAAAGCCTGTTACGCCAACGGACTTTCGATAAGGGTTAACGGTACCGTTATCGCACATGTCGTCTGTATTAATATTAGCCTCAATGGTAAGGCTTAAAATATTATCAAACACTTGCTCCGAAATGATATCGACATTGTCAGCTTGCCCTGAGGCTTGGATAGAAAGGTTCGAGTTTAGTGTGCCATTACTTAGACTGTCATTGCTTCGTACTAATGCGCTGGCTTGAAGCGTTGCCTGTTTAATTGCCTGTTGTGTTGCGCGGTAGCGAGCATCATTTATATCTTGATTATAAATAATGGCTTGGCCCTCTGCTTGAATGACTTGTGCAGGAAGGCTCAATGACAGAAGCAGTAATAGAGAGGAAACCAAAACTTTCATTATTGCACGCTATAAAATGAGGACGGTTGTTTTTTGGGAGCTGCCATAGTGCTCGATGGTGTGCTGCGTTTACGTAACTGGCAGTTGGGATTGGAACGAATGGCCTCAGGAGAGCTGGCACATTGCCTAAAGTTTTCTTGTAATGCCAGCTCAACAACCGTTTCGAATGTACCGTCTTCCAGTTCTCGCTGTGAAATCACTTTGGCACCTACTAAATAAGCATTTACATAAGTTCGAAGTTGGTCATGTTCCATCATCATGTTGCTCAGGGAGCTGGTGCCATCCAAACTGATCCCATAAACACGTTCGGAAAGGTTTCGATAAGCTTCAAGCTTTGAGCCCCTCATGGACATAAGACGAGCTTGAGACTTCGACATGGACTTACTGGAAATTGGAGCAGAATAGCCGGTAGCATTAATGACAATAGGGTCTCTTTGTACGACATCTACGATTTCAACATTACGAGCTTGTTGCGATGCAGCTGGGCTGCCCGCTACGGATGCCATACCGTCAACACAAGGCGATGTTGAGGTGCAGATAGGCGTGCGTGGTTGCGTGGTGACACAGCCTGAAAGTAACAGCATTGATGTGCACGCCACGGTTAGCAGACCACCTTTTAATTTCATTGAAGCTCCTCCATATCGGCATGCCTTGTTCATATTGCATCGCTAAATTCATATTCCCTATAGTGTACGGTGTTTACCACCCAATCTTGAAGTAAATTTGCACAAAATTGCATCATAAGGCTGCTATTCATATGAAAATCTTGTCTTTAGAAATTGTAAGACAGGGTAATCCATTCTGGTGAAAGTCTGATCTGTGTCTATACTTATCTCGATAAAAGTGGGAGGTTGCATATGATAAATGTCCTTGAACTTAGCTTGTTGAGTCAAGCTCATAACCTGCCAGCCTCATTAGCCGAGCGTTTGCGCTTTGAAGTCGAGCAAACTCTAAAGGGATTGTATGCTGATGAGTCCTTAGCAGACCGAATTGATGATCTTTTTTTGCCCTTTGCTCGCTGGGTGAGCGACTGTTCCAAGCCTAAGCATGCACCGCTGATTCTTGGTTTAGGTGGTCCGCAAGGTTGCGGTAAAACCACTTTTTGCTCCGTTGTTAGTCATATTTTGGCAAAAGGCTTTGATTTGAATGCCGTTGTCGTCAGCTTGGACGATTTATATCTACAGCGTTCGGATCGACTGTCCTATGCCTCAAGAAAGCATCCATTATTTGGAACCAGAGGTGTGCCAGGGACTCATGATACTCAGCTGGCGCTTACTATTTTTAATCGTTTAAAAAACTTAAAAGCAGGTGAAGTAATGTACGTACCTACTTTTGATAAGTCTTTAGATGATCGTAAGCCTGTGCACCGCTGGCAAGAGGTGTCTGGCCCTGTTGATGTGATTTTCTTTGAGGGCTGGTGTGTTGGTGCTCAGGCCATGCCTGAAGAGCATTTAATGGAGCCAATGAACGTCTTGGAAAAAGACAAAGACCCTGATGGCATATGGCGTAGTGAGGTGAATAAGCATTTACAAACGGATTATCAAACGTTATTTGATTTAATTGATGTAAAAATGTGGATGCAGCCACCCAGCTTTGATGTGGTATATGATTGGCGCAATAAGCAAGAGCGTGTTCTCGAGGCGCATTTGTATGACATACATGGCGGTGTTTTAGATACGTTAGACATAAAAGTGATGTCGCCTGAAGTGTTAAAAGGCTTTATGCAATATTATGAGCGAATTACGCGTCATATGATTTGCTCGATGTTACAGCAAGCGGATGTTCAGTTTGTATTAGATGAACATCAAAAAGTGCTGGAAACAAAGTTGCCGAGCTCTCATTAAGCAGAGCAGAAATAACGCTGAGATATGATAGGCTATCGTGATAAACGATAGCCTATTTTTTTTGGAGATACCCGTGGCAGAAGCACTTGAATATATAACAGTTGATACAGCAGAGAATCCACAATATGCCGTGATTTGGCTGCATGGATTGGGTTCAGATTGTCATGACTTTGAAGGTTTGGTTCCGCAGCTAGGGTTATCAGGAAAGGGTGTGCGCTTTGTTTTTCCTAATGCGCCCATTCGTCCGGTTACGATTAATGGTGGCATGAAAATGCGTGCTTGGTATGACATATTAGAAATGACGCTCGATCGTAAGGTCGACATGGACAATATTCATGAATCGGCAGAGCAAATTGAAACCATCGTTACAGATTTAGCCGAGCAGGGGATTTCAAGTGAAAATGTCGTGATAGCAGGATTTTCCCAAGGAGGCGTAATTGCTTACCAAGTCGCCTTATTCGGTCAGCATCGCTTTGCTGGCGTAATGGCGCTGTCTACTTATCTTGCGGATCCAGACGTCATTGAAAACGATGGCTCGAATACAAACCAAGAAACACCATTTTTAATTCATCATGGCTCTTATGACCCTGTAGTGGCGCCTGTTCTAGCTGAGCGAGCTAAGCAGCACTTAGATGAATTAGGTTATGATTGTGAGTATAAAGTTTATGAGATGCCTCATGCCGTTTGCCCAGATCAAGTGCGCGATATCGCTTTATGGCTAAATCAACGTTTTTCATAAAAGGCTCGGAATAATGGACGAAGTAACGGTTGATGAGTGGCTAAGTTACGCTAAAAGTTGGGCGACACATGCGGGTGCAATGATACAGGAGGCACGCAATCTTGCTGACTTTTCTGAGCAATATAAGTCTGAGCACGAGTTAGTGACGTCAACAGATTTGGCTGTGGATGATTACTTGTGTAGACAAATTAAGCAGACTTTTCCTGATCATTTAATTTTATCTGAAGAGTCTTCTCCTGATTTAGCATTAGTGCAGAAAAGTGACGTCCCTGTATGGGTTATTGATCCCATTGATGGGACGATTAATTTTGCGCAAGGTTTACTTTACGTTGCGGTATCCATTGCCGTTTTATATCAAGGCGAGCGCTGGGTAGGGGTGGTGCATGCGCCGTTTCTAAATCAGACATTCAGTGCGATAAAAGGGCAAGGTGCTTGGCTAAACGGAGAAGAAATTCACGTAAGTAAACGTTCCGACATTCGCAATGCGATTGTGGCGACGGGGTTTCCTTATGACAAAACTGCCTTACCGCAGCTAATGCACTCATTAGGTTCAGTGTTAGCGTCTTGCCAAGATATACGGCGCAATGGCTCTGCTGCATTAGATCTGTGCGCCGTGGCGAGTGGTGTGATTGATGCTTATTACGAGACCGTTAAGCCATGGGATATGGCTGCCGGGGCCTTGATCGCGAATGAAGCGGGTGCTTTGGTTGGCAGTTATACGCCACAAAATGACTCGTGGCCTTCTGCCATAAACGGCCACTGTCTACTGGTGGCGCCCCCTGATTTATATCATTCTTTATTAGATATCTTGCAACTGTCGAAAATTTGACCTGATGTGCGTCAGTCTAGTTCATGACGTTTACTTCTAATCTGGTGATGAGTGTTTTAACCGAATAGGAGGTCGTTATGTTTTTAGATGATGTGGTTTTAGCGGGTGTTGTGACAGTAGGGTTGATGTGTGTCTTTTTTATTGGCTTTGGGGTCATTGTTTATCGTCATGTAACCCGTGACAAAAAGTGAAAACTCTGGGCATTGCAGTATTTGTGGTGCCCAATCCTCCTTCTTTTGCTGATCGTTTCCTGAACCCTGTGTAGAATAGATTCTGAGCACATGACCAGATCTCAGGAGACTTATGTCTACAACTTCATATTTTATTGCTTTGGCGGTTTGTTTACTTCTCATCGTCGCATCTATTTACTTCATCTCAAGACAGCTAAAGCTGAATAAACAGCGTGCTGATCGAATTCAAGCTGGTGAACAGCGTCTTCAAGAAGAGCGTGCGAAACGTATTGAAAGTGTTCGTATTCTTATGCAGGCCATTGAAGAGGATGACAAACTGACTTGGACAGAGGTCGCAATCCGTGTCAAAAATTTGCTAGATCAGTTAAGCATTGACTTGTCTGAACATGAAAGTGTAAGCGCGATTTATGTGGTCGAGCAAAATACGCAACATATTCCGACACATGATCAATGGAATGAGTTACCACTAAAGGCTCGCCGTAAATATCGTGACGAAATGGATGCGTTGGAAGCGAAGCATCTTGAGCAACTGCGTCAGGCAAAAATCGATTTGTTAGCGTATAAATTCGACTGATTATGGCACAAGCTATATTGGCGGTTCTAATTAGTTTTGTGGTGTTTATCACCATACTATTATTTTTTATAAAGCATCGTCAGCGTATGCCGTATTATCAGGTAGACCAAGAAGGGTGCATCAAAGTGCTTCAAGAAGCCGTTTCCGGCTCATTGTTAGAGCGTGATTGGCATATCTTTATTGGGATGCAGGTTCGCTATGATAATGAAATTGAAGCTTTGCGGTTGGCGTGCCTTGAAGTGGATGATAGGCATGTTATAAATACCGTTACTAAAAACGGAAAGGTGTACATGGTGTTCTCAAAACAGGGAACACTAGTGCTCCAAGATCTGTTAGATCATTGGCAGCATAAAAAAGACTATTTAGCTTAACTAACGAGAGAGTGGGAATTACTTATGGATGACTTGGAAAAGTGGATCGACGAAGGAAGCCAATGGCTACCTTGGATAACTGAGAAGGGTGTGGCCATCATTGCTGGCATCGTCATCTTCTTTATTGGTAAATGGCTTGCTAGACGTGTATCGGACTGGGTCGAAAACCGCATGCTTAAATCCAAAGTGGATAAAGCAGTAGCAGGCTTTGCATCGAGTATTATGTACGCTCTATTGTTTGCGGGCGTGGTGTTAATGGCCTTGGGCCAAATTGGTGTAGAAACCACATCATTTATTGCCATTTTAGGTGCGGCTGGCTTGGCAGTAGGTCTTGCTTTACAAGGGTCGTTGTCAAATTTCGCATCGGGTGTATTGATTATTCTTCTACGTCCATTCCGTGCCGGTGATTTCGTAGATGCTGGTGGTCAAATGGGAACTGTAAATCGCATTGAACTGTTCCATACTCATATGAAAACGCCGGATAACCGAGTTATTATCGTACCAAACTCGGATATTATGGACAGCTCAATTGTTAACTTCTCGCGAGAATCAACGCGTCGTTTAGATCTGGTGATCGGTATCAGTTATGAATCTGATATCAAAAAAGCGCGAGATCTAATGAAAGAAATTTTGGTTAATGATGAGCGAGTTTTGAAAGATCCGGAGCCTATTATTTGGGTCTTTGAATTAGCCGACAGTTCTGTAAACTTTGCTGTACGCCCTTGGGTTAAGGCTGAGGACTATTGGGCTTTGCGTTCAGACCTTTTAGAAAAAATTAAATACACATTTGATGAAAACGGTGTTGGTATCCCATTTCCTCAAATGGATGTACATTTGTCGAAAGAAGACTAATAGTCGTCCTTTGTAAATCAAAGGCGCTTCGTTTTCGAAGCGCCTTTTTTGTATCTAAAATATACGGGTAAGTAGAAAGTTATGAGTCGATATCGCCCACCAGGAGCACCTAAAGCTGCCTATATCACCAAAGAGGGTGCTGATAAGTTATTGGCTGAGCTTAAATATCTGTGGAAAGAAAAGCGCCCAGAAGTCACTCAAAGTGTGAGTGACGCTGCTAAGCTCGGTGATCGATCGGAGAATGCAGAATATATCTACGGAAAAAAACAGTTACGAGAGATTGATCGTCGCGTGCGTTATTTAGAGAAACGTTTAGATCAATGTACGATCGTGGATCGTCTGCCTATTGATCGTGGTATTGTGTTTTTCGGTGCTTGGGTGACTTTGGAAGATGAAGATGGAAATCTAGAGCGTTATCGTATCGTAGGCCCAGATGAAATAGATCATCATGAGGCTTATATCAGTATGGATTCGCCTGTTGCAAAAGCGTTACTAAAACGACGTGATGGGGATGAAGTCGTGTTACGACGTGTAGGCGGAGACAGAACCTTCTTTATTGAGCAAATTGAATACCTAGAGCCCTAATGTCGATGATTCGTTTTGGTATGGCGCAATGGCAACACCCTGCTTGGGTTGATTGGATCTACCCAAGGTCAGAAAGTACTGGCGCTCGATTGGGTCATTACGCGCGGTTTTTTAAAAGCGTGGAGGTGGGGAGTACCTTTTATACTGATGTGGCGCCAGAGCAGATTGAGCGTTGGTCACAACAAGTACCGGATGATTTTCGTTTTTCTTTCAAAGCACCGCGTCGTATCTCACACCAACTTAATGAAACACCTTTTGCAGAGGTGTTAAAAGACTGGCAGCAATTTCAAACATTGCTTCAACCGATTCAAGATAAGTTGGGACCCACCATGCTGCAGTTTCCTGCGTCTGTAGACAGCAGCTACCTCATGACAATAGCGCAGTTGTGCCAAAGCTGGTGCTTAACAAGCAGTTTAAGTGTTGAAGTACGCTCTTTGAGCTATTTTGATAAACAAGAAGGTGAAAGAGCATTATTACGTTTATTGGCGGGTGGTCAATACGATAAAGTGATTATGGACTCTCGTCCGGTTTTTTCTACGCCGGCGTATTGTGACAGTCTTGAGGATGCGCAACGTAAGAAGCCTCGAGTGCCTTGCCACGTATTAGCAACCGGCGGTTTTCCGGTCGTGCGTTTCATTGGGCATCCTGATCTTGAGCGAAACCATATTTGGCTAGATCAATGGGCTGCTAAACTAGAAATGTGGTTGACGGAGGGGCGAGAGCCGACGGTGTTTGTGCATTCGTCAGACAATATTGCGGCGCCAACCTTAGCTAGCTGGTTAGATGAGAAGCTATCGATCAAAATTAGCGGCTATGAGAAGCAGCTTGCTTTGCCTGTTCAGCATGAGCAGATGGGATTGTTATAGAGGAGTATGTCTAATGTATAGCTTGATATTTTACGTGCCTGAAACACACTTGGAGCAGGTCAAAGAAGCCGTATTTGCTGCTGGTGCGGGACACTTGGGAAATTACGATTTTGTGTGTTGGCAAGTAAAAGGAGAAGGTCAGTTTCAGCCGTCGTTACATGCCACTCCGTTTATTGGAGAAGCGGGTAAGCTGGAAGAGTTAGAAGAATATCGAGTCGAGATGATATTGCTGGACGATTGTCGGGAAGCGGTGGTCAGTGCGTTGAAGTTAAGCCACCCTTATGAAGAAGTGGCTTATCATCTGATTGCTATTGAGTGTTAACAATGATGTTGTCTTCATGGAAGCCATAATGGCCAGACTTATGATCTTCTATGAAGAACTCAAGTGTCTTGGTGACGCTACTGAAAGCCATCTCATCCCACGGAATGTCTGCTAATTCGAATAACTCAACTTCGGAGCTTTCTGAGGTAGGGTGAAAATCTGCTTTCTGTAATTCTGCTAAATAATAAATGTGTACTTGGTTAACATGCGGAATGCTGATCATTGAGAAGGGTTGCTTCGCAATGGCAACCGAGCCACTCTCTTCTAAGGTTTCTCTTAAGGCCCCTTCAAGCGTGGTCTCGCTGTTTTCCATAAACCCTGCTGGCAGTGTCCAGTAGCCTTTGCGCGGCTCGATATTGCGCTTGCAGAGTAGAACTTTGCCTTGGAATAGAGGCAGTGTGCCAGTGATCATTCGAGGATTATCGTAATCGATGAATTCACAGTTAGGACAAACCGCGCGTTTGCGATTATCGCCTTCTGGAATCTCCATGTTCACCTGGTGGCCGCATTTAGGGCAAAATCTCATAAGGTTACCTGCTAGCGTTTATGTTCTAGGCGTGCGTATTTAACAACTTTGTCTTCGATTTCTTGGATCTCAATGATGTAGTTATCCACCCATAAACTAATGGGGTGTTCTGGGATGAATTCAAGCGTTTCAATGATTAGTCCGTTAAGCGTTTTAGGTCCATCTGTCGGTAAGTGCCAGCTAAGTGTTTTATTGATGTCGCGAATGTGTGTTGAGCCTTCGATCCGGAATGAGCCGTCTTCCAGTAAGTTGATCTCTTCTTCTTCGTCTTCCTGTGGTGGCGTAAACTCACCGACAATCTCCTCGAGAATGTCTTCCAGTGCTGCAATCCCTTGTACATCGCCGTACTCATCTACAACGATCCCCATTTGCTGGTGATCTTTTTGGAAGTTTAGTAGCACGGTGTTAATCGACGTACTTTCAGGAATAAAGTAAGGCTCTAGTGTTGCTTTTAGTAGGGCGGCCTTGGAAGGGTTTGATTCTCTTAAGAATTGAGCCGCATGACGGGCATGCAAAATACCAATGACTTTATTAATTTCACCATTATAAACAGGCATACGCGTGTGTCGAGATTGGCAGATTTGCTCGATAATTTCTTCGATTGAATCTTCGATGTCGATTCCGACTACTTCGTTACGCGGGATCATGATGTCTTCAACAGAGACATTTTCAAGATCAAGGATCGAAAGTAGCATTTCTTGGTGGGCTGCTGGAATCAAACCACTGGCTTCGTTTACAACGGTTCGTAGTTCTTCTGAGCCCAGTTTGTCGTGGTTGCCATGAATGTGTTTAACGCCGACTAAACGCATTAATCCGTTAGACATGGTGTTTACAATGACGACTAATGGGTACAGAACTTTAAGCAGGACTGTCAGGACCCATGAGGCAGGGAAAGCAATCTTCTCTGGGTGAATCGTTGCCATGGTTTTTGGCGTCACTTCGGCAAAGATCAAAATAATCAATGTTAAGGCACCGGTTGCAATCGCAACCCCTGCGTCACCCCATATACGCACCGCAATGATGGTAGCGATGGCAGAAGCTAAAATATTGACGAAGTTGTTACCGATTAAGATAACGCCGATGAGACGGTCTGGCCGCTCAAGAAGTTTGCTGGCTTTTTTGGCGGAGCGATTTCCACTTTTCACAAGATGTTTGAGACGATACTTATTGATCGACAACATCCCTGTTTCGGAGCTAGAAAAGAACGCTGACAAAATAATTAGGAAAAACAGTATTCCAGCGAGAATACTTAAGGGAACTTCGTTCAAAAAAATTGTGCCTCAATGATATGGTCTGACCGGATTATTAGGGGTCGCAAGACGACTGTCAAATATCCTAGTCATTTATTAATGATTTCTATCGCGATCTGGGTGCCAAAGTACCCGATCATCAATAATGCAAAGCCGCTTAACGTCAGTTTTACCGCTAACTGACCACGCCAGCCTAAATACAAGCGCCCCCCTAGCAATCCGGCAAACACAAACCAAGACGCAATGGTAAAGGCTGTCTTATGCACTAAGTGCTGGGCAAACATATCGTCAATGAAATAAAAGCCCGTTGCGATGGTGATGCTTAATAAGACAAAAGCGGCCCAGATAAATTCAAACATTAAACGCTCAAGTACTTGTAATGGTGGTACTCGTAGCAGTTGTTTTAAATGGTGATTCTTTAACTGATACTCTTGGATTGCTAGCAAAATTCCTATACCACAAGCGGCGGTAAATAGACTGTAGGCGACAGAGGCAATCAAAATATGCATTGATGTGCCTAACGAACTACTGTGTAGCTGTTGTAAATCCCATGGCTCGACCGCATTAAGACCAATAATGACGGCTGCCAGAGGGAAAGCAATAGAAAGTAGCAAAGATAAATCTTTGTCACGGTTGCTGAACCACAGCAATAGGTTACCAATCAAGGCGATCAGTAAGCCTATGGTTAGAAAATCGAAGCCGTCTTTACTACCTAGCAACTGAATAAGTGCCATGGTGTGGACGACAATTGCGATCGCGCCGATGGTTTGCGTCGTGCGAACTCCGGGGCGCTGGTAATAGATACCACCAGCAGTGAGCGATAATATGCAAGCAAGCCAAAGCGAAAGATGTGTCATGTATTAGGCGATCCACTGGTTAAAACTATAGGGTGACGATCAATTCTTCGTTATAATAAAGTCAATTTCACCTTGGATAAACTGAAATACGCGGTTTTTTCCATCTAAAGCAAATTTTTGAGGGCAACATGTTTGACAATCTATCCGAACGCTTAACGTCATCCTTAGACCGAATCCGTGGTCGTGCCAAACTTACCGAAGACAATATTAAAGAAGTATTGCGCGAAGTGCGCATGGCGCTGTTGGAAGCTGACGTCGCGTTGCCCGTTGTAAAAGACTTTATTAATGCGGTGAAAGAACGTGCAGTCGGCACTGAAGTGTCGCGTAGTTTGAGCCCAGGTCAGGTATTCCTGAAGATCGTTAAGCAAGAACTTGAAGCGGTCATGGGGCAAGAGAACGATGAATTAAATCTTCGTGCTAAGCCACCTGCGGTGATTTTGTTAGCAGGTCTTCAAGGTGCCGGTAAAACCACTTCTGCCGCGAAACTTGCTAAATACTTAACCGAGCGTCAGAAAAAATCGGTGGCTGTGGTCAGTGCCGACGTTTATCGCCCCGCTGCGATTAAACAGTTAGAAACCTTGGCCAATGAGATTGGTGTCGATTTTATTCCAAGTGACATTTCGCAAAAACCAATTGATATTGCCAACAATGCCATCGATGTCGCGAAGAAGAGCCACAAAGATGTACTGATTGTCGATACAGCCGGTCGTTTGGCTATTGATGAAGACATGATGGCTGAGATCAAGGCGCTGCATGGTGCGATTGATCCAGTAGAAACATTGTTCGTTGTCGACGCAATGACGGGTCAAGACGCGGCCAATACGGCCAAAGCGTTTGGTGATGTGCTGCCGCTGACCGGTGTGATCTTGACGAAGACAGATGGTGATGCCCGTGGTGGTGCCGCGTTATCGGTACGTCATATTACAGGTAAGCCAATCAAGTTCTTAGGCGTGGGTGAAAAAACGGATGCCTTAGAGCCGTTTTACCCTGATCGATTAGCGTCTCGAATTCTTGGTATGGGTGACATGTTGTCCCTGATCGAGCAAGCCGAGCAAAAGATCGACAAAGAAAAAGCAGAAAAACTCGCTGGCAAGATTAAAAAAGGCAAAAGCTTTGACCTTGAAGACTTCCGCGAGCAACTGCAGCAAATGAAAAACATGGGCGGTATGACGTCGATGTTGGATAAGCTTCCTGGGATGGGGCAGTTAGGTGATATCCAAGATAAAGTGAACGATAAAATGTTCGTGCAGATGGAAGCCCTGATTAACTCTATGACGCCAGAAGAGCGCCGTAACCCTGATGCGATCAACGGCTCACGTAAAAAACGTATCTCGGCGGGTGCAGGCTTACAAATTCAAGATTTAAATCGTCTTCTAAAACAGCACAAACAGATGCAGAAGATGATGAAGAAATTCAGCTCAAAAGGCGGCATGAAAAAAATGATGCGCGGCTTGGGTGGAATGATGCCTGGCGGTATGCCAGGTGGCGGGAACTTCCCGAAATTCTAAAGTTTTACCTTAGAATGAAAAAATGTTTAAAGGGCGATCAATTCGCCCTTTTGTTTTTCGGTCGAATCGACTAGAATATGCCGCCTTCTTGTAGTAGGACTCACAAAGAGCCCAACAAGAGGTGTTTCGTTAAGCAATAAGGAACCAATCATATGGTAACTATTCGTCTTTCTCGTGGTGGCTCTAAGAAGCGCCCTTTCTATCACTTGAACGTGGCTGACAGCCGCCGTGCTCGTGATGGTCGTTTTATCGAGCGTATCGGGTTCTTTAACCCTGTTGCTCGTGGTCAAGAAGAACGTCTACGTGTAGACCTAGACCGTGTTAATCACTGGGTAGGCCAAGGCGCGCAACTTTCTGACCGTGTTGCTCAGCTTGTTAAAGAAGCTGGCAAAAACGCTTAATACTGGAGTAATGCTATGTCTACTGTAAAACAGGCGAAAGCTCCTGAGCAGGCGCTTGTAGTTGGACGCATTACATCAGTATATGGTGTTAAAGGGTGGGTGAAGTTGTATTCCCATACCGACCCAATGATTGGAATCTTTGATTACAAACATTGGTGGCTGAAAACCCCTAGTGGGTGGAAAGTTATAGAGTTAAGCCAAGGGCGCACACAAGGGCGTGGTTTGGTGGCAGCAATTAAAGGGTATAACGACCGCGATCTTGTTAAAGAGATCTGTGGCTTGGATATCTATATTGATGCCAATGATCTTCCTGAACTTGAGGACGGTGATTATTACTGGTCGCAATTGGAAGGTCTTAAGGTAATTACTAATGAGGGTGTTCTTCTAGGTAAAGTCTCGCAACTGATGGAAACTGGCGCAAATGATGTGGTAGTGGTTCGGAGTTGTGAAGGCAGTTACGATCGTGAAGAGCGTTTGATTCCCTATGTACCGGATCAGTTTATTTTAAGCATTGACTTAGAAAAACAAGAAATGGTCGTAGATTGGGATCCAGACTTCTAAGATCTAACGAGGCCTAGCGTGCGAATCGGTGTAGTGACGCTGTTTCCAGAGATGTTTCAAGCCATTACCCAACATGGTGTAACGGGCAGAGCCTTCAAATCTGGACTCGTCGAAGTGGATTATTTTAATCCAAGAGCCTTTGCGCACGACAAACACAAGACGGTCGATGATCGTCCTTATGGTGGTGGCCCGGGGATGCTGATGAAAGTTCAGCCCCTAAAAGATGCGATTGAGAGTGCCAAGCAATGGGTACCCAACGCAAAAGTTATTTATCTATCCCCTCAGGGGCGTACGCTGACGCAGGAAGGCGTGCAACAGCTTGCTAAACAAGCAGAATTTATTCTGGTAGCAGGCCGTTATGAAGGCGTTGATGAGCGTTTGATTCAATCTCAGATTGATGAGGAATGGTCCATTGGCGACTTTGTCCTAAGTGGTGGTGAGTTGCCGGCTATGGTGTTGATGGACTCTGTCTTTCGCATGATACCTGGCGTGTTAGGCAAACAGGCCTCTGCAGATGAAGATTCATTTTCAGATGGCTTACTTGATTGTCCACATTATACTCGCCCCGAAGTACTTGAAGGTGAACCTGTACCACCTGTACTACTTAGTGGCAACCATGAGGCGATACGGTGCTGGCGCTTAAAGCAAAAGCTCGGAAGAACTTGGCAACGCCGGCCTGACCTTCTGCAAGACCTTGAGTTGGACAAGGAACAGCAGAAGTTGTTAAAAGAGTTTATTCGTGAAACTGAAGTTTCAACCTCGGCAGAGTAGGAATCACGAGCTTATCAGAACGTTATAACCTTCGCGCTGATAAGAAACCATATCATTAGGAGTCACATCCATGAGTAATAAAACTAAGCTGATTCAACAGCTAGAGTCAGAGCAAATGACGAAAGAGATCCCGGCCTTCGGTCCTGGTGATACTGTTGTTGTTCAGGTTAAAGTAAAAGAAGGTACTCGTGAGCGTCTACAGGCTTACGAAGGTGTTGTAATTGCAAAACGTAACCGTGGCCTAAACTCTGCGTTCACAGTTCGCAAAATCTCTAGCGGTATCGGTGTGGAACGTGCGTTCCAAACTTACAGCCCGCTTGTGGACAGCATTGAAGTGAAACGTCGCGGTGACGTGCGTCAAGCTAAGATCTACTTCCTACGTGAGCGTTCAGGTAAATCTGCACGTATCAAAGAGAAATTGGCAAAACGCTAATTTCTTTAGTAGTGATAAAAAAAGGCGACTTCGGTCGCCTTTTTTTATGGAACTTCAATAGAGTATGGTGGCCTAATAAGGCAATCATAACGAGCAGAGGTTGATATGGGATACGTAGCCAAGAGTGTGTCGGCAGTCGCTTTGACACTAATAGGGATGACACAAGTGCAAGCGGGTGAGCAAGAGGTCCGAACAGCCGTGGCGAATGCATTACCGCAATATGCCGTTGAGTCGATTGAGCAGCATTCGGGTAGTGGTTTATACGTAGTAACACTTGATAATGGACCGATTCTTCATGTGACACCTAATGGTGAATATTTTATCGCCGGAGATATGTTTCAAATTGATGGTAAAAACCTAATCAATGAAACTGAACAAAAAAAGCTAGCTAAGATCGAGCAACTTCCAGAATCTGAGATGATCGTCTACAAGGCTGAGAATGAAAAAGCTCATATATCAGTGTTCACTGATATCTCTTGCGGCTACTGCCGTATGTTGCACAAAGAAGTCGAAGAGTTAAACGATCTAGGGATCACTGTTCGTTATCTTGCATACCCGCGTGCAGGTGTGGGGTCGGAATCTTACAATCAAATGGTGAATATCTGGTGTTCGGATGATCCTAAGCAATGGATGACCAACGCGAAGTTGGGTAAAGAAGTACCGGATAACAAGTGTACTAACCCTGTCGCTAGCCAGTTTCGTTTAGGAAACAGTGTTGGCGTGCGTGGTACGCCAAGCATCATTTTGGATAACGGTAAGTTCATTCCTGGCTATTTGCCAGCACAAGAGTTAGCAAAAGAACTAAACCTTTAGATGTTTACAGATATAATCTACCAAACTAAGGCCTAGTTCAGGCTTTTCTTCGTTGGGTTTAGCCACAACTGACGGTATAATCTTTGGTCACCTAATCGCTTTTTATCAGCGAGAACAAAATTATTAAAACCGTCAGTTGTGGGGTATCGTTTTGAAACCGGTAAAAGTCGGAATATGTGGTCTTGGAACAGTAGGTTCCGGTACGTTTAACATCCTGCGTAATAACGCAGAAGAAATTACACGACGTGTAGGCCGTAGCATTGTTGTAGAGCAAATTGGCGCGCGTCAAGTTAATCCTACCTGTGACACCACTGACATTAATACCACGGGTGATATTTTTGAGGTTGCTAACAATCCTGATATCGACATCGTGGTTGAGTTGATTGGCGGCACCAGCGTTGCTCGTGAGCTAGTGTTAACGGCGATCGAAAATGGTAAGCATGTAGTGACAGCGAACAAAGCTTTGATTGCAGAATACGGCAATGAGATCTTTGCAAAAGCGCAAGCAAAAGGCGTCATGGTCGCATTTGAAGCGGCTGTTGCAGGCGGCATCCCAATTATTAAGATGCTGCGCGAAGGTTTGTCTTCAAACAAGATTGAATGGTTAGCCGGTATCATTAATGGTACAGGTAACTTCATCATGACTGAGATGAGCGAAAAAGGCCGTGCCTTTGATGACGTGCTTAAAGAAGCTCAAGAGCTGGGCTACGCTGAAGCCGATCCTACGTTCGATGTAGAAGGTATTGATGCCGCACATAAACTGACTATTTTGGCGTCGATTGCTTACGGCATTCCGCTACAATTTGAAAAAACTTACACGGAAGGCATTAGCCGTATCACTGCGGAAGATGTGTCTTTTGCCCGTGAATTGGGTTATTCCATTAAACATCTAGGTGTTGCACGTCGAACGAAAGCGGGTGTTGAGCTACGTGTCCATCCGACTTTGATTTCTCAAAAAGCATTACTGGCGAATGTAAATGGCGTGATGAATGCTGTCATGGTAAAAGGCGATGCGGTCGGTCCTACTCTAACGTATGGCGCTGGCGCTGGCGCAATGCCAACTGGGTCTTCAGTTGTTGCTGACATCATTGATGTTGCTCGCACATTGACAGCAGATCCAACCAATCGCGTTCCGCACTTGGCATTCCAGCCTGATCAGCTGTCTGATGCTGAGATCTTGCCAATGGAAGAGATCGAATGTGGCTTCTTCCTAAATATGACGATTCAAGATCGTGCGGGTGTATTGGCCAACATCACACAAATTCTTTCGACGAATGGCATCAGCATTGAATCCGTTATTCAGCGTGAGCGTGAAGGCAGTGATCTAGTGCCATTGGTTGTCATGACGCATGACGTGAAAGAGCGCAACATGAATGCTGCCATTGCAGCGATCGAAGCTTTGCCAGATGTTGCGGGTTCTGTTCAACGAATCCGTGTTGAAAATCTGGCGTAAGAGGATTAGGTAATGAAATACGTTTCTACTCGTGGCCAAGCTCCTGCATTAGGCTTTGGCGATGTTCTGTTAGCCGGTTTGGCGAGCGACGGTGGCCTTTATGTGCCAGAAAAGCTGCCAACTTTCTCACAAGAAGAAATCGCATCTTGGGCATCATTGAGCTACCAAGAACTCGCATTCAAAGTAATGTGGCCGTTTGTTGAAGGTGAAGTACCTGAAAGCGAATTCAAGCGCATGATTGATGAAGCTTACGCTGGTTTTAACCATTCTGCTGTCGCACCGATGGTGCAAACCGACAACAACGAATGGGTGTTGGAATTATTCCGTGGGCCAACGTTGGCGTTTAAAGATTTTGCATTGCAGTTATTGGGCCGTTTGATGGACTACATCTTGGGTCAGCGCGGTGAAAAACTGGTCATTATGGGGGCAACATCCGGTGACACAGGTTCCGCTGCCATTGAAGGTTGCCGTCACTCTGAGCATCTAGATATCTTTATCTTGCATCCTTATCAGCGTGTTTCAGAAGTGCAACGTCGTCAGATGACGACTGTGATTGATGACAATGTTTTCAATATTGCAGTGAAAGGTAACTTTGACGATTGTCAGGGCATGATTAAAGCAAGTTTTGCAGATCAAGGTTTCTTGAAAGGTGCGAAATTGGGTGCAGTAAACTCGATCAACTGGGCACGTATTATGGCTCAGATCGTTTACTACTTCTCTTCTGCCTTGGCCGTGGGTGGTCCGCATCGTAAAGTGTCTTTCTCTGTGCCTACGGGTAACTTTGGTGACATTTTTGCCGGTTACTTGGCTAAGCAAATGGGCTTGCCGATTGATCAGTTGGTTGTGGCAACAAACCAGAACGATATTTTGCACCGTACCATCGCTACGAATGATATGAGTCGCCAATCTCTGAATGTGACGCTTTCTCCAAGTATGGACATCATGGTATCAAGCAACTTCGAGCGCTTGCTATTTGATGCTCATGGTCGTGACAGCGCAGCATTAGCTGATTTGATGGCGCGCTTTAATGCAGGTGACGTTACACTCAACGATGAGGCTTGGTCATTTGTGAAAGAGAACTTTGACAGTTACAAAGTCGATGATACGCGTACCTGTGAAGTGATCTCTGAAGTGTTCCAGTCAACTCAGTACTTGCTTGATCCACACACTGCGATTGGTCTTGAAGCGGCACGTCAGTGTTGGAAAGACAAGTCTGTACCAATGATTACGTTGGCAACGGCTCATCCTGTGAAGTTCCCAGAAGCTGTTGAAAAAGCAGGTTGTGACTTACCAAGTTTACCTGAGCACATGAAAGACTTATTCGAGCGTGATGAAGCGTACGAAGTCATTGATAACGATCTATCTGCCGTACAAGGCTTTGTTGCAGATCGTATTTAGTTCTAAGCAGAGCAAGTAGGCCTTCTACTTGCTCTCTTCCTCTCCCTTTTATCGATTTCTCCTATCCTATGAATCTTATTTTATTAGCTCCGGAACAAGTCGTTTCAGACGATCGCTATGCGCTCAACGAACGTCAACTAAAGCACATTCAACAGGTTCTGAAAAAAGGCCAAGGTGATACGTTACGTGTTGGCGTTCTCAATGGTGCGATAGGTGATGCTGAATTCGATGCCTTGCAAGGGGAAGCTGTTATTCAAAGTTTATCCATTGAGCCACCAAAAGCGTTACCGCTGGAGCTGGTACTAGCACTGCCGAGACCGAATATGCTTAAGCGTACGCTGATGAATATTACGGCGATGGGCGTTAAAACCATTCACTTATTGAACTCCGCAAAAGTGGAAAAAAGCTACTGGCAAAGTCCAGTACTTACTGAAGCGTCTTTACATTCGTACTTAATTGAGGGGTTAGAGCAAGCCCGCGATACGGTACTTCCTACCTTGCATCGACAAGTTCGCTTTCGACCCTTTGTGGAAGATATATTGCCTACAATAATGGATGGCAAAATTGGACTGGTAGCACATCCTTATCAAGCTGAGGCTTGTCCTGTTGCTTTGACTGAGCCAAGCATCTTAGCCATTGGTCCAGAAGGCGGATGGAATGAGTTTGAGATGCAAAAATGGGGCGAAGCCGGTATGAAAACGGTGCATTTAGGGGATCGAATATTAAAGGTTGAAACTGCTGTACCTGTGCTTTTATCGCGGCTTTACCCAGCGTATTAATAAAACTTTACTATCAATTTGGTTAACTTTTAAGCTATCTTTCTAGATTACGTACAGCAAGTGGAAAAGAGCATATGCCAGAGTACAAGAAGCAACCATGGCATTTGATTTGGAAACGATGGTTCTCAGTGACCTTAAACGCTGGAGCGATCAATCATTCGTTTACCAACAGTTCTCGACGAACATTTATTATCAATTTATTTTGCCTTGTCGGTGTGTTGTTCACAGCGCCTTTGGGTATTCTTTCTTTACTTCAAGGAAACCTTCTTGTTGGCATTGCTCTTCTAGTGATTGCCACAATTTATGTTCTTAATCATCTCTATCTACGCCGTACACGTAACTATCTTTTTTCGGCCAATGTCATTTTATACCCGCTTTATACGCTCATGCTGTATCTTGTTTACAGTGGCGGTGTAAACGGCACTGGTCATGTTTGGATATATTGTATTCCCCCTGTTTCTTTGTTTCTGCATGGTTTGAAGCGCGGCTTGTTGGAAGTTTTTGTATTTATACTGGCACTGATATTTATACTTTTTGTGATTCCAACTCCCTTTGATAAGTTGGGTTATCACCCTGATTTGAAAACGCGGATTATTTACTCGTTTATTTTAATAGCCTTTTTGTCGACCATTTATGAGTACATATCGTCGCGCTTTAATCAGTCTCTCCAAGAGTTGTCTGTAAAACTTGAGGTCGCTGCTACCACCGATCCATTAACAGGATTACTAAATCGACGAGGTCTACAACAGCGCTTTGAGGCGTTGCAGTGGCATGCACCTGCGCTGCTGTTGTTGGATATCGATCATTTTAAGCGGATAAACGATGACTACGGCCATAAATATGGTGATGAGTATTTGGTTTTGTTTGCGCGAACCTTAGAGGCGTTTTTCCCCAAGCAGGAAAGCTTAGTGTCGCGTTGGGGCGGGGAAGAGTTTTTAGTGGTTATAGAAAAAGTGGATAATCTTAAGGATATGGCTGAAGCGCTTAGAGAAGCGCTTAAAGCAATTACGTTAAGTACTGGCTATGACGCAAATATGTCTGCGACTGTCAGTATCGGCGTTACTCATGTTGGGGTCGGAGAAGATATTTTGAAAGCGATTTCTCGGGCGGATCAAGGCTTATATATAGCGAAGAATGCCGGGCGAAATAGAGTTGAAGCGATAGACTAAGGGTGAATACTAGGCACGTTCAAACAATTAACGTGCCTAGTATTAAGACTAATTACGAATCTTAGAACCCATTAAACCGTAGTAAGCAATGTATAGATAGCACAATACCGGTAGAGCAAAAGAAATCTGCAAGCCAATATTGTCCGCTAAACCACCTTGCATCACAGGTACAATTGCACCCCCTACAATCGCTAGACATAGCAAGCCTGAGCCTCGACTGGTGTTAACGCCTAGACCTTTTAAGGCCAAACTGAAAATCGTTGGGAACATAATCGAGTTACAAAGACCCACTAATAAGATTGACCACATTGCCAGCTCACCGTCACTGCTAATGGACAGAGCGATCAATGCCGCTGCGGCAATACTGTTAAATGCCAACAGTTTACCCGCTGCAATTTTCTGCATTAATACAGCTCCTGCAAAACGACCAACCATCGCGCCACCCCAGTAGTATGCAATGTAGTGGGCCGCTTCAGACTCAGGCATGTTTGCAATGTGCTCGAGGCCAAAATAGTTTACTAAGAAACTGCCAATCGATACTTCTGCTCCCACATACATAAAGATAGCCACAGCGCCTAGCACCAAATGGCGGTATTCCATTAAGCTACTTTGCGTATTACCAATTGCTTGACTGTCCTTTTCGAGGTCCGGTGTAGGTAACGAAATACGAGTAAAGATCAAAGCCAAAATCACCAATACGATCGCTAGGCCAAAATACGGCACAATGACACTTTCGGCTTCTTGTGCTTTGCTCGCGAACTCAACCGTTGCTGAAAAAATCAGGATACTACCAATGATAGGTGCAACCGTTGTGCCTAACGAGTTAAACGCTTGCGTCATGGTTAGACGACTTGATGCGGTATCTTCAGGGCCCATAATGGTCACAAGAGGGTTGGCTGCAACCTGTAAAATAGTGATACCCGATGCCAGCACAAATAGCGCCGTTAAGAAAACCCAGTAGGTCTGTACTTTGGCTGCGCCGATAAACAGTAAACAGCCTGCGGCTGCAATCATCAGTCCAATCCCTAGACCACGTTGGAAGCCCACTTTTTTTACTAAGTTACCAGCTGGAACAGAGACCAAAAAATAGGCGCCGAAGAAGCACATCTGTATGAGCATGGCCTGTGTGTAATTTAGTGAGAAGACAGATTTAAGATGCGGGATCAAAATATCATTCAGTGATGTAATAAAACCCCACATGAAAAATAATGACGTGAGTGCGACAAGCGCGAAACGTTGTCCCGACTTGCTTTGGCCCACTGATGAAGCGTGATTGCTCATAAAACCAACCTTTTTAATCGTTATGGAAAGGGATCGTTAGTGGGCGCGGATAATAACTGAGCTAGTTTCAGAAAAGAGTTAAAAATACGTGAATGGGCGCTAAAATCCATTAATGATGCAATATCAAACCTGCTTTGTAACGCTTTCTTGCGAAGCGTTACCGCACCTATTTTTTTGTCGGAGAACCGGACTTTTGTTGGACAATGGGTAAGTAAAAAAGTGGTTACAGTTCATAGCTCTAAAGCGTACGTGCGGTGATAGCACGAGGGGCAGCAAAGTTTAAAAGGAATTATGTTACAGTGGCTGCTCCGCCGTATTTCAATCTACCTATTATAAAGATTCCAACATGCGCATTATTCAACGAGCCCTGCCTGATGGTTTAGTCAATGACTTTCCAGCGCACTTCCCAGCGACCTTGTCACGTATTTATCGATCCCGTGGCGTGACTGGGCTAAAAGAGCTGGAGTACAAACTTGCGAGTTTAGAGCATCCCAAGCAGTTTTTTGATATCGACAATGCTGCGGGCATTTTAGCGGATGCGGTTGAGCTGGGTCAGCGTATCGTTATTGTTGGCGATTTTGATGCAGACGGTGCAACGTCGACAACACTGGGCATATTGGCTTTGACCGCAATGGGGGCGATTGAGCCACAATACATTGTCCCGAACCGCTTTGAATACGGTTACGGTTTGACGCCAGAAATCGTGCTCTTAGTGCAAGAGCTGGAGGCCGATGTATTGGTCACAGTCGATAATGGTATTGCTAGTCTGGAAGGGGTTGCAGCTGCGAAAGCCGCAGGTATGAAAGTGATCGTAACCGATCATCATCTACCCGGTGATACCCTGCCGAATGCCGATGCGATTGTTAATCCTAATCATCCAGACTGTGGCTTTCCTAGCAAAGCTTTAGCTGGTGTTGGGGTGATATTTTATGTGATGTCTGCACTTCGAGCGCAACTGACCCAGCGTCAATGGTTTGAAAAAGCGCATATCCCTCGTCCTAATATGTCGGATTATCTAGATATTGTGGCGCTAGGTACGGTCGCAGATGTGGTGCCGCTGGATGCCAATAATCGCATTCTAGTGCAGCAGGGATTGGCTCGAATTCAGTCCGGGAAAGCGCGCCCTGGTATTTTAGCATTGCTGGAAATAGGGGGGCGCGAGGCGAGTCGAATCAAAGCGACGGATTTAGGTTTTGTGGTGGGCCCGAGATTGAATGCCGCTGGGCGCTTAGATGATATGTCTATTGGTATTGAATGCTTATTAGCAGAACAAACCATGTTAGCGCGATCTTATGCCGAGCAGCTGGATATGCTTAATCGTGAGCGTAAAGCCATAGAGTCCGATATGAAACTGCAGGCGGAGCGTTCCTTGCAAGATTTAGAAACAGGCAGCGAGCTCCCTTATGGTATGTGCTTTTATAAAGAGGACTGGCACCAAGGGGTAATCGGGATTCTAGCTTCACGGATGAAAGAGAAGTGCCATCGTCCTGTGATTGCCTTTGCCCAAGCGGATGAAGAGACACTAAAGGGTTCTGCTCGTTCTATTCCAGGGGTGCATATTCGTGACGCGCTGGATTTATTAGCAAAACGCCATCCTACTTTATTGTCCAAATTTGGTGGTCATGCCATGGCCGCAGGCATGTCGATTAAAACAGAAGACTACCCTGCCTTTGCTAAAGCCTTTGATAACATTATTGAAGAGTGGGTGACCCCAGAGCAACTGGAAGCAACGCTTTATACGGACGGTGCTTTAGCCGCCCAAGATTTTAGTCTGGAATTTGCTGAACAGTTACGCGTAGCTGGGCCTTGGGGGCAAGCATTTCCCGAGCCTTGTTTTGATGGCGAGTTTGAATTACTGCAACAGCGTATTGTCGGGGAAAAGCATCTTAAGCTGACGTTGCGCGATCCACAAACGAGCATGTTGATCGATGGCATACACTTTTTTGCCGATCTCACTGTCTGGCCAAATACTGCACAACGAGCACGGTTGGTTTATAAGCTGGACATTAATGAATTCCGCGGTCAACGCAATTTGCAGCTCATGGTCGATCATATCGAGCCATTGAGTTGAGTTTTAACAGAATAAATACCTAGGTATTTGCATACAGAGGGGCGGCATTCCTTTGATAATAGGATATAATCTGCGTCCCTCACTTAACCACCGAATAATTTTTGCAGGAGTTCATTCATGGCTGCACTGGTTCTTGACGGCAAACAATGCGCGAAAGAGACCGAAGAGCGTTTAGCAAAACAAGTTGCTAAACTAAAAGAACGTACCGGCGGTACTCCTATATTGGCTACGATCCTAGTAGGTGCAGATCCTTCTTCTGCTACTTACGTAAAGATGAAAGGCAATGCATGTCGCCGCGTTGGAATGGACTCTCTTGCGATTGAACTGCCGGAAACCACCACCACAGAAGAATTGCTGGCAAAGATCGAAGATCTAAACGCAAATCCTGATGTTCACGGTATTTTGCTTCAGCACCCAGTGCCTGAGCAAATCAACGAGCGCGCTTGCTTCGATGCGATTGCGGCCCATAAAGATGTCGATGGTGTTACCTGTCTTGGCTTTGGTCGTATGGCGATGAAAGAGCCTGCTTTTGGTGCAGCGACTCCCGCAGGTGTTATGCGCCTATTGGAAGCCTACGATATCGACATTGAAGGCAAGCATGCGGTTGTAGTGGGACGAAGCCCAATTCTAGGTAAACCAATGGCGATGATGCTGTTGAATGCCAATGCAACGGTGACTATTTGCCACTCGCGCACGCAAAACCTCTCTGACATCGTTAAACAAGCGGACATTATTGTTGGCGCAGTAGGCAAACCTGAACTGATCAAAGCGGATTGGATCAAAGATGGCGCCATTGTTATTGATGCTGGTTACCACCAAGGTGGCATCGGCGATATTGAGCTTGCGCCATTATATGAGCGTGCTTCAGCCATCACACCTGTTCCAGGTGGTGTTGGCCCAATGACAATCAATACATTGATTTTGCAAACACTGGAGTCTGGCTTAAAACAATTAAGCTAAGCTTGAAGTGACTGCTTATGATCCTCATATATAGATCATAAAGAGCCGTGCCCATGGGCGCGGCTTTGTTTTTTTAATTCAGACAAAAAGGTTACTCCCCATGTCCACAGAAATGTTACTGGATGCGCTGGACTTCGATTTAATTGCGGATGTATTTGTTACCGAATCTATTTCGGCATCACCGGCTGAATTGCATGGGCAACTATGTGGGTATCTGGCGTCAGGCGTCGCATTACCCTTAGAAGACTGGCTTGCGATGGTAGCGGAGTTCTGTGATATCGAAGGTTGGAAAGAAGACGCCAGTCGTGATGCGATTGTTGAACTGTATCAATCAACGATCGAATTGTACCGCAATGGTGAGTACGCATTGGTGCCTTGTATGAGCGACGATGATGCGCCACTTAGTGAACGTGGTACAACGCTAGCACAATGGGCACATGGCTTTTTAGCCGGTTACGGCTTATCTGGACATAAACCAAACTTGTCAGACGATGCGAAACAAGTACTACAAGATTTTGCCAACATCTCGGCCATGCAGGCTGATATGGAAGCTCTTGAAGAGAATAATGACAACGAAACCGATTTAATCGAACTGGTCGAATACGTTCGCTTGTCTGCCATGATGTTATATTCAGAGCACGGTAGTGTTGCGGAAAAAACGGATGCCAGCCAAGCGCCGCTTTTCCACTAATCGCACTTGAGTGAAGTAAAAGGAGTATGCAATGAAACTGTCTAAAGAAATTTATCGCGAGCGTCGTCAGCGCCTAATGAGTGCGCTCGGTGATCATACCGTTGCGGTGATTCGAGCGGGTGAGTTAGCCACGCGTAATAATGACTGCGACTATGAGTTTCGCCCGCATTCGAGCTTCTTTTACTTAACTGGATTTAATGAACCCAGCGCGATGCTGTTTATTTTACCGACAGGTGAGAGCCACATGGCTGTGCAGCCAAAAGATCCTGAGCGAGAGCAGTGGGATGGTTTTCGTCATGGCATGACTGGAGCGATGCAAACCTTTGGTATGGACCAAGCGGTTGAGCTTGATGAGTTAGACGACTTGGCTTTAGAGCTGTTCGATGGCGCTGATAAAATCGCTTTGTTAATGGAAGACGAGCTGTTGCGTGATCAAGCGTTAACTTGGCGCGATGCATTAGCAGCACGTGCTCGCCAAGGCGCTGTTGCACCAACCAGTATTGTCGACTTGAGCGATGTATTGCATGAGATGCGTCTAATTAAAGACGCTGCTGAAATCGACATTATGGAGCGCGCGGCGCAGATCAGTGTTCAAGCACACACCCAAGCCATGAAAGCGGTTGTGCCAGGGATGATGGAATACCAGTTGGAAGCAGAGCTGAACTACGTGTTTATGAAAAATGGAGCACGCGTTCCTGCATACAATAATATTGTGGCCTCTGGTTGTAATGCCTGTGTCCTACATTACATTAAAAACGATGAAGAAATTGCCGATGGCGACTTAATTCTGATTGATGCGGGTGGTGAATTAGGCTGTTACGCTTCCGATATAACCCGTACTTTCCCTGCAAACGGTAAGTTTAGTGAGCCACAGGCTCAGCTATATCAGCTGGTTTTGGATGCCTATCATGCCGGCTTAGCTCAAATGACCGTTGGTAACCCGTATGAAGCCTTTCATATCAAAGCAGTAGAAGTGTTGGTCGCAGGATTGGTAAAGCTAGGTTTGTTGCAAGGGGATGTCGAAGAGCTGATAGAGAACAAAGCCTATCGAGATTTTTACATGCACAATACTGGGCACTGGTTAGGTTTGGATGTACACGATTGTGGCCGTTATAAAGAAGCAGGTGAATCCCGCCCCTTGCAAGCGGGGATGGTTTTGACCCTTGAGCCAGGACTTTATATTAACCCAGATAATGAGTCTGTCGATGTAAAGTGGCGCGGTATTGGCATACGCATTGAAGATGACATACTCATCCGTGAAGAAGGTCCCTACGTATTAACCCACGGATTGGTAAAAGAGATTGCTGAGATTGAAGCCTTGATGGCGTCTAAATAAGTTGGAGTAGAGGTTTGGTATGGCCAGAGAATACGATGTAGTCATTGTGGGAGCCGGAATGGTTGGCGCGTTAACCGCAGTATTAACCGCTCAGAAAGGCTTAACTGTCGCTTTGATCGATAAACACTCTGGCCGTTATACGTTATCCACACCTCCAGCGTACGATGCACGCGTGAGCGCTATCTCAAAGTTATCCCAGACACTGCTTGAAGAAGCGGGCGCTTGGCAGCGTATTGCACAAGATCGCCTTGCACCCTACCATAAAATGGCGGTCTGGGATGGGCTTGGGGATGGTTATGTGGATTTCGATACACATTATCAACAGGGGCAAACGTTAGGCCAGCTTGTGGAAAACGCTGTTTTATGTAATGCCTTAATGAAAAGTGTGCACGATACACGCGGTATTGATTTGTATTTTGATGACAGTGTGGTTGCTCAACGCCAAGTAGATCAAGGTGTAGAAATAGACCTTGCTTCTGATCGTCAATTACAAGGTTCTGTGCTGGTTGCAGCGGACGGCGCGAATTCTCAAGTGCGACATCAAAATGGCTTTGAAACGGTCGAATGGGACTATGGTCATCACGCTATTGTGACGACGGTTGAGATTGATCAGCCGCATGAAGGTACGGCATGGCAAGCGTTTGGAGAGGAAGGCATTTTAGCCTTTTTACCTTTGCCGAGTGTCGATGACAAACATTACGTGTCGATTGTTTGGTCAGTAGCGCCTAATGATGCTGAGCAGTTGGTGGCCTTAGAAGAGGCCGATTTCTGTAAGCGCTTAACGTATGCCATTAATCGCCGTTTTTCTGCGCTGTCGATTACGGTTCCTCGAATGGCAATCCCGTTGCGTCAGCGTCATGCAAAGCAGTATGTGCAAGAGGGGATTGCCTTAATTGGTGATGCGGCCCATACGATTCATCCTTTAGCAGGGCAAGGTGCAAATCTTGGTTTTGCCGATGTCAGTGCGTTGGTGCCTATTCTGGTAAAAGCGCATCAGCGTGGAGAAACGCTCGGATCGATGAAGGTCCTGCGCCGCTATCAGCGTGCGCGTATGTTGGATAATATTGCTATGTCGGCATCGATGGAAGCCTTCAAACGAATGTTCACGACGCAACAGCCTATTGTTGTACAGCTGCGTAATATGGGGATGAAGGTGTGCCATTCATCGTCGACTATTAAGCGTCAGTTGGTGGCTCATGCCTCCGGTATTCGCTAACGTCAGAAAAGCGATTAATTAACGACCTAATAACCGTTTAAAAGAGAACCTTAGTTCTCTTTTTTTGTCTATTCATCCCGTGAATTTTGTTTTTTGGCAAGTCTGCAACGATCAAAGCGGAAAAGCTATGTAAATAAAAACAGTTTTCATTTATAGTGATATTTAAATAGTTTAGCCACAACTCATATGTGTCGAGCCTCAGAATTTATAAGGTTGTAACAATGAATGCATTAGTAAGCGTATCTGGCGCGTCTGCGCGCACTTTGGTTAGTAAAAGTATCTCAATGGCTCTAGTGGCCGGTGCTGTGTTAGGCAGTACGCTGGTCACTGCAGCGGGTGAAGTGAATGTTTACTCGGCGCGAAAAGAAGCGTTGATTGCACCAGCGTTAGACGCTTTTTCAAAAGCCAATGATGTGACAGTAAATCTTGTTACAGGTAATGCCGATGCGTTGTTGCGTCGTTTACAAGTTGAGGGCAGTGCAAGCCCTGCCGATGTTTTTATCACAGTCGACGCGGGTCGTTTATACCGTGCTAAAGCAGCGGGTGTGTTGCAACCTTTTGAAACCGATGTGCTGAATGATGTCGTGCCTGACAACTTACATGATCGTGATGGGTATTGGTATGGACTGTCACAGCGTGCACGTGTGATTTTCTATAATCCAGAAAAAGTAGATGCAAGTGAGCTATCGACTTACGAAGCTCTGGCTGATCCTAAATGGAAAGGTCGTATCTGTGCGCGGTCTTCTTCGAATATCTATAACCAATCACTTGTAGCGTCAATGATTGAAGCGGATGGAAAAGAAGCGACTCAAGAATGGGTAAAAGGTTTTGTTGCCAACTTGGCTCGTCCGCCATTTGGTGGTGATACCGATCAGCTCAAAGCCGTTGCTGCTGGCGTGTGCGATGTGACCTTGGCGAATACGTATTACTTTGGCCGCCTAGGACAAAGCGATAAGGCATCAGATCGCGCTGTATATGATCAAGTTGCGTTATTTTGGCCCAACCAAACGGAAGGCGATCGTGGGGCTCATGTCAATGTAAGTGGCATTGGCTTAACAACCTCAGCGACAAATATCGACAATGCTAAGTTGTTAGTGGAATACTTAACGAATCATGAAAGCCAAGAGTGGTACGCTAACGTTAATAACGAATACCCTGTTATTGACGGTGTTGCTCCACCAAAGAGCCTGCAACCATTTGGCGAATTTAAAGCTGACTCTATGTCTCTAAGTGTTCTAGGCGATAATAACCGTATGGCGGTTGAGATGATGGATACAGCGGGCTGGAAATAATCTCACTGAACTAGAGTAAGTGTATTAATGTCGACATTGACTCAAGCAAATCCTGCTGTGCAAAGCCGTAGCAGGATTTCTTTATTGAAGCTCAGCGCAATTACGATTGCGTTGTTACTGGCTGTGCCTGTGTTGATCATTTTGGTCAATATTTTTTTAGGTGGCAGTGGGGTATGGCAGCATTTATTAGATACTTTGCTGTTTGATTACATTTCCAATTCCCTTTTACTCATGTTGGGCGTCACCCTAGGGACACTTGCCATGGGGGTCCCTGCGGCTTGGTTAACAAGTGTGTGTAATTTCCCGGGACGATCGATGTTCGCTTGGGCGCTACTCTTGCCTCTTGCGATGCCCGCTTACATCATTGCGTATACCTACACGGGCTTATTTGATTTTGCTGGCCCTGTACAAACCTTTATTCGTGATGTAACAGGATTAGGGTACGGTGAGTATTGGTTCTTTGAAATGCGCTCTTTAGGCGGCGCTTTTGCGATGCTTTCGTTAGTACTGTATCCATACGTGTATTTAATGAGTCGTGCGGCGTTTCTAGAACAATCGGCGAATACTTTAGAAGTGTGCCGTACACTTGGTTATTCCGCGCCGCAGGCCTTTTTTCGTTTAGCATTGCCAATGGCCAGACCTGCGATCGTAGCGGGTGTGACATTGGCGATGATGGAAACCTTAGCCGATTACGGTACGGTACAGTATTTTGGTGTGACGACTTTTACGACGGGCATCATGCGAACTTTTTATGGGTTTGGTGATTTGGCTGCTGCATCGCAGCTGGCCGGTATCTTGTTGTTATTTGTCGCCGTGCTTATTTTTTCTGAGCGCTACTCCCGCAGAAAAATTTCTTACCATACTTCAGGGCTGCGTAAAGCCAGCCAACGCAAAATCGAGTTACGCGGGGTGTATGGTGTCGCGGCGTTTACGGCGTGTGCTATTCCTGTTTTAGCGGGCTTTGTTATCCCTGCCTTGGTGCTGTTCTATTGGGCTATGTTTGAAGCCGAAGCAGTGGGTTGGGACTTTATACAGCTCGCTTGGAACTCATTCTATTTGGCGGCTCTAGCAGCTATGATCGCGGTCTCGTTAGCTATGGTGTTGGCGTATGCTGGGCGATTGAATAAAGAGAAAAGTGTACAAACAGCGATTGTAACCTCAGGCATGGGCTATGCTTTACCTGGTACTATTATTGCTATTGGGGTTATTGTCCCCTTGGCATGGCTAGATCATCGAATTATTGAATTTTTTCAACATGTGTTTGAGATCAAAATCGGGTTGTTTTTCTCTGGTACTATTGCTGCGTTATTATTTGCTTATACTGTTCGCTTTATGGCAGTGTCGTTAGGCTCGGTTCAAAGTGGCCTAGGAAAAGTAAAACCAAGTATGGACATGGCTGGTCGCTCATTAGGTTGTACGCCAGCCCAAGTATTGCGCCGTATCCATGTGCCTTTGTTAAAAAGCTCTGTGCTCACAGCATTATTAATCGTTTTTGTTGATGTCTTAAAAGAGTTGCCAGCAACATTAATTTTGCGTCCATTTAACTTTAATACGCTTGCCGTGAGAGCATTTGAGCTGGCTTCTGATGAGCGTCTAGTAGATGCTGCACCAGCATCATTAATGATTGTCGCGGTAGGCCTAATTCCAGTGATTTTGTTAAGCCGATCTATTTCATCCAGTGCACAGCATGAGGCTTAATGAGGTATAACATGACAGCAATGCCACCGAATAAAATGTTAAAAGAACTCAAATTAAGCAATATCGCTGTGGGCTACCAAGGTATCCCTGTAGTGCAAGAGGCTAACTTTCGAATTATCGAAGGTCAGATAGGCTGTTTACTCGGGCCAAGTGGTTGCGGCAAATCTACCTTACTACGGGCTATTGCTGGTTTTGAGCCGCTAATGGGCGGTGAAATCACATTGGATAATGAGGTGCTGTCCTCGGCTACGGAAACACTGAGCCCTGAAAAGCGCAGTATTGGTATGGTGTTTCAAGATATTGCCTTATTTCCGCATTTAACCATTGGTGCCAATATTGCCTTTGGCCTAAAAGGCTGGTCGAAGAAAGAGGTTCAGGCTCGAATTGAATACTTGCTCGAGCTTGTTGGCTTAGAGGGTTATAACGAACGCTATCCGCACTCCTTATCAGGAGGGCAGCAACAGCGTGTTGCGTTGGCGCGTGCCATTGCCCCAAAACCAAAACTCTTACTCATGGATGAGCCGTTCTCAGGGCTTGATGCGAAGCTTCGAGAAGAGCTTGTGCCCGATATTCGTGCCATATTACAGCATGAAAAAGTCAGTGCGATTCTTGTAACGCATGATCAAGCGGAAGCCTTTGCGATGGCGGATCAGGTGGCCATTATGGAAGCCGGTCGCATTCTACAAGTGGGAACGCCCTATGAGATTTATCATGAACCGGTTTCTCGTTTTGTGGCGATGTTTATTGGTCAGGGGGACTTCTTGCCAGCCGTTGTGTGTGGTGATAACTGTGTGCATTCTGATCTAGGTGAGATTCACGGGGATATGGAGCATGGCTTTAAGTCAGGTGCGAAAGTGGATTTACTGGTTCGCCCAGATGATATCCTGCACGATGATGACAGCGCCTTTAAAGGCCTAATTGTCAGTAAATGGTTCCGTGGGTCTTACTTTTTATATCGTGTGAAATTGCCTTCTGGAAAAGTAACTTATTGTTTTGCGTCCTCGCATCATAATCATTCTATTGGTCAAGAAATTGGCTTAAGCGTCAATTTAGATCACCTAGTGATGTTTCCTACCCATTGAGTGGCTGTCAAACTTAACAAAGCGCCTCAGGCGCTTCGTTAAGTTTGAAGGTTTAAAGATTGCCAATACCTTGTTCGCGACAGGTATCGATAATTCCTTCGAAGTCATATTCGGTAAGCGATAAATGCTCTAATGCAAAGTGCCCTATTTGCATCCATTCATAATCTTCAGCGGCTTTACCAAGATGTTTATACGTCGTGCTGATGTGCTCCGCCATTTTCAAAATAGACATAAAGGTAAGGTACTTAGTATCGCCTGCAATGCGTTCATTGTAGAGCTTTTGCGCACGGTGATGATGAGCAATGACATAACAGCACGCTTTGGGCAGGGCCCAAGATTTAGCCAGATAGTAACCGACAACCGAATGATTGGTGCGAAAGGTGCGGTTTTCAATATCGGTTAGTTCAAAGTCATGGCTTTGATAACCTTCTTCTAGCACTGCTTTGTAGCCGTCAAACCGGCTCATCATAAGTGGAATGCCTGCATTGTGAAACAAACCTAAGGCATAACACTCGTCTTGATACTTGAAGCCAATTTGATGGGCGATACTAGAACAGACGGCTGCAACATCCATCGCGTTGTCCCAGAAGTTATGCATCTCTTCAATAGCACCATCGGAGAGCTCACCTTTTACAGCTAAGCCATTCACAATATTAGAGATAGAGTTTATGCCTAACATCATCACGGCTTGTTTAATCGAGGATATTTTACGAGGTAACCCGTAATAAGCCGAATTCACAAATTTCAGTACGGCGGCGGATAAACCAACATCTTGTGAGATGATTTGTGCGATGCGGTTCATATCCGGCTCTGGCATCACTTGTTCCATATGTAGGTCAACCATGACCTGCGGCTGAGGAGGGATAGCGATACCCTGAAGCACGCGTTTGAGTTGATCGTCATTTATGCCAGTAGACATCGAAACCTCTTTTTTTGAATCTACTTAATGAAAAGATCACGAAATACACCATTATCGTAGAAATCCAACACTGAACAATTATAATAGCGTTTTTTACGTAACCTTGGTGAGAATTTTGAGTGTAATTAGGTTAAAAGGGCAAGCGGACAGAAGGCTTCGTGCTGGCCATCAGTGGATTTATAGCAATGAAGTAAACATGGATGCGACGCCTTTAAAGCAGTTTAATGCTGGAGATCAAGTAATTGTTGAAACGGCCCAAGGTAAACCTTTGGGTGTAGCAATGATTAACCCTAATACACTGATCTGTGGTCGTTTGATTAGCCGTAGCGTTGATACAGTGTTAAACAAATCGACTCTTATTCATCGATTGAAAATTGCGTTGTCGCTGCGTGATATGACATACCCTGAACCATACTACCGTTTGGTTTTTGGTGACTCAGATGGCTTATCTGGTCTGGTTGTCGATCGCTTTGCTGATATTCTAGTGGTACAAATCTCTACTGCTGGCATTGAACGTATAAAGGACGAAGTCATTGAAGCGTTGCAAGAAGTGGTTAAACCAAGCGCCATTTTGATGAAAAACGATGGCAAAATGCGCAACGTTGAAGGGTTAGATACCTACGTTGAAGAAGTATTTGGTCATGTGCCAGAAGTCGTTTACCTAAAAGAAAACGATGTACTTTTCCAAGCGCCAGTTTGGGATGGTCAAAAAACAGGTTGGTTCTACGACCATCGTGAAAACCGCAAAACCATGCAAACCTTCTGTTCAGGTAAGCGCGTTTTAGATGTGTTCTCTTACGTGGGCGGTTGGGGTGTCCAAGCTGCTGCAGCCGGTGCCACGGATGTGACTTTCATAGATGCGTCGGAAGCGGCACTTGATCATGTGGATGCGAACCTTGTTTTAAACCAGTACGAAGGTGAATCCAACCTTTTGCAAGGCGATGCTTTTGAAGCGATGCAGTCTTTGATCGAAGAGAAGCAACGTTTCGATGTCGTCGTTATGGACCCACCAGCGTTTATTGCACGCCGTAAAGACATTAAAGCTGGAGAAGGGGCTTATCATCGCGCAAATCAATTAGCGATGCGATTGGTTGCAAAAGGTGGCATTCTTGTATCTGGCTCATGCTCAATGCATTTAGAAACGAGCCGTTTGCATGACATCGTACGCAGTAACAGTCGTCAGCTAGAGCGCTTCTCTCAGTTAGTCTACCGCGGAACGCAAGCGCCCGATCATCCGGTGCATCCTGCGATTCCTGAAACGGAATATCTAAAAGCACTGTTCTATCGAATACATAACAATATGGGCTTATAAGTCTTCAGAGAAATTAGGCCATCAATAAAGCTGGATCTTGCTGATGAGGTTCAGCTTCTTGACACTAAATGGTAAGGTATTCGTAAGTGTTACTTTGATAGACAGCAATTTTATGTGGCTGTAATAGAATCTTCTCCGCTATTAAAAGGAGCTTATCCCAGCCTAATTTGGCACCGAAATAGATAAGCTGTTACGGAATTAAACAAGGAGATTTCAATGGATTTTAAACAAGTTAAAACAATTTTCATGGATGTGCTGCAAAACTACAAAAACTTTGAAGGACGTAGCCGTCGTAAAGAGTTCTGGGTTTTCCAATTTTGTACCTTTCTAATTACGCTTCCATTTAGCATTGTCGGCGGTATTATTGGTTTGTCGCTTCTTGGCTTAATTGTTTCGTTGATCTTTTTAGTGCCTAACGTTGCAGTTTGTATTCGCCGGTTGCATGACACGGGGCGAAGTGGTTGGTTTCTACTGTTAACTTTCATCCCTGTTGTTGGCGCTCTGGTACTGCTGTACTTCTTTTTACAAGACAGCCATTCAGAAACCAATGACTTCGGCGTATCGCCAAAAGTAGCCATGACTTAGTGTTTTATGTAAAGGAAGCCATAGCGCTGTGGCTTCCTTTTCACCTTAACTGACTTAATAAAAGTATGACCTATCGATTTCTAGGCAGACTGTCTCTACTGATCTTTCTCTTAATAATGCTTATCTATTCGGCAGTAGTGTGGTGTATCTGGCACTATGATACGAAGCCGATAAATCCTCGCGCTGATGCCGCCGTTGTACTTGGTGCTTCGACAACGCCTTCAGGCCCTTCTCTGGTGTATCGTGCCCGTATTGATCACGCTATTGATCTTTACCGACAAGGGGCCGTTAACTCAATCATTCTCACTGGCGGTATGATCAAAGGTCAGGCGTCCTCTGATGCTAAAATTGCTCAGAGATATGCATCTTCAGCGGGCGTTCCTATTGATGATCTTTTGATTGAAGAGCAGTCGAAAACCACCAAGCAAAACTTAATATACATGCTTGAATTAGCAGATGAGTATGATATCCACTCTTTTGTGATTGTCAGTGATCCACTTCATCTGATGCGTGCTATGGCTATGGCGGATGACTTGGGAGTGAAGGCGATTGCTTCCGGAACGCCCACCAGTCGCTATGTAAGTTGGTCAGTTAAGATGGAATTCGCGCTCAGAGAGGCCTATTACTATCTCGCGTATCAAATATTTGGCTCTGTTCTTTCAAGTAGTTCAAATATCAGCAATGCTTCATCTAAGCAGCTTTAGAGCTAGATTTGCTATGGCGTATTTTTCAGTTGCGTTCGAATACGGCTTAAAGCAATAGGGGTAATGCCAATATAGGATGCAATTTGTTGTTTAGGTAATGTGTCTTTTAATTCAGAGAAATCTCGGCAAAAATCCAAGTATCGCTGCGTCGCAGAATGTTTCACCATGGCATGCTCTTTTTGTTCCTTGACAATGAAGATACTTTCTAAGAACTTAATATAGGCTTGAGTAAACGCTAGATCCTGACACATTTGTTGATAAAAGGATTGCCATGAAAATGAAAAGGCAACACTGTCCACAACAGCCTCAATATTAAAAGATGCAGGCTGAGCAAGCGTCAGTGCACGAGTCGAACCTACCAGCTTAGGCGCTTTGGCCAGTGTTTGAGTGTATTCTTTGCCACTTTCGGAGAGGCTGTAATAACGCACTAAACCACAGCTCAGAAAAAACATGTTTGCGCTTGTCTCACCTTGATTTAATAAGCATTCTCCTTTACTAAGCGAATGCACTTTGATCTCAAGCGTCAACGAATCCCAGTGGATACCTTGTTGATACTGGTCGAAAAAGTGCATCAGTTGATGCGTCAAATATTGTTTGTCCATATCTCTATTCCGAGCGTGTTGCCTGATGACTGTCTATCATTAGGATTGCCAGTAGCACCATGAAAGCGCCGATCATGAAACCATAAGAAAAGAGCAATATGGCTTCGCTTTGTGTGGCTTGATAAATAGCCACCCAAATCGGTATGGTATAGCTAAACGCCAGTAGACGTGATGCGCCCCCATAACGAATAACGAGTTGTTGCAGTACAAAGGTGAGTAGCGTCGTAAACAGTGTCAAATAGATAAGTAGTAGCCAAAATTTAGAGGCTTGCCAAGCGACATGACTTAAATCGCCCCAAGTTAGGGTAATTGGAATGAGCCAAGCCGAGCCAAACAGCATGATTCTATAAGCGCCTTCAAAAGCGGCGACGTGTCCTCCCCAGTGCTGCACACTAATGATATGCAAAGCCAATAATCCACACGCGATAAAATAAATGGCATCGCCAATATGCCAGACCATTTGACCTTCGCGAGTAAAGACTAAGACACTGATTGCACCAGCGGATCCAATCATATACCCCAGCCAATGTTTGAACGACGTACGCTGACCAAAAGCGAACATTAGCATGGCACCTAATAACGGTACGAAAGTATACATGACTGAGGTATTCAAAGAAGACGTTGTTTTCAAAGCGGTAAAAAGTCCAATGAAGAACCCGACTAAGGACCCGCTTATCAGTAAATAGCGAAGCGTTAAAATAGGCGATTTGAACACGGTTATCAGAGAGCTTTTAGTTGAGCGTTGGATGAAAAAGTAGATTGGCGACATGACTAGCAGCGCTAAGGTAAAGCGTAGTCCTGTTGTCGCCAGAGGTGACGCGTAGGGTGTGATATAGGCCGAGGCAATAAAAGATGAAGCCATCAACCAAGCCCAAAGCAACGCCACTAGAATAGAATGCATAATGGCTTCCTTTAGTTTTTCGTGATTTCTAGCTTTGGGGCGATATGGTGAGTAAATAGAAATTCACAAAGCTCGGGTTCGATACAAAGATCAAAGGTGTGTCGGAGCACTCCAAATAATTTTTCCGGCGAATCAATAATTGAGACAGATTCAGAAGATTCTGTGGCATGTTTAAATCTTTGATTGGCGAGAGAGAATGTTTCCGTAGGCGTTTTCTGACTTACCACGACATTATTTACAAATACGGCGGAAGAGTGTTTATGCGAGTAAAAATGTCCGACTTCGCAGTCCGCATCACTGTACTGAGCAAGATCAAAGCGGTACAAGATGAAAGGCTCGCCTTCTTTAAGTAACAGTAATTCGTACTCATTGTGATTGGTGGCTCGAATTTGGTAATACTCAAGTCCTGCTTTTTGAGGTGTCTTACGGTTAAAAGCAATGGGTAAAATAGGACACGTCGCACCAAATCCAACATCCACTAAATATGTTTCCCCCGCGCACTCAACGATGGTCAATCGATGCGTTCTAGGTACCGGTCGTTCGTTGTTATTAATGACTTTTGCCAGAACCAAACGGACGTTGAAGCCCCACTCGGCAAGTGCTTCATAGGCGATTTTGTTATGTTCAAAGCAGTAGCCTCCCGCACCGCGCTGAACGACTTTTTTGAGTATGGATTGACTGTCTAGTGGTAGATCTTTGTGTAGTAAAACGGCTAAGTTGTTAAATGTGAAACGCTCAATATGATGCACTGTAAAAGTGTTTAAAAAGTCTAAATTAGGCTCTTGAGGACGAGCCAGATTTAGCGCTTTTAAATAGTCGGTGTAAGTCATTGTTATTCAGCTCCTACGCTAAGAATTGAACAAAATCTTGGCTTGGAATACGAACTTTTGTTGGAAGTTCAAGCGAGTCATTTCGGTAGCCAACAGCGCAAATGACGCAGGTGTTCAAGCCTTGGTTTTCAAAGCCCAAAAGCTGATTAAACGCCTCTACGTCGAAGCCAGTCATAGGGCATGTGTCGATGCCTTGTGTGGCCGCTTCTGTCAACAAAGAACCCAGAGCAATATAAGCTTGCTGTTGCGCCCAGTTTTGTTGCTCTTGATGGCTTTTAGCTGCTATTGCAGATTTAATGTGATCAGAATAACCATCTAGACTGCCTATCTCAGCTTCTGTTTGCTCATAGTAGTGTTGAAAGTATTGATCAACGAGCTCATCACCAATCTTAGTTTGATGAGCGAATACAATTAAATGTGAGCATTCGTGGAGTTGGGGTTGATCAAATGCATGCTTAGCAAGTTGTTCAAGCAGGATTGGGTTTTCTATTACCCATACCTGATAAGGTTGTAAACCGTAAGAAGAGACGGAAAGTCTGGCCGCTTCCGTCAGGTCAGTAACCTGCGCTTTGGATACTTTTTGGCTGGAAAAGTGCTTTAATGAATGCCGCCACTTCAAAGCTGGGAGTGTACTCATAACCTATTACCTCTGAATGTATTAGTAAGTTCAGTCACTTTAGCCAGCTTTTAACTGAAAATAATTAACCTAAGTTTAGTACCCTAAAAATTTTACCTATATTTAAAGCCAAGCTAAGATCCGCAACAATCAAGTTTCTGATGTTTGTAAAACCTGTGGCGAAGCCACCTACACGGAGTAATAGAAAATGAAACGGTTAATTGGGCTGCTTGCCTTGTCGCTGATGTTGCCACTAGTCGGATGTGCATCCAAGACAGTAACGCCACTAGAAGTAGGTACAAAAGTAACGTTGAAAGGAATAGAGAATCAGTACGGTGAACCGTTTAAAAACCAAAATTCAATGCAGGCACTTATGTTTGTAGAAGGAATGTCAGCCAAAGAAGTGCTTCAAAGTGCGCTTGATAGAGTTGATACGAGCTGTTTGGATGAAGGGAAGTTAGTTTACCTTGCCGATATCAGTGGTATGCCGAGTTTGATTTCAAATATGGTGGCAGTACCTAAAATGCGTACTTATGATTATCCTATCTGGCTTGATCGAGAAGGGGATATATCTGCGACGCTTCCAAGTAAAGAGGGCCATGTTTCATTGCTTAGTATTAATAAGCAAGTAGTGAGGGCTGCAAGTTTCTACGCTAACAGTGATACGTTGTCCCAAGCACTGATTAATGAGTGTGGCATTGAACGCTAGCGAGTATTGAACAATCATAAAAAACGCAGCATCGACTGCGTTTTTTATGATGATAGAGACTACAGAGAATTGCCACGTAGAGAAATATGTGGCCAGCCACGCTCTTTTGCGATCTCTGTTAAGGTCGGGTCAGCGTCTACCGCAATAGGGTGTTCAACCAATTCAAGCAAAGGTAAATCATTGCGAGAGTCGCTGTAGAAATAACTGCCTTCCATAGAATGGCCAGTTTCTTTTAGCCAATCATTTAAGCGAGTTACCTTGCCTTCTTGGAAACTCGGGATACCGACGACATTTCCCGTGTATTGATCATCAATCACTTCTGGGACAGGCGCAATAATGTGGTCCATACCGAGAGAATCAGCGATCGGGCCCGTTACAAATTGATTTGTTGCGGTAATCAATAACAAAAAATGACCTTGGTCTTTGTGAAACTTCAGTAATTTAGAGGCTTCTTCTTGCATCATAGGGCGTACTTTTACATCCATAAACTCTTGATGTAATGCGTCACGCTCGGCTTTACTGAATTGCGTAAGCGGCTTTAGGCTGAACGCTAAATATTCATAAATATCCAATGCGCCTGCTTGATACTGCTCAAAAAAACGATCATTTGCTTCCTTGTACAGTTTTGTATCAACCAACCCTTTTTCAACGAGGAATTGTCCCCAGTTGTAGTCACTGTCGCCGCTTAGCAGCGTTCCGTCTAAGTCAAATATTGCCAGTGTCACAGCATCACCTATTAATTGAATTATGTTGCACAGTATAACGACGGTATTGACAAATAACATCCCGATTAATTGTGTGAAACACGGAATTATGGAACAATGATGAGCATTAGATTTTAGTTATAAGGTGAGACCTCGTGATTGATGCAGACGGATACAGACCGAATGTAGGCATCATCTTGATGAACGAACGAGGCCAGCTTCTTTGGGCGAGGCGCGTAGGACAAAACGCGTGGCAATTTCCCCAAGGGGGCATCAAAGCGGATGAAACACCGGAACAAGCCTTATACCGCGAACTTAAGGAAGAAGTGGGGTTAGAGCCACATCAAGTTGAGATCGTTGGTAGAACCCGAGGCTGGTTACGTTACAGGCTTCCTAAGCGAATGCTGCGTCATAATAGCAAACCCTTATGTATCGGACAGAAACAGAAATGGTTTTTGCTTTCCATTCGCTGCGCTGATGCGTGCGTGTGTGTTGATAGCAGTGATTGTCCAGAGTTTGATGGATGGCGCTGGGTAAGTTATTGGTATCCGTTAGGCCAAGTGGTTGCGTTCAAAAAGGATGTCTATCGTCGTGCATTAAAGGAACTCGTTCCCAATGCACACAGATGGTTAAAGCGTACGAAAAAGCCGGCATAAGCTTCGCTTTATCCTGCGCCAGACAGTAGAGGATTTATGTTAAGTTTATTGAGACGAATCACCCAAGAAGTTACAGCGGCTCAGTCGTTGCAAGCTGCGCTCGATATTATTGTGCGTCGTGTGCGTCGAGCGATGCGCTCTGAAGTGTGCTCAATTTACTTAGTGGATCCTAACAGTCAAGATTACGTACTAATGGCAACCCGTGGTTTAAATGCGGACGCCGCGGGCAAACTCAGCCTTAAATCCGATGAGGGTTTGGTAAGTTTAGTGGGACGTCGAGCGGAGCCGGTTAACCTAGAGGATGCGCATGTCCACCCGGCCTTTCATTACTTAAGTGGTACTGGTGAAGAGCGCTATCGTTCGTTCTTAGGTGTGCCTATTATCCACCATCGTCAAGTCCTTGGCGTGCTAGTTGTACAGCATGAAGATCGCCGACGCTTTGATGAGGGGGAAGAAGCCTTTCTGATTACCTTATCAGCCCAGCTTGCAGGTGTTATTGCGCATGCCGAAGCAACGGGCGCGATGATGTCTTTAACACCGAATACGCCACCTTCCGGAACAGACTTTCGCTACAAGGGGATTGCTGGCAGTTCGGGAGTGGCGATTGGTAAAGCGGTTGCGATTTATCCGCCTGCCGATTTAGACGTTATTCCGGATCGAACACCGCAAAGTATTGCCTCTGAAATCGAAGATTTTTATCAGGCACTTGGCGCGGTACGTAAAGACATTAAGAAAGTCAGCAGTCGCTTAAGTCAGCACATTAGTACTGATGAAAAAGCATTGTTTGATGTGTATTTGAAAATTCTCGATGATAACTCTCTTGCTGCTGAAATCGTCCGTAAGATTGAAGAAGGCAACTGGGCACCTGGGGCATTGCGTCAGGTCGTTAAGCTTCACATCTCAGTATTCGAGCAGATGGAAGACCCTTACTTGCGCGAGCGCGCAACGGATATTCGAGATTTAGGGCGTCGAATCTTATCTCACTTACAAGAAAAAACGACCAATGTTAGTGAAGAGATCACTGGGCCAGTGATTCTTGTAGGTGAAGAGTTGACGGCCTCGATGCTGGGTGAATACCCGCTCGAAAAAGTTAAAGGTTTAGTGTCTGTGATGGGCTCAAGCAGTTCTCACGTAGCAATTCTGGCGCGTGCTATGGGCATTCCGACGGTAATGGGGGCGGTCGACTTACCTTATACGAAGCTTGATAAAGTCGACATGATCGTGGATGGCTACTCTGGTCAGATTTTTACCTATCCTTCGGAAGCAATCATCGATAGTTATCAGCAAATTGTTGATGAAGAGCGTGAGCTTGAAAGTGAGTACGAGCAACTTAAAGATCTGCCATGCGAAACCTTGGATGGTCAGCGTATAGGCTTATACGTGAACACCGGCTTATTGGCAGATGTTAACCGCTCTTTGGATCGAGGTGCAGAAGGTGTCGGTCTATACCGTACCGAAGTGCCCTTTATGATTCGCGATCGTTTCCCTACTGAAGCGGAGCAAGAGCAAATTTACCGTCAGCAGCTTGAAGGCTTTGCCCCGGCACCAGTGACCATTCGAACATTGGATATTGGTGGTGATAAAGCGCTGCCGTATTTTCCAATCAAAGAAGAAAACCCATTTCTGGGCTGGCGCGGTATTCGTGTTACGCTGGACCATCTTGAAATATTTATGGCGCAAATTCGTGCCATGATCAAAGCCAGTTCAGGTCTGCATAATTTGAAGATTATGTTGCCGATGATTTCCAATGTGGCCGAAGTAGAAGAAGCCTTAGCGTTGATTCGACGTGCTTATGCTGAAGTGAAAGAAGAAGGCTTTGATGTGGTGATGCCACAAGTGGGCGTGATGATTGAGGTGCCGAGTGCGGTTTATCAAGCCAAAGAGTTAGCGGCAATGGTCGATTTCATGTCTGTGGGTAGTAACGACTTAACTCAGTATCTGCTCGCGGTAGACCGTAATAACTCTCGCGTGGCGAACTTGTACCACACATTCCACCCCGCGGTACTTCGAGCTTTAGCCGACATTGTCGAACGTACTCGAGGTGAGGGTGTTAAGTTGAGTGTGTGTGGCGAGTTAGCGGGGGATCCACTGGGCGCGATTTTAATCATGGCAATGGGTTACGACACCCTGTCGATGAGTTCAACAAGCTTACCAAAAGTCAAAGCAGTCTTACGCAAGCTCAGTATGGCTCAAGCGCAAGATATGTTGCATCAAGTACTGCCATTGGTGCATTCTGATGCCGTACGTCAGACCATGATGAAACTCGTCCGCGAAGCGGGGGTCGAACGACTCATTCGTCCGTCTAAAACGGCCGCTCTTCAGTAACAACATCAACGAAAGACTTTTTATGATTGCCTACCCAGATATCGATCCGATAGCGGTTTCACTCGGCCCCATCGCCATTCATTGGTACGGATTAATGTACCTTATAGGCTTTGTGTCAGCTTATTACTTAGGTGTGTATCGTGCTAAACGCTCTGATGGTTTATGGACCTCCGAGCAAGTCAGTGACATGATCTTTTATGGTGCGATGGGGGTCATACTAGGGGGACGTATTGGGTATATTCTGTTTTATCAGTTTCCATCGTTCCTAGATAATCCACTGATGCTATTCCGTATATGGGAAGGCGGCATGTCTTTCCATGGTGGGTTGTTAGGTGTGATATTCGCGATGTGGATGTTTGCCCGAAAAACAAAAAAACACACCATTGATATCTTAGATTTTGTCGCACCTTTTGTGCCTATTGGGCTAGGATTGGGCCGCTTAGGTAATTTCATCGGTGGTGAGCTTTGGGGGAAACCGACTGACGTGTCTTGGGCGATGATTTTCCCTGGGGATCCGCTGCAACTGACGCGCCATCCATCTCAGTTATACCAATTCGCGCTTGAAGGTGTCGCGTTGTTTGCGATCCTGTGGTTTTTCTCTCAGAAACAAAAGCCGCGTTATTGTGTGTCCGGTATGTTCCTATTGTTTTACGGTATTTTCCGTATTCTGGTCGAGTTTGTACGTGAGCCTGATCCGCAGTTGGGCTACATTGCATTTGGTTGGTTAACGCAAGGTCAAATACTGTCGACGCCAATGGTGTTGTTAGGTGTTGGCCTACTGATTGTTGGCTATAAGCTGCAACGTTACCCGCAAAAGTAAACCTGTCTTTGAAACCAAAAACGCCGCATACATGATGCGGCGTTTTTAGTTGTGCTAAATGCTGCACAGAAAATATAGCTACACAGAAAATGGGTAGGCAATTGGCTCGTGATATTCGTAGCCTTCTAGCTCGAAGTCTTCCAATGTGACCCACGTTTCAAGATCTTCCAAGGTTTTGATGTTTGGATTGATTTTGAAGGTTGGCACGGCCAGTGGTTCGCGTTTTAGTTGCACGTCACGCATCAGCTCAAGCTGATCTTCGTAAATGTGAGCATTCACGATCTTGTGGTACGCCTTACCCGGCTTTTTGCCTGTAATCTGCGCCATAATGGCTAACAAGAAGTAGACCTGAACCATATTGAAGTTCAACCCGAGTGGCACATCACAGCTGCGTTGTGTGCTATTTAGGTAGAGGGTATCACCTAGCAATGAAAAGTGATGGCTGTACATACATGGACGTAGGCACGCCATGTGCAATGCACCCGGATGATAGAAGGTGAAGATTTCGCCACGGTTGTCGATGCCTTGGCTAAGGTCGTCAACGATTAGGCGCAGTTGGTCAACTGAACCGCCATCTGGTTTTGGGAAATTACGGCCAATCGCACCATAGCAAAGCCCCATATCGTCTTCACCTTTACGGTATGGATTGTTGAGCCATACTTGGTTGTCGTTGGCATTAGCATCCCAGGTTTTAGTGCCTAAGGCGCGAAAATCTGCGGCATTATCGTAGCCACGAAGGTAGCCAATAATCTCTGCAATGGCTGACCTCCAGTAGCTCTTACGTGTCGTGACTAAAGGGAATTCACCTGCGCCAACGTTGTAGGTGAGATCTGCGTTGATCACGGTTAGGCAACGCTTACCTGTACGCTCATTCGCTACCCATTCACCTTCATCAATAATACGATGACAAAGGTCGAGATACTGTTTCATGTAATTGAGGCCTTTGTTGGGGTAAAATGGTGGTAATTATAACAGATCTAAGAAAGCTCTGAGAGTTTTCGACACTATCCAATTTATCTGGAGCTAACATGCTGTCACTTATTGTTGCTATGTCGACCAACCGTGTAATCGGGATCAATAATTCGTTACCTTGGCATTTGCCAAATGACTTGAAGTACTTCAAGCAAGTGACAATGGGTAAACCGATTGTAATGGGTCGTAACACTTATGAGTCCATTGGCAAGCCTTTACCTGGGCGTAGAAATATCGTCATCAGCCGTAATCCAGATTACCAACCTGATGGGGTGGATGTGGTGTCGTCGCTGGATGCGGCCATCAAGCTGGGCGAAGATATTTGTTTAATAGACGGTCACGAAGAAGTGATGATCATTGGTGGCGCACAAATTTATGCACTGGCCTTACCACGTGTGGATCGCTTGTATATTACTCATGTGGATGCCGAGGTTAACGGCGATGCATTTTTCCCCGAAGTAGATTGGGACAATTACGAGAAAATAGGCGAAGAGTCGTTTGCTGCAGAAGGGCCTAACCCGTATGACTACCGTTTCAGTGTGTATCAACAAGGCTAATCGGTATGTGGTTTCAAAAAGAAGTAACGCTCGCCGCACGCAAGCGAGGCTTTCATCTGGTCACTGATGAGATAGTGCGTCAGCTACCGGAGCTAAGAAAGCTGAAACTAGGGCTGTTAAATGTCTTTATCAAACATTCTTCAGCGTCATTGACGATTAATGAAAATGCTGACCCGACGGTACGTGTGGATTTTGAGAGTTTCTTTAATCACGCAGTGCCCGAAAATGAACCTTACTATCAGCATACGTATGAGGGCAGCGACGATATGCCTGCGCACCTTAAGAGCAGTATTCTAGGGTCGAGCTTGACGATACCGGTGACGCAAGGTGATCTGAACTTGGGTATTTGGCAGGGGGTTTATCTGTGTGAGCATCGTAACCACGGTGGCGCGCGTACGCTCGTGCTGACATTGCAGGGTGAATAAAATGTTTTCGCAGCGTAAAGGGGCGTGAGCCCCTTGTTATAGGTGTGTCTTTTATTCTGCTATGGAAATAGAAACACCTGTCGTTCGGCCTTTTTCTACAGCAGAGTTGGCGCTCTGAGCCAGTTCTTCAATGGTTTCGCCATCCTCTGGGAAAGTCGCTAGACCGACGCATAGATTTAAATGACTGCTGTCGCTGAATTCCAATACTTTCTGTTCTTCTTCACGAGGTAATAAAAAGTCATTGATCAGTTTCTGAGCGTCTTTCAAGCTGGTATTCGGTAGCAGTAATAACAGTTTGTCGTGAGCGACGCGCGCAAGGATATCGGCTTCACGAATCTTTTTATAGATGTATCGTGCTGTTGTATGAATAGCGGTATTACGCTTTTCTAATGGCATGTCTGCCAACAAACCACGGGCGTCCAAATCAATTTTCGCCATGGTTAATGGTGTGTATTGACGGCGAGCAAGCCCCAACTGTTTGGTGAAATGTGTGAGCGCTGCACCACGGTTCAATAACCCAGTCAGTTCATCGAAGGTTGCTTGAGCACGTAAATGCTCTTCAAGGGCTTTCTGAGGGCTGATGTCTTCAATAAAGCCAATGATTTTAAGCACTTCCCCTTGAGGGCCTTGGCTATAAGTGCGGCCACGTTCTCGTACCCAAATGAACTCATCATTGGCACGGCGAATACGGTACTCGGACTCGTAATAGCGTTGTTTGTGGTTGATGTGTTCTTCAACCGTTCGTGTCATCTTTGGCAAGTCATCTTGATGGATGCGTTCACGCCAAGCTTGACTGCTGTGAGGTGTGTTCTCCAATGAGCAGCCGAGTAGAGATGCGATCGATTGCGAGCATGAAATGGTATCTTCCTCGACTTCCCACATCCAAATGCCAGCGGAAGACTCCGTCAGCGCAAACTTTAATAAAGTATTTTCCGCGACACTGAAATCCAAGTGCTCGGTGTGTGAGATATATCCGAGCACATGTCGATCATCAAGTTCTGTTAATGTGATTTCAGCGGTAATGAAGCGATCACCGACTTCCAGTTTGGTACTTAATCGCTCGACTTCACCACGTTGAATCTTATGAACGATGCTCGCTAGATCGCTTTCGCTGTCATTCATTAACGATTGCCACGTAGTTTGGCGAGCTGCGCCAACATTTAGATATAGATTCTCTAAGCTCTCGTTAGCCGCAACGATCTCGCCACTGTCGATCTGTGCGATAAACGCGGGTGTGGGCATGTGATGAAATGCGCTGGTAAACGGGATGGACATAAAGACTCCTTATCAAGTCGTGTGCTCGCCAATCGAGCCTTACTCAGGTGTAATCCAACGTAGTTGGAAGTGCGCATCGTCGTCTTCTGCCAGTACGTCGCGCAAATAGGGAAGAAACGCTTGGGCTTCTTTTTCCAAGGTCCATGGCGGATTAACGACAATCATGCCGCTGCCTGCCATACCGCGCTTGGTTTCCGTCCCGCGAATATTCAGTTCCAATAATAACGTATTTCTAATTTTGGTCGCCGCCACCGCATTAAGCAAATGATCTGCTTGGCGTCGATCCAACACAGGATACCAGATTGCAAAGGTACCTTGAGAGAAACGCTTGTAACCATCTTCAAGAGCTTTGACGACAGTCTGGTAATCTTTTTTCACTTCGTAGGGTGGATCCATCAATACGAAGCCACGTTTTTGTGGCGGTGGAAGCATGGATTTTACGGCAAGAAAACCATCATCTTTTACCACATTTGCGATTCTTTTTTTAGGGAAAAGTGCAGCAAGTTTTGGGTAGTCGTTTGGGTGCAGTTCACATAAATGCATTTTGTCTTTCTGACGCAGATAGTGATCAATTACCATCGGGCTACCAGGGTAGACCTTTAATTGGCCTTTTGGGTTGAGATCTTTGACGATATCAATAAACAATTCAAGAGGCTCAGGTAAATCATTACGCTCAATTAAGCGGCTTATTCCGGTGTCGTATTCATGGTTTAGCTGCGCTTGATCCGATGCCAATTCATACAAGCCGATTCCCGCGTGCGTGTCTAAATAAAAGAACGGAGCCTCTTTTTTAACTAGATGTTGGCAGACTTGGCTGGCAACTAAATGCTTAAGAATGTCGGCGTGATTGCCTGCATGATAAATATGGCGATAACTAAGCATGGCATAGGGTCCAATATAATTAAAAAAGCCGCTCCTCTTTTTAAGGTGCGGCTTTGTGGTGTTAAGCGAGGATTAGTCTAGTTGGTCTAGATCGCGTACTGCGCCTTTGTCAGCACTGGTTGCAAAGTGTGCGTACACTTTCAATGCTGTTGATACTTTACGTGGACGTTCTTCAACAGGTTTCCACGCCTCAGAACCTTTTGCTTCCATTGCCGCACGACGGTGGGCCAATTCTTCATCAGATAGCAAAACGTTGATGGTACGGTTTGGAATGTCGATCAAAATACGATCGCCATTTTCAACGAGACCGATTGCACCGCCTGCAGCCGCTTCAGGTGAAACGTGACCGATAGATAGGCCTGATGTGCCACCAGAGAAACGACCATCTGTTAGAAGAGCACAGGCTTTGCCTAGTCCTTTTGACTTGATGTAAGACGTTGGGTAAAGCATTTCCTGCATCCCTGGGCCGCCTTTAGGACCTTCGTAGCGAACGATGACAATGTCACCCGCTTCCACTTTGTCATCCAGAATGTTCTTAACCGCTTCGTCTTGAGACTCTGTTACATGAGCACGGCCTTCAAACACAAGAATCGATTCGTCTACACCAGCACTTTTTACAACACAACCATCAAGAGCAATGTTGCCATAAAGCACGGCTAAGCCGCCTTCGAGGGAAAATGCATTTTCAATCGAGCGAATACAGCCTTCTGCACGATCACCATCAAGAGATGGCCAACGAGTGGACTGGCTAAAAGCCGTTTGCGTTGGAATGCCAGCAGGCCCTGCTTTGTAGAACTCCATAATCTCTGGCGTAGGTGAGCGCATGATGTCCCATGTCTCTAATGCTTCGAGCATGGTTTTTGAATGCACTGTGTGACATTGGTTGTGTAAAATACCAGCACGATCCAGCTCACCCAGTAAAGCAAATATACCGCCAGCACGGTGCACATCTTCAACGTGATATTTGGGCGAATTTGGCGCCACTTTACAAAGTTGAGGTACTTTGCGGGATAGGCGGTCGATGTCTTTCATGGTGAAGTCAACACCTGCTTCACGGGCAAGTGCCAACAAGTGAAGAATGGTGTTGGTTGATCCACCCATTGCGATGTCTAGCGTCATCGCATTTTCAAACGCTTCGAAGCTTGCAATGGAGCGAGGTGCCCAGTTTGCTTCATCGTTTTCGTAAAAACGCTTAGTGATCTCGACGATACGGCGACCGGCATCTAAAAATAAAGCGCGACGATCAGAGTGCGTTGCTAATGTCGTGCCGTTGCCCGGTAGACTTAGACCAAGCGCTTCCGTTAGACAGTTCATTGAGTTGGCGGTAAACATACCAGAACAAGAGCCACACGTTGGGCATGCTGAGCGTTCGTACTCGGCTACTTTTTCATCTGTCGCCGTTGGATCTGCAGCGATCACCATGGCGTCGACTAGATCAAGCTTGTTCTCGGACAGTTTGGTTTTGCCCGCTTCCATTGGGCCGCCAGATACAAAAATAACCGGAATGTTTATGCGCATGGCGGCCATTAACATTCCAGGTGTGATTTTGTCACAGTTTGAAATACAAACCATCGCATCGGCGCAATGGGCATTAACCATGTATTCAACAGAGTCTGCAATCAGGTCACGAGATGGCAGGCTGTAAAGCATGCCGTCATGACCCATGGCGATACCGTCGTCGACAGCGATAGTGTTAAACTCTTTCGCTACGCCGCCGGCGGCTTCAATTTCTCGAGCAACCAGTTGACCCATGTCTTTAAGGTGTACATGACCCGGGACAAATTGAGTGAAAGAGTTGACCACTGCTATAATTGGCTTCTGAAAATCATCGTCTTTCATTCCGGTTGCACGCCATAGCGCACGAGCGCCGGCCATATTACGGCCGCCAGTAGAAGTTTTGGAGCGGTATTCTGGCATTTGTATCCCCACAATTTATTTTGCTTTCTTTATGAGCTCATGTTACCAAGTTTATTGCCCTCGCCCAAAGCGAAATTTAGCAATATACTGCGTAAATAGTAGCTAGTTTCGTCTGAATTATGGTCATATGACGGTTAACGTTAAATAAGGTAGTTGAACGTATGATGTATCACAATGTCGCGCTCGCTCGACAACCGATTGTAGACAATAAACTGTCTACGTTTGGCTATGAGCTGTTGTATCGCCGTGATGTTCAAGCAATGAATGCTGATGTCTATGATCAAGTTGGAGCGACAGCGCAAGTGATTAGTGCCTGTTTGCTCGATCTTGGGATGCAAAACATTGTCGGTACTGGAAAAGCTTTTATTAACTTTCCTCGCGCTTATCTTATTAATCCAAGTGGCGTACCGCTACCAAAAGAACATACGGTCATTGAAGTTCTTGAAGATGCTGGTTTTGATGCCATGTTATTAGCCTCCCTGCGCCGCTGGAACAAAGCCGGTTTTAAAATTGCTTTGGATGATTTTGTTTTTGAGCCAAAATTGGCGCCGTTTGTTGAGCTGGCTGATTACGTCAAACTCGACATTCTCGCGTTAGGCAAAGATAAGTTTCACCAGCAAGTGGAAGCTTTGCGTCCTTTTAAGGTGAAGATCATCGCCGAAAAAGTCGAAACATGGGAGGACTATCATTTTGCTAAACTGCTTGAAGTAGACTATTACCAAGGCTACTTTTTTGAAAAGCCCCAATCTATTTCAAAAAAAGCGTCCAGTGTAAATCAAATGACCTTACTGCAATTGATGGCGTCGCTCATGCGTGCCAATGATATGTCGATTGGTGAGCTGGAAAATATTGTAGGTCAAGATATAGGGCTGGTTCACAAACTCCTCAAATATCTTAACTCTCCTATTATGGGACTGGTCGCTTCAGTCGATTCTTTGCGTTTAGCGATTACTTTGATTGGTACTGAGCAGCTTAAATCAATAACTAACCTTCTATTAATGTCAGAGATGACGGCGGATCGAGAAGTGTTACAAGGACAAGTGCTGTTACGAGCTAAACATGCTGAGTTGTTTGCGCAGTCGCAGAAATATGCCAATCAAGACCGCTATTTTTTAGCCGGCATGTTGTCGATGATTGATGTCTGTGTCGGCATCAATTTAGACGACGTGCTATCTGAGCTTCCCCTACCGCTAGAATTCACTAATGCCATCATCGAACGTTCAGGCCGCGTTGGCTACACGTTAGATTTAATTGAATCTTATGAAAAAAATCGCATTGTTAAGTCAGAAGATGACTTACAGACGCTGGCTGAAACCTATGCTGAAGCAGTGAAGTGGGTGGAAGGCTTTAAGTCTACCTTTTGAGACTTGATATTTTGTAAGGATATTCTTGCATGCCTGTAAGGTGTTTCTGAAATGTTGCGAGAAAGTTGGAAAGGTGTGTTAGGTTTTTTCATATCTTTTTGAATTTAAAGTGGTTTTTTTTTTTATTAAAGTTTTGTGTGTTTTTCATTCTTTCATGATTCGGATATATTTAGCTCATCCAGACGGAAATCAAGGATTGAGTGGCACATAGAGGTGCAGCAAGGAAGGGAGCCTTGTGGGATAAAATGGAGCGGCGACGGATGCTTTTAGACGGATTTTATATGAAGGATTAATGCTCAACGGATTAGGGTCATATTGCCAAGGTTAGGCGGAACTCAGGGATGGGGCGTTACGGATAACGACTCACTGGATGAGTGCTTTAAAGGACTTAAAGCATAACAATGGGCAGCTTAGGCTGCCCTTTTTATTGTCTGCGTCATATTCCTCTGTTCCTCTTATGTTTATCGTTGTTATAACAAAACGTTTGTTTTGTAGGGATTGTCTGACATAGGTGTAGGGTGTTTCTGTAATGCACTCGGATTAATGGAAATATCATTTCGTATTATCGGTAAACATTTGATTTATATGTAAATATTTTGTTTTTTGTGGATTTCGATATGTTTGCATCTCGCATCAGATACTGTACATTTAGCTTATCCAAAGGGAACTCAAGGATTGAGAAGCACATAGAAGTGCAGCAAAGCTTGGAGCTTTGTCGGAGATAGGATTAGAGAGCGGGCTGCTCAAAGACGGATTTTACAGGACATTCAAACTCGACGGATTGAGTTAAAGAGCCAAGTACGGCACGTTATGGATTGACGGCATGGAGTCGCATACTCACGGACAGAGCGCTTTAACGGATTAGAGCAAAAAAATGGGCAGCCTAGGTTGCCCTTTTCTTTGCCTGCTATTCAGAGGTGAAGGCATAAAAAAAGCAGCCATTGGCTAATGCTGTTCACTTAAGGATTGCATTAAGTTAAATAGCCCAAGAAAATCCGATTAAGCATTCTTAATCGGATTTTT
>NZ_LTAX01000024.1 GCF_001639745.1 Marinomonas gallaica
GCCTAGTAGGCCCCGCATGGTAAAGCAATCAAAGACGAGGTATCCAGTATCTCGTAATGCTGTTTCGCTTAAGTGAATAGCATTAGGCTTAATCGCCCCATTTATCAAAACTAGGATTTGGTTATTTTACCATCACGCAAACCGTAATTTCTTCTCGGTCATGATATAGATGCTTATACTGCATCTCATATCTCAACCCCTGCTGCTTCAATTGACTAGCAATAAGCTCAAAACACTGAACTACTTCCTGATATCGTTTCTTCATTGGCAGCTTCAAATTGAAGATGGCGCGCTGAGTCCACCCCTCACATAACCATTTCGCCATGAGTTCCGCCACTAAAATAGGGCGTTCAACCATGTCACATACCAACCAGTCAACTTTTCCTGGCGGCTTAAACTTAAAGCCATCTTCAGTCATATGCGACACCAGTCCAGTATTCATTAACTCCTTCTGCATCGGCCCATTATCAACCGCATAGGTATGAATACCTCTGATGACAAACTGGTATGTCCACCCTCCTGGCGCAGCCCCCAAATCTACAGCATGCATGCCTTCGTAAAGGTCTCTTTCTCGTCTTTGTTCTGGCACAAACTGCAGCAGAGCTTCTTCTAATTTCAAAGTTGAACGAGAAGGCCCCTTAGATGGGAAGCGCAATCGACGAATACCTGATAAAAATTCAGATCGACAAGATTGATAACTGACACCTAGGTAGGCTTGGTTCCCCTCCATAAAAAAGACATGATGACGAATACCTACTGCTTTTTTACGCAGCAATCCCGCTTTTTTCCAAGCACCCATCAACGGTTTTTCAATCTTTTTTATCAAACCTGCTAATGCTTTAGCTTCGTTCGTATCCGCGGTTTCAAACCACATATCTTCTGCAAGAGGAAGCTCTCGTGCCGCCTCTAGAAGTGCCTGTACCCGACCACCCTTTTCGAAATCAATCACATCATTAACCGCAATAATTTGACGCGCAAAGATTAGATGATTAAATGACAGAGATTGAATTAACGCTTCTCCACCTTGGTCATCGCCTGTGTTATACAACACATAACCTGAGTTTTCAGCGGGAACGCCGTAGCCATAAAAGCCATGCTCAGATGCTTTATCTGAAATTTCTGCTAGAGCGTCTCGTTCAAACCCTGGACGACAATATATTAAAACGTTTTTCATAGTTACAAGATGGTTTTCTTAGGAATCGTGAATTTAGGCCATGACAAAGATGGCTCGAAAAAATATTGTTGATATAACGACCGGATCGAGTCCGGAAAGTGTTCGCCTTCTTTAGGCCAACTTTCAAAATACATAGGCTCTCCTTGCCACTCAAACGCAAGGGAGTAGGCATGTAAATAGCCACGATCTGATACTTCGCCACTATAACGCTCATCACCTAAAATTGCCGCGCCAATGCTTTTTAGCGCAACACGAATTTGATGTGTTTTACCCGTCAATGGACGTATCCAAAAATAACGTTTACCAGATTCAGAAAAGCTAAAAAACTGAGTAACAGCAAGATTGTCACCTTGAGCAGAAAGCTTCCATTGACCACGCCGGCTCGGCAACATTGAGCCTGAAATAGTCCCCTGCTTCTTCTTCGGCTTATTGACTGAAACAGCAATATACCTTTTTTCTAAGGCATGCTGCGCGAACAAATCACCAAAGACCGCCGCTGCCGTTTTATTGGTTGCAAACAGAATTAAGCCTGACGTCATCTTATCCAGCCGATGCAGTGGGTAAAATGTCTGCTCCGGATAGGTTTGGTTTAACCGTTCAGCAAACCCCATGCCGTCCTCTGAATGAAAACTCTCATCAGCCGGCTTAACCACTACCCAGAAATCATCGTGCTTCAACACGACTTCTATTGGATCCATTATGTCTAGCTCACTTATTAACTTACGTTGATTTCAACGCGGTTACGGCCATTGTTTTTTGCCATGTATAACGCTTCATCTGCACGCGCCAAGATTTGCTCGTAACGTGCCGTATCATCTGTAATTTCAGCTACACCAATGCTAGTTGTGACATGTATCGGTGCTACATGCCCCTCGATTTGAATCGCCAAATCCGCAATTTGTATTCTTAAATGCTCCATCACACTGACTGCATCTTTTATACGAGTATTAGGCATAACAATGACAAACTCTTCACCGCCATAACGACCAACCCAATCTCCCCGCCGTGCATTATTAGCCATGACTCGCGCGAAGCTTTTCAAAACAGTGTCACCTGCTTCGTGACCAAAACGATCATTGATATTTTTAAAATGATCTAAATCTAGAATAGCAAAACAGCAGCGTTGATTATTGATAATCGAATCAGCAAACACATTAACAGCTTCTGCCAAAACCTTGCGACGATTACTGAGTTTGGTTAGATCATCTACTTCAGCAAGATTACGAAGATGCTCATTGAGCCTCCGCAACTTGGTCACAACCACTCCAGCAATCAAAACAATCAAAGTACAAGATGCCGTAAATGTACACAGCGCTATCAGCAAGCGTGCATCCATAGATACGTATTGGGTGGTGGTGGGCGCAAATAATTTAATAAAGGCAAAGGTCACTAACGCAAAAAAGCAAACCAGCAATTGAGCTTTACCGCCCTCTACTCGAAACCCAGTGACCGAGTAAGCAGCCAATACCACTAGCAACCACATAAAATGACTGTCTGAGCCGTAAAACAAAAAAGTACAAAAAACAATATACGTCGCACAAGCGACTGGAAACAGTAATCTTGATGTACGGGAATAACCTTTAATAGACAGCACAAAACCCATTAAAGAAACAGCCGCGCCGAGAAAATGAACCGTAGATTCAATAACCCAGTCGTTAACCATGAAAACGATAGCTGACAACAACCCAACGATCATGGAAAACAAATAGGTTATGTTAACCACTTGCTTGCGATTCAAATCGACATCAATACTATTTATAGCACTGAGCTCAGCAAGCCTTGCAAAATACTTCTTCAACAGAGACAAAATTTGTCCTATTAGACAACGGTCATAGCGCTAGAAATCAAAAAATTGGGAGCCAAAATCCAGAACCCATTTTACACGAGCTAACGGCACTCGCCTACGTCTAATTCTGGACCGATCGGTCAATACAGGCACCAATATAGCGCAATATTGACCATAAAATCAGGAATAATGCATTTCAAACAGAAATAATCCACACCAACAAAGCTGACCGTGCAGACAAACAAGTCAAAATTGCGTATTCTTCGCGACTTATTACAGCCTTTCGGTTAATGACGCTGTATTGGCACAATTATTGATTGCAAAACATTCGACTAACTCAGTACCTACTCAGTATAAGTCGGAAAAGGAAAGCCAAAAGCCAAGCACGGCGAAAAAGAAGCGTATCCAAAAACGCTTAACATCCAATCACATAGAGAATTAACGGTGTCGGAAACATTGAAAAACCAGAGCTCTAGCCCGCGTCTAGAACTACTGAATATCACTAAACAGTACCCCGGATGTCTAGCCAATGATCAAATTTGCATGCGCCTGATGCCAGGTGAAATACATGCATTATTGGGAGAAAATGGCGCAGGCAAAAGTACATTAGTAAAAACAATCTATGGCGTGGTTGCCCCAGACTCTGGTCAGATCCTTTGGGATGGTCACGAAGTAGAGATCAAGTCTCCTTCTAAGGCCCGTGACTTAGGCATTGGCATGGTGTTCCAACATTTCTCATTATTTGAAACGCTCACTGTCGCGCAAAACATAGAGCTGTGTTTAAGTCGATCGCAATTGCATTCAATCGGTGACTTAGCTGAACGTATTCGAGACCTATCTGCAACCTACGGTCTTAATGTTGATCCAGACAGATTCGTCCATTCCCTTTCGATTGGAGAGCGCCAACGTGTCGAAATCATGCGTTGTCTGGTTCAATCGGTAAAGCTTCTGATTCTTGATGAGCCCACTTCAGTATTAACACCGCAAGAAGTTGCTGGGTTATTCACCGTTTTGAGAAAACTCTCTTCTGAAGGCTGTAGTATTTTATTTATTTCTCACAAACTTCATGAAGTGACGGAAATTTGTCATAACGCCACAATTCTTCGTGGCGGCAAATTCGTGGGCGATTGTCAGCCAGCCAACGAAACCCCTGCCACGATCGCTAAAATGATGGTAGGCGACCTCGCTGAACAAGATGCTGGCTATGAGAAAGCGTTCGGTGAAAACATTGTCTTTACTGCAAAGAACCTCTCTTTAGCCGCTAAACACCCTTTCGGCACCACCTTAAAACAGATTAACTTTGAGCTGTACAAAGGTGAAATTCTTGGCATTGCGGGTGTTGCGGGTAACGGGCAAGAAGAACTGATGTCGATCATCAGCGGAGAAGACAGTCGTACTCTTAAAAACACATTAATACTTGATGGCCGTGACATTGGCACTCAATCTGCTGGTCTACGCCGACGTAACGGACTGGCTTATGTGCCAGAAGAACGCTTGGGGCGAGGCGCTGTTCCTGAAATGAGCTTATCCGAAAACACATTGCTGACACACAGCCGTGGTTTTGTACAATCCGGCCTTGTGAACTGGAAAGCCGTAAAAGAGTACGCCAAAAGCCTTATCTCCCAGTACAGCGTTAAATGTCATGGTGAGTTTTCTGAAGCTAAAAGCTTAAGCGGTGGTAACCTACAGAAATTCATTATGGGACGTGAAATTGGCCAAAATCCAAAAGTACTCATCTGTGCTCACCCCACATGGGGGGTCGATGTTGGTGCCGCTCTTGCTATCCATCAAGCGTTATTGCAACTTCGAGATCAAGGTGCCGCAATTTTATTAATTTCAGAAGATATTGATGAGCTTTTCTTGCTAGCAGACCGTATGGCTGCTGTGTGCGACGGTCACCTTTCTCCCGTTGTTCGTGCTGAAGAAACGTCTATAGATCAAATAGGTCAATGGATGGCAGGTACCTTCATTAATGAATCAGAGCAACAGGAGGCACTCGCATGATCCAAGTGCAAGCACGAACAGAACCCAGCACGCTAATGACGTTTGCATCGCCTTTTTTAGCCATTGTACTCACGTTAATCTTTGGCTCTCTGCTGTTTACGGCTCTCGACAAAGATCCATTACAAGCACTGCATGTACTGCTAATACTACCATTATCAGACGCTTATAATATCAGTGAAATGCTGGTTAAAATGGGGCCATTGTTGCTGTGCGCCGTCGGTTTAGCTCTGTGTTATCGCGCCAATATGTGGAACATTGGTGCTGAAGGCCAACTGTTGGCGGGCGCACTTGGAGGCAGTACTGTTGCCCTAATGTTCGTCGACTCGAATTCTGCTTTTGCGATGCCTCTCACTTTATTGGGTGGCATCGTCTCTGGCATGGCTTGGGCAGGCATCGCTACTCTCCTCAAGGTAAAGTTTAACTCTAACTTAATCCTTACGACCATAATGCTAAACTATATTGCATTGTACTTGTTAATTTGGGCGGTTCATGGGCCATTACGCGATCCGGAAGGCTTTGGTTTTCCAGAGTCAGCGCTGTTCTCAGATGCCACCTTACTACCTGTACTCTCAGACAGCGGACGCGTGCATCTTGGCGTCGTCTTCGCCATTGTACTGGCACTATTCGCTTGGTTTTTGCTGGCCAAAACACATCTTGGATTTAAGATTCGTGTCTACGGTGCCGATGAACCTGCCGCGATCTATGCAGGTTACAATGCAAAGGCAATTAGCTGGTTTGTTATGCTGTTTGCAGGTGCCCTAGCCGGATTGGCAGGCGTATCCGAAGTAGCGGGGCCTATTGGCCAGCTTACGCCAAATATCTCCCCGGGGTACGGTTATTCCGCTATTATCGTTGCATATCTTGGTCGTCTTCATCCTGCAGGTGCCATTGTCGCAGCTATTTTCTTAGCTATTTTATATATGGGTGGAGACTTAGCTCAGATAGAAATGGGCATTCCTATTGCTGTCGTCGGCATGTTTCAAGGGATATTGTTGTTCTTTCTCTTGGCGTGTGATTTCTTCATTCGTTACCGCATCGTACCTTTACGCGAAAAAATGGCTTAGGAGCAAAACGTGGATATTGATCTAATTACTCAAGTACTTTTTGCAGCCATTAAAACGGGCACCCCCCTTCTATTTATTGCTTTAGGCGAGGCCATTTGTGAAAAAACAGGGGTCTTGAACTTAGGGCAGGAAGGTATGATGTTAATGGGCGCAGTGGTCGGTTTCATGGCCGCTTACGGCACTGGAAATGCAGGTTTCGGGCTGCTAGGAGCCATGATCATAGGCATGGTGATGAGCTTAATCTTTGGTTTCTTAGTGTTACATCTTGGCGCCAATCAAGTTGCAACAGGCTTGGCTCTGACCATTTTCGGCACAGGATTAAGCGCCTTCATCGGCTCAGGCGTTGTTGGTCAGACTATAACTGGCTTTCAACCCTTGTCGATTCCAGTACTTTCAGATATACCCGTGCTAGGCAAAGTTCTATTTAGTCATGATGTGATGGTATACATTGCTGTCTTTCTTGCCATCATAATTGCTTTTGTCGCAAACAAAACTCGATTAGGCCTAACGATTAAAGCCGTTGGTGAAAACCCAAATGCAGCCAACGCAATTGGCATTAAAGTGCTGCGAGTTCGCTATCTTGCCGTCATGTTTGGTGGCGCTATGGCTGGTTTAGGCGGCGCCTATATGTCACTGGTATACACCCCTATGTGGGTTGAAAATATGACGGCTGGGCGAGGTTGGATCGCGTTAGCACTCGTCGTATTTGCTTCATGGCGAATTGGTAATATTGTATTGGGTGCTTATCTATTTGGGTTGGCAAGTATTATGCACCTTGTTCTTCAAGGGATGGGTTGGTCTATTTCACCAAACTTATTGGCGATGTTGCCCTATGTGGCAACAATTATAGTCATGGTCATCATCAGTGCAGATAAATATAAAGAAAAGTTACTCGCGCCGCGCTCTCTTGGTAAACCATTCGATCCTCGTCAAATGGCTTAGTAGTTAATCATGTTTAATGTAGATCGCCTTCGGGCACAAAAGGAGCAAATAATGAAACTAAAAAACTTACTTGTAGGCCTTGGCCTACTAGCGGGCGTTGCTGCTGCACAAGCTGCAGACGACCCATTTAAAGTTGGGTTTGTTTATGTCGGCCCAGTGGGCGACCTAGGTTGGAGTTATGAACACGACCGCGGCCGCAAAGAGCTTCAAGAGTTCTTCGGTGACAAAGTGGAAACAACCTATGTAGAAAACGTACCAGAAGGTGCAGATGCTCAGCGAGTCATCACTCAGCTTGCAAAAGCAGGTAATGACCTGATTTTCTCCACGTCTTTTGGTTTCATGAATCCTACGTTAAAAGTTGCAAAACGCTTTCCTAACGTCACCTTCGAACATGCAACAGGCTACAAACGCTCTAAAAATATGGGCACATACGTACTTCGCACTTATGAAGGTCGTTACGTATCAGGGGTTGCTGCTGGCATGCTAACCAAGTCCAATACCATTGGCTACATTGGATCCTTCCCTATCCCTGAAGTTATTCGTGACATTAACGCTTCTTACATGGCGGCGAAAAGCGTCAACCCTGAAGTCACTATGAAAATCGTTTGGGTGAATTCTTGGTATGATCCAGGCAAAGAAACAGATGCAGCCAACGCTCTGATGGACCAAGGTGTGGATGTATTACTGCAGCATACTGATAGCCCAGCTCCTCTGATTGCTGCAGAAAAGCGCGGTGCGCGCGCTATTGGACAAGCATCGGATCAAAGCAGCTTCGCCCCGAATGCGCACGTTTTCTCTGTACGTGATGACTGGGCTCCCTACTACATCAAAATTACTCAAGAAGTCATGGATGGCACGTATGAACCAAAAGACTTCTGGGGTGGTTTTCAAGAGGACATGCTTAGTCTAGCGTCTATCAATGACAACTTACCGAAAGACGTTCGAGCTAAGATTGATGAAACATACGAGATGATCCACTCTGGCAAGTTTCACCCTTTCACAGGTCCCATCAAAGATAACAAAGGAAACCTTGTTGTTCCTGAAGGACATACCCTGAGCGATACAGAATTAGCTCAGGTAAATTGGTATGTAGAAGGCATTTCTGACGAGATTCCACGCTAATCACGGTCTTTCCTTGTTTTTTACGCAATGGGTGATCTATATCGATCGCCCATTTTTTTAACTATCAGATATAGTCTGTAGTTGTTAGTATCAGTTAAACACATTGAAGAAAACATTTATGACTATTGATAATACAAGCTTTTTTAGAGAGACCAGTCAGAACCGTTACGATCTTTTTGTTGCTCACGTTAAAAGTGGCGGCACCTGTTACACCTTAGCGGACACGGAAGGCTGTTTGAACATCACTATTGGTAGTGAGCGAGTATTACCTGTTTGGCCAACGGAAGAAATGGCCAATGAATGGGCTAAATCGGATTATGAAGGCTTCAGCGCACTCGACATCAACAACGAGGCGTTCTTTGAAGTGTGGTTACCCGGCATGACAAATGATGGTGTAAGCGTTGGCGTAGCACCCAATATGGCCGGTGAAGGGATCGTACTGCAGGCGGCCGAGCTGCTTCATGACATCCAAGGCTAACAAGGAGACTCAATTGACAACGTCATTATTGCGTAGCTTAACTATTGGACTTATTAGCGCGTCGCTGGTTGCCTGCGCTACGTCCCCAACAGGCCGCAAGCAACTTGTATTGCTACCTGACAGTCAACTTAATGAAATGGGGGTGGCATCATTTACGGAAATGAAAGCGGAAACACCCAAATCAGAAAGCTCTCAAGCAACCCAAAAGGTTCAATGTGTTGCCGATCATATCATCTCTGTATTGCCAGATGAATATCGCAAACAAGCTTGGGAAGTAGTGCTTTTTAATGACAAACAAGTCAACGCCTTTGCTTTACCAGGTTACAAAATTGGGGTTTATACAGGGCTGCTTGAAGTCGCCGACAATCAGTCTCAGCTAGCGGCTGTTATCGGGCATGAAGTCGGACACGTATTAGCACGTCATGGTAATGAACGTGTTTCAACTCAACTGGCAACCAATCAAGCTTTATCTGTGGGATACCAACTTGCTGGTGCAGATTCTGCAACAAAATCTCTCATATTTCAGGGACTAGGCTTAGGGGCTCAATTCGGTATTATTTTACCATTTAGCCGAACTCATGAATCGGAGGCTGATTATATCGGTTTAGATTTAATGGCTAAAGCAGGCTTTGATCCAAGTGAGAGCGTGACGCTGTGGCAAAACATGGCTCAAAAAAGTGGCAACAGCACAACACCAGAATTCCTGTCCACGCACCCTTCTCCTCAGACAAGAATCCGCGATTTACAGCAAGCGATGCCTGCACCGCAAAAAGTCTATGCTTCATTAAAAGCGAATAACAAAACAGCTCGTTGCTATTAAACGCATTTAAAAAGCTCTTAAACCTTCCACGGCTTAAGAGCTTTTTAATAACAGCTACTCAATCATCATTATGGTTTTTTAACCCAAGCCTGACACCATCCATTTGCTTCAACGGCATGGCCCGCAAACAATGGGCAAGCGCCAGAACCTGCATTATAGAAATTACAGTTACTGCATGCGCTACCTGCTTTAAATGCTGCGTGTGAAGAAGCATTTGCAGCATCTGGCACATACGCTAACGCTTTAGCATTAGGCGCATTTGGGTCTAACATTGGCAATGCAGCAAACGCATTAGAGGTAAGCGCGCCCATACCAAACGGCAGTGCAGCCAAGCCAAACAACCCTTTTTTCACAAATTTACGACGACTACTGTCAATCATTGTTCTCTCCTGCTGACTAGACTAAATAGTTAATTTGTTCTAACAAAAAGAGACTAAAGCTGGAATCATTCTCAGTACCTGACCTAAATCAGGAAAGATGCATCCTCATCAACGAAATTCATGATATTGCTCGATACGATTACGGCCTGAGTTTTTAGCTTGATACAAAGCATGATCCGCACGCTTTAAAAGGCTTTGATAGTCATGGCAGCCCAAGGCATTCGCCAAGCCAATACTGACAGTTAAATGAAACTCATCATTCAGCTGTGGGCAATGAAGTTTAGCGACACCTTCAAGTAGCCCATTACAAAGCGCTAAAGCTTGCTCTTCAGTGCCATGAATTAACAACGTAAACTCTTCACCACCCCAGCGGGCAACTACGTTAGGGGCACTCACAGACTCCTTCAAGAACTTAGCCATAAGCTTGATAACTTCATCTCCAACTATATGAGAGAATCGGTCATTTACCTGTTTAAAATGATCTATATCTATAATGGCAAGATTCAACTTACCCAGCCCTTGAATCGATAGCATAAAGTCCCTGCGTACCTTTTCATCAAAAGCACGTCGGTTGTACAGGCCCGTCAGAACATCCTCTTTGGACAACCGCTCAAAACGCTCCGCTTGTTCCCTTAATGCTTCAGTTTTAGTATGAATTTGCATCGCCATATCACGTTGACGCTTTTTCAACGCATACACTCGCCAGTACATAAGAAGGGTTAAACCCGCGACAAGGGCGATCAGTAACAAAGCTTGTACATCTCTTCTTTGCCAAACCAAGGGTTGCAGTTCAAATTCGTACTTTGTTTTAGACTCATGCCATTCGCCATAGGGATAGCGAACACTGACATGAAATTCATAATGCCCAGGCGGTAGGTTGGTATACTCGGCGACAGTTTGACTGCCTTGATAATTCCAATCATCATCAAACCCCACCAACTTGGTTTGATATTGCAAACGCTCAGGCATAATGTAACTGAGCCCAGCAAAGTTAATTCGTATACGATTCGATCCAGGTTGCAGTGAGTAATCGCGTTGAGGGTTGATCGATACACCGTCGACTTCTACGTCTTCAATGACTATTGGTAGGCTGTATTGGTAGAGCTGTTTAAGTGTAGTCGGCAAAATAAAAGACACGCCGCCCGCTGTCGCAAAACCCAACATGCCTCTTTTAGCGCTCACTGCTGCCGGCGTTGAGCCGCCGTTCGCTTGACTACTGCCCATGCCATCTTCATCACCAAAATGCTCAAAATTGATGGCAGCTATTTCACCTGAGGCAGCACGATGGGCCTCAACATAACTAATTTTCCAGATACCACGGTTACTCGTTAGCCAGAAACTTCCCATGCGATCATAAACAACTTGAAATAGCTTATCGATTGGCAGCCCTTCAGGTTTACCAACGCCAGTAAGTTGATTGGCGATCGTGTCATATCGAAGCAAACCACGATCAGTTGCCATCCATACAAAACCAGGTTCAATGTAGAAACCAAACACATACTGTGCCTGCTCAAATATTGATATATCAATAGGAAGAATACGGTTGCGACGATCATATACAGCGACTCCTTCCGCTGTACCAATCCAAATCCGGCCGCGTCGATCTTCACTTAAGGCGATAATATAATTATCAGGCAAATTTGAACTGTGCTCATCAAAAACAGTACGAGTACCGTCTTGCTCAAACATCACTAAGCCATTAACCGTCCCAATCCAAACACGTCCTTTTGAATCCTCTAATAAAGCTCGTACTTCATTGTCAGGCAACCCGTTATCTTTATTATAAAGGAGCGTCATCAGCCCCGACTTCCAGCGGTAGACGCCATTGCGTTGCGTACCCACTAGAACAGACTGATCGGAAATATTCGCTAAACTTAGCATAGACTGACGCGCAGCCGGTTGCTCACTGGCTACCAGCACTTTCCCATCTTCTATTAAATTTAAACCTTCGCTACTGCCAACTAAAAATCGGTCTCCCGGTATATTAAGTAACGTTCGGACAAAGTTACCTTCTAACCCTTCTAACGCTGAATAATTACGAAAAGGCGCTTCACGTAATCGCATTACGCCACCATTAGTGCCAACCCAAATGCTGCCTTCCGAATCTTGAAACCAAGAGATAACCCGATTGTTTGGTAAACCAGAACTTGTATCAATAAAATCAACACCGCGAAGCGTAATCTGCGCTAACCCTTTATCAATAGAACCGACCCAGATATTCCCCTCATCATCTTCTTCAACCACCGTAATTGTTGAAGTGCGTAGATCTGGCAGCAACTCTATAAATTGCTTTCCATCGTATCTCCAAGCACCGTTTGTCGTTCCGATTAATACATGATCACGATGATCTACAGAAACATAATAAACGCGCACGTTCTTGGGAATATCGGGTATTTGCAGCTTTTGCGCACCTTTAGAAGAAACCCGATACAGGCCAGAACGGGTGGCAGCGTAAATAAGTCCTGAACGTGTTTGGGTAAGGTGTGCTGTGCTAACGTTAAGTACTAAACGATCTTCCGAATAAGTATTTTCACCTTCTTTTTGTCGGTAATATACACCCTCACCCTCGACTGCAAGCCAAAGATTCGAATCGTCGTCTAACAATATATCGTTTACCAGACTTTTAGCGGGCTCTTGTTGCGACCAGCTGTAATGTTCTCGAACAGTAATACCACCGCGGCCACCACCCACCCACAGCTGATTACCTTTTGCCGGAGCCAACGCTCGCACGGCGGCATCAATCAACCCTGTTTCAGGGTCACGGCTAAACAGCTTAAAGCTTTTGCCGTTATAACGGGCTACGCCTTCCCATGTTGCAAACCACAAGTAACCATCTTCTGTTTGAGCAATAGCATTAACACTGTTATGAGGTAATCCGTCATGCGACGTCCAAACATCGGCAAAATAGTCATGCATACTTACCGCAGCATAAATGCTAGTCCCATATAAAAGAGCAATGGAACACATTAGCCACTTTAATCCATCATAGTAACGACTTAACTGCATGCTCAACCCTAAGAAACAAATACTGAACCCAAAATAGCGTAATTTAAGCAAAAAAAGTAGATTTTTCATAAGTATGGCTCATTTTGAATAGAAGCTAAGAAAATGCCCCATACGAACGTTTCCACTTTAAAACCTATTCATTTTTGATATAGTGACCTAAATTGTATGACTGGAGCTAGTAGTGGATTTACAAATTCCTAATTTGCGGCATTTACGAGTATTCTTGGCTGTTTGCGAACTAAAAAGTATCACTAGAGCTTCTGAGCAAATTTATTTGTCTCAACCTGCTATCACACAAGCCATTGCAAAATTAGAAAAGCAACTCGAAACCCACTTATTTGAACGGCACTCCGATGGCATGTACCCCACGGAATCCGGAATATTATGGCAAAAACGTGTCACTCGCTCGCTGGATTACTTAAAAGATTCAGCCGCTGAGTTACTTCGTGATCCATCGCTAAAAGAAACGCTCTCTGCAAATGTGTTAGCTCAAATCAGCACAACCCAATTAAAAGCGTTAGTTGCTGTGTGCGACGTACAAAACTTCAGCATTGCCAGTCGTAACCTTGGCGTCTCACAGTCGTCGGTTCATAGGGCCGCCCGTGACCTTGAAAAACTGCTTGGCATCGCACTTTTCGATAAAACAAACACCGGCATTAGTTCAACCGATGCTGCCAAGACGCTTACAAAAGCTGCGAAGTTGGCATTCAGTGAATTACGTCAAGGTATGTATGAAATTCATGCATTACAGTTTAAAGATGTTTCCACTATCTCTCTAGGGAGCATGCCGCTAGCACGCACCACAATTTTACCCAAGTCCATTCTGCGGTTTGGCGATCAGCACCCAGATGTGAATATTAAAATAATAGAAGGTCCCTACCCCGACCTATTACACCATCTACGCCACGGCGATATAGACATTGTGCTTGGCGCTCTTCGCTACCCTTCTCCTGCGGACGATGTTATTCAAGAAGAGCTTTGGAACCCGCCGCTATCGATAGTCTGTCGCGATGGTCATCCACTTTTATCTCTTAACCAAGTTTCAGCTGAAGATTTAGAAAAGTTCGCTTGGGTTGTTCCTGCAGATGGAACTCCCACACGATCGGCCTTCGAAGCAATCTTTGATCAAGCAGACTGCCCTCAACCAAGTCGCATTGTGGAATCAAGTTCACAGATTTTAATAAGAGAATTACTGATCGGAAGTGATCGATTGACATTAATATCTGAGCATCAGATGGAGCGCGAAATTGAGTTAGGAATACTCAAAATCTTATCTTATCCATTAGAGCATACGCGTCGCCCCATTGGCCTTTGCGTAAGAAAAAACTGGTTGCCAACTATTACTCAGTCTCACTTCTTGAGTGTTCTACGCGAAATATGCGATCAATTCAGATAACTTTTGAATAGAAACATATTATCTCTTTTTTGAATACCATCTGTAGTTTACGAATTACATCATTTAAAACGCCAATGATAGATTGAATGTATTAATTTAGAGCAGTAACGCTCACCAAGAACAACAAGTCAATCGCTAGGAGATATCTAATGAGAATTTGTATTGCAGGCGCATCAGGCGCATTCGGCATGAAGCATATGGATGCTATCGCAGCCATTGACGGTGCTGAGGTTGTGTCGGTTGTCGGTACCAAACCTGATGCAATCAAAGCTTTTGCAGAAGAGCGCGACGTTGCTCACCATACAACAGATCTAGCAGAAGCGTTGGCTCTTGATGACGTTGACGCTGTCATTCTAGCAACACCGACACAAATGCATGCCGCCCAAACCATTCAATGCTTAGAAGCTGGTAAGCACGTGATGTCTGAGATTCCAATGGCAGACAACATCGAAGACGCACGCAAGGTCGTTGAAACTCAAAAACGTACGGGGCTGGTTGCTATGGCGGGGCACACTCGTCGTTTTAATCCTTCTCATCAGTGGATCCACAACAAAATTGCAGCGGGCGAATTAAAAGTCCAACAGATGGATGTGCAAACCTATTTTTTCCGTCGTTCCAATAAAAATGCGCTGGGTCAAGCCCGCTCCTGGACTGACCATCTTTTATGGCACCATGCTTGCCATACGGTTGACTTATTTCAATATCAAACCGGTGAAGTTGCGACAAAAGTTCAAGCTCTGCAAGGCCCTATTCATGAAGAGCTTAATATTGCCATGGATATGAGCATTGGTATGAAAGTGCCAAATGGTGCAATTTGTACATTGTCCCTTTCTTTCAATAATGACGGTCCATTTGGTACTTTCTTCCGTTATATTTGTGACAATGGCACTTATGTTGCGCGCTATGATGACCTATTCGATGGCAATGAGAACAAAATTGATCTATCTGGCGTCGCTGTCTCAAACAATGGCATTGAACTTCAGGATCGTGAATTCATCTCAGCAATCCAAGACGGCCGTGCTCCGAATGCGTGCGTCACTCAAGCAATCGATGCAATGGAAACGCTACACAAACTAGAGCAGTGCTTAGAGGGCTAGCTTTCACCTAGCATCTAAAAGCAGGGCCAAGTGCCCTGTTTTTTCATTTCTAAACACCACTTATACAAGGCAAGGACTATGTCAGAAAAACATTTGAATTTACTCACGCCTAGCATAGGCCTAGGCTGCATGAACCTTTCTCATGCTTACGGCTCCCCCGTTGCCGAAGAAGAAGCTATTAAGGCCCTCCAAGAAGCTTTTGAGATGGGTTATCGCCATTTTGATACTGCAACACTCTACGGTGGAGGCAAGAATGAACTGCTCGTAGGTAAAGCTCTAAAACATCTTCGTAAAGAATTTTTCTTAGCCAGCAAATGCGGTATGGCGATGGTTAATGGTAAAAAAGAAATCAATGGTCGACCTGAGAACATTCGTCAACAGTGTGAAGACAGCTTAAAGCGCTTAAAAACAGAGTATATCAATCTGTATTATCTACATCGTAAAGACCCTAATGTAGCCATTGAGGAAAGCGTGGGCGCTCTGAATGACTTAGTTAAAGAGGGTAAAATCGGCGCCATTGGCCTTTCCGAAGTGTCCGCCGATACTTTACGCAGCGCTCATAAAGAAGCTCCAATCACTGCCCTACAGTCTGAATACTCGCTTTGGACACGCAACCCCGAAATTGCCACACTTGAAGTCACAAAAGAACTGGGGGTGACATTTGTGGCATTTAGCCCACTGGCGCGAGGCTATTTGACTGGCGCGGTAAAGAGCGCTGAATCATTAGAAACGGGCGACATTCGCCTCAATATGCCGCGCTTTAACGATGATCACTACCCTAAAAACCTTTTACTGTTGAATAACTTTATTGAAATGGCAAAAGAAATGGGCTGCACACCAGCACAACTTGCACTCGCGTGGGTGTTGCACCAAGGCGATCATGTAGTTGCCATTCCTGGCACCCGCTTTGCGAACCACATGAATGACAACTTAGGTTCTTCTGATATTAAACTGTCTGCGGACCAATTAAGCGACCTAAACGACATGATTAATCAGAACACTATAAGTGGCGCGCGCTACAACGCAGCCCAACAGAAAGAAATCGACACCGAAGAGTTTTAATATACCCGCCGACTTATTCTTCACTCTATTATAAAGATCGTACAATTGGAGGGCTAAACGCCCTCCAATTTAAGACACTCACAAACAGTAACCGCTAGTTTTCCCCTTGTTCCGCCTGTGCAGCCAAGCGAACAAAGGCATTTGCTTCGCCATAGTTATCATAGCCTGCAACCCTCTGAACCACCTCAAAGAAGACACCGTGTATCTGCTCTGTATAAAAGTGGAAAAACTCTCCTTGATCGTTGCGATCATACAAAATATTGTGCGCTTTCATGCTCATTAACAGCTTTTCTGGCAAGTCGAAGCGTGCACCAATATCGCGATAATAATTATTGGGAATGGTCAGAACTTTCTCTTGATCCATATTTTTTGCAGCAACAAAGATATCCTTACATGCAAAGGCAACTTGCTGAACCCCCGAGCCACGTGTTTGAGTAAGAAAACGTTCCGCTGACGCCGAGCGAGCATTAGTCATGTTAATTGGTATACGTACCGTCTTGTCTTTATTTGTTGCAGTCCGGCTCACCACCAAGCCGTGTATATCCGGAAGATCTTGGCTTGGCTCAATATCAAATCCAAATAAAGACTTATAGAAAAAGCCTGTCGACAAAAAGTCTACGTTCGCAACCGTTTGACCTATATGATCGATGCGCTCAAGCCCAACACCCTGCTCACCTTGAACGCCATTAATCGATTTAAAATCTACATCAAAGAAGCGATAACCCGTGCCGCGATTAACTAGGTAAACTAAACTATCAGCCACGCCTCGAATTGCTGGGATATTAAGCTCACCTGGACCAGCTTGATTCTCAAATCGCTCAGCCTTGTAGTGCTCAGCAACATCAAGCGTGTGCTTTACGTTTTCTGTCGCGAAGCCTAAAGCACATACAGATACGCCATGCTTTTCATGGTATTCATGAGCTTCGCGGCTCTTTGTTGAGAATTAAATTAATATCGCCTTGGCGCATCAAAGACACATTTTTTGAAACGTGCTTGTGGGTTTCTGCAAAACCAAGCTGCGATAAGGTTTTAATAAGTTCATCGCCAGAACTCCCTTCTACCGCAAACTCAATAAACTCCACATCTATAATAGATGCTGTAGCGTCAATATCATCTTTCACAATGCCGTGTTTTGGAGCAGTTTGATCATCCAGCCATATCAATGAACGCATACCGTCGATTGCTTTTGCAACAGGGTCAGATGAGCGGAACTCATCATTGAAAATCTCGTGAGAAAGGTAGTCATCGAAGCCTTTGTCTTTCAACACCTGCACAAACTCAACCACTGGCATATCACCTTGACCAGGAAAACACCGAGAGTGACGACTATAAGTCAAGTAATCGGTACGAGGCATTATTGGAGCATCAGCAACTTGCACTAACGCAATTTTATCAACTGGTATCTCATCACGCAGACAATCCAATGTATTGCCACGCGAAAACATATGAAACGTATCAAGGTTAATCCCAAGACTAGGATGATCCGCGCGCTGCACTAAATCCCAAGCGTCGTCATAATCGGCAATATGGCGACCCCATGCTAATGCTTCATAACCTAGAATTAACTCTTCACTTGCAGCGATTTCAGCCAAATCACGTAAGTCGGCGGCACATAAATCGCGATCTGGTGAGGCATAAGGCTGAACATTACAGCACATCAACAAGCGATTCGTACCTAACTCATGCGCAACCTGCATCTTACGCTTCAGCATCTCAATGCGTTTTTTTTGAATATCTCTAGGGTTGCCTTCCATATCACGAAATGGTTGTAACGCAATGATCTCTAAGCCTAAATCACGAGCCATTTTACTCACATCAGACGGTGACCCTGAGTACTGCGTCAAATCGTTTTCAAAGATCTCAACGCCCTGAAAACCAGCCTTGGATGCAGCCTCCATTTTCTCTCGCAAGGTTCCTGAGATGGATACGGTAGCTAATGCAGTCTTCATTAAACCCCCTTTACATATATTGTTATTAATATACAAGAACAGCCAAAATTTCTTATAAATAGTCAGCTTAATGTCCTAAATATTAGCCTATACAAGGGATAACAAACGAATGAAATATAGCGCCCAACACCTACCAAAAAAGGAATACATAAAACAAAAAATGCAGCAAATGCTGCGTTTTGGCAAACAATATATTGACTTAGATAAGCGTACTTACCACATCATATTTTTCGCGGAATTGCTTCAGAACAGGCGTCACATCTTGAACTTCGACCCCTGTAAAAATTTCAAAGGCATCCAAGCCTTGATAAAAAAACAGGTCGAAACCTGAAACTATTTTTAGGCCCGCATGATTCGCTGCTTTTAAAAACTCGGTGTCAATCGGTGTATAAACGGCATCAAAGGCCCATTTCTGACCACCAAATGCAGATGCTGCTAATGGGTTACCTTGGGTTTTGTAATGACCTACAGGTGTGCAGTTCACAAGTCCGTCAACTTGCTTAGCGATAGCTTCAACCGAATCTTTTGCAACAACGGTCGCCTTATACCCAATCGCATTTAAAGACTGGGCCAGCGCTTGCGCACCTGCGGTATTAAGGTCTGAAATAAACAATTCTGACGCGCCCACTTCAAAAAGCCCAAACGCAACAGCACGAGCCACTCCTCCCGAGCCAATCATCAAAACCTTCCCAGCAGAAAGGTCCCCTAAACGTTTACGATAACCACGGATAAAACCGGTAAAATCAGTATTAAACGCACGTATTTTACCATTCTTAAACAATAGCGTATTTGTTGAGCCTACTTTTTGAACTGAATCACTTACTTCATCAGCGCTGTCTACCGCAACTTGCTTAAAAGGAAACGTTACATTCGTACCAATAAAACCTTTATCAATTATTGAAGATAATCGCTCTTGAAATACACTGACTTCTGGCGAGTCTAATTCTTGTAGCTCATAGCTAACGGGGAAGCTCTTCAATTTACCGAGCATATTATGTAGAGATGGAGAACGAGAAGCAGAAATATTTTGCCCAATTAGACCGATGTGTTGCATAAACGTGTCCTTAGATAAGGTATCTCTAGAAACAGTAATTGTTTACCAGGCTGATTCCAGACTGAAATTTGAGAATGTATTTATGAAGACATAAAGCGTACATCAAGTACGCTTTAGCATTGATGATATGTTTTACCTATTTTATCTTCGAAAAATTATAGATCGACTCGACTATATTGCGTCATTAGCGGCTAATCGCTATTGGTGCTCAATTCTACACCTTGAGTATCTGCTTTTTTGCAAAAAAAATTAGTAAATTGTGTTAGTAGTTTTGACTCATCAACTATTTCATCCATACAGAATAAAACAGTGTATTAATAAAATCTGATCGATCATCATCCAATTGATGATACAAACCACCCACACCATTTTGATCACTTTTCAACCACCCTAAAAGTGTGCGCAAGACATCAACACTGCTTTCCCAAGAGCCTAACTTCGAAGTTTATTTTGTGAAAATAGACAATTATTAAAATAATAAAACCTATAGTATTAAAATCTATAAACCTAAAAAGCCATAACACTGTTATGGCTTTTTAGGTTTTCTCAATTAAACACAAAAATTACGTGAAGGTTATTTCTCGGGCATCGTATGCTCTAACAACATCAGCCCAGATCCAGTGTTAGATATCGGAGCGTGATAGTTACGGTGCAACTCTTTCACTTGGCCAATCAATGTACCACGCATTGCAAGCAACATATTCAGCTCAACGCCTTGAGCGCCAGCAATCTCAACCAAATCTAAATTTGAGTATTTAGTTAAATCTTCGGGGTCAGTCACCAATTTATCAAGACATTCTATATCAAACTTACGATTGATAATGCCTGCTCGTTCGCCATCAAGTTGATGAGACATACCTCCCGTACCAAATACCACGACATTCAGATCCTCTTCGAATGACGCGACAGCACGTCCAATAGCCTGACCTAGAACAAAGGTACGTTTCGGTTGCGGCATTGGATGCTGTTCGCAGTTGATGCAAACAGGAATAACTTTAACATGCCCGTAATTATAGCCCGGCCACATAAGGTTCAAAGGCACAGTTAGACCATGATCTACTTTCATTTCTTGGCAAATGGTCATATCAAAGCCATCTTCAACTAAGCTGTTGGCAATGTGCCAAGATAACTCCGATTCACCCGTAACAGGTGGAATCGTTGGAATCCCCCAACCTTCATCAGCGTTGTGATATTCATCTGCCACACCAATAGCAAACGTTGGTTTTTTATCTATAAAGAACTCAAGCCCATGATCATTATAAAATAAGATAATGACGTCAGGTTTTTTCTCGTTCAACCAATCACGCACAGGTGGGTAGCCATCAAAGAAAGGCTTCCAATAAGGCGTCTCTTCTAGGCCATTTGCCATTGCGTTTGCGATCGCAGGGATGTGCGAAGTTGTGATTCCACCAATGATGTTTGCCATTACACGTCTCCTCGACCATTTTTAACAAGCATGTCTTTGAATTCATCCACACTCATACCTGTTTGCAGGGCGCCAATATCTTGCATGTTTAATTTTAGCAAGCCCGCATATTTGGCCAAATAATAAATACTGCCTCCCTCTCTAAGCATCGCTATGATGTCTTTCTCTTTAATCGCTACTTTCTGAGCATCACTCAAATTGAATTTGTCACAGTAAGCGTCAGGATCTGCATTAAATTCATCACGTGCCTCTTGATTATTAAACGAGTAACACATTTTGTTTAAGCCGTACCCTTTTTTAGCCATTTTGCTATCAAACAGATAGGTACCAGGAAATTCTCTTGTCTCATTAGTCGCCATAATGACCTCTTATTCTTATTCTGTCTGTTCTGAATTATGCCCAGTACAAACGCATTGGATTATCCACTAACAGCTTTTGCTGCAGCTCAGTGGTGGGCGCAATCATTGGAATCACATCCACTAAATGGCCGTCATCAGGCACATGCGATTTCATGTTTGGGTGAGGCCAGTCAGTACCCCACAACACTCGTTCAGGAAATCTCTCAACCAAAGTTTTGGCAAAAGGAACAACATCAGAGTAGTCCGGAGCTTGCAGGGTGAGTCGCTCAGGACAGCTCACCTTACACCAGACATTTTCATTGTCTGCCATAAAACCTAGAAAGCGCTCGAAATCTGGATGATCAACACCCTTGGCTACATCTGGACGCCCCATATGATCAACGACAATAGTTGTACCCAGTTCGTTTAAGAATGGAATTAATTCTTCCAAGTCTGGCGCCTCAAAGTACACAACAATATGCCATCCGAGAGTTTTAACCTTTTCCGCTATGCTTAGAAAAACGTCTTTTGGCGTACTATCAACAAGACGCTTAACAAAGTTAAAACGTACACCACGTACCCCAGCGTCATGCATTGTTTGCAACTGATCAATCGTGAAGGAATCATCAATAAATGCCACACCGCGCGCTAACCCTCCTGCTGTTTGCAAGGCATCAAGTAAGGCGGCGTTATCCGTGCTGTGGCAAGATGCTTGCACAATGACATTACGAGAGAAACCAAGGTGATCACGCAGTGCAAACAACTGATCTTCTGAGGCATCACAGGGCGTGTATTTACGCTTTGGGTGATATGGAAATTTATCCGCAGGACCAAACACGTGACAATGAGCATCAACGGCACCTGCCGGAGCTTGATATGTTGGCTTGCTTGGATTTGGATGAAATGGAAGATAATCTTTGTCCATCTTTAGCTACCTATCGTTATTCTTTTTAATGAAAGAACGGGTTAAAGACCGTTTTCGTGTACAAACACTTTGCCGTCAAACAACTTCCGTGCGGTTCTCAGTAACGCCGCGGACATCACCTGTCCATTGGCATCCCGATCCAACACAACGGTCATACAACCAGTTGGGTGCTCCACATCTAACGTCATTTGTCGTCCCTTTTCATACGTAGCCATGTCTCTCGCAGGAGTCCCATCTAAAACCGCCGCCGTTGCCACGCTGACCGCACCTAATACACCAATAGAGGCATGACAACGGTGCGGAATAAACGTTCTCGTAGAAATTGCACCACCATTTGAAGCTTTTGATACCATGGTCATTTTGGGAACAGACTTTTCTGTCACGTCACCAAGATTCATCAAGGGACCAGCTTGTAGCCTTATAGCCTCAAGCTTGTCACGTAATTCAAGATTTGCTTCAAGCACTTCACGCGCTTCATTACCAGATATCCCCATATCTGAAGCACGCATCACAACGCATGGCATACCATTATCTATCAGAGTTACTTCAACGCCATTGATAATGTCAACCGTATTACCTGTAGGTAACAGCGCACCGCAGCTAGATCCAGCCGTATCTTTAAAAGTGATTGGTACTGGTGCACAAAACCCAGGCACCCCATCTATACGTGCATCACCCTCGTAAACGACTTCACCTTCTTTCACCTGTACTCGAGCAATTGAGATCTGTCCTGTATTCTGCATATAAATGCGTACTTCAGTCTCCCCCTCAACCGATTCAACTAAACCGCGCTCAATAGCAAAAGGCCCTACACCGGCTAAGATATTGCCGCAATTCTGAGCATCCGTCACAATGGCTTGATCGACAAACACTTGTAGAAATAAATAATCCACATCGGCGTCGTCACGATCAGATTTTTGTACAACCGCTACTTTTGACGTAAGGGGGTCTGCCCCCCCCATGCCGTCGATCTGCCGAGCATCGGGAGATCCCATGACGCGCAACAGCACATCAGCGCGGGCTTGCGGATCAGCTGGCAACGCATCTGCAACAAAGTAAGCGCCTTTAGACGTGCCTCCGCGCATCCACATGCACTCAATGCCCTTAGACATACTTCAGACCTTTTTCTTCTAGACGCGACCGCATTTCATAAATATCTAAGCCAAGCTCACCATTGGCCATGCGTAGACGTTTCTCTTCTTCTTTGGCCATACGTTGACGCGACAATTCAAGAACATTCTTCGCACTTTCACGTCGCACTACGACTACACCATCATCGTCCGCAATAATCACGTCTCCGGGATTAACTAAATGATCGGCGCATACAATTGGTACGTTGACTGAACCAAGTGTTTCTTTAATAGTGCCTTGTGAAAACACGGCTTTTGACCAAACAGGGAAATGCATTTGACGCAAGTCGCGAGTATCGCGTACTCCCCCGTCAATGATTAACCCAACAACACCTCGGGACTGTGCAGATGTCGCTAATAAATCACCAAAAAAACCGTGATTCGAGGGCGACGTTGGGGCAAAAACCATCATGTCACCAGCCTGACATTGCTCAATAGCAACGTGCATCATCCAATTGTCGCCCGCCGCACCAGAGATGGTGATGGCAGACCCAGCAACGGCAACATCTTGTTGAATCGGACGCATGTAATCCGCCAATAATCCAACTCGCCCTTGTGCTTCATGAATGGTTGCAACACCACACTGCGCTAAACCATCGATAACAGTCTGATCTGCGCGTTCAATATGTTGAACTACGATGTTCTCTCTCATGGGAGACTCCTTAGCATTAAACTTTTAAACGGCTGAAAACACGACGCGTGTTATGCTCAAAAATATCTTGTTTTTGGGCATCACTTAGTACCGTGTTGTTGTCTATATAGCGCTTAGTATCATCGAAGTAATGACCCGTCTCAGGATCAATACCGCGCACAGCACCAATCATTTCAGACGCAAATAAAATGTTTTTCGTAGGAATAATATCAAGCAGTAAATCAATACCGCGTTGATGATAAACGCAGGTATCAAAGTAAATGTTGTTTAGTACGCGTTCCTCAAGCTCAAAGCCTTTATCCAACGCCAAACCACGGAAACGCCCCCAATGATAAGGCACGGCACCACCACCATGAGGAATGATGACTTTCAGATCAGGAAAGTCTTTGAATACGTCTGACATCATCAGTTGCTGGAAGCCTGTCGTATCCGCACCTAGGTAGTGAGAACCTGTTGTATCGAAACAGCTATTGCACGCAGCTGATACGTGAATCATTGCGGGAATGTCGAGCTCTGACATTTTTTCATAAATAGGATAGAAAGAGCGATCCGATAGACGAGAACCATTCCAGTGACCGCCACTTGGGTCAGGATTAAGGTTGATACCAATAAAGCCCATCTCTTCAACTGTACGAACGATTTCTGGCACTGACTTCGCAGGGTCAACACCGGGCGATTGTGGTAACTGTGCCACAGGTACAAAGTTTTCAGGAAAGAGATCGCAAACACGGCGAATCAGATCATTTTGATGCTCCGTCCAATATTGACTGGTATGTTCATTGCCAATATGGTGTCCCATCCAACTCGCACGAGGGGAAAAAATCGTGAGATCAGTACCACGCTCTTGTTGCAGTCGAAGCTGATTATTAATGATGCTTTCACGAATTTCGTCATCGGAAATATGCATCGTTCCTTTTTCACCAACAGAAGAAGGATCACGCGCTACATCCGCTTTCTGCTTGTCTCTGTATTCACCCACAGCAGGCGGCGTAGTCGTGTAATGGCCATGGCAATCTATAATCATACTACTGCTCTCTTGTATCTAATTATTATTGGGAATGGTAATTGTTAAGAGCGCTCTGCAGCGGTAATTGAAGATGAAACCACTTCCAGGAGACGCTCGAATTTACCCAAAAGTATTGGCAGGTTGAGAGCGTTTGACTATTTCAATTTCACGACAACTGTATTGCATTTTGGTATAGCACTTTATCCTCTTTTTTCAATATGAATTTATTTTATGAATACGGGTAATATCAAAAACACTTTCTTTACTTACAAATCGACCTTAAATGCCTCGCAACCTATTGTTTTATAAATTTTTATCGTGAATTTCAGGATTTTACTTTATTTTGTATATCATTTTTGGAATATTAGAAGCCCTAAAAAATCATTTCTAAATAGATGTGAATTAATACACTTTTGTGGCGTTCCTGATTCCTAGCAGTGATCGGGAGCACTCCAGAATTGCCTTTTCATACACATGATGGCGACTCGACCTGCGGCATAATGAATTACTAGGTCGACATAGCATTTCAAAATATCCGCCATTGTGAGAAGGCATGGCTATATAAGACAAAAATAATGATCTCGGGTTGACCTCGAATTTGGAGACCAATATGAACTTTTCAAAAAACTGATGCTTGGTTTAGTGACGCCGCCTATGGGCATCTGCTTATTTGTCTCTAACTCCATTGCAAACGTAGGTTTAGCGGCCATCTCTCGTCAGATCATGCCAATGTTTTTAGTCGAGCTTGCTGTTTTGATATTAATCACCTTTGTACCAAGCACGGTTACATTTTTACCACGGCTATTTGGCTATTAAATTCACTGGAGGGGGCTATCAGCCCCCTCTCACATTAACCGCCCCCCAAAATGCCCTCTTTAAACACCGTTACCTATTAACAACAAAAATATACTTCAAGTAAGACCTCTGGAACTTAACTAAGTGATAATATTTGAGCGTTGTCTACTTAATGAGTCAGAAGTAATATGGTAACTAAGTACATGTACGTAGTTAAGGCTTTCATAATTTGCTCACTTGGGGCATCTGCCTCAGTGTTTGCATCAGACACAGCAGATAACTTCCATGTATCAAGTTTTGGACGGATTGTTGCAGGTACAATCGACACCGATAAAACCAACTTTCACGGCTACGATGATGACATTTCTTTAAAAACCAACTCTCTGTTAGGCATTCAGCTAAACGCTGAAGCGACCGATTACCTTAGCTTTACCGCTCAAGGTGTATTTAGAACTAACGAAGACAAAGACTCTGAGCTCGATTGGCTATATGCCACGATTCAGCCGAAAAATAACTTAACGTTAAAAGTGGGTAAACTCCGTACACCTTTCTTTATGCACAGTGATGTCATAGACGTAGGTTATGCTTACCATTGGGCTAGTCCGCCAGAACAAATGTATGGGGCATTTTTTTTATTTCCAACATTTGAAGGCATCGATGCAACTTGGGGTTATTCTGGCGAAAACTATGACTCTTCATTCGAAGCGTACGTTGGCCAGCACTCAGGTGAGATTAAACGAAGCAACCGTATAACTGACTATAATGTGGATGTTTTAAGCGGCTTTATAACAACCCTACGAAAGGAAAATTTTGAGTTTCGAGCTTCATTCCATCAAGGGGACGTATCACTCGATATCCCTGAACTGAACTTACTATCTGGTGCTATTCAAAGCTTTGGCAGCTTTCCAAGCACAGTTGATGCTCTTGCACCTGACAGCAAAGTCAATGTGTATCAATTCGGCGTACGCTATGACAATTTGGACTACTTTGCAGGCTTAGAATGGGTAACTATCGACCCTGAATTGAAAACATCCATGCCGAAAATCGATACTTTTTATGTGACCGGAGGGTATATTTTCAATCCAGTCACCATTCACCTTACCTATGCCGAAAGTAAAGTAAAATATTCAGACTTCCCATCAGAGTTGAACCAAGCACTAGCAGGTATGTCCCCTAGCGATCCTCGCTATACGGGATTACTACAATCCACATACGGTTTAAACTTTATTTCAGCATCAAGAAATGTCGACAGCCTTAAATCATGGACCCTAGGTGCACGTTGGGATATTCGCCCCAAACTTGCCGTCAAAGCAGACGTTACACTGCTAGATGGTGCGGAGAATGAAACCGCAATGTTTGACTCTATCAAGGATGGCTTTAACCGTGAAGCCATGTTTTATCAAGTCGCAGTGGAGTGGGTATTTTAATGATCACTACCGTACTCACTAACACAACAACAGCGATCTTCTTGCTAGCAGTGACTCTCTTGATAGCCCCTTTAGCAGTAGCCGATGATAACCGCGTCAAAGTTATTGCCAACAGCAATACGAATTTAAGCTCATTAAGCTCAAGTGAAGTCCGTCAAATTTACATGGGGGGGACATTAAGTAGACGCTTTCAAGCCGTTACCTTACCTGTGGAACATCCCCTCAGAAAAACATTTAACGTTAGTGTTATTGGCTTAACAGAGAACCGTATTCAGTCTTATTGGGCGCAGCTTCTATTTACTGGACGAAGTACCCCGCCTAAGGAATTAAGCTCCATCGCTGACGCCATAAACTTTGTCATCAAAGAACCCGCCGCTATTGCTTACGTCTCATCCGATACCTTATTACCTGAGGGTGTCATTGTTGTATTTGAGCGATAGATGAATTGGCACTGGAAAGGGAACCACCTCATTGAAGTTTAGTATCCGCTTTAAACTTCTTACAATTGGCATAATATCGGTTGTCTGTTCAGCTTTGAGCGTGTTTATTGTTTCATTGCAAGAACATAAATCGATTTATGCCGAATCTGTAAAGACCAATTTGCAGGCATTGACCATCAATACGGCTGATGATCTGCTGTTGCAGCTATCTGTTGATAGTGACCCTTTTCTATTACGCAGCACCTTGCTACGTTTTGAGCGATACGAACACCTGAAATACGCGATACTGTATAGTAAAAATTGGGATAAAGCAGAAGTCTATATACAACCAAAATTGTTCTCTCAAGTAGCACAGAACCTTTTAGCTATTCCGGAGGTCGATCCTAAAAAGCTTCAACAAGGAGTTTCTATAGAGGGAAGTAATATTTATGCCCTACAGCCCATTGATGAAACAGGCAATATTGGTGGTTATTTATTAGTTGCGCATGAGTACTTGCAACCTTTAGACAATAGTCAAAAGGATCTTATCAGACTGACTTCACCACTGCTCATTCTGATTCTCCTTATCACTACGGCAGCCATGCTACTCACTATACGACAGCAACTCGTTCCATTGATGAATTTATCCAAATTCACTCGCAACATTACTCGAACTAAAGAGTACGGTAACCGCTTTCAGGTGAGAGGTGATGATGAGATCTATACACTTGGGCAGGATATCAATTCTATGCTTGAAGTGATTGACTCAGAAATCAAGTTGAATGCTGAGCAAACACAGCAGCTGACTGAGCAGCGTGAAGCACTCTATCACCTAGCAAACTACGACCAGTTAACAAACCTTCCGAATCGCCGTCATGTATTGTATTGGCTGACCAATATAATGGATCAAGCACGTAAAAACGATCAGTTGATTGGCGTTTTATATTTCGACGTCGATCACTTTAAAAGCGTGAACGACCGTATGGGTCATGATGTAGGTGACAAGCTACTGATTGAAGTTGGTAGAATTGTTGCTAGCTTTTTAAAGCACGAACAAGTTGTCGCACGCTTAGCGGGTGATGAGTTTTTGGTCGTCTTGCCCAAGCTACAGGACAAAATGGAGGCTGTAGCCATTGCACGAAAATTAACATCCGGCTTTTCTGTGCCTATTTCTATTGATCGATGGAGCATACAGACGGGAATCAGTGTCGGAGTCGCAGACACCGAAGATTCAGGCTATCGGGTCGACGATTTATTGAACTACGCTGACATTGCCATGTACCATTCAAAACACTTTGCTAAAGGCACGGTCACACGCTTTCACCCTCAAATGCTTGTAGAAAGCCATCGCCATACTTTGATTGTAAACTCTATTGTTAACGCCGCTCGTAATAATGAGTTTCAACTCTATTATCAGCCTAAAATATCAGCTGCCGGCGAAGTCTGTGGCTTAGAAGCTTTAATACGCTGGGAAAATGATACGTTAGGCAGCCTTTCTCCATGTGAATTCATCCCTATCGCTGAAACCTCTGGCAAAATCTCAGAGATCACTCGCTGGGTTATGGACAAAGTTCTAAAAGATTTACCGGAAATCATTCGCAGCAGTAATACTGACATAGTGGTGTCTTTCAACATTTCATCTGTCGACATGAGCAGTGACTGGTTTGAGCCCTATTTACTACAAATGATTGAGGACTATCCTGATTTCTTAAGGCACCTACAATTCGAAATCACAGAGTCTAACTACCTAAACGACTATAAAAGCGCTAATAAGTTTTTCAAACTCGTACAAGAGGCTGGTGGCAGCGTTGCCCTAGATGACTTTGGTACCGGGTTCTCATCGCTTAGTTATCTAGGACGGATTGATATCGACACCATTAAAGTTGATCGAGAGTTTATCGTTAACTTTTTGAATGACAGACGTGATCGAGCGGTACTGAAAGCCATCTTAGATCTAACCAATAGCCTAGGCTTAAACTCTTGTTGTGAAGGCATTGAAAATGTCGAGCAAGCCAAATATTTAATCGCTAATGGGTGTGGTCTGATGCAGGGTTTTTATTTTTCTACTGCGACACCCATTGAACAAATTTCCGATGCCATTGAATTGGCAAAACAGCGTTACAGAGAGCTCGAGTTGTTCTCTTAATTCACAAAGAGTCTTGGATCTGTTGAGCCCAATGGTCAGGCGTAATGGCTGGGTCTAAAACCACATATTCAAAAGATAAGCGCTTAAGTTCTTCGCGTACATTATCAGGAATAAGATCATTACCATCAAACTCGATGACAGTGGTTACCTGCCACCTTTCTATCAATGCAGACAAATCACTTGGATAACGCACTGTCACACCTAAAATATCCGTTCGATTGGACCATGGTTCATCGTCAATAAAGGCAACGACATTAGCTAAATGCGCTTGTTGCAAATAACTGGCAAGCCGGTAAGAAGGCGTATCAATCCCAACCACTATCGTATTTGGCTTAAGTCTAGACGACTTAAATAACTTAGCTCCTAAATAATGTAACCAAGACATTAACTCTCCCTATCGATCAAATGGAAGGCATGAATACCAATCGCCCTTCAATCTCACCCCGCACAAGTTTTTGCTGATACAACGGCTCAAGATTCTCAAGTGTTAATAAGCTTTCAGCCGAACCTACTAAAGCAGGTCGATCAGGGTATTGCAATATCACATGGGAACACCAACGAGCTGCTAGGTTAACATCATGCAACGACATAACGACCAACTTAGTCTCGCGCGCTTTCTCCTGGAGTAACGACATGACGGCGACTTGATGATGCAGATCTAGATGGTTAGTTGGCTCATCGACCAACCAGATATTCGGGTTTTGGGTTAAAAGAGACGCCAACGCCACTCTCTGTCGCTCACCACCTGATAACTGTGTTACAGAGCGGCCTGCCAGCGAAGACAACTCCAGCCTATCTATCGAGTGTTGCGCAATTTTAATGTCTTGCTCGGTCTCCATCTCCCAAGGCGAAAGATGCGGGAAACGCCCTAACAATGCCGTCTCCATGACTGTTGCGGGAAAACCATCCTGATGATCCTGAAACATGATGCCGACTTGCTGCGCTAAACTCATGCGATGAATAGAAGACAAATCCGCATCATTCAATCTAAGCCGACCTTTTCTTGGCATCTTTAACCCTGCCAATGTATGCAGTAATGTCGTTTTACCCACACCATTGGGGCCTAACACCCCCCACACTTGGCCAGTATTCATGGTAACCGTTAACGGTTCTGGTGATCGCTTTGGGATATCAATGACTAAAGCGTCTACTGACAACGTCATGCGACACGGCCCCTACGAAGTAAGTACAAAAACGTCGGAACTCCTAACAAGGCCGTAATAACGCCTACGGGCAATTGTTCGGGCGCTATCACCGTCCGCGCAACCGTATCAGCTAACGTGACCAAACACCCCCCAGCCAAAGCACAAGCAGGCAAAATCAAGCGCTGATCGTTACCTAATATGAGTCTTAAAATATGAGGCACTACCAACCCAACAAAACCAATACTACCCGCCGTTGTCACGGCAACAGCGGTTAACAAGCTGGCAATGACAAATACAAAACGTTCCAAATATTTAACATTTAATCCCAATGCAGCGGCTTGCAAAGGACCGCACGCCAGAACATTTAGACTCCGACCAAGCGGAATCAATACCAAGCACACAGGTATGAGCGCTGCCCATGCTAACCAAGGCGATTGGGCATAGGACAAATCCCCCATTAGCCAGAACAACATACCAGGGATCTTTTGCGGTGGTGCCAGAGCCAGCATTAACGTAATAAATGCGCCCCAACCCGATGCGATTACTACGCCGGTTAACAATAATCGCATCGGACTTGGACGACCATCGCCTTGAGCTAACCCAAATACTAATATGGTAGACAAGGCCGCTCCAAAAAAAGCAGCCGACGACAATACTATCCCAGTTACTCCTGCCAATATTGCCAGTAGTGCTGCAACAGACGCGCCGCCAGAGATCCCTAATACATAGGGATCTGCTAGAGGATTACGTAACAAAATCTGCATCAAGGCGCCCGCTACAGCCAATAAGCCGCCTGTCGCAAAAGCCGCCATGATGCGAGGAACACGCAATTCCCAAACAAGTATTTGGTTTAATTGTGTCCCCTGCCCTTGAAATACATCTAATATCTGCCCCAAAGACAGCTGTACACTACCTTGTGTAATCGAAACGACCATGCAGAACACAGAAAGCAGTGAAAGCAGAATTAAAGGCGAAAATAGATCGCGACGGGGCATGCTAATAATTAATCCCTATGCTGTCGCGCAATTTCTAGCTTTTCACACATCACTCTTGCACCTTCTAAAAGTCTTGGCGTAGGGCGCTGTATTAAAGATGGCGGCACAAAAAACAAGTTATTCTGCTGCGTTGCTTTAAGCTCCGGAAACGCACGCCATTTGTCTAACCAATGCGCATTTCGTTCACCCATTCCACCAGCAATTATAGCTTCTGGATTCTTTATTAATATCGCCTCTTGATTCAAACGAGGAATCAAGCGTGGTGAGTCCGCAAACACGTTAACCCCACCACAAAGCTCGACAACTTTACTAATGTAATGAGCATGATTCATCGACATCAATGGTTCGTCCCAAACCTGATAAAACGTTGCTACAGGGTCAGCATCTTTATAGGTATGAGCTAAGTCATCAATCCCTTCCAGAAATTCCTGAGCTACTTTTCTTCCGGTTTCTTCAGTGCCAGCCAACACAGCCATATCTACGATATTATCCGCAATGTCATCAAAGTTATGCGGCTCGACGTAATAGACGGTCATACCAATACGCTCTAAGGTTGCAATCTGCTCACTTGGATTACCTGTTCGCCAAGCTAAAACAAGATCTGGCTTCAAACTGACTAAGCGCTCTAAATCCAACCTCGTATGACTGCCCACTGACGTGACTTGCTTGGCCTCGGGCGGATAATCACTGTATGACACGACAGCAACGACTTGATCGCCCCCTCCAGCGGCATAAATCAACTCCGTTGCCCCAGGTGATAATGCCGCGATGCGTTGAGCCGGTTGTTCAAGGCATACTTGACGAAACCTATCATCCTCAACACATCGAATATCACCACTTTGCGCCCAAAGTGATTGGCTAATTAAAACGGCTAACGCAGTTAAGCATAATTGCAGAAAACATGTCTGCTTATCAGTAGCCATTAAAATGCCGAATAATTAACGGTCAGGAATACACCTCGACCTGGATTACTGTATCCTTCCGCTGTTTGATACGCTTTGTCCATAGCGTTTTTAACCGTTAATTTAGCATTCCAATCCTGCGCAAAGTCATAACTTGCACGTAAGTTAAGTAAGCCATACCCAGGTAGTAGCGACTGATTTTCCGCATCATCATAACGTTCACCATAGCTTGCTACAGTGAAGCCTAAAGAAGCATTTTCAAACTGTCGATCAACATCAATGCGAGCACTTTTGTGCGCACGACGAACCAAGCGATTACCTTTATTGGCGCCTTCGCTTTGATTCTGAGTATCCAATATGGTCGCCGCCACAGCAAATGACCACTGCTCAATATCTGTACCTGCCGCGAGCTCAAGTCCACGAACACGGGCTTTATCGATATTACCCACCGTTGGATAATCCCATGCTATTAGGTCGTCATAATCCGCTTGATAGACTGCCGCATCCCAGTAGCCATGAAGATAGTCCGCACGCATACCTACTTCAAACGTTTCAGAGGTTTCAGGGCGAATTTCATTGGCTAGTGTATAGCCCCAGTTCTCAGCGTTCATAGAGTTGAACGTTGGCGCGGTAAACGACGTTCGGCCACTCACACGAGCGGTATAGATATCATCTAACTGGTAGCCTAAAGCAATACCACCCGTCGTTTGCGTATCATATTCATCATAATGATCGGCTCGAATATTAAGCTGCACACTGGCTCGACCAAATTGTGAAAATGACTGTGCAAAAACACTGTTGCTGGTGCGCTCTTTCGAATATGAGCCGTCAAACTCATCTTTAATATGCTCGGCCCCCACAACGAACTCATGGTTGTCTAACCACAGTGTATTATCCCAACGCACTCCTTGAGACTGACTGTTGTAATAAGTACCGGTTGGTGCTCCTTGGTCATTTAGCACATCATAGTCATCACGCGATTCACGAATCTGAATTTCGGACTGCCAATCCTCTGTAATGTCGACACCACCAGTTAGTGCAATCACTTGGTTAACATAGTCATTGCTGCGCAAACTATTACTAGAAGTCGTGTAATCTGACTCGCCTTCAGCGCGCATAATAAAGGCTTTAGCATAGGCACCCGACTCAAAGTCATAGCCAAAACGCGCTAAAACATTATCGTTTGAGTAACCCATATCACCTGCTTGCTCTTTTACTTGCGCACCATCAGTATCAAATGAACCTACAGATAACAGATAGCTGGCATTACCTGACGAGCCAGAAACACTTGCATCCGCTTGTTTGGTATTAAAAGAACCGCCCCCCAGTGATACATTGGCCTTATTTTCTTGCCCCGCTTCAGGCAAGAACACTTGAACAACGCCACCAGCGGCACTTGAACCGTATAAAGATGATTTCGGTCCGCGAACAATTTCAATACGTTCGACTTGCGCCATTGGCAAGTACTGCCAAGACGAAGAGCCTAGAGAATGGGACTGAATCGGCACACCATCGATCAATAGCTTGGTACCCGTACTGTTTGATCCACGCGTGTAAATGCTGGTACTTTTGCCGTACCCGCCATTTGTAACAATGTCTATGCCAGGCTGGCCAGCAAGCAGCTCAGTAATTTCTTGAGGCTGTTGTTTCTCAATGGTTTCTTTGTCAATCACAGAAACCGACGTCAAAGACTCCGCTTCAGTCATTTCGGTAGTCGTCGCCGTCACCACAACGCGAAGCTGTTTTGCTTCACCATTGTCTGCGGCATAACTGGCCTGCGAAATAGCCGCCAAGATACTCAGTGCTGTTGCTGTTTTGGCAAACACTGGAAAAGAAAAATTTTGTTTAGTCATAATGTCATCTGCATAAACACTGCACTCGCCCGTACAGTCGTAAATAAATTGCTTGTATTACAAGCACCGCGCTATAGGCAGGTCTCCGGACTCATAAAGCGGCATCACCAACTTTGTCGCCTTCCCATGAAAAAACCACAGTGGCGTAATAAGACAAAGGTTAACTTTAATTACCGTTGCGGGGGCAGTGTCAGAATCACGCTGACTTCCCTCTTCGTGCTGGCCTTTGTGCCAACAACCTCTAGCGGCGCGTACTCTAACATAAGCATGACATGGGTTGAATGACAGGAACTCAAGACAGGATTAAAAACCTCTATAAAAATAGAGCGAACTGCAAATCACGTTGACTTAAAATACAACGAACCTATTATTGCTGCTTATAGATGGATCGAATAATCACACGGCTGTGACCAACCATATTAGGGAGTAATTGCCGTGATTCGTTACGCAGTCGTTGTAACCGGTTTATTAGCCAGTCTTTCTTCTGTTGCTAGTAGCAACATCCAGGTCGAGCGTATTAACTCCGTCTACGATGCGGATACCTTTCGGGTAGATATCAGTAACTGGCCTGATATTGTCGGCAAAAACATTCCCATCCGAGTCAATGGCGTTGACGCTGCGGAAATACGCGGTAAATGCCCGAGTGAAAAAGCCCAAGCAAAAGCCGCACGTGATTACACTAGAGCGTTCTTGGAAAGTGGTAGAAATATTGAACTCAGGAATATCAAGCGAGGGAAATACTTCAGGTTATTGGCGGATGTCTATGTAGATGACCAATCATTGTCAGAAGCCTTGATTGTGTCAGGTCATGCACGCAGCTATCACGGCGGTACTCGTGAAGGCTGGTGCGACCTTTAATAGCATTTACTTAATTTTAGGTGGCGTCTTAGACAAAGATTTAGGGCGCTTTTCCCATCGAACTTTCACTTCAAATTGCTGGCGGCCATCTTCTTCACTAGCAGTCACCTTTAAGTGCATAAGCCCTTTGGGCTGAAGTTCAAGCGTACTCTCTTTCGCATCACTGAATTCCATTTTACCTTTCGATAAACCGTTAGACAGTGCTTCAAGCACCCCTTGAATATCATTCGCTTCCAGTAATGCTTCGTGTTTAAATTCTGTTTTTGACTTCATGCTCTGCTACTACGCGTAAATTTGCTTGAGTGATTTTTCAGGTAAATGTTTAATCGCTGGATAATCACAGCTGATGCCGACAATACCAATCTTTTTACCAATCAGAGTGGCACCGACGCCGGTTCCCTCTAAACCTTCAGCAATACGAGAATTAATATCCAATGTCACATCTGCCTCAACATGCACCAGCCCTTTTTTAATGGCAATACGCTGACCTTGGATACGGTTGATATGACCTTGAACGACAACTTTGATACCGGCTTTATGAACGGCTTTGACACCATGGTCCGTTAAAGGCAAATCCGCATCGCGGTATTTTGTTCGAAACGTATTGGCTAACGCACTGTAATAGAAGCCAAACAAATCACGGCGCTCAAGATTACGGTGGAAAGCTTTATTGGCATAACGCGTGCCATTTTTAAGCAACATACGCCCCATTACATCGTCTAAGCCTGCATGCAAAAATAAGAACGAACCACGTTTCTCTACTAACTTCATCTTACGGAAGAACCAACTAAACTCCCCCTTACGACTTAAAAACAGTTTTTGACATTGCATGGAGGCCGCATAAACATGGCGTAGCGTTAACCCTGCCTCTAAACAATGCCGTTCAAACTTATCGACTTTGGTATGCATCTTACGCACTTCACGATCAATCCCCTCAGCCGTCAAAAAACCCGCAGCATGAAATGGAAACTCATTAAACCAATCTTCGTCAGGGAACAGTTTCTTACGGCACGTTTCTTCATCTGGCACCTTCTTTTCCCATTTTGTACCTTCTAAATACTGTTCAAACACCTCTTTGAACAACGGTACAATCTTCTTACCCATACGCACAAAGAAGTGCTGATTGCCCACGTCTTTTTTGCGAGTTATGGCCAATAATCCCATACGTAAACGTAAGTCGTGATTACCCGCTAACAGCGTAACTTTCGCATTCATTCGATACAGTTGCTTCACGCTGCGCAACAAATCTAGATTACTCGGGCCCTTATCTAAACAGTCACCGCCTATAATAATTTCTGCAGACTTACCAAACTTAGTCAATTTAAGTTGACACAAACCTGGCTTTTTACGATCGGCAACGCCGACTGCAATCAAAGAGTCTTCAAACGCTTGTGCGTCCGCATGAGGATCAGAAATAAAGACCACTGGGCGCGATGGCCAGCGAACTTTTTTACGCCAATACTTGTTCAATGGATGATGAGTATCTAACGCTTTATGGTTAAAAGAGGACGTTTCACGCGGCCAAAGCTCTACGTCTTTTGGCAAACGTGCACGAATTTCCTCGTGCTGAGGGAGGTCAGAAATGGTGGGCAAATGATTCTTCATAACGAAGCTACAGGCCTTTTTTAGAGGTTTTATCAGTCGGGAACATCATGGGTCTGTCGCTGTTTCCAATCCCCGAAAAGCTGAGTCACCTTATCGCCGACAAAGTCTAAAACAACTGGATGCCCATAGTGCATACTTAATCGCTTAATATCGCAAAATTTTATGACATTTAGATGAAAAGCGGCATGCCTAATCGACGCGCCGTGTCCCACAATCAATTTAATGCTGCGGTTACTAGATGCCACAGTCCCATCTGTTTGCCATGTCATAATATGTTTGGCGACTCTCTGACCAGCTTGCAACAAAGACTCTGCTCCGTCAAATGGCAAACAATAATGGCTATCAGATTTCCAACCTTTTGGCGCTACATCAAAACGAGGATCAAGTTCTAAAATACGCTCAATCTCTTCAAGAGGAAGATTCGCTACCGCGCCAACGCTGCGTTCACACAACTCAGAGTGACACACCACCTGGGGCGTATTGTTGAAAAACTGTCCTAGCTCTTCGACATAAATACGAGCTGTTTGCCACGCACGCAATAAAGAAGAGGCATCCACGATAGAGTCCAATGTGTACCCTGATTCACTTAACCATTCGCCAAACAGGCGCGCCTGCCGACGCACCTCATACTCACCTTCCACAGTCAAGGCATAGGGCTGCATCGCACTGGGAGTGTTTTTTAACTGATGGTAGGCGCCATGGCGTATCAGAGCACAAACCTTACTCATAGTGTCTCCAATAGCTTGAACGCACGATCAAAATCGATTTTACCCGTTAAACGATAGACGTTAATCGGCGCCAAAGCTTGGCAATATTGAGATAAGGACGCCAATTCATTTAAATCTTGAGAAAACTCACCATTGCCGTCTTGAAAGAATGGCCCTGGACGCTTACGTAAGCCATCAATCTCTTCCGCTTCAGCAGACAGATCGACAGATAACAGCGCGGTCGGTTCATCTGAGTTTAGCGCCCAATCGAGCATCACAAGATTGACCAGCTCCCCCTGCAGCACAACACGACCCAAACCGTACTCATCTTCAATTTGTACATCGTATTTTTCCTCTAAACCCCACAGCTCTGACATGGGCATTTTCTTTAGCTCAGTCTGACGCTGCACAGGTAAGATATGTTTTAAGCGCGGCGCATTTAATAGCGTACCGGGATTAACACGAGGCAGCTTAGCAATGCCCACGGCAGCAACCTTGCCGTCTTCATTTTTAAACAACAAACGATCGTTCGTTAAGAAATGGCGTGTTTCATCTTCCAAACAACGCAACATAAGCGTGGACTTACCACCACCTGAACCTGCAGCAATCGCCGTCACCTTTCCGTCACGACTGAACGCAGCGGCATGACCTAGCTCGAAGCCTTTACTTAGATAATGGTTCAAACACTGATTATTAATAAAATTAACAATCTGAGCTAACTGCTGTTCACATTCACCAACAACAGTAGGCGTTGATTGATGCTGAAGCAACGCTAAACCAGTTTTGAATTTTTTAATCCAACGACCACCTTCAGCATTCTCAAGGTAACCTTCTTTTCTACCCTGCTTACCGGCTTCACGCGGCACATCTAACCAATCATGCTCATGGCCGATGTTTTCTTGATTGATCACATAAAGTGTTTTGCCCGATTCGTCGTTTCTCGAGCTCACGTAACTCTTGTAATACAGGTCTAACTCTTCTAATAAAGTTTCAGAATTGCTTTTTACTTTGACGGACAGTTCACCAAAGCCATAGATGCGCTGATAATCACACTGATCCTGAGCTGCAATTAATTGCGTTGGGTTAAAAAGATCCTGCAACATTACACCACACCTCGCTGATTAATTTGCGCCACTACATAGTCTGCGTAAGCACCCGGCGCATCAAGCTCACACCCTTCTAAGGCCCCTTTAAAGCCGCCAAAAGCAGACACCTCGAACACAACAGGACCTTGGTCAGTCAACGCAATGTCAACTGTCGTAAAGCTTAAATCAAAACATGCCTGAGCTTTGCGGCCCAATTCAATCAATGCTTCTGTCGGTTCAAATAACTCATAATGACCACCACTATGAATCGTAGTATTCCACGACTCTTTATTCCCCACACGCGAATAGGTACAGAAGTACTCGCCTCCTAAAAACACCATACCAAGGTCTCGTCCATCGAGCTTTACCGTTTGCTGAATGTAGTACAAGCTATTCTGCTCGCGGTATGCAGTAAGCATTTGGCGTAACTCAGCCTCATCCTGATCCGCTGTAAGCATTTCCATACCACGCGCTTTGGTTGAGTACAGAGGTTTCAAAATGACCGAGCCAAACTCATAAACGGCCGCCAACGCCTGATCTAAACTTTCTGTCACGCGTGTTTTCGGCATTGGCACACCGCCTTGCTGCAAGGCTAATGTGCCGCTTAGTCGGTTAATCAATTTGCCAATTGCTTTCGGTGAACTGAATACTTGCACGCCCAGTTTTTCGATATGCGAAATAATAAGTATGCGGTCCTCAGCACTAGGTGCATATACTTCACTGATTTTTTTAACAATGACGCCATCTAATTGGGCCAGGTCTAAATCGCCGTGCATCAATTGATTCGTATCTAAGCGCAACTCTACGTCAGCCATGTCAATGACGGCACGAAAACCCGTTAACGCTTCCAAACGATCCGCAAGCACTTCTGTAGACCATTTGCCTGGGATTCCTACCACCCCAATTTTGGGCTTATTCACTGTATAACTCCTTAAGTGGAAGCTTAAACTTTGCTTCTTTTTCGATAGGTAAAGTGGCCAGCATTTCTAGTAAGTAGCGAGACCTCAAATACATTCTGGTTGACAATTTTTTATCCAACACAAACCGAGTGGAGGTGGCAAATGAGCGAGCTAAACCCGCTGCCAGCCTGAGATCAAAATTGTCATCGTTATGTCGCTTTGCGAAGCACTGAGCAAATTTATATATGTCTTTGGCACAATCCATCATCACTTTACGTTTATTTTTTTCGAGTATTTGTAAACGATAGATCGAAACCATCAACACTGAAATGTCTTGTACATAGTCAAAATAGGTAGATCGATGTAAATCAATAAAGTAAATACGCTCTTCAACATCGTCGTATATTAAATTATCAACATTAAAGTCACCGTGAATCAAAACCGAAAAAGGTGAAGGCCAACGGCTTTCTTTCGCTTCAACTCTATCGACAATGTCATAAAAGCTGGGACGTACTAAACCGCAGATTCGTTGCTCAGGCGTAAAATACTCTGGGTGTACGCCAGCGCTGTCTTTGATACGCTTACGTAACTGCTGCATAAAATCCGCACGTGAATGCTCACTCGTTAAGGTCGCCTGCCACGTATCATTGAGTGTCTTAAACAGTGTTTTCAGTGCTTTTTCCAGCGCCTTCTCTTTTCCTTCACGAAGCAACGACTCCAGCGTTTTTCCAGGAATGTGTTCTATCAACAAAGCAGAGGTTTCGCCATCAGATTGGGTTTTCACCAAAACATCAGGGGCCAGTTTGGGGTTCACGTTACGCCAATTTTGAACACCTTGAACCTCTTCGTCGATTTTAGTTCGATCCCCTTCTTTGTATACCGCCAGTACATGTTGTCCCGCCGCATTCTGATGCGATACTGAAGCGATCGCGCTGCCGGATCGCGTTAATGCTAAACGACGCACTTTGACATCATTCAGATCGTAATTGAGTTCTGAGGTAACGTGCTTAAGGTGCTTGTAGTTTTTAAGCGTTGCCACATGACCAAGATCCACTTTTATCAATGCTTCCGCAATATCAGAGAGTTGATCCACTAATCGACGCAAACAACCATTGCATAGAATGGAAGCTTTCAATTCGACATCAAGCAAACGCCCTTTTTGGCTTAGGGTCTCCATTTGAATGTCGTCATACAAGGTTTTTAGCTTTTCTGAACGACGAGCAACTTTTATACCTGTGCGTCTAATATCTTCAGAAAAGCCGACCTTAACTAACGCAATAGTGCGATTGACTCGCTTAATAAATTTAAGGCAATTGCCACTATCAGGATGTTCAAATTGTTCGTCGAGAGAGCCCTCCTCGACAGTGTCTAACAAGCCCCGAGCGATGGCAGCCAAAGCATTCGCTAAACCGCGAACGGCGACGACTTGATTGTAGTAGGACGTCCCTAGCTTGCGACGTTCCAGCAAGCGGGCACAGTGCAGTTCTATTTTTTCACGCAGAGTTTGGACATAACCGCGACGAGCACGAATACTGGTTAAGACATCAGGGGAGCCTGTTTTAAAAAGTAGCTCTGTGTACACACCGTGCTTTTCTATTTCACTTAATAAAAAAGTTAGGTCATCTTTGATAATGCTAAGTGGGGCCGAAGCTGACATAAAGTCTCTAAAATTAAATATTTGAACTACACCCTGCATTAGAGCCTTTAGACGTTACAGTATTATTAAAACAGTAACAATATTAATACTTTAGGCTCACTACAGGCGCACAGACAAGCTCTTAAATTGGGCACTCTTACCCCCTCGAACTTTTGTAGCTTTAAATAGCCGACACTTAATTGATGCCTGACCATTTGTTGCATACATCACCTTCTGTAACAAAATGTAAACAAGGTAAGTCAATAAATTTATCGACCACTCACAAATCCAATTTATTGTTATATATCGTAAAATGAACTATTAATTTTAGACACAATCAATAATATGTAGCATAACGTTACAGATACGCTCAAGCCCTAATCACTTTAACGGTGATCACATAAATTAGCGAACTTCGTGCAGGTCTCTCTTACTAAGTGCACATTGCTCAAATACGCTATGAGGTCTATCAACTATGTTTTTTCAAGGTAACAAATTACGCTCCCGCGTTGCAGAGCAAGAAAAAGAGCTAACCGCATTTCACAACGTGCAAAAAGACTTACGTGAAGCAATGCTGTACTTTTCTATTGACCGTAAAGGTCAGTTTTTAGAAGCCAATTCAAGCTTTCTAGAATCATTCGGTTGTCGCTTTGATGAGCTTAGCACCCTTCAAAAACATATATCACCTAAGGCAATAGACAAAGAGCATACGCGCGCAATGCTGGAAGCCTTTAAAGCAGGCAACCACTGGCATGGCGCCATTCAATTAGTCAGTCAAAATGGCAATGAACACTGGTATCGAGTCATTATGCAGCCCTTGTCGACAGCGGAAGGAGAAAAAATTGAAGTCTTCTGCTCCGAGCTCACGCGAACCATTTCTCACTCTCGCCAACAGCAAGACATGCTTGCAGCACTTGATCGTTCACAAGCTGTCATTGAGTTTAGTTTGGATGGCATCATCCTAGATGCAAATAATAACTTTTTGAAAGGAATGGGCTACAGTAAGAGTCAAATCATCGGCCAACATCACCGCATTTTTTGCCCATCAACTGAAGTTGATACAGACGAATACCGTAACTTCTGGCGCCGTTTAAGCTCTGGAGAGTTCTTTTCGGGGCGCTTTCGTCGCGTAGATAGAAATGGAAACGATGTTTGGCTTGAGGCCACCTATAACCCAATCCATGATGAAACAGGTGAGCTATACAAAGTTGTTAAATTTGCTTCCGTTGTAACAGACCAAGTGAACCGTGAAACAGCGATTGCAGAAGCCTCCGAAGTGGCTTACAACGTATCTCAAGAAACAGATGCTAACACTTCAAAAGGCATTCAAGTTATTAATGACACTATCAATACAATGGAAGAGCTATCCAATCGAATGAACAATGCCAGCAACGGTATTGTAGAATTAGACTCGCAATCCCAAAAAGTGTCTGACCTTGTGGAGAGCATTCGTGGCATTGCTGATCAAACCAACCTCTTAGCACTTAACGCCGCCATAGAAGCCGCTCGGGCAGGCGAGCAAGGCCGAGGATTTGCAGTCGTCGCAGACGAGGTGCGTCAACTGGCCTCTCGAACGAGCATCGCCACAGAAGAGATTATTAACGTCGTATCAGAAAACAAAAAACTAACGGAACAGGCCGTCAACCTCATCAAAGAAAGCCTAACTAAAGTGAATGAAGCACATACACTATCAAGTGAAGCTGGCGATGTTATTAAAGACATACAACAAGGTGCGCAGGAAGTCGTTAACGCTGTTAATCAATTTAAACGCAACCTTTAGTGAACCATACCCTTATTTGAATTATTCGGCCGTATCGGGCCATAATCGACGCTGCGCGCGACCGCCGTCACGAAAACCGTGGCAGGTATTACGCACAGCGCTACGCTCTTCTGAACCTGAGGCATAATTAGGTTCGAAATTTAACTTATATCCCCGTACTGTTTGCAATGCTGCTGTAGCTAAAGCAGGTAGCATTTCAGTCAGATGAGTGCAACTTGTAGTTCGCCCCAATACCTCCTTTGCCTCTGTCATCCAGCCTTTTTTAATTTGCAGGCCAATGAGCCTCTCATACTGCGGCGCTGCACCGGAGCAGTCTAGATAAGGAGTGTCATGCATTTGCGCTCGTACATCACAAATAGTAAACGTGTCATCAAAGACTAATGTCAAAATCATTTGATGCAAGTACTCACCCACCTCGATAACACCACGATCATCGAGTGAAAATGGATATCCTTTGGTATCCTGCAGCACACCTTCGACTTCCCATAAATCATCTTCTCGTTTGAAGCCATTTATGGAGATGTTACGAGTATGCAGTGGCGTACGTTTTACGATCATGAGACAAATCCAATTAATTACATAACAAAAATGCGTAGGGACAATGTTATCGACTTTCAGCAAGCATTCAACATTAAAAAAGCGCCTTAGCCAGAGACTAAGACGCTTTTGTTTAAGTTATGAACAACTATGCACTCATTCTATACGTATTATTTTAAATCAAAACGATCCGCATTCATGACTTTAACCCATGTTTTAACAAAGTCTTTTACAAACTTTTCTTGGTTATCGTCTTGGGCATAGAACTCAGCGTAAGAACGAAGAATCGAGTTCGAACCAAACACTAAATCAACACGTGTAGCCGTCCACTTCACGTCGCCCGTTTCACGATTACAGATATCGTATGAGTTACGCCCTGTTGGTTTCCAAGTATTGCCCATATCGGTTAAGTTAACAAAAAAGTCATTGCTCAAAACCCCTTCGCGGTAGGTCAAAACACCCTGCTTGCTAGCACCATGGTTAGCGCCCAATACTCGCATACCGCCCAACAATACTGTCATTTCAGGCGCCGTCAGCCCCATTAACTGAGCTCGGTCTAACAACATCTCTTCTGGCTGGACGGCATAATGCTCTTTCAACCAGTTTCTAAAGCCATCATGTAAAGGCTCTAATACGTCAAATGAGTCCGCATCCGTCATGTCATCTGTGGCATCGCCACGCCCTGGCGCGAATGGCACATTAATATGAACATCAGCATCGTAAGCCGCTTTTTCGACAGCCGCACTACCAGCCAACACAATAAGGTCTGCCATACTAATCGGTTTAGCAGAGTCTTTTTGAATGACTTCTAATACCGACAATACTTTTTGCAAACGCTCTGGCTCATTACCTTGCCAATCTTTTTGCGGTGCCAAACGAATACGAGCACCATTCGCTCCCCCACGGTAATCGGATCCTCGGAAAGTACGAGCACTGTCCCAAGCCGTCGCTACTAGCTCTGCAACAGAAAGGTCGGTCGCTAGGATTTTAGCCTTAAGATCGGCAATTTCCGCGTCATCTAATGTGTAATCAACTGCAGGAACGGGATCCTGCCAAATCAAATCTTCACTTGGTACATCTGCGCCTAGGTAGCGCGCTTTTGGTCCCATATCACGGTGAGTCAACTTAAACCAAGCGCGAGCAAATACATCTTTAAAGTAATCTGGATTTGCTCGAAAGTGATCCATGATTTTTCGGTACTCTGGATCCATTTTCATGGCCATATCCGCATCCGTCATCATTGGATTGCAACGGATACTTGAGTCCTCAACATCGACAGGCTTATCTTCCTCTTTAATATCGATCGGCTCCCACTGCCAAGCACCAGCAGGACTTTTGACACTTTCCCACTCGTGATCAAGCAACATATCGAAATAACCCATATCAAATTGCGTAGGGTTTGTTGTCCAAGCCCCTTCTAGACCACTTGTCACGGTATTTCGCCCAATACCTCGGGAGACTTTATTGTTCCAGCCTAAACCTTGCTCTTCTATATCAGCAGCCTCAGGTTCTGGCCCTAAATCGTCGGCATTGCCATTACCATGCGTTTTACCAACAGTATGGCCACCCGCGGTCAAGGCAACTGTTTCTTCATCATTCATGGCCATTCGGGCGAATGTGACTCGAATATCTTGCGCTGTTTTTAGAGGATCAGGATTACCATCTACCCCTTCAGGGTTTACATAAATCAGCCCCATCATTACGGACGCTAAAGGATTCTCAAGATCTCGCTCTCCTGAATAACGGCTGTTTTCATTATCTGAAGACGCCAACCACTCTTTCTCCGATCCCCAGTAAACGTCTTTCTCTGGATGCCAAATATCCTCACGACCACCTGCAAAACCAAAGGTTTTGAAGCCCATTGACTCATACGCCATATTACCAGCCAGAATCATTAAATCCGCCCAAGATAATTTGTTGCCGTATTTCTTTTTCACTGGCCACAACAGTCGACGAGCCTTATCAAGGTTGCCATTGTCGGGCCAGCTATTCAGTGGCGCAAATCGTTGGTTACCGGTGTTTGAGCCACCACGACCATCCGACTCACGGTAACTACCCGCTGAGTGCCATGCCATACGAATCATAAGACCACCGTAATGCCCCCAATCTGCAGGCCACCATGATTGGCTATTTGTCATCAGGTCTTTAAGATCGCTCTTAACTTTCTCTAAATCTAACTTCTTGAACTCTTCGGCATAATTAAATGATTCGTCAAATGGATCTGTTTTCGTGTCGTGTTGATGCAAGATATCTAAGTTGAGTGCATTTGGCCACCAAGCCATAACCGAATCGCCGGTCTCTGTGTGGCTTCCGTGCATGACAGGGCATTTTCCTGTCGATGTAGTTTTATTCTGGCTCACGTCGAAACTCCTTATACTTATGTTTTTGTCGCACACTCTATGTTGTCACCCGACTAATTAAGGATAGATGAACAAGTGCTGCGTTGCGCTGTAACATTTAAGATCTCTATTTTTGATACTGGACCGTTAAAGTAGGTTTAACAATATGCCTTTTCAGTCAATATAGAAAATATCATTTACCGATCAATCTAATAGTAATTTTAAATAATGAAACTAAGCTTCCACCTAAATCTTTGAATCAATACAACCTAGCATTTTATTTAGAGCAAAAAATAGCCCTTATTTAGGGCTATTCTCATTGAATTCGTTATTTTTAATAATGTGCAAATCGCGCTGAGGGAAAGGAATCGTGAGGCCAGCCGCCTCAATACGAGGTTTAACTTGCTTCTGGAGCGCCCAGTAGGTATCCCAAAACTTGTCGGGAGTGGTCCAAGCTCGAAGCTGAAGGTTCACCGAGCTATCTGCTAACATATGTACAATCACTTGCGGGGCTGGGTCTTTCATAATGACATTAAATTCAGAGGCGAGCTCAAGCAACACTTTCATACCAACATCTATGGAATCTTTGTAAGAAATCCCAACGGTCACTTCTAATCGACGCTTGCTGTTTCGACTGTAATTACGAATGGTCGCATTCCAAACATTGCTGTTGGGGCTTGATATATATAGGCCATCCGCCGTCTCAAACTCTGAAGTAAACAGGCCTATAAACGAAACTGTCCCCATATAGCCATTGAATTCAACATATTCGCCCTTCTTAATGGGTTTGAGAAATAAGATCATAATACCAGCAGCAATATTACTCAGGGTATCTTTTAACGCTAAGCCAACAGCTAACCCCGCAGCACCAACTAAAGCAACTAGACTGGCTGTATTTACCCCAAACAAATCCAGAATAATCACCAAGCCAATCAAATACACAGCATAGGCTGCTATTTTCGATAACAGCTGAGCAATTATTTCATCATTCTGACTTAAACGGGCTACTCCAGCGTATACCCCTCTTCTTGCCAGTTTAGAAACAAAAGTTGCCATTACAACCACTAAGCAAGCCAACACTACATTTTTGGCCATCAGAAAAATCTGCTCTTCATACGTGGAGTAAAACGCCAGTAGCGTGTCCATCATGCTCTCCTCAACGGCACGTTAATACAATGCATAAATTTTCTGTCATTTTATGCAAACGTTAGCTATCGGACTAGTTATTTCATAACCGAGAAACTGCTAACTAAACTTACAATTCATATGCATGAAACATCTTACAGAGATTCTAGTGAGATCCGATAACAAGAACTCGCAACAAGAGCCAATTCTTGAGCTATAATAACGTAATTAAAGCATGCGAGCAGGCATCCCCAAATGGACACCGTGAACAATTACGCTCACACTCAATCTGTACCATGACTATTTTTGGCCAGTTCTAACGTAGACCATTGTGTTGATTCAATGCAAAGATCATGAAATAGTTAGGCGATTCCTTTATTTAACAATATTATGTATTACCAATAGATGTAGAGTACGTGTTCGTACTAGCTTAATTTAAAGCTCTGCAATAACGCCCCACGCATGCGGCCAACCTTTAATTCACAATGTTTCAAATGAGAATTCATAAAACTAAATGAACGAATTAACACACATTCTAAAATCTTTAGCTTACAGCTTGACCGTCGTACAAACCTCATCCAAATGTGTCGCATCAATAGCAAAAAGACATGACTTACGCCCCGAACTTGAACGTTTGCAAAAGGGGTTAAAGCGTCACCGCTCCAGCGGGTATGACCTAGAAACCAAAAAAGTACCAACGGAAAGCACGCTACTTAATCTACTCGATCGCATTCGCGTTAGTGAAATCAAACTCACAGACCTTCAAAAGCAATGCGGCATGCTAACGGTCTTAGAAAAGAACTCCTTACTCGACCTCATTACACATATCCTTAACGAAATGGATAATCGAGCTCGAGCAGCCAAAGAGATTTTAAGCGAGATGTCAAAGAAGGGGATCAACTTAGAAGATTTAAGTTAATTTAAGAGAACTGTACTTATAACTGTAACGTCTTTGTTTACTGCTATTTTCGGCGACTCTGAAAGTCGGCCAGAGAAACAATTTTATCCGATTTCTGAGCATCACTCACTTTACTATCACCTTCAAAAGAATGATTGGACGCTCGATTAAGCAAGCCAGTAGCATCATCTAACAATCTCAGCATTAGTTTCTTTGGCCAAACAACTTCTTTTTTGGCCTGCAAGTTAAACGGGATATCACTGAGCACCCGACTCGCCTGAGCTGCCTCTAGTTTTTCAATAGAAGTACTGTCATCCCAGAGCATACGCTCAATGCATGCCTTCGCCTGATTTAATGCCATCTGCATGACATCTTTGTTTTCAGCATCGACCACGAATGGCTGAAGCAGCCTTTTTGCCGTTTCAATTTGCTCTTCATTTGCCCCAATTTCTACTAAAGCAGCAACAAATGCACTAGCAAAATGGTCTTCCAACTCAGCAAAGTGCGCTTTCACCAAACAAGGCATAAAAACAGGAAAGCGTGTTGCTTCATGGATAATGACGACACAATTACGTCCTTTTAAAACGAACATACTGCCATACCAACCACTCAAGGGATTCAAAGCCTCTAGCATCTGCGCCGAATTTGCTCGGCTTTTATTAGATGCTGAAAAATACCCCTTACCATCAACAGGGAGCTTGGGCAGTAATTTACTAGTACAGTGAAGTCTGATCATAAGATGGCTTAGTCAAAAATAATGAAGCCACGATAGTAACAGTGGATCAAAGATATTTGAAAGCCAATATATCGCTAAATAAGGCATGAGAGATAAGAGTAGAAAAAGCAATGCCGAAAAGTATCTAGGATGAAGAAAATATTAGGGGATTTAGAGAAGGAAAAACAAACATATATAATTGGTTGCGGGAGCAGGATTCGAACCTACGACCTTCGGGTTATGAGCCCGACGAGCTACCAGACTGCTCCATCCCGC
>NZ_LTAX01000025.1 GCF_001639745.1 Marinomonas gallaica
AGGACTCGCTCCTTTTAACTTAAATGCCGGTTTGCTTGGTTTGCACATTAAGCATGGCACATAGTTAGGAGGGCGGGGCCATCTCATTTCCTACATGATTTGCAGGCTATAGGTTGAGGGAGATGTCCCAGTCTTTCCAGACGACTTCGCGGCCTTGGGCGCGGATGGCGTTGGCGACGTCGGTAACGCTGCGTTCGTCGCTGACTTCAAATTGCTCAAGAGCCTGTTGGGCGTCGTCGGCGTAGCCACCCGGCTGGGTTTTGGATTCGGCGCTCATGGTGGTAAAGCCCATACGCGCGGCGTGATTTCGAAACTCTGCCGATTCGCGGGTAGAGAGGCTCATTTCTAAGTCTGCATCGAATAAGCGCCATGCGGCGATTAGTTGCACCAGTTCTAGATCGGAGATCACGGACTTGGGCTCGATGCCGCCCGCACAGGGGCGGATGCGTGGGAAGGCGACGCTAAAGCGTGAGCGCCAGTAGCGTTTTTGCAGGTGTCTTAGGTGGTGCGCCATCATCATGGAGTCGGTGCGCCAGTCGTCTAACCCAAGCAATACGCCTAGACCGATTTTATGCACCTTGGCTTGGCCGATGCGATCGGGTGCGTCCAAGCGGTGGTTAAAGTCAGATTTGTTACCGCGAAGGTGATGCTCAAGATAGGTGCTGCGACGGTAGGTTTCTTGGTAGACCAACACGCCATCAAGACCCAGCTCTTTGAGCCGTGCATATTCGTCCGTTTCCAGCGGCTGTACCTCCATGGAGAGCTGACTAAACGCCGGTTTAAACAGCGGCAGCATGCGCTCGAAGTATGGCATGGAGACTTTTTTAGTTTCGCCTGTTACCAGCAAAATATGATCAAAGCCCTTTTGCTTAATCGCCGCGATCTCGCGCTCGATTTGTTGTTCGTTCAGCGTGAGGCGTTTGATCGCGTTGCTCATGGAGAAACCACAGTAGGTGCATTCATTGGCGCAGGTGTTGGACAAATACAGCGGCGCAAACAGGCTAACGATGTTGCCAAAGCGCTGCTGAGTTAAGCGCTCGCTTTGCGCCAGCATCTCATTAAGAAACGGTTTGGCGGCTGGCGATATCAACGCCGCAAAGTCGTTGATATCACGTTGTGGTTTGGCCAATGCTCGGCGCACATCGGCCTCGGTCGCGTCTACATGCTTCGCCGTGGTGGCGTCCCAATTTAGCGATTCTAGTGCTGCGCTAAACTGGCCGTCTACCGCGGGACTTTGGTGTAATACGCGAACGGTGCCACTCATGATAGCTCCTTTAAGAACTCGGTAAAGGGGCTGGAGGCGGCGGCCGTGTGCTGCACTTGCCCTGTGCCCGATTCATAGGCCATGCGCCCTGCTTCGACGGCGAGTTTAAAGGCTTTACCCATGGTTTCAGGTTCGCTTGCCACCGCCATGGCCGTGTTCACCAATACGGCATCGGCCCCGGCTTCCAGCGCTGCGGCCGCATGAGACGGCGCGCCAATACCAGCATCCACGATCACCGGCACGTTGCTCTGCTCAATGATGATGTCGAGAAATGGCTTAGAGGCCAAACCTTGGTTGGATCCTATCGGCGCGCCAAGGGGCATGACACATTGTGCGCCCACTTCTTCTAAGCGTTTGCACAGCACGGGGTCGGCGTGAATGTACGGCATCACCACAAAGCCCAAACGTACCAGCTCTTCAACGGCTTTTAACGTCTCGATCGGGTCGGGCATGAGATAGCGTGGATCGGGGTGGATTTCGACTTTCACCCAGTTGGTGCCTAGGGCTTCTTGTGCCAGTTGTGCGGCGTAGATCGCTTCTTTGGCATCCCGAGCGCCCGAGGTGTTGGGCAGCAATTTGATGCCCAGTTGCTGTAGCGGTTTGAGAATGTTGTCCGACCCGCTTTTGAGATCCATACGGCGCAATGACAGCGTGGTCATGTCGCTGCCGCTGGCGACAATCGAAGCGATCATTTGCTCTTGATTAGCGTATTTGCCCGTGCCCGTGAATAAGCGCGAGCTGAAATCGTGACCTGCTATGGTGAATGACATGTTAACCCCCTGCGATGGATTCAAAGATATCGATACGGTCGTTGTCGTTTAATAAACACTCAGACCACTGACTGCGCGGCACCACTTGTTGATTCACCGCGACGGCCACGCGTTGCTCACTGCTCACGAGCGCATCGATCAGAGCCGATAACTGACGGTGCTCAGATTGCACCAGCTCATCATTCACATACAACTGCATAAGCATCCCCTTCTTTCTTCGTTACGGCGTTTAATAAGCGTCGTGTGGCCGCTTTGGGATCTTCGGCTCGAGTAATGGCGGTCACCAGAGCAATCGCATCCACGCCAGTGGCGTTGACCTTGGGTAAACGCTCGGCGTTGATGCCCCCGATGGCGACGGTGGGATAAGCGCCATCGATCAGCGCCACGTATTGACCTAAACGCGTGACGCCCTGAGGCTGGGAGGGCATGTCTTTGGTCACGGTCGGGAAGATATGACCCAGCGCGATATAGCTGGGCTTGAGGTTGAAAGCACGCATGATTTCAAAGTAACCGTGAGTACTGATCCCTAAGCGCACGCCCGCTTGCTGGATGGCAGTTAAATCCGCCACTTCAATGTCTTCTTGCCCCAAATGCACGCCATAGGCGCCCAGCTCAATCGCCAATTGCCAGTAATCATTGATAAACACCTGCGCGCCGTATTGCTCACCCAAGGCAATGGCCTGCTGCACCTTTTGCTTTAGATCTGGGTCACTCGGGTCTTTAATGCGTAATTGCGCGGTGGTCACCCCTTGCTCGAGCACGAGTGCCAGCCACGCCACGCTGTCCACCACCGGATACAAGGTGAATTGCTCTTTGCGAATCGGACTAAATGCAGCGCCTTCTGGAATCACATGATCGTCGGCAAAACAGGTACGTGGAAACCAAGTGCGATCTTCAGGCCAGCCTGCACCCGCGGCGCATGCTTGTTGCGTTAGCCACGCCAACGCTAAAGTCATCGCATCCAGATGCTCGTAGCCCTGTTCGATAAAGCAGGCCAAGGCGACGGCCAGATCGTTACGATTAACCTTAAGAAGCTTGGGGGCTTCTAGCATGGCAACACGCTGATCCGGCAGCTGTACCGTTACTTGGCTGCCTTGGCAACTGGCCTGATACGCTTGGTTATCGCTGCTAAGGGCACTGACAAAGTGCCAAGTTTCACTCTGAGTTTGTAGCGTTAAGCCCTGCGCCGTTGGCTCGATACGGGCGCTGTCTGTTGTGGCATGACCCACTCGACACCCAAGGTGTCGAGTGCTGTCCAGAACAGATGACTTGAATCCTGCGTCGGTCAACGCGATGGTCTTAATCTCTGTATCGCGCATTTACTGCTCCGTTTCGGCTTCAGCCAGCTTGTCTGTGCTTAACTTATCGGTGGTGAGATACACATCACTGCCCAGCTCTTTAAAATGCTCAGACATCTTCTGCATGCCTGCTTCGGCGGTGACATCGAGCGCTTCGATTTTCTCAAGGCCCGCGGCGTAGTCGCGCACCTCTTGAGTAATCTTCATTGAGCAGAATTTTGGCCCACACATAGAGCAAAAGTGCGCCACTTTGCCTGACGCTTGTGGCAGCGTTTCATCGTGATAGGCACGCGCCGTTTCAGGGTCTAGCGACAAGTTAAACTGATCTTCCCAGCGGAATTCAAAGCGCGCTTTTGATAGCGCATTGTCACGTACTTGCGCGCCGGGGTGACCTTTCGCCAAATCTGCTGCGTGGGCCGCGATTTTGTAGGTGATCAGACCTTGCTTCACGTCTTCTTTGTTGGGTAAGCCAAGGTGCTCTTTAGGCGTCACGTAACACAGCATGGCACAGCCGTACCAACCAATCTGCGCCGCACCGATGCCGGAGGTGATGTGGTCGTAACCTGGAGCGATGTCTTGCGTCAATGGGCCTAAGGTGTAGAACGGCGCTTCGTGACAATGCTCCAATTGTAGATCCATGTTCTCTTTGATCAGCTGCATCGGCACGTGACCGGGGCCTTCGATCATCACCTGTACGTCGTAATCCCACGCAATCTTGGTTAGCTCGCCTAGGGTACGCAGCTCCGACAATTGCGCTTCGTCGTTGGCGTCCATGATGGAGCCTGGGCGCAGGCCGTCCCCTAGCGAAAGGGCCACATCGTAGGCGGCACAGATGTCACAGATCTCTTTGAAACGGGTGTACAAGAAGTTTTCTTCGTGGTGCGCCAGACACCATTTCGCCATAATCGAACCACCGCGTGACACGATACCCGTTAGACGTTTCGCCGTCATGGGCACGTAGCGTAACAATACGCCACAGTGAATCGTGAAGTAGTCAACGCCCTGCTCCGCTTGCTCGATCAGTGTATCGCGAAACACTTCCCAGTTAAGATCTTCAGCGACGCCGTCGACTTTTTCTAAGGCTTGGTAAATCGGTACGGTGCCGATCGGCACTGGCGAGTTACGCAGAATCCATTCGCGCGTTTCATGGATGTTTTTGCCGGTCGATAGATCCATCACGGTGTCGGCACCCCAGCGTGTAGACCATACTAGCTTCTCCACTTCTTCTTCGATCGAAGAGGTCAGCGCCGAATTACCGATGTTGGCGTTGACTTTCACAAGGAAGTTACGACCAATGATCATGGGTTCGGTTTCTGGGTGGTTAATGTTGTTAGGGATGATCGCGCGGCCTTCGGCGACTTCTTTGCGTACAAACTCCGGCGTAATCTGCGTTTGAATATTGGCGCCAAAGCTATGGCCTGGATGTTGTTTTAGTAGCAACTCAGACTTAATCGCTTGCAGGTTTTGGTTCTCACGGATGGCGATGTATTCCATCTCGGGTGTGATGATGCCTTGACGTGCGTAGTGCATTTGCGTCACGCATTGACCCGCTTTGGCTTTACGCACACGTGGCAGGTGTTTGAAGCGTAGCTCGTCCAACTCATCGTTGGCTAAACGCGCTTGAGCGAAGTTTGAACTGACACCTTCTAGGATTTTCGTGTCATTGCGAGCGTCAATCCATGGCTGACGCAGAGCCTTTAGACCCGCGTGTACGTCAATGCTTTCAGCTTGATCACCGTATGGACCCGAAGTGTCGTACACATAGATCGGCTCTTTGAGTTCAAACGTCAGATTGTCTGGGTCTGAGCCAATCGGTGTGTCGCTTAGATTGATTTGGCGCATGGGCACTTGAATAGAGGCGTCTGAACCTTGTACATAGATACGTTGCGACGATGGAAACGGTGTTGCCTGTAAAGATTCAATAAACGCTTTGGCGTCTAGACGGGCTTTTTCGCGTGTTTTTTTATTGGGTTTTGGTGGTGCAATCGACATAAGCAAGTTCCCATTTATAGTGGTTTGGAAAAAATGCTTGTCAGGAGGACACACGCTTCCACGCATGTGCGGTTGTTTTTGGGCCGTCCTTCGCAGGGGGCAAACAACGCTATTTCGGCAGAAAAGAAAAGATGCTTTCTTGTTCCCTTCGCAGGTATTAGCCTGATCAGGTTCTGCGGATCCCGCATCTAAATGCGATCTCAGCCAATTAAGGCACTCCGACAAGTTGAAACGCAAGTATACGCGTTTGGAAGTCGCTGTAAACTCCCAAACGGTGTTCGCTAATTTAGCAGATTAGGATTCGTTCATTACCAGCGCTTGTTTATACAAGGCATTTTTCTTCTCGCCTGTGATTTCTGCGGCTAAAGCTGCGGCTTGTTTCACTGGCAATTCTTTTAGCAATATCGTGAGTACTTTAAGGGCTTCAGTATTGCCTTCTTGCTCGGCAGGAAGTGACACCATCATGACGAATTCACCACGGGTTTGGTTGCTATCGTCTTCTAAAATTTGCTTAATCTCAGAAACCGAACCAGACAAGAATGTCTCGAATGTTTTCGTTAATTCACGTGCCAAGGCAACTTGTACTGTGTCGCCCCAAACCGTATTCAGGTCTTCTAAGCAGTCTAAAATGCGGTGTGTCGATTCATAGAATACTACGGTACCGAGGCTGGGTACCCAACTGGACATCTCATCACGACGCGATTTGCTTTTGGCCGGTAAAAAGCCAACAAAACTAAAACGGTCGGTGGGTAACCCCGATGCACACAACGCCGTGATTAGTGCCGATGCGCCCGGGACCGGCACAATGCGATGCCCCTCTTGACGTAAAAAATGAACTACATGATACCCTGGATCAGAAATCAGCGGCGTACCCGCGTCGGAGATCAAAGCGACGTTTTTACCTTCGTCTAATAACGATGCAATGTACGCGGCTTTGTCTCGCTCATTGTGGTCGTGCAAAGCAAATAATCGAGTCTCAATACCAAAATGATTCATCAATCGTTTGCTGTGTCGAGTGTCTTCCGCCGCTATAAAGTCAACTTCTTGTAAAACTCGTTTCGCACGATCCGTAAAATCATCCAGATTGCCAATTGGGGTCGCTACAATGTAGAAGGTTCCTCTCACATCATTATCAGACTGTGTTACCATGTTTCCTCTTTATCGGCTTAAGTATTGCGTACATATGAGTTTGTTTAGATCCCGTATCATACCATTATCCTTAGTCACATTGTCTCTTATTGGCTGTGGAGCCATGGAAACTTCCACATCCAATCAAAGCCCTGTGATTGCACAACAAATGCAGCAAGGTGATCTTCTTGATTACGAGTTTGCTATGGCTCAGGCTAAACAACAGTCTAGCCCTGAACAGTCCGCGCCATTTTATCTCGCTGCCGCAAAAGCCTTAGTGAGAGATGAGCAATATCTACAAGCTCGTATGATCCTTGAAGCGCATGTTATTAACCTCGATACGCCATCGAAATTTGGCGGTTTACTTGAGTTAAGCACAGTCGCTATTGCGCTTGAAGTGCCCATGTTAGCAGTGCAGGTACTGAGTCAAGCGGGTCAAATGCCCATCGCGCAACGGCCAGAGAACAATATTAAGCTGTTACAGCATCATGCCGCGGTCATGTCTTCTTTAGACAGTTGGCCAAGTGCTGTAAGAGACTATATGCAGCTTACTTTGATGCTGCCTGTTGAACAGCAAGAAGCCAATCGTCAACAACTTTGGCTAGCCATTCAAAACCTTACCGACAATGAAGTTTCTTACTTAGAAAGCAGCCCTATTCCGCTACTCGATGGCTGGCTTCAAGTGTCAAAAATCTTACGCGAGCAAGCACAGACGGTTGACCAGCAAGTACAAGCTTTCCACATCTGGCAAGCTCAGAACCCAGGCCATCCTGCGTCAATGAACCCGCCATTAGATTTCCAGATCATGGCATCACTTGAGCAGCACATGCCAACCTCTGTTGCCATCATGCTACCGATGAGCAAAGAATTAAAAACCGCATCTGACGCGATTTTAGATGGTATTTTACAACAATATTATTCCAACACATCGGTGCAACCGGACCTGCGTATCATCGATACGGATTCTTTTACTACCTTCACAGAAGCGTATCAAGCAGCCTTAGCAAGTGGTGCAGAAACTATTTTAGGACCTTTGCGAAAGCAGAACGTTGCTCAACTTCCTAACCTGGTTACAGATGTGCCAACTATTGCACTGAACCAACTTGAAAGTAATACGATCGTAGCAAACTTATATCATTTTTCTTTGAACGTAAGAGACGATATTCGTGAATTGATGACGTTTGCCAAGAAAGAAGGCGCTCAAAACTCTGCTGTTTTGTCTATGCAGCCAACTTGGGCTTTACGCCAAAGCGATCAATTCCGCGAGATTGCCAACGAGCTTAACATACCCGTACTAAACGCCATCTCTTATGAGAATACCCCTACGGGTCGTGCCTCAGCGGTTAAACAGTTACTCCAAGTGGACGAAAGTGAAGCGCGTATTCACAAAATTCGTCAATGGACAAAGCAAGATGTTGAGTCAACACCTCGAGCACGCCAAGATTTGGATTATGTATACTACGTTGGCAAGCTTGACGATGCGAAACAGATACGCCCTCTGCTAAACTTCTATTTTGCCGAAGATATTCCGTTATTAGCGTCGCAAACGATCCACGACAAAGCACCAAACTCCACCACTAAAAGTGAAGACATTGAACGCATCATTTTTACGGAGCTACCTGCAGTCCTAGATACATCTAGCAAAACCGGGGATACGCCGTTTGTTCTGCAACGGTTGACCGCGTTGGGAAATGACAGCTATTTACTTGCTAAGAGATTAGCTTTGTTTACCAATGTAAAATCAGCAAGAGTATCCGCTAGAACAGGGATCATTACGCTAGATGACGACGGAATCTTCAATCGACGACCAAATATAGTGACGTATAAGCAGGGAGAGCTTATCGATGCTAAAGAAAGTTATTTCGCCCAGAAAAAAGAACTCTGATGGAGAAAATGCAGAGCGATTAGCCGAACAGTTCTTGGTCTCTCAAGGTTATGTTGCTATCGCTCGAAATTTCCATTCGCGTGTTGGTGAGGTCGATTTGATTATGCAACATCGATCTACCTATGTATTCGTTGAAGTTCGCTACAGGGCCAACGCCACACGAGGCAGTGCTAGCGAAAGCATCACAGCCGCAAAATATCGCCGAATTCTGAAAACCGCAGAATATTGGTTAATGAAAAACAATCTGCAGCATAGCCAATACCAAATTGATGTAATTGCCATAGATGGCCTTTTAGATTTACATCATATTGATTGGCTACAAGCAGTGTAGACACAGTAGTTGTTATGGATTATCAAGAAGCCATTTATACCCAATTCGCACAAAGCTTTGAGTCTCAACAGTATGCTCTGGAAACATTACCCGCTCACATAGAGCATGCCGCTATTGTGTTATTTAATAGCATTGCAAATGGCGGTAAGGTCGTTGCCGTTGGGAATGGAACAGGCTCATTTATTTCACAATACTTTAGCACGCTGTTGTTAGACCGCATGGATCGTGAACGTCCAGGTCTACCTGCAATTTCTCTAACCAGCAATGGCAACGCTCTACTCGCGATCACTCATAACGACAGTTACCACGATGTGTTTTCAAAGCAGATTACAGCACTGGGTAATCCTGGTGACGTGTTGTTTGTGGTAGCAAATAAAGGCAATACGTCGCCGATTATTCAAGCAATTCAGGCAGCACACGAACGTAAGATGAGCATTGTTGCATTGACTACTCCGGACGCTAAGAATGTCTCATCACTCACATCACGGGATGATACGGAAATAAAAATCAATCTAACGGGAACGGCACGCGTACAAGAGGTACAAACAACTGTCGTTCACGCACTGGTAGATCTTTTGGAACGACAGCTATTTGGTTACGATGACTAAGGCGCTATTTCACAACTTTTAGTGTGAAGCCTTTTTTTGGCGGCTCTGGCGGCGTTGGTTCTGGCTCTGGAGTCTCATCACCAAATTCCTCTGGCGGAAAGGCCAACCCATCCCCATTTTCTTTCGCATAAATCGCTTCAGCGGCGGCCATCGGCACAAACACCTGCATTGGCTTTCCACTAAAACGCGCTTCAAACGAAACACCGGCTTTATCAATATGCAAATGACGCACAGCACTCATACTGATGTTTAAGACAATTTGACCGTCTTTCACAAACTCAAGCGGTACAACCGCCCCTTCATATTCAGCATTTACCAATAGGTAAGGCGTCATCTCGTTGTCTGCAATCCACTCATAGGTTGCATTCAATAAATAAGAACGCTTTGGAATCATTACTTGCACTCCAGATAAAATAAAAGGGGCAATATGCCCCTTTTGTTATTCGTAATTAACCTTAATCAAGGCGCATTTCTTGTTCAGCTTCAGAAAGGCTTTCTTTGAACGATTCACGTTCAAATACTAGATCCATGTATTTGTACAAACCAGGCGCTTGAGATTTTTCAATATCAACACCCAGTATTGGCAAACGCCATAATACTGGAGCAAGACAGCAATCAACAATAGTGAATTCTTCACTCATGAAGTAAGGCTTTTCTTCAAAAATTGGTGATACGCTTACTAAGCTCTCACGCAATTCTTTCTGGGCTGTTTCAACTGTTTCACGGTCTTTACTTGTCAATATTGTATCAACTAATACCGCCCAGTCACGCTGAATACGGTACATGTAAAGACGGCTTTCGGCACGTGCAACTGGATAAACCGGTAGCAATGGTGGATGCGGAAAACGCTCATCCAAGTATTCCATCATTACGTTTGGCTCATACAAAACAAGTTCTCGGTCAACCAGCGCCGGCAACTCGTTGTAAGGGTTAATATCCGCCAATTCCTCTGGCTTGTTGAAAGGATCAACATCAATAATATCTACGGTTACCGCTTTTTCAGCCAACACAATACGTACGCGATGGCTGTAGTGATCTTCTCCATCAGAGAAGAACGTCATTGAAGAGCGCTTTGCAATAACACCCATGTATAACCCCTATTCAATAAACAACGAAAACCCCATGAAGGGGTTAACTTAACAAACTATTGTGTAAATGTCCCTCCATTGGAGGGACATTTCGAGCAAAACTCAGCTGTTCATTAGTGAATTTCACGCCAATATTCTTTGTTCAATAGGTATGCGAATATACCAAACAGAACAATGAATAGTAACACTTTTATGCCTAATGATTCAGCCTGTAGACGGCTTGGCTCACCCATATATACTAAGAAATTTGTAACGTCGTAAGCAACTTGGTCAAATTCCTCTTCGGACAATTGCCCTTCAGTCTTTTGAACCACAACGTTACATTGCTCTTCAGTTAAGATATCACCTGTAAGTGTATCAAATTTTGGCTTGCCATGCTCATCCAAAGATGGTGCTTGTGCGCACGTCATGTGACGCACACCTTGTAGATGCTCAAGTACGTTCGGCATCCCCACACTCGGGAAGATCGTATTATTCACTCCCCATGGACGAGTCTCATCTTCATAGAACGATTTCAGGTATGTGTATACCCAATCATGGCCGCGCAGACGCGCCTCAAGCGTTAGATCTGGAGGTGTCGCACCAAACCAGTTCTTGGCATTGTCGGCATCCATTGAATTCGTCATCAATTCGCCAATCTTCTTACCAGATGGCAGAAGGTTTTGCTCAAAGATATCTGCTGGAATACCTAAATCTGTCGCGGCACGTTCATAACGGGCGTAACCCATTTCGTGACAACCGGCACAATAGTTAGTGAAAACCTGCATACCGCGCTGTAGAGACGCTTTGTCATGCAAATCTGGAGCCATATGCTCTAAGTGAACCGCAGAACCACCAGATGCGAAAGTCATCGCTGACGCAAACACTAGCGCCACTGTTGCGAACATCTTTTTCATCATTACACCCTCTCCGGAACTGGTTTAGTACTTTCCCATTTTGTATAGAAAGGCATCAAAATGAAGTATAAGAAGTACACTAGTGATGCAATTTGCGCGATCTTAGTACGGCTCTCAGTTGATGGCAGCACACCTAATACACCCAAAGTCACGAAACTAATACAGAACAAGATTAGGGCAACTTTACTCATCCACCCTTTATAAAGCATCGATTTAACCGGGCTACGATCCAACCAAGGCAACACAAACAGAATGGCAATTGCACCGCCCATTGCAACTACGCCCCAGAACTTAGCATCCAGACCAAATAGCGGGTACGTTACCGCACGCAAAATGGCATAGAACGGCGTAAAGTACCAAACAGGCGCAATATGCGCAGGTGTCTTCAACGCGTTAGCCGCTTCAAAGTTAGGCTTCTCAAGGAAATAGCCACCCATTTCAGGGAAGAAGAAAATTACACCACAGAAGACAAATAAGAACACTGCCACACCCACAATGTCATGCACTGTATAGAAAGGGTGGAATGGAATACCATCTAAAGGAATGCCGTTTTCATCTTTATGCTTCTTGATATCAACACCTTTAGGGTTGTTTGACCCCACATGATGAAGTGCTAACAAGTGCAATACAACCAAAGCAACCAGCACCAAAGGCAAGGCAATGACATGCAAAGAGAAGAAACGGTTCAATGTGATACCTGAGATCAAGTAATCACCACGGACCCATTGCGCTAGGTCGGGACCAATCACTGGAATGGCACTGAACAAAGAAATAATTACCTGAGCACCCCAGTAAGACATCTGCCCCCATGGTAACAAGTAACCCATGAACGCCTCAGCCATTAACGCTAGGTAAATCGCCATGCCAAACAACCACACTAATTCACGCGGTTTTTGGTAAGAACCATACAAAAGGCCGCGGAACATATGCAGATACACAACCACGAAGAACGCTGACGCACCAGTTGAATGCATGTAACGAATTAACCAACCATATTCTACATCACGCATGATGTATTCTACCGAAGCAAACGCGCCTTCAGCCGATGGGTTATAACTCATCGTCAACCAAACACCCGTAAGCAGTTGATTAACCAATACCAGCAAAGACAACACACCAAACAAATAGAGAACGTTTAGGTTCTTAGGTGCGTAGTATTTGCTCATGTGCTTTTCGAAGGCTTGAGTCACTGGAAGACGAGCATCCACCCACGCCATGAAGTTTTTCATAACAGCCATTACGCGTTACCTCCAGTATCGACACCAACTTCAATGACCGCATCACTAAGGAAACGGTGCGGCGGCACAACAAGGTTAGTTGGCGCAGGGACTCCTTTGTAAACTCGGCCTGCAAGATCAAAACGGGAACCATGACATGGGCATAAAAAACCACCCAACCAGTTCTCCCCAAGATCTTCAGGGGCAACTTCTGGTCGATAGGTAGGAGAACAACCAAGATGGGTACAAATACCTAACAAAACGGCGAACTCAGGATTGATTGAGCGATATTCGTTTTGCGCGTACTCTGGCTGTTGCTCAACAGCAGATACTGGATCCGCTAATTGGTCATTTAATTTGGACAGATCTGCAACTGTTTCCTTAGAACGACGAACAACCCATACAGGCTGACCACGCCACTCCACGATCATTTGCTGACCAACTTCTAATTTACTAATATCGGCCTTCACCGGTGCACCAGCCGCTTTCGCTTTGGCACTTGGATTCCATGAGGCAACAAAAGGCGTTGCAATCCCTACTGCACCCACTGCGCCAATCGCGCTGGTTGCACCCAGTAGAAATCGACGACGGCCTTCATTCACGCCGCTTTGACTCATTATGGTTCTCTCCCACCAATTTACTGTCAACGAGTTCAAACCCATAAAAACAATAAGGATTTGAATGCTTTAAAGGATGGTATGGGAAAGGCATTTTGTAGACAAGGCAACATTTTTGCACAATCACAAAACACTGATTTGAGACATAAAAAAACGCCTGCTATGCAGGCGTTTTGAAAATACGAAGCGTAGTAGAAATTAACGCTTAGAGAACTGAGGACGACGACGAGCTTTACGTAGACCGACTTTCTTACGCTCAACTTTACGAGAGTCACGCGTAACGAAACCAGCAGCACGAAGGCTGCGACGTAGTGTCTCATCGTATTGCATTAGCGCACGAGTAATACCGTGACGGATAGCACCGGCTTGACCAGAAATACCACCACCGCTTACAGTAACGTATACGTCGAATTTTTCAGTTGCATCAACTAGTTCTAGTGGCTGACGAACAACCATGCAAGAAGTTTCGCGACCGAAGTATTGCTCTAGAGAACGGTTATTGATAACTAGGTTACCAGAACCCGCTTTAAGAAATACACGAGCAGTAGACGTTTTACGACGACCTGTTCCGTAGTATTGAGTAGCTGACATATTGACCTTCCCGTATTAGATGTTAAGTTCTTGTGGCTGTTGAGCTGTGTGCGGGTGATCTGTACCAGCATACACTTTCATTTTCTTGTGCATTGCACGGCCTAGAGGACCTTTAGGCAACATACCTTTAACAGCGATTTCAAGAACGCGTTCTGGAGCGTGATCAATCAACTTCTCAAAGCTCATAGAACGTAGGCCACCTGGGTAACCAGTATGACGGTAGTAGTTCTTATCAGCAGCTTTGTTACCAGTTACACGTACTTTCTCAGCGTTGATTACAACAATGTAGTCGCCAGTATCAACGTGAGGAGTGTATTCTGCTTTATGCTTACCGCGTAGGCGACGAGCAATTTCTGTAGCCAAACGACCAAGAGTTTTGCCTTCAGCATCAACCACGAACCAGTCGCGGCGTACTTCAGCAGGTTTTGCAGTAAAAGTTTTCATTAAAAAACCCTTTATCATTTACATGCGAGTGCGCATGTCAATACCTATTATTATTGGTTATGAAGTCACAAAATGATTTCATAACGTACACATACTCAATTTCAGAGCGCGCGAATTATAACCAAAGACACGGTAAAACTAAAGCATTTTAATAAAAAAATTACGGTCGATGCTCTAGTGACAGGTATTCTTCAGACTGCATTTCGAGCAGTCGACTTACCGTTCGATCGTATTCAAATGCCAACCGCGTCCCTTTATAAATATCAGCAATGCCGACCTCAGAAGAGATAATGACTTTTACGTGACGATCGTAAAATTCATCAATCAAATTGATAAAGCGGCGCGCCATATCATCGCGAGACGAATCAAACTGCGGCAAATCAGAAATAATGATCGTTGAGTATTGCTTCGCAATTTCAATGTAATCTACCTGACTACGCGGACCATCACACAACGCTTTAATATCAAACCAAGCAACATCATCATAACTTCGCAAGAGAGGGATCATTCGCCCTTCGATCTCAACGCCCCCACCTTCATCAACATTATTACGATTCACTACCAAACTCAAAAAACGCTCAGATAATGCGTTTTGCGATTCTTCTGACAAAGGAAAATGATACAACTTTGCTTGCTTCAATGTGCGTAAGCGGTAGTCCACACCACCATCAACATTCATTACCTTAGTATGCTTATTGACAAGATCAATGGCAGGTAAGAAGCGTGCGCGCTGCAAACCGTTTTTATAAAGGCCATCAGGCTCAATGTTAGACGTCGCAATCAACACTGTACCGTTGATAAACAACTGCTCTAAAAGACCAGCCAAAATCATCGCATCGGTAATATCCGTTACAAAAAATTCATCAAAACATAACACCTGAGCCTTTTCAGAAATTTGCTTACCAACAATTTCCAGCGGATTTTTAGTATCATTTAGCTTACGCAGCTCTTGATGAACCATCTGCATAAAACGATGAAAATGTAAGCGCATTTTGCGCTCTATCGGTAGACACTCATAGAAGGTGTCCATCAAATACGTTTTACCTCGGCCAACGCCACCCCAAAAGTACAAACCTTGCTCAACTTTAATCTCTGGTTGCTTTTTCTTAAAAAAACCAAACAGAGATTTCTGTGGTTTAACGACACTTGATCCATTTGCGACAATACGCTCATACAAATCTTGTAGGGCCTGCACAGCTTCCTCTTGCGCTGGATCATAATTAAAGTCTGGACGCTCTAAGTCTTCCTGATATTTCGATAACGGGGTCATTGTCTGGGAATACACCATTGCATGTTAGATTGCGACATCTTACCAAATTGATACAGAAACCTCACTATTCCCTATATTTCCTATGGTGTATTTCCGTTATAATTATCGGAGCTGTTTTTGGGAGTAAACCATGGAACTAGAAGTATTCGATATTATCGTCTTTGTTACAGGCATCATTATTGGTTTTGCTGGCGCATTGATTTTCCGCTCACTTAGCAAAAAAGGCTCGAGCGATAAACACCGCTCTGCCGGCGCAACCATTGAAGCTTTGCAGCAAGAACTAGAACGACGCCAAGTATTGGCTGATGATCATTTTTTACAGCTGCATGCGCACATCTCTGCTGCAGAGAAAAAGTTAGCTGACGCTCGTAAAGCCGTACTAGAAGGCGCTTCATCATTGGCGACCGTTGAACTAGAAAAACCGGAAGAGACTAAAGAGACCGATTCGGACTCAGAGTTCACCACTGCGCCACCGCGAGATTACGCTGCCAAAGAATCTAGCGATGAGGGCACACTTAGTGAAAGCTATGGCCTGCACCGCAACGCCTCTGAAGAACCAAGCCGCGCTATTTAATTAAAGTTTTGTTGCTAACAGCTAAATCTATACCCATAAAAAAGCCTGCTTTAAGCAGGCTTTTTTATGTTAAGCAGGATTTGGAATATCAATAAATTCGCAGTCAACCCCCCACTCCTCTTGAATGTATCCAGCTAATGCACGTGGACCAAAACATTCTGTCGCATGATGACCTGCAGCACAAAAATGAATACCTTCTTCACGGGCTGTATGAATCGTTTTTTCCGACACCTCTCCAGTGATAAAGACATCCGCATTCGCTGCCAAAGCTTTATCTATATACCCCTGAGCACCGCCAGTACACAACGCCACCTCAGTAATTAGATCCTCAGAGACCGCTTCAAACAAAACCTCACGCCCTACAGCGGTTTCAATTTTCGCCTTAAAATCAGCTGGAGAGACGCCCTCATGAATTCGGCCAACAACGCCAATGCTTTCCTCCAATGGCTTTTCCTTCTCAAGAGGCCTCAACTCCATCAACCCAAGCGCACGCGCCAAACCGGCATTATTGCCTGCCAGTAAGCTCGCATCCATTGGCAAATGATAACCAAACAAATTAATATCATTTTTTATCAAGGCAGAAATACGGCGATACTTCATACCAACAATTTCTTCACTTTCGCCTTTCCAGAAGTAACCATGATGAACAATAATGGCATCGGCTTGCTTCTCAATTGCAGCCTCAATTAAGGCCATAGAGGCCGTTACACCCGTTACAATCTTGTTAATCTCTTGTTTGCCTTCCACTTGTAAACCATTAGGCGCATAATCCTTAAAGACTCGCGGCCGATAGAGTGCCGTCAACTTTCTTTCAAGCTCTGTTCTATTCATGAAAACTCCTAATGCATTAAATATCTTAACAAACCGTAATAGCTTCGTCTGGGGGCTATTAGGCTTGTGGCTTGGCACTATTCTATTATTTATTCAGCATTTTCAAAATGAAGGCTCGCAAAATTTTGCCAATGCTGCTGCAAAAACCGCCAATTCAGTGGTAAATATTTACACTTTCTCCAATCAAGATTCACCCTTCGATCACACCAGTAAGCAAAAAATCACCAATCTTGGCTCAGGCGTTATTATCACCAATGATGGCTATATCTTAACGAACCATCATGTTATCCAAGGTGCCAGCACTGTGATTGTCTCATTAAACGATCAACGACAGACAAGAGCACGACTTATTGGAAGTGATCCTGCGACAGATCTAGCCGTATTAAAGGTTGAGCTAAGTGATCTAACCCCAATTCATTTGGGAAACAGCGATCGCATTCGTGTCGGGGATCAGATTCTCGCCATAGGCAATCCATTTGGCATCGGCCAAACCGTCACTGCGGGTATCATCAGTGCAAAAGGTCGTGACAGCATAGGCCTTAACACCTATGAGAACTTTATTCAGACAGATGCGGCCATCAATCCTGGCAACTCCGGTGGCGCCTTAGTAGATCTAAAGGGCAAACTTGTTGGCATTAGCTCAGCAATATATTCAAGCTCCGGTGGCTCACAAGGCATAGGCTTCGCTACTCCCATCAATGACGCCATCAGCATTATGCAATCCATCATCAAGCATGGCAGTGTCGTTCGAGGCTACCTTGGCTTACAAGTACAAGAAAACAATACTCAAGTCGCTATTGCGCTAAATTTACCTACTGCAGAAGGACTCATTGTCACAAGCGCTGTTCCAGAAGGCCCGGCAGACAAAGCCGGACTACGCGCTAGAGATATTTTGATTGCTATCGACGATCATACCGACCTCAGTGCACACAACGCACAGCAGCTAGTTTCAAGCTTAACACCCGGCAAACGCGTTACAATTAAAGGTATCCGAGGTACGCAAAGCTTTATAACGAAAGCCTTGGTAGAGAAACTGCCTGCGATGCAGGCAGTTGAATAATCTATTACTGATTAAGGTTCGCTAAACTTGTTTCAATATTGCTTCCAGCAATTCGATTTGCCACTAAAGCCAAATAGGGACTTAAGAAGCCAGCATCCAATTCACCTTCAATGACCCATTGCAGCTGAGTTTGACCCGTATTTGAAGTCGTAATCATTAGCGAATTTGGGATTGGCTGTGTTTTCTGATTTGGCTGAACAGTAAACTCAATTGAGTTACTGGAAACCGAATCAATCACTATTGAACCCTGTTTCGTTGTCTCACCATCATAAACAATCAAATAACGATCACCTGAGGCTAATGCTTGAGAACCCTCTTTAACCACTAAGTGCCCTGATTCAATATGCATCCATTCAACCCATTCAGCGGGGTTATATAAACGTTCTTGCAGCAGATCATATTTGGCACTGGAAACAGTAACGTTCCGTTCAATTCGATAGTCAGCAGGCAGAAAAAAACCCACAGCAACGGCCACTAATATAATGACAGCTGCAATGCGGGTTATATATCGCAGTGACACAAGCGCTTGTGTTGGCTGCACCGATTCTACCCCTTAGGCTTTATCGATCATACGGAACTCAGCGGAAAGAGCGTGCGCCTCAAGTGACTCGCCACGAGCCAACGGAGAGGCAATTTTCGCCATTTCACTAGCACCTTCATGTGAACAGAAGATGATTGAGCTACGTTTTTGGAAATCATAAACGCCTAATGGCGAAGAGAAACGTGCTGTACCTGATGTTGGTAGAACATGATTTGGACCTGCACAGTAATCCCCTAACGCTTCTGGCGTATAACGACCCATAAAGATCGCACCAGCGTGTCGAATTTTACCGACCCATTCTTCTGGGTTTGCAATAGACAATTCCAAATGTTCTGCAGCGACGATGTTAGCCACTTCTACCGCTTCTTCCATCGATTCAACATGGATCAAAGCACCACGGCCTTCCAAAGAGGTTTTTATGATCTCTTGGCGCGACATGTCATCAATCTGACGCTCCATCGAGGCTTTTACTTTCTCAATAAAAGCAGCATCTGTGCTGATCAGGATAGATTGCGCATCTTCGTCATGTTCAGCTTGCGAAAACAAGTCCATGGCAATCCAATCTGGATTAGACTCACCATCACTTACCACAAGAATTTCAGATGGACCGGCAATCATATCAATACCAACAGCACCAAAAACCATGCGTTTAGCAGTTGCCACATAAATATTGCCAGGACCTACAATCTTATCAACTTTTGGTACCGTTTCCGTGCCGTAAGCCAATGCGGCAACAGCTTGCGCACCGCCCACAGTAATCACACGATCAACCCCTGCCACATGCGCAGCGGTTAACACGATATCATTTACTTCACCGTCCGGTGTCGGTACGACCATGACGATCTCACCCACTCCAGCAACTTTTGCCGGCATAACGTTCATCAAGACGGAAGACGGGTACGCTGCTTTACCGCCAGGTACGTAAACACCCACACGATCTAACGGCGTAATTTGCTGACCCAATATCGTGCCGTCTGCTTCTTCGTATTGCCATGAAGGCTGAACTTGACGCTCGTGGTAGCTCTTAACACGCTCAGCGGCCTGCTTTAACGCATCTACAATTTTGCTATCAACACGCTCAGCCGCTTGCGCCAACTCATCGGCTTCAATGACAAGCTCTGCTGCACAAGAAACCGTTCGACGGTCAAACTTATTCGTCAACTCAATCAATGCCGCGTCCCCCTCAAGGCGAACACGGTTGACAATCTCTTCGACACTTTTCTGAACTCGCGTATCGGAGACACTTTCCCATGACAGCAATTGTTCTAGGTCTTTACGGAAATTTGCATCTTTTGATGAGAACTGTCTGATATTTAATTGCATAACTTATACCTCAGCAGACACTGCACCGTTCAACATATCTAGAATAGGCTGAATGTGCTCATACTTGGTTTTGTAAGCAGCTTTGTTCACTACAAGACGCGTACTGATATCAGCAATCAAGTCTCGAGCCTCAAGGCCATTTGCACGCAGTGTATTACCAGTATCGACGATATCAACGATCAAATCTGCTAGCCCCATTATCGGTGCCAACTCCATTGCGCCATAAAGCTTTATGACATCCGCCTGAATACCTTGCTCAGCAAAATACGCTTTTGCCGTTTTGGTAAATTTAGACGCAACCTTCAAACGGCGGTTAGGTAATTCTTGGCCCTGAACACCTGCCGTCATCAAACGGCACTTGGAAATCTTCAAATCCAAAAGTTCATATAGGTTGCTAGTATTCGCTTCCATCAACACATCTTTACCCGCAACACCAAAGTCCGCTACACCATGCTCAACGTAAGTTGGCACATCTGTTGCTCGCAGGATCACAAGTTTAATATGCTCATGATTAGTGTCGAAAATAAGCTTACGGCTTTTGCTAATATCTTCCAGAGGAAAAATATTCGCTTTCTCAAGCAGAGGAAGCGTTTCTTTTAAAATGCGCCCTTTCGATAGCGCTATCGTTAAGGTTTCGCTCATATTAATTCAGAACCCTTGAAATCTTCGCACCCAATGCACCCAGTTTTTCCTCGATGCACTCATAACCGCGGTCGATGTGATAAATTCGATCGATCTTTGTTTCGCCTTCAGCAACCAGCGCTGATAACACCAATGAAGCTGACGCACGTAAATCTGTCGCCATCACAGGCGCACCTTGCAATTTTTCTTTACCGCGAACAATTGCCGTATTGCCATTCACTTCAATGTCTGCCCCCATGCGCATCATTTCATTGACATGCATAAAGCGATTTTCAAAAATATTTTCAATGACACTGCCTACACCGTCCGCAACAGCATTAAGCGCCATGAATTGTGCTTGCATATCCGTCGGAAAAGCCGGATAAGGCGCAGTTGAAATATTCACTGCTTTTGGTCGACGACCCTCCATATCCAACTCTATCCAGTCATCACCACAGGTAATCTTGGCACCCACTTCTTCAAGTTTTGCCAGCACAGCCTCTAAGCTGTCTACATCGGTATCAATCACGCGCACTTTACCGCCCGTGATCGCACCAGCGACTAAGAATGTTCCTGTTTCAATTCGGTCAGGCATCACTGAATAGGTTGTACCAGACAAACGCTCTACACCTTCAATAGTAATAGTGTCCGTACCATGACCCGTGATTTTTGCACCCATCGCAATTAGACATTCAGCCAAATCAACAACTTCAGGCTCGCGAGCAGCATTTTCAAGAACCGTGGTTCCTTCTGCCAAGGCCGCCGCCATCAATAGGTTTTCGGTCCCAGTCACTGTCACTTTGTCAAAGAATATACGAGCACCTTTTAGACGACCATCAACTTGCGCAATAATGTTACCGTTATCAACCACAATTTCAGCACCCATCGCTTCTAGACCACGAAGATGCAAGTCAACTGGACGACTACCGATGGCACAACCACCAGGCAGGGATACCACTGCACGACCAAAATGTGCTACCAAAGGGCCTAACACCAAAATTGATGCACGCATTGTTTTCACTAGTTCGTAAGGAGCCTCACAGTTATCCAGCGAGGATACATCAAGCTCTACATTCATACGTTCATCTACGACAACGCCACACCCCATTGAACCTAAAAGCTCCAACATTGTGGTAATGTCATGCAAATGTGGCAAGTTACGGATCGTAATAAGATCCTTGGTTAGTAATGTAGCAGCAAGGATTGGTAGGGCAGCATTCTTTGCACCTGACGCACGCACAACTCCATTAAGAGTGTTACCGCCAGTAATCAGCAATTTATCCATTTACATCTCTCTTAGATTTTAAAGACTTTCAAACTGAACTGGCGTGTAGGTTTTCATGGTTACCGCATGGATGGCACCCGATGAAATAGCGTCTTGCAGATGAGAGTAAACAAGCTGTTGTCTTTTAACGGTATTCAGACCTTCAAAGGCCTCCGCTACAACAATAATTTGGAAATTACAGCCTTCACCTAGAGAGGTTACTTGGCTACCTTCAATTTTCGATTCTAATAAAGCTTTCACTTCGGAGGCGTTCACAAAAACTCCAATATTTATTCAATGTTCTATGCGGGTATTGTACCTTACCCAATCATCTTTTTGTCAGCTTTATAACGCAAAAACAGGAGTTTCCTCCTGCTTACGATTTCTATGCAAACTGAAAGATGCACTCGACACCATAGAGTTTTAACATTTCTCGAAATTCTTCTCGACATCCTTTTAATGTCAAGGAGTCGCTGTGCCGCCTTATCTCAATCATCAGCGCGATGACGGGAGCATTAATTGACTTCAACTCAGACAAATCAAGAACACCATCTTGCTGGGTCTCTTGTCGCATCAACTTTTGCTTAATCTTTAATAAGCTGTCAGCGGTATAATGCCCCTCTAAACGCCACCCCTGATTCGAGGAGTGCATTTCCATATTATTCTTCTCCGCTCGAAGCCAGTGACGCCTGCCAAGCCGCAATCGCCTGATCAATATCATTACCATTTTGCTGCATCATAACGCCAAACTGTTTGCGAAAGGTTAGGCCGAAATTAATGTTATTGATAACAACATTACTGAGCACCCAGTCATCATCAGACTTAGGCTCCATGTAGAACGCAATATCCACTGGGCTGCCATCACTCAGCTGAAACTTAGCATCCACTCGAACTTCTTTACCTGGCTTTTGACGCGCCAAAGGCAGCACAGTTAGTCGCTCTGGATCAAAGTCGATGACTGCCGCACTGTAAGTTCTTAACAACGTACCTTCGGTCACTTCAACAAAATCGGATATTTGCTGCGCAGTGGCACGACGATAATATTTGCCCATAACTTTTTTAGCTAAATCATCAAAATCCACCACCGGCGAAATAATCTCCTGCATAGTAGAGCGAAGCTTCTGAGGATCGACCGATAACTCTTCACGCTGATCAACGATCTTTGTTTTGAAGTCATTTACAACACGCAAGACCTCTGAACGAGCACCTTCAGGATTGACCGCCGCAAAGGCCGCTGATGAAAGCACCATCAATACACTTAATAAACCCAAAATAAGTTTACGCATTAGCTGTCACTCCCCGCATTCATTAAAAATTGGCCAATTAGGTTTTCAAGTACCAATGCAGATTGGGTATCATAAAGTTCGCCACCGTCCTTTAGAACCTCTTCTTCTGCACCAATAGAAATACCTAGATATTTCTCACCGATCAACCCGCTGGTCAAGATAGCCACGGAGCTGTCTGTCGGAATATTATCAACCTCTGAGAAAATGGTCATTACAACCTTAGCCATATAATATTCTTTGTCGTACTCAATACTCTCAACTTGGCCCACTGTCACACCTGCGATGGTCACCTTAGCACGATCAGTTAAACCACCAATGTCGTCAAATCTAGCCTGAATCGTGTAACCTTGAGTTTTATCATTAAACGCGAGCCCACTTACCTGCATTGCAAGATAAATAAAGGCCGCTACGCCTAAAAGCATAAAGATGCCAACTAATAAACCGGCTTTCTTATCCTTCATCACTAAAAATCTCCAAACATCGCTGCTGTTAACAGAAAATCTAAACCTAATATTGCCAATGACCCCATCACAACCGTTCGAGTGGTTGCGCGCCCAATACCTTCAGACGTTGGCTGACATACATAACCTTGATACACCGCGATCCAGACAACGGCAACAGCAAATACAAACGACTTGATAACACCGTTCATAATATCTGTATCAAAAAAAACTGATTGCTGCATACTCGCCCAGAAAGAGCCTTCATACACACCTAACCAATGCACTGATACCATCATACCCGCCCAAATACCTACAGCAGAGAAAATCAACGCTAAAATAGGCATACAGGTGATACCAGCTAAAAGACGAGGCGCAATGACTCGACGCAGTGGGTCAATCCCCATCATTTCATAACTTGATAACTGTTCAGTGGCTTTCATAAGGCCAATTTCAGCCGTTAATGCTGAGCCAGCTCGCCCCGCAAACAACAACCCAGTCACGACAGGCCCAAGCTCTCTTAGAAGCGTTAGCGCCAACAATTGACCAACCGCCGATTCTGAACCATAACTGGTCAAAATACTGTAACCCTGAAGCGCCAACACCATACCTATGAAAGCCCCAGATACAATGATGATCACCAGTGACAAAACACCGACAGAATACACTTGGCGGACATACAATCGAACGGCTTCCCCCCATCGAACAGGCAAACGAAACAACGATTGAAAAAGAAATATGCCAGATTGTCCTAACGATTCAATAAAGCCATAGACACCAGCAAACAAATTTTTAACCAATCCCATCAATTACGCTCCAACAGCTGCTCGCGATATTCTTGCGCGGGATAATGAAAAGCAACCGGACCATCAGCATGCCCTTGTAAAAACTGCACTACACGCTCATCTGTCGATGAACGCACTTCTTCTGGTGTGCCCGATAAGATCACCGTACCGCCAGAAAGCAGACATACATGATCTGCAATACTGAGCGATTCCTCTACATCATGGGATACCAACACGCTGGTAATGTTCGCAGCGCGATTGAGTCGCTGAATTAACTCCACCAGCACACCTTTTGAAATAGGGTCTTGACCGGCAAAAGGTTCATCATACATAACTAGGTCAGGATCTAAGGCTATGGCACGAGCGAGAGCCGCTCGACGAGCCATGCCACCAGATAACTCAGAGGGCATTAAATGTGCCGCACCACGCAATCCGACGCTTTGCAGCTTCATTAGCACAATATCGCGGATCATGGTTTTATCGAAATTAGTGTATTCTTGCAGCGGAAGCGCCACATTTTCAAAGACACTCATGTCACTGAATAATGCGCCACTTTGAAACAACATCCCCATTTTGCGACGCGCTTCAAATAATTCTTTGCGGGAGGCTTGAGCAATATTCACACCGTCAACAGCAACCGTCCCGCTGTTTGGCATCACTTGACCACCAATCAGTCTAAGCAGTGTCGTTTTACCTACGCCACTCGGCCCCATGACAGCGGTAATTTTTCCTTTGGGAATCTGTAAGGTAACATCGTCATAAATGGCACGACCACCCCGACTAAAGGATAAATTCTTAACGTCAATATATACTTCCACAGACGACTCCCTATAACAAAATCGAACGGATACTAGCACCGCATTATAGTAAAAGATATGCCAACTGAATTCGTTACGCTTATGCAAGTCTTGAAATCCTTCAATAAACCACATTAAATGGGGCGTTTTACAAAACTCTCTCACTTTTCATCAGGTATAAAGCAGATGCTCTTGTTCTCCGCAGCCTTAATTGCTGGTCTCATATTACTCGTACTAAGCTCAGATAAGTTTATCGAACACGCCGCACTGGTTGCCGAAAAACTTAATGTAAGCCCTATTGTAATAGGTATTACGCTAGTAGCACTGGGTACGTCTGCTCCAGAAATGGTCGTTTCTGCTATAGCAGCCCTCGACAATGCACCAGGTATCGCAGTGGGTAATGTTATTGGATCGAATATCGCCAATATTGGTTTGGTTTTTGGTGCCACCCTTGTCCTTGCCGCCGTTCCGATTAACGGCAGCCTGGTTAAAAAAGAAATCCCTCTAGTCTTAGGCGTAACAATCCTTGCCGGCGTACTTCTGCTCGACCAAGCCCTTAGCGTGACAGATGGCGTTATATTAATAATTGCCTTTTTTGTGGTGTTATTTCTTTTACTACGCAACTCAGGAAATCTTGAAGATGAGTTAACCGAAGAATTACCCGAAGATGATGGCGGCAGTGTCACGCGTTCAGTGCTGATCGCAATCGCAGGTTTAGCGGTATTAATTGGCAGCTCTAAATTATTGGTTTGGGGGGCCGTCGGTATCGCCTCAGCACTAGGGGTTTCTGATCTCATTATTGGCTTGACCATTGTAGCCATCGGCACAAGCCTTCCAGAACTGGCCGCCTCTATTACCAGCGTACGTAAAGGCCACCATGATATTGCGATCGGCAACGTGCTCGGCTCGAACATTTTCAACCTTGCTACCGTGCTTCCGCTGCCAGCATTAATTGCCCCAGGAATGATTGATGCAACCGTGATCAATCGTGATTATTGGTGGATGTTAGGCTTTACCCTACTGTTCGCCTTAGCAGTTATCGTATACTCCAAGCATCGTAGCGTTAGCATTCCAAGATGGTTTGCCATCCCTTTACTGGGCGGCTATGCAGCGTACCTTTACCTACTGGCTGTTTCAGGATAACCCATGCTGGATTTTTTGAGAAAAACACTGAACCCTAAGGGCATAGCTGGGCTTTCCGCCTTAGTCATTGTCTTAGTAGCAGTGTTTTTGTTAGGCAACCGCCCTACCCTGTATATTTTAGAAGAGCAGAAGCTGTCCAATGCACCAGACTTCTTTTTAGAAGGCGTTACAGTGAAGTCTTTCGATCTTAATGGGCAACTGACAGAGACCGTAACGGCCGACATAGCGAATCATTACACGCAGAAGCAAACGGACTTAGACCATCCAGTCATTACTAGAATAGACGGTAATAGCAGCTCTATTGCCAGCGCTGAAACAGGATTTATTAATGACACCTCAAACAGCTTCACGCTGAGCAAAAACGCACAAATAACGCGCTTTAAAAATGAAACTGAAACGGCAAAGATCAAAGCAAATACAATAACCTACAATGACGAAAGCCAAACCATCGTAGGGACTCAGCAAAGCCAGCTCATAACCCCCCAAGGGGTAACCAAATCCGATATAATAAGCTTTGACTTAGCTAAAGAAACCGCCATTTTAAGCGGAGGCGTAACAGGACAATATGAAACCCCAACTCACTAAACATGCAATTTTAAGCGTTGCTCTTATGTTAGCGTATAGTGCGAGCTATGCTTTACCAAACGACAGACAGCAGCCCATCAGCATTGAAGCCGATTCAGCGTTTTTCGATCAAAACAAAGGTACCGCTAACTACAGTGGAAACGTCGTCGTAAAACAAGGTAGCATATTAATTGAAGCCCAAGACTTGTCGATTATTACTGATCCTACGACAGGCGATTTTAGAGCGTTAAGCGCTAAAGGCTCACCATCAAAGTTCTCTCAGCAGCTGGATCAAACAGGCAATACTATGCATGCGAACGGAGACACCTTAGATTACGATGTCACCAAGGGGCAGCTTGAGATACACAATAATGGCTACTTACAACGTGGTGAAGATGAAATTTCAGCAGACTATATTCACTATCTTCTGAATGATGGCACATTTAAAGCCGAAAACCGTGGTAGCGGTCGCGTTAACATGACTTTACAGCCTACCCTTATTGATCAAGCAGACTAATTTTCATGGCCATTCTTGAAGCAAAAAATCTAGCAAAAAGCTATAAGAAAAGACAAGTTGTAAAAGACGTATCACTCGAAGTAAGTTCTGGAGAAGCCGTAGGTTTACTGGGCCCTAACGGCGCTGGTAAAACCACCTGCTTTTATATGATCGTTGGCATGGTGGCTAACGATTTTGGTGGAATTTTTATCGACGGTGAAGATGTCACCAAAGATGCAATGCATACGCGAGCGCAGAAAGGCATTGGCTATTTACCGCAGGAAGCGTCTATTTTTCGCAAAATGTCAGTTGAAGACAACATTTTAGCAATTTTAGAAACACGCAAAGAACTTTCAAAGTCACAACGACTTGAGAAAATGGAAAGCCTTCTTGATGAGTTTCACGTTACTCATATTCGCAAGAACCTAGGAATGGCGCTGTCTGGCGGAGAGCGTCGACGCGTTGAGATAGCTCGAGCGCTAGCAATGAACCCGAAGTTTGTATTGCTTGATGAACCCTTTGCTGGTGTAGACCCTATTTCCGTCGGCGATATTAAAGAGATCATCAAACATTTACAAAGCAGCGGCATTGGTGTTTTGATCACTGACCACAACGTTCGTGAGACCTTAGATATCTGCGACAAAGCCTATATTGTGGGTAACGGGCACATCATTGCATCGGGTGATGCCGAGTCTGTTATCAATAACGAGCAAGTCAAAAAAATCTACTTGGGCGACAACTTCAGACTATGAGCCCCCTTATTTTTCGGGCAAAAAGGGAGTACTATGCATAAGTCATTCCAAAAACATCATAATAAAAGAGTTGCGTCATGAAGCAGTCTTTGCAACTTAAAATCGGTCAACAGTTAACTATGACTCCACAGCTGCAGCAGGCAATCAAACTGCTTCAGTTGTCTACGCTCGATTTGCAACAGGAAATTCACGAATTTCTTGAGTCTAACCCCTTGCTTGAACTAGACGAAGACGAAAACTTTCAGTCTGACTTAGAAATCAAACGAGGCGACTCATCCAGTACCAATGAGACTTCTCAAAAAGAAACGACTGAAGCAGCTTCTGAAGAAACGCCCCAAGTAGAATCCGAATGGACAGAAAGCATCCCTAATGAGCTATCCATTGATAGCAACTGGGATGATACTTATCAAAATTCAGCCGCTGCAGCAGACGTTCCTTCCTATGACGGCGAGCAAGATTTTGACAGCCGCAATGCCCTAGCTGAAAACATCCAAGATCATCTAATTTGGCAATTAAATTTAACCCATATGTCTAATCGAGATATTGAAATTGCCTATGCCATTATTGACAGTGTTCAAACCGATGGCTACCTATCAATCACCTTAGATGACATCTTCACGTCACTTAGTAAAGAATTAGAAGATCTCGAATTCGATGAAATTGAAGCTGTTCAGCATCGCTTGCAACGATTTGACCCTGTCGGTGTTTGTTCGCAAGATCTACGCGAGTGCCTATTGGTACAATTAGAAGGTTTTAAAGAGCATCCTTTGTACCGCTCTACCTTTAACATAGTTGACCAGCATTTAGCATTGCTTGGCAATCGTGATTATGCGCAACTGGGCCGCAAAACTAAGCTGAAAGAAGAAGCATTAAAAGATGTCATTACCCTTATTCAGCAGCTAAATCCGCGCCCAGGCTCAGCCATCGACACCAGTGAAACTGACTACGTCATCCCTGATGTCAGCGTGAAAAAACACAATGGCATTTGGCAAGTGGAGCTTAACAACGACGCTCTACCGCCTGTCAAAATCAATGAAACTTATTCTGCAATGGTTAACACCAAAGCATCCAGTGAAGACATCTCCTACATTAAGAACTCGCTTCAAGAAGCCAAATGGTTTCTGAAAAGCCTCCAGAGTCGTAACGAAACACTGCTAAAAGTCGCCAGCTGCATTGTTTCCAAACAGGTCGATTTCTTTGAGGTGGGTGAGGAAGCCATGAAACCTATGGTACTGCACGATGTCGCAGAGGAGGTTGGCATGCACGAATCAACAATTTCACGTGTCACCACACAAAAATACATGCATACTCCGCGTGGTATTTTTGAGCTAAAGTATTTCTTCTCCAGCCATGTAAACACCGCCTCTGGCGGCGAATGCTCGTCTACAGCAATTCGTGCAATGATTAAAAAGCTGGTGGCAGAAGAACCTGCAAAAAAACCATTAAGCGATAATAAACTGGCAATCATTCTTGCAGAGCAAGGCATACAAGTTGCTCGACGCACTGTTGCAAAATATCGCGAAGCTATGAACATTCCGCCGTCAAACGAGCGGAAACGACTTATTTAAAGGCCGCAACAATGTCTGTTAAAAACTTAGTCAAGCCTGAGTTAGTATTTGCTAAGCAACAAATTTCTAGCAAAAAACGATTGCTAGAACAATTGGCTGAATCCGTTGGCGATCGCATGCACTGCAACGCCGACGAAGTCTACGACGCACTTTTAGGTCGTGAAAAACTGGGCAGTACGGGCGTTGGCAATGGCATCGCCATTCCACATTGTCGCCTAGAGCAAGTAAACCGTGCCACCATCGTATTAATGTCACTCGAAACACCGATTGATTTTGATGCCATTGATCGACGTCCAGTGGATTTGATTTTTGCCCTACTTGTACCACCACACCAATGTGATGAGCACTTAGCAACGTTAGCGCAGATCGCCGAACTGGCTCAGTCCGAAGATAAGCTAGCACTTCTACGTGAAAAACAAACCAACAGCGAATTACTGGCAGCGTTTGACTCTTTGATATAAGGATATCCCCATGTTGGAACAATCTGTAGAGATTATTAATAAACTGGGATTGCACGCTCGAGCAGCGGGCAAATTAGTTGAAACAACAACCCGTTTTAATTCCGATATTACCATCGAAAAAGAAGGTCGTAATGTCGATGGCAAAAGCATCATGGCAATGATGATGCTGGCCGCCGCTAAAGGAACAACAATTAACGTCAAAATTAACGGCGACGATGAAGACGCCGCAATGGAAGCCGTGATTGCATTAATCAATGACCGATTTGGTGAGGGCGAATAGCCTATATGAGCGATCAGACTACGCTTGAACACTTACAAACTGTCGCTGACTCTCTTGAGAGCGGCGCAACGATGCAAATTCGCTATTTGCTGAACGGTGCTCTACCTGCGCAGGATGTTGCTCGCCTTTTAGAATCCTCTCCGCCTAGAGAACGTAAACTGTTGTGGGACTTAATTGACCACAATAACCAAGGCGACGTCTTACAATACGTTTCTGAAGAAATCAGTGTTCAGTTCATGAAATCCATGGACAGAGAGCGCCTACTGGCGGTTTCTGAACACTTTGATAACGATGATTTAGCCGACATCCTTCAACAGCTACCTGAAACACTAGTGAAGGAAGTTTTAGCCTCCATGACCGCACAGAATCGTGCGCGCATGGAGTCTTTGATGAGTTACTCGGAGGATTCTGCTGGCGGTCTGATGAACACAGACACCATCACCATCCGCCCGAACATCACCATTGATATCGTCTTCCGCTTCCTAAGACGCCACAATGAACTTCCTGAAATGACTGATAACCTCCTTGTTGTCAGTCGATCGGATCGTTTTTTAGGTATTCTGCCACTGCGCAAGCTACTGGTCGCCGACACGGACACGACAGTCCGAGACATCATGGAAACAGATTGTGATGTCATTTTTGCACACCAAACGGCAACCGAAGTAGCAGAGCTATTTGAAAAGATGGACTTGGTCTCTGCGCCCGTCATCGATCCGAACAGCAAAAAACTACTCGGTCGTATTACCATTGATGACGTGGTCGATGTAATACGTGATGAAGCAGAGCACTCCATGTTATCGATGGCAGGCTTGGACGATGACGAAGATACTTTCGCACCGATTATGCAAACGACTCGGCGTCGTGCTGTATGGCTTGGCATCAACCTTATTACGGCGTTTATTGCGTCTTACGTTATTGGACTTTTCCAAGATACATTGGACAAAGTCGTAGCACTCGCTATCCTTATGCCTATTGTGGCAAGTATGGGTGGCATAGCTGGATCACAAGTTTTAACACTTGTTATTCGTGGTATTGCACTTAACCAAATAGGTTCATCTAACGCCCGCTGGCTGCTGAACCGTGAAGTCATTGTAGGCCTCATAAATGGTATAGTATGGGCCACCGTGATTGCGATGCTCACTGTCGTTTGGTTTGATGACATTAAAATTGCTTATGTCATCGCTGGTGCCATTGTAATCAATTTACTCTTTGCCGCCTTGACGGGCACTCTTTTACCGATTGCCCTGAAAAAATTAGGAATCGACCCAGCCCTTGCTGGTAGCGTTATCTTAACCACCGTTACCGATGTTGTTGGCTTCTTATCCTTCCTTGGATTGGCGACATTATTTTTAATATAGAACGAATTAACCATGACTGATTTTGAATATTACGACGAAAACGAAGAAGACTATAAAAGCAAAACCCAGATCAAAAGGGAAATGGAAGCTCTACAAGACTTGGGCGCTAAACTGGTCAAGCTGAACCCTGCCCAACGTAAAAAAGTACCGATGTCAGATACTATGCGCGATGCTTTAGTGGAAGCAGACCGAATTAAACAGTGGAGCGCACAGCGTCGCCACTTACAATACATCGGAAAAGTGATGCGCACTGAAGATGCAGACGCTATCTCTGCACGTCTAGAGTTATTTGATAGCACATCAGCGGCCAACAACAAACGCTTCCATCAACTGGAAGGAACGCGTGATGCGTTAATTGGTGACGGCGGCAAAGAAATACTGGACCAGTATATCGTTGCCAACCCTCATGTTGATATTCAACAACTGCGCTCTCTGGTTCGTATGGCCAAAAAAGAAGTGGAGCAGAATAAGACAACAACAAGCCGTAAAAAGCTGTTTAAGTTCTTACGCGAAGCTCAAGATGCAAAGCTAGGTTTACTTTAAATCCTAGCGGATACGGCGATGCCCTTTACAAGGCATCGCCCGTCTGACCTTCTCAATCTCATTAAGGTCGAGCGCCACATTCAATATTGAAACCTCTTGATCATCTAAGCACCCCAACATGTCACCCCACGGCGAATAGGCTACCGTATTACCAAAAGTACGCCGAGTCTCATTGTGCCAACCAGCTTGATTTACTCCTAACATAAAATACTGATTCTCAATCGCTCGCGCCTGTAACAATGTATGCCAATGAGCAGACCCTGTTTTATGGGTAAACGCTGAAGGTACAACAACTAAGTCCGCATCTTGCTCTAACAAACAGCGATACAGCTCTGGAAAGCGCAGATCGTAACAAATACTCAAACCTAATTTAACGCCCGCCATGTCATAGACCACAGTCGAAACATCACCGGGCTCAATAAAACGCGATTCTTGGTACACAGCCGCCTTATCATTGACTAACACATCAAACAAATGCACTTTATCATAACGCGCTACCAACTTACCCTCATGGGAAATCAGCAAACAAGACTGCCTTACTCTACCGTCTTTAACATCACTGCCATCAGGGCGCTTTGCCATTGGATGAGAACCAATTAATATATACACCTGATGCTGACGAGCAAACGACATGATTTCAGACAGGATAATCTCTGTTCCTTCCCCCTCAGCCAATGCACGCATTTGCTTGGCGTCAAATAAAAATATATTCTCAGGCAGAACGATAAGACTAGGCTGAAAGGCTAACGACTGAGCCATTAACTCTACAGCTTGCTTTAAATTCCAGCGCCAATCCGTAGAGCTAGTAAATTGAACCAAAGAAACGTTGAACATAGTCGTCTCCTAATAACTCTATCTAATAGGGGAATAAGGCACTGGAGTGACTGTTGGCTCACTAAAGTCACCTTCTATCTTATATTGAATACTGGTTACCTTAGATATTTGATCACCAATGAGCTTATCTGTAATAAAAAGCAGGCCAGCTATCTGGGGCGTCGCTAACAGTAAGCCTGCAACGGGCAAGGAACTACTAATGGGCACTGTCGCAGTCAAACGCTCATTTAACGTTTCATTCACCAAGTTCGCAGAACCTTCGAGCGTTATTTCCGCCGTTGGCGATACCACTTTAACTGGCTCTGTGGTTTTCAAAATACCATTGGTAATGGTCAATACACTACTAAAGCGATCAAAAGGTGTGCCAGATTCATACAAATCTGAAAAATCAAATGTTAAGCGTTTAGCTAACGCATCCACGTTGAATATACCCAACAATCGAAGAAAAGGCGGTAATTGATCAACTTGGTTAAAGTTGCCATCACGCACTTGGAATTTAATTTTTCCATTTAATGACGATCGATCGAATGCAAGCAACGAATCAGCCCAATCCAACGACACATCGACATCATAATTTTTAGAAGTTAAAAACGGTGTTGGCGAGAACTTTTTAGTCAGCTCTCGAGCATTTTCACCTTTCGCTTGGATTGTTAACTTAACAGACTGCTCAAGCCCACCCTGCCATAAAATCTGCCCATTAAACTGGCCTTTTGGCAACTTAGTTGAAACATCCTCTATACGCACCGAATCCCCAAGATTCACCACCCTACCCTGCCAATCACCGTAAGGGCGATTATCTACGTACACTTCATCTACTTTAAGTGAGATCGACGGAATAACGCCTGGCTGAAATACTGTTTCATCAGTTTCAGGTTGATCGTTCGATGCATCTTGTTGAGTACGCCAATTTAGATAAGCAATGTAAAGCTCAGGACCCGCATCCGTTTGTCGTAAGACTGCGTTCATCTCATCTGACGTTATCGCAAGTGGATGCCCGTCTTTTGCACGGGTAAAGGTAACCTTTACATTATTCAATTCATTATTGTCATTAATAGGCAATTTATCGACAATGATATCAGCGGAACGCATCCACTCTGGTAATTCTGTCGTGAAAGGTTGAACGTCATCGCTCGCATTGCCCCCTGCCTCAACGTGGCTAAATTCACTCATGATAGGCGACCAAGGAAGCCAGTCCAACTGAGTAAATTGACCATAGAGTGCAATGCCTTTTTTCACTACCATGTCACTTTCTAGAGGCTTAAACGCTGAAATACTGCCACCTTGCAACGCACCCTCGGCTATTAGGAATTTACCATACAACCAATCCGCTGAGGACACGTCTAAAAAAACCTCACCCTGCATCACTGTCACAGATACCGATGTAGGCCGAATCTCATCCGAGCGCTTAGCCAAGGGCAAAGGCATAGCGAAAGAGACACCTTTTAAATCAGAAGTAACATTAAAATCAACTTGCTCAGGTTTAGAGCGACCTATTGCAAGAGTCGCTTGATACGATGTCTCACCTTCTAAGCGCGTAATAATAGGCTGAGGAGCCTGTCGCCAAATCGCTAGCTGCTTACTATCGAACACTCCGCTAATCACACCGTCGACCGCAAGGCCTCCTGACTCCAACCGTTCAGATGACAACGCTATGTTGCTATGAGCCCCCAGCGCCGCCACCTTGAAATTGGTATTGTAAAGACCCTTTTGATCACTATAATGTAGCGCGCCAGAGACAACTTTCACCGGCAAGTCAATCTGTGAGACCCGAACATTGTTTTCGGAAAATGCAAGGTCAAGAGATACGTTTGGCTCATCCTTTTGCCCTGATATCGGTACTGCCACAGCAAAAGAGCCCGAGACCTTCCCCCCCACTTCCCAATCAACAAAAGACTCAAGAACCGACTCTTTTAACGGCGTTTGATTTAAAGCCGCCAATAAATTGCTGGCCTTGTCAGAAACCTGTCCAGATACCTCAACCCAACCAGAGTGATCTCCCTTTAAAGGCACGACAATACTTAATCCTTTAACGGGTAAACCGGCAAAAACAGCACGCTTAACGACAACATCGACCTTATCGGAGTCAACCATCACGCGTCCCACTACTGACTTAGCCGAGGGCCAATTGCTATCAAATGTAACTTGATCTAATTCAGCATCGATGGCTAAACGCACATACGGCTGGTCACCTTTTTTTAAGCCCGTTCGTAACAGTAAATCAAGATTTTCAACCTCACCTGCGCCCAGAGATTGACTCAACCACGTTTGCAATGAGTCGGATAATGCATTAGGCGGGACAAAGATAAGACGGTCTTCCTCTTTAATATGCTGAGCATTCATATTTAAAGCCAGCCAGTCCTCACCTACCCCATTTTCAAGAGGCTGCTCTAAACGAAAACCACCCTGAATGGTTGCCCCATTACGCTGAATATTTAGTGACTGCCCCGTCACCACAAAGGCTTTATCTTGTCGCGTCCAACTTACTTCACCTTCAGCACTGGCAATATCCCATACATCATCATAGAGCGTTGGAAACGCCAATTGACTATTATGCGCCTTAAATTCAATACCACCCTGAGAGTCCGTAAGTGAAAATAAACCATTCACATGGTTAACTGCTGGAATACCGTCATGTCCTTTCACTTGGGCATCAATAATGTTACTCAAGAATTGATATCTTAATGTGTCATGTTCATCCCAAAGACGTAACGAAGCATTCCGCGCCTCTCCCTGAGGATCCAATCCCGTTAAGATTTGCGCTAAACGCCAGTCCTCAGGTATAAAGTTCAACGCGACACGCGTGGCAATTTGCGCATCCATTTTGTTAAATACAATATAAGCACGATTTCCATTTCGCTCCCACTCCGCATTAATGCGAACATCTTGATAAGAACGCTCACCGTCATCGAAGCGCAAACTGTCTATGGATGCATTGACACCGTCAGGTGTGTATTTAACTTTCCAATCGCCTTGCCCCTTAAGTGGCATCTGATCTTCAAAAGCCAATTCAAATGCACTATTACGGGCTTGTGCGGTGACGCCTTTTCCAGGCTGATAGGTAAGCCAGTATTGGCCTGCTAAAGATACCGAATTCAAGCTCTTCAGTGCATCCATACCCACCCAATCGAGCGGCAAGGTAACTTGAGGAACATCAATATAAGTAACAACTTGCTGCTGCAAGAAATTGGTTAAATCCGTGCTAATTTGAGCCCGCACTTGAACTGGGTCGTCCATGTCATTAACAAATATATCGGACCGCACAAGAGTTTTAGAAAATTGCTTAATGAGATACGTCGCGGGAACGGAGACATTTAGATCATCAAATCTAGGACTGGAAATGTTAACATCTACATCAATGAGTGACATTTGCTGCTGATCTGCAGCGTAATTAAGCACGCGAGAAATAGCAACTGAGTCACCACCTGATGTTTTAGTGGATTCTGCCAACCCCTTTAATGCAACATTCCCTGTACCATCTTCATGCAACAACAAGCTCACACCTGATAGCGCTACATTTTTAAACTGCGGGGAGAACGTTAAAAGCGTACGAGGAATATCTAACTCTAGAACGAGATGTTCAACACTAATAGCACTTGCTTGATAAGCTGTATCAATATGAATCCCTGAACCTCTCAGCTCAACATTGATCCCATTTAACTCACCAAACACCTCACCAACGCGTACTTTCATACCCGTTAGTTGTGTCAAATTACGCTCAATTTGAGGCTGGTATACGTTAACTAAGGGCAAGCCTACTTTTGCAAGCAAGACAACGCCAGCCAGCAGCACACTCGCAACAACCAGCACCCAAAACGTAAAATTAAACGCTGTCTTTATAACCCGCATAAGTAGAACCCCTGTTAGCGCAATACCACATCATATTGATCTTGGGTATAAACAGGGTCCACTTGAAAACGAATCGTTTTACCAATAAAAGCTTCCAGTTCAGCCACTGCCGTACTGTCTTCATCCAAGAAACGCTCTACTACTGAACTGCTTGCTAACACAGTATAGGTCTGAGAATCATAAGCTCGGTCTGCGCGCATGATTTCACGAAGCACTTCATAGCACACAGTTTCAGGTGTTTTGACAAAGCCACTACCACGACAAGAACGACAAGGCTCGCATAATACTTGCCCTAAACTTTCACGTGTACGCTTGCGAGTCATCTCAACTAAGCCCAGCTCCGATACGCCAGTTATCTTAGTCTTAGCGTGGTCGCTCTCTAAGACTTTTTCAAGCATACGCAACACTTGACGTTTATGCTCATCATCCTCCATATCAATAAAATCGATAATAATGATGCCACCAAGATTTCGAAGACGCAGTTGTCGACCAATCGCCGTTGCCGCTTCTAAATTGGTTTTATAGATTGTTTCTTCTAAATTCCGGCTTCCAACAAACGCACCAGTATTCACATCAATGGTCGTCATTGACTCTGTTTGCTCTATTAGTAGGTAGCCACCCGATTTAAGCTGAACTTTACGGTCAAGTGCACGCTGGATTTCATCTTCAACACTGTATAAATCAAAGATTGGACGCTCACCGGGGTAATACTCAATCCGATCCAGTAAGTCTGGAATAAAGTCTTCGGCAAAACCACGTAACTTAGCGTAGTTTTCTTTCGAATCAATGCGGATCTTCTCTGTCGAAAGACTGACCAGATCGCGCATAGTACGTAGGTGCAAGGGTAAATCTTCGTAGATTACGGCGGGAGCTTTGACATTGGAAATACGCTTTTTAACGGACTGCCATAATCGAGTTAAGAAATTGATATCGGAAAGAATTTCTTCTTCTCCAGCACGCTCAGCTGCCGTTCTAAGAATGTAACCACTGGTTTCGTCACGATCCTCAAGCGCCTTAGAAACCAACGATTTCAATCGATCACGCTCCACCTCATCCTCGATACGCTGACTCACACCGACATGTGCTTGATCTGGCATGTACACCAAATAACGGGAAGGAATAGACAAATGTGTCGTTAAACGCGCACCTTTGGTACTAATAGGATCTTTTGTTACCTGAACCACTAAAGACTGGCCTTCACGTAAGTAATCACCTATTTGGTCGCTGGGATTGACTGCATCTCGATCGGCCACTTCAGAAACATGGATAAACGCAGCGCGCTCCAGGCCAATGTCTACAAATGCGGCTTGCATCCCAGGCAAGACACGCACAACTTTACCTTGATAAATATTGCCTACGATCCCTTTTCGAGTAGAGCGCTCTATATAGACTTCTTGCAGCACACCGTTTTCAACGAGCGCTACCCGAATTTCCATGGGTGTCACATTGATTAATACATCTTCACTCACGAATTTTCTCCTTTAATGGGCTCACACCGAATTCAGCCAAAAGTTGCGTCACCTCATAAACAGGTAACCCAACAACAGCAGAAAAGGAGCCGGAAATATGTTTTACAAACATTCCACCCAATCCTTGAATAGCATAGGCTCCAGCTTTGTCAGCAGGCTCGCCAGTATTCCAGTAATGCTCAATTTCAAGATCCGAGATCTCACGAAACTCAACATCAGAGATTACATTACTTGTCGCAACACGGTTCAAACCAGCATTACAGACACACAAGGACGTCATTACTTGATGCTTTCGTCCTGACAGGGCTCGTAACATACTTTTTGCATGTTCGAAATCTGCTGGTTTACCCAAAATACTCTCTCCCAATACCACACTGGTGTCAGAAGCAATCACAATGTCCCGATGTGACAAGTCATGCTGACTGGCAACAGCCTCAGCTTTCTCTCTGGCCATGCGTACCACATATTCATCGGGGTTTTCTAAAGCATAAGGGGTTTCATCAATGTCTGCTGGAATGATTTGAAACTCATTCACCAGTTTAGAGAGCAGTTCTTTTCTTCTAGGTGACGCGGAAGCAAGAATAATCATTTAAAAGCCTATTATTGAATCGAATATAGCCTGCGAATACTGCGTAACAACACAAACAACCATGGCCATAAAATGGCAGACACCACGGCGGGCATAAAGATCATCAGTGTCGGGTCCGCATCACCGGTATAATGATCAATCCAAAACCCAACCAGCTGATTGATTGATATAAGCAGAAATATAAAAATACTCTGTTGCCAGCGACGATACATACGAAGCCGCTTATACAGGCTCGCACAAGCCGCCGTAACAATCACATATGTCAATGAGTGCTGACCAATGACACCCCCTTGCAACAAATCAACCAACAACCCTAAAAACCAAGCAATACCCACACCGACTTTAAACGGCAGCGCAATCACCCAATACAGAATAACGAGCAAAGTCCATTCTGGTTTGTACCAAATTAAATCGGAAGGAAACACCAACCCTTCTAACATCAAAGCCGCAATAAACGTCAGTCCAAAAATAATGGTAGATTTCATTTCTCTACCTCTTCGGCTCGCTCAATCAGCATAACATGTCGGCTTCGACCTAACTGGGCAAGCGGCACGACATCTACGTCAGCATAAGGCTTACCAGAAATGTGTCGTACATTTCGCACCACTCCAACGGGGTAACCCACAGGAAATCGATTTGCCAGACCATTTGTGGTCAAAATATCACCTTTTTTTATGTCCGCCGTATGCGGAACACTCATCAGTTCCATTCGTCGCATATCACCTGTGCCCCGCAACACACTTCTGAGGCCTGTCCGAGCCAACTCAACAGGTACAAAATGACTTGCATCGGCAATCAATAATACTCGACTAGTATACGCTGAGGTCTCAACCACTTGACCAAGCACGCCAGTGGCATCCAATACCGGTTGACCTACATAAGCACCATTAGAGAAACCTTTATCAATTAATACCTTATGGCTGTATGCATTTTGATCGAAGCCAATAACTTCTGCCATCACCACTTTCTCGTCAACACGCTGGGAAGCATCTAATAGTTCACGCAGACGTACATTTTCAGCCTTCAACGAATCTAACCGTTGCAGCTGACCACGTAACATAAGTAATTCTTGATTCAGTGATTGATTATGAGCAACAAGATCCTCACGACTATCAAGGTGCATTTCTGCCCAACTGATCATCTTTTGAGGTGCACTAACCACAACCTGAATCGGCGTCACCAGCCAAGTCAGGTAAGGACGGATAGGAGTAAAGACTTTATATTGCAACTCTCCCACAATCATTGCGAGGGATAGCAATACCAGCACAACAAAACGTGCGCTGGAAACTTTACTCGATAAAAACGCAGAACTGCTAATGGGAAAGGCTCCTAATCTTAGTCACTCTCAGGAGAGAATAATTCAGAAGCGTGTTTGTCCATCATTTCTAATGCCATACCACCACCACGCGCAACACACGTAAGCGGATCATCGGCAACGATTACAGGCAACCCTGTCTCATCACTGATCAATCGATCAATTTCACGCAACAACGCACCACCGCCCGTTAACACGAGACCAGATTCAGCAATATCAGCAGCTAGCTCCGGCGGAGATTGCTCTAGCACGCCTTTAATCGCTTGTACAATTTGAGCCAAAGGCTCCTGTAAAGCCTCTAGGATTTCAGTGCTTTTTAACGTGAAGGCACGAGGTACGCCCTCAGCTAAATTACGGCCTCGAACATCAATCTGAAGCTCTTCACCAGTGTGGTACGCCATACCGATCTCTGTTTTAATGCGCTCTGCCGTGGCATCACCAATCAAACTGCCGTACTGACGACGCACATAAGTAGTAATCGCTTCATCAAAGCGGTCACCACCAATACGAATAGATTCAGACGTTACGATGCCATTCAAGGAAATGATCGCAATTTCAGTGGTACCACCACCGATATCAATTACCATTGAACCAGAGGCTTCAGCAACCGGAAGACCTGCACCAATTGCAGCGGCCATTGGTTCTTCAATAATAAATACTTCGCGGGCCCCCGCTCCCAAAGCCGATTCTTTAATTGCGCGACGCTCAACTTGCGTTGATTTACACGGCACACACACTAAAACTCGAGGACTTGGTTTTAACATACTGTTTTCATGTACTTTAGAAATAAAGTACTGAAGCATTTTTTCGGTTACATGGAAGTCGGCAATTACACCGTCCTTCATCGGGCGGATAGCCGTAATGTTTCCAGGCGTACGTCCTAACATGCGCTTCGCGTCAGCTCCAACAGACGCTACAGTTTTTTGATTACCATTGTGACGAATTGCTACAACAGACGGCTCATCCAAAACGATTCCACGATCGCGCACGTAAATAAGGGTATTGGCTGTTCCCAAGTCGATGGATAGGTCGCTTGAGAACATTCCCCTAATTTTTTTAAACATGAATTTCTACACCCTGAAAAGATCCATTACGAATAGTGAGAAAATGTAACAACCCGAGGTACTTTGGGCAAGTCGAAAGGGCATAAATATGCGATTTCTTTACGCATATATCTTTGTTTATTGGTGGTTTTTCACTTGGCATAGGAATAATCGATATTTTTACTCCATGCGCTTTCTACCTTTTCGTAATGGCGCTACAATGAGCCTATTTTTTGAAAACCGATAAAATTAGGTGAAACATGTCTCTAGAAAAGCAAGACGTGCTCAAAATCGCGCACCTTGCTCGTTTATCGTTAGATGATAACGATGCCGAGCAATACCAGAATTCTTTAACAAGCATTCTTGATTTGGTTGAACAAATGCAATCCGTCGATACTGATGGAGTTGAGCCGCTATCTAATCCGCTCGAAGCAAAACAGCGCTTACGTGATGACGTCGTGACGGAGGGCAATCGTCGTGAAGCCTTCCTTGCAAACGCACCTCAAACCGAAGCGGGCCTTTTCTTGGTTCCTCAAGTTATCGAATAAGAGCTTAATTAAATGGTTGATCAAAGCATTACTTCGCTCGCCAAAAAATTGCGAGCAAAAGACATTTCCAGCGTTGAACTGACGCAAGACTATCTAGCGCGCATCAAGCAACTAGACGGCCAATTGAACAGTTACATTACCGTGAGCGATGAAATCGCCCTTGCCCAAGCAGAAGCCGCCGACAAATTAATCGCCAGCGGCTCAACAAGTGCGCTAGCAGGGATCCCCATTGCCCACAAAGATTTATTTTGTACTGACGGTATTTTAACGACATGCGCATCAAAAATGCTGCATAACTTCATACCGCCATACGAATCAACCGTAACCGGCCGTATGCAGGCGTCTGGCGCCATCACATTGGGCAAGACCAATATGGACGAGTTCGCCATGGGCTCTTCAAATGAAAACAGTCATTACGGCGCCGTCAAAAACCCTTGGAATCTAGACAAAGTACCCGGTGGCTCTTCTGGTGGCTCCGCTGCCGCGGTGGCTGCAGGCTTATGTGTAGCAGCAACAGGCACTGATACAGGTGGTTCGATTCGTCAGCCTGCTTCTTTTTGCGGCATCACAGGCCTAAAACCAACGTATGGTCGCGTTTCTCGTTTCGGTATGATCGCATACGCCTCCAGCCTTGACCAAGCCGGCCCTATGGCTCGCTCAGCAGAAGATTGTGCGCACATACTGCAATCGATTGCTGGCTTTGATACAAACGATTCAACGTGCTCAGAAATAGCAACAGAAGACTACACTGCAAACCTAGATGCACCCTTAAGCGGTTTAAGCATCGGCCTTCCAAAAGAGTACTTTGGTGATGGACTGAACAACGACGTTGCCAAAGCGATCCAAGATGCAGTCAAAGAGTTTGAAAAACTGGGCGCAACGGTTAAAGAAATCTCTTTACCAAACCTAAACCTAAGTATTCCATCTTATTACGTCATCGCTCCTTCAGAAGCATCCTCAAACCTATCTCGCTTTGACGGCGTTCGTTACGGCTACCGCTGTGAAGATCCAAAAGATTTAATGGACATGTACAAGCGTTCACGTGGCGAAGGCTTCGGTAAAGAAGTTCAAAAACGCATCATGGTTGGTACGTACGCTTTATCGGAAGGCTACTACGACGCTTATTATTTAAAAGCTCAACGCATTCGCCGCCTGATTAAAGAAGATTTCGTTAAGGCGTTCGAACAAGTAGATGTCATTATGGGCCCTGTTGCACCAACCACTGCATTTGGTATTGGCGCTAAAACAGACGACCCAATTGCCATGTACCTAGAAGATATCTACACCCTATCGGTTAACTTAGCTGGCGTTCCCGCCATGTCCATTCCAGCAGGTTTTGCGGATGGCATGCCAGTCGGCCTGCAAATTATGGGCAACTACTTTTCTGAGGCCAAGCTTTTAAATGTTGCACACAAGTTCCAACAAGCAACAGATTGGCACACCAAAAACCCTAGCTTGGCAGAAGGAGCGTAAATATGAATTGGGAAGTTGTCATCGGCTTGGAAATCCACGCCCAACTATCGACCAACTCTAAATTATTCTCTGGCGCCGCGACAAGTTTTGGTGCAGAGCCTAATACAAATACAACACTTGTTGATCTTGGTATGCCTGGCGCACTCCCTGTATTCAACAAAGAAGCCCTTCGTATGGCCGTCATGTTTGGTCATGCTGTCAATGCTGAAATTGGCATGACATCGATTTTCGCGCGCAAGAATTACTTTTACCCAGACCTGCCCAAGGGTTATCAAACCAGTCAGATGGACGATCCTATCGTAGGCAAGGGGTATCTAGACATCACACTAGATGATGGCACAGTGAAACGCGTAGGCATCACACGCGCCCATTTAGAAGAAGATGCAGGCAAATCTTTACATGAAGATTTCCACGGCATGACGGGCATTGATCTTAATCGCTCCAGCACACCGCTTCTTGAAATCGTCTCTGAACCAGATATCCGCTCAGCAAAAGAAGCGGTTGCCTATGTGAAAATGATTCATTCAATTGTCACTTACCTAGGCATCTGTGATGGCAATATGGCCGAAGGCAACATGCGCTGTGACGTCAACATTTCTCTGCGCCCTAAAGGTCAAGAAGCCTATGGTACTCGTACGGAAATCAAAAACGTAAACTCGTTTCGCTTTATTGAGCGTGCCATTTACACTGAGATCGAACGTCAAGCTGACATCCTCGAAGATGGCGGTAAGATCACTCAAGAAACTCGCTTATACGATCCAGACAAAGATGAAACTCGCAGCATGCGCTCCAAAGAAGAAGCCAACGATTACCGTTACTTCCCTTGCCCAGACTTACTGCCTATCGAGTTAACGCAAGAATACGTTGACCAAATTGCAGCCAACCTCCCTGAGCTACCCAAGCAAAAAGCGGATCGCTTTATGTCTGAATACAAGCTAAGTGAGTACGACGCGGGCGTTTTATCTGCTACACGCGCTATGGCTGACTATTTTGAAGAAACTGCAAACGTAGCAGGCAATGCCAAGCTTGCCGCAAACTGGGTCATGGGTGAGTTAAGCAAATACCTTAACTCAGAGTCGAAAGACATCTCTGAATCACCGGTATCTGCCGGACATTTAGGCGGTTTACTGGTTCGCATTGAAGACAACACTATCAATGGCAAAACAGCTAAAAGCGTTCTTCAAGCCATGTGGGATGGTGAAGGCTCAGCCGATGACATCATTGAAGCGAAAGGTCTCAAGCAAGTAACAGACACTGGCGCCATCGAAGCCGTAATTCAAAGTGTTATTGATGCCAATCCAGCTCAAGTTGAGCAGTTCCGCGCGTCTGATGAAGACAAACAGAAAAAAATGATTGGCTTCTTTATGGGGCAAGTCATGAAAGCCTCTCAAGGTAAAGCCAACCCAGGTATGGTGACACCAATCCTAAACAAACTATTAAAAGGCTAACCGTCTTTCAGTAGCAGAAAAGCCCGCACGCTGCGGGCTTTTTCTTTTATAGGACACATATAGCAGAGCCTAGTAAGCACCAACCTTTATGCTACTTCGCTATCAAACGGTTCGATACGATTTCGTCCGCCATTTTTTGCACGATATAGTTGAAGATCTGCAGATTCGAACGCTGCAATCAAACCATCCTTAGGTCTCATGCAAATACCAATGCTGCAAGTCACCGCCAAGCGCTTCTCAGTGAATAACATACAGCGAACCGACTTCATAAACTGCTGTATACTTAATCGCATTACACTTTCTGGCCTAGCTGAAATAACAGCAAACTCCTCACCGCCGTAGCGCCCTACAACATCACTCGGAAAGCTCTCCTGCAGTAATTTAGCAAATTGCACGATCAGCTCGTCGCCAATACGGTGCCCCAATGAATCATTCACCTGCTTAAACTCGTCTAAATCAAACATACAAACACTTAGACACTCAAGACTATCTCGCTTAGCGAACAACTCTTCACCCTGCTCAAACAAGTATCCTCGGTTAAATAACCCCGTTAGGGAGTCCAACTTCGCCGCCAACTGAATCGTTTCCAGCATTTCCATGGAATCCAAACTGCTAAACACACGCCAATAAAACTCTTCATGGTGAAATGGCTTCTTTAGAAAATCATTTGCACCACCTTTTATAAACTTTGCCGACATCAGGCCATCCCCTTCGGAAGATACCCCGATGAACACCAAATTCTGATAGCAAGGCTGTTCACGCAGCGCCTTCACTAATTCACAGCCATCCATATTCGGCATATGATGATCTGAAATAACCAGCTTAATATCAGGGTTTTCTTTTAATTTTTGCAAAGCCTCAAGACCATCATTGACGCTTTCCACTTCAAATTTGGCCTTTGTTAATAGATTGCAAATAATGTTTCTACTGACAGAGCTATCATCCACAACCAACACCTTCGTCTGCGTGTTTTTACGCAGACGATCGAGCACTTTGACCACTTGATTGTAGGCAAAGCGACAGTCTTTTGTAATGTAATCTAGAACACCTTCTGCCAACAAACGGCCGCGCAGGGTCTCACTGAAATTCCCAGTTAATACGACCGTTGGAATACCTTTCTCCAACACCTCATTAACCACCTCGCCGTTCGGGGCATCAGGCAAATTTAGGTCCACTACCGCAGCAAGAAATGCAACATCTTGCTTCATAGCTTCCCGAGCTGTCGCTAGATCCTTGCACATCACGCAACGAAAGAAAGGATTTGCACCTATTAATTTCGCGAGGATTTTTCTAACAACAGCGGTATCTTCAACCACTAATATGTTATACATTCTGCTACCCTTAAGATTACTCAAATTGAATGTAACAGCGTTTTGAACATTTAACGTCTGTTTCTTAGTAGTAAATCAGTGAACATTTGTAAAAAGAGTCCCATGAATTGTCGATCTCACTGCGGTGCTTGCTGCATTGCCCCTTCTATTTCCAGCCCCATTCCCGGCATGCCTAAAGGCAAACCTGCGGGCGTGCCCTGCATCCAGCTTGACGAGCAATTCGGCTGTAAAATATTTGGACAACCCGAGCGCCCTGCTGTCTGCGCAAACTTCAAAGCAGTGGAATATGTTTGTGGTAAACACCGAGACCAGGCGCTAGCAATCCTTGACGATATGGAGTCCACAACACAACCGAACATCCGCCTAAAGGATCTTACATGAAATCGTTTACACGTCATTTCGGTGCAGCGCTTGTCACCTGCGCCATGCTAGCCGGCTGCTCCTCCAACACACCCAGTACTCAGACTAAAAACTTCATTGAAACACCCCCTTCCGATACTCAGATTGAAAGTAGCGTTCGACAACAAGTGTCTTGGATGCTGGAAGCATTTACACCCATCGCGGGTCAAGCGTTACCAAACAAGAACGTCTTAGAGGCCTATGAGTTCCGGAATTTTGATCCTATATGGATTAAAGAGACACAACTAGACATGGCCATTTATAAGCTCGTTGATACACTCGAAAGCGCGCGAAGCCATGGCCTTAACCCTGTCCACTACCATCTTGAAATACTTAAAGAATACTTAGCAATCAAGAAGCCAAGTTCACAACAGCTTGCTGAACTCGACGTGATCGCAACCATTGCCCTTTCAAGCTATGCTCACGATCTTTCTAATGGCCGTTATGAGCCGCAGTTAATTGACCCCAATTGGCGCCTTGATGCACCTAGTAAAGACTGGCAAAACCTATTGCTCTTAGACTCGCCAACCAATATGGTGAATTACTTACCAACCCTTGCACCTCGGCAACCCGATTATCAAGTACTTCAAAATTGGCTGGTTTTTTATCAGGAAACCGCTCAAAAAGAAGGCGATATCCGTATTGAGGTAGGTGTACCTTTACGATTTGGCGATGAAGGACCGCGAGTGGCTCAGCTGCGTGCGCGATTGGTTCAATTAGGGGACATCAGATTCTCTAGTCGCAAAGTGAATGAAGACTATTTTGATAATGACATTCGTGAAGCGTTAAAACGCTTTCAAAAGCGCCATCATTTAGCACCTGATGGTGCAGCCGGCACTCAAACAATACAAATGCTCAATGTTCCTTTGGAAGAGCGCGCCAAACAAATTGCTTATAATTTAGAGCGCTGGCGCTGGCTACCCACACAACTTGAAGACAATCGTGTTTGGGTTGATTTAACTGCCTATACAGCTCATATTTTCTTGAACGACCAAAATGAAAGCATGAAGGTGGTGATTGGCAAGCCAGAACGAAGAACCAACGTATTTTATGGCAAAATGACTTATATGGTCACCAATCCAACTTGGCGCGTTCCTATGCGCATTGCCCGCGAGAATCTACTGCCTAAGCTGCAGAAGAACCCCAGTTATTTAACCGAAAATGGTTATCAGCTTTACTCTAGCTGGAGCATTGGCGCAAAACGATTGGATCCATTATCAATAAAATGGAATAACATCAAACCTGAAGACCTTCACTACCGCTTTGAACAAACGGCGGATGATGGTAATGCTCTGGGAGCCTATAAATTTATGTTTCCCAACAAGTTCGATATTTATCTGCACGACACGCCAGCGAAGCATCTTTTTAGAGAACAAGACCGCGCCTTCAGCTCTGGCTGTATTCGCTTAGAGCGTCCAGAAGATTTTGCCGATTTACTGGTGGCTGGCGATAAAAAACGCCAAAATCAGCTGGCTCAAGCACGCCAATCCAAGCAAACCAAAGTCATCTCATTGAAGGATGAGCTACCTGTCTATTTGGTTTACTTTACTGTCGTACCAAACAGTAATGGTATGCCAGAATTCCGTAATGACATCTATGAGCGCGATACATTAATGGAAGAAGCGATGGGTTATGCCCCTTTCCACACCAAAGAAAGCATTTAGGCAAAAGCAGGACACAAAAAATGGGGCTTAATCGCCTAATGCTGTTCACTTAAGGATTGCATTAAGTTAAATAGCCCAAGAAAATCCGATTAAGCATTCTTAATCGGATTTTT
>NZ_LTAX01000026.1 GCF_001639745.1 Marinomonas gallaica
GGTCTTTGTCTGACGAGGCTTCATAAAACTCACCCATTTCTGCAACTTTTTGGGCCTTATGGCGTATTTATAGCAAGATTTAGGTATTAACTATCGTATAAAAACACTTTTTATTCAAAGGGTTGCAAGCTATTCAGGGGCGACTAACGCTTAATATTTCGCGCCTCATCTTTAGCCAGTATGCTTTGATTAACTTTTTTAAGGCTTTCCACATAGTTGGTGCAATTTCTAGGCACTGACTTAAAGGATAAAGCTTACCAAGCATCATCGGATGCTTGGCTCGCAGGGGATCATCTAGCTGTCTACGCAAGGCGGTAAGAAGCGACATTAGCTGTGTGAAAACAGGGAGCTGGGCAAGCAAGTCTTACTGCCCAAAATTCTCTATTCGGGGCTCGTTGGGAACGATTATCCGACTGCAACATTCTTAATAAACTCGCCTATTCCTATTACCACCACCCTACCAACAAGAATTTACTTACTATAATCTGACAAATGAACTAGATTTATGCACATATCTACACCTACACATTTAACTAAGGTTATCTTTGATGACATCCCAACATTCTAGCGCCACAAAACAAGTCACTTTTATTGATTCTGGTCTACCTGACTATCAGGTATTGGTTGCCGGCCTGCCAGATAGTATGGAAGTTGTCTTAGTCAACCCTGATCAAGACGGTGTTCAAGTGATGGCGGATTGGGCTGCAACGCATTCTGATTACGATGCCATCCATATCCTGGGGCACGGCTCTACGGGTGCTCAGCGACTCGGTACGGCGACGCTCTCTACTGACAGCCTTAGCCAATACCAAGCGCAACTTAGCCAGATTGGCGGTGCACTGACTGAAGGCGGCGATATCCTGCTATATGGCTGTAATGTGGCCGCCAACCGAACGGGTATCGACTTTATTGGCAAACTGGCGCAAGTAACCGGAGCAGATGTAGCTGCATCGGAGGATTTGACCGGAGCAGAGATCTTAGACGGAAATTGGGTCTTAGAAAAGCAAACTGGAATCATTGATAGCACGGATTTGGCCGCTAGATTTACGTATTACAGATTTGTTTTAGATACCGCTACTTTTGCTGGTACTGGTGCTGCTGACAGTGGCGGGGCTGGTTTTAAAACCATTACTGACACCAATTTGGTAATAGATAATAGCTTTACGCCTTTCTCACCAGACATCGCCTACAATAATACGACTGACTTATCTAAGACATTGATCATTAAGGCTGATAATGTAGATGCTGAATCGTTTGATGTTAGTGAAATTATATTGTACGCCTTCAACGCTAATGGCATAATGATTGATTCCACTTCAACAATTGTATTCAAAGATAAGAGCGGTAATGCTCTTCAGACAATGACGTTGAACTCTGACAAATCAATGACTCAAAACATAGATACAAATATGTTTGACATGTTTGAATCAGGCAATAGCTCTCCTGTGACGGGCGTTAGCTCTATTGAGTTTAATTTCGTCCTTGATGGAAACACAAATAATGGAAATAATTTTTCCAACTTAACATTTAAAAGTATTACCTATGAAAATGTAGTGGCCCCTATTAACACCCCCCCTACCATTTCCAATTCACCTTCTAATATCACAGTAACAGAAGATGTTGCGTCTAACGTGGATTTATCGGCTATAACATTTACTGATGCAGACGGCGATACATTAACCGTTACTCTTGCTGCCTCCGCAGGTACCTTAACGGCAACCACTGGTGGCAGTGTAACGGTCACTAACTCAAGTACGAGCACACTGACACTGTCTGGTACAGCGGGGAATATTAATACCTATCTAGCTACCCCAACCAAGATCCAGTATTCAAGTGCGAGTAATGCCAATGGTGACAATGCGGCTACAATCACGATTACTGCCAGCGATGGCAATGGTGGCAGCTTAGCCAGCAACCCTGTTATCAATCTTGATATTACAGCTGTCAACGATGCACCAACGGTAGCGACAAACACTGGAATTCCCGTTAATGAAAGTTCAGTTGTTACTATTGCCAATACAGCGCTTAATGAAGGCGATCCTGATGACTCAGGGACAGGCTTAACTTATACGATCACAACTGCCACAAGCAATGGTCAATTATTCTTAGATGCGGATATCGACGGCGAAGTCGATAATGGTGAAGCGCTAGCGCTAAACGACACCTTTACTCAAGGTGATATTGATAATAATCGCATTAAATATCTGCACGATGGTTCTGAAACCACCTCGGATAGTTTTGGCTTTAGTCTTGCAGATGGTGGTGAAGACAGCGCGGCCACATTAACGGGGCAAACCTTTGCTATTACCGTGACAGCGGTTAATGATGCGCCAGCATTAAGCAATCTTGATAACACGCCAAGCTACACCGAAGATGGCAGCCCGGTTCTATTAGACAACAGCGTAAGTATTAGTGATGCGGAGCTAGACCCACTAAATAGCGGCAATGGCGATTATTCAGGCGCTAGTGTGAATATCGCTCGCACCGGTGGTGCCAACACCTATGATAATTTCGCGATTCAAAGTAGTGGCAACCTGACTGTCACAGGCTCAAATATCAGCGCAGACGGCCATATTATTGCGACGTTTGATACGTCCTCCACTGGTCAAGTAACGGTTACTTTCCAAAGTGATGGCACCACGCCGACCAAAGCATTGGTCGATGAAGTCTTGCAAGCTATCCAATATAGCAATAGCTCAGATGATCCAAGCAACACGATTTCACTCACCTATACCTTGAATGACGGCAGTGACAGCTCGACCAGCAATATCAGTGTAAGCGTTACTAATATAAACGACGCCCCCACCGTGACCGCCACCGGCGGTAACCCCACCTTTATTGAAGACGACGGTGCGCAAGACCTGTTTAACACCGTCAGCACAGATACGGTTGAAACGGGACAGAGATTCTCAGCACTGACTCTCACGGTCACCAATGTTGCTGATGGTTCTGATGAAATTCTCTCGTTCGATGGTTCAGACGTGGCTCTGACCAACGGTAACTCGGTCAACACCGACACCAATGGCCTAACGACCAATGTGTCGGTGACCGGCAGCACCGCCACAGTCTCATTTAGCAACGCCACATTAACCGAAGCTCAACTGCAAACTCTGGTCGACGGGCTGACATACCGTAATACCTCAGACAACCCAACCACTGCTGGCAATCGTGTCGTGACGATTACGAGTATTCAAGATAACGGCGGTGCTGACGGCGGCGGTAGCGACAGTGGCACGCCTAATATCACCAGCACTATCTCCCTGACGGGGGTCAATGACGCTCCTGTGATTGGTAATGTCTTTAGCGAGGCCAGTAGCGTTGTTGTGGGCAATGGGGCGCAAAATGTCGGTTTGTTCGATGATGCGACCGTTAGTAATATAGATAGTGCTGACTACGATGGCGGTTCGCTGGTGATCACCCAAACGTCAGGTGAGGAAAATGGTCACTGGAGCCTGGATGGCACTAATGTAACCTCAGGCGATGATGCCAGCATCAGTGCTGGAGAAACGATTCAAGTGTCTGGTACGACCATCGCGACGGTTGATGCAATCAATGATGGTCAAGGTGGCAAAGCGCTTACGCTAAGCTTTAATAGTAATGCCACCAATGCAGCCGTACAGACCCTAGTGCGCAATCTCGAATACGGCGCGCCGAGTGCCACTGGTGATCGAGTGTTTAACCTCACCTTGGACGATGCCGATGGTAATGCTAATGGTGGTGATAATGCTGTCACCGGCACATTTACTCTCTCGGTGACACCAAACCCGCCTGTCATCAGTAATCTAACGGGCGACAGTGTCAGTGTGTCCGAAGGCAACAGCGTACTGCTGGATTTAAACAGCGACGCAACACTAACAGATATTGACTCTAGCACATTAAACGGTGGCGCCTTAACAGTCAGTGTGACCAACAACGCCGATGCCGCAAGCGATCTTTTATCCGCGAATACATCAGGTGTTGTGAGCCTTGGCGGCACGACTGCAGGCTCAACTGTCAGCGTAAACGGCACTCAAATCGGTACACTGGCTAACGCCATTACAGCAGGTAATGATTTTGTAGTGAACTTTACCACCGGCGATGCCACGCCAGAAACCGTGCAATCTTTGATCCGCGCGCTTAATTTCACCGTCACAGGTGATACCCCAGCGGAATCCACCCGCAAGATAGACATTACAGTTACAGATGAAACCAATACAACTAGTTTGACGAACTCCGTTAGCGTTAATGTCTCAGCCGCCAACGACGCCCCGATGCTTACCACTGAATTCGGCAAAATCATCCAAGAAATTAATGATGGCACTGATCGTGGCTATGACGTGGTTATTCAGCCTGACGGCAAATCAATCGTTGTTGGGTACACATTCAATGGTGTCGACGATGATATTGCAATGGTACGCTACAACGCAGATGGCAGCTTAGATACCACCTTTGGCAGTGATGGCATTGTACAAACTTCATTGTATTCCTATACAGGGGACAACAATGACTCAGGGCTTGTTGATATAGGCGATGATCGTGCCTATAAGATTTTGCTTGATCAGCAAGGCAACATTCTCATTTCTGGTATCGCTAAGTCACCCGACATCGCAGCAAATGAAGAGCTATTACTTATGGCTCGCTATACATCGGACGGTATACTCGATAGCAGCTATGGTGATCAAGGTATTGCCTCTGTCGAAATTTTCCAACATGGCCAGATTGCAATCCCATATTTATTCAGCGATGGCAGCGTTTTACTAGCCGCTACAAATAAAAATGTCATGCTTACCGAAGATGGTGCTATTGATGCGACATGGCAGGACAGCGACTTGATGCAAACAAGGGTCGACATCACCCCAATGCAGACAATCGCTGATGCCAACGGTGGTCTTTATCAACTTGAGAAAAACTCAAATAGCAGCCAGTATCTACTCACATTTTTTGATCAAAATGGGGCGTTAAAAACAGATCAGGGCACAAATGGCAGCGTGGTTTTACCAGTACAACAATACCAGACTTACACTGGTATCCACGCAGTTGGCGAAGCCATATTTTTGCTTTCAACACAAATAGTATTGTCGCCATCTTTCATGCAGATTGCTTTACTGGAAAAGCTAGATATAAACAGCGGTACGTTAGATAGTTCATTTGGTACAAATGGGCTATTAGAGTTAAACACAGTCATGGGAAGTTACTTATTCCCAAGAGAAATTGAATCTGATGATCAGGGTAATATCAACTTACTGTTTTCAGGAACAGACTATCATGTAGCGCAGCTGCGTCCTGATGGTTCACTGAATACAGAATTTGGTGATGCAGGCCATGCCATTATCGATATGGCAAACGGCGCTAATAACTATGCTTGGGGAATGGACATAGCCAGTGATGGCAGTCTTTTTATCGCAGGCAATCACTACCAGACACAGGAGAACCATGATTTCGGGTTAATTAAACTGACGCCGCAAGGGCAGCTTGATAACAGCTTTAATCAGAGCCTTTTATACACTGAAGCTGACACCCCTATTGTCATTTTATCAGCGCTCAACATAACTGACGTGGACAATACTACACTGGTCTCTGCCGATATTCAGATCAGCTCTGGTTTTAGCGCAGGCGATACGCTTTCTTTTATCAACGATGGTGCGACAACAGGTAATATCGACGGCTCCTACAACACAGAAAGCGGTGTACTATCTCTTAACTCCGCAAACGGCTTAGCGACTATAGCGGAATGGAACGCAGCCTTAATGGCCATCACCTTTGCAACCAGCAACGAAAATGCAGCGCAACGCCATATCTCCTTCACCGTAAATGACGGCACCAGTGCAAGCGAGGCGTTAACTAAGGTTATTACAATCCTACCCAGTAATGATGCCCCCACCGCCTCCGACACGACTGAAACAGTGGCCTATAACGGCATCTTCACTTTTACCGAGCCCGATTTTGGTTTTAGTGATGTGGACGCGGGTGATACGTTTGATCACATTACCATTAAAACCTTACCGACTCAGGGCACCCTCAAACTGAATGGCATCGAGATCACGGCAGTGGATACAGAAGTCCCCTTGACCAACATCAGACAGCTAACCTTTACCCCAGACAGCGGTGATTCGGGCAGTGGCTACGCCACGTTTGACTTTACCGTCAGCGATGGCACGGTCGATTCGGTGACAGCGAATACCGTTACTCTGAATGTGGCCAACCCAACAGCACCTCAACCTGAGCCGCAGCCAGAACCTGAACCTGAACCTGAGCCGAATAACGTCGATGGTGCGACGGTTACTACATCAGAAGAAACAGACAGTAACGGCAACACCGTCCAAAAAATCACCGTCGCTCCCGTCTCCCGTGATCGCACCGACAGCAACGGCACCACACCAGAAGCCGATATCCCGTTACACTTCGCCAACAACAATGCTAATCAAGTGGTGACAACCGTCAGTTTACCGACTGGTGTCGGCATGACGGCTCGTTCAAACACCACCGCCAGTACTCAAAATCAACGTGATACTCTGATTGCGTTAATTAATGACAGCGCTTCCGGCGAAGATGATTTAAACGACATGGAAAACGCCGGTGGCAACTTCCTTGAGAACTTAGCCAATGCGAGCAACCTTTGGGTCAACCAAGTCACGTTGACGTCAAACAGCGCAACCCCGTCTAGCACCCCGATTCGTATTACTGGATCGAGCTCATCCGACAATCAAGAAGCGTTGGTCATTGATACCCGTGCCTTGCCCGCTGGCACTATTATTGACTTAGACGACATCGAATTTGCGGTGATTGTCGGCAATAACGTCACCATCCGTGGCGGCGGCGGTGCCAACATTGTTTACGCCGGTGCCAACTCGCAAAACATTGTCTTAGGCGAAGACGATGATATCTTGCACGGCGGCGCAGGCGACGATGTAATCGGCTCCAAAGGTGGCGATGATTTACTCTACGGCGACAGCGGTAACGATACCGTCGTCGGTGGTATGGGAAGCGATACTTTATTTGGCGGCTCCGGTAACGATGTTCTACAAGGTGGCCAAAGCGTACAAGGCACCCTTGAGTTTGCTCTCAACAATGACGGCAACATCGTCACTCATTATGTACCACTAGATGCCGATTTGAGCGACACCTCAGCGCAAGGCTTCAGTTTTGAAGGTGACTGGTACAGTCATGCTGTTTTCTTAGACAACGGTGTGGCGCGTGAGCTTCTTTTAAGCGAGGACAATCTCAGTAATATTGAGGACTGGGGACGGATGTTACAGGCCACCGAAAGCTATGCTTTTATGGCCCATAATAGCGACGCACTTACCCTGCTTAGCACCAGTTATCAAGCAATCTTTGGCCGCCTGCCTGACAGCGACACACTCAACAAGCTGGTCACCTCCAATCTTAGCATGGAAGACATCGCCGCCATCGGCTATCAAGCATGGCTAGAGGGGCAATCCAGCTTATTTGATGTGTACACACAAGCACAAAAAGTCAGTCAATTAGTCACCGATTTTGCTGGCAGTAACCAAGCTGCACTCATCAGCGAAAGCGTCAACATGATCGAATCAGGCGGATCTTGGCTCGCGCTGTTCTTATCCTTAGCGCAATCAGAGCAAGCTCAACATCATCTTATGAATGCAGAGGGCTTGATCTCCTTAACCAGCGCTACCGCATTGGGAGAGCTCAGTTTGTCGACGGATATCAGTGACGACCTGCTTTATGGTGGCGCAGGCAACGACACTTTAATCGGCGGCCATGGCAATGACCTTCTGGATGGTGGTGATGGCGTTGATACCGCAATACAGCAGCATCGTTTTGAGGAATACATCATTGAGCAACTGGCCAATGGTAGCGTCACCCTGACCTATCAAAAAGACGCTTATATCGAAGTGGATACCTTAGTCGACATCGAATGGGTGCAGTTTGGGGACCAACTTGTTGGTATCCATGAGCTGATCGATTAAGCCGAAATAAACCCCGAGGGACACTCGGGGTTTGACCACACAGGTCACCTGCTTCAACTTAATAATGGCACCAGCCCAGTGCCGGTTTTTGCAGAATGGCAACGGGCTGGTAAGGCTGTTGCGCCATCCGTTTGAACACACTGCGATGCCACAACGGATGCGTTTTTTCACAGGGCGTATTGCCCTTTAATACATGACATCGGCGAGGTGCTAATGTCGCTTTAGCAAAGTGTCCGAAGCGTTGTTGATAATGAGCTGGGGCTGTCACAGAAGGCGTCATCTCTAGCAACTCTGACCAGTATTGATATGTACTAGAGTCGCGATTAAATAATGGCAACCGTTCAACAGGGTGGTACAAAGTCGTACGATGACTTTTGAGTGTTCGCTGTAGCCATCGTGCTATCGTGCCAAAGCTAAGGTCCGCCAAACTGTCTTGACGAAACCCGCCGCCAACGTCGCTGTGGACGCCCGGCATCCAAAGCTCAGTGACACGAGCATCGTGATTCATTAAAGTGGGCCGAAACGCCAAGCGCTGCTCATCCAATGCCACTAAATGCAGAGCATGCTTGACACAACGAGGTAAATGACAGCCGTACTCAAAAACCACATCATGGGTTGGACGTTGCGTTTTGTCTAAATTGGGCCAGCCAATCGACGCTACCGTATCCATCACCGCTTCAATGACGACAGCCCCCTGCACGAAAGGATTAATCAAGGCGGCGAAGCGGCGTGCCAATGCCGCGCCTCTACTAAAACCAATCAGAACTATCGCCTCAATTTTGACATGATAATGGCATTGAAAATCAAGCAAAGCACGTTGAAGAATATTGGCCACATCCGCGTTTTCAAAGGCGAAACCAGCATTCAACCAACGCTCAAGCGCGCTCCCATACGTTCCTACGCCCGCATAATAAAAAGAACGGTTCGAAGACGGTATACTTAAACGCCCATTAGAATTATCCAGTTCACCGCCCAGTAACAGATGAGATTTTAAAACGTTCGAAATGCTCTCATCCGCGTTTGGGGGGGCATACGCATCACTGGGCGCGTTACACGTACCATCAAAATGAAAAAATAAAACAGACATAACAACATCCTTGCTGAGTCCTATTATTGAATCGTATTACTTATTGGATGGTACGTTTGATCTGCTCATTGGGAAAGCAAGTCGCGCTGTTTTCCTGATCTACATTAACACATGAATAGACAGTCCTATTCAGTCTCCCCCCATCTAATGGTTCCATTTTAATGGTATTGCAGGCATAGCATAGCCTGCGCTACCTTAATCAAAAAATAGGAAGACTCAGGCGTTAAAATGAAAAGACATCGTTGCCCGATTGACCATCAAACAATTTATCCAAATCCACTTTTTCCTCCAACGGCTTGGACGTATTCAATTGTTCGTGATGTGCTTGACGAACTTTTAAATCCTTCAAACGCGCCAGGCTAAACAATTGGGCATAGGCAATGCCGATGGCTCCAGATTGACTCAACGTCTCTAAAGCCTCTCCTTTAAGAGACTTCAACATTGACTCATTAACGCGATAAACACCGTTTACCGCGTGTTTGACTTGATCGTCATCTTCTGCTGCCCAGGATTCGAGTAACCCATGATCAAACAATGCTTGCACGGCTTTATCCGTGATCGTTTGCTGCGCAATACGTGCTTGCATAAATGACATGACGGACTGTAGCGCATCCGAAGGGCTGCCATCTTGGTTTAACACGGGCTGTGTACCGGCGTGCTCCGACTCGAAAAAGAACTCCGATGAGGTATCCGCTGCCAACACATAGCCTCCCGTGCCGTTCGCTGCCAAATTAAATGGGTAACTGCGCAACATAGAGGGCGTATAAGGCACTACCCATTTGCCTTGTGGATTAACAAACACATTAACCCCTGCTCGTAATGACAGAAGTGCAACCAGCTGAAAACGATCTGAGTCGGTTTTTAGGAACGCAAGTGGAAAAAAAGGCAACAATTGACTGACTTCTGCTCCCACAACTGGGATCACATTGGTCGATTTAGCGTGATTATAGTTTGTCGGCGACACCCATCCAGCAGACAGATGCCTTTCTTTGCTAAGCGCTTGCCAATTTGCGGACATACCTACTCCTTTTACTGTTTGGTTGAATGTCTTAAGCGTCAATTACAACGCTGCACTAAGTTCATTAGCGTAGGCAGAGCGAGCCGTACGCGCTAATGCCAAGTCACCTTCCAGTTTTGCTTTACACTTCTGCGCTTTATGAATGGAAAACACCAACTCTTGCGCTTCGCCTTCAAAATCACTCAACACATAGGTTTTATTATTGATCGTTACAACCTCATCTTTTGCATTGGGCATGGCTTCTTTTGGCATTTTCTGACCCAGCGACTGAGCATACGCATTGATCGCTGTTTGATGGATCGCCATCTCATCTTGTAACTCTTTGATACGCTGATCGGCAAATTGAATCGACGTTACCGTGCCGCGCTGCTCTGCTGACAACTGATCTAATGTGTAATCTTGGCCATTAATCGTAATGTTTGACATGCTAGTCTCCATATTAAGTTAGTTTTTTTTGGGTAAAACGGGGGATAAGGTCCGTTCCATCGCATTCATAGGGATCGAAATACGCGTCTGGTCAGACTCATTGGGTAACACTGAATGCTCCAGCCAACAGGGAAACAGCACCAGTTGACCGGCTTTAGGGGCGATGTGCACATCACCACTGCCAAAACGGCAACCGTCTGCTTGTAAGCGCGAGTATTTGGCCGCTGGACGTGGCTCATGAAACACAATATCGCCCGAGTTCTCTGGCACCGTAAGGTAATACACGCCGCTGTACAAAGACATGGCGTGGCCGTGCTGATAATTAAACGCCTGAGGATGGCTTAAGTTCACCGACCCTTGAACATCAAAATGCTCTGCTTGCGCTTGTTGCTGATGCTGCTCAAATACGTACTGAAAGCACTGTTTGCTTAAGCGTTGCAACGGCGCGAACAACGGTTCATCAAATAAGTCAAACGGTGTTTTCCAGCCATTGTAATTTGAACGGTTCATTTTCTCCGTTACAGGCTCGCTCGCTTGGCGCTGAGCAATGTAGTCAAGCCATGCTGGATGATGCTCAGACAGCTCTAGGTTGAAGGTAAACAGTCGCGTGACAAACACGTCATTGAACGTGATGCTAATATTTTTTGACATGGTGCGGTCCACTGAGATCCAAGACACTGGCAATTTTGAATGGCACAGCCTAACACTGCCACTGCAAAAAAAGAAACCCCTCAGAATGGATTCTGAAGGGTTTCGGACTTAGCGAAGGATGACTCTAGGAGTCGTCCAACTAAGAGATCACTTAGCTTATGCTAGGAAATCAGACACTGCAGTGTTGTAGTCAGCAGAACCTACTAGGTTCGCTACTTCAATTGTTGGATCAATGCTGTTACCGAAGTCCAATGTACCTAGTAACTGGCTGCCAGACGATGCAAACAAACCATCATCACCCGCTTCAGTGTTGCTCGAAACAAGGTTGAATACTTTGTATTCGCCTAGGTTTTGATTGTTCTCGATCATTACGATCACAGACTGAGTAGACTGTACTATTGTAGCATCATTCGCATCGGCATTAAGATCACCGTTGACTAGACCACCCGCTACCGTTGTACCACCTGTACCGTTCAACGCTGCAACCAATTGCGCCGCAGTTAGGTTGTCGAAGCTTACAGAGCTTGCAGTTGTTTCGTCATAAGACAAGAACGTTACACTGTTTTCTTCAGCAGTAGCATCAGTATTCAACGTCACGTCTACTGGTGTTTCAGAGAAGTTGTTTGTGTTGCTAGATGCATCCACTGTGTTGTTTAGGTACGCAGTGAAATCTAGAACGTGAGAACCTACTTCTGTTAGATCGTCTGCGTCAAAGAAGTTGGCAATCGATACTTTACCAAAGGTATCGTCGATTACTAGCGTGTTCGTGCTTTGAGTTAGCGATTGAGTAGTTTCTTCGAAAACTGAGTTGCCGTTGTTTGTATCATCAGCATCAACGTTAGAACCCAGTGCTACAAGATCGTTAGCACCTTTTGCTAGGTTGATAACAGATGTGTTTGTTAGCGTACCTTGAGTACCAGCAGTATCCGTCACTTCTACAGCATCAACGTCATCTACGATGATGTTAGCAACGTCCGTTGCAGTTGAGCTTGAAGTAATAGAGCTGTAATCAGTAAGAGTAGTTGCGCCAGTAGCACCCAATTCAAGCATACCTTGAAGCAATGCAGTGTAATCACCCGTGCTTAGATTTACTTGAGAACCCGTTGCACCTGTATTCACAACGTCAGGTTGCGTAATATCGAAGTCCATTAGGTTGTTGCCGTCGATTGTAGACGTTACTGTGATTTGCTGTGTGCCATCATCGTAAGTTACGTCAAGTAGACGGCTTAGCTCTGGGTTCGCTTCGATTGCACGTTCGATTGCATCGTTGATCTCAAGGTCTGTTGCGATGAACTTGTTCGCAGCCGTTGTGTTGATCGTTACCGTACTTTCAAAACCAGCAAACGTTACCGTCATAGTCGCTTTGTATAGTACGTCACGGTAAGAAGATACACCTGAGTCTGCACCGTGAGTGTAAACTGCTTTAGTACCATTGTTGTTGATGAATACGAAGTCAGAATCCGTACCAGTGTTGATGTCGTAACGACCGCCATCTGTTACTTCTACGTAGTCTTCACCAGAAGAAGTTGATACAGACAAGTTGTCTAGTACGTACATAGTTTCTTCAGAAACATCAGTTTCAGCCGCGATACCTGATAGGTACACTTCGTCATCACCCGCCGCAGTAGAAACTGTTAGGCTAGTGTTTACGTCGTCGATCGCATCGCCATCAGTGCTAACGCGGATCTCATCAGAACCAGCACCTGTAGAGTAGCTGTAATCGCCTTCTTCGTCGATTGCAACGTTGAAGTACACATCACCGCCGCCCGCTGCTGTCAACGTGTTAACGTTTTGCGCTGCGAACTCTTCACCGATGTTTAGGTCACCTAGGAAGCTGTTTGCATTCACTGTATCGATCGACTGATCTTGTGATGTTGTAGAACCAATGCCAAATGGCGTTACAGAATCCGCTTCAGCAGACACACCGCGAATAGTCAACGCTGCAAAAGTATCACCATCAACAAACGCTGCATCTGTTGCAATGTTTACTGTACGCAGTGCACCGTTAGTAGATGTGATGTAACCAAGGTTAGATGGCTTGTCTTCGTTACCCAATACAGAGATGTTGAATACTTCAATACCGTCTGCTTGGTCAACGTCTGTGTCGCCATTCGAGTTTTGGTCTTTACCACCGATGATTAGGTTGCCACCTTCACCATCACGACCTACTTTTTCAAGCTCTACGTTGATAGAGATTGGGTCGTTGCTTACTTGGCTTTGAGCATTGAAACGGCCGTAAAGGTCGTATTCACCGATTGCATCTTCTACTTGGCTGTAACCGATTGGTGTTACAACAGAACCGTCGCCAGTCGTTAGAACAATCGCAGGGATATCAACAGAACGCTCACCGCTGTCAAGGAACGTGAAGTCAGTGATGGTAGGGTCAAGTGTTAGCGTTGTACCAGCTGGAACAGTGCCATCAGCAATCAATGCTGCCAATTCTGTTTGAAGTGCTGCAACGAAACCAGCGTGCGTACCCGCTGTCGCCGCTTCTGGTGTATCAAGGTCGATGATAGTCGCGCCGCCATCTAGACTGAAACGGATACCGTCAACGTTGATGTTGTTTAGCAAATCTGGGTTGTTTGCAAGGTTTGCATCTTCGTCAAGAAGGAAGTAGAACGCTTGCGCTTCAGATGTTTGACCAGATACTAGGTAATCTTCATCGAAGTAAACTGTTAAGTCAGACGCATCTTGGTCAGAGTTAAAGTTATCTGTGTGAACCATCGTTACTGTTAGGTCACCTGTGTTGCGTAGGTTACCGTCAGATTCTAGAGTTGTTAGGTTCTCGATTACTAGATCGCCGTCAGAGAAGTTAGAACCGATTTTATCGATATCAGTCATGTTCTTCGCATCAACAGTTAATGTAGTTGCAGAACCTGCCGCATCAGTCAATGCATCGCGCGCTTGAATTTTAACGATTTCGATGTTTTGAGTCGATGGTTGAACGTCGATACGGTTTTGTGCATCACCGGTTGCGCCAAAGAACTCAGGTACTAGTTCAGCTGTTAGCGTGTCAACACCACCTTGGCCGTCTAGACGGTCAGCAGATGACAATGTGTTAGATACACCACCAGTGAAAGAGTTTTGAGATAGGAACGCTTCGTAAAGATCGTTACCAGACGTACCTACGAAATCAGCGCCACGGTCAGTCGTAGCAGTCAATTCGAAGATGTTATCACCAGTGTTGCTGCCACCGAATAGTGTGCCATCATCAATAGCGCCAGTTTTAGCTGTTACTGTAGCGTCTTCAGCGGTTACACCGTCTGTAACAGTACGCATTTGCTCTAGAGATAGACCAGAGTAGTTACCATTTAGTGCAAAGTACTCAGCTACTTCAACTTTGTTGTTTAGCTCAGCAACTGCTTGGCCCCAAGTCGCATCGTCTTCTGGAACAGAAGCCAATGTTTCGATTGCTACAGCAACCGCTTCACCGCGAGAAGCACCCGCATTAATTGCGCCTGCAACAAATGCAGCACCTTCTGCTTTTGCATCAGCTGAAACGTTGTCGCCTAGTAGGTTGTTAACGAAACGCTCAGCAAACTCTTCTGCTGTAAGGTATGTTGGGTAGATAGAAGAGAATTCAGCAGACTCACCTAGGTTAGCTGCGTAGCCCGCTAGTGTCGCGCCATTGTCTAGACCTGTTGCTAGTTCAGAAAGAAGGTCAGATGTTGGTGCTGCATCGAACATACCAACTAGAAGAGTCAGTAGTTCTGTACGCTGTGTTTGACTAATAGCCATTTATAAAACTCCTTGATCAAAGGTTATTTACTAAACTTCACAGTAGACCAATGTTCAATGTATTGGCCTGACTTGAGAAAGTCTTAGTGATTACTTACGCATCCGCGTTAGTACTGTTTGCATGAAATGTAACAGACACGATGATAAAGATTATCAACTATATTTGTTACACTTTGGTGAGAAGAACGCCTCTCATCCAGCATATGATTCAGAATAATCGAGATTTTGCCCAGAGTTTGTGATGGGCATCACACGAGTAATCTTTTGTCTAAATTTGTTAATCAGAATGTCTGTGTCTAAATGACATTTTTTCGGTTGATAAGACTGTCATAAAACTTCGTTTATAATCAACCACTTTTTGATGTGCTAGGCAATATTTACGCTATGTGTATGCAATGCTTACTTGTGTGCCCCAGCTTTGCCATTTGTTCAGTGAAGCCAAAAGCAAAACGTCATCAGGCGCATGACGTAGCCCACTTTGAAGGCTCTCCATAAATTTACCCATGCGACCCTGCTGCCAATATTGAGTAAGATGAGAAAACAAATAGTAATCGGTCAATTCCGTACATGCTGTTAGGTTCTTTGCACCTATCACAGAGTCAAAATAGGGGTTAGGAGTCTGCCAGTCGCAACCATATAAAGCGACTAACCAATTAATTGGCTCACTGAGATACCACGACTGTCCTACAGGTGTTTGTTTAAGCGTGGTATTAAAAACAGGGTATACGGTAATACGCTGTGTTTCACGAGCCAATCCTTTTGCCCAAAAGCCACCATAAGATGCAGAGCTACTCGCAGGCGTATAAAAACCACACACGTCTAACGCAACCCCCGAAACATGGCGCATCACTCGGGGGTTTTTCATACCAAAAGATGCACTGTCTTCCCACCACCCGTGCTGTGTTAACAATCTAACCACTTTGTTGAGGTGGCGATAATCTACGCCAACGTCTAGATCTTTATCAAAAGGCAATAAATGCCCTTCTCGCTCTAACCCTAAAAGACTGCCTGCGATCGGAAACACCTTAATGCCAGCATCATGACACAATTGCAATATTTGCCACAGAAGCGTCTCATTCTCTACGTAGTTAAAATCACATGCATTAGCCGTACATAAGTTAGATTGATGTGATCTGCTGAGAACGTGCTCCAACGCTAGTCTTTGCCATTTAAGCGCATGTGTCATCAGGCCTTTCCAGCGAGCTACCTCTGCCGCGGCATTGAGGATTTGCCAGTTCCCTCCCATGACCGTTAGCAGTGTTTGGGCATGAGACCAGGCCGCGTTTATTTGCCCTGTAAATAACAGCGTCCTTAATAAAAGCGCCTGAATAGCGTAGTGTTGTGGCATCAACTGAGTTGCTTTATGAGCATAAATTAAAGCCTGTTGATGCCATCCAAGCATATTAAACGCGTTTATTAACAGAAAATAGTGTCGGGCCGAACTCGGCTGACGGTCTAAGGTGCGTTTGCATACTGCAATAAGATCAAGACACTCTGTCTTCGTCATAAATGAGGGACTTTTTCTTTCTTACTGGAAAGTAACGTTGAGTAAAATCGACATGTCAGCTCTAGCCCTTTGTCTAACGTTACTTGGGGTGACCAGCCTAATTTATCGAGCGCTAATGATATATCAGGGCAGCGGCGCTTGGGATCGTCTATCGGTAAATCACGATAGATGATTTCGGAATGGCTATTTGTTAATGCAATCACTTTATGCGCAAGTGCTAACACTGTGATTTCGCTCGGGTTACCAAGATTAATGGGGGCTGAACATTCGGACTGAGCTAATTTTAACAAGCCATCAATGGTATCACTGACAAAACAAAAACTACGCGTTTGTTTTCCTTCACCAAAAACAGTGATCGGTTGGTCATTAAGCGCTTGGTTTATAAAACTGCTTACAACTCGTCCGTCGTTTACCGCCATATTCGGTCCGTAGCTGTTAAATAACCTAGCCACCTTCACGGATACACCCAACTGCCTTTGAAAATCGAAACACAGACTTTCTGCGCAGCGCTTTCCTTCGTCATAACACGACCTAGGGCCAATTGGGTTTACATTACCGTGATAAGTTTCTACTTGTGGCGATTGATCAGGGTCACCGTATACCTCAGATGTCGACGTGAATAATATTGGAATATTGAGTTTGGCCGCCAATTCTAATACGTGTAATGTCCCAATGACCGATGTTTTAGTCGTGCCTATCGGGTCAGCTTGATAGTGAATGGGGGACGCAGGACACGCTAAATGAAATATTCCATCAAGGCTACTCACATCAAATGGCAGTACGATGTCTTGCTGCAAAAAACGATACCGTACATGGGTTTGTAACTGAGCAATATTTGCCAACGACCCTGTTGCTAGGTTATCCATGCCGATAACATAATGCCCCATTTCCAATAAACGCTGAGATAAATGAAACCCTAGGAAACCCGCACCACCAGTGACTAAAAAAGTGCGATTTTTCTCCATTAACGGGAACACCTGTGTCATACCTGATGCCCAGATTTATTTAATGCTTTAGTGACAATCATGATAGCTCTTTGCAATATCTGGTTGAGGTAAGCATGATCTTCACCAAAATAGCTGTGTTGCATGGTTTGCGCCTTCTCTGCCGCTAGAATACCTTGATATGCTTGTTTAGCAGACAAACTTGCTCCCGTTTGCATGATTTTGGCAATGGCTTGTATCTCAGATACGGTTAACTCGGGATAATATAAACTTAATAGTCGAACCCTTAAAGGCGTTTTGTCTTGATTTATTCGCGGCGTATTTGCACTGATATTTCCTTCATGACGAAAATATTCGACCAGTTGATCCGGCATATTGTAGAAGGTAGCGCCCGCTTCGACCATCCGTAAATAAAACTCAAAGTCGTCGTCACCACGACGTTCGGCACTGTAATTGAGATTATGCTGCCGCATAAACGCCTTTCGAATCATGACAGTAGGATGTACAAAAGCACAGTCCATCATTAGCAATAACGCCTTTAATTGCGCGTCCCCGCTCAGCATATCCATGCGAACGCTTGTGTCTGAAAACACTTTCGTCGCTTGCCCTCCTACCAGAGTGATGTCTGGGTGCTGATCTAAAAATTCAGTTTGCAATGCCAACCGCCTCGGCGCGGCTCGATCGTCTGAATCCATAACAGCAATGTACTCCCCCTTTGCCGCATCATTTCCCAATGCTCGCGCCAATCCTTGACCACCATTGCTCGGAAGTGACAATAAACGAACCCTATTGTCGCACTTTGCATAATGCTCAACTACTTTTATCGTGCCGTCCTGTGATCCATCGTCCACAACGATTAGCTCAAAGTCCTCGTAACTTTGCGCCAGAATACTGTCGATCGCTCTTGATACTTGATGCACTCGATTATAAACAGGCATCACAACACTTACTTTTGGCGTATGATCGATTTTATTCATCCTTCTATTTCCTATTTTCCTTACACTGAACGTTACTGCGGATACTTGTAGTAAAGGCTCTCTATTACTGTCATATGCCACGATGCTTTTGGATTACCGCTAAAATGGCAACTCATTAGAGTCGCCTAATCAACGCTCGACGATTAAGGTTTTGCCCTCCTTTATCTAACGTCGGGGCAACTTCACTTAGTCTATCAAGACACTCAAACAGCATGAGTTTTCCCAAATCATCCACACTCCAACTGGAACAAATACATAGATCGATAATAAAAAACCCCCGACTCCGAAGAGACGAGGGTTTTGTATCGGATGATACTAGGTATCAGTAAGATTAAACTTTAAGTCACCCAACCTTAAGCCATAATAAAGTCGGAGGTGGCTACAGTATCACCCGTTACGACACCCAAAATTTGAATACTGTCTCCTGAATTATCAATGTCTCCGTTTCCGGCATCAGTTACGACATATACACCAAATGTCCCAGCATTATCACTGGATTCAACAACGACGAACCAAGATTCACTATTAGCCGGTACAGAGTTATTAAACTGATCATTAAGTGCCTGAAGTACTAGCCCGCCATTAGTTAAATTCGCCTCTGATACGCCTGAATTCGAAGAGTTCATAAAGATGGCTTCGGCGACAGACAAGTCCACCGTTTCAGACGCAGATGTATTATCATCAGTTGCAGAAACCCAAGTAAAACTAGTATCGACAGTCACATCATCTAGCTGAGTTTGCAAGGCGCCATCAATCTCGATTCGGTCTTCACCTGATAAAAAGCCAGTAATGATGTCTGTTCCGTCGCTAGCCGCAGAGTAAACTATTGTATCTACTGCATTATCAGCATCTGTCAAATCAATAATGTCCGCACCAGCACCGCCAGTGATAATATCAGCACCTGCACCGCCAGTGATGGTATCTGCATCCGCACCGCCAGTGATGGTATCTGCACCGGTGTTACCTGTGATGGTTAATGCTTCTGTTTGTGCACTGAAATCATACGCAGCATCGCCAGTATTTGTGATTTCAACGGTTTCAACATTCAGAAGATCAGCATCCAATAGGTTTGCCGCAGAAACAGCTGAATCGAAACGTACCGTATCGTTATCTGCACCACCGTCGATTGTGTCAGTGTCTTGCGCCACAAGGATGTCATCGCCCGCACCGCCAGTGATGGTATCTGCACCCGCACCGCCAGTGATGGTATCTGCACCGGTGTTACCTGTGATGGTTAATGCTTCTGTTTGTGCACTGAAATCATACGCAGCATCGCCAGTATTTGTGATTTCAACGGTTTCAACATTCAGAAGATCACCATTCGATAGGTTTGCCGAAGTAACCGCGGCTCCGAAGCGTACCGTATCGTTATCTGCACCACCGTCGATCGTGTCAGTGTCTTGCGCCACAATGATGTCATCGCCAGCGCCGCCATTGATTGTGTTAACAGAAGTGTCACCTGTCAGCGTATCAGCACCATCAGAGCCAATAATGTTCTCAAAGTTTACATAAGCATCTGTTGTACTAGTTAGATCAATTGTAACGGGGCCAGTTTGACCAGCCGCCGTAATAGTGTCGCTGTCCGCTCCACCATCCACAGAATCAGTAGCAATATCATCCGCGTCAAAAGTTACCGTATCATTACCAGCACCAGCGTCAATAGAGTCCGCACCTGCGCCGCCGTCAATAGTGTCATTACCATTACCAGCATTAATTATATCATCACCGGAACCTGTGGTAATGCTATCGTCACGGTCATCACCAGTGGCTGTAATGACCATCGTTGCGTTCGCCGCAGAAAGGTTTAACTGACTACCAAGCCCCGAAAACACTTCAACACCTGAGGTAAATGCAGTGTTAGCATTCACACCTAGCGTAAGGCTGAAGTAACCGGTAAAAAATGAATTACCACCAGCACCTGACACCTTTTCAATGCCTGTCATATTAGCAAAAGCCGCATCCGTCACAGTAACGTTTGCACCACCACCAATTGTCTGAGCTCCAAAGTTTCCATTGTAAAAACTCACTTCATCTGTTCCCAAGCCACCATTTACTTGGACTTTTGAGGCAAATGTACCGATATTATCGCCTTGGACCTGCAACACATCATCGCCATCGTTCAAGTTATAAATGTAGGAAGCGTTGCCAACTACAAGGACCGTGTCAGCATTGTTAGTGCCTTCAATGGTCAATTGATCGGATACATCTGTACTTAAACTGTATTGACCTGAGCTTGACCCCGTAATCAACTGCAATTCACTGAGTGATAAGGTCGCTGCATCATCATCAAAGTTAATCGCGGTGCCTGCTGAGCCTAAGGATATCCCTGTAAACAGTACTTCTTCACCGTCTAGATCACTGCCGCTGTCTGAAATAGTAATGGATTCTGCATTCACTAAGATTTCTCGAGTACCTGTAGGGTTGTTTACATTGGCCGCCAACAGGTTTTCTAGCGTGTCTTCAATCGAGTAGTTGTTAGTCAGATCATTCGTTTTAGTCGCCTCAGCAAGTGTGTAGTCAGCGTTGTCATAGATCTGTGTACTGTCATTTTTCGACGTCAGCAAGTTTTCAATGGCAGCATCCCACTCCGCTGAGCCTACCAATGGGAAGTTAATTGAGGCGCCAAAGTCGAGCGTACCCAACAAGGTCGCTGTATTGGTATCAAAATCGCCCGTTGTGTTGTTGTTTGCAGACGTTAGGTAGAAGACTTTGTATTCCCCTACATTCGCATCGTTTTCAACCATTACAATGTGCTTTTGAACATCGCCAACTAAGTTAGCTGTAGACGCAACAGCATCTAATGTTCCATCGACAATACCGCCTACTGAGGTGCCGCCGTTTAGCGCGGCAACAAGGTTAGAGGCCGTCAAATCTGACCAAGCAAGTGTGCCCGCTGTGTTATCAAAATTCAGCATGTTGACAGAGTTAGCTAACGCCGTACCTGTACTTGCCGCAGAACCGGTAAGCTGAGCATTGGTATTTAATGTTACCGCTATGGATTCTTCAGAGAAGTTATTTCCGTTACTGACCGAATCGTCTGTGCGATTGTCTAGGTAATGTGTAAAGTCAATGGCATGGTTGCCCACTTCCGTCTGATTAGCCACATCGTTTGGCGAGATGTCATGGAAGTTAACAACAGTAACCTTACCAAAAGTTTGGTTGATCTCTAGTACGTTTGCACTGTCTTCGTGAGAATGCATTACCACCAGATCGTTGCTGCCATTGCCAACATTGATCACTGAATAGCTGATACCAATGTTTGAATCGCTAGAACCACCGTCCGCGTAGGCTAAGTAATCCGCCCCCGTAGTACCAGTATTATCGATGTTGCCATCAATCGTTGCCAGCGCTGTAACAACGTCTGCTGCCGCCGCTGATGAACCATTTGGAACCGTAACCCCAGTTTGGATCAAACCTTGCAATACAGAGCTTACGTCCGATGTTGACAAGATTACTTGACCTGCACCAACCGTTGAACCACTTGCCAATACTTCTGGCTGAGCAATGTCAATACGCAAGTCATTTAAACCACCAACTAGTGATGTAATGGTTACTTGCTGTGTGCCGTCTTGTTTTGTCAGTTCAAGCAACTTAGACAATTCTGGGCTGTCTTCGATAGCCGCCGCTAGCGCTGTATTGATGTCCAGCTGAGTGGCTTTAAAGTTATTGGCAGACGTTGTGTTAATGCTAACCGTGCTTTCAAGGCCAGCAAACGTGAGCGTCAACTCCGCTTTGTACAGTACGCGTTCAGCAAACGTTTGCATGCCACTGTCATCGCCAACTGTCCAAGAGCCTGTCGATGCATCACCGTTCTCATCAACAGAGTTGACGCGAACGAAGTCACTGCCTTCGCCTGTGGCCACATAGAACTTACCGTAAGCATCCAAGTCCACTTCATCCGCACCAGAACCGGTGTTAATGCGTAGGTTTTGCAGTTCGTTTGATGTTTGTTGAGACAGACCCGCTTGATCTTCACCCATCACAACTTGAACTTTATCGTCGTTTGAGCCCGTAGAAATCGTTAGACTCGTATTCACATCGTCTACCGCATCGCCTTGAACGGTAACAATTACTTCATCACTGCCCGTACCGGTTGCGTAGTTGTATACACCTTCAGCATCCGCCGTAATGTTTGCGTTAAAGTACACATCACCACCGCCCGCTGCGTTTAGCGTATTTACATCTTGTGCAGCGTATTCTTGACCGATGTTCAGGTCTCCAAGGAAGCTGTTTGCATTGATGGTATCAAGCGTTCCGCCGAAAGGAGATTCGTCATTCGTTGTGCCCGCTAAGTCTTGGCCACGAACTGTCAAAGCGGCATACGTATCACCATCAACAAACGCTGCATCCGTTACGATGTTTACCGTACGTAGCGCACCATTAGTAGACATGATTGAACCAAGGTTAGATGGCTTGTCTTCGTTACCTAATACAGAGATGTTGAATACTTCAATACCGTCTGCTTGGTCAACGTCTGTGTCGCCATTCAAGTTTTGGTCTTTACCACCGATGATTAGGTTGCCACCTTCACCGTCACGACCTACTTTTTCCAGCTCTACCTTGATAGAGATTGGGTCGTTGCTTACTTGGCTTTGTGCATTGAAACGGCCGTAAAGGTCGTATTCACCGATTGCATCTTCTACTTGGCTGTAACCGATTGGCGTTACAACAGAACCGTCGCCAGTCGTTAGAACGATCGCAGGGATATCAACAGAACGCTCACCGCTGTCAAGGAACGTGAAGTCAGTGATGGTTGGGTCAAGTGTTAGTGTTGTGCCTGCTGGAACAGTGCCCGCAGCAATTAATTCTGCTAAACCTGCTTGAAGGGCTGCAACGAAACCAGCGTGCGTACCCGCTGTCGCCGCTTCAGGTGCATCAAGGTCGATAATAGTCGCGCCGCCGTCTAGGCTGAAACGGATACCGTCAACGTTGATGTTGTTTAGCAAATCAGGGTTGTTTGCAAGGTTTGCGTCTTCGTCAAGAAGGAAGTAGAACGCTTGCGCTTCAGATGTTTGACCAGATACTAGGTAATCTTCATCGAAGTAAACTGCTAAGTCCGACGCATCTTGGTCAGAGTTAAAGTTATCTGTGTGAACCATCGTTACTGTTAGATCACCTGTGTTGCGTAGGTTACCGTCAGATTCTAGAGTTGTTAGGTTCTCGATTACTAGATCGCCGTCTGAGAAGCTAGAACCGATTTTGTCGATATCGGTCATGCTCTTCGCATCAAGGGTCACGCCACTTGTGTTGGCTGCTAAATCTCGAGCTTGGAGCTCAATAATTTCAATATTGGAGGTTGTTGGTTGTACGTCGATGCGGTTCTGTACGTCAGCTGTTGCGCCAAAAAATTCAGGTACAAGCTCTGCATACAACGTGTCGATGCCACCCTGTCCATCCAAACGGTCGGCAGACGACAATGTATTGGATACACCACCAGCAAACGAATTTTGTGATAGATAAGCTTCAAACATATCGTTGCTAGACGTACCAACGAAGTCTGCACCACGGTCTGTTCCTGCCGTCAGCTCAAACACGTTTTCGTCGTTGCCAGTATTACCGAAAAGAGAGCCTGTGTTAATCGCAGTAATCTTCGCATCAACTGTCGCTGAATCTGCTGAAATGCCGTCTGTTACTGAACGCATTTGCTCTAAAGAAAGACCTGAGTACTCTCCATTCAAAGCAAAGTATTCTGCTACTTCTACTTTGTTGTTCAGTTGCGCAACCGCATCCCCCCAATCCGCGTCATCTTCAGGCACGGCTGCCAAAGCTTGAATGGCTTGAAAAACAGCTTGGCCTCGCGTAGCACCCGCGTCCATTAGACCTGCGACAAATTGTGCCCCTTCCGCTTTTAGCGCTTCAGCGACGTTGTCACCAAGAATGTTTTCGACAAATCGCTCTGCAAACTCTTGTGATGTTAGATAAGTCCCGTACAAAGATGAAAACTCTGCAGAGTTACCAAGGTTGTAAGCATAACCTTCCAAGGTTGCGCCGTTATCCAATCCTGTTGCAAGTTCAGACAGCAAATCAGAGGTTGGTGCGCCATCAAACATGCCTACTAAAAGGGTAAGCAATTCCGTACGCTGGTTTTGACTAATAGCCATTAACTAATCTCCTTGATCAAATTTTTTACTAAACTCTGCAGTTTAAAATCAGCTTGTCAGTTTAGTGTGTTTTTGTACATGATTACGCCAACCACATCGCATAACAACTTAAAATACGAATTATGGCTCTTAAGTATGACAACTTTATGTAGCGAATGCTTTTTCACTTTTACAATTCTATTACCATATTTACACGGTATGGTGTGACAATAATCACATTAACACAATAATTACACTATTTTATTTTCTTCAGCACTTTGCGCAGCCAACGTAAAGGTTGTGTTATTCGCCAAGAGTGTGATTGGTGCATTTGCTCTAAAGTACTCTCTAATTCGTGAATGCGTTGTTGCGACTGAGTCATCAATTGCTGGTCTTTTTGGCGCTCTTTTTCGGCTGCCATCAAGACTTGTGTCGTTCGACTTAGGCCACTCGTCTCGCAAAATCGTTTAAACTCACTTTTGTCTACTGTATAAAATGCTTCAGCATAATGAACTTCCATACCTAACGTATAAGACCGAAATTTATTGAGTCCTCGAATTTGTTCCGCGTAATCTTGTACTTGTAGTTGCGATGCAAATTGGTTCATGGCCAACCATTTTAGTTCTTGGCACTGCGTAATATCTTCTAAGCAGTTAGGTACCAAAGGTACACCCACTTCATAAAACGCTATACGCCTCACCGAATCCAGTCGCTTAGCTAAAGAAAGGCCAAGTTCTGATGTTGCCCTGTGGTCTCGATGCATTTCCCATATAGAAGGCACTACAAGGGTCGTGGGCATCCAGCTTTGAAGACGCTCAAACAAAAGTTCTTCTATATCTTTATCATTCAACAATGCGCCATCTTGACGTCCAAAAAATTCTGGCTCGGGTAAATTTAAAACTTTAGCCGCAGCCCGAGACTCATTGGCTCGTAACGCTATTTTGTTTGAGCGTTTGATGTCTCTACTTTCTTCTAGACATTCATCTGGAAGCACACCAGATGTTATTATGAATGCTTGGACTCGCTTGCCTTCATTTGACCATTTTCTCGCACTACCTCCGCAACCAAACACTTCATCATCTGGATGAGGCGCTAAAATAGCGATTCGATTACCAATCACAGCAGAGGTAACTTCATAAGGCGTAAAATGGCGCTCAAACATATAAACACCTAACCTTATATACACGCATTAATGGGCTCCTATCTAAAATCACTATCCCCCCCCATTAACCACCAATTACCTTTGGATTTTGCAAGGTGCTCGGGCTCATCAAGGGCATTCCCAGGAACAAAAACTTCTGTGGTTTCAACCGTTGAATCGTCTGTCTCAAGCCAGCTATATACATTTCCTGATAGCCAGCTAAACACACTCTGACGGCCCGTTTGAAATGCCTGATGACGTGCCGCATCCAACACTTTACCACTGTTTTTTCGCGCACAAATAAAATCCAGAAGCTCCATATGATCGGCTTCTGGGTGATCTTTCAGTACGATCAATCCTATATATTCTTGCGGTCTTTCTGAGCCCAATACAAACCAAACTTGATAACTGTCCATAGGTTTTTCTAAAAACCGAAAACGCATCCAGTCTTGATCACGCACTCCCACAAGATAGCTGCCTAAATAAGGTTTCATTTGCTGCCACAAAACATCTACTTTATCACCTAACCCTGACTCCCCAGTCCAAGCAACAAGCTGACACTGACTTTTCTTTGCTGGCCATTTTGCCTCTAAAATTCGGTCTGTAGCTTTATATAAGTTTTGCCGTTCACCAACGCGTAGGTGCCGTCTATTTGGAAAGCCGAATCCAAATGAAAACTCTCGATCAAGACCTATTTTCTCCGTTAGGAATCCATAAACACTTCTATAAAATGGTCCCGTTTTCGTTAATACTCCACGTTGACGTTTATCCACCATCACGTCACCTAACTGAGCCAGCATAGCAAGCTGGCCTTTTACCATGCCACGCCTTGGTGCCCCACCACAGAAACCAACAACCTCATCTCCTTCTGATACAACATAACCAGGGCTTTTGGCATATTTGTACTTCCAGTGCCAGATTTCTTCATGTAATGGTTGCTTAAACGTATCTTGAAAAAGCCTCTTGATACTTTCAAAATCTTTTGTGGCACTTGCCTCACGAACCTGCCAACGCTCACTTGGTTTGCGATCTTTAACTATCGCATCATCTTTGAGCAGCTTAGACGTTTGAGGGCAACTCCATACATGTGGTAACACTACCACTCCTCGCTCTTGACCTTCCTGCGTAACGTGCAATGTTAATGCTGGGTCTGCTTCATCATGTAAAAAAAGGCCGCGCTCGCAAAACAACAGAACTCCTACATAGTAGGTACCTTTTAAAAGAGGCAATTTGGGGAAGGATACTTGTATGTTCCCCATCCCATGATCATCAATACTGGGCGCTTGCCCCGATATCCAGGCCGCACAACTGGATATCAGTTGACCTGATGCACTATGGATAGCGATTGCTACTTGAGGAACTTCTTCTTGTAACGTTGATTTAAACTGAATATCTATTGTAACGTCAGATTGCCCACTAATAACATTAAGTACATCACCAGACTGACCGCCAGTAGAGGAGTCAATGCGAACAATACGTGCAGATTGCCCTACGGGCGCTTTAATCACATCCTCTGGCGCGCTCAATTCTTGAGCCTGGCGCTCCCTTTTTTCAATATCTGTTGGTTTTGCATCTGGATTCACGTTCAAACAATCTAAAAATGCCTGATAGTCCGCTAAAACTGCCGCAGGTTTGCCTTCTTTAATTAACTCGCCTTTTTCAATCCAAATTGCTTTCGAGCAAAGTACTTCGATTTGATATAACGAGTGAGAACAAAATAAAATGGTGGCACCACGCTCTTTCATAGACATAATGCGCTCAAAGGAGCGTCGAGCAAAGTCACCATCACCGACAGAGAGCGCTTCATCAATGATCAATATATCCGGCTCAACGCTTGTGGCAACAGAAAAAGCCAGCCGAACATACATGCCACTTGAGTAGGTCGAAACAGGTTGATCTATGAATCCACCAACTCCCGAAAACTCGATTATATCATCCAGCTTTTGATCAATTTCCTTACGGGATACCCCCATAATAGAAGCCGATAAGAATATATTTTCTCGCCCCGTAAATTGAGGATTAAAGCCCGCTCCTAGCTCTAATAGTGCAGCAATTCGGCCTTGAATATGAACGTGCCCTGTCGATGGCGTAAGTGTCCCGCAGATTAACTGGAGCAACGTTGACTTGCCGGCGCCATTTCGCCCAACCACACCCAGAACCTCTCCTTTCTTAATCGAAAAGGACAAGGATTTTAAAGCTTGAAACTCTTGAAAATACTGACGCTTGCCTCTGGATAGCATTTGCTTGAGTCTATCTACGGGGGCATCATAAAGGTGGTATGTTTTGGATAACTGATCGACATTTAAGGAAAAATCAGAGGACATCGGCAAAGCCCTTTTTCAATTTATGGAATATTGCTGAGCCTAAAATCATGATCACACCACTTATAATTCCGTATAAGACAAGCCCCCCCCAAAAAGGCCACTCCCCCACCATGACTAAAGCTCTTAATGTTTCAATTGGAAGCACTAGCGGGTTTAGTATCATGAAACCTTGCACTACTGTAGGTAATGCCGAGACTGGATAAAAAATCGGTGATAAAAACATTAACGGCATAAGTACTAACGTAATTATTTGTGTTAAATCACGTAGATAGACCCCTAACGCAGCCAACCCCCAACTTAAACCAAGCAACATTGGTATGCATAAAACAAACAGCACTGGCAAAGCAACGATATGAACACTTAGTTCCATACGCATAAAATAGGCAGCAACTACGAGTACAAGGAGGTTAATCAGGGCAAAAAACAAAGCAGATAAAACATTTACCCAGGCTAATATAGGCAGCGGAAATATCACCTTTTTAACCATGTTAGGTTGATCAGTAATTAAGCTGGATGCTCTACTTAGGACCTCTGAAAATAAATTAAAAACCAGTAACCCAGAAAATATTTGCAATGCGAACTCAATGTTGTTCGCATCTTCATTTCCAGGCCACTTGGCCTTCAGGACAGATTTAAAAACAAATGTATAGACACTCAGCATCAGGATAGGCGTAATAAATACCCAAGCGACGCCTAATATCGATCCTTTAAAGCGCTGAAGAATTTGTCGTCTAGTCAGTTGTATTATCAACTGTATATTGTGCTGCGGCAAAGCGTATTGCCAGAACCATTGAGTAGGTAACATGGAAGCGTCTTTATCCCCTAATACAAAAATGGCGGCTAAGATACCACTGTGCCGTATTTTGCGCAAAGCGAGATAGCATCGCTTGGATTGAACTCTGCTCAACTGCAGCCTATCTTCGCTACTATTCTATCGCTCTCAGTCACGTAGCTCACTTTTCACACTGGCTGGCATTGAGGCTGGTATGTTGGTGTTGAAAAGGCTACCATTTCGCGTTTAATTGGCTGTTTTTTGGTGGATTGTAATGGTGGATATGCCCGCGGTCAGCGTTGTAGTGCGCACAAAGGATCGCCCTGAGTTATTACGGCTAGCTATTGGCTCTGTGCTATCCCAAACATACCGACCTATCGAGTTAGTGGTCGTGAATGATGGCGGTAAAGATGTTGATCATCTACTGACGGCAATAATATCCGACACCCAAGACATTTATCTTAACTATATATCTCATGCTCACAGCCTAGGACGTTCGCAAGCGGCTAATGCCGGTTTTTTAGCCGCGTCGAGCCCTTTTTGCCTTTTCCTAGACGATGACGACTATTTAGATAAAGACCATATTGTAGGGTTAGTCGATGCTCATCAAAAACATTTTTCCGCAGATGAGTTAGGTGTAGTGCACTGTCGAGCTCGGACGGTGTCCACCAATGATAAGGGTGAGCAGAAGATATTGTCTTTTCAGGGACAACCTCTCGTTAAATATCAGTTATTTTATCATAATGTGATGCCTATCTTGACAGTGCTAATCCCCACAAATGTGAGAAAATTAGGCGTACGCTTTGATAACACAATCGACTTATTTGAAGATTGGGATTTTTGGTTACAAGTCGCTCAATTTTGTTCATTTGTTTTTGTCGATCAGACAACCTGTAATTATCTGATTCACACCGAAAGCTCAGGGGTGCGCGAACGTGAAAAGCAACACTTAGCGTATCAAACGATCTATCAAAAATGGTTAACTAAACTAACGCCTAGCATGTTGCATGATATGTTGGCCAGCACTCACCTGTGGCATGATCAATACATAGAAAGCCTACAGGCCAACAATGCTGCCGAGCTCAGCCGAATTGGGGATCTGCATTCTTTCGCCCTGGACACAATCGCTCAGAAAGACCGCGATATTGAGCATTTGACGCATTTATATAAAACAGTAGAACATGAGCTTATTACCCTTAGACACACCCAAAAAAGTGCACACGAGTCGTTAGAGGGCATTAAAAAACGTAGCCTAATGTATCGACTAAATCGTTTATATCACGGGTTGTTTAAGTAACCACCACTTACCTTACTAGCTCATTAGAATTGAGGAATTCATGAACCATCCTATTGATGTCATTATACCAGTCTATCGCGGTCTTCAAGATGTGATAGACTGCCTTGACAGTGTTAAGTTGTCACAAAACACATGCGCTTTTGAGCTTATTGTTATTGATGATTGTTCACCTGAACCTGAGGTCAGTCAGTTATTACAAGACCGCGCTGCTGCGGGCGATTTTACGCTGTTGGTGAACCATGAGAATCTGGGGTTTGTAGCGACGGTTAACCGCGGTATGCAACTACATCCTGAGCGCGATGTACTACTGCTGAATAGCGACACTCTGGTAGCCAATGATTGGCTCGATCGCATCGCAAGTGCCGCTTACGCTGATGACAAAGTGGCGACAGTTACGCCTTTCTCTAACAATGCCACTATCTGTAGCTATCCTACTTTCTGTCAAGACAACACCTTACCTTCAAACACACCACTGACAGTACTTGATCGTCTGTTTTCTGAAGCAAATAGCGGTACGGCTGTAGATGTACCCACTGGCGTGGGTTTTTGTATGTATATTCGCCGCGCCTGCTTGGTCGAAATAGGGTATTTTGATGTTGAAACCTTCGGTAAAGGCTATGGTGAAGAAAACGATTTTTGTCAGCGCGCGATTAAGGCTGGCTGGAAAAACCGTTTTGCACTGGATACATTTGTGCAACATACAGGCAATGTAAGTTTTGGTGATGAGCACAATGAATTAAAACACGGCGCTTTGGGCAAGTTGGTTAAGCATCATCCTTTTTACGAACGAGACGTTCACCGGCATCTAGCCGAAGACCCTGCACGCAATGCACGCGTAAAAACATGGCTTGCTTCGTTAATTGCAGGCACTCAACCCATTGTTGTTCACGTCAGCCATAACCGTGGCGGTGGTACATTGCGTTTTGTCGAAGAGCTAAACAAGGCGATTGAACAACAGGCTTATTCATTGTTGCTGATGCCAAGCCTTGAAAAGCCTGGTCATCTGGCGCTGACTACCGTTTCCGCTAGTATGGATGGCTCAGCACCTCAAGAGAGTGAATATACGTTGTATTTTGATGTACATACTCAACAACATACGCTCTTTGACGTGCTTAAGCAGTTGCCAATCGCGGGCTTTCATTTTCACCATATGGTCGATGTACCAACGTGGGTCATGGATCTTCCAAAACGACTAGCTCGTCCATGGTTAGTTTCACTACACGATTATTATTATTTGTGTGAATCTATCTCTCTTACTGGCGCTCAAGATCGTTTTGTGGGCGATAAAGCTATTACACCAAACAATGAATGGTCATCGAAGTTCTCATCTCTGCTTAACGGCGCAACCTGTTGTATTGCCCCTAGCAACTCATGCAATGAGTTTTATTATCAAGGCTTTCCAAATGCCAACATCATGACCGTTTATCATGAAAATGGACGTCACCTAGAACACGCAAAGTTCCCTGTTACGGACATTAAGTGCGAAACGGGACGACCATTAAAAGTGATTATTATTGGTGCCTTAAGCAAGATTAAAGGAGCCGATTTAGTAGAAGATGTGGCAACGCTTTGTGCTACTCATAATATCAATGTTGAATTTGAATTATTGGGCTATGCTTACCGTGATTTGCGTGAGAAGCCACGCAGTACATTATCAGTATATGGCCGCTATAACGAGTCTGAACTTGCCGATCTATTAGCGCAGCGTAAAGCGGCTGATGAGGCCGATTTGGTATGGTTCACGGCATTATGGCCTGAAACCTACAGCTATACGTTAAGCAGCGCAATTGAGGCTGGTTTGCCGGTAGTGGTACCTAATATTGGCGCTTTTCCTGAGCGGATTTATCAGCGACCGAATAGTTGGGTAATGCCATGGGACAGTTCAGCCATGTCATTTGCATCTTTATTTAAACAGTTGCTAAATGAGGGCGGGCGCGGCCTAGACTTAGCCAAAATGCACAGTAACACGCCTCCCGCTAAGCAGCTCGTAGATTATCGTGAAGGCTATACTGCACTATTGGGCATGAATGATGCTGATGTAGAGAACTTATTGACAGTTAGATCTATTGATAGCGATCAGCTACAGCACTGGCTCACTATTACTACACCTTGTGTTAACAGAGATTTGAGTTTTTCCGCTAGTGCGCGAATGCAGTTATTGAAGGTACTGTATCATTTGAAGACAGCACCTATACTAAGAGAACTGGCTCGATTTGTTCCCACTGGTTTACAGCGACGTATAAAGCAGAGGTTATCCCGATAGGCATGTTAATCAGCGGGAGGCTAGCCGTCTCCCGCCTCAAATAATGCTCTGAGTGACTTTTCATCTAGCACTAACAATCTAGTGGTTCCGTCACGCTTGACTACCTCTTGGGTTTGAAGTGTTTGAAAAACTCGCGTTACAGTTTCGCGACTTAAATTCAGCATAATACCCAACTCTTGATGGGTGGGCGGGTAAGCAATAACACCTTCTCGCCGATTTAGTGAATCCTGCTCTTCCAACATCATCCAAAGCTGTCCACATACTCTTGCAACGGTACTAGACAGACCTAGTAAGGCTCTTTGTGCAGAAAGTTTGCGTACACGTGTCGCCATACGTGTAAATAAACTCTCAACCATTTGATGGCTACCCTGTATGGCTGTTCGTACAGCACTAACAGGCATTAAAATTATTTGAGACTTAGACAGTGCAATAACACTTTCGGGTTGCCCTTGTTTGTCATACAGACCTAGTTCACCACAAAAGTCTCCAGGCTCGACAAAGTAAAGACCAACCTCTCGTCCATCAAGAGTGAAATCTACACCTTGAAGGCGCCCTTCAAATAAGAAGCATAAATAATCTGATGCCACACCGCCATTGATAACAACAGCACGCCGACTAACACTTTTAATGGATGATTGCTGAGCTAACTGCTCAAGCTCTTGCTCAGATAAGCTTTGCAGCATAGGAAAGCGTTTTAGCAACTCAACAGTCACAGCCATATCGATGTCCATTGTAGTTGACGATCATATTGCAACACATTCACTACTTCTTTATACAAGGGTAACTTTTTCACTATCTAACCTGAACGACGCACATTTAACCTGAATTCTTATCCACATACCAGTTTGCGCGGCACAATTTTGCCCACAGGCAGGCCGCGCGATGCCTACTGTGGATATCTTCATTTTCGATTAACTACGCTCTTAAACGCTTGTAAGGATTCGAAAACGTGTGACTGTGGTCACTTCACTTCAACTTTAGGCGCGTATTATTTACGCTAACTTTAAAATTATTTCTATGAGTTGCTTTATTTAAAGACTCAAAGGTGGATTCAACCATGCATCTGTTTAGCCTTATCAAATTCTATGCCAAGTCTTGCATTGTTGGTATTTCATTGCTATGCGCTTCGGTGCAAGCAGCGCCTAACATGAATGCGGGCACGGTTACTTTTACACTTGGTAAAGCCTACTTAAACGATAAGATTATCAATGTCGGCACAGAGGTAAACCAAGGTGATGTCATTGAAACTCTTAGCAATGGCCACGTCCATATTCGATTCATTGACAATGGTTTGGTCAGTATTCGTCCTAGCAGTAAATTGTTAATCGAGCATTACAGCTATAATGCGAAGGCTCCGGCTGAATCTGTGATTAAGTTCAATTTGGAAGAAGGCGTTATACGCTCTATTTCTGGTACTGGCGCAAAGTCCGCACGTGATAAATTCCGACTTAATACCCCTATTGCAGCTATTGGTGTCCGAGGTACAGATTTTGTTGTCAAAGCTTCAAATGAATTAGTGCAAGCTATTGTAAACGAGGGGGCTATTGCTGTGGCCGCCTTCTCAAGCCAATGCGATGCCAAGGCATTTGGTCCTTGTTCTAATTCAGTTGAGCTTAACGATTCATCTAAACAGTTACTTGAGCTAGACGCGATTTACAACAAACCACGATTAATTCCCCTCTCTGCCTCTGGTGCGGCTGCACTTTTGAAATCGGAAATCAATGCTCGTCAGAAAGAGTCTGATGAGTCAGACGATACAAACAGCTCTGACGATACAAACAGCTCTGACGATACAAACAGCTCTGACGATACAAACAGCTCTGACGATACAAACAGCTCTGATGCGCAAACAGAGACTAATATTGACGAAATCGTTATCAGTGACCCAAACAAACGAGATGAGTTTAAGTCTCCATTTTCTAAAAATATGTCTGACTCAGAAATAAAAGATATTATTGCAGATCACGTTGCTGTAAATAGCGATCAATTTACCGATGCTCCACCAACAAAATTAGCTTGGGGGCGCTTTTCTGGGTTTGGTGACACCTACAAAGATTCAGTTAAAGATACACTCATCACTAGTATTAATGATGCCGCGGCAGGTCGAGACAATAAACCTGTGGCCTTTTCTCTCGGTGTTGCCAATGGTTTCCCAAGCGCTACCGCTTTATTTCGTACTAAATCTGATCAAACTGCGATTGATCGAAGTTTAGGTAAAGTGGACTTTGATCTACAAGTTAGCCAAGTCAATCTTTATGGCCAAAATGGCGATGTTAAACCTATGACTATTAAAGATAGTTTCCTATCTGTGGATTTCACAAAAGGTAGTTTTAGTACAGGCTTAACATTAGACAGTGAGGTTACGTCAAATGTAGGCTTTAATGCCAATGGAACGATTGACGACAATGGACAGTTATTTATTTCAGGACCAGGAAAATCTGAGCACTTTAGTGGTGCGACGACTCTTGAGGGAGATGAAGCTGGTTATCTTTTTTATAAGGAAATTGAATCAGGGATGATCGAAGGCGCCACTATTTGGACTAATTAAACAGTTACCAATATGAAATACTTTTTTGGCAAAACGATGACATCATCTAATTCAGCTTTAAGTAAAAACTATGTTCGTTTGCCGTTCTTATTTGGCTTACTAACGATCGCTCTCTTAATAACGGTTTTTTTCAGCTTCACGTTCTCTAACCTAAGTTACGAATATGATGAGAAAGGTGGATCGTTATTATGGAGTCTTCTACCAGAGCAAGAACGAGAAGAGCGTATCGTAATCGTTGCTATTGACGAGCAAAGTTTATCTGAAGTCAGCGCTTGGCCTTGGCCTCGTAGCACTATGGCAGAACTGTCTAATCGCCTTGCTGAATATGGTGCGTCATTACAAATGTTTGATGTTGTTTTTCCTGAAAGTAAAATTGGTGATGCTAACTTCTCAAAAGCATTAAATGAAAATAATGGGGTGCTTGCTCAAGTTCCCATTTTCGACAAACAAACTGTCCTGAAAAGTGGCCAGCTCGGGGGCGCATTAACATCTAGTAACTGTGAATTCCCAATCCCTAAAGCCGTTAGTTACCTTGCTAATACGGCCTTACTAAGCGGTCATGAAATAGGTCACATTACCCCTATAGTAGATGCTGATGGTATGATCAGAAAACAGCCTCCATTGGTTTGTATTGATGGTCGCGTCTATCCTTCTCTAGCTTTACAAGGATTGCTTAGCAGCCTTGGTAAGAAAAGTGTTAGTGTCTCAATACGGCATGATAATAGCCTTTTCTCTTCTGCCCACAAAGTCGAGATTGACTCGTACTTTGGTTTGTCTATCCCTATAGATCAGCAGGGCAATATGCGACTCTCTTATCGTCAGAGTCCAGATAGCTTTCAAGTAGTTTCAGCCGCAAATGTTTTAAACGGTACAGCACCAAGTCAATTATTAGAAAATGCTTGGGTATTAGTCGGTGCTACTGCATTCGGCTTGGGGGATGTTGTTCCAACACCTCATAGCGGAATGTCCCCTGGTGTTGAGCTTCAAGCTCGCTTACTGAGTAATCTATTAGATGGCCGGACGCCGTACACGCCTAGTTATGCTCTTTATCTAAAGCTTTTTTGTGGCATCCTAGCCGCTGCTATCTTGATCTTATTAGCTCAAGCACCTAGCAGAGTATCCTCTTATTCGTTGCCTTGTGCTGCGTTACTATTGCCATTGGGGTCTTGGTTACTTCATAGCTACTTTTTAAGTTATGATATTTGGCTAGGTTGGTTTGATGTTGCACTCTTCTGCCTAATTGCCAGTACTCTTTTTGTGCTAGCAGACCATCAACTTGTACGTCATCAGCATTTACGTGTTTTTAGCCATCTTAGTAGTTATCTACCAAAGTCTGTTGCGCAAACACTGCTTCATAAGAGTCCTACCGGTGCGATAGAGGCCAGCAGACACGATTTAGTACTTCTTTGTGCCGACTTGCGTAACTTTTCGGCGTATGAAGAAAGTCGCCCTCCTGAAGAAGCGGCCGCTCTATTACATTTCTTCTTTGTGGAATCGACTCGCATCATAGAGTCCTTAGGCGGGCAAATTGAGGAATACAAAGGTGATTCATTATTGGCAAGCTGGTCGGGCAGCGAAAGCCAAGGTGCTACGAGAAGTGCTCTGAACGCGGCAGCAGAATTACAAGAAATGCTCACAAAAATAATTCCATCTCGCCCACCAAAAGGCTTAGAACCCCTAGCATTGGGAGTTGCGATTGAGCGTGGCCCAACATTAGTTGGTTCTATAGGCCCCGTTAATCGCCGACATCATACTCTTTTAGGTGATACTGTTACGATCGTTTTGCGTATACAAGAGATGACTCAAGACTTAGCTCAACCTATATTAATAGGTGAATGTGCGGCTAGAGACCTAACTGGAAGAGAGCTTGAGTCCCAAGGCTCTTTCCTACTTGATGGACTAACTACTCCTCATGTATTATTCGCTCCTCAGTCTCACCATGTCGACCCTCTAATGGATAAAGAAGGCAGTAGGGTGCTACGCATAGTGTAAATGAGATAATATTTGCCCTTCACTGGTTTATTTTGGAAGCCTCATCAATAACAACAAGGATGCTGTAACGGCTTATTTATAGATGAAGAACACCTTTGCAATTCTTGTCGTTATTACAATGGGCCTGCTATCGTCTTCTAGTATTGCTCAACCGGATTCAGATAATACTAGTGAATGTATTGTACCAAGCAATTTGTCTACTACTCTCGCTAAATCAGACTGGAAAAAGTTACATGATTTTTTATATCCGCAGTTTGAAAATTGCTTAGATCGCAGTGACTACTTCGCCTTATATGGTGCTTCTTTGCTCTATCTTGGCGATACAAACACAGCCATTGAAATGTTAGAACGTGCTCTATTAATTGATCCATACAATGGTTCTGCAAAAGTTGATTACGCTCAAGCTCTTTATCAGAGTGGTGAGCTTATTTCAGCACTTCAAACGAATGGCGAGTTATTACAAGAAACATCCATTCCGCCAGCTTTATATACTGCTTTACAGCGCAGACAAGACCAATGGGAACAACAAAAGAATCTTTGGCGAAGCCAGTTTTCATATTTATATGGACACAGCTCTAACTTGAACAATGCGACTTACATTGAAAATTATGAGCAAACCTACCAAGGTTACAATATTATAAGACCTATTTTAGGATCCTCACGCCCGCAATCCGGTGGGTATCATAATTTTAGGTTTACAGCACAATACTTTACTTTGTTAGCGGAAGGGATTTCACTTCTAACAATTTCCAGTCAATCAAGAAAGAGTAAGATAGACAGCGTCGATACCGATGCATTTTCAATGTATTACGGGAAAAATATTGAAGGACGAACTTTAAATCACCGTTGGCAAATAGGTTTAGAGCATGTTCGACTAGGCGATGAAGGGCTTTATTCTTCTTTCGAAGGTAACTACACCCTTACCCCGAGAGACTCCGTAAGTCATGTGAAATTTGAACTGGGCCATACTCATTTCAATGGAGATCACTCTTTAGATGATATCTCATTTAGCATTAAGCCTGGCGTGACCTATTCAATTGGAACACATCAGCTAGGGGCAGAAATTAGCTTAGGATTAAATGCTAGCCTAGAGGAACGTGCTGGTGGTAATCGAACTATTAAAAAAGCCGCAATTTTTTACGACCTTCCAGTATTAAATGGGCGTTTAATGTCAAAATTTAGCGTTACTGCTACACGAGATAGAGAAGGCTTTAGCCCTGCTTTAGCTAATAATGAAACTCGTAACACCGATTATTGGTCAGCTGAACTACAGTATATTTACCCTATCTCTGAAAACTTCACTATTCAATCAAGTTATTATTATCGAGATCAAGACAGCAATATTGAAATATTTAAAACAAAAAATGAAAGTATCGATTTTGGATTTAACTATAGATTTTAAGAAAATCTCAACATAACACAGAAAAAATAACACTTTATTTTTAATGATTAAAAATGACTTATATTAAAAAAGCAAAATCAATACTTGAAAGAGAAAAATGGATTTATGCAACTTTCTCAGGGATAGTAGTACTGTATATATTCTATTCCTATATTTCCCAAGAACCGACACCTTTTCCAGAAATATATATAAAAACAGTTTACATAGCAGCAACCATAACATTATCACTTTCATCAATTATATACTTCTTTTATTTGGTTATTAAAAAAGAGAGAAGACCTTTAGAAAAATTCAAGTTAGTTTTAAAAATCCCTTTCTCAAATCCTTTAGAAAGCCTAAACCTCTTAATAATATTATCTTTAATATCGGTTATATTCTCAATATACACTACTATTAAATTGGCTATACCAAAAAATATTTTTTTTTATCTTGACCCATACTTAATCAATTTAGACAGAACAATACACTTTGGCATTGATCCTTGGAAGATAACTCACTACCTTTTTTCATCACCTTTATTTAGTGCAGTCATTAATCTATTTTATAATCTTTGGTTTTTTGTATGCTGGATTTTTCTTGTTGTTTTTTCATGTTTATACAATATGAAAGAGCTAAGAAATACCACACTTATCTCTTTTTTACTTTGCTGGATAATCAATGGCAGCATTTCAGCCACATTGCTTTCCTCTGTTGGTCCCTGCTTCTATGACCTTCTTTATGAAGGAAGCCATCAGTTTAGCGAGCTAATGCAAATACTCAATCAGCAAAACATGTATCTTAAGAAAGAGGGTTACTTTCTGGGAGTTTGGTCTCTTAATACTCAAAACATGCTTTGGGAAAGCTATATATCCCAATCAAGTGAATTTGGGTCTGGCATTTCAGCAATGCCGAGCATGCATGTATCTATGGCTACTCTTATGGCGCTCGCAACTTATTCATTAAAAAAATGGATAGGCTTAGTTTTTTGGCTATATATGATTATCATAATGATCGGATCAGTGCATTTAGGTTGGCATTATGCTTTGGATGGATATGTTGGGGCACTCATGACAACCGGCATTTGGTTTTCCGTCGCCAAACTATCGAAAAAACGCTATAACAGTACGAGGAGTCTAGATTGAATAAAGCATTTATTATATAATTTTTGGAAAAATTTAATCAATAGGATTTGATTGTTTTGAAATTTATATTAAGATCTGCACTTACTCCAATTCAAAGAGACATCACTCTTTATGCTTTAGCTTTAACAGCCGTCTCTTACCAGTTTCTCCTATATTATAAATTCGAAAGCATCAATATAGAGTTAAACCTATATCGAGATTCGTTTATCTTTGGGTTAATATCAACTTTTTTCCTTTCTTCTTTTTTTATGTATATATATTTAATAGTGAAGAGAGAAAAAAGACCATTAAAGGTATATTTAAATTACTCATTACTTCCTTTTAAACATTGGAACGAAACTTTAAATTTTTTATTTTTATCAATTTCTGTATCAATAATTTTTTCGGTATATACTAGCGTAAAATACTCTATTCCAGAGATAATTCCTTTTTACTTAGACCCATACTTAGTAGAATTAGATCAGTTCATTTTTTGGGGATTTTCGGCATGGAAAATCACCCACTCAATATTCTCTACTCCACTGGCAACAGGAGTTATAAACTTTTTTTATAATATTTGGTTTTTCATTATATGGATTTTTTTAATATCTTTCATGTGCTGTGTAAAACACAACCAAATAAGAAAACAAGTCATTCTTAGTTTCTTATTATGCTGGATAATAAATGGTAACATTGCTGCATTACTTTTTTCATCAGTAGGCCCATGTTTTTACGATCTAGCTTACGAGACCTCTAGCCCTTACACTGAATTAATGCTTCTTTTAAAACAACAAAATACCTTTCTTATAGAGCAAGACAGTTTATTTCGTGTCTGGGCATTAACTTTGCAAGATGTATTATGGGAAAGCTATACGAACAGAACAAGTGGAATTGGTAAAGGCATTTCTGCTCTTCCAAGCATGCATGTCTCAATGACATGTTTAATAGCAATAGCGGTCTATAGCTTAAACAAAAACTGGGGCATCCTCGCTTGGTTATATGCCTTAATTATTATGATTGGCTCGGTTCATCTAGGGTGGCATTACGCTGCTGACGGCATTGTCGCTGTACTATTAACTTCGGCAATCTGGTACTTTGTTAAGAGATATACAACAAAGACAAATGAATTTAAGTAGTCGTCCCTGAATAATGGCGTTTTTAGTCTAAAATGCCATTTCATTTTCTAGTCTTCGCGGCAATAAGGCTTGTATCAACT
>NZ_LTAX01000027.1 GCF_001639745.1 Marinomonas gallaica
GGCCGAATATAAGCGTGCAACTTTACTCTGTCTTATCGAAATAGCTTGCAACAGTCGGGCGGGTCCATATAACCTCGCTGCGCGAGGGAACAGCCTTGCAAACCAAACGCCACTTCATCAGCCACCCACCCCACTTCGCTTCAATGTTCGTGGAAGAGAGAATTCATGCATTGCATTCGCTTGCGCAATATTGCTTCGCGACCGTCAGCGCGAATCAAATACATGAAGTCTCTCGTCAAGGCGGAATTATCTTATGAGAGCTGAATCAGGTTATTTATGCCCTAAAATACTGTTACTTATCTTGGCGATGCTTCTGAGAGTAAAGTGATAGAACGGCTTCGCGTCATGCTGCCATGGGACAATGGCAGTTAGCATTAGCGCTCAGTGAGGTCAGGGTATAAAAATAGATCAGATCATAAAGTCTGAGGGAAGCGCTTGCCTCTCTGGTCAAATCACGCTACAAAAGGGTACATTATGAACCAACATAGCGGCGATCAAAGACGATCTGAAGCGGCATAGTCCAAACAGACTCTGATGTTTAGCGAGTTATTTAACAGGGACATCCCACCATGAAAAAAGCAAATCCCCTATATAGACAACGCTGCGGTTCAACATTGGGTTATACACGCAGCTATGCTGCCGTATAACCCTTAATTGTTATGTGTAAATAGAGCATGGAAAAATTTCGAGTAAGACCTGGATATAAATCGAAAGAGCTACTGATTGAGTTTTGGGGAGATCATAGAAGTGAAAAGTTCCCAGATATACAAAGCATTTTGGCTCAAGGGTTGGATGCAAAGCCTGCTAAGCACCCAATATTAGATACCGCTACTATCGCGATGGCTACTGATGAATTTATCTTTCTATGGAAATACAAGGATGGAGAATATGAACTGGATGATGATACATGGGCCTTTTTCATTCATGCTCCTGATAACAATATCCAAGTAATATCTGATATAGAGAAGGTTTTATTAGCTAGCGGCCAATTTATTAAGGAAGAGGCAGATTTCAGTGAATACACATAACAAGCCGCTCAAATTCGTTCCGGCCACAAAAAGCGTGGCCTCCACCGGACTCGCTAACGCTCGGCGTTTAGCGGAGCGTTATATGCCGTAGGGTAAATAATGAACAAACTCTTTCAGTCAATTCTCAAACTACTATTGTTCTTTGGCATTGTTGCGGGGGTAATCACCATTGCCCATTCGATAATCGCATCTTCTTCTCTATTCAATAGCGATGATGGCTATATAACAGGTTGGGCCGTGTCTTGTTTCCTACTTCCTGGCATTATTCTTTATCTTATTTTCAACAACAGGCACTTTTTTGGTGTAAGTGGACTTCAATCTTATATCGGGTATTACGTATTAATATGTTGTTATTTTATTTACGTGATGTGCACAGCCGAACTTCATGGCCCAGCGCTTGCGTTGCTGCTGCTAACCCTAGTCGGTCTCTTTAGTCTCATTTCTCTAAAACTGTTCAAATGGCTTGATATCCGAAATGTCCGCTATGTGTCCATTGTCATTACTGCTCTTTACTTTTTTGGTTTTGCAAAGGTGTGGTTCCGGTAGCTTGCGCCATATAACCAATCTTTGCACCGAACGCTTCGCGCCGGTGAACTCTATACGTTAAATTTTTAATTGAGTTAAGTGATGAACATTGAGATTGTAGAAAAGGCAGATCACCTTAAGCTGATAGAAGTCTGGGAAGCATCGGTCAGAGCAACGCATGATTTTCTGGCTGAGGATGATCTACAAGAGTTAAAGCCACTAATTCTTGAGCAGTATTTTGACGCCGTTGACTTAAGGTGCGCGAAGAATGCGCATGGTGAATTTCAGGGTTTTTGCGGTGTCCATGACGGCAATATTGAGATGTTGTTCATCTCCCCTGATGCACGCGGAAAAGGTATTGGTGCTTTACTGTCAGCTCATGCTATCAAAGAGCAATGTGCATCAAAGGTTGATGTAAATGAACAAAACGAACAGGCGCTGGGCTTTTACCAGCATATTGGCTTTAAAGTGATAGGTCGCTCACCAGTTGATGGTCAGGGTAAGCCATATCCACTGTTGCATATGGCGCTATAAAATTTAACAAGGCCAGGCAAAGCGGCGTATTTTCCAATGCGGCTTTGCCTTCACTACAAAGCTGAGTTTAGCATGACACTCATCTTAAAAAGTTACTCTCTACTCACTTTTAGCTGAACGACAAAAATAAGCCTGTTCCGATTAGAGCGGGCTTATTAAAACTCTTTTAGACTCTAGATTTATATGTTTTACACAATTTAGTGAATACGAGACGTTAGGAGTTCTGATCAGTTCAGATCATATGTGTTGAGAGGTGAGTGTGGTTTCATAGGCGAATAGCTGCTTCGTTTTACTGATCTAGGGCCTTCGTTTATAGCCTACCTTTTGGTAGTAGTTAGAAAAGATTAACTCTGTACCCACTGTGGCGTGGGGGGGTGTTAAAATTCGATGGCGATAGTAATCCAGTATTTGGATGGAATATTAAGACGTTGTAAAATGGGAGCAAAAGATATGTCGATTCTGCCGCGTTTACTTTGGTTAACAATGCGTCCAGTGAGGTAATATACGCTTATCCTCCTTGTCCATAGTTTAGGGTGGTATAAAAGTATTTGGCAATAATTAATGTTATTAATAGATATAAAAAAAATAAAGAAGTGGAAAGTATCATTGTTTTGCTTTCCCTTTTTCTTTTGTGACCTAAAATGAAAAAATATATACCGAGTAGTGATAAAGGTATTAACGTTAATTGAAAATATTTTTTCATAACTAATTGATATTCACTTATATAGCCGTCAGCGAATCCGACTTTATCTATAAAAAATAGATACAGAGTGATGCTTAGTAGAAGTGTAAAAGTGCCTAAGAAGTATGAGAGAACTCTCTTACCTATGATTTTCATATGGCGGCAACCTCATAACTTCTGGAAACCTTACATCGAGTGACTAATGGTGCATAGCCAAATTGATGCTGAAGTTGCCACCAAGCTGTAATGCCAACGCTATCCGCTCTAGAAAATAGTCCATCACCTTTAGCACCAAACTCGAGCAAGTCATCATCATCTAACCCAAACACATCATAGAAATAATAATCTAAATTTATGATGTATTTTTCTATATCAGGGAAATAATTATAGGATGTAGCAAAGACATAGACATACTGAATACCGTTTATCATTAATCCTAAACCGTTTCCATAGTCTCCGGATCTTAAGAAAGGGGTTCCATTATTAAAAGCTGGAACGCCAAGGTTTATAGGAACATTAATATTCTCAATAGACCAGTTTGCATTTTTTAATGCCTGATGTATTCTTGTTTGTCCAGCCGTTATTGGCGGATGCTCTGGAGCTGAAAGCGCACGATTGCAAAAACTTTTTATGTTTTGATGGTTTGATGCCAAGGTATTTAGTCTTTGATCAGAGAATACTTTGACTTCATTGTTCTTTTTTAAAAAGCTATTAAATAAGTCACTGGTTAAATCAGTGTTTGCATCACTAGCAAATATATTTACTAATTGCAATATTTTTGATTTTAGCTCTGCTTCTGTAGCGCCGACACCAGAGCCATAGGGTATTTTTCTACGCAACCCATAATTAAGGTCGGGGCCAAATATGGGAGCTACACAGGAAGGAAGTGCTTCATTATCTATAAACTCTGTAGTCGGATCTAAGTACGAGTCTTGAGCAAAGGCAACCAGTTTAGGACGCAATAGCTTACAAAAATTTAGGTTTAGCATAAAAGTCCATTTAGTTTGCATCAGGATTAAAACTTTATAATTGATGTTACTTATTAAGGATCTTCAATAAAACTGTATATTTAAAGTTTTACATATTATTTTCAGTCAGTTGTCTAGTTAACATGACAACCATCTTAAAAAAAGTGGCTGTTTATCTTGGTGATTTTTCTGAGAGTAACGTGACAGAACGGCTTCGCATTAAGCTGCAATGGGACAACGGCAGTTAGCGTAAGCGCTTAGTGAGGTCAGTGCATAAAACGGTTCAGATCATAAAGCCTGAGAGAAGCGCTTGCCTTGCTTGTTGAATCACGCTACAAAAGAGCAAATAAAGAACCAACATAGCGGCGATCAAAGGTGATCAGAAGCGGCATAGTCCAAACAGACTCTGATGTTTAGCGAGTTATTAAACAGGGAAGTCCCACCATGAAAAAAGCAAGCCCCCTATATAGACAACGCGGCCGTTCAACAGTGGGTTATAGCCGCAGCTACGCTGCCGTATAACCCTTAATTGTTAAATACCAAGGAGAGTCATGGATAAACCGCACCAAAGAATAGGCGCAACGTCAAATGCTCATGTAGGAAGAGATTTTGAATTGGCCGCACAAAAGTTTTTTGCCAGCGAAGGGCTTGCTCTTGAGCTTAATATAAAAATCCCTGTTGGCATCGGCGAAATCATGAAAGACCATGCATTTGATTTGGGCTGCCTAAAAGAAAAAGTACTAATTGAGTGTAAGTCACACAAATGGACTGCGCCAAATGACAATGTACCAAGTGCTAAGCTAACCGTTTGGAATGAGGCTATGTACTATTTTTTAGCCACCCCTACGAGTTATCGAAAAATAATGTTTGTACTTCGTGATTATAGTGAGAAGCGTAAGGAAACATTAGCGGAATACTATATTCGTACTTATAGCCATTTGATTCCAGAAGGTGTTGAGCTGTGGGAGTACGACGAATCAACAATCTCAGCAGTGCAGTTGGCATTTAACAAGTTTAGCTAGCAGGACGTGCAAAAAGCCGCGTGCCCCTGAGCAAAGCGTTACCATTCAAATTACGGGATTGAGAGCTTGCTAGGCGAGGGGCTGTTTCGTTTGCCTTATCCTCGGTCGGTGTTGAGGGTGAGTGTTCTGTTAGTCGCTAAGTGCATTAAAAAAAGATGCCCGGTCAGGCATCTTTTTGGGTCTTACTGTAGCCATTAACCACCAAAGTTCACGATATCCCAGGTGATGTCTTCGCTGGTGATGCCGACGATTTCGATTTCGCCTAATTCTCCTAGGTCGACTTCTAGGGTGTGGCCATCGTGTTCGATGTCTTCTATATGCTGCATGAATTCTTCAGCGCTGCTGATGCCAAATTCTTGCGAAAGGTTAATCTGATCACCTTCACTGGCGTTGAAATTAAAGATTTTCAGATCATCGCCCACATTAAAGCTAACGCTGTCTTGCTGATGGGGGTTCAAAATCAGCACGGTCTCTTCTTGATCCTCAGTGTTTAATGGCTCAAAAGGGTCTGTCGATTGGCGATCGCTGTCATGGTGATCGCGGACAAATTCTTCGGAGAGTTTGTGGTATTGGCCGTCGTTGTTTATATCTTGGTAGACCGTCTTCTCGAAACCTGAACGCTGAGGCTCAAACTCTGTGATGAGGTTGTCGTTGATCTCAAAACTGTGATTAAAGATCGATTCGCGCTCTACATCGCCATCTGCTTCGTATTCGGTTTTTCCGATGACGACATTATCTTGTACGTCGAACGTATAGTAATCTTGGCCCGTTGTACTGTGACTGTAGGTCGTTTGACCTTCTACAAAGATGCCGTCGTTGTCATCATCGGTAAATGCGGTGACTTCTAAGCCACCATCGTCTCGCTCTTCTTTGTAGACAGTGTTGTTTTCAACATAGTAACGCTCATCCGCATCGATTTTTTCTTGTTCCCAGCGGCCATCGTCCCATTCTAAAATGCCGACGACATGGTTGTTTTGAATGTTAAAACGGTATTGATCAGACATTATGAACTCCTTGTCGTTGCGGGACGATTAGTTAATGGTTAGGTAATCGACTTCAAATTCATTGGTGTCGTGTTCGCGGTCAATCTCGCCGTAAAGTGTGACGTCTTGTCCGCTTTTTAAGGTGATGTGGCGGGTAATATCATCATCAATTTCTACCGTGATTTGACCGCTGGCATCGCTAAATTCGTAGCGTTCGTGACCAAGAGATTTACCCAATGTGCCGGTAAGAGTGGCTTGAGTGTTGTCGCGAGCATTTAACGCGTCAGATACGTGCATGTCATTGGCTGCGATAGTCACAGTGCTCGCGGCGAGTAGGGCGGTAGTCAGTAGTAATCTCTTCATTGTTCATCTCCTTTTGGGTCGTTATTAATGAAGAGAATACTGGGCTTATATGAAGTTAACCTGAAGTGGTTATTGAATGAGAGAAGGTAAGGCATACTTTTAGCCCAGGTTGGGCATTTTCAAAGTGCAACGAGGCCTGATGGATCGCTGCAATACGCTGACAGATGGTTAAGCCTAGGCCTAGACCTTCGCCTTTACTGTCGAGGCGGCGTGTCGAGGTATCGATTGTGTTGAGTAAGTTTTCTGGTGCGCCTTGGCCGTTATCTTGTATCACCAGTTGCTGTTGGCTGAGTGTGACTTGAACGGTCTTGCAGTCGTTACTGTGGCGCAAGATATTGCTTAGTAAGTTTTCGATAAGTACCTGCAGTAGGGTGGCATCACCTTGGACTGAGCAGGGGGCAATGTCAGTCATTAGCTCGATGTTTTGGTCTGCAAAGCGGCCTTGATATTTGTCTAAAATACCCAGCATACGTGCATCAAGTACCACGGTCTCAAAGCGCTTTTTCCAATGTTGCTGTTCTAAGCGCGCTAAGGTTAGCAGTTGCTCGACAATGCGGTTAACGCGTTCGGTTTCGGACTTGATTGATTCTATGTCTGGGTCAGGGCAAGACAGTTCGAGTTTAATGGTCGTTAATGGCGTACGGAGCTCATGAGCCACGTCATTGGCAAATTGACGCTCCCGTTTTAGCACCTCATCGACTTCTGACATTAAACGATTCAGTTTATTGGTCAGCATTTGGATTTCTTGATTACGGGTGCCACAGCTCAATGGGGACAGATCATCACTGCTACGACGATCAAGTTCTTTAGATAAGGCCGATAGGGGGCGCACAATCAGCCGTACAAGCCAGATCAAAATGAATACGCTCAATGCAGAGCCGATCAGCGTTGGGGCCGTAATGTCTTCTGCGATATCACCAATGATGTCGTCGGTTAAGTCATCACGGCGAAACATTTGTACGACCAACCCGTCTTCGTCATGTTGATAACCGTGCCAGCCGTAATCCTCAAAATCCGCTTTGATAAAATCGGAGCCTCGCTCTACAAGAGGACGTGTGTGATCTAAGTTAGAGACTTGCCAGCCTTGCTCAAGGTCATAAACCGTCACCCATATTGTGTCTTCATCATCGTTACGAATGTGTTCTTTTAGAAATACAGTGAGCTCTTCTGGTGTGGCGTCCGTTGCCACCAGCATGGCATTTAATAAGTCTGCGTTTTGTTGCAAATCGTCTTCCAAGACTTCGTTGAATTCTTCATCGGCCGCTAAGTAGGTAATGAAAACCCCCATCAAACTGGAGATGATCATGGACGCACCTAAAATCCATGCGATGGTTTTAATGCTGAAGCTTTTTTGGGCTGATTTCATCGTTTCACCAAGCGGTAACCAAAACCGCGTACGGTTTCAATGCGTTCTTTGCCAATGATTTTTCGTAAAGCGTAAATATGAACATCTAACGTATTGGATTCGGAATCATTAACGAGGCCATAGATGCGTTGTAGAAGGCGCTCGCGATGCACTTTATTTCCTGCCGATTGCAAAAGCATAAGCAGTAATTGTGCTTCTTTTTGTGGCAGATTTAGAGCGTCGCCTCTGAGATAAAATTGATCTAATTTTTGATCATAGCTTAAATCGCCGTACTCACAGATTTCCTGTTGGCGGCCCTGGTGTCGTCGTAGTAACACGCGTATACGCGCTTGCAACTCTTCTGGTTCAAACGGCTTTACTAAGTAATCATCCGCTCCGGTATCTAAGCCCTGCACTCGATCGTCTAATCCGTCTCGCGCTGATAAAATGAGAATAGGCTGATCAGCGTTTTCTCGACGTAATTGCAATAGCCAGTCGATGCCATCACCATCAGGCAACCCGAGATCGAGCAAGATTAAATCGTATTGCGCCGCTTGAAAGTGACTTTTAGCAGACGCCAAATTGCGTACCCAGTCTACCCGATAAGTGCGACTTAAAATCTTGAGCAAGACATTGCCTAGGCCTAAATCATCCTCGACCAGCAATAAATACATAGTGCATCCTTATGTTGAAACGCCAATAGCTACCCAGTGTGGATTATCCTTCGCGTAAGGTGAAGTTTACATGAAGTCCTTTTTAAAAAGAGTAACGCTACTGATAAAGCCCCATTCCTTGTTTGAAATAAGATGGACTTGTCCAGCTTGCACGGCAATGAAAACCTTAGAGTCAAGGCGTATTACCATATCACCAATTTGATCATTGAGCGTTTCGTTGGACGTGCAACGTAAAGGCGGCTCCACTATTTTCGGCTGTCTCGTAGGTGATGTTTCCTCCCATGGCTTCAGCTAGGCCCTTACTGATAGCCAGCCCCAATCCTGATCCCTCAAATTGTCTATTGGAGACCTCGTCTTGCTGGCGAAAAGGTGTGAACAACATAGGAAGAAACTCTGCGCTTACTCCAGGCCCTTGATCGGTTACGGTTATAGAGACGCTGTTTTCTAAAATTTCGGCGGTTAAGGTAATGGTGCTTTGGTTCGGTGAAAACTTAATGGCATTGGATAATAAGTTCGACATGATCTGTAAGAAACGTTGTGGATCCAAGTATACCAAGGTGGCAGGGGGCGTATCAGCGATGATGCTGATGTTTTTTTCAATACGATAAAAACGATGCTCTTCTACAGCGGTTTCTAATAAAGTAGAAAGAGGGTGGTAGTCCATATTGATGGACATTTTAGTGGTTTTCAATTTGGAGAAATCCATAATATCGCTGATAAGATGTTTCAGGCGATGGGTGTTTTCTTCCGTAATGTGTATGAGTTTTTTTGCGGGGCTAGGTAGGTCCACCAGTTTACCAGAATTGAGTAGGTTTAAACTGCCTAAAATAGAGGTGAGAGGCGTTCTTAGCTCATGGCTGATGGTGGCAATAAAGTTGTTTTGTAAGGTCTCATACTGTTTTCGTTCGCTGATATTTGTGATGAGCATAATATAATGTATGTCATCAGACACGAGCTGACTGTCAAGGCATCGTATTTGGATTTGGACATCGATGAAGGTGTTGTTTTTTCGATGAATATTCGTTTCGAACACATATGGACTTGGAGTGTCTTCAGCGGTTGTCTTCGATGCTAAGGAACCAAGGCTCATTGTTTTGTAAAATGCTTCTAGTTGTGGGCAGGGGTTGAGGGTATGAAACAAACTATCGATCGCATGGTTAATTAAGTTGTCCGTCTGCCGTTCTAGTAACGTTTCAGCACCTTTGTTGCCAAAACGTACTTTACCCAGTTTTGAGATGGCCAAAATAGCAATGTCTTCTGCACCATCGAGCACTGTTTGCAAAAGATGGCGGTTGGAATCTGCTTCTTGAGCGTATTCTTGTAATTGCTGGCGTGCTTTCAGTAATTCTTGTTCGAAGCTGGCTCGCTCTGCCGCGGGCATAATAACCCACCGATAGCAGGGCTTCTCATTAAATTGACCGGCTTCGGCATTCAATAAAACGGGTATAGTGATTCCGCTAGCCAGATTGATTTTTAAATAAATTTCATTGATCGCGCGATTAGCTCTAAGCATTGGCCAGAGGTGGGTTTGCATAAAAACCTTAGCTGGTGCGGGGAGTAACTGCTCAATACGTTCTAGGTTGTGTGGTTTTGTTAGCTCAAAAGACGTTATAGCACAGTCGTTAATGAACACGATTCTGCCCTCCTGATCCGTTATAATCAGAGGGCAGGGAAGTGCATTAAGTTCTGACGGTGGCGTCATCGACTTAAATCCGAACCAAGATACTCTTCAATTGCATTAATGACTAAATGCGGATGACTCATATGAGCTGCGTGGCCTGCTACGTCAAGCACTTTCAGGGTGCTGTGTTTTATCTGTTGATGCAGATACTTGCCCACATCAATAGACGCAAGCGCGTCTTCCTTGTGCTGTAATATGAGGCTAGGTACTTCAAGCTTGGCAAAATCTTCTCGGTTATCTGAAAAGAAAGTGGCTTTGGCGAAATGCCGAGTAATAACAGGATCAGTCGAACAAAAGCTGTCGGACAACTGCCCCGATATTTTCGGATCGGCATCCGCTCCGGCAACCACCGGACCAAGGTAACTTGCCCAGCCAAGGTAGTTTTGATCCATTAATTCCAATAAACCTTCTAAGTCTGCTTTCTCAAAACCGCCTATGTAATCTGGTGGCATGTTCAAAAAGCAAGGGGAAGGCCCCAGAAAAATCATTTTTTTAAACAGATTAGGTCTAGCATTGGCGGCGAGAGTGCCAATACTGCAACTGACTGAATGGCCTATGAAAATGACATCCGATTCAAGGTTCAGTGTGTCACAGATTTCAATAATGTCTTCAGCATAGCCTTCTAATGTTTTATAACGTTCAAAGCGGTATGCATTTACATCAGATTGACCGCTGCCTACAAAATCAAAAGCAATTTGGCGTGCTTTGTCATTGAAAGCGGGAAGAGTACTGTCCCACATGGCTTGGCTGCAACCAAAACCGTGGGCATAGAGAATCACAGGCTTGCTCGGTATTCCTGAGATTTGCACATTGTTTCGACTCATAATGTCCATCGAGACACTCCTAAATGGCACTGTTATAGGTGATTGTGGTTGATAAATGATAATGGTCAATAAATACCTTAAGGTATCTTTTAGTAAATAATAAGTTTGTGTTTGTCATGATTTGTGCCTTTAAGTAACCGTGGTAATGCCAGTCGATAAAAAATAATAGACTATAATTATTGATTCTTATTTTGTCTTGCTCCTAGTTTATGTGGAATAAATGAATTAGGGCGTTTGAACTATGAGAAAGCAAGCAGATCAAAGGGAAGTTACTCTATGGTAAAAAAGCGCTTGTAAGTCCACACTAGTTGAGACGCTTTTTTCAATAAAAGTCCAGTTTTATCATTATTAGTAACAGCTATTTTCTAGCCCCGCTGTTCTTGGAGATCACATGCAATTAAATAGCATTTTACATGTAGAAGACGATCAATCGATTAGGGTCATTGTTGAAATGTCATTGGTGGATTTGTTCGGCTATACCCTTTTCTCTTACAGTAGCGGACAAGAGGCGTGCGATGCAGTCGTTGGGCTGCAGCCGGACTTAATTTTGCTGGATGCCATGATGCCGGGTATGGACGGGTTGCAAACGTTATCAGAGATCCGGAAAAAAGACAGTTGCCAGTCGATACCCGTGGTGTTTATGACCGCTCGTGTGCAGAGCGCGGAGAAACAGCAATATCTCGATGCTGGTGCCATCGCGGTGATTGAAAAGCCTTTTGACGTCGCCAATTTGGGTAATCAACTAGAGGCTATTTTCGAGCAACACTTAAAAACTATAAATACGTAATAATTTGTAGAGATCTTTTATGCAAGCGCCTGACAAACCTACATATGAAGCGAATCGACTGGCAGCTCTTATGTTGACACAATTGCTAGATACGTCTCCAGAGCCAAGGTTTGACCGATTGACTCATTTGGCTCAGTTGACTTTGAAGAGCGATATAGTGCTCATGTCATTGATAGATAACGATCGTCAATGGTTTAAGTCAAAGCAAGGGTTAACTGTGTGCGAAATGGGGCGAGACGTATCATTTTGTGGTCATGCGATTCTTGGTGAGTCCATTTTTGAGATAGCTGATGCTCTTGAGGATGAGCGCTTTGCAAATAATCCTCTTGTATTAGGTGAGCCATTCGTTCGCTCCTATGTGGGGGTGCCGCTAAAGCATGAGAGTCAGCTGATTGGTACGCTCTGCTTTATTAGTCTGCGACCACGTATTTTTTCTGCTGAAGAGCGAGAAATCGCCACAGGTTTTGCAGCTGCGATCGAGCAGGAAATCCATGATCGACTTCAAGAGCATGATCACGACAAGCTAGTTGCAGCGAGCTAATGTATCTTTCAGCGCTTTTCACAGGCGGATGCAAACAGCTCCAAAACAAAAGGCGGGACAGGGTTAGGGCTTTCTTTATGTAAAGAATTAGCCGAAGGGATGGGTGGCAGTATAGGCTATACTTCTGCTGTTGGTTGTGGTGCTAGGTTTTATGTTCGTTTGCCTATTACGCCAACTTTTTAAATGAATATGAGGAAGGGGTAACGAGTTTTGCCTATTAAAAAGTCGCCTGAAGAAATACAGCTGGCCATGAAGTCGTTACAGGCCAACTTTGAGCAAACGTTAATACAAAAAGCGGCTTTGCTTACGGATGCTTCTTGTTCACTTAAGCTGCATGACTTTACTCAATTGCCCGAAGTTATTAGCCACTCACATCAATTGGCAGGCGCTTGTGGTAGTTTCGGCTGGCATTACTTAGGTCGTTTAGCTCGTCAAATTGAAGTGAATGCGCTGCTTGTGCGTGACTCTCCAGACTCTGATATTGCGTGTTTAAACTTAAGTGACGCGATTGATGATTTTATTAGAGAGACGAACCAAGATCGTTCCGTATCGACTCAGCCTTTGGTCAAGGCTAAAGGCGCCGCAAAAATAAATCAAGATGTTTGGCTTGTGTTGCCCGATTCTGAATATCGCGCAACGATTGAAACCCAACTGACAGCATTTGATTTTAGCGTACGAAGTTTTTCATCTTTCGCCGACTGTAGGATGGCATTATACGAACATATGCCGGCTTTGTTATTTTGTGCCACCCGTGTGGCTGATGAACTTTTCTTTTCACAAGATGCTCTGCTTGAGCATGTCATACAGAGTGATACCAAACTACTGCTTTGCTCCGAAGATGATGATTTTGAAGCGCGAATTAATGCCGTGCGACACCAAGCACAAGCCTTTTTTGTCGGTTTGCCCGACATGACGCTTTTATTGCAAAAAATAACTCGACTGTTTGATGAGATGAATTTTTCAGATAAAAAAGTCAGCATTTTAGACGATGACCTGTTACTGGCGGAACATTATAGCTGGGTGCTTGAGTCCGCGGGAATAGAGGTTCAGATTATCGAGTCTCCTGATCAAGCGGTGTCGGATTTGCTGTCGTTTAAACCTGATCTGTTGCTGTTGGATATGCATATGCCAGAATATTTAGGTTCTGAAGTGTCTGGTGTGATTCGTCAATATGATCAATTAAGCAGCCTTCATATTACGTTCTTATCTGCGGAGCATGATATTAAGCAACAACTGCAGGCCTTGTCATTTGGGGCGGATGATTTTATTACTAAACCGATCAGCAATCAGAACTTGGTCAGCACGGTAAAGCTTCGCTTGGCGCGTAATCGTGATATTAAATCGTTGATTGAGCGTGACAGTTTGACCGGGTTAGTGCGACATGGTGCGATTAAGGATACGGTTTACAGTGAGTTTGATAAAGCGAAACACAGTGGTGAACAATTTTGTGTCGCCATGATCGATTTGGATCACTTTAAAAACGTCAATGATACTCAAGGACATGCCGTGGGTGACGTGGTGATCAGCACCATAGCATCCTTGCTACAAAAAAAATTGCGTCGCACTGACCGTGCAGGCCGTTATGGCGGGGAGGAATTTTTGGTAGTGTTGCCTGATTGTTCAGCGGCGGATGCCAAAAAACGGCTTGAGTCACTTTTAAACTCGTTTAAAAGTATTCAGTTTAGCGGTTCAGACAGCCATTTTAACTGTACGTTTTCAGCGGGTATAGTGTGCAGCGCTGAAGGTTTTGCGGATGCTGATGCGGTTATTGAAATGGCTGATCAGGCGCTTTATCAGGCAAAACGCAACGGTAGAAATCAGGTGACTATGTTAGGTAGTCTTTAATGATTCGCTAGTCTCGCTCTGATTTTAGTCAAATGCAGGCGGTATGGTTAGCGACTTTTTCATAATATCTTATCACCCCTTCTATTATTCCCCCGTCCAAAATTTAATAACAGTCAGTTCCTCTTTAAATTTTCAAACACTAGTATTGTGATATTGCGCTATATAAATGATTATATAGCGCAATAATTGTGCGGCTTAATTTAAGCGAAAATTCAGATAATAAGGAGGGTGACATGAATGTTGTTAAGTATTTGCCATGGTTGGCGATGGGGCTAACGGTGACAAGTCAGTCGTGTGCGGAGCAGGTGCATGCGGCGGTGGCTGCGAATTTCACTGGGGCGATGAAGTCTGTGGTTGCGCAATTCGAGCAAGACACTGGCCATGATGTGCTGCTGTCGTTTGGTTCGTCCGGTAAAATTCTGGCGCAAATCCAAAACGGTGCGCCGTTTGATGTGTTTTTATCGGCCGATCAAGCAAAACCACAAGCGTTGCAAGACAAGGGGCTTGTGCAAGAGGGCAGTCGTTTTACCTATGCCATTGGTGCGCTTGCTTTATGGTCGTCTCTGCCAGACTTTATTGAAAACGATTATAGCCGTTTGACGTCGGATGATTACAATAAGCTGGCATTGGCAAACCCTAAACTCGCGCCGTATGGCTTGGCTGCAACGGAGGTATTACAAGCGTTAGGTTTGAAGGATACCACGCAAGCTAAATGGGTGCAGGGAGAAAATATTGCCCAAACGTATCAATTTGTCGCGACGGGCAATGCGGATTTAGGCTTTGTGGCGCTGTCGCAAATTATGTCAAAAGGGCATGTGACAGAAGGTTCCAGCTGGATTGTGCCAAGCAATTTATACAGTCCTATTCGTCAAGATGCGGTATTACTAAAAACGGCTAAGGACAATTCTGCCGCCAAGGCGTTGCTGGCGTATCTACAAAGTGATGCGGCGCAGCAGATCATTCAGTCTTACGGTTATACAACAGAGTAACAGGCGAGATGTTTACAGCAGCGGATTTGGATGCCATTTGGCTTACCTTGCGGTTAGCTTCGATAGTGACGGTGTTATTGTTAATCGTTGGGACACCGATTGCTTGGTGGTTAGCACGCACACAATCGTGGCTGAAAGGCCCGGTCGGTGCCATAGTGGCGTTGCCATTGGTGTTGCCGCCGACAGTGTTGGGTTTTTATATGCTGGTTGCTATGGGACCTAACGGCGCTATTGGCCAGTTCACTCAAGCGCTAGGGATCGGCTTGTTGCCGTTTAGTTTTTGGGGGTTGGTCATAGCGTCGGTGGTGTACTCGTTGCCGTTTGTGGTTCAGCCGATTCAAAATGCCATGCAGGCATTAGGAGAACGCCCATTAGAAGCTGCGGCGACATTACGTGTTGGTCCGTGGGAGCGTTTCTTTTGTGTGGTGTTGCCTTTGTCTAAACCTGGCTTTATTACGGCGGCGATTTTAGGATTTGCCCATACAGTCGGTGAGTTTGGTGTGGTGCTGATGATTGGCGGTAATATCCCTCAACAAACGCGGGTGGTGTCGGTGCAGATTTATGATTACGTAGAAGCCATGGAATATGGCCAAGCGCATTTACTGGCGGGCTTGATGGTGGCGTTTTCATTTGTGGTGTTGCTAGGCGTCTATGGCTTTCAACGTCAGGGTAGTAACTCAATGTTGGGGGTTAAGTGATGGTGGCTTCAGATCAACATGCGATTCATGCCGCATTCAAATTGTCTCGATCACACGCTTCTGGCGAGCCGTTTACACTTGATGTGGATATCCAATTGCCTAGCAGTGGAGTGACCGCTGTATTCGGTCATTCGGGTTCAGGAAAAACCACTTTTTTGCGCTGTGTCGCTGGTCTTGAGCGAGCCCAGGCAGGTCAGTTAACCGTGCAAGGTGAGGTTTGGCAGAAGGAGAACTGTCATGTGCCGACCCATCAGCGTCCCATCGGCTATGTGTTTCAAGAGGCGAGTTTATTTGAGCATTTAACAGGCATGGGCAACTTAGCCTTTGCTATGAAACGTGCTCCGACGCCGACTTCAGATGAGGGCCTGCAGCAGATTATCGAATTGATGGGGATTGAATCTGTTTTGACTCGCTTGCCGAAACATATGTCCGGTGGCGAGCGTCAGCGTGTTGCTATTGCGCGAGCGTTGTTGATTCAACCACGTTTGCTGTTAATGGATGAGCCACTGGCTTCGTTAGATCATCAGCGCAAGCAAGAGATCTTGCCGTATCTTGCGCGGTTACGAGCTTCGCTTAAGATTCCTATTTTATACGTCAGTCACTCAGTGGATGAGATTGCCCAGTTAGCCGATCATGTGGTGGTTCTGGAACAGGGCACTGTGGTGGCTCAAGGTGATATTGGTGAGGTGTTTGCGCGAACGGATGTGAACGCCTTATCTGGCTTTGATACGGGGGCTGTTTGGCAAGGCAAGTCAGTCGCACGTGACGAGCAATGGCATTTGGTAAAAGTGTCTTTCCAGCAGACTGAGCTTTGGGTCAGAGATACCGGAGAGGCCTTGGGCAGTTCAATCCGAGTGCGTATTTTAGCGCGTGACGTGAGCTTGGCACGCACCGCGCTGGACGAGACCAGTATTTTGAATCGTATGCCAGCGACGATCACTGATATATGCCCAGATCGTGATGAGGCTATGATATTAGTACGCTTGGATTGTGGTGAGGAAGTCTTGATTGCTCGGTTGACTAAACGATCGTTGGATAAGATGGCGTTGCAGGTAGGCCAAGAAGTTTGGGCACAGATTAAGTCTGTGGCCATTGTTCGATAAGAAGAAACGAAAGCCGACGGTCAGTCGGCTTTCATCAAGATAACGCTGGGGGCTTTGAATAGAGCCAGTAAGGCATCGCCTTCGGTGATCATCAAATCACTTAAGCTCGTATTGGTAATCACGGCGTTAAGCGTTTTGCTTTGACCGATGTCGAGAGCAATGTCACTGTTTACGGCACCCGGCGCAATGCGTGCAACAGTGCCCAAAAGGCGATTTCTTGCACTGGTGGCCATCGCTGTTTCTCGGCTTAAGATGATCGACGACTCACTGACAATCGCAATACTTTCTTTGCCGACGGCTAAACCAAGCGTTGTAACACTGTCACAACTGATCATGGCAACAAGATGTTGATCAGCACCGATATCAAGAATGACTTCTGAGTTCACCGCACCGGGGGTGAGTTCAATGACCGTGCCGCGAAATTGATTGCGGGCACTGGTTAGAGCTTGTTCGGAACGAACGAAATTGGCAATGTCGTCAATGTTGTGCAATTGATCCCCTAGACGTGCGAGAAACGTCGCATGTTCATCCATCAGTGCTTGAAAGCCTGCAATGATGCGTTCACCCAGCTCAGTCAGTTGGGTGCCGCCGCCTTTGGCTCCGCCACTTGCACGCAGTACCAGCGGAGTAGTCGACAGATTATTCATTGCGTCGATCCGATCCCACGCCGTTTTATAGCTAATGCCCACTTCTTTTGCGGCCTTTGAGATTGAGCCGCACTTTTGGACGGCACGTAGTAAATCAATCTGGTTCGATGCAAACGCGCTGGATTGGCCAGTTTTCAGAAATACGCTTCCTGTTAACTGGCCAGAGCGGTCCGGTTTTTCGATAAGAGCGGTTTTAGCCATCTTTATTGATAATGGCAATGATGTCTTGTAAGGACTGATCCGCTTTGTCGTTGTCGATCTGACACGTACCTGCGTTCATATGACCGCCACCACCGTATTGCAAACACAGCTCGCCAACGTTGGTGTTGGATGAACGATTCAAGATAGATTTACCGATAGCGAATACCGTGTTTTGCTTTTTCAGTCCCCACAGTTTGTGGATCGAGATGTTGCATTCTGGGTACATCGCATAAATAACGAAGCGGTTTGTGGTATAAATGGTGTCTTCGTTTAGCAAGTCGAGCACAACAAGATTGTCGTGAATGGTGGCGCAGCGCTTAATTTGTTCTTTCGCTTTCGCATCGTGTTCGAAATATAAGTCGACACGCTCTTTGACATCTTCAAGTGCCAAAATTTCTTCAATACTATGACTGTTACAGTAGTCAATTAACTGCATCATCAATTGGTAGTTTGAGATACGGAAATCACGGAAGCGACCAAGGCCTGTACGAGCATCCATAATGAAGTTTAACAGCACCCAGTCAGTAGGGTTAAGCACTTCGTCTTCATTAAACTGAGCGGAGTCACCTTTATCGACCGCATCCATCATGTCTACAGAAATAGTTGGGAAGCGCTCTTTACCACCATAGTAGTCGTACACCACACGCGCGGCAGATGGCGCATCTGGATCAATGATGTGGTTTTCAATGTGACTGTCGTTACGGACGGTTTCACTTAAATGGTGGTCAAAGGCCAGATGACAGCCTGCAACGTAGGGCAAATTTGTCGTGATGTCATTGTCAGTAATGTCTACTTTGCCATCCTGCATATCTTTAGGGTGGACAAATAAAATGTCGTCTATTAAGCCTAGGTCTTTTAGAAGTACGGCACACACCAAGCCATCAAAGTCACTACGTGTGACCAGTCGAAATTTTTTACTGCTCATTTCTACATCCTTACACTAAGTAAAATTACAATAGATCGAATTGTTAATAGTGTACCAGCGATTTTTGACTGCAAGGTGAATTTTAATGTAACGCTTTATTATTTCTTGAGGCTCATCAGTTCCAAGAATCGAAACACTGTGTTGTAACACCTTACGACGCCAGGCCTTTGGTATTTATCGGGTAACGGATTAGAAAGCGTGAAGTTACAGGCGCAGGAACTTGCTCAGGCGTTGTAACCAAACAAGAAACGCACCAAACACCTGAAAGGGGGCGAACTCAATTCGTCCCCTTTTTGATGCTAAAAATGGCATAATGGCAAGCATTCGAAGTATTTCATAATTAAGAGATGAGTAATGGCCAGAGGAAGACCTTCCAAAAAAGGCTTGATTGCAGAAACAGCTTTGGCGTTGTTCCAAGTGTTGGGATACCAAGCTACTAGCATTGATCAAGTGGTACTAGAGGCTGGGGTATCAAAGCCGACGGTTTATAGTAATTACCCGTCCAAGTTATTGTTGTGGCAAGAAGTACTCCGTCAAATTATCGAACGTAGCGAATCAGTTCTAAGCGATACATTGGATACATTGAAAGCAAACGATGTCGGTTTTTACGACGGTTGGCGTGCTATTTGGCTCGCGTGGATTGCCACACCAGACCGCTTAGCGGTGTATCGAATTCACTGGGGGGAGAGTCACAAACTGACCGAGCAAGAGCACGTGTATTTTGAGCAATTTGAAAGCTTGCTATCTTGTCAACTGCGTCATTGGATGACTCGACATAACATCGCTTCAGAGCATTTCTTTGTATTAAATGCCGTGTCAAAAGAAGCTTTATTGATGCCTGCCGTGACTCAGCGTGACGGAGAATGTGAGGACTTCGTGCAACTAATTCAAAAGCTTGTGTAATCCCTACTTTTCATCAAGCTAATTGCCTAAAACCTTCGTATAGTAGCTCACTATTATTGATACGGAGGTTATATGAAGAAGACAATCTCATTTATTTTTGCTGCACTGCTTTCAAGTGTGATATTAACTGGCTGTTCAGTCTCTGCACCTAAGGGGATTGAGCCTGTTGAGCCCTTTTCGATTGATCGCTATTTAGGAACTTGGTATGAAATTGCTCGAATGGATCACAGCTTTGAAGAAGGTTTAAGCCAAGTTACTGCCCATTACAGTGTGCGTGAAGACGGTGGCGTTAAAGTGATTAACCGTGGTTATTCTGAGGAAGATCAAGCTTGGGACGAGGCTGAAGGCAAAGCTTACTTTGTGGAAAACTCAGAAACGGGGCATTTGAAAGTGTCATTCTTCGGCCCATTTTATGGGGCTTATGTGATCTTCAGCTTAGATGATGACTATCAATACTCTTTGGTATCAGGCCCTGATCGTTCATACTTTTGGTTGTTGTCGCGCACACCAACGATCTCAGAACAAAAGCAAGAGGCGCTGTTAGAAGCCGCTGCCGCTGCTGGGTTTGATACTGAGAAGCTGATTTTCGTAGATCAGTCTAAACATCAAGGGTAGTCCACTACATCATGCGCTTTACGTTTGAACACCCAGTGCTTTGACAGTAAAAAATTCATGCAATGTCCAACGATAATCCCCGGTAGCATAGCGGCTACTGGGGCCAGCTCGTAATCAGCATAGGTCTGATAAGTCGCGGTGCTGATAGCCCACCAGTATAAGCCCACATTAGGGATTAGCCCGAGTAACGAGGCCACACTAAATTGTACGGCTTCTTTAAACTTCGCGTCCTGCGTCGCATGTTCTTTGAACGTATAGATTCGATGACACAGCCAATTTGTCAGCACAGCAAGCGTAAAGGCAATGATCCGCGCCCAGATTAGGGCAACATGATCCGCTAGAAGCCATAGAACGACAACGTCTACTGTGAAGCTTACTTGGCCCACAAGGCTAAATTGAAAAAATTGTAATAAGGTCGTCTTCATACCTCATAGTAGCGAGTCAATGATGACAGCTTGATGAAGAGGTTAGCCTGATACCTTTATTGCAATCGTTATGACTCAAGACGCAGTGCTAGATAGGCGAATAGGCTGCCCATGAGACAAATAAACATGACAAAACCTGCCAAGCCGTAAAGGCCAAAAAGCGTGATGAACGTAGCGAAACTTGGCGGTCCAACTGTCGCGCCTAAGTTACCTAGTTGAGCAATAATGCCATAACCATTGGCTTGTTCTTCGCTATTGCGCGCTAAGCGTGGAATCATTGCTAATGATGCGCCCGGAATTAAGCCTGCAAACAATACCATTTGTCCCACGATTAGGCAGAAAATAAGCGGCGTCGCAATATCTTGTGTTAAGGCTAGTGCGCCACATGCCAGTCCTATGTAGGCAATCTGTGCTACGCGTTGGGGTTTTAAGGCATACTGCGACAATGCGCCTGCAATGAAGGTGCCAGCAGTACTGAGTAGTGGCAATATAACTTGCATGGTCGTGCGTAGCGAGTCTCGCTCAATAAAGTTGGGAATATACGTCAGTAACGATACTAGAGTGCAAGTGTAAAAGACAAAAACGAGACCTGGCAGTAGCGTGCGCGGTGTGCGATATACTTTTCCAAGTTTGGTTAGGTAGCTGTCACTGCTGGCTTGCGGTGCTGAGCCATAACGACTCTCGTTGCGTTCTAACAGTACAAAAAGTGCAATGGCCATCGAGCCAATCAGTAAGCTGTGAGCAAGGTATAACCCTGATAAGTCAAAGTGGGCGATCAGCGGTTTGCCGACTAACCCTGTAATGGCAAAGGCAACACCAAAGAAGGTGCCCCATAATCCCATGGTAATTGAGCGATGCTGAGGTGCACTTAATTTTGCAATCATGGTGGGCGCGGCAATTACAACTCCCAATTGTGAAAAGCCTTCGAGTACACGGGTCGCCATAACGATTTCAAAAGCGGGTATAAATGACTGGATCAATGACAAACTGGCACCGAGCAGCAATGCGCCAATCAGCACTTTACGATAGCCTATTTTTCCTGCGACAAGGCCAGCGGTAACACCAAAAATTAGGCCGATGGTACCCACCACAGAAATCGAAGCACCGGTTAACGTTGGACCGGCTTGGTAATAATCGAGCAACTCGTTGTAAGAAACAGAGAATTTAGCAAATTGCATGGCGGCGCTGATGCCTGCAAACCACAGTAAGAAAACTTCTAACCAAGCGGTTTGCTGTGGCTCTGTTTGCAATGGTGTGTTGGCGCCTGCCATATTCCTTCCCTTTTAGACAACGTGATAGCGCAGTAGAGCGCTAAAAAGCGGCCTATTATAAACCGTTCGGTTAATATTGGCTAAGGCAATCTCTATTCCAGAGGAAGAGAAGGAGGGGACTGCTTTATAAACAGTTTGATTAACTCATCCCGGTTAATCGGGTAAGACAGCAGATATCCTTGTACGGTTTGACAGCCAAGAGTTTTGAGTGCTTCCAACTGTTGGGGCGTTTCAACGCCTTCGGCAATGGCGCTTAAATGCAAACCACGTGCAATTGTTAAAATAGAGTCGATAATGACATAGTCCACAGTGGCGGAGCTTAACCCACTAACAAAACTGCGATCGAGTTTTAATATGTCGATTGGTAGGTGTTTCAATGTGGCTAAAGAAGAATAGCCAGTTCCAAAGTCGTCAATGGCTATTTTAAAGCCAAGCTTTTTGATTTGATCAATAAAGTTACGGCATTTCTCAAGCTTAGTGATCATATCGCGTTCGGTGAGTTCAAGAGTTATTTGTGATGTGATTTCAGGTGCTTGCTCATGGCATATTTTAAGGTGCTCTAATAAATTTTCAGAGAGCAGTTTTCGCCCCGAAACATTAACGGATAGCGAGAAGTCATTAGAAACTAATCCTTGCTGTTTTAGTTCTTGAAGATCGTTAAATACAATGTCAAAAACATAGTCGTCAATGTCGACGATGATGCCTGTTTGCTCTGCAATGTCTAGAAAGTCACCGGGCAGTAAAATGCCTTTGGAGGGATGGTTCCAGCGCACCAGTGCTTCCGCACCGTAAATATCTCCAGTAAAACTGTTGTACTGTGGTTGGTATTGCACAAACAGTTCATTGTTTTGCAGTGCCTGTTTTAACCCTGAGCTCTTCGACATCAAGTTATACGCTTCGGAGGTCATAGAGTCTTTATAAGTACAATAATTGTCGCGACCGCCGCGTTTTGCGTGGTACATGGCGGTATCCGCGTTTCGAACTAAGGTTTCAGTACTGTCGCCATGGTCAGGATACAGACAAACCCCCACACTGCTGCCAACAAAGACCGTTTCATTGTCGATTAAAAATGGCTGTCGTAATGCTTCGTTCACCGCTTCCGCAAGCATAGAGGCTTCTGTGATATTTTGGGTTGAGTGCACTAAGATCATAAACTCATCTCCGCCTAGGCGAGAGACCATATCAGACGGCTCAACTAGGTTAGATAATCGCTGTGAGACTTCTTGTAATAATACATCTCCGGCACTGTGCCCCATGGAGTCATTGACGGTTTTAAAATGATCAATGTCCAAATACAGCAAGGCGAAATGCTGGTGCGACCTTTTGGCTTCAGAAATAGCTGTATCGATGCTTTTGTAAATCAGTAAGCGGTTAGCGAGACCTGTAAGAGGGTCTTGGTGCGCTAATGTATGTAACTTAGAACGCTCATTTTCAAGGTCACGATAGGTTTTTTTAAGGCGGCTGGCCATACGGTTGAAAGCGCTTTCGATGACATCCCATTCGTCAGTTCTGTTCAAGTCAATTGGGTTATCAAAGTTGTTGATTTCAATCTCTTTGAAGCTTTGCTTAAGTTGATTTAAGGGTTTGGTGATATGGTGACGTACCATAAATAGAATCAAGGCAATGCCGATAACTAAAGAAAGAAAACCGATTACAAAAAGCCAGCCACGCATATCACTTAAATCGTCACGTAAGTCATTTGAAATGCGTAATGCGCTGTTTTGTACGCTTTTTTCTGTTTCTTCAACAAAACCAATCAGTGTGTTTTGTGCACCGACTAACGCTGACATCACGAGCCAGCGTTGATTAAGATTAGCGGTCATTTTACGCAAACTGACTTTGTAGCGTTTAATGGTTTTCTGCATCGCTAGGCTTGACTGGCTTACTGAGGGAGAGATCTTGCGTATGTTACTTAAATGCATCTCAAGTATATTGAGCTCTTTTAAAACCCTTATGATAACGACTTGCTCGGTGTCTGGCGTAATACTGCTGCGCACAGAGGCGGCCATTTTGCCTGCGCTTAAATAGGACTCTCGAATTAAAGACATGACATCGAGATCGTTCTTAAATTCGAAGCTTGGGTCCTCTACAATTTTCTCAACGGAGCTTTTTGCCAGTGCGTAATCTAATTGATCGATTTCGACGCCAAGGCGCGTATCAACGCTGGCAAGCTCTTTCAAAATTCGGTTCAACGTGACTGAATTGCCTAAAAAGCGATGAAAGTCGACGATAAAATCGTCCATTTTAATAACAAAGCTCTTGTCGTTTGAAAGAGCGCGTATGCGTTGTAATTGTTCATCGATATTGAAGCCTTCTTCCGAAAGGATAGCTTCATCGTATAAAAACTTTTGTTCGAGCAGGCTGACGCGAGAGGATAACTCAAAGATTTCTCGACTGATCGCAGAATTGACACTGAGCTCTTGGACATGTCGAGCGGACTCATCTTCTAACAGTACTTCAATATCACTTAGTGAACGAATAAGCAGCGCTATCCCCATACCGAAGACGCCTAATAACAGGATGACGGTTAAGGCAAAACGAACGCTTAAATTCATTTTATTGAAGAATATCATTTCCAGATCCTTCTGTAGGCATCGCGATATTGATTGTCCGGGTCGTAAACACCGATGTTTAAATCGATGTTTTGGATATTGCTTCTGACAATTAAATGCACTGGCGTTAGAAAGCCACTGTCCGGTCGATCGTGAAACGCACGGTTAAACTCATCAATGATTTGCCATCCTTGTAAAAATAAAGGTTCCGGCACGGTGGCAAGTTGGTGCTTACCTGAACGTATGCGTCGATAGGCTTCACGACTGCCATCGCCCGCAGAGATGCTCTTGGGCAAGGTGGCCTGATCCATGCCTGACGTTGTCAATGAGGGCGTTGCAAAGTCGATGTATAGGTCGTTGATGACAAGGAAGTGTGTGATTTGATTTGGAAACTGTTTGAGTAACCTTGCGATGACTGTTGGCATTTCATTAGCAATATTATCCAAAGGTATGTCTTCAACCGATAATAAGCGACAGGTCTGGCAAGCGTTAATACGTGAGGCCATGCTGTTCGCTTTCAATGTGGCAATACTGTAGTTGGAGTCTGTGAATATGACGACCTGGGCTTTTTCTTTTGAGTCGACAACCGCAAGCGATGCGGCAATATCGCCGACTTGTTCTGCATCCGTTGTGATGTTGGTGAATAGGCCTAAGCTAGGATGCGGCCCTGCCTCATTCGCCGCGTGCCAGCCAATGATCTTTATGCCAAATGCTTGCGCTGTTTTTAGCGTCTGCTCATGAAACTTTGCATCAATACCGCCTAAAACGATGCCATCTGGCTTTAATATAATGGCACGATTTAACGCGGCGGATTGGCGCAGTTTGGAGCCTTTTCCATCGAGTAAATGCAAGCTCCATCCTAGGCCTTCAATTGACTCTGTCATACCTTTAACAACACTGTTCACGCCATCATTACGCAAGTCAGAGGCGACGAAGACAATGTGTTTGCTTGGCGCAATAGAGGGTCCAATAGTAGGTCCTTGCCAAGAACTGCTGACTTTAATCGCTTCTTGGACACGCTGATTGACATCTGCGAAGTTATCGGCGGCATATAGAGGGCCTGATATCGCTAACATGTAGACCAATGTGATCAGCTTTTTATGGAGTTGTTTAGACAGATTGAAAGTTTTCACGATTACAAACAGTTACCTATTTCATTGAAACCTTAAAGAGAAATTCGTTTAGCATGTTTTATATATTGTATGCTTAAAACAACACCTAATTCCGTTTAGAAAGGATTTTTAAATGTCTTTATTTGTAAAAAGCGTATTTACCGTTGCGTTGGTTCCCTCCGTTGCTTTTGCAATAGGGACGTCAAATCCTGACCAAGATAACCCCCATTTAAATTATTGGTTAGCCGATGAAGTAAACGATGCCAAAACCGCTGAAGACTTTCAGACAATTGTCAGCTCTAAACCACAGGTCATCAGTGCCCCTTTGTCAAAACCTACGCGTATCGCACTGATTTATCCCAGTGCCGATTTATCGGACTTCTGGGTGCGAAACTACAAAGCCTTGACGGCACGTTTGAACGTACTGCACATCGATTATGTGATTGATGAGTTCAGCTCTCGTCAGATCGAACATGCCTTACAGACACGTTACATTGATGAAGTATTAGCTAGGCAAGGAGAATATGATTATGTCATTTATGGCCCTTCGGAATTATATGTCCAAGCCGATAATATTCAGCGTTTAGCAAAATCAGAAAGCTTCCAATCCTACATTTGGGCTTTCCATACACCGATGAAAAGTTGGCAATTCCAACCTGATGCCTGGTTTGATTTTTCTAGCTCTGTTGGGGCGCAGGCTTTGTGTGACTTCTTGATTCAACGGCTTGGTAGTGATGTCTCGTTTGCCATGAATCGAGGTATACCAGGGATTACCGACGATCAGCGCTCAGGCGACTTCAAATCGTGTGTCGAAGAAGAGGGGGGATGGATCAATTTCTATGAACATTTTGGTCAATATCAGGCGGGTGGTGGACGTGACGGTGCGGCATTAATTACGCAAAGTTTTCCTGAGGTGACGATGCTTCATAACGCCAATACCGCAATGACTTTAGGGTCTTTAGAATATTTGGCTGAACAGTCGTTAATCGACGGTATGTATGTGACAGGTTGGGGCGGCACGGCGGCTGAGATAGAGCAAATCAAACAAGGTAACCTGAATGCAACACCCATGCGTATGGGGGATGATGTGGGGGTGGCTACGGCAGAGGCGATTAAGTTTTCGTTAGAGGGGCGCACGTCTGACATTCCCAAAATTTACTTAGGACGTATTGAAGTGGTGGATGATCAAATGTCGACTGAAGAGATCAATGCACGAACAAGAGAGGCTTTTCGTTACTCCGGTGTTGAACTTGAATAAGCTAATTTGCAAGAGCTTATGCGCTCTTTTGTTATATGAAGCAAATCAAGGTTTTGCCATGATGAAGTGATGATATTGGATCACACTGGAGCGTCATGCATGTCACACCCAAATAACAATAACAACGCCTATCCACACAGCTTTACTCCGTTAGACCTTGGTTTTACCACATTGAAAAATCGCTTCCTAATGGGCTCCATGCATACGGGGCTAGAAGAGGTTGACCAAGATGGGGATCGGTTAGCCGCTTTTTATAGCGCGCGTGCTCGTGGCGGGGTGGGGTTAATCGTGACAGGAGGCTATAGCCCCAATGCGGAAGGCTCTCCTTATCCATTTCCCTATCATCCTCCTCGATTAGAGGTCCATCAAAAGGTAACTGAAGCGGTACACCGAGAAGACGGTAAGATCTGCTTACAGATTCTTCATACGGGCCGCTACGCGTTCCACCCAAACTTAGTGGCACCTTCAGCTATCCAAGCGCCAATTAATCAATTTACACCCCATGAGTTAACCGACGAAACCATCGAAAAACAAATTAATGACTTTGTAAATATGGCCGTATTCGCTCAGCAAGCAGGCTATGACGGTGTTGAGGTAATGGCCTCCGAGGGGTACTTACTTAACCAATTTGTTTGTCAACGAACCAATCAGCGTGACGACAATTGGGGAGGAGAATATGTGAATCGTATTCGCTTGCCAGTGGCCATTGTAGAGCGTATTCGCCAAACGGTGGGGACAGATTTCATTATTATTTTCCGGCTATCTATGTTGGATTTAGTCGAAGGTGGCTCGAGCGTAGAAGAGGTGATGACACTTGGACAAGCGGTTGAGAAGGCGGGTGCCAGTATTATTAATACCGGCATTGGTTGGCATGAAGCCCGTATTCCAACCATTGCGACCTGTGTGCCCAGGGCAGGTTTTGCATGGGTGACAGAATATTTCAAAGAGGCTTTTTCTATCCCCGTGGTTGCAACGAATCGTATTAATACGCCAGAGGTTGCTGAGCAGGTACTGGCACAAGGCCAAGCAGATATGGTGTCTATGGCACGACCGTTTCTAGCAGACCCCGACTTTGTCCATAAAGCTCAGCACCAGCAAAGTGAGTCGATCAATACCTGCATTGCTTGTAATCAAGCCTGTTTAGATCATGTATTCGAAGGCAAAATCGCCAGTTGTTTAGTGAACCCACAAGCCTGTCATGAAACAGAATTACTGATTACGCCGGCAGAAGAGCCACGGTATATCACCGTGATTGGTGCAGGGCCAGCAGGTCTTGCGGCAGCGACCACCGCTGCGAAACGTGGGCATAAAGTGACCTTGATCGACGCCAATGATCGCATTGGCGGACAGTTTAATGTGGCGAAGACCATCCCCGGAAAGTCTGAGTTTAGTGAGACATTAAGATATTTTACGTATCAACTGAAAGATTTGGGCGTGACGCTACGTCTAAATACTAACGCCAATGTTCAATCACTCAATGAATCGAACGCTGACCATGTTTTGATTGCTTCGGGCATTCGTCCTAGAACACCTGATATTAAGGGTATCGAGCATTCGAAAGTGGTTTCCTATTTAGATGTGCTGAAAGGGCGCGTCGTTGTAGGCCAGCGGGTTGCGATTATTGGCGCGGGTGGTATTGGCTTTGATACCGCTGAATTCCTCTTAGGAGAAGATAAGCGTGTCCAGACGGACACCGAATTTTCTGAAGAGTGGGGAATTGACCAAACTTTGCAGCATCGCGGCGGTCTTAACGACCATAGTACGCAAAATGAACCAAGCGCATCGCCACGGCGTACAATTTATTTGTTGCAACGAAAATCGTCGAAAGTGGGCGCCAAATTGGGCAAAACGACGGGCTGGATACATCGAGCACAGCTCAATAAGCATGGCGTCAAGATGCTTTCTGGCTGCAATTACTCTCATATCGATGATCAAGGCCTTTGGTTAACGCGTGATGGTGAACAGACTTGTTTAAACGTTGACACAATTATTGTGTGTGCGGGTCAGGATTCAGATCGTCGCTTATGTGAAGGATTAGATAAGCCGTACACTTTAATCGGCGGAGCCGATGTGGCGAAAGAGTTAGATGCCAAACGAGCCATTGCTCAAGGAACCAAAATAGCCGCAAGCTTGTAGTGAACGCTGTTCTTGCAAGGCTTGCAAGCATGTGAGGACAGAACATGAAACGTACAATTTTAAGCAGTGCCATGATAGTTGGCGCAGCTATATTAACGCCCACGGTATCCGCTGCTGAGCAGACAATGATTGTCGCTGGAGGTTGCTTCTGGTGCGTTGAATCAGATTTTGAAGCCATTGATGGGGTGATCAATGTGGTATCTGGTTACACCGGAGGCCATGTTGCTAACCCAACTTACCAGCAAGTATCGGGTAAAAAAACCGGACACTATGAAGCGGTCAGAATTACCTTTGACGATGACATTATAAGTTTGCGAGAACTGACGGATTACTATTGGCGCACCATCGATCCGACGGATGCCAAAGGTCAGTTCTGTGATAAGGGTGAGCCCTACCGCACAGGGCTGTTTTATCAGTCTGAAGTGCAAAAAGACGAATTTGAAGCATCACTTTACCAAATGATTATGGATAAACCCTTTGATGCCAAAATCGTAACGCAAATTATGCCCGCTAAAACCTTTTATCTGGCAGAAGACTATCATCAAGACTATTACTTAAAAAATAGTCTACGTTATAAGTTTTATCGTTTTAATTGTGGTCGTGATAGCCGTGTCGAAGAGCTCTGGGGAGACGTGGCAAGCGAACAATACCATTAAGTTTTTGAGCCCTAGCGAGCGAGTCATTTATTGGCTTTCTACTAGGGTGACTGTTTTGGTCGCCAAGTGACCTATCGCTGCCCAATCATTTTCAAAATCCTTCGCATATTTTGCCCACAAAGGTTAAGCTTCGCGCCTTTGTATCAATTGAGAATATCTATGAATTTTGAGTCACTTGGCCTAGATCCCCGTATTTTGAAAGCCTTAGCTGAAAAGGGGTACAGCACTCCAAGCCCTATTCAGGAGCAAGCCATTCCAGTGGTGCTGTCAGGTCGAGATCTTATGGCGGCTGCGCAAACCGGTACCGGTAAAACAGCGGGCTTTACATTGCCGATGTTGCAGAACCTATTGAAAGGTACCAGCGCCCGTAACAATCAGGTACGTGCATTGGTGTTAACGCCAACTCGTGAGTTGGCTCAGCAAGTGGCCGATAACGTTGCTTTGTACAGTTCACATCTACCTTTGAAAAGCGCTGTGGTTTACGGCGGTGTGAAAATCAACCCGCAAATGCAACGACTGCGTGGGGGGGTAGACGTATTGGTTGCAACACCTGGGCGTTTGTTGGATCTGCATAACCAAAATGCTCTGAAACTGAATCAAATTGAGATTTTGGTATTAGATGAAGCCGATCGCATGTTGGATATGGGCTTTATTCATGATTTAAAACGCATCATGGCGTTATTACCGCCTAAGCGTCAGACCTTGCTGTTCTCAGCGACCTTCTCAGCGCCGATTAAAGAATTGGCTGCGCGTATGGTGAATGATCCTGCTGAAGTCTCTGTATCCCCAGCGAATACCAAAGCCACGTCCATTACTCATCAAGTCTTTGAAGTCGATAAGGCCAATAAACTGAAGTTGCTGACGCATTTGATTAAGCAAGAAGGTTGGCGTCAGGTTTTGGTTTTCTCGAAAACCAAACACGGTGCAAACCGTATTGCGACGGCGTTAAATGGTACCGGTATTAGTGCGGCGGCGATTCATGGTAACAAAAGCCAAGGGGCACGAACTAAAGCATTGGCTGACTTTAAGTCAGGTGAGGTGAAAGTGCTGGTCGCAACGGACATTGCTGCGCGTGGTATTGATATTAATCAACTGCCGTATGTTGTGAATTTTGATTTGCCTAAAGTGCCAGAAGATTATGTGCATCGTATTGGTCGTACGGGTCGTGCCGGTGAAACAGGCCATGCTGTATCATTTGTGACCGGTGAAGATGCCAAAGAGTTGTTTGCTATTGAACGTGTCATCGGTGAGCTGATTCCGCGAAGTGTTGAAACGAAATTCAAACCGTCTCAGCCATTACCAGAATCAAAATTGGACACACGTCCAAGTAAGCCGAAAAAGCCTAAGAAACCGAAGTCGCAATCGCCAGAGCAAGGCTCTAATCGAGCGCCATCGTCTGATGCAAAGCGTGCGCCTTCGCGTAAACCGCAAGACAGAAAGCCTGCTGAGGGTCAGAACACTTCGAAACCTGCCGCGCGCAGACCAAAACCGCAAACTGAGTCAGGTGATGCACCGAAGCGAACTCCGAATCGTAGCCGCTCTCAGAATCGTGCTCCGAGTAAGACGTCTTAATATTCGGTAAGTGCGGTCAGCGCCAAAGACTTCGTACAGTAGTTGAGTTGCAGCTTGTAGTTAAGAAATGAATTGAGGCCATGATGTCATCTATTACAGATAAGCGTTTGATTTTAGTCGGTGGGCACCATGGCGTAGGGAAAACCACTCTTGCCGCAGCTCTGGCTTTGTTATTGTCCCGTCGAGGACAGCGTGTATTAGTGATATCAGCCGATTCAGCAAACAGTTTAAGTGATGCTTTTGATTGGCAAATAGGGGAAGCGGGTGCTGCGGTGTGTGCTGGCGTTCATGCTTTGGAAATTGCCCCGAGTGCGGCCGTAAAAACGTATATTGAAGGCGGCATAGCTCAGCAAAAGCCGCTCTCTGAGTGGTCGCCTGAATTGATAGAAATTGCGGTACTGGAACGAATTGGTCGACTGATAGACGACGCGGAAGAGTACTACGACACGATTATTCTTGATTGGGCGCCGAGTGACTATGCTTTACGTTTGCTCAAGCGCTTTTCTAATCAAGATGAGTCGGGGTCGCTTGATGAACAGGGTTCTTTTTATCAGCGTAGCCTAAAGCGTTTTCAAGACGTAGAAAATACGGCCTTATTACTGGCGATTACGCCAGATAAGCGTGCTACTTACGCCTCTGAACGTATTTCTAAGACGTATAAAGAAAATGGCATACCTTTGTTTGGCGTTGTAGTTAACCGTGTGTTACCTGCTGAAGACGTTGGTGACTTTTTGGCACAGCGACGTTTAATTGAGCAAAGTTACTTAAACATGATTGAGCAACGGTTTACCCATTGCACGCACTACCATTTACCACTTATGGAAACGGATATTCATGGTATTGGTCCGTTACAGAAAACGGCTGTACTGTTGGAGACTATCGGTCTGTAATGTGAATCCATCATTGGGTGCAAAGTTTACGTAAAAAATTAGACGGTGTAATCGCTTTCTTAAAAGAATGAGCTTAGCATTCAATAGACTCTTTACTAGAAGCTAGGGAATGATTATGCAGACTAAACAAGCAGGGAGCGCGCAAGGATTGCGTGCTGTATTATTTGGTTTATTACTACTTTGTTTTAACCTCGATGAGGCTAGCGCAGCGACGCCTTACTATCTAACGGGCTTTTCAGAAGTCAGTTACGATCAAGCTCCCGCTTTACAGTTAACGTTTACTCAAGCCATTAGATCCAATACCCACTTATCGTCTTATGTGTCTCTAACGCCTGAACCTGAACAAGGCAGCCGTTGGATTACAGAGGATGGAAAAACGTGGGTGTTGCCTTTTGTGGACGCCAGTACTACCTACAAAGTCAATGTGTCGAAACGTTTGCAAGCCCAATCTGGTGCTCGTTTAAGTCTCTATGAGCCTAATGCAGAGGGAAAATCTGAGCCCGACTTTCCTTTGACGCGCACGCTGACAACAAAAGCCTATGAAGCGTCGGTTAATTTCTCTGGTCAGGGGAATTTTATTAATGCTGACTTAGCTGGCGGTTTACCTGTTTCTGTCATAAATGTGCCTGAAGTCCAGCTACAAGTTTTTCGAGTCACGGATCAACGCGCTTTTTTAAACCAGCTATATAACTCGCAAGGTTTTGAGGGCAACGTAGATTATTATAATTTAGATACCTTGCGCCAATCGTCTGAATTAGTACACACCGCATTCTTTCCGGTCGAAGCGCATGTCAATCAGCGACGCACAGTCAATCTAGATATCTCCTCAGTGGTAAACAAGTATGACCAAGGTATTTTTGTCGCAGTCGCTAAAGATCCTCGTCAGTTTGACTATTCCTATGCCACCACGTTTTTTGCCTTGACAGATATTGGGCTGCAGGTACGTCGTTTGGATCAGCAGTTAATAGCCTTTACGCACTCAATCAAAACGGCCTCACCACGCGCTAACATAGAGTTAGAGTTTATTTATCGAGATAAAAAACGCGCCTCAGAGTTGGGACGAACAGATCAGTCAGGGGTTTACCAACATGTGTTTGATAAAACCCCCGAATACGTTATTGCAACTCAGGGCGATGAAGTTGCTTTCTTAAACTTAGAATATAACGGCTTAGACCTTTCCGAATTTAATAACAGCAACCTACGACATCAAAGTGCCCAAGCTTTTTTATACGGCCCGAGAGATCTTTATCGACCGGGCGAAACGCTTAATGTGAATGCGTTACTTCGCGATTACGATGGTCAAAAGATGCGAGCCCAAGCATTGCAATTGGTACTGCTCGATGCGCAAGGGCAAGAAGTCCTTCGTCAAATGCGCCAAGTAGATGATACCGGTCTCATCGAATTCGAACATCAGTTGTCAGAGAATGCGGCCATGGGCACTTGGACCTTACAAGTGAGCTCTGAAGGACTGCAGCTTCATCAATCTTATCGCTTCAAAGTAGAAGATTTCATGCCAGAAATGCTGGCATTGCAATTTTATGATGGCGATCGCTCGGTGCAGCGACGTGTGCAGCCTGATGCTTTGACCGTCCCTATTCAAGCCGATTATTTATATGGCGCGCCTGCGTCGGGTAACCAAGTCGACGCGATCATCACGGCGAAAGCAACTCAAATGGTATTTGAAGAGTATCCAGATACCGTATTTGGTGATGAAAGGTACGAGCCGAAGCAACGCCGCATGACCATCCCTCGTAGTACTTTGGATGAAAAAGGGGCGGGGTTACTAGACATTCCTGATCACTGGCAAGGGGCTTCAGTTCCTCTTGATTTAACGGTCTCGGCAAGTGTTTATGAAAGTGGTGGTCGGCCTATCACTCGCCACCAAAAGGTTGTTCGTATGACGGGCCGTGATAAATTACCCGGCATTAAGGCACTTTCATCCTTGCCCGCCGATGAAGATCAGGAAGTCACCTTCTTATTGCGCAGTGTCAGCCCCGATGGTCAGCCGGTGACAGATGATCTGCAATTGAAGCTCTATCGTTATGGTTGGAATTATCACTGGGAGTACGATGCCAGTCGTGGCTGGTATCGCGAATACAGTGATGAATCAACGCTGGTTGATTTACGTAATGTGGCGGCTGAGAAATCAGGCATTGAGCAAAATTATCAACTTGATTGGGGACGATACTACTTAGAGGCCCAGTCTAAATCTGGTGCGGTCGCTCGGTATTATTTTAGAACGACTGGCAGCTGGTGGTACGGCGGTAATCGTTCTAATCGCATGAAGCCTACACAGATTGATATGGGGCTCGATCAAGACCATTACGCACCGGGCGAAACAGCCAATCTACTAGTGGAGTCGCCTATAGGTGGGGACGCTCGACTGACAGTTGAATCTGCCGATGGTGTATTGCATACCCAGATGGTGAGCTTGGCAAAAGGTGAAAATACCTTAGCGCTCGACATCGATGAGGATTGGAATCGTCATGATGTATACGTAACCTTGTTGGCACTTAATGCGGCTGATCAAGTCACGGAATTGGCACCAGAGAGAGCGTTGGGTGTGCTGCATTTACCGATATTACGTCACGACTCTATCGCAGAAATAGCACTTAATGTGCCTCAACGTACGGAGCCAAACAAAGCGATCACTGCGCAGATTGAGGTGACTAATATCGATCAGCTAGGGGATCAAAAGCTTTACGCTACGGTCGCGTTAGTCGATCGTGGTGTTCTCAATATCACTGGCTTTAAACCACTGAATCCTCAGCGTTACTTTTATGGTCAACGCCGTTATGAAACGGATATATTCGACACCTATGACGACATCATCAATAACCTTGGCTATGACACCGTGCGTCAGCGTTTTGGTGGGGATATGTTTGAGAGAGCGGCGGCCGAAGATGACTTAACACGTGGTGGCGAAAAACCGAAAAGTGATGTGCAAATTGTGTCTTACTTTAGCCATCCTGTTGCCATCGAAAAAGGCAAAGCAGAAATACGCTTCGATCTTCCCAACTTCAATGGACGATTAGAGTGGATGGTGGTTGTGTATGGCGATCGCAGTTACGGTAATGCCACGCAGCAAACCATTGTGGCGGATAAAGTGGTCACGCAAGTCTCTATGCCACGTTTCTTAGCGATGGATGACACCTCTCAGTTAACGTTTGATGTGCGTAATATGTCGGGCACTGAGCAAACGTTTGAGGTGAAAGCTTGGGTCGAAGGACCTCTTATGGCAGACGCATTAACACAGACGATTGACCTTTCGGATCGAGAAAAGAAAGTCTTAACGCTGCCAGTTAAAGGCGGACAACAGCAAGGTCAAGCCAGTGTCCATTTAACGGTCAGCAATGGCAATGGTATTGCTGTGTCACGCGATTGGAAACTGGGCGTTCGCAGCCCGTATAGCTGGCCGACCCGAAGCCACTACGCTGAGATTTCAGTGGGACAAAGCTGGCAGCCGGACTTTAATCTTGGGGATTTACAATCACAGACCGTGACGGGCTTTTTGACCTTGTCCAATCGTCCTGCTTTGAATGTCAGTGCCTATGTACAATATTTATTGCAGTACCCTTATGGTTGCCTTGAGCAAACGACCAGCAGCACGTATCCATGGCTGTTAATGGACCAAGCGGTGGTCGATTACTATCAATTGCAAGGCGATGTTAACCGCCAAGTGGATCAAGCGTTTTCCAATGAACTTCGTGCTGAGCAACTTGAGCAGGGGCTTGTTCGACTTTATAAAAAGCAGCAGGAAAATGGCAGTTTCGGCTATTGGCAGCGTAACTCAGAAGAAAGTCGCTGGGGAACAGTCTATGCAACAGAGTTGATGGTTGATGCTCGTAAAGCTGGCTTCGAGGTGGATCAAGGCGTATTGAAACGCGCATTGTCTCGGCTAACCACCTATTTAAAACAAGAAGGAGAGACCATCGCTTGGAGTGATTCTCCAAGTTACAGTGAGTTTGGTTATCGTGCATATTCGGCTTATGTGTTGGCAAAAGCCAACAGTGCCAGTTTGAGTGACGTGCGTCGTTTGCTGGATCAGGTTTCAGATCAAGCAATGTCCGAGTCTGGATTGGCTTGGATGCATTTGGCTGCGGCGTTTGATCGATTGAAAGATCATGATCGAGCTGACGAAAGCTACGCTAAAGCTTGGCAATATGAGCGCTCTAGTCAACGTTATTATGGCGATTACGGTTCAAGCTTGCGCGATCTTACCTTGAAGCTAATTTTGGCAGAGGAAATGGGGCGTAACGAAAGTAGCCGTTACCAAATGCTGTTTGAGGCACTAAAGCTGCGTCGTTGGTTGAGTACACAGGACCGTATTGCATTACTGCGTCTTGCGAGTCAATGGACCGATGCTGATGAGTACCAATTCACATGGCTTACGGATGCCAAGGAGGAAGCGGTTACCACAGAACGCGCTGCACGTTATCGCCTCAATGAAACAAATATGAGGCAACTCAAAGCGGTCAAAGCTGGCGATCAGCGTCTTTTTGTCAGTGCTGTGTATCAAGGTGCGCCTGTATCGGCTCCTGAACAGTCTACTCATGGTATTCATGTGACTCGTGATTACTATAATTTAGACGGCAAGATGCTAAATTTAGATCAAGTAAAAAGTGGGCAGCTTGTGATTTCCGCCGCGACACTTGAGGCCACTGAAGAGTCCATAAATGATGCTCTGTACGTCGATCTTCTACCTGCTGGATTAGAGCCAGAAAATCAGAATTTAGACAACGCAAATGTCCAGCTGGGTGACTTGCAGATTGGCAGTGTGAATCTAGATCGCTATTTCGAGTACGGTGCGCCAGTGCAATACGATTCTTATCAGGATGATCGTTACGTTGCGGCCTTGCGACTTGAGAAAGGCAAGCCTGTGAAACTCTTCTATCTATTACGAGCGGTTACGCCAGGGCAATACCAAGTACCTAATGCGATCGCAGAAGATATGTACCGACCTGCACTGCAAGGCAGCAGTGCAGCACAACCGATCTTAACAGTGGTGCCTTCTTTACCGTGACCAGGCTGTTGCAATATGGGCTCGGTGGTGTGATTTTCCTACTGAGCCTGATTTTGTGTCTCGATTACTTTTGGCCAGTGGATTTGGCTTCCCGTGACCAAAGTAGAGTGGTGTTAGCTGAAGACGGCTCGGTGTTGCGTGCATTCGCAGATCGGCAAGGCGTTTGGCGTTACCCTGTGTCGCTAAATGCCGTGTCGAGCAACTATATCGAAGCGCTTGTGGGTTACGAAGATCAGTATTTCTTCCAGCACCCCGGCGTTAATCCAATAGCGCTCATGCGAGCAGGTTGGCAATGGTTGCGCAACGGTGAAATCGTATCCGGCGGCTCGACGCTGACGATGCAAGTGGCGCGAATACGTTACCCTCAATACGCTAAGCGATCTATATCTGCAAAGCTGATGCAGATCCTGCGTGCTTTGCAACTAGAGGCGCACTACAGCAAGTCCGACATTCTCAACTATTACGTGAATCACGCGCCTTTCGGTGGCACATTAGAAGGCGTACAAACCGCTTCAATGAACTATTTTGGCTATGGCGCTGAGTCGTTAACGGACGCTCAAGCCGCACTGCTGGCGATTTTGCCTCAAGCACCTTCTTTTTACCGCCCCGATCGACACCCTGAACGAGCACTGCAAGCCCGTAATAAACTGATGCAGCGTTTGGTTGAGCAAGGGGTTTGGAATGCTGCAAGATTTGACGATGCGATCATAGAAAGGGTTTCGGTATTACCGTTAGAACACGCTATGCATGCGCCTTTGCTAGCACGCAGGCTAGCGAATTTGAGCCACTCAAACAAAATTGAAACCTATATTAATCCGCGTTGGCAGCGTGCTGTCGAAGGGTTAGTTAAACGCCATGTGAGCGGCATAGGCCGCCACGTATCAGCGGCGACACTGGTCGTGGAAAACACCACGGGTAAAGTGAAAGCCTATGTCGGATCAGCGGACTTTTCGTCCACCGAGCGATTTGGATTTGTTGATATGAACCAAGCGATACGCTCTCCAGGTTCCACCCTGAAACCCTTTATCTATGGTTTAGCATTGGATGATGGCCTGATTCACAGTGAATCTTTATTAATGGATGTACCGTTGAGCTTCGGCGACTACCGCCCGGAAAATTTTAACGGCGGTTTTCGTGGTCCCGTCGCAGTCAGTGACGCATTACGAAGCAGTCTTAATATGCCCGCTGTTCAGGTGTTAGAGCAGTTAGGGGCAGCACGTTTATATTTAGCCTTTAGTGAAGCAGATTTACCCATGTTTTTACCAGATGGCGCGCGCCCCAATTTATCAATCGCGTTGGGTGGCGTTGGTATGCGACTAGAGGACATAGTCAGCGCCTACACAGCATTTGGTAATCAAGGTAAACGTCAATCACTGCGCTATCAGGTATCCGATCCATCTCAGACCAAGACTATGCTGAGTGAGGGGGCCGCTTGGATTATACGTAACGTCATGAAGGGTGATCAAAATATGGCCATTAAAACAGGTACCAGTTATGGCTATCGTGATGCGTGGGCAATCGCCGTCACAGGTCAATATACGGTCGGGGTTTGGATTGGGCGGCCAGACAATCTACCCGTAACGGGGCATTATGGTCGTGTAACCGCCGTGCCTTTATTACGTCAGGTCACGCGTTTGCTTGGTGGGTCAAGTGGTATGTTGGAGGCGAAACCAATATCCGTAACGCAAAAAGACATCTGTTGGCCTCAGGGTTTTGCTAGCGATATATGTGATGAACATCGTTCTGCTTGGGTGTTAGACAATACTATGCCGATTACTTGGTACAGTACGCGTCAAAAGGAGCAAGCATTTGTGTCGCCTTCTGTCGATTTAACGCTCAGTCAAGATCTCGGGTTGCGTGTCCCGGTTACCTGTAATTTACCAAGTGGTATTGGTACTTATACCTTCAACACAAGTGTTTGGCCTGCACCGCTTGAACCATGGTTAGCAGCTGGATTCCGGCGTGAATCACGTATTCCAGCTCTAGACCCTCGCTGTCAACTTAATGGTGAGCCGCCTTTGCAAGCCGGTCTTAGTCTACAGGGGGTGGAGTCAGGTCAACGATTTACGCAAGATGGAAAGTTGTCTCTTAAGCTCAGTGTATCAGGCGGCGAGGGGCCGTTTTTCTGGTATTTAGATGGTGTTTTGCAACCAATTAGTGATCGTAGCTGGCACTTCGTGCCGCCATTAGGATCGCATCAGTTAGTTGTGGCAGATCGAAAAGGCCAAGTAGAATCGCGGTATTTCGATGTTCAAGCAAGCCATTGAATCTTATGTCGTGATAGATGATCTTTACTACAGATGTTAACTATGTACTCATCTTGGCGTATAAAAAATGGGCCTTTAATCGTAATGCTGTTCACTTAAGGATTGCATTAAGTTAAATAGCCCAAGAAAATCCGATTAAGCATTCTTAATCGGATTTTT
>NZ_LTAX01000028.1 GCF_001639745.1 Marinomonas gallaica
GGCCCCGCATGGTAAAGCAATCAAAGACGAGGTATCCAGTATCTCGTAATGCTGTTTCGCTTAAGTGAACAGCATTAGCCTATGGCTCTTTTTTTGTGTCTATTTATATCGGTCTTTTTGCAATAGAAAGACTGTAGACACAAAAAAGCCGGGCTTGTGGCCCGGCTTTTTTAAAGCAAATGCTGTATTACTCAGCGTCTGCTGCTTCCGTAACTGGACGATCGACCAGTTCAACGTAAGCCATAGGTGCGTTATCACCTGCACGGAAGCCACATTTTAAAATGCGAACGTAACCGCCAGGACGACCTTGGTAACGAGGACCAAGCTCAGAGAACAATTTACCTACTGCATCTTTGCTACGCGTGCGTGCAAAGGCTAGGCGACGATTCGCAACGGAATCTTCTTTCGCCAATGTGATCAAAGGCTCAGCAACGCGACGAAGTTCTTTGGCTTTCGGCAACGTAGTTTTAATAACTTCGTGCTCGAATAAAGAAGCAGCCATGTTTTTGAACATCGCTTTACGATGTGAGCTAGTACGGTTTAAGTGACGTCCACTCTTACGATGACGCATTTTACATTCCTTACCAAACTACGGTGGTCAGGGAACAATGATCTAGCGAGCTAGAACTTTGCTATCGTCTTTTAGACTAGCCGGTGGCCAGTTTTCTAGACGCATTCCCAAAGACAGACCGCGCTGTGCTAAAACATCTTTAATTTCAGTTAATGACTTCTTACCAAGGTTAGGCGTTTTAAGTAACTCAACCTCTGTACGCTGAATCAAATCACCGATGTAGTAGATATTTTCTGCTTTCAGACAGTTAGCACTGCGAACGGTTAGCTCAAGATCATCAACCGGGCGTAGCAAAATTGGATCAATCTCATCCTCTTCTTCTTCTACAACTGTCTCGCTTTCGCTTTCTAGTGCGACAAATACCGCGATTTGTTGTTGTAGAATCGTCGCTGCACGGCGAATTGCTTCTTCTGCGTCGATCGTACCATTAGACTCAATGTCAATGACAAGTTTGTCTAGGTCAGTACGCTGCTCTACACGAGCATTTTCTACGCTGTAAGCAACACGGCGAACAGGACTGAAAGAGGCATCCAGCTGCAAGCGACCAATAGGACGAGTCTCATCGTCACCAGCAACACGAGCGTCAGCAGGCTCATAACCACGACCACGGGCCACTTTGATCTGCATGTTTAACTCTGCAGTATCATCAAGGTGACAAATCACATGATCTGGGTTAGAGATCTCAGAGTCAGCAACCAGTTGGATATCTCCAGCCGTTACGACACCAGGACCTTTCTTACTTAGTGTTAGAGTTGCTTCATCTTGCCCGTGTAGAGCGATCGCAACTCCTTTTAGGTTAAGAAGAATTTCAATAACGTCTTCTTTTACCCCTTCAATCGCACTGTACTCATGCAATACACCGTCGATTTCTACTTCGACAATTGCACAACCAGGCATAGAAGACAAAAGTATACGACGAAGCGCGTTGCCTAATGTGTGTCCGAAACCACGCTCTAGTGGTTGCAGAGTCACTTTGGCGCGCGATTGGCCCAACTCTTGTACTTCGATGTTGCGTGGGGTTAACAATTCGCTCACTGAACGCTGCATAGATCCACCTATTTCTTAATCCTAACCATCTAGCTATTACTTAGAGTAAAGCTCGACGATTAGGTTCTCATTAATTTCAGCTGATAAATCGGCACGCTCTGGAGCAGCTTTGTAAGTTGCTTCCAGTTTAGTTGCATCAACTTCGACCCAATGGATCGGTGCACGACTTTTAGATAGCTCTAGCGCGTTTTGTACACGCAACTGCTTCTTAGCTTTTTCACGGATAGACACAACATCACCAGCTTTCACTTGGAATGATGCGATGTTTACCAATTCGCCGTTAACTAGAATGGCTTTGTGGCCAACTAGCTGACGAGCTTCCGCACGTGTAGAGCCGAAGCCTGCACGGTATACTACATTGTCTAAACGTGACTCAAGAAGTTGCAGAAGGTTTTCACCAGTTGCACCTTTGATACGAGCAGCGTCTTTGTAGTAGTTGCGGAATTGTTTTTCAAGAATGCCGTAAATACGACGAACTTTTTGTTTTTCACGTAGCTGTAGACCGTAATCAGAAAGACGACCACGACGTGCACCGTGCACACCAGGAACTGTTTCTGCTTTACATTTTGATTCTAAAGCGCGTGAGCCACTTTTAAGTTGTAAGTCTGTGCCTTCACGACGAGACAATTTACAAGTTGGACCTAAATAACGAGCCATGTGTCTGTCTCCTCTTAAACGCGACGTTTCTTAGGCGGACGGCAACCGTTGTGCGGGATTGGCGTCACGTCTGTGATGTTGTTGATGCGCAGACCCAATGCATTTAATGCACGAACTGCGGATTCACGACCAGGACCAGGGCCCTTGATCATTACGTCAACGTTCTTTAGGCCGAACTCTTGTGCAGCAGTTCCGGCACGTTCTGCAGCAACCTGTGCTGCAAATGGGGTACTTTTACGAGAACCACGGAAACCAGAACCACCTGCAGTCGCCCAAGACAAAGCATTGCCTTGGCGATCAGTGATAGTCACGATCGTGTTGTTGAAAGACGCGTGTACATGAGCAACACCGTCGACGACCGTCTTTTTGACTTTCTTCTTGGTACTGCGCGCTGCTGGCTTAGCCATATTGCACTTTTCCTATATCTAATGCTCAGCTCTAGCAGACTTAATGCGCTAGAGCGAAACGCGTTAAATTACTTACGAATTGGCTTACGAGGGCCTTTTCGTGTACGAGCGTTCGTTTTGGTACGTTGACCACGAACAGGTAAGCTGCGGCGGTGACGGATGCCACGGTTACAGCCCAAGTCCATCAAACGCTTGATAGACATGCTGACTTCACGGCGGAGGTCACCCTCTACAGTAAACTTAGCAACTTCGCCACGTAGACGGTCTAGCACTTCATCACTTAGAGAACCGATTTTAGCGGTTTCTGCGATCTCTGCAGCTTTGCAGATTTCTTGTGAGCGTGTGCGACCGATCCCGAAGATGTAAGTTAGAGAAATGACCGCATGTTTATTGTCAGGAATATTGACACCGGCTATACGGGCCATTCACTTTACTCCGTTGTTATGGATGAATTCAATTCATCACTTTGCTTTCATGAGGGCGGAAGATTATGCCAGCTTAGCGGACAAAAATCAACCACCCTCCCATCATCGAATAATTCGACTATTAGCCTTGACGCTGTTTGTGACGAGGCTCAGAACAAATCACTCGAACTGAACCGTTACGACGAACGATTTTGCAGTTACGACAGATTTTCTTTACAGATGCACGTACTTTCATGTTCAACTCCAACCTATGCTTAACGCATTAGGCCATTTGGACCATATCCAGTCAGGTTCGACTTTTTCATCAATGACTCGTATTGATGACTCATTAAATGACTTTGTACTTGTGACATGAAGTCCATCACTACGACCACTACGATTAACATCGAAGTACCACCGAAGTAGAAAGGAACATTCCAAGCCACGACAAAGAACTGAGGCATCAGTGACACTAGCGTGATATATAATGCACCAAAAAGTGTCAAGCGAGTCATAACACCGTCGATATATCGAGCAGTGTGGTCGCCTGGACGAATGCCCGGCAAAAACGCTCCGGACTTTTTCAAGTTATCTGCCACATCTTTAGGGTTGAACACCAGCGCTGTATAAAAGAAGCAAAAGAAAACAATTGCTATCGCAAACAACAGCACATAGAGCGGTTGCCCAGGAGCTAGAGCCAAAGAAATATTTTGCAACCATTCCATACCCTCGCCTTGACCAAACCACTGGCCGATCGAAGCAGGGAACAGAAGAATACTAGAAGCAAAGATCGGTGGGATTACGCCCGCCATATTTACTTTTAGTGGCAAATGACTCTTTTGTGCGGCAAACACCTTTTTGCCTTGCTGGCGTTTAGCATAATTCACAGTAATTCGACGCTGACCACGTTCAATAAAGACAACGAACGCGATGGTAGCGATTGCTAATATGCCAATCAACAGCAACGCAAGGATATTGATATCACCTTGACGGGCCGACTCAAATGAACGACCTAGAGCAGAAGGAAGACCTGCTACGATACCGGCAAAGATAAGGATCGAAATACCATTACCAATACCTTTTTCAGTAACTTGCTCACCTAACCACATCAGAAATACCGTACCAGCCACAAGAGTAACTACAGCAACTGCGTAGAACTCTAGACCAGAGCTGAACGAAATACCCTGACTAGCAAGGCCAACCGCCATAGAGGCGGACTGTACAAGAGCAAGAAGAACTGTCCCGTAACGGGTGTATTGGGTGATCTTACGACGACCCGCCTCACCTTCCTTTTTAAGCTGCTCTAGCTGTGGGCTCACTACAGTCAATAACTGCATAATGATCGAGGCAGAAATATATGGCAGGATACCCAGAGCAAAAATACTCATTCGTTCCAATGCGCCGCCTGAGAATACGTTAAATAGACTCAGGATTGTGCCTTCGTTCTGGTCAAATAATGCAGACAAACGATCTGGGTTAATCCCCGGGACCGGAATGTGTGCACCGATTCGATATACAATAATTGCTAAGAACACAAAACGAATTCGAGCCCAAAGCTCTCCTAGACCGTTTTGCATACCTGTAGGTAGTGAGCCACGCTTTGTCATCTATTCCTCGACTTTTCCGCCAGCTGCTTCAATAGCAGCGCGAGCACCTTTAGTAACTTTAAGGCCGCGAACAGTTACTGCTTTGTCGATAGAACCAGACAAGATAACTTTTGCTGACTTAATTTTGTCACCAATGATGTCTGCGCCTTTAAGAGCAGCCAAATCTACAACTTCTGCATTCACTGCGGTTAGTTCGTTAAGACGAACCTCAGCAACATACTGTGCCTGACGTGAAGTGAAACCAAATTTTGGCAGACGACGCTGCAATGGCATTTGACCGCCTTCAAAACCAGGTTTAACTGAGCCACCTGAACGAGACTTAAGACCTTTGTGGCCACGTCCGCCAGTTTTACCCAAACCGCTACCAATACCGCGGCCTACACGTTTAGGAGCATGCTTGCTACCTTCGCCAGGGCGAATAGTATTTAGGAACATGTTATTCTCCTACCACTTTAACCATGTAATAAACTTTATTGATCATGCCACGAACAGAAGGAGTATCTTCTAGTTCACGACGTTGACCGATCTTTTTAAGACCCAAGCCTTTAACTGTCTCACGGTGCTTCGGAAGACGACCAATAGGGCTACGAGTCAATTCTACTGTGATGGTGTTGTTAGCCATTTCACATTACCCCAAAATTTGATCGACAGACTTACCGCGTTTCGCAGCGATTTGCTCAGGTGCACGCATGTCAGCCAAACCTTTAATCGTTGCTTGAACAACGTTAATCGGGTTAGTTGAGCCGTAACACTTAGCCAATACGTTGTGAACACCTGCGATTTCAAGAACCGCACGCATTGCACCACCCGCGATAACACCAGTACCTTGAGAAGCTGGCTGCATGTACACTTTAGATGCACCATGGTTCGCTTTAACAGGGTATTGAAGTGTGTCGCCATCTAGAGCAACAGAAACCATATTGCGACGAGCTTGCTCCATCGCTTTCTGGATTGCTTGAGGCACTTCACGTGCTTTACCACGACCGTAACCTACTTTACCGTTACCATCACCAACAACTGTCAAAGCAGTAAAAGAGAAGATACGACCACCCTTAACTACTTTGGCAACGCGGTTTACTTGTACTAGCTTCTCTTGTAGATCGCTAGTTTGTTGTTCGTTAACTGCCATTTGCTACCTCTTAGAACTCTAGACCAGCTTCACGCGCAGCATCTGCTAACGCCTGAACGCGACCGTGGTATTTGAAGCCAGAACGGTCAAATGCAACAGCGCTGATGCCAGCTGCTTTAGCACGTTCAGCGATAAGAGCACCCACTTTAGCTGCTGCATCTTTGTTACCAGTCGCAGAAGAACGTAGGCTCGCGTCTAGAGTAGAAGCGCTTGCTAGCACTGTGCTACCACATGGCGAAATTACTTGTGCATACATATGACGTGGTGTGCGATTTACAGTAAGACGGTTCGCACCTAGGTCACGAATATGCAGACGTGTGCGGCGAGCACGACGAATTCGAGATTGTTTCTTAGTGTTCATGAATGCTTACCTACTACTTTTTCTTAGCTTCTTTACGGCGAACAACTTCATCAGCATAACGAACACCTTTGCCTTTATATGGCTCTGGTGGACGGAAGCCGCGAACTTCAGCAGCGGCTTGGCCAACTGCTTGTTTGTCGATACCGCGAAGAATAACTTCTGTTTGTGATGCACACTCAGCTGTGACGCCTTCAGGCAGATCATAATCAACTGGGTGTGAGAAACCTAGTGCAAGGTTCAGTACATTGCCTTTAACAGCAGCACGGTAACCAACACCTTGTAGTAGCAGACGTTTTTCAAAACCTTGGCTTACACCAACAACCATGTTGTTCACTAGGGCACGAGTCGTACCAGCTAATGCATTGGTTTGTTTTGCACCATCACGTGGAGCAAAAGTTAGAACATTGTCTTCTTTTTTAACTTCAACGCTTGCGTGTACGTTAAGCTCTAATGCACCTTTGCCGCCTTTTACAGATACAGCTTGGCCATTTAGAGTAACTTCTACACCACTAGGAAGCGTCACAGGGCTTTTCGCAACTCGAGACATACCTAACTCCTAGAAAACTGTGCAGATTACTTCGCCACCAATACCAGCAGCACGAGCTGCACGATCAGTCATCAAACCTTTAGAAGTAGAGATGATAGCAACGCCTAGGCCTGCTTCTACTTTAGGAAGTTCTGCTGATGCTTTGTATTGACGCAAACTTGGGCGAGAGACGCGCTTGATCTCTTCAATTACAGGCTTACCTTCGAAGTATTTAAGTTCGATTGTAAGAGTAGGCTTTGTGCCTTCTTCAACGCTGTAGTCAGTTACGTAACCTTCTTCACGAAGAACATTAGCAACAGACACCTTCATGTTTGATGAAGGCATAGACACAGTTGTTTTTGCAGCCAACTGTGCGTTACGGATACGAGTGATCATATCCGCAATTGTATCTTGCATACTCATTTAAGAGCTCCTAATAAAAAAACCATTGTGCAGCAAATAGAGCTCGCGCATAGTACACAGCAGCGAGCAGAATGTCCAGCTTTTGAACACCCTCTCACTGCCATGTATTATGATCGCGCTCTACTTGCTTACCAACTAGCTTTCTTCAAGCCTGGTACATCGCCGCGCATCGCTGCTTCACGCAGTTTGATACGAGACAAGCCGAAGCGACGGTAAACGCCGTGCGGACGACCTGTAATCTGACAACGATTACGTTGGCGTGAAGAAGATGAATCGCGTGGAAGCGCTTGCAATTTAAGCGTTGCTTCCCACTTTTCATCGTCCGATGCATTAACGTCGTTAATGATCGCCTTTAGAGCTGCACGCTTTTCAGCGTACTTTGCTACTAATTTTTCGCGCTTAGCTTCGCGTTGAATCATTGATACTTTAGCCATGATTCCTACCTCTTATTTCTTGAAAGGGAAACTAAAGGCGGCTAGCAAAGCACGACCTTCTTCGTCGGTACGAGCAGTAGTAGTAATGGTAATATCCATACCGCGTACACGGTCTACTTTATCGTAATCGATTTCTGGGAAGATGATCTGCTCTTTAACACCCATGCTGTAGTTACCGCGTCCGTCAAATGACTTCGGGTTAAGACCACGGAAGTCACGGATACGTGGGATAGCAACATCAACCAAACGGTCGAAGAAATCCCACATACGCTCACCACGTAGAGTAACTTTACAACCGATCGGGTAACCGTCACGGATTTTAAAGCCTGCAACAGATTTGCGTGCTTTTGTTACTACCACTTTCTGGCCGCTAAGTGCTGTAAGATCATTTACCGCATTTTCAAGAAGTTTCTTGTCTGCGATAGCTTCACCAACACCCATATTCAACGTAATTTTAGTGATTTTAGGCACTTCCATTACGTTGTTGTAACTGAACTGTTCTGTCAGTTGAGCTACAACTTGATCTTTATAAACTTGCTTAAGTCTCGCCATGGCTATAAATTCTCGCTCTTAGGCGTCGATCGCTTCACTGTTAGATTTGAAAACACGTACTTTAGTACCGTCTTCATTCACTTTAAAGCCGACGCGATCCGCTTTACCCGTAGCATTGTTAAAAATGGCTACATTTGAAACCTGGATAGGTGCTTCTTTTTCAACGATGCCGCCAGTCGTACCCTTCATAGGGTTTGGCTTTTCATGTTTCTTGACCATATTGATACCAGAAACAAGTACACGGCTTTCGTCTACTACTTTAACAACTTTGCCGCGTTTGCCTTTATCTTTACCAGCAATTACTACGACTTCATCGTCACGTTTGATTTTACGCATTCTGTCCCCTCCCTCTTACAGCACTTCAGGCGCAAGAGAAACAATTTTCATGAACTGCTCAGTACGCAATTCACGTGTCACAGGACCAAAGATACGAGTACCGATCGGTTGGCCTGAAGCATTTAGTAGAACCGCAGAGTTTACATCAAAGCGGATCACAGAGCCATCAGGACGACGCACACCTTTCTTAGTTCGAACGACAACAGCGTTCATAACTTGGCCTTTCTTAACACGACCACGAGGGATCGCTTCTTTTACTGTGACTTTGATAATGTCACCGATTGCAGCATAACGACGATGAGAGCCACCCAGTACTTTAATACACTGAACGCGCTTCGCGCCGCTGTTATCTGCTACATCAAGCATCGATTCTGTTTGAATCATTACTGCTCTCCAATCAAATTAGATAACAAGTCTCATGAAGGAAGGAGCTGCTTATACAGCAGCTGCTTTCTCAACAACCTGAACTAGCTTCCAAGTTTTAGTTTTAGAGTAAGGACGTGTTTCCACTACCTTAACCGTATCACCAACTTGGCACTCGTTGTTTTCATCATGAGCGTGCAGTTTAGATGAACGACGAACGAACTTACCGTATAAAGGGTGACGTTCCGTACGCTCAACTAGTACTACGATGGACTTATCCATCTTATCGCTTACTACTTTACCAGTAGCTGTACGAGCTTGAGTTTCTACACTTGCCATCTTAGTTACCTGCCTTATCATTTAGCACGGTTTTAACACGTGCGATATTGCGGCGAACTTGCGAGAGCAAATGAGTTTGAGCCAACTGACCAGTGGCCTTCTGCATGCGCAGTGTAAATTGCTCACGTAGCAGTTCGATCAAGGTCTGCTGTAGCTCAGCTACAGACTTTTCTTGCAATTCTTTTGCTTTCATCTACATCACCGTACGCGTTACGAAAGTTGTGGATAGAGGAAGCTTAGCCGCCGCTAGCGCAAACGCTTCGCGTGCTAGAGACTCAGATACGCCCTCAACTTCATAAAGCATCTTGCCTGGTTGGATTTGAGCCACCCAGTATTCTACGCTACCTTTACCTTTACCCTGACGCACTTCTAGAGGCTTCTGAGTAATCGGCTTGTCTGGGAATACACGGATCCAAATTTTGCCGCCACGTTTGATGTGACGAGTCATTGCACGACGCGCCGCTTCAATTTGACGAGCAGTAAGACGACCACGTTCAGTCGACTTCAATCCGAATTCACCAAAGCTAACTTGGTTTCCGCGAAGTGCTAGACCGCGGTTACGGCCCTTTTGCATCTTACGGAACTTAGTACGTTTCGGCTGTAACATTTACTACCCCCTACTTAGACTTCTTCTTCTGTGCGCCTTTGTCAGCTCGCACTTGTTCAATACCGCCCAAGATTTCGCCTTTGAAGATCCACACTTTAACACCAATGATGCCGTAAGTAGTGTTTGCTTCATAAGTAGCGTAGTCAATGTCAGCACGTAGAGTGTGTAGAGGCACACGACCTTCACGGTACCACTCTGCACGAGCAATTTCCGCTCCGCCTAGACGACCACTTACCTGAACCTTGATACCTTTCGCACCAGCACGCATTGCATTTTGCACTGCACGCTTCATAGCACGACGGAACATAACACGACGCTCAAGTTGACCCGCAATGTTTTGCGCGACCAATTTAGAGTCTAGTTCTGGCTTACGAATTTCTTCGATGTTGATGTGAACTGGAACACCCATCATTGCTGATACAGCGTTACGTAGTTTTTCAACATCTTCGCCTTTCTTACCAATCACGATGCCTGGACGGGCAGTGTGAATTGTAATACGAGCAGTCTGTGCAGGACGCTGGATCTCGATGCGAGACACAGAAGCCTGAACAAGTTTCTCTTCAAGGAACTTACGAACCTGAAGATCGTTTAATAGTTGCTTAGAGTAGTTTTGGTTGTTCGCATACCAAGTAGAAGTATGGTCTTTAACTATCCCTAGGCGAATTCCGGTTGGATGAACCTTCTGACCCATTGGGTTTCTCCTAATTAGTCAGCGACTTTAACTGTAATATGGCAACCGCGTTTTAGAATACGGTCAGCACGGCCTTTGGCACGTGGCATGATACGTTTCAGAGTCATAGCCTCATCAACGTAAGCCGTAGAAACACGCAAGTCATCTACATCAGCACCTTCGTTATGCTCAGCGTTAGCTATCGCAGACTCTAGTACTTTCTTGACAATTACTGCCGCCTTTTTAGGACTGAACGTTAAAATGTTCAGTGCTTCGCTAACAGATTTGCCGCGGATTTGATCTATAACCAAACGGGCCTTCTGCGCTGAGAGGCGAGCACCCTTCAATGAAGCGCTTACTTCACTCATGTTAATACCCCTTATTACCGTTTGGCTTTCTTGTCCGCAGCATGACCCTTGTAAGTACGGGTCGGAGCGAACTCACCCAATTTATGACCGACCATGTCTTCAGATACTAGAACTGGGACATGCTGGCGACCATTATGGACAGCGATAGTCAACCCTACAAATTCAGGGAAGATAGTAGAACGGCGCGACCAAGTTTTAATTGGACGACGGTCTTTCTTTTCTACCGCAGCCTCTACCTTTTTCAACAAATGAAGGTCGATAAAAGGACCTTTTTTTAGTGAACGTGGCACAGTCGTTTCCTCTTATTACTTAGTACGACGTCGTACAATAAGTTTATCAGTACGCTTGTTCTTACGAGTTTTGTAACCTTTCGTAGGAACACCCCAAGGTGTAACTGGGTGACGACCACCAGAGCTACGACCTTCACCACCACCATGCGGGTGATCCACAGGGTTCATTGCCGCACCTCGAACTGTAGGACGAACACCACGCCAGCGCTTAGCACCAGCTTTACCAAGAACACGTAGAGTGTGCTCAGAGTTAGATACTTCACCTAGAGTTGCACGACACTCAGTTAGAACTTTACGCATTTCACCAGAACGTAGGCGAAGAGTAACGTAACGACCTTCACGAGCAACAAGCTGAGCAGAAGCACCAGCAGAACGTGCAACTTGTGCACCTTTACCTGGCTTAAGCTCGATACAGTGAACAACACTACCTACAGGTATATTTTGCAGAGGCAAAGTATTACCCGCTTTAATAGGAGCACTTGCACCGTTAGAAACAACAGTACCAGCTTCCATACCTTTGGAAGCGATAATGTAACGACGCTCACCATCAGCATATTTTACTAGTGCAATGTTTGCAGAACGGTTTGGATCATATTCCAAACGTTCAACTACCGCTGGGATACCATCTTTGTTACGACGGAAATCTACGATACGGTAATGTTGCTTATGACCACCACCTACGTGACGCGTAGTGATGCGTCCGTTGTTGTTACGGCCACCAGACTTGCTTTTTTTGTCAAGTAAAGGAGCGTATGGCGCACCTTTATGCAAGTCAGTGTTAACAACCTTAACAACGTGACGACGGCCTGCAGACGTTGGCTTACATTTTACAACAGCCATTGACCTATCTCCCCTTATTCAGCGCCCAAGAAATCAATTTCTTGGCCTTCCGCCAAACGAACGTACGCTTTTTTCACGTCGTTACGCTTGCCTAGACCACGAGCTGTACGTTTAGTTTTACCATTCTGGTTCAACGTGCGAACAGACTCTACTTTGACTTCAAACAACGCTTCGATTGCTTGTTTAATCTCTGGTTTCGTCGCATTGTTTACAACGCGGAATACATACTGACCGTTACCTTCGGCAACGATAGTCGCTTTCTCAGAGATGTGTGGACCTAACAATACTTTATAAATGCGTTCGCCGATCATGCTAGTGCCTCCTCAACTTGTTTCAGAGCACCAACTGTCAACAACACTTTGTCGTATGCGATCAAGCTAACAGGGTCAATAGACGCTGCATCACGAACGTCAACGTTCGGAATGTTACGCGCAGCTAGGAACAGATTACTGTCTAGCTCTTGCGCAACTACAAGCGCGTTTTCAACATTCAATTCAGCCATTTTAGCTTTGAACAGCTTAGTTTTTGGAGCTTCGATAGAAAGCTCTTCAACTACTACAAGACGATCTTGACGAGCAAGCTCAGACCAGATGGTGCGCATTGCTGCACGGTACATCTTCTTGTTTACTTTCTGAGAGTGATCTTGGTTTTTCGCAGCGAACGTTACGCCACCAGAACGCCATAGAGGACTACGGATCGTACCAGCACGCGCACGGCCAGAACCTTTTTGTTTCCAAGGTTTGCGACCACCACCAGCTACTTCAGAGCGAGTTTTCTGTGCACGAGTACCTTGACGAGCACCAGCCAGGTAAGAAGTAACAACCTGGTGAACTAGCGCTTCGTTGTATTCACGTGCGAAGGTTACGTCAGAAACTTCTACAGTTCCCTCAGCACCTGTTAGATTCAAGTTCATTGTCTACCCCTTAGCGAGCTTTAACTGCTGGTTGAACGATTACGTCACCATTAACAGCGCCAGGAACCGCACCTTTTACAAGGATAAGGTTACGCTCAGCATCAACGCGAACAACTTCAAGAGATTGAGTCGTTACTTGAGCTGCGCCCATGTGACCAGCCATCTTTTTGCCTTTCCAAACACGACCAGGTGTTTGACATTGACCGATGGAACCAGGAGCACGGTGAGACAATGAGTTACCGTGAGTAGCATCTTGCATGCTAAAGTTGTGACGCTTAATTGCACCTTGGAAGCCTTTACCTTTAGATTGACCAATTACGTCAACTTTAGTTACAGCTTCGAAATCCGCAACAGTTAGCTCATCACCAACATTGATTTCTTTTTCGTCACCAGAAAGGCGGAACTCCCACAAACCACGACCCGCTTCAACGTTCGCTTTTGCATAATGTCCTGCAGCAGCTTTGTTTACACGGCTTGCACGGCGAGTACCTACAGTAACTTGAACAGCTGAGTAGCCATCAGTTTCTGAGTCTTTCACCTGCGTTACACGGTTCGGTTCGACCTCGATAACGGTTACTGGCACGGATACACCATCTTCGTTGAAGATACGTGTCATTCCGGCTTTACGTCCGACTAATTGAATAGCCATTTTATACCTCAATTGCCAGTTGTGTACGGGGCTATCACCCGCTACGGCTGATCATTCCAGATCATTCCACTATTGTGCTTAGGCCAACAGATACCTGTTGGTTATCGCACCCCTAAACCTTTGGGAATTAACCCAAAGAAATTTGTACTTCCACGCCTGCCGCAAGGTCTAGCTTCATTAGAGCGTCAACTGTTTTTTCAGTTGGCTCAACGATGTCTAGAACACGTTTGTGAGTACGGATTTCGTATTGGTCACGTGCATCTTTGTTCACGTGAGGAGAAATCAGTACTGTGTAACGTTCTTTGCGAGTAGGAAGCGGAATCGGACCACGTACTTGAGCGCCTGTGCGCTTAGCAGTGTCCACAATCTCTTGCGTTGAAGCATCAATCAAACGGTGATCGAAAGCTTTCAAACGAATACGGATCTTTTGGCTTTGCATTTCCAACTCCAAATACTATGTTCAGATAAGTCATCTGTACAGAATTTGACTTACCATCCTTATTTAAGGACGGCGAATGTTAGCCGTTTAAAAATTGGTTGTCAAGTAACCAATTTGAAAACAGCACCTATAAAAAAAGGCCGCCCTGTAGAGCGACCTTTTTATGCAGCTATAAATAAATTAAGCGAAGCTTGAATTATTTAAGAACTTTAGCAACAACACCAGCACCTACTGTACGACCACCTTCACGGATCGCGAAACGTAGACCTTCGTCCATCGCGATTGGGTGAATTAGAGATACAGTCATCTGGATGTTATCACCAGGCATTACCATTTCTACGCCTTCTGGAAGCTCACAAGCACCAGTTACGTCAGTTGTACGGAAGTAGAACTGTGGACGGTAGCCTTTGAAGAATGGTGTGTGACGACCACCTTCATCTTTAGACAGAACGTATACTTCTGCTTCGAAATCAGTGTGTGGGTTAATAGAACCAGGCTTAGCTAGTACTTGACCACGCTGAACGTCATCACGCTTAGTACCACGTAGTAGTACACCACAGTTCTCACCAGCACGACCTTCGTCTAGAAGCTTACGGAACATCTCAACGCCAGTACAAGTTGTTTTTGTAGTATCTTTGATACCAACGATTTCAACTTCTTCACCAACTTTAACGATACCACGCTCAACACGGCCTGTTACTACAGTACCACGACCTTGGATAGAGAATACGTCCTCGATAGGCATGATGAATGCACCGTCGATTGCACGCTCTGGCTCTGGAATGTAGTTATCTAGAGCTTCAACTAGTTTAGTTACAGCTGTAGTACCCATTTCGTTGTCGTCTTGGCCGTTAAGAGCCATTAGAGCAGAACCTGGGATGATTGGAGTGTCATCACCTGGGAAGTCGTACTCAGATAGAAGATCACGTAGTTCCATTTCTACAAGCTCTTGCATCTCAGCGTATTCTTCAGTGTCCGCACCGCCACAGTCTTCAGCTAGAAGGTCTGCTTTGTTTAGGAATACAACGATGTAAGGTACACCTACTTGACGAGAAAGAAGGATGTGCTCACGAGTTTGAGGCATTGGACCATCAGTCGCACCACAAACAAGGATCGCACCGTCCATTTGAGCAGCACCAGTGATCATGTTTTTAACATAATCGGCGTGTCCAGGACAGTCTACGTGTGCGTAGTGACGAGTTGGAGAATCGTACTCTACGTGAGACGTTGCGATCGTGATACCACGCTCACGCTCTTCTGGAGCATTATCGATACCGTCAAACGCTACTGCTGTACCGCCAAATACTTCAGCACATACGCGAGTAAGTGCTGCTGTTAGGGTAGTTTTACCGTGGTCAACGTGACCGATTGTACCAACGTTAACGTGTGGTTTACTACGTTCGAACTTTGCTTTTGCCATGATACATACACCTTATGATTAGTAAGTATGATGATTAAATTTCAATTTTTAATGATCGCGTCTGCCACACTAGCTGGCGCTTCAGCGTATTTCAGGAATTCCATTGCATAGCTTGCACGCCCTTGCGACAAACTACGCACATCTGTTGCATACCCAAACATTTCGCCTAACGGCACTTCTGCTCGAATAATTTTACCAGATACGGAATCTTCCATCCCCTGAACAAGTCCTCGGCGACGATTCAGGTCTCCCATCACGTCTCCCATGTACTCCTCAGGAGTTACAACTTCTACTTTCATCATGGGCTCAAGAACACAAGGTTCTGCATCTGCAGCACCTTTCTTCAAGCCTTGAGAAGCTGCAATTTTAAAAGCCATTTCATTAGAGTCAACATCATGGTAAGAACCATCGAACAATACCACTTTCAACCCAAGCAATGGGTAGCCAGCAATAACACCGTTCTTCATTTGCTCTGAAATGCCTCTTTCGACAGCTGGGATGTATTCCTTAGGAATAGCACCGCCGACAATCTCATTCACAAATTCCAAACCCTCTTTATCGGTTGGAATAAGCTTCATGACTACATGACCGTACTGTCCTCGGCCACCTGATTGCCGCACAAATTTGTGGTTAACTTCCACTTCTTTGCGAATTTTCTCTCGGTAAGATACTTGTGGTTTACCGATATTGGCGTCAACTTTAAATTCACGCTTCATTCGATCCACCAGTATATCTAGGTGAAGCTCACCCATACCAGAGATAATGGTTTGACCAGTCTCTTCGTGTGTCTCTACGCGGAAAGAAGGATCTTCCTGCGCAAGCTTACCAAGAGCCACAGCCATTTTATCTTGATCCGCTTGAGATTTTGGCTCAACAGCGACAGAGATTACAGGCTCAGGGAACTCCATACGTTCGAGAACAACAACATCTTTGCCGTCACACAACGTATCCCCTGTTGTCACATCTTTCATACCAATCAAAGCTGCAATATCGCCTGCGCGTACTTCTTTGATTTCTTCACGGTTATTCGCATGCATCTGAACCATACGGCCCACACGCTCTTTCTTGTGTTTAACCGAGTTGTACACTGCGTCGCCTGAACTCAGAACGCCAGAGTATACACGTATAAAAGTTAACGTACCCACGAACGGATCCGTAGCAATCTTAAATGCTAAGGATGCAAATGGTGCGCTGTCATCCGCTTCACGAGCTACAACGGTCTCAGCATCTTCTAAGGTGCCTTCAATCGCTTTCACTTCTAATGGCGAAGGTAGATATTCAACAACAGCATCAAGAACTGCCTGCACTCCTTTATTTTTGAATGCAGAACCACAGGTCACTAATACAACTTCGTTAGCTAGCGTACGAGCTCGCAACCCTTTCTTGATATCTTCAATAGACAGGTCACCTTCTTCAAGGTACTTATCCATCAATTCTTCATTTGCTTCCGCGGCGGCCTCGAGCATTTTTTCACGCCACTCTTCAGCAACGTCAACCAAGTCTGCAGGCACATCTTCAAGATCATAGGTCATACCCTGATCTTCTTCGTTCCACATAATGGCTTTCATACTCAACAAATCAACCACACCAGCGAACTCGTCTTCGGTGCCAATGTTGATTTGAATAGGTACTGCATTTGCGCCCAAACGCTCTTCAAGCTGCCCTACGACGCTGAAGTAATCCGCACCTGTACGATCCATCTTATTGACGAACACCATACGAGGCACTTCATATTTGTTTGCTTGACGCCACACAGTCTCTGTCTGAGGCTGCACACCAGAGGATCCACACAACACCACAACGGCACCATCAAGTACACGCAAAGAACGCTCTACCTCGATAGTAAAGTCTACGTGCCCTGGGGTATCGATAATATTGATACGGTGCTGATCGAACTGCTGATTCATGCCACTCCAGAAGCAAGTTGTTGCTGCTGAAGTGATCGTGATCCCACGCTCTTGCTCCTGCTCCATCCAGTCCATGGTGGCTGCACCATCATGAACTTCACCGATCTTATGAGAAAGACCGGTGTAGAACAGAACACGCTCAGTAGTTGTCGTCTTACCCGCATCAACGTGCGCACAAATACCAATATTGCGGTAACGATTGATGGGTGTCTTACGTGCCACTTAAGCTTCTCCGGACGATTAGAAACGGTAGTGAGAGAACGCTTTGTTCGCTTCAGCCATACGGTGAACGTCTTCACGTTTCTTAACAGCTGAACCTTTGTTCTCAGACGCATCTAGAATTTCGCCTGCTAGACGTAGTGCCATTGACTTCTCACCACGTTTGCGAGCTGCGTCAACCAACCAACGCATAGATAGCGCTGAGCGACGAGCTGGACGAACTTCTACAGGTACTTGGTATGTAGCACCACCAACACGGCGAGATTTAACCTCAACCATTGGCTGGATAGACTCAAGTGCTTTTTCGAAAACCGACATTGGGTCTTCAGATTTAGTACGCTGCGCTACTGTTTCCAAAGCATTGTAAACGATGCTTTCTGCAACAGATTTCTTACCACTAACCATTACGTGGTTAATGAATTTAGCAAGCAGTTGGCTTCCGTGTTTAGGATCTGGAAGTATTTCACGCTTTGCGACTACGCGTCTTCTAGGCATGGGTTATGTCCTCTTCAGGTGAGTCCGAGACCATCTCTGTGCTCGGCCTTACTGTATTAAAAAATTATGTCTAAACGATTAAAGCAGCTTAATAGCTTACTTAGGACGTTTAGTACCGTATTTAGAACGGCCTTGCTTACGATTTTGTACGCCAGAAGTATCTAGGCTACCACGTACTGTGTGGTAACGAACACCTGGAAGGTCTTTTACACGACCGCCACGAATCAGCACTACGCTGTGTTCCTGTAGGTTGTGGCCTTCACCACCGATGTATGAAGTTACTTCGAAGCCGTTCGTCAAGCGAACACGACATACTTTACGCAAAGCCGAGTTCGGCTTCTTAGGCGTAGTAGTGTATACACGTGTGCAGACGCCACGGCGTTGCGGACAAGCTTGCAACGCAGGAACGTCACTTTTTGCCACTTTACGTTTACGTGGTTTACGAACCAACTGGTTAACGGTTGCCATTTAACAAGCTCCACATCCAAGTCTATTGGCGGAAATCGCCAAAAATAACGAGGCGCAAGTTTAATTTGCGCCTATAAAACAGTCAATAGGGAGGCGAACAAAAATTCACCTCCCATGCATATATCAACAGTGTTTAGTCTTTTAATGCTGCACTTAGCGCTTCTTCGACATCAGAAGCACTTACTGAAGCACTACCTTCAACTGCTGCTTTCGCAAGCTCTTTCTTAGCTTTGCGACCGCTATGGTAAGCCAAACCTGTTCCGGCTGGAATCAGACGACCTACTACAACGTTTTCTTTCAGACCACGTAAATGGTCTTTCTTACCAGTTACCGCACCTTCGGTTAGTACACGAGTCGTCTCTTGGAACGATGCCGCAGAGATAAATGACTCAGTTGCCAATGAAGCTTTAGTAATACCAAGTAGTACGCGCTCATACTTAGAAGGGAAACGACCTTCAGCTTCCGCAGCTTCGTTCGCTTCTTGCATTTGTGTGTATTCCACTTGGTCACCCTGAATCAGGTTAGTATCACCCGAGTCAGCGATGTCTACTTTACGAAGCATCTGACGCACAATAACTTCGATGTGCTTATCGTTGATGCCTACGCCCTGTAGACGGTAAACCTCTTGCACTTCGTTGGTAATGTAGTCAGCTAGGGCTACAACACCTTGAAGACGCAAGATATCATGCGGGTTTAAAGGACCGTCAGCAATGATCTCACCTTTAGCAACTTCTTCACCGTCGAAGATGTTAATTTGACGCCATTTCGGAATCAGGGTTTCGATTGGATCGCCACCATCTTGTGGTGTGATAACCAAACGGATCTTACCTTTTGTCTCTTTACCAAAACTTACCACACCCGTTGCTTCTGCCATGACAGCAGGATCTTTCGGACGACGCGCTTCAAATAAGTCAGCTACGCGTGGAAGACCACCGGTAATATCTTTGTTACCTTGAGACTCTTGCGGGATACGCGCTAGTACTTCACCAGACTTTACTGTTGATCCATGATCCAAGCTCAAAAGAGCCTTCTCAGGCAGCATGTACTGTACTGGCATTTCCGTACCAGGAATCATCACTGGCGCACCACTCTCATCTACTACCGAAATAGTTGGACGAATGTCTTTACCAGACGATGGACGATCACGCATTTCTAAGACTTCGATAGTCGTTAAGCCCGTAAGCTCATCCGATTGACGACGAATAGTGACACCCTCATCCATACCAGAGAATTCAAGCTTACCTTGCATCTCCGAAACGATTGGGTGGGTATGCGGATCCCAGTTAGCAACCACTTGACCTGCGGTCACTTGATCGCCTTCACGGATACTTAGCACAGCACCGTATGGAAGCTTGTAACGCTCTTTCTCACGGCCAGCCTCATCAGCAATCGCCAATTCAGATGAACGCGATGCAACCACTAGCTGACCGTTTTCACGCTCAATGCTCTTCATCTTATGGAAACGTACAGTACCGGCGCTCTTAATTTGAACACTGTCTACTGCAGACGCTCGAGAGGCCGCACCACCAATGTGGAACGTACGCATGGTAAGCTGTGTACCTGGCTCACCGATTGACTGTGCAGCAACAACACCAACAGCTTCACCAATGTTAACCAAATGGCCTCGTGCTAGGTCACGACCGTAACACATGCCACACACACCATGCTTCGTCTCACAACTGATAACAGAGCGCACGATCATCTCGTCCACACCTGCAGCTTCAATGGCACGCACACTGTGCTCATCAATAAGAACGCCAGCTTCAACAACAAGCTCGCCTTTCGAATCGATAACATCTTGCGCGACGACTCGGCCCAGCACTCGCTGACCTAGAGGTACAACTACGTCACCACCTTCGATCAAGGCACTAACAAGCAAACCTTCTTTCGCACCACAGTCTACTTCAGTAATAACCAAGTCTTGCGCAACGTCTACTAGACGACGCGTTAGGTAACCCGAGTTGGCTGTTTTCAAGGCCGTATCGGCAAGACCCTTACGCGCACCGTGAGTTGAGGTAAAGTACTGAAGTACCGATAGACCTTCACGGAAGTTCGCAGTGATCGGCGTTTCGATGATGGAACCATCCGGTTTCGCCATCAAACCACGCATACCGCCAAGCTGACGCATCTGAGCCACACTACCACGGGCACCAGAGTCGGCCATCATATAAACTGAGTTAAATGACTGCTGCTCAACTTCTTTGCCATCTTTATCGATAACTGTTTCTTTCGCCAAGTTTTTCATCATGGCTTCAGTAACGGTTTCGTTAGTACGAGACCATAAGTCGATTACCTTGTTGTACTTCTCGCCCTGCGTCACAAGACCATCAGCAAACTGGTACTCAATTTCTTTAACTTCTTCTTCCGCTTGCGCAATGATCGTCGCTTTTTCTGGCGGGATAACGAAGTCATCAACACCTACAGAAGAACCAGACGCTGTTGCGTATTCGAAACCTGTGTACATTAGTTGGTCAGCAAAGATACACGTTTCTTTCAAGCCAACTTTACGGTAACACTGGTTGATCAAGTTAGAGATCGCTTTCTTCTTCATCGGTTGGTTAATTACCGAGAATGGAAGGCCATCAGGAACAATATCAAACAACAATGCGCGACCAACGGTTGTGTCTGCGATAAATGTAGCAGGTACTTTCTCGCCTTCTAGCGTTGTATCCACTTCGCTGACACGCACTTTGATCTTCGCGTGCAATTCAACTTGCTTCGATCCGTATGCACGATGTACTTCTTTGATATCAGCAAAGGCCATACCTTCGCCTTTCGCGTTAATCTTATCACGCGTCATATAGTACAAACCCAATACAACGTCCTGAGAAGGAACGATGATCGGCTCACCATTGGCAGGCGATAGGATGTTGTTGGTAGACATCATCAACGCACGTGCTTCAAGCTGTGCTTCAATCGTCAACGGTACGTGTACCGCCATTTGGTCACCATCAAAGTCGGCGTTGTAAGCCGCACACACTAATGGGTGCAACTGAATCGCTTTACCTTCGATTAGGATCGGCTCAAAAGCCTGGATACCCAAACGGTGAAGTGTTGGCGCACGGTTCAACATCACTGGATGTTCGCGGATAACCTCATCTAGGATATCCCATACTTCTGGTGTTTCACGCTCAACCATTTTCTTCGCGGCTTTAATGGTTGTTGCCATGCCACGAAGTTCTAGTTTAGAGAAAATGAATGGCTTGAATAGCTCAAGTGCCATTTTCTTAGGCAAACCACACTGGTGCAAACGTAGTGATGGACCTACTGTAATTACAGAACGGCCAGAGTAATCTACACGTTTACCCAAAAGGTTTTGACGGAAACGACCCTGCTTACCTTTGATCATGTCAGCCAAAGATTTCAGAGGACGCTTGTTTGAACCTGTGATTGCACGACCACGACGACCGTTATCTAATAGCGCATCGACAGACTCTTGCAACATACGCTTTTCGTTACGTACGATGATGTCTGGAGCTGACAGCTCAAGAAGACGCTTAAGGCGGTTGTTACGGTTAATCACTCGACGGTATAGATCGTTCAAATCAGACGTCGCAAAACGGCCGCCTTCTAGTGGCACTAGAGGACGAAGATCTGGCGGCAATACTGGTAGAACGTTTAATACCATCCACTCTGGGTTGTTACCAGAATGATGGAAAGCTTCGATCAGTTTAAGACGCTTAGAAAGCTTCTTAATACGCGTCTCAGAGTTCGTAGCGTTCAACTCTTCACGCATGGTGCTGATTTCTTCAGGCAAATCCATGTCACGTAGAAGCATTTGAATCGCTTCGGCACCCATACGAGCGTCAAATTCGTCACCAAATTCTTCTAGTGCTTCGAAGTACTGCTCATCGTTCAGTAGCTGACCTTTCTCAAGCGTTGTCATGCCTGGGTCAATCACGATGAATGATTCGAAGTAAAGTACACGCTCAATATCACGCAGTGTCATATCCATGATAAGACCGATGCGTGATGGAAGAGATTTCAGGAACCAGATGTGAGCAACAGGTGAAGCCAACTCGATGTGTCCCATGCGTTCACGACGCACTTTCGACAACGCTACTTCAACGCCACACTTCTCACAAATGACACCACGGTGCTTCAGACGCTTGTATTTACCACACAAGCACTCGTAGTCCTTAATAGGACCAAAAATTTTGGCACAGAACAGACCGTCACGCTCAGGTTTGAACGTACGGTAGTTGATGGTTTCTGGCTTTTTAACTTCACCATAAGACCATGAACGAATCATATCTGGAGAAGCTAAGCCAATGCGAATCGCATCAAACTCTTCTGATTGTCCCTGTGTTTTTAGAAGACCTAATAAGTCTTTCATGGATATTCGCCCCACTCGTAAGGCTGGGAAGGCTTACCTTCCCAGCAGGTCAAATGTGATTCGTGCTTATTCGTTTTCTAGCTCGATGTCGATACCAAGAGAACGGATTTCTTTCACCAATACGTTGAAGGATTCAGGCATGCCTGGTTCCATGCGGTGATCACCATCTACGATGTTTTTATACATCTTAGTACGGCCGTTCACGTCGTCCGACTTAACAGTCAACATTTCTTGAAGCGTGTAGGCAGCACCGTATGCTTCTAGTGCCCATACCTCCATCTCACCGAAACGCTGACCACCGAATTGCGCTTTACCACCCAACGGCTGTTGAGTAACCAAGCTGTACGAGCCAGTAGAACGAGCGTGCATCTTATCATCTACCAAGTGGTTCAACTTCAGCATGTACATGTAACCAACAGTTACAGGACGTTCGAAGGCATCACCAGTACGGCCGTTGAAAAGTTTGATTTGACCACTCTCGTTGATGCCAGCAAGACGAAGCATACGCTTAATCTCCGCTTCTTTAGCACCATCAAAAGCACCAGACGCCATCGGCACACCTTTCTTAAGGTTAGCCGCTAGCACAAGAATCTCTTCATCAGAGAAGCTGTCTAGGTCTTCTGAACGAGCTGGGCGCAAATCGCCTTCATAGCCGTTATAGATTTCGTTTAGGAAAACACGAAGTTCTTTAACAGTTTCAGCTTTTTCACGCTCAATTTTGAGCATTTCGTCGATCTTGCGACCCAAGCCTTTCGCTGCTGCACCCAAGTGAGTTTCCAGTACCTGACCTACGTTCATACGAGATGGTACACCCAACGGGTTTAGTACGATGTCAACTGGATCACCGTTTTCGTCATACGGCATATCTTCAACAGGCATAATCTTAGAGATAACACCCTTGTTACCATGACGACCGGCCATTTTATCACCTGGCTGGATACGGCGTTTAATCGCTACGTAAACTTTAACGATCTTCAACACACCTGGTGCCAAATCGTCGCCTGTTTGCAGTTTACGTTTTTTATCTTCGAATTTCGCATCAAGCTCTTTACGACGCTCAATCAAAGCCGCTTGCGCTTTCTCAAGCTGTTCACTGGCTTCTTCATTCGCTACGCGGATCTTAAACCACTCAGGGTGATCAAGATCAGCTAAGTAGTCTTCAGTGATCAAAGCATTGCGAGCAAGGCCAGGACCACCTTCAGCTTGTTGACCAATCAACGCTTCAGCTAGACGCTCAAACGTTGCTTTTTCAACGATACGGAATTCTTCATTTAGATCTTTACGCACTTCATCCAATTGAGATTTCTCAATCGACTTAGCACGATCATCTTTTTCGATGCCATCACGTGTAAAGACCTGTACGTCGATAACAGTACCACGCGTACCTGTTTTTACACGTTGTGAGGTATCTTTCACGTCTGATGCTTTCTCACCGAAGATCGCACGCAAAAGTTTTTCCTCTGGTGTAAGCTGTGTTTCGCCTTTAGGCGTCACTTTACCAACTAGAATATCACCAGGTTCTACTTCTGCACCGATGTAAACCACACCTGAACTGTCCAGTTTCGACAGAGCACCCTCACCTACGTTCGGGATATCAGAGGTAATTTCTTCAGGCCCAAGCTTCGTATCACGAGCCACACACGTTAGCTCTTGGATATGAATCGAAGTGAAACGATCTTCTTCTACTACGCGCTCAGATACTAGGATCGAGTCCTCGAAGTTGTAACCATTCCAAGGCATGAACGCGATTCGCATGTTTTGACCAAGGGCAAGATCACCCATGTCGACAGAAGGACCGTCGGCCATGATGTCACCACGTGATACTTTGTCGCCTTTCAGCACCAAAGTACGCTGGTTAATACATGTGTTTTGATTCGAACGAACGTATTTCGTTAGGTTGTAGATGTCTACACCCGCTTCGCCAGCCTCTGTCTCTTCAGAGTTCACACGAACGACGATGCGGCTTGCATCAACAGACTCGATTTCACCACCACGACGGGCAACGATACAAACACCAGAGTCTTTCGCTACGTTTTTCTCCATACCAGTACCGACCACTGGTTTCTCAGCGATTAGCGTTGGTACAGCCTGACGTTGCATGTTCGATCCCATCAAGGCACGGTTAGCGTCATCGTGCTCTAGGAATGGAATCAGTGATGCCGCAACGGATACAACCTGACGTGGCGACACGTCCATTAGATTCACTTTTTCTTTTGGAATCAGAGTCGTTTCATGCATGTGACGAACCTGAACCAGCTCATCCACCAAACGACCTTCTTCATCTACGTTCACAGATGCCTGTGCAATAACGTATTTCGCTTCATCGATCGCCGAAACGTAAACCGTTTCGTCAGTCATTTTACCATCAACCACTTTACGGTAAGGCGTTTCTAGGAAGCCGTAGCTATTAGTACGCGCGTAAGTAGATAGCGAGTTGATCAGACCGATGTTTGGACCTTCCGGTGTTTCGATTGGACACACACGACCGTAGTGCGTTGCGTGTACGTCTCGAACCTCGAAGCCTGCACGCTCACGGGTTAGACCGCCGGGGCCTAATGCCGAAACACGACGTTTGTGAGTCACTTCCGAAAGCGGGTTGTTTTGGTCCATGAACTGTGACAATTGGCTTGAACCGAAGAACTCTTTGATCGCTGCCGCAACCGGCTTCGCATTCAAAAGATCTTGTGGCATTAAACCATCCGCTTCTGCCATAGACAGACGCTCTTTAACGGCACGCTCTACACGTACTAAACCAACACGGAATTGGTTCTCGGCCATTTCGCCGACAGAACGGATACGACGGTTACCAAGGTGGTCAATATCATCGACCATACCGTTACCGTTACGGATATCTAGCAATGTCTTAAGAACATCAGTGATGTCATTATTGTCTAGGATACCTAGACCTTCATCTTCATCACGACCTAAACGACGATTGAACTTCATACGACCAACACCAGAAAGATCGTAACGATCTTCTGAGAAGAACAGGCCTTGGAACAAGGACTCTGCAGATTCTTTGGTTGGTGGCTCGCCAGGACGCATCATACGGTAGATTTCTACCAATGCCTCTAGCTGGTTATTTGTAGGATCGATACGTAAGGTATCAGAAATAAACGGCCCGTGATCAAGATCATTCGAGTAAAGAACCTGAATTTCTTTGATGCCAGCAGCAACCAGTGCCTCTAGCAGATCAACAGACATTTCTGTGTTCGCTTCAGCAATCAACTCACCCGTGCTTGGATGCACAAGGTTTTTAGCTGTCACTTTACCCAACAGGTACTCAAGAGGAACTGAGAGACGCTCAAGACCTACTTTTTCCATCTGACGGATATGTTTAGCCGTAATACGACGACCTTCTTCAACGATCAACTCGCCGTTTTGATCAGCGATGTTAAACTGAGCTGTTTCACCACGTAAGCGGCTTGCAATCAGCTCCATTTCAACGCCATCACGGCTTAAATAGAAACCTGTTGTATCGAAGAAAGTATCGAGAATTTGTTCAGTATCAAACCCTAATGCACGCAACAAAATCGTTACAGGCAGTTTACGACGGCGGTCGATACGAACGAACACGCAGTCTTTTGGATCAAACTCGAAGTCCAACCAAGAACCACGGTAAGGAATCACACGAGCAGAATGTAGAAGTTTACCTGATGAATGCGTCTTGCCACGGTCATGGTCGAAGAACACACCAGGTGAACGGTGTAATTGAGAAACAATAACACGCTCAGTACCATTGATAACAAAGGTACCGTTTTCTGTCATGAGTGGAATTTCACCCATGTATACTTCTTGCTCACGAATGTCTTTGATTGCCTTGTTCGCAGACTCTTTATCATAAATGATAAGGCGCACACGAACACGTAAAGGAGCCGCATACGTAACACCACGCAACTGACACTCTTTTACATCAAATACTGGCTTGCCCAAACGGTAATCGACGTATTCTAGCGCCGCATTGCCGGAAAAGCTGACCATTGGAAAGACAGATTTAAAGGCCCCATGCAGACCCAGTTCCCCACGCTCTGCAGGATTTTTACCTTCCTGCAAGAAGTTACGGTAGGATTCAAGCTGAATTGCCAGCAAGTATGGCACATCCAAAACGGGCGGCAGTTTACCGAAATCCTTACGGATACGTTTTTTCTCAGTATATGAGTAAGCCATCAGCATTCCCCAGCTTGTGCACATTGACGCAAAAGGCCTCTTAATCAGGCCTACCGAAATCGAGAGATTTATCTCTCAATATAATAATAAATATTTAATCGGGTTTTAGAAACCCAAAAAGGCCGGTGGCAAAATACCACCAGCCGATCCGACTAGATGCCGAACTTTTGAGAAACAAGCAACATTATTACTTGATTTCGACAGAAGCACCTGCTTCTTCAAGAGCTTTCTTAAGCTCTTCAGCTTCTTCTTTAGAAGCGCCTTCTTTAACAGTTGCTGGAGCGCCGTCAACCATTGCTTTCGCTTCTTTAAGGCCTAGACCAGTTGCGCCACGTACAGCTTTGATAACGTTAACTTTCTTATCACCAGCACCAGTAAGAACTACGTCGAACTCAGTTTGTTCTTCAGCAGCCGCGCCAGCATCGCCAGCAGGACCTGCAGCTGCAGCAACAGCTGCAGTTACGCCGAATTTTTCTTCCATTGCTTCGATCAGTTCAACAACGTCCATTACAGACATTTCTGCTACTGCATTGATGATATCTTCTTTAGTTAGAGCCATGACTCAGATTTCCTAACATTTTGTAGTTGCCTGTAGGGCAACAAAAACCAATTGAATTCAAGTAAGTGCGTTTCAGTATTACGCTGCTTCTTGTTCTTTCTGATCGCGAATCGCCGCAAGAGTACGCGCAAGTTTGCTTGTCGCACCTTGAATAACGCTCATTAGTTTCGCGATTGCTTCGTCGTATGTTGGCAATGTTGCCAAACGATCGATGTCGCCAGCTGGGATCAACTCACCGTTGAACGCCAATGCTTTCACTTCAAATTTGTCGTTCTCTTTCGCAAAAGTTTTCAACAAACGAGCCGCCGCACCTGGGTGCTCGTTAGAAAATGCGATAAGAGTTGGACCAACGAAGCTTTCTGTCAAGCATTCGAAGTCAGTGCCTTCAACTGCGCGGCGAGCCAGTGTGTTACGTACTACACGTACATAAACACCCGCTTCGCGTGCTTGTTTGCGAAGAGCAGTCATGTCAGTCACGGTTACACCGCGAGAGTCAGCTACTACAGCAGACAAGGCGCCTTTAGCAACTTCGCTAACTTCGGCGACAATGGCTTTTTTGTCTTCTAGACCTAATGCCACTGGTTTTCTCCTGGATTAGCAGGGCTACGCCCCAAATTTACCAACTCTCCGAAAGAAACCTTTCGGAGTACTTACTGGTGATTTGGATCCAGTTTATGTTCTGAATCGGGCCACACCATCTGCGCAGGACAAGTGCTTCTCAACACTATAATTAAATCATCGACTCCTGCGGTCTTTGACGGCCTATACACAAGGTACAGACCCCAAAGCTCTGACTTAGAAGCTTAACGCACCTAAATCAATTTGTAGACCAGGTCCCATTGTAGAGGACAAAGTCACTTTCTTCATGTAGATACCTTTTGAAGACGCTGGTTTAGCACGACGCAAGTCAGCTAGAAGCGCTTCAAGGTTACCTAGGATAGCATCTGCAGCGAAGTCGATAGAGCCAACGCCAGCGTGGATGATACCATTTTTGTCAGTACGGTAACGTGCTTGACCTGCTTTTGCATTTTTAACTGCAGTCGCAACATCAGGTGTTACAGTACCCACTTTAGGGTTTGGCATAAGACCACGAGGACCAAGAATCTGACCTAGTTGACCAACGATACGCATCGCATCTGGAGAAGCGATTACAACATCAAAGTCTAGGTTGCCAGCTTTAACTTGTTCAGCAAGGTCTTCAAAACCAACGACATCTGCACCCGCTTCTTTAGCGGCATCAGCGTTTGCACCTTGAGCGAATACAGCAACGCGAACGTCTTTACCTGTACCGTTAGGAAGCACTGTAGAACCACGAACAACCTGATCAGATTTACGTGGGTCAACGCCAAGATTTACAGATACGTCAACAGACTCTTTGAACTTAACAGTAGATAGTTCAGACAGAAGAGACATTGCTTCTTCTACAGAGTACAGTTTTGTTGCGTCTACTTTTTCAGCGATCAAGCGAGCGCGTTTAGTTAGCTTAGCCATTAGTTCACACCTTCAACGTCTAGACCCATTGCACGTGCACTACCTGCGATAGTACGTACGGCAGCATCCATGTCAGAAGCAGTCAAATCCGCTTGCTTCGCAACAACAATCTCTTCTAGTTGAGCACGAGTAACCGTACCAACTTTCTGAGTGTTTGGACGTGGAGAACCACTCTTCAAACCCGCTGCTTTTTTAAGCAAAACAGAAGCCGGAGTAGATTTCGTTTCAAATGTGAAGCTACGGTCACTGTATACAGTGATGATAACTGGTGTAGGAAGACCCGCTTCAACGCCTTGTGTTTTCGCGTTGAATGCTTTACAGAATTCCATGATGTTCACACCGTGTTGACCTAGTGCAGGACCAACTGGTGGACTTGGGTTCGCTTGACCCGCTTTAACTTGTAGCTTGATATAAGCTTGGACTTTCTTAGCCATTTTTTACTCCAGATGGGTCACAGCCCGAAGGCTACCCGATTAGTGCTATCAGGTTTTCTCAACCTGACTAAATTCCAAATCAACCGGTGTCGAGCGCCCAAAAATAAGCACCGCCACTTTGATTCGGCTTTTATCGTAGTCAACCTCTTCAACCACACCATTAAAGTCAGCAAATGGACCTTCGTTAACACGAACCACTTCACCCACTTCAAACAATGTTTTCGGACGAGGTTTATCCACACCCTCATTGACTCGCTGCAGAATCGCATCTGCTTCACGATCAGTGATAGGGGATGGCTTGTCCGCTGTACCGCCAATAAAGCCAAGCACACGCGTTGTACCTTTGACTAGATGCCAAGAGTCATCATTCATATCCATTTGGACCAACACATAGCCCGGATAGAACTTACGTTCACTCTTACGCTTCTTGCCATCGCGAATCTCAACTACTTCCTCTGTCGGAACCAGGATATCGCCAAAATAATCTTCCATACCCATAATGCCAACACGCTCATTGAGCGAGCGCATTACGTGCTTTTCATAACCTGAGTACGCTTGTACCACATACCATCGTTTCGCCACGAGCAACTCCTAACCTATTACTGCGGAAACGATCCAACCAAGGAGCGAATCAACTCCCCACAGTACGAGAGACATAAAAATAACAACCGCCAAAACGATCAACGTTGTTTGAACCGTTTCCTGTCTCGTTGGCCATACAACACGACGAATTTCGGTCTTCGCCTCTTTCGCTAATTTCGCAAAAGAACGCCCTTTAGCCGTATTCAGCGCAACAAAGCCAGCAATACCAGCTAGAACCAAAACAGCAATCAAGCGATACAGCAATGACTCAGCAGAAAAATAATTGTTCCCAACGACCGCCACAGCAGTAAGAAGGACAACAATCGCCCACTTAAAAACGTCTCCGCGAGACTCTTGAGTTTCAGCACTCGAACTCATACTTCAGGTGATCCCTAGCTAAGAAATTGGATACGAAATATGGCAGGCCAAGAGGGACTCGAACCCCCAACAGCCGGTTTTGGAAACCGGTGCTCTACCAATTGAACTATTGGCCTACATTCGTATGGGCGGAGAATTATACCGACTCACTTAGATTTAGCAAGCAGTATTGCCCAAAAAACAGACAATAAAATTGGCAACTATAAATCTGCCAGTTTTAGCATTGAGAAATGCTGGAGCTCATGAGCAGATTTGAACTGCCGACCTCACCCTTACCAAGGGTGTGCTCTACCAACTGAGCTACATGAGCATAAGCTGGAGCGGGTAGCGGGAATCGAACCCGCCTCTTCAGCTTGGAAGGCTGAGGTAATAGCCACTATACCATACCCGCGAATTAATGGTGGAGGGAGGTGGATTCGAACCACCGAAACTTTCGTGGCAGATTTACAATCTGCTCCCTTTGGCCACTCGGGAACCCCTCCACGATTTCCAAAGCATTGGTAACAACGCCTCAAAAGGTGGGAGCCATTATATGAATCAGATTTTCAATTGCAAGCACTAGCAAGGATTTTTTTCTATTTTTATTAACAGCTTGGATAAATCCAATGTTTGTAAGAAATTTCGCCATGCCTGCTCTGTTATCGGTTGATCCAACAGTAATTCATAGAGCTTTACACTCCGCTGATGTGGATACACGTTTACGGGCATCCCTGAGCGCTCTGAAATCGACTCCTGCGCCTGCTCGGCCCGCTCCTGAGAAGAAAACAAACCTAATGAAATTCGATTTTTCATGTCGCCTCGAGAAATGATATAGCTGTCTATACGCTTTAATTTTAGTCGAGCAACTATATCCTGTGCCTGGGCTGTTGTTGCAGGCGCTGATATATAAAGCCAAAATTTATCTCGCTTACCCGTCGCTTCTTGCTGAGTAAATGCTATTTTTGCTTCGTTGAAAGCCTCAGTCACTAATCGACGATCTGCATCACGCTCTAATACCACAACTGGGCAGAGCAGGTTTTCTGTCTCAACGACTGTCGCAGCGTCATTTTTCAACATATTATTTACAGCCTGCCCTACCTCATTCGCTACGCTTTCAGCCGTCGACGCAGGCGCATTCGAATACACATTTGTGCTCATGGCAACATTACTATCAGGCAGCGCTTCTCCAATTAAATATATTTTCTCACTCACTGGCGGGGCATATACAGGCGCTTTCTCTATTTTGGTATCAGCCGCAGAAAAGCCCAACCATGCAACAAGCCCAGCGTTAGCGAGAATCATCAGCAAAAACAACCATTTCATTTATTTAGCACCCTTCAATCGAGCATCCAATACAAACTTGGCACCTTTCGCCACAAGATGCTCATCTAACACATAATCAATCGCTAAACGGTTCATTAGTGCTTGGCTTCCCCCACCGGTCGCCAACCATTTCGCCTGTCCATGCCTCTCATATAATCGCTGAATAAACCCTAAAGCCATCTCTAAACAGCCTGCCGATACGGCATCCGCCGTGCTACTAGGAACCCCTTCTTCTAAAGAGACTTCCGCGGCATCATAGCGTATCTTAGCAGTTTGACTGACTAGGCTTGACTCCATCAACGCTAACCCGGGAACAATATAGCCACCTAGATGAACCCCCTCGTCGCTTACGAAGTCTGCTTTTATCGCTGTTCCAGCATCTATAACAACCACTGGTCCACCATAGACATGATAGGCCGCGATTGCACCCAACCATCGATCCACCCCTAATCGTTGTGGCTCCGCATAAGAATTAATCACACCACATGCCTCTGATTCGGCCTGAATGCTATGCATCGCTGCTTCAGGATAAGATCGGCGCAAGAGCGAAGTAAGTACGGCATCATGTTCAGCAGAACGCACGCTCGCGAGCACAATGTTTTGAGGTGAGCCGATGCGATCTGTACTCGGTAACTCTTGCGCCCATTTATCCGTTATTCTATCCCCTTTAAAGAGGGTCCACTTAACTCGGGTATTACCGGCATCAACGATCAGCGTACTATTGTTTGCGCACACTAATTTCCCCTCCATGAAGAAGCTCGACCCCTTCATTGGTTTCTAGCTTTAGCGCTCCATTCTCATCCACTCCTCGGGCGATCCCGACTTGCTGACGCACACCGCTATAAACAGTCACAGGCTGATTGTAAAGTATATCTAATGCTTGCCATTGCGAATGATAGTGCTCTAGGCCTTTGCCTTTCTCAAAAACTTCACACATTTCCACTAAGCCTTGAGTAATTTGAGCAATAATGTCATTACGATCCGGCGTATAAGACAAACGTGACGTTAGGTCTGTCCAAGGCTGATCCACTCTCTTTTGCTGCTCTGTTGTCGATTCAACGTTTAAGCCAATACCTATAATGACACGACATACATCTTGATCTGCAACTAACTCCAGCAAAATACCGCATATTTTATGACCATCTACGTGAATATCATTGGGCCACTTCAAACCAGGGTTAGATACCCCCAAGCGTCGCAACACCTGAGCAATAACCACCCCAACCGCCAAACTCAGCCCTTCAACGACACTTGGGCCTTGCTCAAACTTCCACGCGAATGACATGGTTATGTTTTTCGCCACTCCGCTTTCCCAAACACGACCACGTCGCCCTTTACCTTGCGTTTGATGCTCTGTCACTACCAACGCAGGCAACCGAGCCCCCAACGCCACTTTCTGTTTTAATACATCATTGGTTGATGGTGTTTCAAAAGGAATGTCGATTGCAACACTTGGATCAACGCCTGCGCTTCGCAAACGCGCCTCTTCTAACAATATGATCGGCTCAGGAATGCGATAACCTCTTCCTTTGACAGAATGGACCGTAATACCAAATGTCTCTAGTTTCTTAAGGCGCTTCCAAACGGCTGCCCGAGTGACCCCTAAGGCCTCCCCAAGTTCTTCACCTGAATGAAACTTACTGTCACTCAGCAAGGCTAGAACTTCTCTCATGTAGAGCACTCCGCTTAACTATTCTTACAATTCACGTGTTTTCGACACAAAGACGGATACACGTTCCATTAAATCATCAAAATATGGGTTCCAAGACAGCCTTGCTGCGACGTCACTCAGTGAAGACAGTTGATCTGATCGCTCGCCAAACCAATTATGCTCAGCTTCACGACACTCTTGATAACGACTTTCTTCACCTAGGTACCACGAGCAAATACGGTATTCACCCCGCTCACCGTAATACGGATTATCAGGCGCCCCATGCACTGCCATATGAGCCAGCCCAAAGATACGTTGTTCGGGCAAGTCGGTATTAATGATCTCCACCTGTTCATCAAAGGCCGCTTGCTGATTCGCGCTGTAGAGCACCATTTCACTGTATGGGTGATCTTTAAATGACGTATTAAAAACCTCTAGAGTCACTGACGAGTCAACTGTTGCATCTTCTTCAGATAGAGCCAAAAACACAGGCACTTTGGCTGGTGCATCCACTACAATCTGTCGCACTTCTTTCGCTAATTTATAGGCTTCTGCAATCGCTGGGACAGGGATTGATGCATACTTTGCATAGTCATCTGACTCATGATGATCTAGCCAATTAATAAAAGGAGAAAGCAACGGTGCAAGCCAATCAATACTGCTGTTGATCTTGAATAAAGGGGAAAACAAAACGACGCCTTCAACGACAGAAGGATTATTCCATGCATACTCTGTCACCAGCGCACCACCGGTTGAAAAGCCCGCCAGATAGACAACATCAACCTGTTGAGAAAACTGCTCTGTCGCATTGGCTACCGCTTGACGCCAATCATCGCGTGTGACGTTAATAAGGTCTTCCGCTTTAGTACCGTGCCCAGGTAGTATCATCACTCGAGTATAAAAGCAGCTATCCGACAGCGCTTGGGCGGAGTCTCTTAAAGCAAAAGGAGAGTCAGAAAGACCATGAAACATAAGGACACCAATTTTCGGCCCCGAGCAAGACTTATCAGGAAAACGCTCATAGGGCAGCACGGCCTCTACCTCCATAGCACCTTTATTTGCGTCTACCCAAGCCTTACGGTCAGTGATGAAATGACTAAGGCGTTCACGGTATTCCACAAAAGGCTCGTCCTTCAATTGCACCCACTCATTAGCAGAAATACAACACGATATACTGGCAAGTAGAAAAGTCATTACAAATCGATGCAGGCGCATTGTTCTATCCCATTGAGCATTTAAACGAAACGCTTATCATAGCGGATATAAAACAAATCACTAGCATCAGGCAACGAATTTGAACAGTTCAATCGACCCAAGGCCCGTTGAAGCTCTATGGTTTCCGCTTGTTAAGAAGTTCTATCAAGCGTATTACCCAAGCGCAAAGCCAAACAAATCAGAGCCAGTATGGGTTATTAAAGATGGAGCGTTAATAAAGTCGGCTGTGCGACTAAAACCGCTAACACACTGTGTACTTCTAACCGGACTCGTCACACACCCCGACTATCGAAATAGAGGTTATGCCGCAGCGCTTTTAGCCGCCCTAAAGCCAACGCTCGAAAAACAAGCCAGTTACTGTTTAAACCAGCCGGAACTTATAGAGTTTTATCAACGCAGCGGCTTTGAACTGATTGGGAACGAAAACATCCTACCCCAAGATCTTTACGGAAGACTGCAACGTTATAGAGCAAAGCAACCTAACCTAGTTGCTATGCGGTTCGTCAGTTAACACTTGAATTAAAAGCGCCCCAAATCATGGGGCGCCTCTAATTACTTTAAATGACCGGCATTATGCAGAGCGCGATCGTCTTTAGCTGGAGGCGTCCATTGATACATCCATGTTTCAGACAGTCTTTGACCATTCGCTTCCAAATATACTTTGATATTAATCGGCTCTTGCGAGTCGTCTAAAGGAACTAAATCGAACATGGCACGGTAACCACCAATGTGCGCTTGAGGGCGGGCAGAGGTAATCTCAACACGCCCACGTGAGGCTTCGATCACAGGCTTCACTTCAGCCGTCTTACCTAGCATATCGAAAATATCACCTTCGAAGTCGATCGCAAAACGCTTGCTATAGTATTCACGCTTCTTACCCACTACGCCACCGATGCCAGTATAAGTGCTCTGCACCGTAGCTTTACCAGATTCAAACGGTGCTTGACTGCCCCAATACATGTTATAGCTGAATAAAAACTCTTGCCCTGGCTTGATGTCTTGAGCAGGGTTCCAAAATGCAACAATGTTATCGAATGTTTCATCCAGCGTTGGAATCTCGACTAATTGCACCGAGCCCTTGCCCCAATCGCCAATCGGCTCAATCCAGAGACTAGGACGCTTTTCATAAAACACACCATCGTCTAAATAGTGATCAAAGTTGCGATCGCGTTGCATCAAGCCAAATCCTTGAGGATTGTTGTCCATATAGGCATTGAAGCGCAGCTGTTCAGGGTTACCTAATGGCCGCCAAATCCAATCGCCATTGCCGGTCAATAACTCTAAACCATCAGAGTCGTGAATCTCAGGACGCCAGTCATAGTTTGTACGACGGTCATTTTCACCAATCATGTACATGCTGGTCAGTGGCGCTACCCCTAAACGCTCAATTTTTTTGCGTGGGTACAACGCTGAGTCAACACGCATGGTCAACGGCTCTCCAGCCTTCATATCAAAGCGATATGCACCTGTAATACTCTCAGAATCCATCAACGCGTAAATCGTTATCGTGTCTGAGCCCGGCTGCGGTTTTTCAAACCAAAAATGCGTAAAGACAGGAAACTCCTCAGGCTTATCCATCGCCGTGTTCACCGCTAGACCACGTGCTGACAAACCATACTGCATTTCAGCTCCGACAGCACGGAAGTAGCTCGCCCCTAAAAATGCAACGATATCACGCTCCCAGTCTGTGCCGTACTGCATGCGAAAACCTGCAAAACCTAAGTCTTTTGGTAAGCGATCGCCATTAACGGGGGTTTTACCGTAGTCAAACATGTCTGCATCGTATTCCACCGGATGCGACTTACCGTCCTCAATGACGTTTATTTGAACCGGGGATACAAACCCTTGCCCTAAGTGGAAAAAACCCGCGCGAAAATCCGTGTCTTCTTGCTGCCATAGACTTTCATCGCGTTTGAAGTGCAATTGCTGATATTCATCCCAGTCGAGACTAGACAGAACTTCCGGCACCTCACCTTTATGACTCTTATAAGCCTTCTCAGAAAGATTCTTGGCATACCCTTTAAGCCATGCGTAATCAAACTCACTCCCTTCCTCAGGGTTCACTGATGGCGTTACAGCACATGCTGTCACACTTGCCAATGCACTCACAGCCAACAGCGCTTGCATAGCGCTTTTCTTTAGCTGTCCCAGAAACATCCTTTGCTTAAGACTTTGATAAGATGACAAAACGATACCCTTTGAATTCCCATGAAGTAATGAGTACTAATGCTACGAAAAGACGTTTTAGACATATACCTGACTTTAGGTAAAGAAAGTTGAATTAGTCAGCACTAAATTCATAAGAGAAGCAAATGGATATTCGGCCTTTCTGACCGATACCATAAAACGCAGTCTCTTGATGTCACGCGTCGAAGCATGAGACAGGCGCAAGCGGGACATAAAAGAGGATGCGCAATCTAGCTGCGTTGATGCCTGAGGTGCGGAAAACCGCAGACACAAAAAAGCCCTGACAGCATCGCTATCAGGGCTTCCTTTGTATGATGCTTGACGACGACCTACTCTCACATGGGATCTCCCACACTACCATCGGCGATGGCGCCTTTCACTTCTGAGTTCGGGATGGGATCAGGTGGTTCAACGCCTCTATGATCGTCAAGCAAACGGGTTTGCGATCGTTTTGGGGGGCTTCTGTTTGCCTTAGCCAAAACACGCAAGTTCGTGAACTTGAGTCTTTAACAATAAAACTTTTGAAATAGTGATAACCAAGTATCAAACCAGT
>NZ_LTAX01000029.1 GCF_001639745.1 Marinomonas gallaica
GTTTTGCCATTGGACACCTCTTTTAATATGGCTATGTTACCACCTAAAATGGTGTCCGGTTTCATTAGACCACTACAAAGATGTGATCCGCTTAACCTTAGTTAAACAAGATGGTGGTACATTACCCTCTTATCAAGCGGGAGCACACATCGAGTTGCAATTGCCTAGTGGTTTATTGAGGCAGTATTCGTTGTGTCGTTTACCGACAACGGGTAAAGAATTTGAAGTAGCCGTGTTGCGTGATCCAAATTCACGTGGTGGCTCTGCTGAAATCCATCGTCTGAAACAAGGCGATAAGCTTAAGGCGAAGCTACCTCAAAACCACTTTCCTCTTAATAGTCCTCGACTCCCTGCTTTGCTAATGGCCGCTGGCATTGGTGTGACGCCTCTCATGCCGATGGCGCAAATGTTGTCTAAATCAGGTACGGATTTTTTGCTTCATTATTCCGCTAAAAGTGCGCATTATGCGGCATTCTACGGCACACTCAAAAACGCTTCTTTCTCGGATAAAGTGAAATTTCATTTCACCATCGAGCAAGGTAAACGAGCTGATATCCAAGCTTTGCTCGCGTCGTTGCCGGATAAACGTGATATCTATGCTTGTGGCCCAAATGGTTATATTCGAACGGTACTTGATCTTGCGCGAAGCTTAGGCTGGCCGGAAGCAAAGTTGCATCATGAGTTCTTCAAAGGGGTTGCTTCTCCTGAGATGGACAGCGCCCCACGGGAGACTTTTCAAGTAAAAGTGGCCAGTTCGGGGGAAGTGTTTGATGTTGAAGAGGGGCTAAGTATCACGCAGACGTTAGAAATAAACGGCATCGATATTCCTATCTCGTGTGAAGAAGGTTGGTGTGGAACCTGTATGACTCGGGTTGTAGAAGGCGTGCCGGATCACCGAGATACTTTCTTGTCAAATGATGAGCGTGCTTCAAGTAATTTGATCATGCCATGTTGTTCTCGATCCCGTAGTGACTGTCTTGTATTAGATATCTAGATTGGCTGAGTGACGAAGATTTTACTCGATTCACACGTTTCGTTTATAAAAGACGCAAAACTTGTCAGCTTTTACGTTGAGTGAAAGAGGGGCTGGTGCTATTATTTGCTCCCGTCATAAAGGTGCTTTTTAAGTGCCTTTTCTCATTTCGATCTCACACATTTAAGGCGGGCTTAACACTCATGGCGACACGATATATTTTCGTCACAGGCGGCGTGGTTTCATCACTTGGTAAAGGGTTAGCGTCGGCTTCATTGGCAGCGATCCTAGAATCCCGTGGTCTGAAAGTCACCATGCTAAAACTGGATCCATACATTAACGTTGACCCAGGCACGATGAGCCCATTCCAGCACGGTGAAGTTTTCGTGACTGAAGACGGTGCTGAGACAGACCTAGATTTGGGTCATTATGAGCGTTTCATCTCAACGAAGATGAACAAACGCAACAACTTCACATCTGGCCGCGTTTACCAGCACGTTCTGCAAAAAGAGCGTCGTGGTGATTACTTGGGCGGCACTGTTCAAGTGATTCCTCACATTACTGATGAAATCAAACGTCGTGTCATTGCTGGCGCTGAAGGCGCAGACATCGCTTTGGTCGAAATTGGTGGTACGGTCGGTGATATTGAATCACAGCCTTTCTTAGAGGCAATTCGTCAGCTAAAAGTTGAACTAGGCTCTCACCGAGCATTGTTCATGCATTTGACGTTGGTCCCTTACATTCGTACAGCAGGTGAAACGAAAACCAAGCCGACTCAGCACTCTGTTAAAGAGATGCGCTCGATTGGTATTCAACCTGATGTGCTGGTATGTCGTTCGGAAGTTTCGATTGATATAGCAGATCGTAAGAAAATTGCATTGTTCACTAACGTGGACGAGCGTGCGGTTATTTCTCTACCTGATGCAGATACAATTTATCGTATCCCTCAAATGTTGGCCGACCAAGGTCTTGATAGCCTGATTGTTCAGCGCTTTAATCTAGACTGCAACATTGCCGATTTAGAAATCTGGAATAAGGTTGCGCAAGCGAAACTTAACCCAGAGAAGCAAGTGAACATCGCCATGGTAGGTAAATACATGGAGTTGTTGGATGCTTACAAATCGTTAATTGAAGCAATGGATCATGCGGGCATTCATGCACGTACGAAAGTGAAATTGCATTACATCGATTCTGAAAAAATTGAAGAAGAAGGCACCTCTGTTCTAGAAGGTATGGACGCGATTCTCGTACCTGGTGGCTTTGGTGAGCGTGGCGTGGAAGGTAAGATTCGTACGGCACAATACGCCCGTGAGAACAAAATTCCGTACTTGGGTATCTGTTTAGGTATGCAAGTAGCGGTTATTGAATTTGCGCGTAACGTCGCAAATTTAAAAGGTGCGCACAGCACCGAGTTTAATCTTAAGACAGAGAACCCAGTGGTTGGCTTAATCACTGAATGGGTTAATTCTGAAGGCTCTAAAGAAATTCGGTCAGAGCAATCCGACCTAGGTGGAACGATGCGTTTAGGTGCGCAAAACTGTAACTTGGTAGAAGGTACGAAAGCACATACAGCGTACGGCGAGCCAGTGATCAGTGAGCGTCATCGTCATCGTTATGAAGTAAATAACTACTACGTGCCAGCATTGAAAGAAGCGGGCCTGACCATTTCAGGCTTGTCAGCTGACAATTCACTAGTAGAAATGGTGGAAATTGCCGATCATCCTTGGTTTGTTGCATGTCAATTCCATCCTGAATTTACGTCTACGCCTCGATACGGACATGGCCTATTCAGTGCATTTGTGCATGCAGCGCTGAAGAATGCAGGAAAAGAAAAGTAGTTTTAGCAGACAGATGTTTGTGAATTTATCATCTACAAAAAGGGGTTTGTTATGAGTCAAATCGTTGACATCAAGGCCAGAGAAGTTCTGGATTCACGTGGTAACCCAACTGTGGAAGCTGACGTAATCCTTGCCGATGGCTCGTTTGGTACAGCGTGTGCACCTTCTGGTGCCTCAACCGGTTCTCGTGAAGCGTTGGAACTGCGTGATGGTGATAAAAGCCGTTACTTGGGTAAAGGCGTACTGAAAGCGGTTGCAGCGGTAAACGGTCCAATCCGTGAAGCGCTAATTGGCCAAGATGCGACAGCACAAGCTGAGCTAGATAAGGTCATGATTGATCTTGATGGAACTGAGAACAAATCTCAATTCGGTGCGAACGCAATCCTAGCGGTTTCTTTGGCCGCAGCGAAAGCCGCAGCAGTCTCTAAGAAAGTGCCTTTGTACGTACACATAGCTGATATCAACGGTACACCGGGTGTTTATTCTATGCCTGTGCCAATGATGAACATCATCAACGGTGGTGAGCACGCGGATAACAACGTTGATATCCAAGAGTTTATGATTCAGCCTGTCGGTGCACCTAATTTCCGTGAAGCACTGCGTTACGGTGCGGAAATTTTCCACGCCTTGAAGAAAGTGCTAAGCGAACGTGGCCTAAGCACAGCGGTAGGTGATGAAGGTGGCTTTGCTCCAGACCTTGCTTCTAATGCAGAAGCATTGGCAGTGATCAAAGAGGCGGTTGCTGCTGCAGGTTACGAGTTAGGTAAAGACATTACCTTGGCGATGGACTGTGCTGCATCTGAATTCTTTGAAGATGGTAAGTACAACATGAAAGGTGAAGGTAAAGTGTTCTCTTCAGAAGAGTTCTCTGATTACCTAGCTGGACTGTGTAATGAATACCCAATCGTATCGATCGAAGACGGCCAAGACGAATCTGACTGGGACGGTTTTGCTTATCAGACTAAGATTCTTGGCGACAAGATTCAATTAGTCGGTGACGACTTGTTTGTAACCAACACTAAAATTCTGAAACGCGGTATTGACGAAGGCATTGCGAACTCTATCCTGATCAAATTTAACCAAATTGGTTCTTTGACGGAGACACTAGAGGCAATCAAAATGGCGAAAGAAGCCGGTTACACGGCTGTGATTTCGCACCGCTCAGGTGAAACAGAAGACGCGACGATTGCTGATTTAGCTGTAGGCACCGCAGCTGGCCAAATTAAAACTGGCTCGCTATGTCGTTCTGACCGAGTGTCTAAGTACAATCAATTGTTACGCATTGAAGAACAGCTAGGTGGTAAAGCACCTTATAAAGGTCGTTCTGAGATCAAAGGGCAAGCGTAAAGTTTGGTCTGATTTTAAAAGGGAGAACATTCGTTCTCCCTTTTTTATGTTTTTTTCTCCCATTTCGCGAAATAATGGGCACTCCTTTGTCCAGAGTCTGAATCTTCCAACATGATGTTGCGTATTTTTATTGCCATATTTCTAAGCGTGTCTGCTTATTTCTTTTACCAAAGCTATTGGGGAGAGCAGGGTATAAAACGCGAAGAAGAGCTGGCCAAGCAGATTGAGTATCAAGAACAGATTAATAAGCGTCTGAAAGTGCGTAATGATGCCTTACGTGCTCAAATAAGTGATTTGCGTCGTGGCGGCGATGCGATCGAAGAACACGTTCGGACAGAACTTCAATATATCAAAGACGGCGAAGTCTTTTATCGAATAGTAGAAAAGTAATGACACAGTATTGGGTAATTATTCCAGCCGCAGGGGTTGGAAAACGCATGGCAAGTGCGCAACCAAAGCAATATCTAATGCTTAATGATAAAACTATCCTAGATACGACGATTTCTCGTTTTATTGGGCACCCTAATGTAGCTGGGGTCGTTGTTGGTGTCAGTCCAGACGATGAGTATTGGCCAGATTCAGAGTGGTCGACGCATCCTCAAGTGGTTCGTTTTGACGGTGGTGAAGAGCGATCGGATACGGTATTAAATGGCCTGCAAGTGTTATTGGCCCTTGGTGTTTCTGAAACTGATTCCGTATTAGTACACGATGCGGTACGTCCGTTACTCTCGCAATCGGCTCTGACACGTATTGTGTCGCATACGGGTGAGCAAGGTGCGTTATTGGCTATCCCGTGTAAAGACACATTGAAACTAGCAAACGATCAATGCGCGACTGCAACGGTTGACCGCAGTGTTATATGGCAGGCTCAAACACCCCAAAAATTCCCACTGATGGCATTGTATGAAGGCATTGCTAGCGCGACAGAAGAAGGTATCGCGATTACTGATGAAAGCTCGGCAATGGAGCTATTAAATTGGCAACCGGATTTGATCGAAGGTGAGTCGAGCAATTTAAAAATTACGGTGCCAGATGATTTAGTAATCGCTCAAGCGCTTATTAGTATTCACAGTTCCGAGTTACAGTAAGGAGATTTTTATGGTGCCATTTCGAATTGGCCATGGCTTTGACGTTCATAAGTTCGGCGAAGGCGATCACATCGTAATCGGAGGGGTAACCATTCCTTATGAAAAAGGGCTGGTAGCTCATTCCGATGGCGATGTGGCTTTGCATGCTTTGACGGATGCTTTATTAGGCGCAGCAGCTCTGGGTGATATTGGTAAACACTTTCCGGATACGGATGCCGAATTTGCAGGCGCAAACAGTCGTGGCTTATTGCGTCAAGCGTTTTCTGAGATCAGAAAGCTTGGCTGGTTAGTTGGAAATGTTGATGTCACCATCATTGCTCAAGCTCCCCAAATGCGTCCTCATATCGATGCTATGCGTACTAACATTGCTGCAGATCTTGCGATCGACATGTCTGCAACAAATGTAAAAGCGACAACGACCGAGAAACTAGGTTTTACGGGTCGTAAAGAAGGCATCGCTGTGGAAGCGGTTGCGCTACTGTATCGAGATAATACATGAACACACAATGGCACTATGCATGGACGGAACCACAAGCCCGTGCAGACCTAAAAACGCAGGTCAGTGACTTCTTGGTAGAAGAAATCTTAGGGTTTGAACCAGAAGGGAAAGGCGAGTTTGTTTATCTATGGGTAGAGAAGCAAGGCGTTAATACAGATTTCCTAGCTAAGCGCTTGGCGCAGGCCGCTGATATTTCACCGAGCCGTGTTACCTATGCCGGAGTTAAAGACCGACATGCCTGTACACGTCAATGGTTTTGCTTGCATATCATTGGTCAAGCACCAGATTTGAGTGATATTGAGCAGGTCTTTCGTGAGCCGGAAACGGTGAGAGTGCTACTGCAAACGCGCCATAGTAAAAAGTTGCGTACCGGGGGGTTGCTAGGGAATCGCTTTAGTTTGCGTTTGCGTAATATTCAAGGCGATCTAAATGAGGTAAAGCAGCGTTTAAGTCTCATTGAGCGTCATGGTGTGCCGAATTATTATGGTGAACAGCGTTTTGGTATTGATGGCAATAACTTAGTGAATGGCTACAAGTTTGTGATGCCAGGACGTTATGGTACACATAAGCTCAATAAAACACAGTCGTTTTGGTTATCAGCCATCCGATCATGGTTTTTTAATGAAGCCTTATCTCAGTTTGTCGTAGATGGCAGTTGGGATGTGATAAAAACAGGCGATATTGCTCAACCAAGAGATGGCTCTCAATCGTTTCGAGTCAAAGAGTTAAGTTTAGATACATTGTATCGAACCCGTTTGGGTGACATTTCGCCGGTGTTGCCATTGATTAGTGATGGCTGGCCTATGGGCACGAATTCTGAACGAGCGGAAGCCATGGCGATCCTTTACGCTGAGCAAAGCGAACTATTAAAAGGGCTAATTAGCTTTGATTTCTCTCGTGACAGTCGTGCGACTCGAATTGTACCGAAAGACATGGCCTGGGAATTGCTAAATGCTACCGATGAAGCGGAGCAATTGGTGATTCAATTTGAGCTGCCTAAGGGAGCTTTTGCGACCAGCGTGTTGCGTGAGTTGTTTATTATTAACGATCGATCCCAAGAAAAACGTCATGAGATTATTACTAGCGAATGATGACGGATTGGATGCTAAAGGCATTCAAACGTTAGCCAATTACTTACAGAAAGATTTCCAATGTACCCTAGTGGCACCTGATCGTGATCGCAGTGGTGCAAGTAACTCTTTAACATTGACGCGCCCTTTGCGCCCTACGTTGGTTCGCGAGGGCCAATACAAAGTTGATGGTACGCCAACCGATTGTGTTAATTTAGCATTGTCTGAAGTGATTGATGGGCGCTTTGATGCCGTGGTTTCTGGTATTAATCACGGCCCTAATTTAGGGGACGACGTGATTTACTCGGGTACCGTTGCCGCAGCGATGGAAGCGCGTCATTTGGGGCGGCCAGCAATTGCCGTTTCTTTGGTGGGGAATCGTTATTTTGATACCGCGGCAAAATGGGTGAGTAAGTTATTGCAGGACTCCCATACGCTAGCGTTGCCGCCTAAAGTGCTGCTGAATATTAATATTCCGGACCTACCGTTTGCTGAAATTAAAGGCATTAAAGTGACGCGTTTAGGATATCGTCATCAAGCGCATCCAGCGATTCCAGCTAACCATCCAAAAGGTCTTGAGTGCTACTGGATTGGGGCATTAGCCGAACCCAATGATGCTCAAGAGGGAACCGATTTTCATGCGGTTGCTAATGGCTATATTTCGATTACGCCGATGCATACAGACATGACCTGTCATTCGGCATTACATCAACTGAATCAATGGGTGAATGATATAGCACCATGAGCATTGCATTAGATGACCTTTTAAAACGCTCACAACCTCGCTGCAGTCAAATGCTAGAGCACTTGGTTCATGAGGGGGTTAATCATAAAGAATTGCTTGAACTGATGGCGATGTTGCCACGTCAGGAATTTGTTGAGCCTGCTTTTTCGCATTTGGCATACAGTCCAACGGCGCTTCCTATCGGTCGTAGTCAAACTATCAGTCAACCGCTAACGGTGGCTCGAATGACGTTGTGGCTGCTCTCCTATGCACGATTAGGGCGCGTGCTTGAGGTTGGGACTGGTTCAGGGTATCAAACCTGTTTGTTAGCGCATTTCTTTAATAAAGTGCATACCATTGAACGTCAGAAGAGCCTGTATGTCCAAGCGCAAGAGCGCTTAAGAAATATGGGGGTTAACAATGTTGAGTTTTTGCACGGTGATGGGCATTTAGGTTGGCCACAAAAAGTACAAATGGATGCCATCATCGTCACGGCAATGGCGAGTAAAGTCCCCTCAGCTCTGACAGATATGCTGAAAGAGGACGGTATTTTAATTATGCCTATTGCGGATGAGGTGCCTTCCATTGGATGTTGGCGCCGAGTAGGGGATAAGTGGAAGCGTTTAGAATCGGCTCCAGCTCAGTTTGTTCCATTATTAGAAGGAAAAGTGGATGCCTAAGTGGCTAAAAATTTATTTAAGCGGTGTGCTAATGGGCGCTGCAGATGTGGTGCCAGGTGTTTCTGGTGGCACGATGGCCTTTATTATCGGCATCTATAGTCGCTTGATTAGCGCATTAAGTGGTGTCAATCGTCAAAGCATTGCAATGCTTTGCAAAGGTGATATCAAGGGTTTATGGCAGCATTTTGATGGCGGTTTCTTATTAGCGCTTTTACTTGGCATCATTACGAGTATTTTTGGTCTCGCGAGCCTTATAACAACGTTATTACAAGATTATCCTGTTTGGTTATGGAGCTTCTTTTTTGGGCTAATTATCGCTTCTGCTTATGTTTTGATACATGAAATACCCACCTTTACTGTCAAACATGGCCTTATTATGTTGATTGGTATAAGTGTCGGTAGCGGGCTTTCTTTGTTGGTGCCGACGCAAGTCAATACGAACTTAGTGATGGTGTTCTGTTCTGGCATGATTGCCATCTGCGCCATGATTTTACCTGGCATTTCCGGTAGCTTTATTTTATTAATGCTGGGAATGTACGGATTTATTATTACGTCAGTTAAAGACCTTAATTTTGTTGTGATCATTGTGTTCGCAACTGGCGCTGTATTGGGGTTGTTAAGTTTTTCGAAGTTATTGAATTGGCTACTAACCCATGCAAAGTCGGTCACCTTAGCGATGCTAACCGGTATTATGCTAGGTGCACTGGTGAAAGTGTGGCCTTGGAAAGAAGCAGTGTCTTTTATTGATGTGGGCAGTAAGCGTCTCCCTGCTCAGGAAGAATTGCTGTTGCCATGGAATATGGATAACTTTGTGCTAATCGATGGCTTGATCATTCCATTTGGCTTAATTTTACTCGGTGCGTTGTTCGTTCTGGGAACCCATTACATCTTCTTACAAAAAGCAAACGCGACTGTAACCAACCCCGATCTATGTAAGTAAAGTGAGTTTAAATGCAAATAGTTGGGCAGATGAGAATAGCTTACAAAATCTCTAAATTGCTGACACACAAGCTCAGCGGTGCCCTAATGCTATGTTTGGTTTTATCGGGGTGTGCATCAGACAGTTTTCATTATTCTAATGTCGGATCTTTCGATCATTCTTCGAGTAGCCCGAGAACCAAACCTATGCCGAGCAGCGGCGTTTATCGGGTTGACTCGGGTGATACCTTGTTTTCTATCGCTTTTTCTTATGGTTTAGATTATCGCCATGTGGCAGAAATTAATAACATCCCAGCTCCTTATACTATTTACCCTAATCAAAAAATCCGTTTGAAAGGTTCCATAAAACGATCGACTACACCGACAAAAACAGTGGCCAAGAAGACATCTACGCCACAAAAGCCTGTAACAAAAAACGCCATAGCGAAAGTGAACTCTTCGTCAAAGCCCGTGTCGACTGTAAAGATACCGGATAAAAAAGTGTCGTCATGGCGTTGGCCAATTTCGGGATCTGTGACTAGGGGCTTTTCAAGTGCCGGCGTTAGTAGTAAAGGTATAGACATTCGCGGCAAAGATGCTGAGCATGTTAAAGCGGTTGCAGATGGTATTGTGGTGTACGCAGGAAATGGCTTGATTGGCTACGGTAATTTAGTCATAGTGAAACATAACGAAGTATATCTTAGTGCCTATGCTTACAATGAGCGCATCTTAGTTAAGGAAAAACAAAGTGTTCGATCGGGCGACTCTCTCGCCATCATTGGTGGTAAAGGAACGGAAAAACCTTTATTACACTTTGAGGTTAGGCGTGATGGCCAGCCAATCGACCCACTTAAAGTACTACCTAAAAAATAAGTACTACCCCCAAAAATAATAATCATAATTTGGGCGTTGAGGAGGGCTATATGAAATCAGTAGAGATGGACAAGTCGACAGAAGAAATTCTTAAGAATACGGATGATTTTGATTTCGAAGATACAAATGAATCTGTGGATGACACAGATGATTTTGAATCAGCGGTAAATGCGCGTTATGCAGACAATGATGTAAAATCTTTGGATGTAACACAGCTTTATTTAAGCGAGATTGGTTATTCCCCATTATTGAGTGCAGAGGAAGAGGTTTACTTTTCTCGATTAGCATTAAAGGGGGATGAGGCAGCTCGTAAGCGGATGATTGAGAGTAATTTACGTTTGGTCGTGAAGATTTCTCGTCGTTACTTAAATAGAGGCCTAACGCTCTTAGATTTGATCGAAGAGGGCAATTTAGGTTTGATTCGTGCCGTTGAAAAATTTGACCCAGAACGAGGCTTCCGCTTTTCAACTTACGCTACGTGGTGGATTCGTCAAACCATAGAGCGCGCGATCATGAATCAGACACGAACGATCCGCTTGCCTATTCATGTCGTCAAAGAGCTAAATGTGTATTTGCGAGCAGCCCGTGAGCTGACGCAAAAACTGGATCATGAGCCGAGCCCAGAAGAAATTGCAACAATGCTGGATCGTCCTGTAGAGGATGTTCAGCGTATGTTAAGCCTAAATGAACGTGTCAGTTCTATTGATTCTCCTGTTGGTGGTTTAGACAGTGATAAAAGTTTGGTGGAAGTATTAGCTGACACACAGCATGCTGGGCCTGAAGACGACCGTCAAGAAGGTGATGTACACCAGAATATCGAACAATTACTTGATGAGCTTAACGATAAGCAGTGTGAGGTCATTGCTAGACGTTTTGGTCTACGTGGTTATGAACCAAGTACCCTTGAAGATGTCGGGGCTGAAATTGGTTTGACACGAGAGCGTGTTCGACAAATACAAGTTGAGGCATTGCGCAAATTACGGATCATGTTGCAAAACCGTGGTCTGTCATTAACGGATGTCATCAATTTAGATAACTAATGTTGCCACGATCAAAAAAGCCCCAGTTATCAAAAAGATAGCTGGGGCTTTTTTGTATTGTAAGCGGTAAATTATTAAGCTTCTTCGTGCTCTAATGCAAGCTCATTAATTTGTTCGTCTACACGAGTACGATATTTTTCAGACAACCCTTTCACTGAGTACGCTAAGATTTCTTCTCCGCTATCAAGCTCAATGATTTCTGGTAAGCTCAATACAATACGGTTCTGAATCTCAGGCACTGTGATGATTTCTTCACTTAGCACAAGTTTGTTGTGGGATTCGGAGAGTGCCAATGCATTGGCCAGCGTTATAAGAGGTGTAATTTCTTCGGCATTGATCTTATTTGCTTCGTACATACGTGAGAGAGACTCATCGCCGTTGTGAAGCCCCATGTGATAGCTGATCTCGGGAACTTCTTCATACAAGTCACTGCTCATTAGTTGATTCAGTAATTCTTGAATCAGTTCAGCACAGCATGCGGCATTCATATATAGGTTGTTGTCGCAGTTTTTTGCTTGAAAAAGCATTAGTACGCAATCTTTCTCATATTGATGAACTTGGCCATTGTAGTATTCACCTGCTAAAAAAATAGTACGGTAAATGGGGGTAAGTAAATTTGCTACTTGCAAAGGAGGGAGTTCATCACGCCATTGATTCAAGTGTTTTAATTGAATGAATAGGGCACAGGATTGACGTTCTGACTCTTTGATTATCTGCTCAAAATTAATTTCAAACTGGCCTTCTTCATCAACGCTTGGCGCATCAGTATCAGTGTTCTCAACTTCTTTTTGAAGCGGTGTCTTTAATTCAAGACTCTGTAACTGCTGAACATGATGAATAAGCTCATGAGCTTCTCGGTAACTTTTCTCAGGCATAGGAGCATTGTTTGTACCATTGGTGTATGCCTCTAAAGCATCAGTGGCTCGTGCAATCGGCATATACAAACGACGAACGATTAGCACTAAAAGTACACTGGTGATAGCGGTGAGAAAAATACCTAAGCCGATGACCAGGTTGCTAATATGATTTAAGGTATTTTGAGCGGATGACTTATCTAACGTAATCAAGACATGGCCTACGACATCGTCTCGAAAACGAATCGGAGAGCTGTAGACTCTGTGTTTATCAGACGGTCGAAGGTCGACATCACTATTAGATTGGTTGCCGTTTATATTTGCTTCTGCGAGCAATTCGTCTTTTTTGTTGTACACGCGTGCACTCAAAATATTGTCGCTGACAACAAGACGGTTCAATAACACATTTAAGCTGAGTAAGTCATTGGTTAAGATCGATTGGGTTGCGTTAAAGGCGGCCTGAGTTGCTAAGCTACTGCCCAATACATCGGTTTGTTGATTGAGATGTTTGTCTACCGCCGACGTAACCGAAAACCATACGGTCGCCAGCGTAATTAGAATCAGTGCTAAATAGGTCGACAATAAAATGCTCGCGGACGAGCACTTTTGAAGCAGCTGATAATACCCTGATGATAGTTTTTTTAAGGTGTCCATCGACGTCCTAGTACGAATATTGTGTAGGTATCTAGTTGATATACCCGATGTTTTAATGATGTTCTTAAAGGTTTACGGACCTAGGCGGTATTTCTTTAGGTCTTAATCACGGTTAGCGTCCGCATGAGGATTTGATATAGTAAGTGTCCCCATTATCAGGAGTTGTTATGACCGCTTCGATCACGCTTATTGGCGACCACCTCGCCGACTACTTGCCAGTCTTTGAGAGCTGGCTTGAACAACAATTTTTAAAGACTTCGACAAGAGTCCTAACAAATCCTCAAGACGCATTTTGTGTTCAGCGCTATGACCTTAGCACTACCATCCACGATGGTAAATATGAAGAGCTTCGGGCGCAATTGTTAGCCATGGCGGATGCGTCTGGAATCGACCATATTTTCCAACCTTTTACACCAACACTTTCTGAACCCGGTTTAGCTGTCTTTGATATGGACTCTACGCTAATTAAAGCTGAAGTTATGGACGAGTTAGCAGTGGAGATGGGAATAGGTGAACAAATTGCGGCTGTAACGGCCAGTGCAATGCGCGGTGAAATCGATTTTACCGAGAGCTTTGTACAGCGTTTGTCGTTGTTAAACGGTTTGAGCAGTGATGTGATGGATTCTGTTTATCAGCGTATAGAGCATATGGATGGTATTTCAATACTGATGAAAGTGCTGCATAAGTTTGGTTGGAAGACCGCTATTTTATCGGGTGGTTTCACCTACTTCGCCAACCGTGTTCAACAAGATTATGGTATGACGGAAGTGCATGCTAATGAGTTGGATATTGTGGATGGGACGTTGACAGGTAAGCACATTGGCCCCATTGTCGATGCGAAACGCAAGCAGCAACTGTTAGCTTTGCTGAAAGAGCAATATTCTGTACCTCATTCTCAGACGGTAGCGTGTGGCGATGGCGCCAATGATTTACTTATGCTGAATGATGCGGGGTTAGGGGTAGCATTGCACGCTAAACCGATTGTACGTAAGCAAGCGCCGTGTCCAATGAGTCAATTGGGTTTGGAGGGTGTGCTTTATCTGCTTGGACTTGATTCGAATGAGATCGCTCAATCGCTAATGTAACATAGCTTAACGCTCCCCTAAACATCGGATTAGGGGAGCGAAACTTCTTGTCAGTGCTCTTCTTGACCAAGTCTTGAGGTCCACTCCTTAGTCAGTACTTCGACCAATGCGTAGCGTCGTAAGGATAAGGCTGAGGACAGCTCGGTAAAATTCTCATCTAAGTAATCAAATAGAATCTTTTGGCGCAGTTCCACCAGTACTCGAATCTGCTCACCTTGTTCATAGGTTACGTCTTTATGTTCTATCAAAGCATCCAGCACCTGATCTCGACGTTCAACAGCAACATCATAGTGATGTTTAAGTACATAACGAGCGAAATCAAGCATTGAAGCCACTAATAATTGGAAGGTGTGTTCAACGGCCATGATCTCATCTTGAGTAAGCTGGTCGTTTCGATCTTTTTTACGATGAACATCAAGACGTTTAATCATCTCGTGTTGATGTTCATACAATGACGCTTCCCAGTTCCTATCTCTCACAACGGTTACTCCTACATAATAGGGGATAGATCCATTAAGTGTAGTTTAGAAGCTGTTAAATGGGTAAAAGTCGAATTCACTATTTGGTGAAATATTGTGCTCCGCTGGCACATGTAAGTAACCATCTGTTTGGCTGGCGGCCAATAGAGCGCCAGAACTTTGTTGCACATGAGGTGTCGCAACGCCGTTGTTTACATGCACTCTTAAGAACTCATCTCGAGACTTATTCCCTTTGCGCGAAAAGTCACATTTAACCCGTAAAGCTTTCGGTAAATCCAAACTTTCACCGGCCGCTTTTGCCAGTGCTAGTCTTGCAAATAGGTGGAATGTGACCAAAGTTGAGCTAGGGTTACCAGGTAATCCTAGTAAGGGGGTGTCAAACACCTTTGCAAATACTAAGGGTTTACCAGGCTTTATAGCGATTTTCCAAAGATGTAACTGCCCATTTTGTTCAATGGTGGCTTTCACATGGTCTTCTTCGCCGACGGAAACGCCGCCTGAAGAAATAATGATATCGGAGCAGTCACTGAGTTCTTTCAGAGCCGTTTGCGTAGCTTCTACGGAATCCATAGCATGTTGGCGTAAACTTACCTGATGCCCTGCACTGATCACTAATGACTCAATAAGTGGGCCATTTGAGTTGTAAATTTGTCCTGCCGTAAGAGGCTGTCCGGGTTGTTGTAACTCATCACCTGTAGTGAGAACACCCACTTTTAATGGTGTAAAAACGTCGATACAGGTAAGACCAATACTGGCCAATACACCTATATCAATCGCAGATAAGCGCTTTCCTGCGGCTAATACCAGAGCACCTTTTGCAATGTCTTGTCCCGCTGGACGAATATTATCGTTTGGCTTTACGGCCTGAAGAAACGTAATTTGGTCGCTCTTTTGCTTGGTATTTTCTTGCATCACAACGGCGTCAGCACCAGCAGGGATTTCGGCGCCAGTGAAAATACGAGCACAGGTGCTTGGCGTGAGAGGTGTTGGGGCGTTACCCGCTGCGATGCGTTGAGAAACGGATAATGTTGCAGTGTCTTGCAAATCACGCGAGCGAACGGCAAAACCGTCCATCGCACTGTTGGCCGCAGGGGGGACGTCAATGTGAGAAACAATATCCTGAGACAAAATGCGTCCCAGAGCATGGTCTAATGAAACACGCTCGGTTAACGTTGCAAGAGGCAGGGCGTTCTTAATGTGCTGAATCGCGTCTTTAAAAGGCATTAATGCCGTCATGAATTACACCTCGTGAACAGGTGGTTGATAAGGCCCCAAAAGCATCATAACGAAGTTACATGGACGATGACGTGCATCTAACTGCTCTTGGATAATGCCGTTCCATGCAGTTTTACAGGCCCCTGTAGAGCCAGGTAGACAGAAAATAAGTGTTTTATTGGCAAGGCCTGCTAGTGCTCTAGATTGAATAGTCGAGGTGCCAATTTCTTCATATGATATTTGGCGGAAAAGCTCCCCAAAACCGTCGACCTCTTTGTCCAGTAACGGCAGGATGGCTTCTGGTGTGCTGTCACGTGAGTAAAAACCAGTACCGCCTGTGATCAAGACAACGTGTGCGTTGTCATCAGCGATCCAGGTGGATACCACGGCGCGCATGGCGTAAACATCATCTTTTACAATCGCTCGCTCACCTAGGTTATGCCCAGCGTCTTTAAGCATGGTAATGAGCGCTTCACCGGATGTGTCTTCAGCGATACCGCGGGTGTCAGAAACGGTTAATACATTGATGCTAAGCGGGCGAAAAGGGGACGGGGTTTTAGCCATAATAAAATCCTTTGTTAACCGCCAGTGGCGCTCATGAAGCGCAGAATTTGGGGTTCTTCATCTAAGTTAAAGTGGTGTTTCTCTGGTTTGAGTACTAGAGAATCAATAATACTCTGCTGTAATAAATCTGCATCATCTGGATGAGTTCGTAGTACCGATTTTAAATCTTTTGAATGCTCATTGCCCAAGCAAAGTAATAGGCGACCTTCTGCTGTCAAGCGTACTCGATTGCATGTACTGCAAAAATTATGACTGTGTGGGGAAATGAATCCGACTTGCTGGCTTTCTCCGGCAATGTCGTAATAGCGTGAAGGTCCGCCAGTCGAGCGTTCAGAAAGGCTCAGGTGCCAGCGTTGTTGTAAACGTTCTAGTAATTCGTCACTGGAGATGTAGACTTTGGCACGATCATGGTGAGAAATCTGACCCAATGGCATTTCTTCAATGAAACTAATATCCATTTTATGAGCTAATGCGAATTCCACTAAGTCTTCTATTTCGTCGTCATTATGACCACCTAGAATGACGGCATTAAGTTTTAGTTGCTTAAAGGGGAGTGCGCTTACAGTCTTGATGCCGCGTAGGACTTGGTCGAGTTTGTCTCGACGTGTAAGCTCTTCAAAGCGTTCACGTTTAAGCGTATCTAAGCTAATATTGATGCGAGAAACGCCCGCATCGAACAGCTGTTGCCCCATTTTTTCAAGCTGTGAACCATTCGTTGTTATGGTGAGCTCATCAAGTCCCGGTAGAGCTGCTATTTGCTTTAGTGCAAACAATATGTCTTTTCGTACCAGTGGCTCACCGCCCGTAATACGGATTTTTCGGGTACCTAGTGCAACGAATGAGGTGGCAACTTGAACGATCTCTTCGAGCGATAAAATATCGCGACGAGGCAAAAAAGTCGCATCTTCATCCATGCAATAGGTACAGCGAAAATCACAGCGGTCCGTCACCGAAATACGTAAATAATCAATTTTTCGACCGAACGGATCGATGAGCTTGGAATCTGACACTTGAATTGGCCTCGCTACAATTTTCTAATAGAAGCAAAATTTATCTACAGAGGCAAAAATTCTCTGTATTGACTGCGGCTTGCGTTATGCTCAAATAACGCAATATTTGAGTGCAGTTAGAACCACTATAGAAATAGGGGAATCGCAGTGCGTAGTGTTATACATAATTTGATCGATATACTCACTTTGAATCGGGTTTCTGACACTAAATTTGTCGGTAAGAGTCAAGATTTAGGGTTTCCTAAGGTCTTTGGCGGACAAGTTGTCGGTCAGGCATTGAGTGCAGCGGCGCAAACCGTTCCGGAAGGGCGAGCCCCTCATTCATTACACAGCTACTTTATTCGTCCTGGGGATGCGAAGCAAATTATTGACTATGATGTTGAGACAGTGAGAGATGGTGGAAGTTTCAGTGTTCGCCGAGTGATCGCCAGCCAAAATCAAAAAACCATTTTGGTGATGACTGCCTCTTTTCAGAAATACGAAGAAGGCTTGTCGCATCAAGAGCCTATGCCTCATGTACCTGGTCCTGAGAATTTCAAATCAGAGCTCAGTTTATTTCAGAAGCATGCGGAAGAGATTCCATATAAAATTCGTAGCTTATTGACCGCGGAACGGCCGATCGAATACCGCATTGTGGAAAATCAAAATCCGTTTCGTCCGCGTCCTGGACTTCCGGCACGACATATGTGGATTCGCAGTATTTCACCTTTGCCTGATAATGAATTAGTACATCAATCGATGCTGGCTTATACCACTGATTATGGTTTTTTAGAGACTGCACTTCAGCCGCACGGAATTTCTATTGGCAATCCGAATTTGAATATTGCAAGTCTTGATCATGCTATTTGGTTCCATCGTCCATTTCGATTAGATGACTGGTTATTATATGTCGCGGATAGCCCATCTGCTTCAGGCGCCCGAGGATTTGTGCGAGGGAAGATTTTTAACAAGGAGGGTGAGATAGTGGCCTCTACGGCGCAAGAAGGATTGATTCGACTGACTCGTTAGTCATCGTTTTGTAATAAAATGTAATCCGGCATCAACTTTTGTGGTCTTTGTGTTAAGTTCTGTCGATTAATTATCTAAGTAAAGCGATTTCTTTAAGCGGGTCTTTATTAGTTGTTGGACTTTGTACTCTGAATATGGGCATAAGGGTTTAGCGTGTTACCTCAAAGAAGTGCGGTTCAATTCATACTGACTAAAGTGCTCGCCTGCTATCTTGCGGTTACAGGTTTTGTGTTATGTGTGTTTATCACTTGGTCTTATCAACAGTACCAAGAAAACCGTCAACATGTAGTGCAACAGTTGCGTTCTTCTGTTGAAACTGTCATTGAACAAACACCAGATAATATTGACCAGCTACTGGCTTCATTGACGCTCGGAACTCAGTTCTTTAGTCGTGACTTCGCGTCAGTTGAATCTTTTGCGCTGCTTGGCGAAGATGGCTCAATTGTTTTCTCATGGCCAAATCAAGCGCAGCTTGAAGCGACGGACTCTAGCTTACTTCAACTCCTAGCAATTCAAAACTCTTCTTTCACACTTGCCTTAGCGTTTCCTAAGTGGTCTTTGTATCAAGTTGTTGTTAATAACTTGCCTGCTGCGATGGGGGTTTTACTGCTGCAATTCGTTTTGTTGCTTGCCGTTCTTGCCGTCGTCATTAAGCGCGGCGTTCGTTCTGGTTTTGAGGGCTTTATGCGTGAGTTGAGTTTAGTGTGTTTAGAGCGACCAACTCCATTACAAGCTCACTCTTTTCCTGGGCAGTTCGGAGAGTATCGGCAGATCTTAGACGGTATTAATCGAGTGATTTTATCGCTTGCCAAATCCCGTGAAGAATTCAGTAACATTAACAAGTCTCTGGAAAACCACATTAAAGCTAAGACAGCGGCTTTAGAGGAGCGTAATCAAGAGCTTGTCGATCTGAACCAGCAGCTTTCAGTGATCGCTAATACGGACGCCTTGACTCAAGTGTATAACCGTACTCGATTTGATGTGCTTTTTCTCGAATATGTCATGCTCGCACGTCGCCGTGTTACGCCTCTGTCTCTCTTGTTAGTGGATCTAGATGACTTCAAAAAAGTGAACGATCGCTTTGGTCATCAGGCTGGAGATCTAGTGTTAAAGCACGCGGCCCAAGTTATCCAGAAAGAAGTGGGCGAAGAGGGGGTTGTTGCACGATGGGGCGGAGAGGAGTTTGCTGTACTGCTGCCATATTTTGATTTGCACAGCGCAGAACGAAAGGCTGAATCCTTAAGGGCTGTACTTGCAGAAGCTCACTTTGAAGAGCAATCCATACGGGTGACGACGAGTATAGGGGTTGCTCAATTGAGTTCGATCGAGACTGGGCCTGAGCTATTGAAACGTGCTGACGATGCTTTATACGATGCCAAAGGCAGTGGCCGCAATAGAGTGATTATCGCTTATGTTGAGGAAAGTCATGCTCAACTTGACTCGGATTCACTCATGGAAGGTGAGTTTATTGAGGTGTTTGATGTTGAGCCAGTGCCCATTCAAGATGAACCAGAAGCTTCTCAGAAGCATTCTTCTTAGCACGATCTAAGGCGTCAACTGTTGCCTTGGAGTAAGGCGCGTTACCTAGGGCGACGGCGATGTTTCGGCGCCAGTTTTCATACCCCGTTCTTCTGATGGGAGAGCCCGCTGTGTTACTTAAAAAGGTATCTTCATCCCATTCAAATAAAGTCAGTAAGTCCTCACTGTCTAAATTGTGTCTTGGTTGAAAATCATCTTCTTGGGTGTTTTTGGCAAATTTTGTCCAAGGGCAGACTAATTGGCAGTCATCGCAACCAAAGATTCGATTGCCCATTTTGGCGCGCAGCTCTTCAGGGATGATGCCATCGTATTCAATGGTTAAGTAGGAAATACATTTACTGGCGTCCAAGACCCATGGTTTAACAAAGGCATTGGTTGGGCATTTATCCAAGCATGCACTGCAACTGCCGCAATGTCGTTGTGGCGTTGGCGGGTCAACGGGCAAGGGGAGGTTTGTAAAAACCTCCCCTAATAAAAACCAACTGCCTGCTTTGGGTGACAGTAACAAAGTGTTCTTTCCAATCCAGCCCATGCCTGCTTGCTCAGCGATTTGTCGCTCTAAAATAGGGGCACTATCAACAAAGGCGCGATAGCCATGATCACCAATCTCTTCTTCAATACGCTTTGCTAACTGAGTCAGTCGTTTGCGAATAAGCTTGTGGTAGTCACGTCCTAGTGCATAACGAGCAATGTAGGCTTTTTCAGGAGTCTTCAGGCGTTTTACCGTTTCCACAGATTCAGGTAGATAGGGCATGCTCAAACTTATGACGCGCTGAGTGCCTGCATGAAGGTTTGCTGGCTGAAAGCGTAGATCATCATGATTGGCAAGGTAATCCATTTCGCCATGATAGCCTTGCTCAAGCCAAGCGTGAAAGTCCTCACGATATTGTTCTAGTTCTGGATTTACAATACGGCAGTCACTAAAGCCAAATTCTTTGGACCAAGCTTTGATGTTGTTGGCAATGTGTTGGAGGCTGGCTTCGTCAAAAGAGGGCATAAACACTACATGAAGGTCATTCAAGAAAGTAGGAGCTTAAAAGCTCCTACTGATATGAAAGCAGCAAGGCCTTTTAATAAAGGTTGCTATCGCTTTTTACGGTGTCAATTAGAAGATTGATAAACATACGATCCGCATCCGTATGTTCTTCTTGGATTTTTATTGTGGTTTGGCTTGAAACTGCGTCTGCAATCACTTGATAAGCATTCGGCTCATTGATGTGCTCTTTTGCAATGCGAACTAATTCAGCAGACAGCTCTGGTTCCATTAGCATTTTGCGAAAACAGCGTAAAAATTCATCAATAATACGTTGTTGGTTTAATTCTGAAGCCATAGTGGTAACTCCTTATTTCATAATATAAGTATGACACCATGAAAGCCCTGTCAGAGCAAGAAGAATGGCGTTTGTTGAGGCGTTTTCATTGACACGCAGTGGTGCGCTTGAGACAATGTTCTTCTATGTCAGCAATACCCCGCTGACTATCTCTTCTGATGGTGGCAAACAGCCCCTTCCTATACGACTAAAGTATAGTCGTTGCACAAAGTGTTGTGAGTAGAATTTTTACCTACAATACTTCTCCTCGCGATATAAACGCGGGCAGTGTCAAAACTGCGATTTATTGCGTTTGAGTGTTCCTTAATTCCAGGTATCTCATTTGTTTTGCAAACATCGTTTTATCAACTTTTATCTGACCTTAGTATGCGGTTACAATAGTCATACCTAAAGTAGCAGATTGATGAACACTATAGAGGTTAACAAGGTGGAGTTATTATCCGGTGGTGAAATGATCGCCCGCTTCCTTAAAGATGAGGGAGTTGAGTACATATATGGTTATCCAGGTGGTGCAGCATTGCACATTTACGATGCGCTACACCGCCAATCAGACGTCAAACACGTCCTTGTCCGCCACGAGCAAGCCGCTACACACATGGCTGACGGTTATGCGCGTGCGACAGGTAAACCTGGGGTTGTTTTGGTTACCTCTGGTCCTGGTGCAACCAATACGGTAACAGGTATTGCTACAGCCTTCATGGACTCCATCCCTATGGTGGTTATCTGTGGTCAGGTAATGAGTTACTTGATTGGTGAAGATGCCTTTCAAGAAACGGATATGATCGGTGTATCTCGTCCGATTGTGAAGCATAGTTTTTCAGTTAAGCATCCTTCAGAGATTCCGTTGATTCTGAAAAAAGCCTTCCATATTGCGAGCACAGGTCGCCCAGGCCCAGTAGTTGTCGATATCCCTAAAGATATGACAATGCCAAATGAGAAGTTTGAATACAGCTTCCCTGAGTCTGTTTCACTGCGTTCGTACACGCCGCCTACAAAAGGCCACAGTGGACAAATTAAGAAAGCAGTTGATTTATTGTTAGCCGCTAAACGCCCAATGATTTACGCCGGTGGCGGTGTCATTATGGGTGGTGCTTCTGAACAGCTGACTAAACTTGCAAAAGAACTTGGCTACCCAGTGACGAATACCTTGATGGGACTAGGTGGTTACTCTGCGACTGACGATCAGTCCGTGGGGATGTTGGGTATGCATGGCTCTTATGAAGCTAACCAAGCGATGCATCACAGTGATTTGATTTTAGCTATCGGTGCGCGTTTTGATGATCGTGTTACCAATGATCCAGATAAGTTTTGCCCGAGTGCTAAAATTATCCATGTAGACATTGATCCTGCATCCATTTCTAAAACGATTCGTGCCGATGTACCGATTGTTGGGCCTGTAATTCAAGTCCTAGAAGAAATGATGGGGCTGATTGATGATGCCCCAGCTCGAACGAATCAAGATGCAATCGCAAGCTGGTGGAAGCAGATCAATGAATGGCGTCAGGTGCATGGTGGTCGTTACGACACTGCTGGTGACAAGATCAAGCCTCAAGCCGCGGTTGAAGCCTGCTGGCGTGCAACCAATGGTGATGCCTATGTTGCATCAGATGTGGGTCAGCACCAAATGTTTACCGCCCAATACTATAAGTTCTCAAAACCATACCGTTGGATTAACTCTGGTGGTCTTGGCACGATGGGCTTTGGTTTGCCTGCAGCAATGGGCGTTAAAATGAACTTCCCTGAAGAAACTGTTGTTTGTGTAACGGGCGAAGGTAGCATCCAGATGAACATTCAGGAGCTATCCACTTGTCTACAGTACGGTATTCCAGTCAAGATTCTATGCTTGAACAATGGTTCATTGGGGATGGTTCGCCAATGGCAGGATATGAACTATGAAGGTCGTCATTCAAACTCTTACATGGATTCTCTTCCTGAATTCAAAACTTTGATGGATGCCTACCGTCATAAGTACGTAGAAATCCGTACCAAAGACGAATTAGATGCGAAGATGGAAGAAGCGTTCGCAATGACAGATCAGCTTGTATTCATCAACTGTTATGTAGACCCAGAGGAACATGTGTACCCAATGCAAGTGCCACGCGGCTCTATGCGCGATATGTTCCTAAGCAAGACGGAGCGAACTTAAGATGCGACACATTATCTCAGTTTTAATGGAAAACGAGCCGGGTGCTTTGTCGCGTGTTGTTGGTTTGTTCTCGCAACGTAACTTCAACATCGAAACATTGAACGTGGCGCCGACCGATGACCCTACGTTGTCTCGTTTAACGTTGACAACATTTGGCTCTGATCAAGTGGTTGAGCAAATCACAAAACAGTTGAATAAGCTGATTGATGTGGTGAAGCTGGTTGATTTAACGGAAGGTCAGCATATCGAACGTGAAATGATGCTTGTAAAAGTTCGTGCTTCTGGTGCACAGCGTGCTGAAGTCAAACGTACGGTAGATATTTTCCGTGGCAACATCGTTGATATGACGCCATCGATTTACACTATTCAGATTGTGGGCGAGTCAGATAAGCTTGATGGCTTTTTGCATGCTCTGAGTGGTATGCACATTCTTGAAGTCGTGCGTACTGGTGTATCGGGTATCGCTCGTGGTGAAAAAACGCTTTCACTGTAAGGCCTCTAGCTATCATACAGTTTTTAAAAACGCGCTACGGCGCGTTTTTTTATGCCTGAAGAATAAGTACGACTCCCCGTTGATGTGTGATGCTTCTTTACCTGTCGCTGACAAATGCTGAGAAAATAAGTATCCGCTCCTGCATTCAGTGCTTACTAGGAGCAAAAACGTAACCGAACTGTCACCTCTTTCTTTTTCTTTGATAACTGCCATTATCTACTCATCACTTAAGCAAATGAAAAAAGGACGGTCATATGAAAACTTTAACTAACGCATTTACATTCGCTAAAAAAGGTACATTAGCAGCAGCCATTGCAGCGGCTTCAATGACAGCATCAGTAGCTTACGCAGATTACGATGGTGACGGCTGTAGTATGATTGAAAAACAGGAAGTTGCGATGGAGAAAGCAAAGGCTGATAACGATTGGTCTGCCATTGTCGGTGCGCAAATGGAGTTATCTACAGCAAAAACTGAGTGTTGGATCAACAAAAACATGAATGAAGACAACGCTGAAGATAAGTGGAATGACATCAAAGACAGCTTCAATGAAGGTATGGAAGACCTACATGGTGAGTACGATGAGCAAGTAGAAAACGCTAAAGATGCTTATGAAGAAGCCAAAGAAGAAGCCGATACTGATGAGGCTATGGAAGAAGCAAAAGAGACTTATGACGATACAATGGAAAGCATCTCTGAATCGTATAATGAATCTGTTGCAGCCTTGAAAGACAAACTAGGCATCGACGAATAACGATCATTAATTGTTATTCATAATGCGGCCACCTTGTGTGGCCGTTTTTGTGTTCAAGAGCCTGTAAAAGTCGAAATTCATCACGCTACCCGTTAAGCTAAAGCAGTTTTTATCTTAATGGGTATAGATATGGATAGGATTAATTGGAAATTACTCAAAGCACTTGAGTCAAATGGCCGCTTAGGTTACTCAGAGCTTGCTAAGCTTGTCCACCTGTCAGCACCAGCGGTGGCAGAGCGTATTAAGAAGTTGGAAGAGCAAGGTGTAATTACTGGGTATCAAGCCAAGATTAATCTAGAAAATGCGGGCATTCCTATTACAGCTTTGGTTGAGTGTGAAGTGTACCGAACCAAAGAGCGAGAGTTTAAGGACTTGGTTGTAGGCCTTGAAGAAATTTTAGATTGTTACAATGTGACTGGACCTTCTGCTTTTATCTTACGCGTAGCGGTCTCATCAATGTCACGCTTGGATATCTTGCTTGAACGTTTGATTGACTTGAGCGACACGAAAACGATGATGATTCTTTCTCAACCCGTTCAGCGTGGTATGCCGCTCAATATCGAAGAGGTTACCGGCTCGCTTCCCTAGTAGCGTCTATAGCGGTTTCTTTACGTGGCCATTGGCTTACGATCATACCGGTAAAAATGAGTGCGCAGCCAAATAGAGCTCGATCGCTTAGCACTTCTCCCATCAGCCACCAGCCGCCGATGGCTGCAAACACGGCTTCCATTGAGAGTATTAGAGCTGTCGTACTCGGTGTTACCTGTCGTTGTCCTAAGGTTTGAAGGGTGAAGGCAATGCCTGAAGAAGCCACACCAGCATACACTAATGGCCACCAAGCCAGCTCTACTGCAGCAAGTCTAGGTTCTTCTAATGTGAATGCCGTCAGGCTTGCCCAAAACGTTGCGATGGCAAACTGAGCAATGGATAAAGGTAGTGCAGGTAATGATCGTGATAAGTAACTGATTAGCAAGACATGGCAGGTCCAGAATAAAGTGCCCGCTAGTTCTAGTACATCACCTTTATTGATGCTGAGGTTTGGCCCAATGGTTAGGACATAAAAGCCAACTAAAGAGACGGCAATGCCCCCCCAAGTTAATCGGTCAACGGAATGTTTAAACAGTAACCCAACTAAAGGGACTAGTACGATATACATGCTTGTGATGAAGCCTGCGTTACCTGCTGTGGTATACAAAAGTCCGGTTTGCTGAAAGGTAAAACCACAGAAAAGTAAGCTTCCTGCGGCGATACTCCCTTTCAGTAAAGCTTTTGGATCGTAGTCTTGTTTCGTCTTGAAAATGAACAGTAATGGTATCATTGAAAGTGTCGCTAAAAGGAAGCGAACCGCATTAAAAGTATGTGGACCAATGACTTCCATTGCCGTACTTTGCGCAACAAATGCGAATCCCCAAATGCTGGCGGTGAGCCATAAAAATAAGTGCGAAATAGACATGACATACTCGTTTTTTATCGTTAAAGTTGCCGCCTATTTTACGGTCAATAGCGGAATTCAGAACAGTGATATGCCTTCGAATATAAGGTTTGAATCCTTAATAAATAAGGTATTTCTGGGTTCGAGCTTTGGAATATTAAGTCATTCATTGCGAGGTAAGACTTAGAATGGCACTTCAGTTTTGGTTAACGGTTGCTCCGATCTTATTGCTACTATCTTTTGGCCCAGGGCCAAACAACTTTACGGCTATGTATAATGGTATTCGTGTCGGAGCACCAGCCGCGGTTATTGCCGTCATTGGGCGTAATGTAGCGTTCACTATTTTAATGGTGGTTTCCGCATTAGGTCTTGGAGCGGTGATCGTTTCGTCATCGTTTTGGTTTAATGTGGTGAAGTGGTTAGGAGTGGTATATCTGTTATATGTTGGGGTTAAAACATGGATGGCTGCTAAACAAAATTTAAGCTCTATGGAAGAGGAGGGTGTTATTGTTCAACGCTCTCATTTCTCGCGTATGCGCCAAGAGTTTATGATTGCCATCAGTAACCCTAAAGCGGTTTTGATATTTACTGCAATTTTCCCACAATTATTGGATTTGAATGAGCCTGTTGCTATTCAGTTCACTATTATCGGGGCGACGTTTTTAGCAACAGAGTTTATTGCTGCTTTCTTTTATGCTATCGGCGGACGTCAATTACGTCGCATTATCCGTAGTCCAAAGGGGTTGGCAAATTTGAACCGTGGTATGGGTGGGATTTTTGTAGCGGCCAGTGCCTTCTTAGCGACGGCAACTCGTGGGTAACGTTTAGAAAAGTTTTTAAATAGAAAGTAGTAGAAAAAAGAGAGCCATTTGGCTCTCTTTTTTGATGTGTCAATACTGTAAGCAGATTAAGAATGTTCTGCTAGGAACTCTTCGCTCAGGTAAAGTTCTGAGTTACTGTTTACCAACACGCCGCGTTCAAGAATATTACGCGCGATGTCTTTTGCTTCTTCCAGTGAGTGCATCGTGTAAGTGCCGCACTGATATTCGTTTAGCTCAGGAATGTCTTCTTTCGCGGCAACATCGATCACATCTTGCATAGCTGCTTTCCAGCTCTCTGCTACTTTTTCTTCGCCCGGCGTACCGATGAGGCTCATGTAAAAACCTGTACGGCAACCCATTGGTGATAGGTCGATGATTTCTACACCATTACCGTTTAAGTGGTCACGCATAAAACCAGCAAATAAGTGCTCAAGAGTGTGAATGCCTTTTTCAGACAAGATCTCAGCGTTGGGAATGCAAAAACGTAGATCGAAGACTGTGATTGTGTCGCCTTTAGGGGTTTCCATTGTTTTCGCAACGCGTACCGCTGGAGCTTGCATACGTGTGTGATCTACTCGAAAACTGTCTAGTAGTGGCATGTGTGTTCTCTCCTAATATCTCGTTTCAATCGAACCGAGGTGAATGTTCATAGGCTTATTGTACATGAATTTTATCTTCCGGCATGGGAGGATTTTGAATTTTTAAGCTTTCCCAAGCGAAGGCTAATACAAAAACAAGGACTGCAAACAACATGTTTTGTCCGATGAAGACAATCATCATAAGACAGCTAAAGGTTGCTAATACAGCTACCCAGCGAAAGCGTGATTCTAAGGACTTGATTGCGGTAATGCAGGTAAGTGTATAGATCAATAAGAAAGCGCCATTCGTCATTTCAATGAGCCACTCCATTTGAGTTCCAAAAAACTCGACTAATAAGAGTGAGAGTAAACAAGCTAAACCTACTAGACTGACCGCTCTAACAGGCGTTCCTTTGTTTGATAGAATATTAAAATACTGCGGGATCGCACGTTGGCTTGCCATGGATTGCACCATACGAGCAAAACCTAAGATATATGTTCCTACGTTCGAGAACGCGATAATGTAGGCACCCAGTGCAAACCAGCGGCGAGCTTCTTCGCCTAACAGTGAACCGACTAAGAGAGCTAAGGATTGGCTGTTAGTAAATTCATTTCCGTAAACTTTGTATTCTGCAATCATTAGTACCGTAGCGAGATAAAGCATAACGACCAGTGCAATACCGCCAAGCAGCGCGATGGGGAAGTCTCGGCTTGGGTTTTTAAACTCTGCACCCATATGAGCCATGACTTCTATGCCAAGAAAACACCAAAAGATAGTGCCAGTTGCGAGTAATGTTGTTTCTAACTCTGGCCAGCTTTGAGGACGGTTGATAATGTTTGAAGAAAACGGCGCTCCGCTTAGTATAAATAACGCTAGTACGGTGCTGATTAAGCACACCACCACACCGGTTTGAAAGTTGGCGGAGTTTTTCATGCCAGCAATCGAAAACAAGAGCATTCCTATTAAGGTGATAACACTTAATAAAAAGACAGAGCTCTCGGTTAAATTGAGCAATACTGCAAGATACGCCGCTGCGACTTTTATGGCCACTGCAGGGCCCACAAACAAAATGCTCAAAAATAGCCACCCGACTGCTCGTTCAGCTTTTTTCCCTAATACCTTTCCTATGTAATGTGATGCACCACCCGCCGAAGGAAAGCGGCCACCAAGAAAGGCAAAGACAAAGGCAACCGGTACGATAATGGTGGCGGTGATAAGCCATGCATAAAAAGCGAAACTGCCAGCTTGTGCAACGGACATGGCAGGTAGAATCATTAACCCTGTTCCTACAAATGTTGTTACAGTCATGGCCATGCCTTGAAGAGGTCCAAGTGTCCTTTGGTATTGCATACGATAAGTCCTGCTGAAATTGCTTTGATTTTATAGCGTTAAGGATAAAATGAGTGATCAGATAAATCTGCGCACAAACTGACGCCATTTTGCAGCAAAGTGCAGGTTTACCCTACAAACTGTCGGTGTATAAAAAAATAGGCTAATTAATGACGTTAGACCGCTATGACGAAAAAATTCTTGCGTTATTAGTGCAGGATGCACGTTTATCTGTTTCGGATATCAGTAGACAAGTTAATTTGTCACGAACCGCGGTATCCGATCGTATTAAAAGAATGGAAGAGGGTGGCAAAATCACGGGTTATCATGCCCACATTGCTTTGCCTGGTGAGGATTTAATTTCGGCTTACTTGGCGCTGACGTTTAGGCCGCTTTCTTGTGAGCTAGTGCAACCTTACATTGAAAAGATCCCTGAAATAAAAATGGCGCATTCAATCAGTGGCGATATTGATTTGATGTTGTTGGTTCAAGTGACGTCCATGAAGCGTTTACATGATATTCGTTTAGAAATGGACGGCTGGCCAAATATTGATAAAGTGATGACGCATATGTGTTTAGCAACTCGGCTTGATCGGCTTTAATGATGCGTGCAATGTGTAGTGCAGGAGTGGCGTTGTAATTCTCTGATCTTGGTGCTTCAATTAATGAACTGATCATAAAATAATAAGGAGGCGAGTCTGAAAGGACTAGATTTCATCGCACGTTGGCGCAATCGAGAGTTAGCTGCTGATGATCTTTTGATGCTCTCAGGCTTGGCGTTGGTCTGTGGTGTGCTAAGTAGCTTAGCGATGACAGGCATGATTGAGTTGCTGTACTGGCTTTCTTCTACTGTTTTACCTTCCCATAGTGAAAACTATGAAGCGTTATCCCCAACTGTTCGTTTTATTTTACCTGTCCTTGCCTGTGCGGCTTTAACTATCATTTGGTTACTGGTGCCCGCTAAGTTTTTAAAAGTGGGTATTCCATACGTTGTGGAGCGTCTGAATTATCACCAAGGCAATTTGCCACTTATGAATGCTTTCATTCAGTTCGTAGGGGCGTTTATTGGTTTGTTCGGTGGGCTGTCAATTGGTAAAGAAGGGCCGGCAGTGCATATAGGTGCAACATTTGGCAGTATTTTGGCACAGCGATTTCGACTGTCCTATATTGCCGTGGAGACGCTCGTTGCCTGTGGGGTAGCTGGCGCTATTGCTGCGGCTTTTCAAACGCCATTAGCTGGAGTTTTGTTTGCTTACGAAGTGATTTTTCATGAATACCGCTTGCGTTTGGTGCTCCCCGTTTTGTTGTCTTCGGTTGTTGCTACAGCTATTAGTCAGATAATTTTAGGGCGCATTGAGGTGTTTGAGTTAGAGGCGGTGTTTTTGCCACTTTATCAGCTTGATATGCTCGCTGCCTATGCGGTTTTAGCGCTGTGCATCGTGGTTGCCTCAACGTTATTTTATCAAGTCCAAAGAGCGTTGTGGCGCTTAGGAAGTGTTCCTCTTGCCGCTCGCTTTATGACGGTGGGTGTTTTGACCGGTTTGGTTGGTTTGTATTTGCCTCAAGTGTTAGGCGGCGGCTATGACACGTTGAACAGTTTATTGCAGGGCGACATTTTATTTGTGTCTTTATTAGGGTTGGCTTTGGCAAAGGTACTGCTGACCTCCGTTTCAATCGGGCTAGGTATACCAGGTGGTATGGTTGGTCCTACGTTTGTGATTGGCGGTATGCTTGGTGCCCAAGTTTCATTTTGGTTCGACACGCAAATTCCGGTAGCAGCAGAGCTCGCTTTATTTGTTTTATTAGGCATGGCTGGGATGATGGCAACGGTGTTTCAAGCACCGTTGACGGCGATTGTTGCAATGGTGGAAATGACGCATACATCGGTCACTATTGCTCCCGCTATTTTAGTGATTGTTGTGTCTTGTACCGCGGTGCGGTTGTTGTTTAATCAGGATTCTATTTTCGTTGAGCGTTTACATTCCCTAGGTATGGTGTCTGAGTGGAGTCCCGTTCAGAGAGTGTTACGCCAACGTGATGTCCGCAGTGTCGCGAGTAAAGTGAATAATTTTCCTGAATTGCTTCATCTTGAGCGGGTCCGTGATTTAGCTTCGGGTATGATAGACTATGTCTCGATCGAAAAAAGTGGACACCATTTCATTGTTTCCGTGTCTGAAATGGTTGGAAAACTTAAAGAGCTCGATTTAGGCCCTCAACCTTGGTTGATGGTTGAAGGAAATCGACAAGCGATGGATGTTTTGCGTGCGTTACCCGGCACACCTGTGAGCGTTGTGGATTCCTCCCTGTCGTTAGCTGAGCTGCTAAGCTGGTTGCATCGTCATAAGCAACATCAAGTGTTAGTGAGTTTTGTTCAGCAGCAAGAGCTGTGGTTGGTAACATCGCAGCAATTAGATCAAATGTTGTTAAAGGGATAATTATGCTTTGGGTTAAAGCTTTTCATATAATCGCTGTCGTCTGTTGGTTTGCGGCCTTGTTTTATTTGCCAAGGTTGTTTGTTTATCATGCTGACGCCAAAGATCAAGAAAGTATTGAGCGCTTCAAAATTATGGAGAGAAAGCTCTATCGTGGCATTATGACACCTTCTGCAATCGCAACGGTGGTATTCGGTTTTTGGATTGTTTCTTACAATTCTGAGTACTACTTTAGTTCTGGCTGGTTTCACGCCAAGATGTTGCTGGTTGCGATGTTGTTAGGCTACCACCATGCTTGTGGCAGGTTGTTGAAGAAATTTGCTAACAATCAAAATACTCGTAGCCATGTTTTTTATCGATGGTTTAACGAATTTCCAGTTTTAGTTCTCATCGGCGTTGTCATTCTCGTCGTTGTTAGACCGTTTTAATGTTTAGTTTATAGTTGGATCCTATTATGAGTCGTTCAGAAGATTTATATTCTCGCGCCCAAAAACACATTCCTGGTGGTGTAAACTCACCAGTTCGAGCATTTAATGGGGTAGGGGGCTCACCAATCTTTTTTCAAAAAGGAGACGGTGCTTACGTCTACGATGAAGATGGTCAACGTTATATTGATTATGTTGGCTCATGGGGACCAATGATCTTAGGTCATTCACACCCCGATGTTATTAATGCTGTACGCAAGCAGCTTGATTACGGTTTAAGCTTTGGTGCTCCAACCGAAGTTGAAATTACCATGGCGGACAAAGTATGCGAACTTGTACCTTCTATGGACATGGTCCGTATGGTCAACTCTGGTACCGAAGCAACGATGAGTGCGATTCGTTTGTCTCGTGGCTATACTGGACGAGATAAAATCGTAAAATTTGAAGGCTGTTATCATGGTCACTCTGATTCTTTGCTTGTAAAAGCTGGATCGGGTGCTTTGACGTTAGGGGTCCCCAACTCTCCTGGTGTACCAGCAGATCTTGCAAAACATACTATTACACTGCAATACAATGATATTGAAGAAGTGAAATCATGTTTCGCTGAAATCGGCGACCAAATAGCCTGTATTATTGTTGAGCCTGTGGCTGGCAATATGAACTGTATTCCCCCTGTATCGGGTTTCTTGGAAACATTACGTGAAGTGTGTGACGCATCTGGTGCTGTTCTGATCTTTGATGAGGTGATGACAGGTTTTCGCGTTGCATTAGGCGGTGCTCAAGAAAAATTCAAGGTCACGCCTGACCTTACAACATTAGGTAAAGTCATTGGCGCGGGTATGCCCGTGGGAGCTTTTGGCGGCAAGCGTGAAATTATGGAGCAGATCTCACCGCTTGGTCCGGTATATCAAGCTGGTACCTTATCTGGAAACCCTGTTGCTATGGTTGCTGGCCTTGCCGTATTAAATAAAATCAGTGAACCATCTTTCCATGCAGAATTAGAAAGCAAAACGACTAAACTAATGGACGGTATCAAAGCCGCGGCGGATGAGTTAAATGTTCCATTAGTGACCGTGAGTGTTGGTGGTATGTTTGGTTTGTTTTTTACTGATCAAGAGCGAGTGATAACGTTTGCTGACGTACAGAAGTGTGATACGGATAAATTCAAACTATTTTTCCATCACTTACTAGAGGAAGGTGTTTATTTAGCGCCTTCTGCGTATGAGGCTGGCTTTATATCTCAAGCGCATTCAGATGAAGACATTGCATTCACCATTGCTGCGGCGAAACGCGCTTTAGCGAAACTTGTATAGATAGGAGTCCTTAATGAAGGTTGATAATATGCCTGTCGAAGAAACTGAGAAAGATATCCCAAAAGATGAAGTAGACTCAGATACTACTGAATCGAAGTCCACGCAGAAGCAACCACGTCGTGGCGTGTACCTTTTGCCTAACTTATTTACTACAGCGGCTTTGTTTTCAGGGTTCTACTCGATCATTGCGGCAATGGATGGAAACTTCACCCAAGCAGCGGTAGCGATTTTTATCTCAATGGTGCTTGATGGTCTTGATGGTCGCGTGGCGCGTCTAACGCGTACTCAAAGTGCCTTTGGTGCCGAGTATGATTCATTGGCCGATATGGTGTCGTTCGGTATTGCGCCAGCGTTAGTAGCATTTACTTGGGCCTTAGCGCCTCTTGGTAAAGTAGGTTGGATTGCCGCGTTTATTTATGCGGTGGGTGCAGCATTACGTTTGGCTCGATTTAACACTATGATCGGTAGTCAAGATAAGCGTTATTTTACAGGATTACCTAGCCCATCAGCGGCGGCGATTGTGGCTGGCGTTATTTGGGCAGCAGAAAGCGCCGGTGTTGCGGGAGAGCAAATCGCTAGTATCATGGCGTTGCTTGTACCTGTGACTGGTCTGCTAATGGTGAGCAATGTGAAGTACCGCAGCTTTAAGGATCTCAATTTGAAAGGACGTGTTCCTTTTGTTGTGCTACTTATTGCGGTACTAGTATTAGTGCTTATCGCATTAGAGCCCGCATTGGTTTTAGCCGGCGTATTTTGTGCCTACGGATTGTGGGGGTTGCTTGGTATCGTTTTTAAGCAACTGCGCTAACGCCAAATAGCCATACCTTTAAAGCCCGCTGCTTGTATAAGCAGCGGGCTTTTTCGTTTCTAGCGCAATGTTATGAACGATGACGTAATAAAAACGACGGCTAGTTAACTATATAGGTCAAGGTTGATTGATATTTGATCGTTTAGGTGTTTTTTAGTGCGTTTTTTTGATCAAACTGAGCGTTATTTAAAAGAATAGTGCATTTTTATTAATTTAACTCAAAAACCGCTTGCGCTAAAAATTCAGATGCGTATTATACGCCTCCACTGACACGGACAACGCTTCACAACAACGAAGCAGAACGCGTCAGACGCTCTTTAA
>NZ_LTAX01000003.1 GCF_001639745.1 Marinomonas gallaica
ACGTCGTTTTTAAAACCTCACCACTCATAACATTGCTCTAGAAACGAAAAAGCCCGCTGCTTATACAAGCAGCGGGCCTTTAAAGAAGTGCTTACAAGAAGCTTTGTTATAATCCGTAAGACATTAGACGCTGGTAGCGACGCTCGACCAACTCTTCAGTTGAAAGCGCTTCTAGCTTATCTAATACTTCAAGTACTTTTGTTTTATAACGCTCAGCCATCAAAGCAGGGTCTGTATGCGCTCCACCTAGTGGCTCTTCTAGAATTGTATCAACAAAGCCCAACTCTTGAAGACGGTCTGCAGTAATGCCCATTGCTTTTGCTGCGTCTGATGCACGCTCCGCACTCTTCCATAGAATTGAAGCACAACCTTCTGGAGAGATAACAGAGTAAGTACCATATTGAAGCATCATTAACTCATCACACACACCAATAGCCAATGCCCCACCAGAACCACCTTCACCAATAACGGTCGAAATGATTGGTGTTTTTAATCGTGACATGACAGCAAGGTTGAAAGCAATCGCTTCACTTTGACCACGCTCTTCAGCGCCAATCCCTGGGTAGGCTCCAGGAGTATCAATCAAAGTCACGATTGGCATATTGAAACGCTCAGCGGTTTCCATTAAGCGCAAAGCTTTACGGTAGCCTTCTGGACGCGGCATGCCGAAGTTACGCATGACTTTTTCTTTGACTTCACGACCTTTTTGGTGACCTATCACCATGATTGGTCGACCTTCAAGACGAGCAATACCACCGACAATTGCACGATCGTCAGCGTAATGACGGTCACCATGCATTTCTTCAAAGTCAGTAAAGACGTTTTGAATGTAGTCTAATGTGTAAGGACGCTTAGGGTGACGAGCAAGTTGAGAAACCTCCCAAGCACCTAAATTACTGAATAGGCTCTGTGTTAGAGTAATCTTCTTGTCTTCTAATCGGCTGATCTCTTCACTGATGTTAAGATCATTATCGTTACCAACTAGTCGTAACTCTTCAATTTTTTGTTCGAGCTCAGCAATTGGCTGCTCAAAAGGTAAGTAATCTAGATTCATTTTTTTACACGCTGCTATTTAGTTGCCTAATATTCTACAGAAAGTTCTAGCTTCGAACATCCTATCGCGCCGCTCCATTGGCGTTACGCGAGTGAAAGAATGATAAAATGGCGCTAAGTATACACTAACTGCACATTTTGTTTACCGTATTGTTTTTGAAGTTCATGAATTAATTCATCATCAGGACGAATTTTCCACTGCGATCCAAGCTTCACATCACCTGCCGCCTTACTGGTTTCAAACCCTATCACTACATCGCAGCCATCGCCACGGTATGGAGCAATATGGCGCGCCAACGCTTCAATTTTTTGTTTGGTAACGTCTTCTTCAAGCCAATCGATACGTAATGCTTCAACATAACGTATCCGCGCTGTTGCCATGTCTAACACATTCCGCGCCGCCACTTTTTGGCCACCACGAAATTCATCAAAACTTATTTCACCTTCCACTACAACCACTTGATCTGGGACCAAGTATTGTTTAACGCTTTCAAATGTATCAGGAAATACGGCAACTTCAATTCGGGCTGAGCGATCATCTAGGGTGATAAACGCAATATTGCCTCCGCGTTTACTCTTGGTAATCCGCATTTCCACAATAAGCCCCGCAATCACTTGCGTTTCTCGTTTGGGCTGCAAATCTACTATGCGCTGACGTGCGAATCGACGTATTTCACTTTCATAATCGTCTATCGGATGCCCCGTCACATACAGGCCTAGCGTATCCTTTTCTCCATCTAAACGTCTACGACCATGCCATTCTTCTTGCACACCGATATCGTCATACGCATTCTCGGTTGATTCCTCAACAGCAATACCAAACAAATCGCCCATACCAGCATCTTGGCTTTTAGCGCTTTGATCGGCACGCTTTAACGCCTCAGGAATACTCTCAAATAAAGTAGCGCGATTTGGTCCAATCGTATCAAATGCACCGGATCGAACTAATGCCTCCATGACACGACGATTAACACGTCGCCCTACTCGCTGACAGAAATCAAAAATATGCTCAAAGGGACCGTCTTTACGTGCCTCAACAATGGCCTCGATAGGCCCTTCGCCGACGCCTTTAATCGCTCCAAGTCCGTAAACGATGACACCTTTACGGTTTACCGCAAATTTATAAACTGATTCATTCACATTCGGTAAGTCGACCACTAACTTCATGGCACGACATTCTTCCACGAAGATAACGATTTTATCGGTATTTTGCATATCGGCAGACAGTACTGCCGCCATAAAGGGCGCAGGGTAATGTTGCTTCAACCACGCAGTTTGATATGACACTAAGGCATAAGCTGCCGAGTGCGATTTGTTAAAACCGTAGCCCGCAAATTTCTCCATTAAGTCGAAGATGTTGCCGGCAAGGTCTTTATCGATGTTATTCTTCGCCGCACCTTCCATGAAGATTAAGCGCTGCTCTTGCATGACTTCCGCTTTCTTCTTACCCATCGCTCGACGCAGTAAGTCTGCACCACCAAGCGAGAATTTTGCCAGAACTTGGGCAATCTGCATTACCTGCTCTTGGTACAAGATAATTCCGTAGGTAGGCTCAAGGACAGGTTTTAGGTCTTGATGCTGATAATCAGGATGCGGGAAAGCAAGTTCGGAACGACCATGCTTACGATTAATAAAGTCGTCTACCATGCCCGAACCTAACGGTCCAGGTCGATAAAGGGCTACCAAGGCGATAATATCTTCAAAGCGAGAGGGTAACAGTTTCTTAATGAGCTCTTTCATACCACGAGATTCCAGCTGAAATACCGCGGTTGTTTCAGCTCGCTGCAATAAGTCGTAGGTCGCTTTATCTTCTAAATCAATTAAGGCAATGTCTAAAGGCGGCTTCCCTTGACGCTCATGGATCTCATTGATGCTTTCTAGTGCCCAATCCACGACGGTTAGTGTTTTCAAGCCTAAGAAGTCGAATTTCACCAAGCCGGCTTCTTCTACATCGTTTTTATCGTATTGCGTTACTAAGCCAGTTCCATCCTCTTCACAGTAAAGCGGAGCAAAGTCAGTCAACTTAGTGGGCGCAATGACAACACCACCGGCATGTTTACCAAAGTTACGTACAGTACCTTCAAGCTTAAACGCCATCTCCATGACTTCGGCGGCTTCTTCATCACCTTCGATAAACTCAACCAATGCGGGTTCATCTTCCAACGCTTTTTTCAGTGTCATGCCGATTTCAAACGGAATCAGCTTGGACAGCTTATCACCCAAACTGTACGACTTTCCCTGAACACGAGCCACATCTCGCACTACCGCCTTCGCCGCCATCTGACCAAATGTAATGATCTGAGAGACGGCATTACGGCCATAACGCTGGGCCACATAATCAATCACTCGATCGCGATTATCCATACAGAAGTCGATGTCAAAATCCGGCATAGACACACGCTCAGGATTCAAGAATCGTTCGAATAGCAGATCGTATTCAAGTGGATCCAAATCGGTAATTTTAAGAACATATGCAACAAGAGAACCCGCACCAGAACCACGCCCAGGCCCCACCGGAATATCGTTATCTTTAGACCATTGAATGAAGTCCATTACGATCAGGAAGTAACCAGGAAACCCCATCTGATTGATAATATCGAGCTCAAAATTAAGGCGATCTATGTACTCTTGCTTACGCGCTAAAATCCGATCGCCACCTTTTTTCACCAGTAATTCGAAGCGATCTTTTAAACCATTATGAGACAGCTCACGGAAATATTCTTCCATGGTCATCCCCTCAGGCACAGGAAAGTCTGGTAAAAAATAAGTTCCTAACAGCACATCAACGTTACAACGTTTAGCAATCTCAACTGTATTTTCAAGCGCTTCTGGAAGATCGGAAAAAAGAGCCTCCATCTCTGATGCAGTTTTAAAGTACTGTTCTTCAGAGTATTTACGTTTTCGACGCGGATCATCAAGTGTTATACCATCACAAATACTGACACGCGCTTCATGTGCTTCAAAATCTTCTCGCCTTAGAAAGCGTACATCGTTGGTTGCCACAACAGGGCAATCAAACTGAGCAGCCAATGGCACGATCTGATGAATATAATCTTCTTCTCCTGGGCGCAGCGTACGAACCACTTCGGCATAATAACGCCCTGGAAAAGTACCCATCCAACGCTTCAAGTACACTTCAGCTTCATCCGCTCGGCCTTTTGCAAGCAAGAAACCTACATCACCAAAAACACCACCAGATAAAGCAATCACATCTTCTCGATGCTCGGCCACCCATTCGCGCTTAATTACTGGTCGCCCGTCCACTTGTCCGAGCTGATAACCTTTTGAAATCACCTCAATGATGTTCTTATAGCCTTTGTTCGACATGGCCAACAGCGTCATTCGCGTTCGCTGCTCAATCTCATCATTCGCTTCAAGCATAATGTCTGCGCCACAGATCGGCTTTATACCTTTCCCCATCGCACCACTATAAAAACGAATAAACCCACAAAGGTTATTTTCATCTGTCATAGCAACCGCAGGCATTTCATTTGCTTCTGCTTGATTCACCAACCCTTTAACTTTAACAAGTCCATCAACAAGGGAAAATTCGGTGTGTACTCTGAGGTGAATAAACGACGACATACAATTAACCTTCTAAGATTCTTTTAACCGGACCAAAACTACGGCGATGCAATTCACACACACCGTACTCTTTAATCGCAGCAAGATGTACCGCTGTTGGATAACCTTTATGCTTAGCAAACCCATAGTTTGGGTACTGATTATCTAACGCAACAATTTCACGATCACGTGTCACTTTTGCCAAAATCGACGCCGCCGCAATGGCCGCGTGTCGCGCATCCCCCTTTATGACGGCCTCAGCAGGACAGGACAACTCTGGCGGGATACGATTACCATCGATCAAAGCATGCTCAGCTTGGACTGGTAACGCTTCGATGGCACGTTTCATCGCTAACATGCTGGCATGTAGGATATTAATATCATCAATTTCAGCAACACTTGCACGCGCAATACTGAAAGACAGCGCTTTATTACAAATTTCTGAAAATAAGGCTTCGCGTTTTTTCTCTGACAATTTTTTGGAATCGTTCAAACCAACAATAGGATTATCGGGGTCAAGAATAACAGCTGCTGCAACCACATCTCCGGCTAATGGACCACGTCCCGCTTCATCAGCACCAGCCAGTAATATACCTTGATAAATTGCACTCTCAAACGGCTCGACATCAAGCATTACGAAGTTCCTTTGCGATCGCTCTTGCTGCTGCATCGCCCGCATTCTTACGTAGCATTTCGTGCAACGCTAAAAACGTGCTTTGTATCTGCTGGTCTGAAGCAAAGTCTTTCCACTCTCCTACTAATGCGTTCGCTAGTTTCACAGGCGTTGCCTCATCTTGCAATAACTCAGGCACGAGTCGCTTACGTGCCAATAAATTTGGCAATGACACATAAGGTACTTTGATCATGCGCTTCATAATTGCGTAAGTCAGTTTTGTAAAGCGATAAGCCACGACCATGGGACGCTTCACCAGCATCGCTTCTAAAGCAGCAGTGCCAGATGCCAACATAATCGCTTCGCCTGCCGCCATAACATCGCGAGACTGACCATCAACAACGACGGCACTAACGCCAACCTCTTTAAGAATATGCTCTATTTGCTGACGCCTTTCCTCATTCGCGGCAGGAATGACAAATTTAGCGCTGTCGACTTGCTGTTGAATAACTTTCATTGCCTCGGCAAACACAGGCATTAAACGGCTAACTTCCCCACCACGAGAGCCGGGCAGGATAGCAAACCAGTTGTCAGATAACGATAAACCTAATCGAGCACGAGCTTCTAACTTATCACTCTCCAGAGGCACCTCATCCGCCAATGTATGTCCAACACAAACCGCCGGAATCTGGTGTTGTTGATAAATTTCTAGTTCAAACGGAAACAGCGTGAGCATTAAATCAACAGATTCTTTGATTTTGAAAATGCGCTTCTGACGCCATGCCCATACGGAGGGGCTGACGTAATGAATCGTCTTAACACCTTGTAATCGAAGTTTGCGCGCCAGTGGCAAATTAAAATCAGGCGAATCTATGCCTATAAAAGCCGATACATCTTCTTCAAGACAATGGTTAAAAACCGCTTTACGAATGCCTAACAACTCTCTTAAGCGACCCAATACTTCAACCAAGCCCATGACAGACAATCGCTCCATCGGGAATAAACTATTGAAGCCTTGTGCAATCATCAGCGGACCACCAATACCTTCAAACACAGCATCCGGGAACCGTAGTTTTAAATGCTTAATTAGGTTAGCACCTAGAATGTCTCCAGAGGCTTCACCTGCAACAATGACAAATCGCTTTTGCATAATAATCATTAACCTTCATAAAAAAACCCCGAATGAGTCGGGGTTTCTTTTCAATCAGCCAAACACTTAACGGACTATGCCACGTTTAGACTGACGTATAGAGAGCACAAAGTCAGCCACTTCTGGTACATTGAAAATATCGTTCGCTTCAATGTGGCTCAATGCTTGTTCCAATGGCATTTTTTTCAAATACACCATTTTGTAAGCAGAGCGAAGTGCCCTGATCGCCTCAGCAGACATACCACGACGACGCATACCTTCGAAATTCATACCATGCGCTTTCGCAGGATCACCCGACACCATCATATAGCGAGGGACATCTTTAGTTACCATGGACCCCATACCACACATACTGTACGAATTCACTTGGCAAAACTGATGCACACCGGTATAGCCACCTAAGATAACAGAGTCACCTACTTTTACGTGCCCCGCTAAAGCAGCATAATTAGCAAGGATGTTGTTATCGCCAACAATACAGTCATGTCCAACATGCGTACTGGCCATAAACAAATTCCCATCACCAATCTGCGTAATCCCTTGATCTTGAATTGTGCCACGATGAATTGTCGCATTTTCTCGAATCACATTACGATCACCAATGATCAATCGAGTTGGCTCACCTTTATACTTTTTATCCTGGTTTACTTCTCCAACGGAAGTAAACTGAAAAATCTCATTCTGTTGGCCAATCGTCGTATGACCATTCACAACAACATGAGATTTCAACACTGTACCTGCACCGATCTGTACGTCGGGTCCGACAATACAGAAAGGGCCGATTTCAACATCACTGTCTAGTTCAGCTTTTGGGTCAACTATCGCAGTTGGATGTATCAACACTTATAGCTTCCTGTCAGCACATAGAATGGTAGAAGAACACACTAGCCCACCGTCAACTGTCGCTTTGACTTCGAATTTCCAAATACCACGACGTTCTGTCAAAATTTTCGCTTCTAACTGAAGACGATCACCTGGTACTACTGGACGTTTAAAACGAGTATTATCAGCACCAACGAAGTAGTAGATAGAACCATCTTCAGGTGTTTTATCCATGGTTTTAAAGCCAAGGATACCAGCTGCTTGTGCCATTGCCTCAATAATCAACACACCAGGCATTACTGGATGATCTGGGAAATGCCCGTTAAAAAACGGTTCGTTTACCGTCACATTCTTGTACGCAACAATTGATTCCCCGGGAGTTATCTCTACTACTCGATCTACCAACAAAAACGGGTAGCGGTGGGGTAAGTAACGGCGAATTTCATTCACATCCATCATTTATGCATTAACCTTTTGTTAAAAGCGTATTAACTTGTTTTTCCAATTTTGAAATTTGGGCAGCCATGCTCTCTATTCGGCGTAAACGAGCCGCCGATTTTCGCCATTTTGGTGTCGAGTCTAAAGCTGTTCCAGAAGAGTATGAACCAGGCGTATCAATTGAACGAGTCACCAAACTCATCGCAGTAACATGAACATTATCCACTAATGTAATATGCCCAGCTAACCCTGCCCCTCCTGCAATTGTGCAGTTTTCACCGATAATGGTACTGCCTGCAACGCCCACACAACCCGCAATCGCGCTATTATCACCGATTACGACGTTATGAGCAATTTGAACAAGGTTATCAATCTTAACTCCGTTGCCTATAACGGTATTTTCTATAGCGCCGCAATCTACTGTAGTATTCGCACCAATTTCAACATCATCGCCAATTATGACACCGCCAAGCTGATGTATTTTGTTCCACTGACCGTCGTGAGGAGCAAAACCAAAACCATCAGCACCGATAATTGAGCCGCTATGAAGAATACAACGCTCGCCAATCTCAACATGATCATAGATTGTCACATTGCCAGCCAAACGTGAGTCGCCCCCTAAGCATACGTGCTCACCAACCACTGAGCCGGGACCTAAATAGCAATTAGCTCCAATGACAGAATAAGCGCCCACCGTAACATTAGGACCAATCAATGCAGTATTCGAAACCCTAGCGGTTTCATGTATCACAGCCGTCGGATGTATTCGGTTTGCCCAACCTTCCTCTTGATGCTTAAACAGCACCGTTACTTGGGCATAAGCAAGATATGGATTACGAACAACAATAGCATTACGAACATTTTCTGCGTCGGTAGGATTACGCAATAACACCGCTCCGGCATTGCATAGGGTCAGCTTGCTGGCAAACTTGGGGTTCGACAAAAAACTCAACTGCTCTGCACCCGCATGATCTAAAGACCCCAACGAGGATATTGGGTACTCAGGATCACCAAATAGCTCGCCGCCAACGTGGGCGGCGATTTCAGAAAGGGTGTACCCCATCCATTATTTCTCTTTATTAAGTTTATCGATCAACTCTGCTGTGATATCAACAGACTCATTCGTATAAATGGCAGCTTGACGCGAAATCACAGCATCTATATTACGCTCTTCAATGATCTCTTTAAGCGCAGCCTCTCCTCGAGGTGTTAGATCTTGAATCAAACGCTGCTCCATTTGCTGAGCTTGCTGCTGCATAGCAGACACCATTTGACGCAGCTGAGCTTGCTTCTGATTCACTTCTGATCGACGCTTTGTCACTTCTTCCGAAGACAGAGTAAGCTCATCACGCTTCAATGACTCAACCATATCTTTTAATGTACGGTTTTCTTGCTCTAATCGCGCTTTCATTTGATCTACTTGTTGACGCGGCGCTTGAGCGGCTTGCTGACCCGCATCACTTTGAAGCAACGCTGCACGAAAGTCCAAAACCGCAACCTCCGACGCTATAGTTTGCGCACTTAGCAATGTCAATAGCGCGATACCCAATAGTCTTTTCATGTTAAATCCTTAACTTTATTAGAAGGTGGTGCCTAGCTGAAACTGGAACGCATCCGTCTCATCGCCTTCTTTGTCATTCAACGTTTTCGCAATGTTAAACGACAGCGGTGCGATAGGTGTAATCCATGTCCAGTTGAAACCGACACTGTAACGGATCTCACCAGCGTCAAACCCTTCTTCACAACTTGTACTGCCAGAGAAACAGTTATCGGTAAATACGTTACCCGCATCCAAGAAAATAGAAGTACGTACTGAACTGTGATCTTCAACCATAGGCATAGGGAAGATAATCTCTGCCGTCGCTGCAACCAGCATGTTACCGCCAATTGAATCGGTTTCAGTATTGTCATTGTAGGTGTTCTTAGGCCCCAATGATGATGCACTAAAACCACGTACAGTATAAACACCGCCAGCATAATAGTTTTCAAAGAATGGTAAACGATCAGTATCACCGTAGCCAAAACCATAACCTGCGCGCCCTTTCAAATGAAAGAGCCATAAGTTATTTTCGCTTATATTCCAATAAGCTTGTGAAAGTGCACCAATTTTGGTGTAGGTTTGGTCACCCAGTGGGGTCGCTACATCTAATGTTACACGATGGCTCACACCACCTGTCGGCAATAGACCGCCCACAATGTCATTATCACTCCAAACAACATTGGCAATCACATCATCAAACGAATCACCATATTGATTCAGGTAGTCCTGCGTCTCAAGCGACGGGTTCGCACCTAGGTCTACACCAGTGTTTTTAAGCGTCATACCGAAGCTTAAACGTTGCGTATCTGTAATTGGATAACCGAAATTAACCGATACACCAATCCGATCTAGATCGTAATCCTCTACATCATCTTCGTCGTGATCGCTGACTTGATAAAATAAACTGTAGCCTCGACTTACACCGTCAACCGTAAAATAAGGGTTGTCGTAAGACAGCGTGAGGTCTTTAGTCTGATTACTACGGCTCATGTTAAACGCTAACTTGTTACCCGTTCCTAAGAAGTTACGCTTAGAGATACCAAAACCGAGCACTGCACCTTCTGATTGAGAGTAGCCAACACTCGCTTGAATACTGCCAGATGGTTGTTCTTCAACGGACACATCGAGGTCAACCTGATCAACCGTACCCGGAACAGGGCGAGTCTTCAGATCAACGGTTGAGAAAAAGCCCAAACGTTCAATAGCACGCTTTGACGATTGAATTTTAGAGTGGGTTGCAAGGGCGCCTTCAAACTGCGTCATTTCTCGGCGAAGCACTTCATCCTTAGTCTCTGAGTTGCCACTGAAATTAATGCGACGAACATAGACTTGAGGACCTGGCGCAATATGATAAGTAATATCTACTTTGTGGCCAGGCAGTTTATTAGGAATAATGTTCACATTGGTAAATAAATAACCATCATCACCTAACTCACCGGAAACATTTTCCATAATCTCAGTCACTTGCTTACGCGAGAACACGTCACCAGTCTTTTGATTAATATGCTTCCAAATGCGATCTTCACTGATCGGTAAAGAGCCGCTTAAAGCCACCTCATTGATAGAGTACGACTCACCCTCTTTAACATTGACCACCACATAAACTTCACGCTTATCTGCAGACAGACTGACTTGGCTAGAAATCAACTCGTAATCTAGGTAACCGCGGTCAAGATAAAAACTGCGCAATGTTTCAAGATCGCCTTGAATTTTTTGCTTTGAATATTCATCTGCCGAACTAAACGGATTGAAATAGCCTGTCTCAGCCGACTGAAAATTCTTGGTTAACTCGTCATCCGCAAAATCTTTGTTACCCACAATATTGATGTGGACAATCTTAGCCGTCACACCTTCTTCAATGTCGACTTTCAAAGACACTCGATTGCGTGGAAGTTCTTCAACTTCCATATTAACCTGAGCACTGTAGCGACCCAAAGCGTAGTACTGGCGCTGCAGTTCTTGTTGAATCTGATTTAAGGTTTCTGGCTTGTAAAGCTCACCTTCTTCAAGTCCAGACAGGCGTAATCCGCGCTGCAAGTCCTCAGTTGAAATCATATCGTTACCATCAATCTCTATTTGACCAATGGTAGGACGCTCTACAACTTTGAAGATAACAACATCATCTTCTTCAAATACATCAATGTCACTGAAGTACCCCGTTGCAAATAGATTATTAACAGCTTCATGGACTCTAGAAGAGTCATAGCCTTGGCCTTGTTGAAAGCCGATAGTCTCGAATGCGCGTGTTGGTGACATTTGCAACAAGCCGTCTACACGGACGTCTGCAACGGTCTTCGCATAACTTTGAGCGCTACAAATTGCTAATACTGTGGCTACAAAGACTTTCACATATACCTCTCTACAAGCGGGCAATATCATTAAATAAAGCTACGGCCATCATCGCGAACAACAATGATGCACCGAAACGGTAGGCAAACCCTTGAATACGCTCAGAAACAGGTTTGCGGCGCACGGCTTCTATCCCAAAAAACAGCAGATGCCCACCATCAAGCATAGGTATTGGTAACAAATTCAATACCCCTAGACTGACACTTAAATACGCTAAAAATTTTAAAAACGACTGCACGCCTGAATCAGCAGATGCACTCGCAACCTTGGCAATCGTAATCGGACCTGACAAATTATCAAGAGAGATTAAACCTTGAATCATTTTACCTATCGATGACACAGTCAATGCTGTCATTTTCCAAGTCTGCTGCACACCATAAACTGCTGCGCCCAAAAAGCCAAATTCACGTGTTCGAATGTCATCATCGGACAACACTGGCGGCTCAACAGCTAACCCAGCAAACCCCATCACCGTTCCGTTTACTTCGCGGGCATCCGGAACTAATGACAGATCAATTTTCTGACCACTCCGATCCACCACTACATCAAGAGCAGTGTCAGGGCTCTTTTGAACCCAGCTAACGAAACTTTGCCAATCAGAAACCGGTTCCGCATTTATCGCTTTGACGGTATCGCCCTTGAGAAAACCTGCTTTCTCAGCAGCACCACCCGTCACAACCTCTGAAATGGTTGGTACAACCTGTGGCCGCCAAGGAACAACACCAAACTCTGAAATTAAATTACTTGGTTCTTCTCCAGCTAACCAGCGATTCAGCGTAAAACGCTCTTCACGCTCTAAGTTTGTATCTAAAAATTGGTAACGAACAGTATAGGTCCCAGTCCGTCCAATCAAGTCAGCTAACGCTAAATTTACATCTTCCCAAGAATGTGTAGCCACACCATTTAATTGCGTAATTTCAGCACCCGGCTCAATTTGAGTTTGCGACAAAGGAGAGTTTTCTGTCACGCTAGCCACTTTCGGAGCAATCGCTTGAATCCCCATGCCAGCAACCACAGCATAAATAGCAATTGCTAAAATAAAATTCGCAATAGGTCCCGCAGCCACGATAGCAATTCGCTGCCAAACAGTTTTACAGTTAAACGTTTGCCCCTTTAATGCTTCAGGAACATTCCCTTCTCGCTCATCCAACATGCGTACATAGCCACCAAGTGGAATCATGGCAAGTGTAAACTCTGTCCCACTGCGAGAAACATGGCGATAAATCGGCTTACCAAACCCTACCGAAAATCGCAACACTTTGACGCCACATAAACGAGCGATGTAATAGTGCCCGAATTCATGGAAAGTAATCAGTACACCAAGCGCTATAACAATGGATAAGATATTTTGTAGCATGTTATACAAACTCCGAAGCAATCAACTGGTTGGCCAGCACTCGTGCCTCATGATCGGCAATAAATACTGTTTCCAGATCATTGACCACTTTCGCATCAGACTGTTCCAATACCCGCTCATTTAAGCGAGCAATGTCCAAGAAAGATATTTTTTCTTTTAGAAACGCATTCACAGCAACTTCATTCGCCGCATTCAATATCGCCATTGCCGTTCCGCCAGCGTACCAAGCATCACTTGCTAGCCTAAGATTTGGAAAACGCTGTAGGTCAGGTGCCTCAAAATTCAGTTGAGCTAAGCGATAAAAATCTAATGCTTCAACGCCAGTGTCAATACGTGCCGGCCACGTCATCCCATAAGCAATCGGTATTTTCATATCCGGGTTTCCCATTTGAGCGATGACGGATCCATCTTTATAGGAGACCATTGAATGAATAATACTTTCAGGATGAACCACCACTTGCACATCCGCAGGCGTAACATCAAATAACCAACAAGCCTCAATCAACTCCAAGCCCTTATTCATCAGACTCGCAGAATCAACCGAAATCTTTTGACCCATAGACCAATTAGGATGCGCACAGGCCTGAGCAGGCGTAACAGACGCCATCTGTTTAGCGCTAAACGTTCTAAACGGTCCTCCTGACGCGGTCAACAAAATACTGGAAACATCTCGCTTACTGACACCAGCATCTGTTTGCGGCAAACACTGGAAAATAGCATTGTGCTCACTGTCAATTGGCATCAAGGTTACGTTGTAACGCGCTACCTCATCCATAAACAAACGACCAGCGGTCACCAGACTTTCTTTATTAGCAAGTAACACTCGCTTTCCTGCTCGAATCGCCGCTAACGTTGGGCGCAGCCCCGCAAACCCGATAATAGCGGCCATTACTTGGTCGCAACCATCGCTTGCAATACTCTCCATTGCTTCATGGCCCCACTCAAACTCCGTTGACAACCCCAAGCAACGTTGAGCCAACGCATCTCGTGCTTGCTCCGACCCCATTACCGCACGTTCGGGTTTGAACCGCTGACAAATTTCAGCCATTCGATCCACATTTGCATTCGCTGCGACACTCATCAATTGAAATTGCTCTGGATATTGAGCAATCACATCAAGCGTACTACTGCCAATGGAACCGGTCGCCCCCAGAAGGCAAATTTTCTGCATTAGACCCAACCTACAAGACAAAGAAGCAATACATAGATTGGCGCAGCAGATGTCAAACTGTCTACTCGGTCCATAACGCCACCATGCCCTGGAATCAGATGACTGGAATCTTTCAAGCTTTCATGACGCTTAAATAAACTTTCGGTCAAATCTCCTAACACAGAGGTTATTACGGTTACCAACGCAAGCATACTCAGAGCCAACCAATTCAAGTCGCTGTAAAAAACAAATACAGCCACTCCAATTTGTGTTAATACCATCCCACCAATAACGCCTTCCCAGGATTTTCCTGGTGATACCGCGGGCGCTAATTTACGCTTACCAAACGCCTTACCTGAAAAGTACGCTCCAGAATCCGCCCCCCAGATTAGCCCCATAAGTAGCAAAATCCACAGCACAAAATTACTGGACTCACGCAGCACAACCAGAGCACACCAAGTCGTTAGTAGAATCAACAAACCAAACACCATTCGAGCAAAGCGAGACTGCCACCCTCTTTCATCTGGATAACTAATCACCCAAAACAGTGCAATAAGCCAAAGTACTGGTGCCACCATTAACAGGAATCGCTGCAACTCGAACAGTGCAGCCCCATAACATAAAGTCACGACTAGACCTGCATAAGCGATGCGACCCTGCTGCCCTTCCAGACCAGACAATCTGGCCCACTCCCAGCCAGCCAGCAGCACGACACCACCCATAGCAAATTGAAAGCTAGATGCCTCTAGAACAAACACCGCATATATAAATAGCAGCGCCATAACGATCGCGCTAAGAACTCTTGGTAAAAGCATAAAAACTACCGGCCACCGTAACGGCGTTGACGTTGTTGGTAAATAGACAAAGCTTCATTAAAGCATTCGCCATCAAAATCTGGCCAAAGTACTGGCATAAAAATAAATTCAGCGTACGCAAGTTGCCAAAGCAAAAAGTTACTCACTCGCTCTTCACCTGATGTACGGATAATAAGATCCAATTCTGGCAAACCTGCTAAGCACACATGCTGACCTAAACGCTCTTCTGTGATGTCATCGGGCAGTAATTCACCGGCCGCCACCTGCTGAGCCAACACTTGGGCTGCTTGAGCAATATCCCAACGGCCGCCATAATTTGCTGCAATCGCAAGCACCATACCTTGATTAGTTGCTGTTGCCTCTTCCGCTAATGCGATCTGCTCTTGAAGGCTTTTACTAAAGCCTGATTTATCCCCAACAACAACAAGTCGAATGGAGTGTTCATTCAAGCGCTTCGCCTCTTTTTTCAAAGAACGCATAAAGAGTGCCATCAAACCATCAATTTCAGCCTGTGGACGCCTCCAGTTTTCACTTGAAAAAGCAAATAAGGTCAACACTTTTACACCACTGCGCGCAGCAGATTCAACCGTTTTACGAACGGCTGCCGCACCTGCTCGGTGCCCTGCAATGCTTGGTAAGTGCTTTTTTTTCGCCCAGCGATTATTGCCATCCATAATAATGGCGACGTGAGCAGGAACTGATTGGCCATCAACGACCAACATTTGGTTCGACATAGAACTACCTAGTCAGAAAAAAGGCAAGCGCACAGCGCCTGCCTTCTTACTCAGATTTCCATTAGATCTTTTTCTTTAGCAGCCAAACGCTCTTCAATTTGAGCAACATACTTGTCTGTTAATTTTTGAACTTGATCTTGACCACGACGTTCTTCGTCTTCAGAAATCTCTTTTTCTTTCACTAGGTCTTTTAGACTATTGTTCGCATCGCGGCGAATATTACGGATCGCAATACGACCGTTTTCGGCTTCAGACTTAGCTTGCTTGAAGTAGTTACCGCGAGTCTCTTCTGTTAAAGCTGGCAAAGGAATACGGATCAAACTACCTGTAGAAGATGGATTCAAACCTAAGTCAGACTTCATGATTGCCTTTTCAATTTCAGACACCATGTTACCTTCCCAAGGAGAAACTCCCAATGTACGAGCATCTTCAACTGTGATGTTCGCCACTTGGCTTAGAGGTGTTTCGCTTCCGTAGTAGTTCACTCTGACAGAATCTAAAAGGCTTGGGTGCGCGCGACCTGTGCGAATCTTTTTAAAGGAATTATCAACGGCAACGATTGCCTTGCCCATGCGCTCTTCCGCATCTTTTAAAATCTCGTTAATCATTATTTCCTCACTTAATAACGGTACCTTCGTCGCCACCGGTCATGACGTTAATCAGAGCCCCTGGCTTGTTCATATTAAATACTCGAACAGGCATTTGGTGATCACGCGTCAAGCAGATTGCTGTTAAATCCATGACACCTAACTGTTTTTCCAAAACCTCATCGAAAGTTAATGTATCATATTTCACTGCATTTTGATCCTTCATTGGATCAGCAGAATAGACACCATCAACTTTTGTTGCTTTGAGCACGACATCCGCATCAATCTCAATACCACGTAAACACGCAGCAGAGTCAGTTGTAAAGAATGGGTTACCGGTACCAGCAGAAAAAATAACGACATCACCATCTTTAAGATGACGCATCGCACGACGACGATCGTACGGCTCGACAATGCCTGTCATCGTAATAGCAGACATCACACGCGTTGAAATATTGGCTCGCTCTAGCGCATCACGCATTGCAAGGGAGTTCATAACCGTTGCCAGCATCCCCATATGGTCGCCAGTCACTCGGTCCATCCCCGCCTGACTCAACGCCTGCCCACGGAACAAGTTACCACCACCGATAACAATCCCTACCTCAACACCGATACCACGCAACTGGCCAATCTCTAGCGCAATCCGACTCAACACTTTAGGATCGATACCAAAGGTTTCATCGCCCTGTAGCGCTTCGCCACTTAATTTCAACAAAATGCGTTTGTATTTTGGATTCGTTTCTTTAGGCATTAGAACCTCCGGTAATGGTGAGAAGCCTGTATTGAGATCAGATAAGCTTAATCTCAATCAGTTATTCATAAAAAGGGGCAGTCAAGCTGCCCCTTAATTTGCACTGAAAACTTATTAGCGATTAGCCTTTAAGTTGTGCAGCAACCTCAGCAGCGAAGTCAGTCGCTTCAACTTCAATGCCTTCACCTACTTCTAGGCGAGCAAAAGAAGCAATCTTAGCACCAGCATCTTTCGCTAGCTGACCAACTTTAATTTCTGGGTTTTTAACAAATGCTTGCTCTTCTAGGCTGTTTTCAGCCAAGAATTTTTTGATACGACCGCCGATCATTTTCTCAACGATCTCAGCTGGTTTACCAGCCATGTCTGGTTGAGCTCGAATGATTTCTTCTTCTTTTTCAAGAACTTCAGCAGGCATATCTTCGCCACGCACAACACGTGGAGAAACAGCTGTTGCGTGCATAGCAATATCTTTTGCTAGCTCGTCACTGCCACCTTCTAGTTGAACTAGCGCAGCAATTTGACCATTGCTGTGTAGGTAACCAGAAACAACACCACCTTCTACAACCACTGCGCGGCGAGGAGTGATGTTTTCACCGATTTTCTGAACAAGCGCTTCGCGAGCTTCTAGCAATTCACCAGAGATCACAACTGCCATGTCCGTTTCTTTTGTAGCGAAAACAGCGTCAGCTACTTTGTTAGAGAAAGCTAGGAAACCTTCATCACGTGAAGCAAAGTCAGTTTCAGAGTTGATTTCAACCAACACACCGTAAGAGTTATCATCAGCAACTTTCATGATGATAGTACCTTCAGCTGCAGTACGACCAGCTTTTTTAGCTGCTTTCATACCACTAGACTTACGTAGTTCTTCGATTGCTACTTCAATATCACCACCAGCGGCTGTAAGTGCTTTTTTACACTCCATCATGCCAAGACCAGTACGTTCACGTAGCTCTTTTACCATTGCTGCAGATACTGCGGCCATGTTAATTCCCCTTGTACGATAACAATTTTAAAAAAGGGAGAGAGTCATCCCCTCTCCCTTGATCAGTAAGACCAGATAAGATCAGTAAAATTACGCTTCAGCGGCGTCGTTTACTTCAACAAACTCGTCAGCACTACCTGCTGCTGCCGCACGACCTTCTAGAGAAGCATCAGCGAAAGCAGAAACGTACAGCTGTACTGCACGGATAGCATCGTCGTTTGCAGGGATAACGTAATCAACACCATCTGGATCGCTGTTAGTATCAACGATACCGATAACAGGGATACCTAGCTTGTTAGCTTCTTTAATAGCAATACGCTCATGGTCAACGTCTACAACGAAAAGAACGTCAGGAAGACCGCCCATATCCTTGATACCACCTAAAGAACGCTCTAGCTTCTCAAGTTCACGCGTACGTACAAGTGCTTCTTTTTTAGTCAGCTTCTCGAATGTACCGTCAGCTTGTTGACCTTCAAGGTCACGCAGGCGTTTGATAGAAGTACGGATTGTTTTGTAGTTCGTAAGCATACCACCTAACCAACGGTGATTAACGTACGGCATACTTGCGCGAGATGCTTGTTCTGCAATAGATTTAGCCGCTGCACGCTTAGTACCAACAAACAATACCTTGTTTTTGTTCTCAGCCATTTTCTTAACAAGCGCTAGCGCTTCGTTAAGAGCAGGAACAGTGTGCTCAAGGTTGATGATATGGATTTTGTTACGAGCACCAAAAATGAATGGCTTCATTTTTGGGTTCCAGTAACGAGTTTGGTGACCGAAGTGTGAACCAACCTGTAGCAGGTCGCGCATTGAAACTGTAGGCATTTTAATATCCTTTACGTTTGGGTTAGGTTAACTTGCTAGCCCTAACTTCTCAGCCTTTTGAAATTTAAAGCAATTTCAGGCACCCCAGAGACGCTATTTTTAATTAGACAGCAAGGTCGTTAAATTAATTAGTTTTAGCTTACCCCTTTTCAAAAGAAATAAGCCGGCGTTTTATACCATAAAAGCGCAACATTCAAAAGCAGATATTCGTCTGTTAGCGCACCTTTGTTCATGATTTTTTCTTAAGTCAGGGCGAATAACCGAGTTAAGTCATGTAGAATATCTTCATCCTTAAGACTAGCGAAGATTTAAGACAGTTTTATTATGAGCAACGAGATTCTGCAAACAGTAAAAGAGTTAACTAAAAACGGTCGTGTTGATGTACCTCAATGGACGCCGCGTCCGAGTGCAACACGCTTCAATGACATCAATGATATCGAAGGCATGCGTACAGCGGGTCGCTTAGCCGGTGAAGTACTAACCATGCTTGAACCATTTGTCATACCTGGTGTTACTACTGACGAGCTTGACATTATTGCGCACAACTACATTGTGTCAGAGCAAGGTGCCATTCCTGCGCCATTGAATTACCATGGCTTCCCTAAATCCTGCTGCACCTCTGTAAATGATGTGATTTGTCACGGCATTCCGAACGACAAGCCGTTAAAGAAAGGTGATGTACTCAACATCGATATCACCATTATTAAAGATGGCTACTACGGCGACACCAGCAAAATGTTTTTTGCAGGTCCTGCGCTAGCGCACGCTGAACGCCTATGCAACATCACTCAACAAAGCCTTTATTTAGCCATTAATATGGTCAAACCTGGCGTACGCTTAGGGGACATCGGTGCGGCAATTTCTGAGTTTGCGCACAAGAACCACTATTCAGTCGTAGAAGAATACTGCGGTCACGGCATTGGTACGACCTTCCACGGCGAACCCCAGGTAGCCCATTATGGTCGCTCTGGCACAGGTGTCGTTTTAGAAGAAGGCATGACCTTTACGATCGAGCCGATGATTAACGCTGGCAAAAAACAAGTCAAACACTCTGGTCCCGATGGCTGGATTGCCAAAACCAAAGACGGCCGCTTATCAGCGCAGTATGAGCACACACTATTGGTGACAGCTGATGGTGTTGAAGTACTCACTTTACGCCCAGACGATACGCTTTAAGCCTTTCATCTAAGCAGTGCAACCAAAGAGGCCTTGTATGGACTTTCCAGCTTTTCCTGATGCCCCACCTTTGTTCAGCCAAGCCGAAAAGCATGAATTGGCATCCTCGAACACCAGTCCCAGACGGTTTCGAGAACTCTTAAATGAGAAAACAAAGGCGTATAATGACTTATTTCACGATTTATACCCTATCGAAAAGCTTGTCAAAGGCCTCTCAAGCCTCTACGACGAAGTAATGCAAGCCGCTTGGTTACGCGCTGGTTTAGACTCAGAGCAGGACGTTGCCATGGTCGCCGTTGGCGGCTATGGCCGTAGTGAACTGCACCCCAACTCTGACATTGATTTATTGATTTTGTTGCGTGATGACAGCGAACCCAAAACAGAGAAAATTGAAGCATTTATCACTTTTCTTTGGGATCTAAAGCTTGATGTAGGGCACGCCGTTCGCTCTGTCAGCGAATGCGCAGAATTAGCCGCCAGCGATATCACCGTCATCACTAACCTCATTGAATCGCGCACTCTGTATGGTTCCCCAGAACTACGAGCCAACCTAAAACTGAAGATCGATGTCAGCCAAATGTGGGATGGTGAAACATTTTATCGCGCCAAATTGGCCGAGCAAGAAGCCCGTCACGCTAAATACCAAAACACTGCTTACAACCTTGAGCCCAATCTAAAAGAGTGCCCCGGTGGCCTTCGCGATATGCAGATGATCGATTGGGTTGCAAAACGCCACCTACACACAAATCGGCTCAGTGCACTGATCGATAAAGAGTTCTTATCTGACGATGAATACACCCAGCTCAAAGGCGCCGTCTCACACCTTTGGCGCATTCGTTGGGCACTGCACACGATTGTAGGTCGTAAAGAAGACCGTTTATTGTTTGATCATCAACGAACGCTTGCCAAAGAGTTTGGTTTTGACGACGAAGATCTTAAGCGCAATGTTGAGCGTTTTATGCAAGGTTACTACCAGAGCGTAGCAGCAATTCAGCAGCTCAATGATCTATTATTACAGCATTTCGAAGAGTCTTTTTTATGCTTTGAAGAAGAACCTGAAATCGAAGTCATCAACGAACGCTTCCAAGTCACTAATGGTCAATTGGAAATTTGCTCTACTGAGGTGTTTCAAGAAACGCCGTCAGCGATGTTGGAAATGTATAAGATCATGGGAGATCGAAGTGACATCAAAGGCATTCGAGCCAATACGATGCGCGCACTTCGAGACAACTTAGAAGCCGTTGACGAAGACTACCGCAACAACCCGATCAACACAGCTCTGTTTTTGGATATTATCGCCAGCCGTCATCGCATGACCACCGTCCTTCGTTCAATGAAACACATTGGATTGCTAGGGCGCTATTTACCTGAATTCGGTGCCATCATCGGTCAGATGCAGCACGACCTATTCCATATCTATACGGTGGATGCCCACACCTTACATTTGGTAGAAAACCTACGCCGATTCTTATTGCCTGAAAGTCGCGCCATATTTCCTATCTCTTCCCAAGCCATCCGTCACATTGCAAAAGTTGAGCTGCTCTACATTGCCGGTTTATATCATGACATCGGTAAAGGCCGTGGCGGAGACCACTCCGAACTTGGTTGTGTCGATGCACGTGAATTTTGCGAGCGCCATGGCCTGAATAAACACGAAACCAATTTGATCGAATGGCTAGTACGTCACCACCTACTCATGTCAGTAACCGCACAACGTAAAGACATATCTGATCCAGAGGTTATATGGGAATTTGCCAGCATCGTTAAAAACCAAGAGCGGCTGGATTATTTATTCCTATTAACGGTTGCGGACATTAACGCCACCAACCCAAGCATGTGGAACAGCTGGCGAGCTTCTTTAATGCGTCAGCTTTATTTGGAAACTAAGCGAGCATTACGTCGCGGCCTAGACTCGCCTATTGATGCCGACATGCAAAGTGACGAACACAAACAACGTGCACTGGAAATTTTAATTGAGCGTAACGCTGACATTATGGAGGCGGAGAATATCTGGGAAGACATCGAGGAAGAATACTTCATTCGCTCAAGCGGTGAAGAGATTGCATGGAATACAGAAGCCATCCTCAACCATCGTCCTAGCACCAAGCCGCTAGTTGAAATCAGCCCTCTTGGCGGTCGTAACTTCTCCGGCGCTAGCAAAGTATTTATCTACACACCGAATGCCAGCCACCTATTCGCAGTCACAGCGGCGCTGTTTGAGCAAATGGGGCTGACCATTCTTGATGCGAAAATTAACAGTACGTCCTACAACTATACACTTGACACCTTTGTAGTAATGGAAAGCGCAGAAAATTGCGACACAGATCTCCATTTAGACCACAGCCGCATTGAATTAATGAAAAAAACCCTTATTGAGCAACTCGACTCTCCTTCTTTATATGAGAGTGTTGTTAAACGCTTTACTCCGCGCCATTTGAAAATATTCAATGCGCCTTCTACTGTGCATTTCGTGAGCCAGCCTGAAGAGGTTTGGTCGGCAGTAGAAGTCACCGCCCCTGACCGACCTGGCCTGCTGGCTTTAATCGGTCAGTTCTTTATGGAACACAACTTAATGCTACACAAAGCCAAAGTTGCCACTCTGGGGGAGCGCGTAGAAGATACCTTCTATATCACCGAAGAAAATGGCGATTTGATTACTGGCAGTGCACGCATGAAACACATCTGTGACGCCCTAAAACACAGCATAGACCGTTTTTCACAAGCTACGGAACAATAAACGCATGAATCCGCTGATCCACTCTTTACACCCATACCCATTTCAGAAGCTAGCTGACTTACTGTCTAGTGTTGAACCGAACGGTGAGCTTCCTGTTATCAAGCTCACTATTGGCGAGCCGCAACATGACGCACCAAGCATTGTGCTTGAGACATTAAAAAATGCTTTGGATGGTGTGTCTAAGTACCCTCTTACAAAAGGGGAAAATAGCCTACGCGAAGCCATCTCTGACTGGGCTTGTAATCGCTTCAACCTTCCTCAGCTGAGCGCTGATAGCCAAATTTTACCCGTAACTGGCACACGTGAAGCCCTATTTGCCATTACACAAGCTTTGGTGGGCGAGAAAAAAGATCCGTTAGTAGTGAGCCCAAACCCGTTCTATCAGATCTATGAAGGTGCTGGCATCTTAGCAGGCGCTGAGCTGCACTACTTACCTTGCGAAGCAGACAAACAATACAAAATTGATTATCAAGCCGTGCCCGATTCCATCTGGCAACGCTGTGAGTTACTTTTCGTATGCTCGCCTAACAACCCAGCAGGCTCAGTCACGACACTGGACGAGTACCGTTTCCTACTTGAGAAAGCAAAGCAATATAACTTTGCCATCATTGCTGATGAGTGCTATTCAGAGATCTATTTTGAAGAGAAACCGCTTGGCTTATTAGATGCCTGCATTCAATTAGGCAATCATGACTACAGCAACTGTCTTATTTTCCAGTCGCTCTCCAAGCGCTCTAACTTGCCTGGATTACGCTCTGGTTTTGTGGCGGGGGATGCAAGCTTACTGAAGCCATTCCTTCAATACCGCACTTATCACGGCTGCGCTATGCCCCTGCATCACCAACTTGCCTCAATCACCGCCTGGAACGACGAAGCGCACGTCGCTAATAATCGCGATATTTACCAGCGTAAATTCAAGCAAGTGTTAGACATCTTATCGCCTGTCATATCCGTGAGTAAGCCTGAAGCCGGTTTTTACTTATGGCCCAAGCTACCCATGAATGACGAAGAGTTCTGCACCAAGCTGTATCACGAAGAATCGGTATTGGTCCTTCCTGGTAGCTACCTTGGCCGCGACGTGGATGGCCATAACCCCGGACAAAATCATGTCCGCATGGCACTCGTTGCCGAAGAATCCGAATGTGTTGAGGCTGCTCAACGTATCGCACGGTTTATGAAAAAACACCAAAACCTTTAAATTATTATTTTAGGAGCACTTTCTCTAATGAGCGACTCTACTTTCGCAATTGGCCTTGGCATTGGTACCCAGAACAAAGAAGGTACTTGGTTAGAAGTTTTCTACCCATCTCCAGTGGCGTCTCCAGAAAAGAGCATCATTGATGCAGTCATGGAAAGCACTAACTACGAAGGCGGCAACGCAACGTTAGTACTGGATGAAAGCGATCTTAACCGCCTTCACCTAACACTTCTAAAAGCAGGCCATATCGAATTGGCTGAACGCGCCTCTCGACTGAAGCCATCGACTCAGCCAGTCGTACTTTGTGTACTAGAAGCAGATGAAGCGCCAGCAAACCCGGCTGAAGTTTACTTGAAGCTACAACTGATCTCACACCGTCAAGTACAACCGCACAAAACAAAACTTGACGGCATGTTTGGTCTTCTAGTCAACACAGCTTGGACAAGTGAAGGCCCAATCGATGTGCGCGAATTGGCAGACCGCCAACTAAGCGCTCGCATGGAAGGTCGCACTATCGAAGTATTCAGTGTCGATAAATTCCCTAAAATGGCGAATTTCGTAGTACCTACCGGCATTCGCATTGGTGATGCAGCGCGTATTCGCTTAGGTGCTCACCTAGGTGAAGGTACCACGGTTATGCACGAAGGCTTCGTAAACTTCAACGCTGGCACACTTGGCACAAGCATGGTCGAAGGCCGTATTTCTGCGGGCGTTGTAGTCGGCAATGGCTCAGACCTAGGTGGCGGCTGCTCTACAATGGGCACTTTATCCGGCGGCGGCAACATCGTTATCGCAGTTGGTGAAGAATGCCTAATCGGCGCTAACGCTGGTATTGGCATAGGTCTTGGTGATCGCTGTACCGTTGAGTCTGGTCTATACATCACAGCTGGCTCTAAAGTAGCCCTACTTGACGAGAACAACAGTGTCGTATCTGTCGTTAAAGCTCGTGAATTGTCAGGTCAATCCGATCTACTATTCCGTCGCAACTCGGAAACAGGTGCAATCGAATGCAAGACAAACAAAACAGCCATTGCTCTAAATGAAGCACTGCACGCACATAACTAATTAAGTGTGTCCTAATGCCGGAGCTCCCTTAGGACTCCGGCATTTTTGCAACTAAACAATAGGATAAACACCGTGACAACTATTTATGGCATTAAAAACTGTGACACGATGAAAAAGGCATTACGCTGGCTAGATGAGCATAAGGTCACCTATCGTTTTCATGATTACCGAAAAGATGGCCTTGAACGAGCGCAACTAACCCAGTGGATAGAGCAACTAGGCTGGGAATCAGTCGTTAACAAACGCGGCACCACGTGGCGCAAGCTTGATCCTGAAATACAAGCAACAATGAACAATGAAACTGCGGTAGAAATACTACTGGAGCAACCTGCCATGATTAAGCGACCATTGTTGGATCATGAGCAATCCCTTACACTTGGCTTCAAAGCAGAACAATACCAAGCAATTTTTCCATCATAATCCCCTATTTAATCGGTTATGACAGGAATATAGAATGCTCTCTCAGAATTGCTAGGTTCATCAGAACGATGAACCGGATATGCTTTTGGTGCTGCATTGACAGGGCGATCTCCCGTAATAACAGGGACATAGTAGGCTTCTTGAATATGAGAGTTTGAGCCACCTATAAGCGCACAACCTGTCAGCCATAAAGCGGTAAAACTAAGTAAGCCCAATTTCATTATGTCACCCTTATTAGTCTACTAGACACACGCTAAGGTAACGAAACTCAACGCAAAGGTAAAGAATGACGCAACTTACGCCTACTCTAGAACTTGCTCTAGATTTAATTTCACGCCCTTCTGTAACACCAGAAGATGCTGGCTGCCAAGATTTGATGATCGAGCGATTAGAGAAGATCGGCTTTAAGATTGAACGTATGCCGTTTGGGGATGTAAAAAACTTCTACGCAAAACGCGGCATCCAAGGCCCCAACCTTTGCTTTGCAGGCCATACCGACGTGGTGCCAACTGGGCCAGAAACGGAATGGAAAGCACCTCCGTTTAAGCCAGAAATCGTTGACGGCATATTATATGGCCGAGGTGCGGCGGATATGAAAGGCAGCTTGGCCTCGATGATTATTGCGGTGGAAAACTTTGTTGCCGAACACCCAAATCATGATGGCCAGATTTCATTCTTAATTACCAGCGATGAAGAAGGCCCATTTGTCGACGGCACAACGCGTGTTGTTGATGCATTAATGGCGCGCCAAGAGAAAGTAGATTGGTGCATCGTCGGCGAGCCATCTAGCACTAAAACTGTTGGCGACATCATAAAAAATGGACGTCGTGGCTCTTTCAGTGGCGATGTGACCATCTATGGCAAACAAGGCCACGTTGCCTATCCTCACTTAGCCATCAATCCGATCCATTTGGCCGCACCAGCTTTAGCAGAATTTGCGACAACCAAATGGGACGACGGCAATGAATTCTTTCCGCCAACCAGCTTCCAAGTGTCCAATATTCATTCTGGCACGGGTGCAACCAATGTTGTTCCCGGTGCGCTTAAGGCACAATTCAATTACCGTTTTTCCTCTGAGCTAACATTCGATGACCTAAAAGAAAAAGCATTAGGCATTCTTGATAAGCACAACCTTAAATACGATATCGAATGGACCTATAATGGCCTACCGTTCTTAACGAAACCTGGTGAGCTTGTTGATGCCATGGTTGATGCCATACAAACAACCGTCAACATCACACCAGAGTTATCAACCTCTGGAGGCACATCGGACGGCCGTTTCATTGCTAAGATGGGTACGCAAGTGGTTGAACTTGGTCCAATCAACGCCACCATTCATCAAATTAACGAATGCGTAGAGGCTGAAAGCTTGAATCAACTTTCCCTAATTTATCAGCGCATTTTAACTAACTTGATGGCAAAATAGGTCTATCGTGAGCAAGCCATTCGCTTTTCTTCATAAACTTGCTATCAGACTGGGCCAGAACCCAAGACTGGCCCTAATGAAGTTAATTCAAGGTGGGCTACTTTTTGCTTTTGGCGTGCTAATGATATTTATAGCCAACAATTTGGTTATAGAATCCATTCAACGAGAGCTCATAGCCCTGTTAGGTCTAATCATTTCAGGATTGGGCATAACATGGTCATTGATTGGCTATTTATCTATGAGCGTATTGCGTATCTACCACATGTTAAATAAGAAGGATTAATCCGATGCAGCCCGATATCGAAATCTACCTCTTGTCATGCCCGACAGAGCGTATCATCCGCTGGCTGGAGCAAGACTTCTCCATTATAGATATGCACAAGCCCAGCGACATTGTAACTAAACTGCACTTAGAACATAACGGTGAAGTCATTCCCGTCACCATTCTCGAAAAAGCTGCAGGAAAGCGCTTCACTTCCATCTGGTTTGATTCTGACAAAACCCCTTGGGAGAATGACACGGAATGCTCTAAATGCGCGTTCGAAGCGTTAGAGTGCGAGGTTCGCTGTAATTATCAAGGGTGGCAAGAAGATGGGCAGGAAGACCCCGATCTTTGGTGGCACATTAACGCTGAAGGCGAAGGCCCATTCATTTGGCGGTTATAGCAACACACCCTTTTTTGCTAAAACATCGAGAGTAAGAGAAATACACTATGCAAATCACATTGCTTAAAGGCAAACTTCACATGGCCTCTGTCACTCAAGCAGAGCTATGGTACGACGGCTCTTGTGCTATCGATAGCGACCTTGTGAAACTGGCTGGTCTTCGTGAATTCGAACAAATAGACATTTATAACGTTGATAATGGCGAGCGCTTCCATACTTACGTCATTCTTGCTGAGGCAGGCTCTGGCACCATTTCTATGAACGGTGCAGCGGCACGTAAAGTACAAGTTGGCGATCGTGTCATCATCGCAGCTTATGCGCAGATGGATGAAGCGGAAGCTAATAACTTTTTACCAAAGCTCGTGTACTGCCATAAAGACAATACCGTTGAACGCACAGCGAATACCATTCCTGTTCAAAAAGATTAGCAATATTAATTGCACATAAAAAAGGTCGCCTAAGGGCGACCTTTTTTGGATCTGAACATCACGAATAGAATGAAAACTTATTCAACCGCAGCAAGTGCTGCATCGTAATTAGGTTCTTCCGCAGTTTCTGAAACTTGTTCAGTGTAAACCACTTCACCAGACTCATTAAGCACAACAACTGAGCGTGATAGCAAGCCTGTTAGAGGGCCTGTAACGAACTCAACACCGTAGTCTTTACCAAAGCTAGAACGGAAGCTAGAACCCGCCACAACGTTATCTAAACCTTCAGCACCGCAAAAGCGTGCTGCTGCAAAAGGTAGATCTGCAGACACACACAATACAACCGTGTTCTCAAGGTTCGACAATGACTCGTTGAACTTACGAACAGAGGCCGCGCACACACCAGTATCAACAGATGGAAAAATATTTAAAACAACTTTCTTACCAGCATAATCTGCTAATGATGTCGTCGACAAATCCGTCTTAACTAACTCAAACGATGGCGCTTTAGAGCCGACTTCAGGAAGTTCACCGATCGTTTCTAACGGGTTACCTTGTAATGTTACTGTAGCCATAATGTCCTCTCAATATAATGTGGGTGAGGAAACAACACCCTGTATTTTAACCTTTAACGATGGATACGTTTTCCGCCTGTTTGCCTTTCTCGCCTTCCGTTACAGTAAAGCGAACTTTCTGGCCTTCAATTAAGAAGCGGCGGCCACGTCCACGGATCGCACGGTAATGTACAAATACATCATCACCGTTTTCCATGGTAAGGAAACCAAAACCTTTGGAAGAATTAAACCACTTTACGGTACCAACTTCACGATCATCATCTTCTTCCTCACTTGTTGCGTCATCTGACTCAAAAGTTGAAGAAGTGTCATCTGTCGTTGCGGCACTAGATTGAGACAATACCGTACCCAGGTAAACAGTCACCAAGGTTACTAAGAAGTACACAATATAGTGTTGTGCAATATCGACCCCAACCAAAGGCGCAATGATAAGCGGCGTCACCAAAGCTAAAATAAGACTCACTAAAAATGCACGTACAGATAAAAACATTGGAGTTCCTTGAATATGTTTAATGATTTTTTGTTATTTATTACTAATACACTTTATACAGTTTAGTAACGCGTACTACACCTCTATTTCAACAGCTAGATCAATGTTTAAAAAGAAAAGCCAAGCTATTGAAAAAAACAATTCACGTCACCATTAACATACTGACACAAGTGTATAGAATGTCAGCAAAATTTGCGCAAAATACATTACGAAACTTATTTCGTTAAACTCTTATTGACACACGAAATTAAGTACTTAGCACATTAAAAGACTACCATATAGCAGCCATCTATGAACACCTCAGACTTATTAAACCGTATTGACGATCTTGAGATTCGCAATCAATTTCAAGAAGAAACCATTGATGCACTCAATAACGCCCTAACCAAGCAACAGCAAGATATTTTGCTGCTCAAAGAGCAAATCAAACTACTTGCCCAGCGCATGGGAGATCAACGCCAAAATTCAGGTATCGACTCAGCTATCGAGAAGCCACCTCATTACTAAAGTTTAATGCAACGAAACGCCAACCTTTTTAGTCGGCGTTTTCTAACGACCGCTTTACGTAAACATCAAAGCGTCCAGACTTACCATCTATCCGGTAACTCGGCGCCTGATCATTTAAGTAAGGCGCACCTTTAGGTCGCTTAACTACCACTCGAAAACGCGCTAATTGCTGAGCCTTAGGCAAAAGCAAATCAGCGTCCTCATCATAGCCAACCAAGTCACGAAAAAACGCCATCTCTTTCTTGACGGCCGCGGAGGATTTATCGTTGTGTGGAAACATAGGGTCTAGATACACCACATCAACGCAATCTTCTTCCATCACATCAAAGATAGTGCCATGAGCCAGCATCATATTCGACATAATATCTTCGATATCGGCCACTAATCGCGCTCTTTCTAAACCATCGGCCAGCAATTCTCTAACAAAACCCACACGTTCAAACAGCGAAACATGACAACCTAAGCTGGCCAACACAAAACTGTCTCGTCCAAGGCCCGCTGTGGCATCGAAGACAGTTAACGACGAACGCTTATTTAAACCACAGGCTTTAGCAATGTCTTGTCCTTTACCACCACCAAACTTACGACGATGATCAACTGCGCCAGTCGCTAATTCTACACTCACAGGTTTAGGTGCGCCTTTCCCAGTTTTAGCAATGACCAGAGCATCCTCTTGGTGCATCAATAAATACTCATACGTGGTCGAAAATTTTAATTCGGTGGAAAGACGAAAAGTGGTTAAGCCAAGACGCTCGGCAAGATCGCGAACATGGCTGTCTGAATTGCGGTATGCCACCGCAAGGGAGCTAGGCGTAAACATCGATACCTATTAGTTGATGGCGAGGGTTATTAGAAGACAAGGACTCAGTAGACTGATACGCCGACATGGCTTGTTGCGCTAAAGCACTTAAGCCATCAACCTTAAAAAAGCGTGGCGACTCAGTGCTCGAAGCCCGCTCAAAGGCTTGCATTGAGCTAGGCAACATTGCCGAAGATCGCTGCTCTGAATTTTGGCCAGCCACAACGGGGACTGAGGATCGCGCACTTTGATTTGCACCACCTTGAGGAATAACTGGAAAGTTACCGCCAATTTTCATATTACCCGCTCACCATTACTAACCAAAGAAGCCCAAAGCCCAATATAAGTCGATAAATCATAAATGGCAAAAAACCTATGCGGCTAAGCCATTTTAAAAATAGATGTATACAAAGATAGGCACTGATGCCCGAAAGCACAATCCCCCAGCCTAAAGACTGATAGTCAATTGGGACAACGGATTCCGCAGTTAACAACTCAAAGGTCTTCAAACTGCCAGCAGCGAGAATAATAGGGATCGACAACAAAAATGAAAAACGCGCCGAACACTCACGACTAAATCCTAAGAAGCGTGCCGCAGTCATTGTTATACCCGAGCGAGACGTGCCCGGTATAAGTGCTAGCGCTTGTGCTAAACCGATGATTAACACTCGTGACCACGTGAGGTCATTTTGTTGTTTGTGATGACTAGCAAATCGGTCCGATATCCACAGCAACACACCAAAGCCGATGGTCGTGTACGCAATCACTTCAATCGAGCGCAAATACTGCTCGATAACACTATTGAATAGCAAGCCAACAATAACAGCCGGTATCGTTGCTAAAACAACCCACATTCCTAATCGACTGTTTTCAGTATGACGATGAGTAAATAAAACCCCAACTGTGTCACGAATAATAAGGCTAATATCACGCCAAAAATATCCAACTACCGCGACCAAAGTACCGACATGAACCGCGACATCAAATGCTAGCCCTTGATCCGGCCATCCCAACAACTGAGAAGGCAAAATCAAATGAGCGGAGCTAGAAATCGGTAGAAACTCAGTTAGCCCTTGAATTAAAGCTAGGAAAATGACGTGATACCACAACATATTTTAGCGTTTGCCAATCCGTGCAGGTTGCTTTTCCCAAGTGATCTCATCACGAAGATAAACAGGAAGCGCTTCATTTGCCATCACAACCTTACCAAGCGAAAAATCATAGTCCGCCAACTGAGCAATACAGGCGGCTCGAGGCGCAATATCAGACAGAACGTTTGCAGCGGGCTCTGGCAACACAGCATTTAATTGGTCTTGATAAATCCAGCCAGATCCAACGCCATGGTATCGCTCAGAAATAGAGGTAAGATTATCAGGCGAAATAACACGCTCCGATAAAATCTCTTCAGCTACCCAAAACTCATCTTTTTGCTCTATCGAATATCCACCTAAATAGATTTCACCCATACGGGCATCTAGGGCAGCCAACCAATGTGAGTAATGCGTTTTTTGATGCGCTTCAAGTGCCATCGCCGCTAACGTCGAAACAGGTACAACCGGAAGATCTGCACCATACGCGAGCCCCTGCACAACACCTGCACTGATGCGCAGTCCAGTAAAAGAACCTGGACCCCGACCAAACGCAATGGCGTCTAGCTGAGATAAAGACAATTGAGCTTGAGCAAGAATTTGATCTACCATTGGCAGGATCAAATCGTTATGTTTTCGGGGCGCCATGCGGAAATCTTCCAGCACCACGCCATCTTGAATCAACGCCACCGAGCAGGCAGGCGTTGATGTGTCCAAAGCAAGAATAGCAGTCATTGCAGGATTAGGCCTTAAGTGCTGACAGCAAACCTTGCTTGATTTCGTTCAGATCACCGACACCGTTCACTTTCACAAACTTAGGTGCTGTAGCGGCATCTTCTTTTAACCAAGCTTGGTAATAACCAATTAGAGGCGCTGTTTGATCGTGGTAGATAGCAAGGCGTTTACGTACCGTTTCTTCCGTATCATCTGCACGCTGAATCAAGTCATCACCTGTTTCATCATCTTTGCCTTCCACTTTAGGAGGGTTATAAATCACGTGGTAAGTACGACCAGACGCTTCGTGTACTCGACGACCGCTCATACGCTGTACGATTTCTTCATCAGCCACGTCAATTTCAACAACGTAGTCAATCGCAACACCAGCATCTTTTAATGCATCCGCTTGAGGTAGCGTACGCGGAAAACCGTCGAACAAAGCACCGTTTGTACAATCATCTTGTTGCAAGCGCTCTTTTACCAGGCCAATGATGATGTCATCGGAAACCAGTTGACCAGCATCCATTACTGCTTTTGCTTTTAAACCAAGCTCTGTGCCCGCTTTTACGGCTGCACGAAGCATATCGCCAGTTGAAATTTGAGGAATACCAAACTCTTCTGTAATAAATTGAGCTTGCGTGCCTTTACCTGCGCCTGGCGCTCCTAACAAAATAACTCGCATAAATTTTCTCCAATAGTCTGCGTAAAATCGACATGGCGAGCGAAACAGCTCAATATAAAAGGTCGCGGATGACAGCAAAAAAAGCGCCCAGAATCCACCGTTTGCTCGCTGATTATAATTTTGAGGCAGCTAGCATACCCAAGCCTATGCAAATTATGCAAACGAACTTGTCGGTTTTTAGATTTTTGGGCGCGTTATGTTACGTATTTTTGTCAATTTTTCCAGATTAGCCCGTATTTTGCATGCCGCTGGCGATGCCAGCCATGGTAATCATTAGGGCTTTATTCACCGCGACGTTGTCACCGTCAATACGACTACGGTGCAATAATTCTGCTTGCAGGTAGTGCAACGGATCAATGTAGGGGTTACGCACATCGATTGATTGGCGGATAGTTTTATTGTCCTCAATCAGTCGTTCTTGCTGCTTAATTTCTTTTACTAACTCGCGTACCTGATTTAATTTACGGCGCAATAAGTGACCCAAGCCACGTAACTCATCTGGCACTAAACGTTTTTCATAATATTCTGCTATGTCCGGCTCCGCTTTTGCCAGCACCATATCAAGCATGTCTAAATAGGCGCCAAAGAAAGGCCACTTTTTATGCATTTCTCGAAGACGTTCTAAGTTGCCAGACTCTACACTCTGCTGCAAAGCGCTTTCAGCTCCAAGCCAAGCTGGCAACATCATACGGATTTGCATCCACGCAAAAATCCAAGGGATTGCACGTAAACTTTCCACACCACCGTCTGAGCGACGACGTGCAGGACGAGATCCCAACGGTAATTTAGCTAACTCTTGTTCTGGGGTAATGGTTCTAAAGTACGGAACGAAGTCTTCATGACCGCGTACAATAGAGCGGTATTGATTCATACCCTCTTCAGCCATTTCATCCATCAAAGCACGCCACTCTTCTTGCGGAGACTCTGATGGGATCAAAGACGCTTCTAAAACAGCAGAACAATAAAGCTCCAGTGAGCGAACAGCAATGTCTGGAATGCCAAATTTGAAGCGAATCATTTCACCTTGTTCAGTGACACGGATCGAGCCTTTTACTGATCCTGGTGGCTGCGACAAGATAGCCACATGAGCCGGACCGCCGCCACGACCAACGGTACCACCTCGGCCATGAAACAAAGTCAGATGAATACTGTGCTTTTTACACAAGCGCGTCAGGGCTTCCTGAGCTCTGTACTGCCCCCACGTTGCGGCTATTTGTCCTGCATCTTTTGCTGAGTCAGAATAACCAATCATGACTTCTTGATGTCCATTGATATAGGCTTTATACCAAGGCAATGAGAATAGCTGTTCGATAATAGGCTCGGCGTTATCTAAGTCAGCTAATGTCTCAAACAAGGGCACAATGCGCATATTAAAACGCACCCCTGACTCTTTAAGCAGAAGAGCCACCGCTAGAACATCAGAAGGCGCACTGGCCATAGAAATAACGTACGAACCAAAGGAATTCTGATAGCCGCTAGCAATGGTTTTGAACGTCTCTAGCACTTCGGCTACCATCGGATCAGGTGACCAGTCTTTTGGCAGCAAGGGGCGTTTTGAATTTAACTCCGCTAACAAGAATGCTTGGCGTGAAGCTTCATCCCATTCTGCGTAATCCCCCAGACCATAAAAACGAGTAATCGCTGACAGGGTTTCAATGTGCTTGGACGCATCTTGACGAACATCTAACCGCACTAACGTCATGCCAAACGTAGCTGCCCGACGAATCAGGTCTAATACAGAACCGTTGGCAATCACTTTCATACCGCAGTCTAATAGTGATTGATAACATAGAGATAGATCATCCATTAGCTCTTTGTTATCGAGCATGATGCCTTCATCACTGACAGATTGACCATCGAGCTTAGCCTTAGCCCAAACTTTGGTTTTTTCCATTTTACGCTCTAAACTACGCACGACCTCACGATAAGGCTGAGCGCTGTCGCCAACGCGTTCACGCAGTGCATCGTTGCATTGTGTCATGGAAAATTCAGCGCGCAGTGCAGTAAGGTCTTTCAAATATAAATCAGCGGCCATCCAACGGGCTAATAAGACCACTTCTTGAGTCACAGTGTGTGTGACATTAGGATTACCGTCTCGGTCTCCGCCCATCCATGTGGCGAAGCGAATCGGTGCCAGGTCCAGTGGTAAGCGCTCCTGTTCCGCATGCTGTTTAAATTGCTCATCTAATTGTCGAAAGAAGTGCGGTACTGCTTCCCAAAGAGACTGCTCAATCACAGCAAACCCCCACTTAGCTTCATCGACAGGTGTTGGGCGCTGTTCACGAATTTCATCCGTATGCCAAGCTTGGGTGATGATTTCTTTTAATCGGCGAACATGCTTTTCATGCTCAAGAGGCAAGATATTATCTTTGTCGAGGGCTTCCAACTCAGTGGAGATGTTATCGTATTTTCGAATTAATGAACGACGCACAACCTCTGTTGGATGCGCTGTCAACACTAGGTCAATGGCTTGCCCGCGGAGCGCTTCAACCATCTGTTCAGACGTGAAATCTTGCTCTTTTAAGCGTACCAATAAGTCACCGATAGGGTTTTTATAGATACCCAAACTTTCATTCGAACGACGTCGATGAACACGATGATATTGCTCAGCAAGATTAGAAAGGTTTAAAAACTGATTAAACGCTCTAGCGACAGGAACAATATCTTGATCATCAAGATTTTCCAGTGCTTTGATTAAGGCACTGGAATCGCCACTTTGTCGTCCATCTTTGGATAACTGACGAATGTTTTCGACCGTATCTAGAAAGCGTTCTCCCAAATGATTACTCATGGTTTCCCCTAAGCAATCCCCCAACAAACGCACATTTTCTCGTAACGAGGCTTGACGATCGGTCACAATACGTCTCCTTTCTTCTTCTGTTATCGCTCGCCCATGCGAGCCAGATATCGCTATAAACCGTTGGCTTTAGCGCGCTCCCACAACTGATCTAACTCTTCTAAAGAGCAATCCGTTAACGGTGTGTTCAGTTCTGATAATTGATGTTCTATAAAAGCAAAACGACGACGAAATTTCACATTGGTCTGCATCAATGCATGCTCAGGCGAAATCGATAAGTGCCTTGCTAAATTTGATACGGCAAATAACACATCGCCAAGCTCCGCTTCAGCTTCGGCATGCGATAAATGATCAATCGCTTCCTCTAATTCATCAAGCTCTTCTCGAATCTTAGCAAAAACAGGCTTTACATTTTGCCAGTCAAAACCAACTTTACCTGCTTGCTTTTGCAATTTCACCGCTTGGCTCAACACTGACATACTACTGGGCACGGAGCCCAATAGACCTTGCGACGCTTGGCCTTTAGCACGTTTTTCTTCGGCTTTGATTTTCTGCCATTGCTCACCAATTTGTTGTTCAGACAACGCATTCGGCGTGGCATAACTGTCAAACGTACCATCAGGAAAAACATGAGGATGACGACGCAGCATTTTTTCTACGATGGTATTAACTACATCAGAGAAATTGAAGGCATTTTCTTCACTGGCCATTTGCGCATGAAATACCACTTGAAACAGCAAATCCCCTAGTTCGTCTTGAAGGTCTTCTCGATCGCCTCGAACAATCGCATCCATGACTTCATAAGCTTCCTCAATCGTATAGGGCGCGATGCTGTCAAAGCTTTGCTTTTGATCCCACGGACAACCATACTTGCGATCACGCAACATGGTCATTAACGCTAATAAGTCATTCAGGCCGTATTTCAATTATCGCGCTCCCTAAAGACATCCAATACATTTGGCAATTGATTGATGCGATGAAGCAAACGAGAAAGCGTACTGATTTCACTCACCTCGATAGTAAACCGTATGGCGGCAGTGTGATCTTCCTTGGCAGAAATCGTATTCATCGACAGCAAATTCACCTTCTCATTGGAAAGCAACGCCGTAATGTCATTCAGCAAACCAGTGCGGTCATAGGCTGAGACGCGAATATTCACAGGATATAAGTTATCGACTTCTTCTCCCCAATTCACTTCCACTATTCGCTCAGGCTCTTCAAGCTGTAATTGCGCTGCATTAATACAGTCTTGGCGATGAATAGACACTCCTCGACCTTGTGTAATGTAGCCAATAATGTCATCACCAGGAATCGGAGAACAGCATTTTGCCATTTGTGTCAGTAGCTTCCCCACACCTTGAATATGAATATCATTATCCGAAGATTTATGACGGCTTTTTTTCAAGCGAACAGGGCGAACGGCAGGATCACCATCTAAGCCATGCAAATCATCTATGACACGCAGCACACGGCCTAATTGGATGTCTCCTGCACCAAGAGAGACGTATACATCTTCTCCTGTTGAAAAATTGAAGCGTTCAGCAATGGCATTAAAATTCAGCTTATTTTCTTCAATACCAAGACGCTTTAGCTGCTTATCAAGAACACTCTGCCCCGCCTCAAGATTTTTCTCACGATCTTCTCGTCTGAACCAACTTTGAATCTTAGCTCTGGCTCGGTTGGTGTTTACATATCCTAATGTTGGATGTAACCAATCTCGGCTCGGACCACCCTCTTTGGTCGTCAAAATTTCAATTTTATCACCCGTTTTAAGATGCGTAACAAGGGAAATAATCTTACCGTTCACTTTAGCACCACGACAGCGATGCCCAATTTCTGTGTGCACACGGTAAGCAAAATCTACCGGCGTTGCATTAATAGGTAAATCGACCACATGTCCATCTGGCGTAAATACGTAGATACGGTCTTGCTCAATGTCGTTAAGCACTTGCTCACTGAGTGACTCTAAATCGCCTTGCACTTCATTGAAATCTAGAATCGTACGCAACCACTGCAGCTTTTCTTCATAGCTTGAGCTGTTCGATGTGAGGTCAGTACCCTTGTATTTCCAGTGCGCGCATACACCAAGCTCTGCATCTTCATGCATTTTATGGGTTCGTATCTGAATCTCTAACACACGCCCTTCTGGTCCAACAACCGCCGTGTGGAGAGATTGATATCCATTGGATTTGGGGTTGCTGATGTAGTCGTCAAACTCCTGAGGAATAGGCTTCCAAAGATTATGGACGATACCTAATACACCGTAACACTCCATCGTTTCATCAACGAGAATTCGCACTGCACGAACATCATATACTTCATCGAACGGGATGTTCTTACGACGCATTTTGCGCCAAATGCTGTAAATATGTTTCGCTCGTCCCATCACATCCGCATGGATATTAATCGCTTCCATACGCAATTTAAGATCTTTGATAGCGTCATCAATAAACTGTTGGCGATCTAATCGCTTTTCATCAAGCAATTTGGCGATGCGCTTGTAATCAGCTGGGTAAAGATAACGGAACGATAAGTCCTCAAGTTCCCACTTGATATGACCAATACCAAGTCGATGAGCAAGCGGGGCATAAACACTCTGCACCTCCAAGGCGATCGACTCTTTGCGTTCATCACTCTGATGCTTGGCCTCTTTTATAGCGCAGGCTCGTTCAGACAGCTTGATCAATACAACGCGGACATCGTCAATGATAGACACCAACATTTTACGCAGTGATTCAAGCTGGTTTTCATGACTACCAAGTACTTCTGCAGTGCTGTCTTTGGATAAGTTTTTCGACACCTCACCCATGCGAATCACGCCCTCAATCAATGACGCCACCTTACGGCCAAACATGTCACTGACTTTGGAAAGTTCTAATTGGTCCTCACGCACGACACGGTAAAGCGCTGCAGCCAAAAGAGAGTCTTGATCGGCACGGAAACCGGCAAGAATTTCGACCATTTCGAGGCCAGCTCTAAACGTGCTCGCCTGTGGCCCCCAGTAAGATGATCGTCCCGACGCGGCTTCCGCCTGCCTTGCCAACTGACAAGCCATTCTCAAAGGAACGCGACTCGCTTCATCAATCTTGTCAGCAAAGTGAGACATCCAAGCATCGATATCGACACTCCCGTCTGCTAATACCGGGTGATCCTTTCTTACCGTAACCATATAACTACCCTTCTGGTAACAACTTACTTCTGCAACAACATCATTGCTTCAACATGCGACGTTTGCGGAAACATATCCATCATACAAACCTTTGTCACACGAAATCCATTTTCGACCAAATACTCTGCATCCCTTGCTAAAGTTGAAGCATTGCAGGAAACATACAAAATTTGCTGCGGTTTTAAGCGCACCAAAGTCGGTAAAAACTCAAGTGCCCCGGCCCTAGGAGGGTCCAACAGAGCTTTAGTGATTTTAGCTTTTTTTATGCGATTTGGCGGGCTTTGAGTCAAGTCAGCTGCGATAAACTCTATATTATCTAGATGCGCTTGACTGGCATTAAACCGCCCCATTTCAACCATCGTCTCAATCGCTTCTACTGCCAATACATGGCCTGCACGCTTAGCCATTGGCAAAGAGAAATTCCCGGCACCACAAAACAAATCCAACACAACGTCGTCTTCACTTAACGCTAGCCACGACATCGCTTGCTCTACCATAGCCTCGTTGATTTGCGCATTCACTTGGATAAAGTCTTGTGCTTGAAAGTTCAATACTAAATCATCTACTACATAATGACGCACTGCGTGATGACCAACTTTGTTCTCAGAAGGAGCCTGCCACAACAAAGTAACAGAAGAGGCTTTAGCCCAGTCATTGAGTGCAACCTTATCAGCATCTTGAATATCACGTGACTGCCTTAAAACAACGCACACACCTTGGCTGTCATACAGCAACTCGATATGCCCTAGTTTGGCTACAAGCGCAGAAGCTTTAAGATAGGAGCGCAATGCCTGATAAGTGTCTTGCAAAAAAGGTTCCAAAACTTGGCATTGATCAATATCAACAATCTCATTTGAGGATTTCGCACGGAACCCTATTTGAGCATGGTTGTTTTTAACGAACACCGAAATGCGAGCGCGTCGACGATAACCGAAAGGCTGTCCTTCAAGACGACTCATCTCGGCAGGCAGCGATAGCTTACGAAATTGACCAGCTAACCAGTTCTCTTTTAAATGACGTTGCGCAGAAATATTCATGTGTTGCAATTGGCAACCGCCACATTGCTCAAAATGAGGGCAAGTAGGCAATATTCTATCTGGACTGTCCTGCAGACGCTTTACTGCGATGGCTTGGTTAAATTGACGGCCTTCTTTTACAATACGCGCCTCAACTCGCTCACCTGATATTGCACCTACAACAAAAGTCACTTTGCCATTTTCGCGCGCGACGCCATGACCTTCATGAGTCGTATCCTCGATAGAAAGCAAACGAATAGGGGAAGAGATAGGCTTATTCTGAGAAGGTCTAGCTCGACGATGAGATCGATTTTTCAAGGTAACGTCTCTAGCAATAAAATTTACCGAAGATGATACCTCATTCGCACCCATCGACCTAGAGTAAGCCAACACTTTGCCGGAATGACGGGCTTATTTAATTAAACACGCCTGTTGAAAGATATCGATCGCCGCGATCACAAACAATCACAACAATAGTCGCATTATTCACTTGCTCTGAAAGCGCCATAGCAGCACTGACAGCGCCACCAGATGAAACACCACTGAATACACCTTCCTCTTTCGCTAAACGACGCATTACAACTTCGGCGTCCTGCTGCGCAATATCCATCACGCGATCAACACGTTTTTCATCAAAAATGGTCGGCAGATACTCTTTAGGCCAGCGGCGGATGCCCGGGATGCTACTGCCTTCAGATGGCTGCAAACCCACTATTTCAACTTCTGGATTTTTCTCTTTTAGGTATTTCGAGATTCCCATGATAGTGCCTGTGGTTCCCATAGAGCTCACAAAATGTGTCACTGTGCCTTGAGTTTGTTGCCAAATCTCAGGGCCTGTAGACTCATAGTGGGCGTTCGGGTTGTCTTGGTTACCAAACTGGTTCAACACAACACCTTTTCCTTGCGCTTGCATTTCTAGCGCTAAGTCTCGAGCTCTTTCCATGCCTTCTTCTTTGGTAACAAGATGCAAAACGGCCCCATAAGCTGACATCGCAGATTTACGCTCTTGGCTCATGTTATCAGGCATTATCAAATGCATTTCATACCCTTTTATGGCGGCAGCCATCGCTAAAGCGATCCCCGTATTGCCACTGGTCGCCTCAATCAGGCTATCCCCTGGCTTAATATCACCTCGCAACTCCGCTTGGACAATCATGTTTAGAGCAGGGCGATCTTTCACTGAACCTGCAGGGTTTTGCCCTTCAAGTTTAAGCAAAATCGTATTACTGGGGTTAGGATTAATACGTTGCAACTTTACCAGCGGCGTATTGCCTACAATGGATTCAATAGTTTGATATTTGATCATACAACTCAGACACTTAAGATGTTCTATAAATTAATGGTTTACGCTTTTTTACTCGAACTTATTAGAATGCATATCAAATACGTATTAAAATAAAAACTTGTTATAAAGTTAGGCCAATTTTGTTGCACTAGGAGTGACAGACCATGCATAAACCTCTTGTACTCAGCGCATTACTCGCAGCCGCTACAATTTCTGGCTGCGATATATTCGGCGGCCCTGCAGCGGATATTCCCGACGCAGAACTGCGCCAAAAATGGCGTGAATGTAAATCCATCAGCAATCCATCACGCACAAAAGTCTTGGCTTGTGAAAATTATGTTCGCGAGTGTGATCGCCGCAAAAGCAAAGGTAACATAGCTTGTTACTAAACTTCTTGTAGAGAAATAGGAAAATGGGAAATGCGCCCAATCGATAATCCACCTTTACAACAGAAGTTATGGAAAGCTATTTTTCTCCCTGTACTCGCAGTCATCGCCAGTGCAGCCATTATCATTTATCTAAGTGAGATTTTTGACCGCAAGAAGCAATTCGAATATCTCAGCCGCTACCAAACAGAGCAAGTTGCAGACTCCAGTGAATACGCACTCTTGTTTAATGATCAAAATCTAATCGCCAGCAATATCCATGGCTTATTACGCCAACAAGACATTATTGGTGTTACTTACTTTAACAATCAACGTCAAATCATTGATAAAGTGGGTCAGGTTACCCCACCTCAAACAGACCTACCAACCCAAATAGTCAGCCGCTATGTCAACAACGGCAATCATTATGTTTCAATTGCTCCTATTTTCTATCTCAACACCACTCAAGAAAATATGGTAGAGATACCGTTTAATCAAGCAAACCCGACGCTGATTGCAGACTCAATCGGACTAGCCAAAAGCCCTCAACGAGAGTTACTAGGATGGATACAAGTAACTGCCAGCACCCAACGCATCCAACTCGAAAAGATCTCCTTTGCCCTCTCCATTTTTGGTTACTTTATCGCTGCAGTAATCGCCAGCGCATTTTTATGCTGGAAATACGCCGTTCGTTTGTCTGCACCTTGGCTACACATCACACGCACCTTAACAAATATCACCAGCGGCGATTACGACTCAAGCAACACACTATCTTTGCCTAAACACCTTCAGAAAACCCAAGAAGAACTGAGATATATTTCAGAACGACTCAAAAACTACCGTTCTGACTTAGAAACAGAAATTGAGCAAATCACCAAAGAAACCCGTGAAAACTCAATTTTATTAGAAGAAAAAAGCGCACAACTGCATATAGCCAACAAAGAAGCGATGGAATCGAACCGCTTAAAAACTCAATTTTTGGCCAACATCTCTCACGAGGTACGCACACCATTAAGCGCTATTCTTGGTTATACTAAGCTATTGCAGAAAGACCGTCTCGAAGCACAGCAGAAAGACTACGTAGAGACCATTGCGCAATCCACCAATGATCTACTTACAACCATTGGCAATATTTTAGATTTTTCCAAAATCGAAGCGGGAAAAACGGTCGTCTTAGACAGTGAAGATTTTAATCTTCGAGAGAGTATCGACGATGTTCTTCATTCGCTCGCTTCAACGCCATCCACTGAAGCCAAAGACATCGATTTAGTTCCTAGCTTTAATCCTAACTTACCGGACTGGGTAAAAGGCGATAAAACTCGCTTACGCCAAATACTCAACAACCTCATTGGTAACGCCATCAAGTTCACTCAGAAAGGCTCAATTCAGGTCATTGTTGATGGCAAGCAAGTCAGTAGCGAAGAGCTCGACATATCAATCGAAGTGATCGACACTGGCTGCGGAATCCCCAGCGAGAAAATCAATCAATTATTCAAACCTTTTTCGCAAGTAGACTCCAGCCACACTCGAAGCTACGCAGGTACAGGCCTTGGCTTAGTGATCACCAAAAAACTAATTGAGCAAATGAGTGGTGAAATTGGTGTCATCAGTGAACAAGGGCGTGGCTCCAATTTTTACTTTACCATTCGCTTAAAAGCGTCAAAAAAGACAACGGAACCGCTAGCGCCACTAGAACACCACCTACTCATTTTAGAACCTAGCAATAACTATCGAGCCTACTTAAGCTCATGCCTTGATGCGTTTTCATCAAGCTATGTTTTTACCAGCTCAACAGAGCAGTTCATAAACTCTTTGCATCATTCGGATAAGCCTTACACGGCAACATTAATCTGTGCAGATAGCGATCAAGAAACAGCGCAAGATATTCATGAATTGGTGCAGTATTTAAATCAACGCTTTCAACTGCCAAGCCTCATTTTAGCGAAGCCCACAAGCCACATCACACTTCACGCCCAACACTATCAACATTTAAGCGCTATTGTGCAGAAGCCATTGTCTGCTTCTAAGTTACATCACGCGTTGACGCATTTAAGCACTCAAAATGGATCTTTAGACACAATTGAGACAAACACTAAAGAAATTGAGCCGCCAGTCTATGAGCGTCTAAATGGGTTACATGTATTAGCAGTCGATGACACACAAATCAACTTACAACTATTGGGGCATTGGCTTGACCCTCATGGCATTAAACTCAGCCTTGCCCACTCTGGGCAACAGGCTCTGACTATGGCCCAGACTCAATCGTTTGATTTAATCTTGATGGACATACAAATGCCGGAAATGGATGGCATGGAAACCACAAGACGATTGCGTCAGATAGACGACTATAAAGACACCCCGATTATTGCATTAACAGCACACGCCCTAGCTCAAGAACAACAATCTATTCTAGCAAGCGGCATGAATGCTTACCTAACCAAGCCAATCAACGAAGAAACTCTGCTCAATACATTACAAGATTGGTGCCATAGCGATAAGAGCTTAAGTGCTCAAGTAGAAGAGGAATTATCCGAAGTATTTGACTTGCATAAAGCGCTTTCAATGACGGGCAATCGAGCACAAGCTGCCAAAGACTTATTTGAAATGCTCATGCAATCACTTATCGAAGATAAACGCCTGCTTAGCCATCACTTCGAACAGCGAGATTTAGATAAACTGATCGCCACCGTACATAGAATCCATGGTGCGAGTAAATATTCTGGCACCATCGAGCTCACTAAACATGCAAATTTCCTAGAAACCCACCTAAAGGAACTAGGGTTCGATGAAACAGAGGATGTATATAACGACTTTATCAATGCGTTAGAACGACTTGAATACGCACAAAGCCTTATTCCTTGGCCTCTAGCGTCACAAAGGCAAGAGCAAACTGCTTCTCATCCGACAAGCTAAGATGCCAAACAGCAGGCCGCCCGATCAGTTGATGTATGCTGTCAGCGGCCTCTAGCACAGGCTTTCCTGAGTCTAAATTGCACACTGTAAAATGCTGAAAACTCACCCCTGAGCCGATCCCAGTCCCCAACGCCTTCACTGCGGCTTCTTTGGCTGCAAACCGCTTAGCCACAAAAGACACTGCACGATGTCCCGATAAACCAAGGTATTGAGCCTGCTCAGGCTTTGTTAAAATACGATTAACAAATCGATCACCTAAGCGCTCAATCGACTCCGCAATCCGACTGATTTCAATAATGTCTGTTCCAATACCAATAATCATCTATTCGCCTAAACCGTCACTCTGATTACAATACATTAAACAGAGAACCTAAAAAGCGGCACATGCCACAATCGTTCGCCCTCATAGGGCTTTGAGGGCAGCAAAGAACGCGATTTTAACACACGAGCACCCAGCGCATGATCTAACCATGCTCGGTGCAGCTCTTTCGCCAACATTAACACCTGCCTATTATCCCATCGACCTTTGGCGTAGGCTAACGCTGCCGCACCGTCTAAATACACAATAGGCTTCACTTTAGGCTGCTCACCATAATAAGGGCGCAGACCAAATCGATGATGTAACTGGTAGAGTTGCTGTGACTCCAGTGGCTCACCACGACTGGTCGCACTCATATTGACTTGAATACCTAACTCTTCGAAGACACCTAACTCAAAGCGTCGCAACAACGGCGCTATTGGTGCCTCACCTTGTAGATGCGTAATTAGCCATCGATACAAGACAAACAAAGGTTCTAGGGGAAGCCCCACCGGCAACAGACGCTCAATCAATTCATGTACATAAAAAGCACTGTATAGGGCATTACCCTGTAATAAAATAGGGGATTCCAGCGCCTCAGCGGAGCGGACACTCTTAAGTTCAGAGCGACCAGACAACTCAAACTCCATCAACAAAAAAGACCCGGGGGATACCCGAGCCTCTTTTGCTTTTTTACGCCATACACTACGAATCAAGCCTGCTTCTTTTGTCAGAATATCCAAGAGCACTTTTTCATCTTGAAAGGGGCGAGTGTGTATGATGTATCCTTGGACGCGCACAGTTTAATCGTCTTGATAACCTAAACTAGCCAATGCCCGCTCGTCATCAGACCAGCCCGATCGCACCTTCACCCACAAGTTAAGCATGACCTTCTGCTGGAACAGATTCTCCATATCAATGCGAGCTTCTTTACCAATTAACTTAATCTTAGCGCCTTTATCACCGATGATAATGCGCTTTTGCCCATCACGCTCAACTAAGATCAAAGCTGAAATATGAATGGTAGCCCCTTCAAATACAAACTCTTCGATTTGCACTGCCACTTCATAAGGTACTTCTTGCCCCAATTGACGTGTGATTTTTTCACGCACAATTTCAGAAGCAAGAAAACGAGAGCTACGGTTGGTAATCTGATCTTCTGGGTAATACTGCTCACCTTCCGGAATATAGCTTTCAACCAGCGACTCTAAACGATCCAGATTCTTGTTACGCAGTGCCGAAATTGGAATAATCTGAGAGAACGTCATTTTTTCAGAGAACGCTGCAAGCTTCGGTAAAAGCTCTTCCTTATCATCCAATTGATCAACTTTGTTAACCACCAACACGACAGGACAGTCCGCATAACGAACTTTTGCTAACACGTTATCATCTTCTTCTGTCCAGCGCTCAGCATCGATCACAAACAACACAACATCGACATCTTTTAGTGCAGAGCTTGCTGTTCGGTTCATATATCGGTTAATCGCTTTATCTTGGCCTTTATGCAGCCCTGGCGTATCCACATATACTGTTTGGATGTGCCCCTTGGTCTGCACTCCCAAGATTTGATCTCGAGTGGTTTGCGGTTTACGCGACGTAATCGACAGCTTTTGACCGAGGATGTGGTTCATTAAGGTTGATTTACCTACATTTGGACGACCAACAATCGCCACAAACCCACAGTGCGTAATCTCTTGATACTCTTCTTCGTGATCCATTTAGTTCTTTTCCAGCTCTTTAAGCGCTTTGGCAGCAGCATTTTGCTCTGCAATTCGACGACTTCCACCCTTGCCTTCAACAGGCGTATCGAACAACTCAATTTGGCAGTGGACAAAGAACATTTGATCATGAGGCTCACCTACAATCTTCACTACTTCATAAAGAGGCAGTGAATGCTTACGCGCTTGTAAATACTCTTGTAAACGTGTCTTAGCGTCTTTCGTAACCACTTTTAATGAGGTTGCGTCTAAGCGCTCTTTGTACCACTCCAAAATGTGCTGACGGCAGACATCCATTCCAGCATCTAAATAGATAGCACCAATAATGCCTTCTACCGCATCGGCTAGAATTGAGTCGCGACGGAAGCCACCACTTTTTAATTCACCCGCTCCCAATTTTAGGAAATCACCTAATTGAAACTCGCGAGCTAATTCAGCTAACGTATCACCTTTCACCAACGATGCTCGAAGGCGACTTAGCTCACCTTCTTTAGCTTTTGGGAAGCGATGAAATAACTCTTCAGCGATAACATAATTTAAGATTGAATCTCCTAAAAACTCCAACCGTTCATTATTTCTACCACCGAAGCTTCGGTGCGTTAACGCCAGTTCAAGTAGCCCTAGGTCAGCAAAGAAGTAGCCTATTCGCCGACACAATTTTTCATAAATAGAGCTCAAAATTTCTCCAAAAGTATTATTCAATTAAACCATTATTCTTAAAGCTTGGAAGACTAAAAAATTCATTCCAATGCAGCCATACATAAAACGCACGACCCTTCATATTCTCTTCTGGCACAAAGCCCCAAACGCGACTATCAGCACTGTTATCACGGTTATCACCCATAACAAAATAGTGGCCTTCCGGCACGACCCAATCCCCTTCTAACGGATTGCGACGATAGCTTTTATAGATTTGATGACTAACACCGTCTAAGTTTTCCTCATAAACCGCGACCGGTTCACGACTAGGATTAAGAGAAACAGGTAATTCAGCCAACAACTCTTCGTCCATAAGTTTGCCATTAATCATCAAGCGCTTATTGTGGTAACTGATGACATCACCCGGTAAACCAATCATACGCTTAATATAGTTCAGGCTTGGGTTTTCTGGGTACTTAAACACCACTACATCACCACGCTCGGGCTCTGTGGTAGGGATAATCGTCTTATTCAACACTGGCAGGCGAAGTCCGTAATCCATTTTATTCACCAGAATGAAGTCACCAATCTCTAACGTTGGCAACATTGACCCTGATGGAATCTGAAATGGCTCAGCCACAAATGAACGTAGACCAAAGATCACCGCAACAATCACAAAATAAGATTTCACTTCCAGCAACCACTTAGGTGTATCCGCCAGATTTAGTTGGGCATTCTTATCTAATGCAGCCACCGCTTCCGGTGCCATTTGAGACAAAATATTTTTGCGTTTTGGAGCATAAGCGATGCGATCGTAAAGCCATGCGGCAAACGTTACAAAAAACGCAATCGCCAAGATCAGTTCGAAATCAAAATCCATACATCTTCTCCAAGTAAAAGAGCCGCACATATGGGCGGCCCTTTATCATTCCCGTCTTAGCTATCTACTTTTAACACGGCTAAGAACGCACTTTGTGGTACTTCAACATTACCTACTTGCTTCATGCGTTTTTTACCTTCTTTCTGCTTCTGCAGTAGCTTTTTCTTACGGCTAACATCCCCACCATAACACTTCGCGGTTACGTTTTTACGTAATGCTTTAACCGTAGTACGCGCAATAACTTTTGCTCCGACGGCTCCTTGAATCGCGACATCAAACATTTGTCGAGGGATCAAATCCTTCATTTTTTCACACAATGCTCGACCTTTGGTTTGAACATTGTCACGGTGCATGATCGTAGCCAAAGCATCCACACGCTCACCGTTAATCATGATATCCAAACGAACTAATGGCGCAGCTTCGAAATGATGGAAAGAATAATCCAATGATGCAAAACCACGACTGCAAGATTTCAAGCGATCAAAGAAATCCAACACCACTTCGTTCATCGGTAAGTGATATCGCAATTGCACTTGACTACCGACATACAGCATATCTTTCTGAATACCACGTTTTTCAACACACAAGGAAATAACGTTCCCAAGATACTCTTGTGGCACTAGAATATTAGCCTCAACAACTGGCTCACGCATCTCACGAATAGTACCTGGATCAGGCATTTTCGATGGGCTGTCTACATTAATTGTATCGCCACTGTTTAACTCTACTTCGTATACTACAGTCGGTGCCGTAGTAATCAGATCCAAATCGTATTCACGCTCTAAACGCTCTTGAATGATTTCCATATGCAGCATACCTAAGAAGCCACAACGAAAACCAAAGCCTAAGGCGTCAGATGTCTCTGGCTCGAAGAATAGCGAAGCATCGTTCAAGGTGAGTTTGTCCAGCGCCTCACGGAAGTCTTCATAGTCATCAGAGCTGACAGGGAAAAGGCCAGCATAAACCTGAGGCTTCACTTTTTGGAAACCTTCTAGCTGAGGTACATCAGGTGTCGAAATGTGAGTGATCGTGTCACCCACAGGTGCACCATGAATATCTTTGATACCCGCGATCACATAACCCACTTCACCAGCACGCAGTACACCCGTCTCTTTACGTTTAGGGGTAAAAATACCGACGTTATCTACTGGATGAGACTGTTTTGTCGACTTAATAAAGATTTTATCTTTTTTCGCAAGTGTTCCCTGCTTAATACGCACCAAGGATACAACACCTAAGTAATTATCAAACCATGAGTCAATAATAAGCGCTTGCAGAGGTGCGTCGGTATCACCTTCTGGAGGTGGAATTGTAGCGACAAGCCGCTCAAGTACATCTTCTACGCCCATGCCGGTCTTCGCCGAACAGGTAACGGCGTCGGTCGCATCAATACCAATGATTTCTTCAATCTCTTCTGCAACTCGAATAGGCTCAGCTTGAGGCAAATCGATTTTATTCAGAACAGGCATAACTTCCAAGCCTTGTTCAATAGCCGTGTAGCAGTTGGCCACCGACTGGGCCTCTACACCTTGCGCTGCATCAACAACCAACAACGCACCCTCACAGGCGGCTAGAGAACGAGACACTTCATACGAAAAGTCCACATGCCCAGGTGTATCGATGAAATTTAGCTGATACGTTTTACCATCTTTGGCATGGTAGTCTAGTGTGACACTCTGAGCTTTGATTGTGATGCCACGCTCACGCTCGATGTCCATGGAATCTAACACTTGGTTAGACATTTCACGTGCAGTTAAGCCTTCACAGTTTTGAATAAAACGGTCCGCTAACGTCGACTTACCGTGATCGATATGCGCAATAATACTGAAATTTCGGATGTGCTTTAGATTGTTCGACACTTTAAACTCACACTTAAAAAGCGATTTTTAAAAGAGTACCTGTTGATAAGTCAACTACACAGTTAGACGCAGTCTAATCGTTGAAGGCTAACCTTCACATTGCAATAAATGACTTATAAACAGGTTCTCAGGGCAAAATATGGCGCGCATTCTACCGAAATAAAGCGCTATACTCCATTTATTTCAATGTTTTCACGCCATATCCATGGTATTTACGTTACGGTAAAACAATGCCTCGTTGCTTCAATACTCGCTCAACAGTATCTACTGTTGCCTGAGTATGCGCATCAATCTCAAGGTTTACCAAATCACCAGCCTGTAAAAGACCAAACGTGGTCAAACGAAGCGTTTCAGGAATCAGGGAAACCTCAATCCAATCATCCCCGATGGCACTGATTGTTAAACTAGCGCCATTTAACCCCACATAGCCTTTATCAAACAGGTAACGACGAGCATCCACTTGTTGATTATCAACAGCAAAGCGAATGTGGAAACTTTCTTCTATTTGCTCCACTTGATGGACTACTACTGTCGTCATGATGTGCCCTGACATGACGTGTCCACCGACCTCATCCCCCATACGAGCGGCACGCTCGAAGTTCACTTTGATACCGGGTTTAAGCTTACCAATGTTAGTAAGTTTCAGGGTTGTATCAATGACATCAAACGTCAATACATCCCCTTCAATTTTAGCCACTGTTAAACAGACGCCATTAATGGCAACACTGGCACCCAGCTGTTGTTGAAGCATCATACCTTGAGGGAACACCACCTCAAGAATTCGGTTACGACCATTTTCTTGACAGGAGCGCACTTCCGCCATACCTTGAACTATACCGGTAAACATAATTCGATCCTCTGTTTGATCATTTGAGCGCCAAAGCCTATTTTTGGTGCATGATTACTGTGTGACTGAAGAATTTATATACTATACCGCCTCAAAGCAGACAGAGTAAGGCTTTGAGGAAGTTATCACATAGTCTCTACATGGGTTATCCACAAGCATCGTGGATAATCCCTTACTGTTTCATGATAATCAAGCAGCCTATCCCTATGCGCCATTCTATCTATTTCTTAAAGTGTATCTTTATCGCGCTGCTAGTCATAGTACAAGCACCCGCATTCGCATCATCTTATCAACCATTCATGTGGAAGCTGCAGCACCACGCCGCAACAGTCTACCTAGTCGGCTCAATTCACGCATTAACGCCAGACTTCTACCCTCTGCCAAAAGCCTACGAAGACGCCTTTTCTGAAGCGGATAGAATTGCAGTTGAACTCGACCCCGAAAAGCTTGACCCTAATAAATCAGCTCGTCTAATACAATCAAAAATGTGGTTACCAAAAGGCGTCACCATCGACTCCTATTTATCGGACAGCCAAAAAATACAACTAAAAACCTTTGCCGAGCAAAATGGTTCGCAATACGAACGTATTGTCCACTTGCGCCCATGGATGCTAGTAGAGCAACTCACCCAAGCTCAACTAAAAGACTCTCAATATCAGTCTGAGTTTGGGATTGATATGCACTTCTTAAAACAGGCAAAACAAAGAAACTTACCGGTTCTTGAAATCGAAACGCTACAACAGCAAATTAACGCCATTGCAGACGCTCCTTTTCAAGCACAATTAGCCATGTTGACGACCAGTCTCGAGCAGATGGATGATGTCGACTATATGGCACAAATGACTGAATACTGGCGACAAGCGGATGCTGATGGGCTTTACCATTTTGTCTATCAAGACGTTCTGGATACACCGCAACTAAAGCCTATGATGGAATCCTTACTGGATCATAGAAACGAACGGATGGCTGATGTAATTAGCATCTATGTTGGACAAGCTGAAAGACAACCAATGACTACTTTTATTGTGGTGGGTGCATTACACCTAAGCGGTCCTAACAGCATCATCAAAGAACTTGAACAAAAGGGATTTCACTTACAACCCATGTTCAACACTGAGACACACAAAAAAGCCCTAACAAAGTAGGGCCTTTTGCATCAAACAGAGCTCATAATAACGCTCATTCTGTTTGAGGAAGCTTATCTATCATTTTCTGAGTCACCAGCACAATACCATCTTCATTACGGTAAAAGCGCTCAGCGTCTGCAACAGGATCCTCACCAATAATAATATTAGGCGGTAATTTTGTATCTGAGTCCACAATAACGTTCGTCAATTGGCAATGTCGGCCAATATCACAACCTGGCAAAATCACCGACCTTTTAACGTAAGAGTAGGAATTCACGCGTACATTATTAAACAAAATTGACTGTTCAACCGTTGACCCTGAAACAATGCAACCGGCCGAAACGACAGAGTTAAGCGCTGTACCGATACGTTCTTCATAGTTGTAATTGAATTTTGCAGCAGGTCGCTGATATTGAGCCGTTCGAATGGGCCATGACTCATCATAAAGATCCAATTCAGGAACCAGCTTAGTTAAATCCATATTAGACTCCCAAAAAGCGGTCAATGTGCCAACATCACGCCAATACGGACTTTCTGGGTAGCTTTCGTTCGGGATACAGCTATTAGCAAAATAATGCGCTTTGATTTTAGAGCGGCCGACAAACATTGGAATAAGGTCTTTGCCAAAGTCATGGCTAGACTGACGATCCTGAGCATCATTCATCAAGTTATCGCGTAAAAACTTAGTACTGAAGATATAAATCCCCATACTTGCAAGCGAAACCTCAGGATTTCCAGGCATCGTCGGAGGGTTACTCGGTTTCTCTTCAAACGAAATGATGTTGTCGTCTTCATCTACGTGCATGATGCCAAATTGATCGGCTTCTTTAACAGGCACCTCAATGCAAGCGACCGTTACATCAGCATTGTTTTGAATATGCTCTTGTAACATGACACTGTAATCTTGGCGGTAAACGTGATCACCCGCTAAGATCAAGATGTATTCACTGTTCAGCTCATCAATCATTTTAAAGTTTTGATAAACCGCATCGGCCGTGCCACGATACCAATCTTCGCCTGTTTGTTGCTGCGCCGGCCACAGTTCAATAAATTCATTAAAGTCTGAACGTAAAAAGTTCCAACCTCTTTGCACATGCTGATTTAACGTATGAGAGCGATACTGTGTCAGCACCGCAATTTTTCTCATCCCTGAATTAATACAATTAGATAAAGGGAAGTCGATAATCTTATATTTACCAGCTATCGGCACCGCTGGCTTCGATCGATGGTCTGTTAGATCTTTTAAGCGAGACCCTCTTCCTCCCGCTAAAATTAACGAAAGAGTACTCATACGTGCGGCATTCAAATCCATATATCACCTTTACTTTTTTATCCGGGCCCTACACTACATTAGGCTTTTATTAGGTATACTCTGGTCATATTACTAAATCAATATGAAAACAAAATTATGAAAGTCCTGTTTGCATCATCTGAAATCCATCCACTCATTAAAACCGGCGGTCTTGCAGATGTTGCAGGTGCGCTGCCTATTGCACTACGCAAAAAAGACATTGACGTTAAGCTTATAATGCCGGCTTATAAAGGGATCTTGGATAAACTCCCTCCAGTAAAAAACAGCATTAATTTAGGCAATCCATTTGGCTGTGGCGACCTGATTTTGCTTGAAACACAATTAGCAGAATCACACACCCCTATATATTTAGTTCAGTGTCAAAGCTTATTCGAGCGAGATGCTGGCCCGTATTTGGATGCTCATGGCCATGATTTTTACGACAATGATATTCGCTTTGCCGCATTTTCATGGGTATGTGCCTTCATCACCCAATATGGAGCATTAATTGGGTGGCAACCAGACCTTTTGCATTTAAATGATTGGCAAACAGGCTATGCCGCCGCTTACTTAGCAGCATGGCGTCTAAATCATCCCCCCATAGTCACAACAGTACATAATTTACGTTACAACGGCAGTTTTCCCATTGAGCGATTTGATGAGGTACGATTACCGCATGATTTACTGTCCATTCATGGTATGGAATTTTACGGCCGCTACTCCTCCTTAAAAGCAGGGTTGGTGTATGCTAATGCCATCACAACCGTTAGCCCTACTTACGCCCATGAAATACTAACATCTGCTTATGGGGATGGCTTAGACGGCACGCTTCGAGCACAAAGCCACAAGCTGTCAGGTATCTTAAACGGCGTAGATTACAATGAGTGGTCTCCAAGTATCGACCCATTCATTCATACCCATTACGACTTACATTCCTTAGATAATAAACAACAAAACAAGCTGGCGTTACAGCGCGAAAATGGCCTACCAGAATCTCCTAATGCTCCTATATTTGGAGTAGTTAGTCGTTTAACAGAGCAGAAGGGCTTAGATTTAATTCCTGCCGCAATTGAACCAGCCTTACAGCAAGGGGCAATGTTCATTCTATTAGGCTCTGGCGACAAAGCACTCGAACAGCAATATTTAGATCTGCAAGCACGATACCCAGATCAAGTCAGTATACGCATAGGTTACGATGAAGCGTATTCGCATCGACTTCAAGCGGGGATTGACATGTTATTGATTCCATCACGCTTTGAACCTTGCGGTCTCACACAACTTTACGCACTAAAATATGGAACCTTGCCTATCGTTCGACGTACAGGTGGGCTTGCAGATACCGTGTTCGAAGAAGGCCAACATGCTAATGGTTTTGTTTTTAATCATGCAACAGCCGAAGAACTTAGGTCTGCAATAGATCGCTCGTTACTAGCTTACCGAGATTTATCAACTTGGCGCACTCTGCAAATACAAGCCATGTCTCAAGATCACAGCTGGGAGCGCGTAACCGAACAGTGGATTAACCTTTATCAATCCCTGATCAACTAGCAACAAAAAAAGCCGACGCAAATTTATGCATCGGCTTTTACTGACTGCAATCACAGCTTATCAGACAACAGTACTATCGCGTCTTGCTGGACCACTCAGCTAGAGCATTAACAAGCACATCTTGCGGAACACCTTCATCAACCAGCTCTCTGAGTGCGGTTGTAATGCGACTTCTAAGTTCAGGGGTATTACATGGTGAGAGTTTTGATATCGTCAGAAATAACCCTTCACTACTAATAGAAGGCTCTACGGCTTCAACAAGCCCCTCTAGAGACATATGCCGAACGTAAGCAACCCCTGGGCTGCGTTCATACAGCACATAATCGGCCCGGCCAGCATCAAGCATTGAAAACGCTTGTTCTAAACTCGCAACGGTCAGCAGACTTAAGTTTTTCTTCGCATAGTCATCAAAGTCTTGTCCGAAACTGTTGTTAATAACCGTAACACCCCAATTATTACGTAAGTCTGACCACTTTTGATAGTCGAACTTGCGACGACTAGACTGCCATACCATACTTTTCGTAAACATCATTGCCGGAGCAAAATACGCCATGTAATCAGCACGCTCAGAAGTGTAAAAAGCACCTGCCATCAGATCAACACGACCACTTTTGACCTCCTGTTGAGAGCGAGACCAAGGACCAACATAAATGGTTTTAATCGGAATGTTGATTTTCTCACTGAGCTTGCCCATCAAATTAGCAACGGCGCCACGGAGCTGACCTGTTTGCTCTTGTTGCCACAAAAAAGGAGGGTATTCTGGATTACCTGTCGCTGTAATCGATGAGCACACCGAGCCACTTTCCGCCGCCATACCAGAGATGGGATTTAGAAGCGCCCCACAAAAAGCAACAGACGCTAAAATAGTTTTCACCGTGCTTTTTACATTTACTATTTTTTTCATTATAAGCACTTCACTTCTTCTACTGAGACTATCACTTACTTCTTATAACAAGTCGAAGAAAGTCTGTATTTTTTCAAAGAAAAGCATATATATCAGTAAATTACAAATCCGTATTCAATCCAATCGATAAATTGTCAAAAGAACCAAAAACAAGAACTAGATGATTTGGGTTGAGTCCCTTCAATAAAAGGAAGCTCGACCTTTTCTTTACAACGATCCGCCGCTATTTCAAATTCATCCAGTGTCACATGATAATAATTCGCTCCCCGAGGAAGCGCCTTGGGCAGTGACCTCTGCGGTAACGCCTTGGCAAAATCAATCCAAACCCACTGGGCTCCCGAGCTACCGGTGATATTCATGGATGAATTATCATCTTGGCCAAGCCATACGGTACTTAAAAAGTCATCGGTAACCGCGACAAACCAGCTATCTCGCTGATCATTGGTCGTACCGGTTTTAGCGGCAAACCTCAACCAAGGTAGCTGACCTTGAGCTGCCCGTGCTGTTCCTATTTCAGGGGATTTTGTCATCCCCGCTAACGTCACCGCTAGCGCTTCTTGAGTAAAAGGTACTTCACTGCTTCGATCAAATCGTTTTAATACTTTACCATTTTGATCCATAACAGACAGCACAACACCTAACTCTGCACTTTCACCCGTTGAGGCCAACGGCTGATATAAACGTGCGACTTCAAATGGAGAAAGCTCTAAAGACCCTAAAGCAACCGATGGGTACATGGTAAAAGGTCTTTTGACCCCCAACTGACGTAGCGTATCGGCTACACGATCAAAACCTAAGTTACTGGCTAAATCGATGGTGGCTAAATTGTACGATTTTGCTAATGCTTCGTATAACGGCACTTCGCCATGAGTCGTTCGACTGTAGTTTTGTGGCTCCCACAGTTTGCCGCCTACCTTGAAACGTTTTGCTTCATCTTGAATTCTATCCCACCAGGTGTAACGTCCTGAAGCGATTGCAGTAAGGTAGATCGAAGGTTTTACCAAAGAGCCAATCGGACGCACGGCCCCTAATGCTCGATTAAAGCCACTGTAATATTTATCAGAAGACCCAACCACCGCACGTACTTGGCCGTTATGACGGTCGGTGACAACCATCGCGCCCTGCAAGCCTTTCAACTGCCTTTTTTGCTGAACCAAAGCAGAAACACGACTGTGCATCGCCTTAAGAGCGGCTTTCTGAGCACGAATATCAAGTCCAGTGTAGATTTTAAGGTCTTTTGTCGCCAGCGTAGCTTGGTCAAAATCACGCTCTAGCTGCATCGAAACCAAATCTAAGTAGTCGCCATAGACAGATCGGCGTTTCCCTGGCGGAGACAGTTTGAGTGGCTGTTTTTTCAGTACGGTGGCATTGCGCGCAGTTAATTTCCCTTGATCAAGCAGCAAATCAATCACCACATTTCTACGTTGTTTCGCACGCTCTGGATTGCGTCTTGGGTTATACAGTGAGGGGCCTTTGACCATACCGACTAACAATGCCAGCTCGTCTAAGTTCAACTCATGCAGCGGTCGTCCATAAAAGTATTCACTCGCGGCTGCAAACCCATGTAACGCGCTATCACCTTCTTGAGCCAGATACACCTCATTAACATAGGCGGTAATAATTTCTTCTTTGCTGTAGTGGTACTCAAGCAGCAAAGCCATAAAAACTTCCGTAATTTTACGAGTGTACGTCCGCTCAGAGGTTAAGAACATATTCTTAATCAACTGCTGAGTCAGTGTCGACCCCCCTTGCCTACGACTCCCTGACGTCACATTAACAAAAGCGGCTCGCGCAATTCCTGTTGGCGATATACCAAAGTGATGAAAAAAATCACGGTCTTCGGTAATCGTCAGGATTTCAATCAAACTCTTAGGAATCTGTTCGTATACTAGAATGTCACGATTCTCTGTATTACCGCCGTATAAATAACCAATTTTTTGAGGTTCAAGCACTGCATTGCGATAACGTTTACCTGAGATATCTTGAATCTGCAGCTGGCCGTTTGCAAACGAAAACATCCGACGTGATGAAGGGTGGTAACCTGTATGATCGGTATAATCACGTAAATGAGCACTTACTTTTGTTTGGCTGCGTGCCGCCCACCCTACTTTCTGGCTATTTTTACCAAAACGATACCCGTATTCAGACAAAACATTCTCAAGATCTTGCTTACGCCAAGGCGCGCCATCGGTTAACTCCAGAGGCGCACTGTATACTTCTGAAGGCACTTGCCACTTCTGGCCTTCAAAACGAGCGACAACTTGCTCATCTAGCCACCATAACCATAGGCTAAAGGGAATACTTAAAATCAAACTGAGAATAACCAGCCACTTAAATAGCCTACGCCAAATAGAAGGTCGTTTAGGCGAGCGTTTGGTCTTTTTGGCACGCTTTTTTGGTGCTGATTTTTTCTTAACGGAGGAGGGTTTATTAGTCATAGTGCGGAGTATAAAGGGCCTCTGTAAAGACAGCAATCAGCCATTAAACAATGGGCGCTTCTTTGCATTCTCGATACACTTTATACTCATAAAAATGATAACTGGAAATGCGCTATGCTGGTTTTATCTAACATTCAGAACAATACAATTCATGCCCTTAAAAATGAACAAAGTTACGTGTTTGACATCAATTCAGCTCACTTCCTTGCCCTTGTGTCAAATAACACTCTTTTTATTTATCAAAATCTTTGCCCACATTTAAATAAACGCATTGCAAACGACAGCTTCCATTGCTTTGACGAAACTTTCAGTCTAATTGAATGTCAATTTCACGGTGCGCAATTTACACCTGAAAAAGGGGAATGTGTTTCAGGGCCATGTGTTGGCGAACGTTTACAACGTTTTATCATTACCGAGGTCGACGACGTCTTTTGCCTACTGCCGACATCAAACGAATTGAAACAGCACACCTAACTTTTATCTGATATTCTGACAGTATTTCATCAACTAGATTGAACGATTCCTCTATGGCTGACATTGAACGCGATATACAAACTGCTTTGATTGGTATTATCTCCGGACTGAAACATGCAATGCGTTTTGCTATGCAAGAAAGCAGCACACCTCTTTCGCCTTTGTACTTCATTATTTTAAAAATGATCCATGATCATGAAAACTGTACAGCCATTATGATTGCTCAGCACTGTGGCAGAGATAAAGGTCAAGTTACGCGGCTCATAAAAGAGCTAGAAAAGTACAATATGGTTCGCAAAAAGCAAAACCCAGAAGATAAGAGAAGTTCTTTTATTGAATTAACTCAGCAAGGCACTCAGTCTTTCAAAACATTAGAAAGCTATGATTTAGAAGCGCTTACAGCCATGACCCAAGGATTATCAGATGAACAACTTCAACAATATCTTGAAATATCTATGGTTATGGCAGACAACCTAGCTCGTTATGAAAGATCCTCTAACTGATCTCAAAACGCAACTGTTCCAAGTATTCTCGCATAAACTGTGTTCTGCGTGCAGCTTCAGCTCGCCCAGCTTGTGTTTGGAATGTTGCCTCTAAACGTAGAAGTTTCTGATAGAAGTGGTCTAAAGTAAATTCAGAATCATTCGGTTCGCGCTCTGAACAGAATGGATCCTCCAGCTCGTACAATAAGCGAGACAACTGCCCTCCTACCATCATACACCGCGCAATTCCGATCGCACCTAAAGCATCCAATCGATCGGCATCCTGCACAACTTGAGCCTCAAGTGTTCTTGGTGTCACCTGAGCACTAAAACTGTGAGTTATAATGGCATGCTGGATGGCACTAACCTGCGAATAATCAAACCCTAAATGTTTAAGAAAAGGTTCAACTAAAGATGCAGAGTCAAAAGACGCTTGGCTTCTCTTAGGATGATCCTTTGGATAATTAATAACATCATGCAGCCACGCTGCCGCAATCACAAGCGTCGACTCTGCACCCTCTTTTTGAGCAAGCCGCTTTGCTTGTTTGACAACACGCTCAATATGAGCCAAGTCATGGGCATTGTCCGTTTGCATTCGTTCAACAACATACGCTTTACAATGTCGCTCTAGCTCATTCGATTCAGGCATCGTTTACTCACAATCAAAAGCTTTCCATTGATCGTACCATTCTAATACCTTTTCTGCAGGCATCGGACGTGAAATGTAATAGCCTTGACCTAATTCGCAACCTAACTCAATGAGACGTTTAGCATGACCCGCTGTCTCAACACCTTCTGCGATAACGTCTAACGAAAACGCATCCGCAAAGCCTATAACCCCTTTAATAATAGCAAGATCATTTTCACCTTCTAACATTTCACGCACAAAACCGTGATCAATCTTAAGGATATCAACCGACAGCTCTTTTAAGTGGCTTAAGGTCGAATAACCCGTTCCAAAATCATCCAGTGAAAGCTTGACCCCCATTTCTTTACAGGCTTCAATCACACCTGAAACCGTCGCCAAATCCTCTATCGCACTGGTTTCGAGGATTTCCAGCTCTAGCGACTCCGCTACAGAACGGGGATAACCCGCTAACAGACCTTTCATTTCCGTAATAAAGCCACCCTGCTGTAACTGATAACTTGCCAAATTAACACTCACGGTTTGGTTATAGCCCAGCTGCTGCCATTGCCATAACTGCGCTAAAGCGGTTTTTATTACCCAATTACCAACCTCTAATTCCAAAGGCTGATTGGTTAAAGCCGGTAAGAATAACGCCGGTGCCAAAATGCCTCTGGTTGGATGCTGCCATCGAATCAAAGCTTCATACCCAAACACTTCTTTGGTACGCATATTCACTTTAGGCTGATAGTACAACCTAAACTGCTCTAACTCATACGCCTGCTGCAATTCTTCATAAAAACGGTGCTGTTCAACCAAAATATCTTCTTGGCTTAAATTAAACGCTTTTAATCGATTGCGACCACTAATTTTCGCCTGATACATCGCTTGATCCGCTTGACGAATCAATTGGTCAGCTTCAACTTCACGGTTTTGAGGATAAAAAGTCACGCCTATGCTGGCACTAATATGAAGCGTTACACCAGATACTTTAAACGGTTGAGCTAATGCATCTAACAAGCACTGCAGTTGTGGCTCAATTTCCGAAGAATTTTGTAGAATTGGCACCAACAAAACAAACTCATCTCCTCCAAACCGAGCGACAATACTTTCGCCACCAAGCGTCTCGCGCATACGTTTAGCCACATCCACGAGTAATAAATCTCCAGTATCATGACCAAAGGTATCGTTTACCTCTTTGAATCCATCCAAGTCTAGGAAGGCTAAAGCGAACTTCGTACCATAAATAGTCGCGTTTCTGATTTTGATATCGAGAGAATTGGTTAAGTTCGTTCGGTTTGGCAACCCTGTTAACGAATCAAAGTAAGCAATATGTTCTAACTGTTCTTCATTACGCTTCTGACGTGTAATATCTGAAAAAAGCGATATATAGTGGCTCACGTTTCCTAACACATCACTGACAGCGACAACGGTTAGGTTTTGAGCATAAATACTACCATTTTTACGCTTATTCCAGATTTCACCTTCCCAAAAGCCAGCACTGACAATCTGCCGCCACATTTCTTGATAAAAATCTTTACTTTGCCGTCCTGAGTTTAAAACTCGTGGATTTTGACCGATGATTTCAAACCGGCTGTAGCCTGTTATTCTAGAAAAAGCAGAATTTACATCAAGGATATCGCCCTTCGGGTTCGTAATGGCAATACCTTCACGAGCATTGGCAAAGACACTGGCCCAAAGCTCTAGCTGTTCTTCATTTAAATGCCGTTCTGACACGTCCGAATGAGCCCCTACAAAGAGGGTTACCTCACCAATATCATTACGTAACGCCTGAAGTCGATCTTCAACCCAAATCCAGTCGCCTTGTCGAGAGATCCGATATGAAAAAATCAGAGTTCCTAGGCAACCATCAACGCGCCATTGGCGAAACGTAGCTAAGGCTTTGATTAAATCGTCATCATGAATAGACTTCTGCCACCAGTTACGAATAGTCTTCACTTCTTCTGCCGTTTTACCGTACAAGTGGTAGCAATTACTGCTGATGAATTGAAGCTGACAGTACTCCGGGTCAAGGGAATAAATGACAGTAGGACTGCTGCTTAGCAATGCGTCCAATTGTTTGTTACTACGCGTAAGTAGCTCTTGGGCTTGCTTTTCTTTTTTAATCAAGCGAGCCAAATGCTTGTTTTGTCGAAACGTATTCCAGGACAAGAAGATCAATGACAAAGCGATCATGTTTGCCAATAAAAAGTACGTGGCATAGCTTTTCAGAAAGTCGATCCAACCTAAGCTTTCATCGTCATAAGGCGGCAGCGAAAGCTCTTTTAACATCAGCTCCACAGGTAAATAATCTAAGGAAGGAACAAAACCATACAATCCATAATCTCGAGCTTGTTTGCGATCAATCTTCATATTAAGCAACGCAGCAGTCACTTCACGGGTAACGTCTGTGTCTACACTTGCTTTAGCAACAAACGCCCATTCAGGAAACAGTCTTGTCGAAACAGAAAACGGATAACCTGCGAAGTTCTGTTCGTTTAGAATTTTAAAAGCATTTGCCTCGATGCGCCCCTGCTGAACAAGCTTTTCCAGCACACCACTTCGAACAAAACCTGTCTCCTGTCGCTTGGAAAGTACCGCATCAACTACCTGCTCAGCGTCAGCATATTGTTTAAGCGCATCAACAGAAGGAATATTGAACCCATTACTTTTAAGTTCATAAATTTGAGCAGTATAATTCTCTAAATAAGTCGGAGCCGTTGCAGCAACTGGGAATTGATAAAGGTTATCAAGTCTTATCGTTTGGTTGTCACGTCGAGTAAAAATCACGCCACCCATAAAGCTTGTAGTCTTCCCTTCAAAGCCACGTCGAAGCGTCAGCAAGGCTCCACTTAAGCGACCTGTACTGCGAAATTTCAAATAATGGACAGGGTCTAATAACATCAAATCATATTGATAACGTTCGATAGTACTGCTCAAATTTTCAGCACTAGAAACTTTAAGGTTAATATCATAATTCGGTAATCGTTCAGTCAAATCATCCACAATCGACTGAAATAAAAGAACCGTAGAGACATCAGGATTGTAGGAGAGAATAACAAGATTCAGTTTTTTCGACTCACCATGGGCCCATAGTGGCAAAAAGATACAAAAGAAGCAGACAATCCGTTTCAGCATGAATGCATGCACCTAATTAAGATCATATAAGTAAACAGGCAGATTCAGAATGTTACATTGGCTATCAGTAAATTGTGTTCTATACATGTCACGATCCCGTTTCATTGCCTCGAAAAACTGAGTGGAGCCATTAAGCATTCGCTAAACTCTAAGTCTGGCTAATGTAAGCCATCAAATGCCTACCCTTCTCATCGATGGTTTATAGTCTCCAGCAGGACTTCGTACATTTAACTAACGTACCAGTTTTCATCAAAAACTTACTCAGTACAATATACCGAATAGCATTCCCTTCTCGTCCGGCACGCTTAATTGATTTCGATCAATGGTTAACTTGGAATATTTTTGCACTTAAGCATTGAGCAGAACGCTACATACCTTGTAAATCATTCACTATTAGCCGATATGCTTCGTGGTAAACTCCCGTCTCGGTTTTATCCGGTTAATGAAAATTTGTTTTTAGGAGAACAGTGATGAGAATCACAGTAGAGAAAACGGGACTTTTAGCTCTTACATTGATCCCAGGAATGGCATTGGCACACCCTGGACATGAGCATACTTCTAGCTTTTTATCTGGCCTTATTCACCCACTTACCGGTTTAGATCATTTGTTAGCCATGTTTGCTATCGGCCTTTGGGCTACAAGCCTCGGCGGTCGATCGTTGACGTTAGTACCGACAATGTTTGTGACCGTTATGCTACTAGGTGCTGGTGCTGCCATGCTGGGCATGAATGTACCATTTATTGAATCGGGTATTTTATTGTCAGTCATCTTAATGGGCGCACTGTTATTAAGTGCTAAGCGTCTACCACTGGCAGCCTCTATCACAATTGCTGGGACGTTTGCCATTTTCCACGGCGCTGCTCATGGCATGGAAATGCCTTTAAATGCAAATGGCTTCGAATACGGCCTTGGCTTTGCACTGGCAACCATTGCACTTCATCTAGTGGGTATTGGGACCGGGCGTATGCTGCAATCACTTAATCTTACTCGATTAAATCAAGTGGGCGGAGCAGCCATTAGTTTAGCCGGGGTGTTCTTAGTTTTCGCTTAATCGCAAAATACCAGAACTAAGACCTAGATCAAGCTGCGTAGCATTTCCTACGCAGCTTGATCTATATACCTATTATCACTCTACGCAAAATTGTTATATTGCAATATGGATAAAATTTATTAATAGTAGCTTCATACAGATACTGTAAAAATATTGATCTGTTAAACACGGTAATAAGTAAAAAATACATGGAGTTTATAGGATATATGCTCACACCACGTATCAAAGACAAGCGCGCCTTTGTTATTTCTATGAGTATATTTGCGCTAATTTCAGCGCTCGGCATTTATTTTATTACTCTTTCCAACACCAATTTCATCCAAAACCAGCGTTTGATGCTCAGTAGTATTGCGCGTTCTCAAGCGACAGAAATAGAACGCAGCCTGAGCCTATCGTTTACATCGACACGGATTTTAGCCCACCAACTCTCACTAACAGATAAAAAGCTTGATCATTTTGACAGCTATGCCAAAAACATCATGCAATCCATACCTGGCATAGACAGCATGCAATTAGCCCCAGGTGGGATTATCGAACATATTTATCCTCTTGAAGGCAATGAAGATGCACTTGGACTAGATGTCCTTAATCACCCCAAATACAGTGAAGCGGCGTACACGGCAATAAAAAATCACAACATGATCATGATTGGCCCTCTAAGTTTAGTGCAAGGTGGCTCTGCCGTTATCAGTCGTATGCCAATTTATGAAGCGGCTCAGGGGCCTAAATCTAGCGAGTTTTGGGGGTTTGCCTCTGCACTCATCATGCTAACACCGCTTATAAATAACACAGGCATTCATGAACTAGAAAACGAAGGCTACGCGATCAAGATAGAACGTGAACACGCTGACTCCAACGAGATATTTCAGTTCTATAACCCAATAAAGCCCCTCAACCCTGACACTTTAGTGCAAGCTGGTATCGGCTTACCAACAGGCACTTGGACGCTTTCTATCTCCAATGATATTAGCAGCAATATCATAACCCGCACCTTCAATATGCTGCTCATTACCATTCTTCTTGCAACTGCATGCTCTTTAAGCCTTTACCATATCCTTATCCGCCCCATTGAGCTTCAGAAAGAAGTCAATAACAAGACATTAGAGTTAAAAGAACTGGCATTTAAGGACCCTTTAACCAGTTTACCTAATCGACGATACCTGAACGACCACTTCCATCAAATCATTCATCAAATCAAAGAAAACCAAACTCTGGGAGCGTTTATTTATTTTGACTTAGATAATTTCAAATCGATAAACGATACCATTGGCCACGATGTTGGCGATAAAGTTTTGGTTGAGGTCGCCAAGCGCTTATCTCAACATAAACGAGAGCAAGACATCTTAATACGTTTAGGGGGCGATGAATTTGCGATTGTTGTGACACAAGCAAACTCCGTTCAGGATATAAAAGACATTGCTCAAGAAATCCTATCTAGCACACAAGAAATCATCCATATTGGTCATAGAGAATTCAAGCAAAGCACCTCTTTAGGTATTACCCTCATTCCGGAGCATGGTTCACAAATCTTAGAACTCATGAGATGCGCTGATGTCGCTCTGTATGAGGCAAAACGTCGTGGTAAGAATCAATTCGTGGTCTTTGATGAAGCCATGCGCAAACAATCACTCGATACACATGCAGAAGAGCTCGCTCTTACAAAAGCCATAGCAGAAGATCAACTCATTCTACACTTTCAGCCTCAGTTTGATTTAACCTTAAATACAGTCATTGGAGCCGAAGCACTAGTCCGCTGGAATCATCCTGAAAAAGGATTAGTCTTCCCTGACAGTTTTATTCCATTAGCGGAACAGTCAGGGCAAATTTTAGCATTAGGTAACTATGTGATTCGTAAAAGCTTTGAGTACTTGGCTCATCGCGAAGCACTTGGACTTTACCCTATTTTACTGCACATCAATTTGTCATCCTTGCAACTAAATGATCCAAACTTAGTGCCTTATGTACGGGCAATGATTCAACAGTTCAATATTCCTGGGCACTACATCGGCTTCGAAATTACCGAAACAACACTGTTAACCGATTTGAAGCAAGCTAAGAAAACGTTGGAATACTTAAAGGCAATGGGAATTTGTATCGCCATTGATGATTTCGGTACGGGGTTCTCATCACTAGGACAACTTAAAAACTTGCCTGTCGATTTACTAAAAATTGACCGAAGCTTCGTATGGGATTTAGAAAACGATAACGATGATCGCATGATGGTAGAAGCCATTATCGCCATGGCACACAAACTTGATATTTTGGTCATTGCAGAGGGCGTTGAAACCCGTGCTCAGCTTGAAATGCTGGAGTCCTTTCACTGTGACCTTGGGCAAGGTTATTTTATCAGCCGCCCTATCCCTCAAGATCTATTCGATCAGTTCCCGGAAAACATTGAAGTGGATCAGCTAGCACATGCATAAAAAAACCCAGCTTGTCTGCTGGGTTTTTAAAGGTCGAGATCTTTTAGCTTACGACGCTAAACAAATTGCTCGGCCGTGGTTATGCGATTCAACAAGCTCTTTGTGTAGGCTGCGGATCGCGACTTCGTAGTCTTCCTCATCCACCACAAACTGCATGTCTACCTGACGCATTGACTGATGCATCGCTATCACGTTAATACTTTGCTCTGAAATGGCTTTCACAGCACTTGCTAACATACCAGTCGTCTTCATATCAGAACCAATAGCCGATACGATAGCGACTTTACGCTGTGTAATTTCAGCTTCCGGGAATTCTTCACCCAGCATACGAAGAACACGCTTTAGCGTCTTAAGATTTGCCGCTAAATAGTGAGTGATGCTATTCGCATTGATGTCTTTAGCGATAATGTGCGCACCCAGTTGGTTCAACACTTTCAACACGCCCATATCAAAGGCATCAATTTCACCGGCCATTTCTTGGTCGAATAATTCAACGGCGTAGACGCCGCGACTGCCAGCAATGATCTCAACACATGGCGCATCGGAGATGTAATCACCTGTAATGAGGGTACCACTGTGCTCAGGTTCGAATGTATTCTTCACACGCAATGCAATTTTACTTTGACGAAGACCTTTAGCCGCTTTAGGGTGAATCGCTTCCATACCTAAGTTTGCCAATTGATCGGCCACATCGTAGTTAGTTCGACCAATAGGAACCGCTTTATCTTCACCGACCAAACGCGGATCTGCACTGCTTAAGTGAAACTCTTTGTGGATGATCGCTTCGCGTGCTTGTGTCAGTACGGCAATACGGCTAAACGTCATTTCAGAATAACCACGGTCAAACGTTGTCATTAGACCCGTTTCACTGTGAGCATAACCTGTCGCAATCGGCAACTGAGTTGCTAAATCAACGTCGTTGAATGACTCAACAATCCGCTCGTCTAACGACATGTGAACGCTAGCATTCCAGCCTGTGAGGTCAACAAAGACTGCGTTTACACCGTCACGTTTAAGCAAATTCGCCATGTTCCATGCACTGTGCGCTTCACCAAGACTGGCAAGCATTTCACGAACTGTCGCAAGATGTTCATCAATTGCAAAGTGACCGTGAGAACACAAACGGCTCAAGTCCTCTAGCGCTTCTTGCGCTTGATCAAGACGAGCTGCTAGAAAGTCATTCGCTTCTTTAAGAAGTTCACTCTCACCGAACAAATCACGGTTGATGTCCAGCATGGTTTGACGAGTTTCATCAAACGCTTCACGCCAACCACTCTGGTTACGGTCTTTTGCAAAGTGAGCGTAAATTCCCGCATCACCACTCTTCTTGTGTTCCAGCAACTTATCGGTAATACCGCCGTATGCCGATACTACAAAAACGCGTTGATACAGGTCTTCTGTACCTGCTGGCTTAAAAATAATGTTATCTCGTACCGAACGGTAGTCACTCATGGACGTACCGCCGATTTTATCAACTGTATGTTGTCCCATTTTCTTTCCGAATTTCTTATGTTGGGTTAAGAGAACCTCAACCTATATTAGTGAGCGCCGGCGGGTAGTTTGTCATAAGGAAGCTCAAATATTAAGCATGAATTACACTAATTTTAATTAAAAATGACACTTTTAATAGGTTTGATGCTATGCCGTGCGCCGATGAACTCAGGTCTAATAGAATCACTTGCAAAAGGTTGAGACACTTTGTTGCTTAATGCATTGTATACAAAGAATAAATTAGATCTTGGATAAGGGGTTATATTGCCATTTGAACCGTGCAATGTATTACAGTCAAATAGTATGATGCGCCCAATATCCCCTACAGCGGTTTCAATACCACCCTGCTCAATCAAGTCAGCAACAGAGGATTGATCTGGAATACCAAACTCTTGCTGCTTCAGTGATGACAAATAATGATCTTTAGGAGTCTCACCGACACAAGAGATAAACGACCTATGTGATCCTGGAATAAGCAATAAAGGACCATTATTGTGGTCATTAGGTGTCAATGTGATCGACATACTGAGTGCCCGCATTCTTGGCATTCCGTCTTCTGCATGCCATGTTTCAAAGTCTGAATGCCAATAAAACTCTTTTCCTTCAAAACCCGGCTTGCAATTTAATCGACTTTGATGAATATAAACACTATCGCCAAGTATGTATTCAGCAACAGCCACTAGCCTCGGGTCTTCAGCCAAATTGGCAAAAACTTTATTCAGTTGGTGCACTGAAAAGACAGAACGCACCTCACCACTCCCCTTCTCCGTAATGGTTTCAGGTCTGCGCTTTATGGCCTCATCAAGACACATACTCTTCATTTCCCTGATTAGGGAAGATAATTCTTCAGGACTAAATATATCATCCAGAAATAAAAAGCCTTTTTCTTCGTACTCCGCTAGCTGCGCTTTCGTTAAAGGCGCAGCTTTTTGTGAGTCGGAGTAAACAACCGGATCTTGGCGGCTAAATTTAACAGGCTCTGGATACGTCCGTGAAGGATACAAATCACGATCGGATGCAGTTGAAGTCTGCACAACAGCCATCGGTATATTCTCCTTTGAAATTAATCGACTAATTCGTAGGCACCGTCTTTGTTATGCACCTCTTTCCCTGTAACAGGCGGATTAAACACACACGCAAGTTTCAACTCTTTAAAGGCTCGTAATGTATGACGATCGTGCTCATTAAGGTTATAAAGTGTGCCCGGTGTAATCGGATAGACTTTGCCATCTTCGCGGCTTTCAATCTCACCTTCACCTTCCATACAGAACACCGACTCAAAATGATTCTGATAATGGAACTGGCACTCTTCGCCAGCAAAAATAGTTGTAATATGAAATGAATAACCCATGTCATCACCTTTAAGCAGCATACGTACGCTTTGCCACTTGCCATCAGGGGATACCACACGACGCTCTGTTTTCTCACACTCACTTAACTGACGTACAATCATTGTTGCTCCTTCATAGAATTCATTATTGACGGGCAGAGGGTGAGCAAAATGAGCTCACCCACTTCTAAGCTACACAGCGATGTCGTAGTTCTCATCAAAGTAACTACGCTCTTCCGGCATTTCATCTGTTTTCGCACACACTTCACGAATAGCCTGCTCTACTATGTCTAGACCTTGCTTTAGCTGCTCATCCGTAATAACAAGAGGACACAAGAACTTAACCACTTGATCATCTGCACCAGAGGTTTCTATCATCAGATTTTGCTTGAAACATGCTCTTGTGATTTGGCTTGCCAGTTCACCGCTAACACAGTTAATGCCTCGCATCATGCCGCGACCGCGCACAGTAAAGTTACCATCACCAAGCTCATCAACAATGGCATTAAGTCGATCTTCTATGTATTGGCCTTTACGACGCACGTCTTTAGCAAACGAGTCATCTTTCCAAAAGGTTTCCAGTGCATGCTTAGCTGTTACGAAGGCGAGATTGTTACCACGGAAGGTTCCATTGTGTTCACCTGGTTTCCATTGATCCAGTTCCGGTTTAAACAGAACAATAGCAAATGGCAATCCGTAACCACTGATTGATTTAGACAAGGTCACTATGTCCGGATTGATACCGGCCGGCTCAAAACTAAAAAAGGTACCTGTTCGACCACAACCAGCCTGGATATCATCAATAATCAACAACACATCATGTTTGCGACAAACCGTTTCAAGATTTTTCAGCCAATCCATAGACGCTGCGTTAATGCCACCTTCACCTTGAACGGTTTCGACCAATACGGCCGCTGGGTGATCAATACCGCTTGAAGAATCAGACAGCACCTTATCTAAATACTCAGTGGTTTCAATACCATCACCTAAGTAGCCATCAAAAGGAACGCGGCTAATACCGCCAAGCGTAGTGCCCGCTACCCCACGATGATGAGAGTTGCCTGTTGCAGACAATGCTCCCAAACTACAGCCATGGAAACCATTAGTGAACGTGATGATATTTTCTCGACCCGTAACATTACGCGCCAATTTCATCGCCGCTTCGATCGCATTAGTCCCCGTTGGTCCAGTAAACTGCATCACATACTCAAGGCCGCGAGGTTCTAAGATATATTCTTTGAAGGCTTCTAAAAACTCACCTTTTGCTTTGGTATGCAGATCCAAACCATGGGTAATACCATCGTCCATAATGTATTCTAGGACAGCTTTTTTAAGGACTGGATGATTGTGGCCATAATTAAGTGTGCCTGCACCTGCTAAAAAATCGAGGTATTGATTACCCTCTTCATCGTACAAATAGCTGCCTTGAGCTTTATGAAATACACGCGGAAAAGAGCGAGCGTAGGATTGTACTTCGGATTCAATTTCCTCAAAAATCTTCATGGATAGTCCTCTATGTTTAATAATTTATAATGTTATTTGAATATGCTAGACCTGAGTATGGGGGTACTCAGATGGTCAAGAAAAGGGGCCGATTCGTACTAGGTACTCGGTATTATGTTTCCCTTTAAAATGTTTCTGCTCATCAAAGAAAGGCTCTTCCTCAATGGCGGCATTCAGCTCCTTGGCAAGACTTTTAAAAAGTCCCCAAGACGCTTTATTGTCTAAGGTAATCGTCGTTTCTATATATTTCACATTCGTTAAGTTTTGACGCTCAAGTACTGACTTCAACATACGTTTAGCTAGTCCGCAGCCTCGAGCCTCGGCATCTACCGCCACCTGCCAGACAAACCAAACATCGCTCGTTGAAGGTTTCAAATATCCTGAAACAAAACCCACCAAACGATCATTACGTGTCGCAGCAACACCTGTTTCAGCGAAATGACTGCAGTGAAGCAAATTGCAATAAGATGAGTTGGGGTCTAACGGTGGACAACGCTCGACCAACTCAAATAAGTCCATTCCATCTTCGGCCTTTGGTTTGCGTAAGGTAATAACGTCATTCATCATTTGAAAATTACATCTCTAATAAGTTAAATAACAATTTCTTCTTTAAAATTCCGTTCTTAGCTGTGTAAGCCTATAAAAATAGTTACATGTCTAAATATTTATATCAACCACTGTTGCTGAGTTTTCGTATTTGTTGGTAAAAATCAGCCCGTCACTAAAGCTCTCGATCATTGATTTTTGGCGCGTTATTGACCAAATCGACAGATTTAACTTGAAAAGCTTGAACAAAATTTGCAAAATCGCCCGCCAAATCAGAGTGATTATGTAATGCAAATCGCATTACGACCTGGATATCACCTGTGGGAAGGTATTTAGGTAAGATCTCTGTAAGCAGTTCTTCCATTAACAAAATTAAGCATGAGAACCGAGCCTGCAGTCCGGAAAGTCGCCGATGAGCGATGCTCTCAACATATCCTCAAAAAGGATGTGTCACTTGCTTAGAACAAAGAGAATTTTATGCAAGAGAAAAAATCCATCCACGGCTCTTGGGCGAGCCGCTGGATCTTTATCTTAGCCGCAACGGGATCGGCGGTTGGCCTAGGTAACATCTGGAAATTTCCTTACATTACTGGCGAAAATGGTGGTGGTGCGTTTGTACTGGTTTACCTGCTGTGTATTGCTCTGGTTGGTATTCCGATCATGTTAGCCGAAGTATTCATCGGTCGTCGTGCTCGTCAAAGTCCTTACAATGCGCTGCAAGAACTTGCTGAAGAATCAGGCAAAAGCAAAAATTGGGGCTTAATAGGCCTTATGGGCATGTTAGCTGGCGTGATGATACTGTCTTTTTACTCTGTCGTTGCAGGCTGGGTTTTACAGTACATTGTTTCTACCGCAAATGGCTCATTAAACGATATTACATCTGAACAAGCTGGCGCTGTTTTCTCTGGCTTACTTGCTGATCCATCTACGCTGCTGATGTGGCACAGTATCTTTATGATCATGGTTGTTGTGGTCGTTATTGGTGGTGTGAACGCGGGGATTGAGCGCGCAACACGTATCATGATGCCAGCTCTATTTATCTTGCTGTTTGTACTGTTTGGTTACGGCATGAGCACAGATGGCTTTGAAGCGGGCTGGGATTTCATGTTTGACTTTGATTTCAGCAAGTTAACTTGGGACTCTGTATTAGTTGCTGTGGGCCACTCCTTCTTCACCCTATCATTGGGTATGGGCACGATCATGGCTTATGGCTCTTACATGCCTAAACGCGCATCAATCGGCTCAACCGTTCTTGCGATTGGCTTCCTTGATACCTTAGTAGCCTTGGTAGCGGGCCTTGCGATTTTCCCTATCATCTTCTCTAACGGAATGGATCCTGCTGCAGGCCCAGGCTTGATGTTTGTCTCTTTGCCAGTAGCCTTTGGCCAAATGGCTGGTGGTCAATTCTTTGGTACATTGTTCTTTATCCTGATTGGTGTAGCCGCTTGGACATCCGCGATTTCTCTGCTAGAACCTACCGTTGCTTTCCTTGTTGAACGCATGGGCATGAAGCGCTCTACCGCTTCAATCTCTATCGGTATTGTTGTATGGGCGGTAGGTATTCTATGTCTAGGGTCATTCAACTTTATGTCTGATGTAACCATTTTCGGCAAAAATATTTTTGATACGCTGGACTACGCCACTGCCAATATTATGCTACCTCTTGGTGGTATCTTCATTGCTCTGTTTGCTGGCTGGACTGTTAAGCAAAAGATTGCGGCAGATGAGCTGAACTTTAAATCTGAAAGCTTATTCAAACTTTGGTTGTTTGTTATCAAGTTTATTGCACCCGTCGCCGTTGCTATCGTGTTTGTACTTAACCTTTAACAACGAATACACTTAGAAACACAAAAACCCTGCTAAGCAGGGTTTTTTTATGAGCTTTTTAAGGCATACGTATCAAATACTGAGCGCAAACCAAGCCTTAAAGAAGCTTGCTTCTCTGGCGTCATGCGCTGCCAAAATTTTTCATGGAAGTAATACGCTACGGTATTAATTGCCGGCTCAATGGTGGCAACCAACCCACCGACTAAGAAACTACCAGTGATCAAATATGCGACAGAGAAAGCGACTGTAAAATGCATAACGGCGAAGGTCAGTGTTTTAGTCATTTGAGTTACCTCTGAGTGTTATTGAATACACTCAGAGTAAATAAAAACCAATAATACCTAAAATTAATTAAATATATAACATTGATAGCCAAAGCCACTATGATAGAAAAGCGGATACATCCGAATAAGCCTTTATACCAACGATAGGCTTAGTATCAAGCACACCTAACCAAAACCCAGAGCCAATCAGAGATAGATTCTCTAAAGGCGCTTCAGATAAAAAACTTAGCCACTTTTCCGCTTCAGCTTGCGTCAAACTTTCCGCCACCAAAATAGTAGCGCCGGGCTGCAAGGCGCCAACTAATACAGACACCTCAGCAGCAGTTTTAACGCCTTCGATATAACGATACAACTGCTGACTTTCAGATAAGGACCAACAAACAAGATGCGACATCAGAGCACTATTATCCGCATTAATAATCAGTGTTATTGGACCGTCCGTTTTAACTTTAGATCCACTCGTTTTTATGGATGATACCCGTTCTACTAACGCACTTTGCAAGCATAACCGAGCGACTAAAGCGCTTTTTTGATTACGTAACTTTTGCAGAGCGGGTAGTAAGCCCTTCTTCAAAAGCACACTCACAGGGTACTGCTTACTGGCTTCTTGAAATAAACGTTGCCACTTACTCTGATTCAATTCAACAACCGCTGCAATAAACTGCCACTGCCAATCAGGCCATTGGTCCTCATCACCTTTCATACGTAGATCATCTGAACCAGAATCCAACAACGCACGAACCTTACCGACGGATACCCCCTGATTAATCCAATACAAAATCCGCTTCACGCGCTCAACATCTTGTAGACAATATAAGCGATGACCTTTTTCAGTTCGAAACGGTTTCAATAAACCATAGCGACGCTCCCACGCCCTTAAGGTGACAGAATTGACACCTGTCTGCTCTGAAAGAATTCGTATTGGAAAGTAATCCGAAGCTATTAATTCAGTCGTAATGTTCATTCATGCATACCTGAGGCTTGTACAAAATCATTTTATGTACAAAAATTAACTTATACAAAATATATTCTTGTATAAGATTAAAAAACAAATATCACATAGAGAACATAAATATGACATCCGGTATTCCTCGCACACAATTTGCTATCATCGGAGCAGGCCTTGCAGGCGCAACATTTAGCTATCTTGCCCGTAAACAAGGGCTTGAATGCATGATACTTGAAAAGTCTCGTGGTACCGGAGGCCGGGCAGGAAGCAAACGCTTAGGTGAATACAGTGTCGACCTTGGCGCGAGCATTATTAGTTTTGGCGATGAAGAGCTTACTGAATTGCGAGAAGCACTGCTAAAGGATCACATCATTGAACGCTGGCAAAGCGCCTACGTGGGCGTTCCACGCATGTCTTCAATCGCTCGATTCCTAACCCAAGATACGCCACTCCTCACTGAGACCAAAGTTCATCATATTGAACGACAAGGTAGCAAGTGGCTACTGCGTGACGACAAGTACCAGCCAATTTGTCTGACAGAACATGTTGTGATCGCAACCCCAGCAGTGCAGTCTGCTATGTTATTAGCAACCATTCCAAATTCTGGCGCTTTACTCCAATTCGCCAACCAAGCGGGAAGCCAAACACAACCCCAATGGAGCATGTGGGTAACAACCGAACCTACAGACAGCGCGCCACTACAGCCTTGCCAGCATCCTATCCTAGAGTCTCTGATTAAAGACTCAGATAAACCTCAAAGAGTTGCCGGCTCGATGGAAACATGGGTTATTCAAGCGTCCCCTCAATGGAGTAAAACGCATTTAGATACACCCAAGGAAGACGTTAAAGCCATTCTGATTGAAGCATTTACAAAGACAACCGAATCAAACGTACAGGAGTCTGGAGAGCCACATCGCTGGCTGCTCGGACGTCAGGCGATGGCCCTTTCTCCAAACCCGTACTTTTTCGACAGCACACTAAACATCAGTTTGATTGGAGACTGGCTATGCCAAGGCGATGCAGAGGGTGCCATGTTGAGCGCGAAATTTGCTTTCGAAGCACTTCAAAAAACACTGACGGAAACGAATGCATAGGAGGCTGTTATGACAGTCAATGAATGCCATCCAGATCATATCAGCAAAAAAATACCGGTAGGCATTAGTGCCTGTTTATTAGGTGAAAATGTTCGTTTCAATGGTGGTCACAGTCGTTCATTGTACTGTTTAGGGCCACTTTCCGAGTACTTTGATTATCAAAAATTTTGCCCCGAAATGGCGGCGGGGTTTGGTACACCAAGACCGACTATGCGATTAGAAGGCGATCCTAATGATCCACGCCTTGTGTTTTCGAACAAGCGCGATGTGGAGATAACCGATCAACTCGTAAGCTCTAATGAGCGTTATTTAGATAACCTGCCCGATATAGATGGCTATATCGTAATGAAGAACTCTCCCTCATGTGGCTACGAGCGCATTAAGGTATACCAAGAAAATGGTCACCCTCACATGCAAAGGGTGAGAGGTCTGTTCACTCAATCATTGATGGATCGTTATCCTCACCTCCCGATCGAAGAAGACGGCCGATTAAACGACCCTCTTTTACGAGAAAACTTTTTATTACGAGTGTTTGCTCACCATGAATTTCGCAACACAGTACTGAACGATCTATCAATGAAAAACTTAATCGACTACCACAGTCGCTATAAGTACATCGTGATGGCGCACTCCCAAAAAGCCTACAAGACTATTGGCCGTCTTCTTTCTGGCCAAGAAAAAATGTCTATTGAAGACCTTTCTGAAGAATACTTTAAGCAATTTATGGATGCGCTCGCAAAACCAGCAAAACGCAAAGACCATTGCAATGTGCTGATGCACTTAGTGGGGTATTTAAAGCGTGAAGTCGACTCTGAAGTACGACAGGACATACTTAGCGTCGTAGAACAATACCGTCGCGGGGAAGTGAACCTAACCACACCGACTACACTGCTATATCATTATCTAAAACTGTACGGCAGTGAATACGTTAAAGAGCAACGCTACTTTGCTCCATACCCACAAGCATTAGGCATTAGGAATACAGTGTAACCATGGCAATCACGCAATTAGTTTGGCTCCGAAATGATCTTAGGCTAGATGATCACCCTGCTATCGCTCAAGCCCAACAACAAGGGGAGGTGGCTGTCGTTGTATGCTTAACACCTGAGCAATGGGATGAGCACCATGAGTCCCCAGCTAAAGGTAGCTTACGCTTAAAACTCATACAGACACTACGACAGCAAGCACATGAGCTCAACATCCCCTGCCATGTGCTACCTCTGAGGCGTTTTTCGGACTGTCCAAATGCACTATTAACGCTCTGCCAAGAGCAGAACTATCAGCAAGTTTGGTGGCAAAATGAATTACCCGTTCATGAAGCCCAACGTGATGATAATACAGAGAACCATCTTCGTGAGCACAATATAGAATGCCAGCGATTTGCACCGGACTTAATCGTTTCTCAACCCGTATTGAATCAACAAGGCCAGCCCTTTAAAGTCTTCACACCCTTTTATAAGCGCTGGCTGGCGACATTGTCAGCAAATGTTCAATCCCCCTACGACCTGCCAAATAAGCAAACACAAGGGGAGGCTTTGCCCAATGAGTTCGTCATACCTTCTGAACAATCGAGCTACCGGGAAGATCTATGGCCCGCAGATTATCAAGCTATTCGTGAAAAGTTATGGCATTTTTGTCATACCAAGGAAGCGCTGTACGACGAGCTACGTGATTTTCCAGCAAAACCAAATACGAGCTTATTGTCACCTTATTTAGCACTGGGCGCTATTGGACCAAGAGCGTGCCTAGAGGCCATTATTTATTCTGCCTCTCAAGACAACCGTGACTGGCACGCAAGCGTCTGGTTAAAAGAGCTCGCTTGGCGAGATTTTTATAAGCAACTAATGGGCTTTTTTCCTGACTTATCTAAGTCACTCCCTTTTAAGCCTGAAACAGTGAACGTCATTTGGAACAATAATGAAGCGGGCTTTAAGGCCTGGTGTGAAGGAAATACTGGCTTCCCTATCGTTGATGCAGCCATGCGCCAACTCAATCAAACAGGCTGGATGCACAACCGACTACGCATGATTGCAGCGAGCTTTCTAACCAAGTTATTGCTAATCGATTGGCGTAAAGGCGAAGCATATTTTATGAGCAAGTTAATTGATGGTGAGTTCGCTGCCAATAATGGCGGTTGGCAATGGAGCGCATCAACCGGTTGTGACGCCGCCCCCTATTTCCGAGTATTCAACCCGACGCGTCAATCTGAACGATTCGACCCAGACGGCACCTTTATCAAAAAATTTATTCCTGAACTAAAGAGTATTCCAGCCAAAAACATTCATAATCCAAGTAGTGCTATTCGTGATCAATGCAATTATTCAGAGCCAGTAATCGACTATAAGTTAGCTCGACAACACGCCATAGCGGCATTTGAAAACCTCAAAAAGGAGAATGAGTAGACTCAGGGCAGGTCTACTCATTGACTTTTACTGGCTCGGACACTATTTTGAAGTCTAATTAATCCACTTTAGAGAGTTTGTTGCCCCCAAGGGGTTCATCCTGCTGGAAGTTCTCTCTATAATGCGCGTCTTTACAGACACCTCAGACATCAAAACAAGTGTTATATGCCCGAACAACAACATCTACATGACGTCCTCGTTCATTTGCGCCGCATCATTCGTGCAACAGACCTTCAATCTAAACGAATAGTAAAAGCGTGTGGTCTTACAATCCCTCAAATCATGGTGTTACGTGCCATTGAGGAGCTCGGAGACGTCACCGTACGCAAAATTTCTGACAATGTATCTTTGAGTCAAGCGACCGTGACAACGATCCTAAATCGTTTAGAAGAACGAAAGCTAGTTGAGCGCGTACGCGCGCAAAAAGACAAACGCATTGTGAACGCACGCCTTACCGAAGAAGGTAGAAACGTATTGCTAACATCGCCGCCGCTGCTGCATGAAAAATTCATTTCTGAATTTGAATCGCTGCAAAGCTGGGAACAGACACAAATTCTATCTTCTTTACAGCGTGTTGCTGTAATGATGGACGCAGAAAAGCTAGACGCTGCACCGTTACTCGATATTAACGCTCCAGGTTCGCACTAACTGGAATTGATGAGCAACAAAAAAGGCCGCATAAGCGGCCTTTTACTCTTCTACGTCTTTATTTAAGATTTAAAACATCTTGCATGTCATATAGGCCGGCAGGTTTACTTTCTAACCACGCTGCAGCTCGAACTGCGCCTTTAGCAAAGGTCATACGACTGCTGGCTTTATGAGCAATCTCAATACGCTCACCTTCTGTGGCAAACCATACACTGTGCTCGCCTACAACATCGCCTGCGCGGATGGTTTCAAAGCCAATCTCTTTTTGCGTGCGTGGACCAATTTGGCCTTCACGACCATAAACAGCGCATTCTTTCAGATCACGACCTAAGGCTTCAGCAACCACTTCACCCATGCGCAATGCTGTGCCCGATGGTGAATCTACTTTATGACGATGGTGCGCTTCAATCACTTCAACATCATAATCATCACCAAGGATCTTAGCCGCTAGAGACAACAACTTCAAAGTCAGGTTAACGCCAATACTCATATTAGGTGCGAAAACAACAGGCGTTTGCTTGCCAGCTTCTTCTAATTGAGATTTTTGCTCATCGTTAAGACCCGTTGTGCCGATGACAATTGATTTGCCATGCTTAGCACAAAAAGCAGCATTACCAACACTCAGCTCTGGCGTCGTAAAATCAACAAGTACATCAAAATCATTAATGCATTGCTCAATGCCGCTCACAATGCTGACGCTCAACTTGCCAACGCCTGCTACTTCACCAGCGTCTGCGCCCAACAAAGAACTCGTTGGCTCAACAATGGCCGCGCCAAGCTTAACACCGTCTGCATCGGTAATGGCTTGAATTAATGTTTTACCCATGCGGCCAGCTGCGCCGATTACTGCAATTCGCATCATTAAAATCCTCAAAAAATTTTGCCAAGAACCATAGCAAAAAACCTCTAAAAGCGCATCAGAAGAACCAAAAAAGCGACGTATCACGTCGCTTTTTTGGTTCTATGTCATTAGAAAATTTCATTCGGGTTTAACTCAAACCCACCATCACCTTCGGTAAATAGATCATTCGTATCTGGTTCATCACCTAACCCTGGTGGATATTCAGGCTCAATCACATTCGGACGCGCTAAGTCATTTTGACGTATAACAATTTCAACCCGACGATTAGTAGCGCGATTTTGAGCGGTATCATTTGGAACAAGGGGCCGGGTATCTGCAAAGCCCGTTACAGAAAAGCGACTTTGTTCAAGTTGCCCTGTTGCAAACAATTCTTCCGCCACAGAAATTGCTCGGGCCGATGATAACTGCCAGTTAGAGCGGAACCGTCGACTATCAATTGGAATATTGTCTGTATGACCCTCTACCGCAATACTGCCATCTAAACCAACCAATAAGTCACGCACCATGTCGATAATTGGAATAAAGTCGTAGTTCAGCTCAGCTGACCCCGACTGAAAAGACCCTTTATCTTTTAAGCGTATCGTGATGGTATTTTCTTGCGTTTCAACCTCAACAGTTCCTTTAGAAATTTCTTCACGCATGACCGACGCCACCTGTTGTGCCGTTTCTTCAGTCTGCTGAATCTGCTGTTCCCGCTGCATATCTGCTTGCGACATATCGACCGCAGTATTCGGCGAAGGCTGTCCTGCACCGTCTTGCTCGTTTAATTGAGCAGAATCCGGTTTACACATCACTTCTAGAGTGTTTTCAGGAACATCATCTGCTTTTTGTTTTACTTCGTTAATCGGTGTTGGCTCTGGCCGCCCAGGACTAAACTCCTGCGCAATGATCGAAGTCCCCATAGGAATAGATTCCGCTTCAATCTGCTTTTGCACACCAAATGCTTCTCGCATCGAACCTGCCAACTGCTTAAATTTAAGTACATCCATTTCAGCAAACGAAAGCAGCAATACGAAGAAACACATCAGCAACGACATCAAATCGGCAAATGTCCCCATGTAGGCTGGGAGACCCTCTATACATTCGGGGCAGTCGTTTTCGTCTTCTTCATCACTCATGATATTTAAATCCAGTTACTAATCTGAAGAGTATTACTCTCTCTCTGTCCGTTTGCCTTCGGCAATATAGGTTTTTAAGGCACCATCCAAGACTCGAGGGTTTTGACCGGCTTGAATCGCTAATAAAGCATCTAGAATAAGCTGCTGACACAATAACTCTTCGTTGGCACGGTTAGTTAATTTCGCTTGGAGAGGCAAACACAACATGTTCGCCAGCATGGCGCCATATAATGTTGTTAAAAGAGCAACGGCCATCGCAGGCCCTATGGATTTTGGGTCGTCCATGTTGGCCAACATTTGCACTAGACCTACCAAGGTCCCGATCATCCCCATCGCTGGGCCAGTATCACCGAAGGCTTTAAAGACTTTTGCGCCATTATCATGGCGCGTATATGATTGGTTCATGTCTTTTGATAACTGCGCTCGAACGACTGTACCATCATGGCCATCCACAAGCATTTGAATGCCTTTTGATAAAAATGGATGACTGACCTCTTTCCCTTCCAAGGATAGTAATCCCCCTTTACGCGCTTCGTCCGCTAAACCGTAAATTTCATCAATCAACGTATCTAAAGGAATGCTTTTGAACATGAACGCTTTGGCAGCGGATTTACCTGCGCCTAAAAATTGCTTCAATGGGTATTGCATCAATACGACAAATGTAGAACCAATCAAAACGATAAGTACGGAAGCAGGGTCTAGGAACATACCCGCCGAGCCGCCAAAAATGATGGCCATCAATACGATGGCAAATGCCCCAACAAGGCCTATTAGCGTTGCGATATCCACACACGTCTCCTACGAATAAAGCTATAATGCAACTTAACTTCTTTCATTTTAAACAAATAGTAGCGGCGCGTCTTAATATACCGTTACTATTTTGTAACTTTAGAGTGTCATCGCTCTTGAATTATGCGGAATTCCGTTACAAATTGTAGATTACCAAAAGAGAAGTCATTATGTCTCGAAAAACCAGCGTGCGTCACTTCGAAGAAAACCTATCGGAATTGGAAACCATTGTCGCGCAACTTGAATCTAACCAGCTATCCCTTGAAGAAGCATTAAAAGCGTTTGAAAAGGGTGTGAAACTTAGCCAAGATTGCCAGTCTGTACTCACCCAAGCAGAGCAAAAAGTACAAATATTGCTTGAAACCAATGAAGGCGAGCGCCTAGAAAACTTTGATCCGGAACCTGAACAGTGAACCTAGAGCAATTTTCGCAGTACGCTTGTGAGCGCGTAAACCGCTACTTAGACCAAACTTTATCTGCATACACACCAGCAAACACGCTTCAAGAAGCCATGCGCTACAGCCTTTTTAATGGCGGAAAGCGCGTTCGCCCTATGCTGACGTATGCCGTAGCACATCTTTTTGCAGAGCCCAATGAGCTGACAGATGCTAGTGCGGCGGCAGTCGAATCAGTGCACGCCTATTCTCTTATACACGATGATTTACCTGCGATGGACGACGATGCCTTGCGCCGTGGCAAGCCAACATGTCACATACAGTATGATGAGGCGACAGCGATTTTAGCGGGTGACGCATTACAAACTTATGCTTTCGAATTACTAAGCCAACACCACCTAGGCAAAGCCGATGATCAGCTTGCGTTAATACAAACACTGCAACAGGCATCTGGGCGTCACGGCATGGTCACAGGCCAAATGATTGACTTATCAAATGTCGATAAGGAAATGACGCTTGAAGACTTAGAACTAATGCATCGCCACAAAACAGGCGCCATTATCCGTGCAGCCGTTAGAATGGGTGCGCAAAGTGTCGGTGTAAAAAACTCGGAGCAACTTAATGCTCTCGATCTATACGCCTCTGCTATTGGTCTTGCCTTCCAAGTTCAAGACGACATAATCGACATTACTAGTGATACCGAAACGCTTGGTAAAACACAGTTTTCCGATGCGGATGCAAACAAACCCACTTATCCTAAATTACTTGGATTAGAGGGTGCTAAAGCACTCGCAAAGCGCTTGCACAACGACGCAATCGCGCAAGTCATGCCATTTGGCCCAAAAGCGACACCATTAGTAGAGCTGGCTAACTATATTATTGCCCGCAACCACTGATATAATGCATCGCTATTTTAAGACAGAATAAGTGACCTTCCGGTGCCCATGTTCGAAACGATACCTACATCGCGTCCTTTGACGCCTCTATTAGATCAAATAGACAGCCCTGCTGATCTGCGCGAGCTAAATAAGAAAGATCTCAGTACGCTGATTCGCGAACTGCGCGCCTACATGCTTTACAGTGTTGGGCAAACAGGTGGTCACTTTGGGGCTGGATTAGGCGTCATTGAATTAACAGTCGCGCTGCATTACGTATTCAATACACCAGAAGACCGTTTAGTGTGGGATGTCGGCCATCAAGCTTACCCTCATAAGATTCTAACTGGACGCCGCGATTCTCTGCTTACCATTCGCCAAGAGAACGGTATATCTGGCTTCCCAAAACGGGAAGAAAGCGAATTTGATACCTTTGGTGTCGGCCACTCCAGCACATCAATTGGTGCGGCATTGGGCATGGCTCTCGCTTCTCGCCAACTGAAAACAAACCGCAAAGCAGTCGCGATCATTGGCGATGGCGCCATGTCGGCGGGTATGGCTTTTGAAGCCATGAATCACGCTGGTGACGTTGAGGCAGACATGCTAGTCGTCCTTAACGATAATGAGATGTCCATTTCTAAACCTGCTGGCGCGCTATCAAGCTCCTTAGCTCGAATCTGGGCCAGCAAGACCTATGAGAACCTTCGTGAAGGGGGTCGTAAAGTTTTCTCAGGCATGCCATCCGCACTGGAATTGGCACGCAAAGCAGAAGAGCATATGAAAGGTATGGTTGCGCCAGGCACCATCTTTGAAGAGTTAGGTTTCAACTATATTGGTCCAATTGATGGTCATGATATTGAGCTACTCACCCAGACGCTTAGCAATCTTAAAGACCGAAAAGGTCCTCAGTTCCTACATGTCATTACCAAGAAAGGTAAAGGTTTTGAACCTGCTGAAGGGGATCCTATTGGCTATCACGCCATTAATAAAATTGAACCAGATCCTAAACCAGATACTGAAGAACCAAAAGTTAAATTGCCAAAATACAGCAATATCTTTGGTCGCTGGGTATGCGATGCAGCCGCTTTAGATGAAAAGTTAGTTGCCATCACGCCGGCAATGAAAGAAGGCTCAGATCTCATAGAATTTGCCGACAGTTACCCTGACCGTTATTTCGACGTCGCCATTGCTGAACAACATGCGGTAACACTTGCTGCGGGTATGGCCTGCGATGGTTTAAAACCGGTTGTTGCCATTTACTCAACCTTCTTGCAACGCGGCTACGACCAGCTCATTCATGATGTAGCACTGCAAAAGCTAGACGTATTATTTGCGATTGATCGCTCGGGTTTAGTCGGCGAAGACGGTCCAACCCATGCTGGCGCATACGATTTAAGTTATCTGCGCTGTATTCCTGGTATGGTAGTGATGGCACCGTCTGATGAAGACGAATGTCGAAAGTTGCTGCACACTGGCTACCAACACCAAGGCCCTGCTGCAGTGCGCTACCCTAGAGGCACAGGTCAAGGAGTTACAATAAGCAGCACTCTTGAGACAGTTAAAATTGGGCAGTCGCGAATACTCCATCAAGGTAATTCAGATATCGTAATTTGCGGTTTTGGTCGCCCTACATACGACGCTCTACTTGCTGCTAAAACGTTAAATGCCACACTGATCGACATGCGTTTTGTTAAGCCTATCGATGAAGAGGTTCTTTTAAGTTACCGTCATGCTAAGTTGTTTGTCACAGTAGAAGAAAATGCCATCATGGGCGGTGCAGGTTCTGCCGTATCTGAATTCTTGCAAAGCCATGACATCGCTTCATCGATACTGCAGCTAGGGTTACCGGACAGATATGAAGAACATGCAAGCCATAGTGCAATGCTTAAACGTATTGGCTTAGACCCAGAAGGAATCCTTTCTCAAATTCAAGCAAAACTAGAACGCCTGACTTATTAATATCTCAGGCGGTGATGCACACCGCCTGAACAATCTAGGAAAAATATCAACATAGTGTGAAAGCACTATTTCTCCATATTAGCTGCTAACTTATTGGCTACGATTAATTAAATTCAAAAACAAGGGCCAATAACCATGAAAACTATTTTGGTAATCGGCGCAACCGGTCAAATCGGGCAACGTGTTTGCCATACTCTCATAGAGAGAGGGCATTCTGTTCGAGCGATTGTACGAGACAGTCAACGCGCCAGCGAACTAGAACACCTTAATTTAGAAATTTATAAAGTCGATTTAGAAGACGATTTTTGTGATGCCTATGAAGGCGTACAAAAAGTTATCTTTGTCGCAGGATCAGGCAGTGCCACAGGTTTCGACAAAACCTTATTAGTCGACCTTTGGGCCGCTAAGCGAGCCATCGATTACGCTGAGGAAGAGCCTTCTGTCGAACACTTTATTCAATTAAGTTCGTTTGGTGCAGACGATCCAGATGAGATCAACTCAAGTATCAAACCTTATTTGATCGCAAAACACATCACAGATGAGTACCTAACCAAAGCCAGCCTACCTTATACTGTGCTGCGCCCGGGAAAACTCACCAACACGCCAGCAACAGGCGGATTTACTTGTGATCGACCAAGCATTGGTGAAGACACTAGTATATCGCGAGCGGATGTTGCCAATGCTATTTGCTACTGTGTTGAACATGATTCGACGAAGATCAAAGTAGTTGAATTATTTTCAGGTCACGAAACTATTGAACGAATATTAGGCTGATTTTCTAGAATTAGGGCTAGACTACACATTCAACAGTGACTCTAGCCCTATATCTCCCAAATTTAAGTATCTATTCTTTTAATAAATGCTTAACTAGCATTTCATTCCACCCTAATGTGCACTATATTTGCACGCTAACCACTACCATTTGCTCAAAGGCCCATAGGAAGGAGTCGACTTGCAAAGATTTGAGGATTTCAGCCTTAATAGTATAAAAAATCCTATATGGATCTATGACGTTCAAAATTTCCAAGTATATTGGGCCAATAATGCAGCCTTGAATCTGTGGGAAGCCAATGACTTAGATGAACTAATAAGTCGAGATTTTAAATCAGAAAGTTCCGATGCTGTTACTCAAACACTGCTTGGCTATTTAAACGACTTTGAGGCAGGAAGAATCATAGACTGTTGGTGGCGCATTTCTCCAAAAGGCATCGATAAACAAGTATTTATGCGGTTCAGCGGCGTAGAAATTGAAGGCAACCGTACAGCAATGCTCGCCGAGGGGATCCATTCAGACATTCTAAATCGTTATGTTGGCGAAGTCGGAAAGAGTGCTATTTTAGGCCTATTTAATAATGAAGGTCATTTACTAAGTTTCAACCCTCCATTCAAAGACCAATTTGGCCACGAAATACAGACATTCTCAGACCTATTTCCCGAAGAAATTGATCTTGAGTCCTTTGTTTTCTCAGGAGAATCTCTGTTCGAAAATGATTACTTATTGCCCACCAATAAAGGGAAGCGCTGGCATAGGTTAGAGCTTAGCAAAGACATTCATGCGAAAAGTGTCATTGCCACATTGAACGACATAAATGAACGAAAAATAAGCGAATTAAAATACGTCCACGCCTCTATTACAGACTCGTTAACAGATTTACTCAATCGCCGTGGTTTACAAAATAAGCTGAAGGATATTCATGGCCTACCCTACACCTTATTTTATATTGATCTTGATGGTTTTAAACCCATTAATGACAGCTATGGACACTCCGTTGGAGATTCCTTACTTGTAAAAGTCGCTGAGATCTTACAGAACTCTATGCATTCAAATTCTGTCTGCGCCCGCTTGGGAGGTGATGAATTTGTCTTAATCATTCCTGAAGATTTACCAAAAGAGCAACGTGAGACTATCGCTAATAAGTTAGTGCAAAAGCTATCTTCACCCATGCAACTGGATGATATACACCGTACCTTAATTTCAGCGAGCATCGGGGTTGCGCACAACAACGACAACATAACCAATGACCCCTTACAAGTATTAATCTATGCTGATGCAGCGCTTTATGTGGCAAAACGGAGCGGACGAAACCGATTCATAAGCTACATTCCGGGCATGGAAGAGCATCAACTCAAACGTAGCCTCATCATTAAAGAGCTAGAAAGCGCCATTGAAAACAACCAACTAAATCTTCACTATCAACCCATTTATAAAACCTCTACCACTGAAGTCGCTGGTGTTGAAGCATTGCTTAGATGGCAACACCCTTCGTTAGGCAACATCCCTCCACTTGAATTGATCTGCGCCGCTGAAGAAACAGGGCGAATCGCCGTTTTAGAAAATTGGGTGATTCGTCGTGCCTGTTTAGACCTACCAAACCTCAAGAAGCATCATAAAGACAGTTTTGCAGTTGGCATCAATATTTCCGGCGCACATCTGACGCAGCTAAATTTTTTGGATGATATCAAAGCTATTCTTGAAGAGACTAAAACAGAAGCGAGCGATATTGTTCTGGAGCTGACAGAAAGTGTACTTGTGAATTTCTTAGAAAAAGACCACAACATATTACTGGAACTTTGTGATTTAGGATTCGTTTTTGCTATTGATGACTTTGGTACTGGCTACTCATCCCTTGCCTATTTGAGCCAAATCCCTGCGAGCTTCGTTAAAATAGACAAAGCTTTTACTAATAATATCGAGAACGACCCTCACACCATTCGCTTCATTCGCGACCTTTGTCAAAACCTTAATATGGAATGCTTAATCGAAGGTGTGGAAACACAGGAGCAAGCATTCCAATTAGATGCGTTGGGGATTAGTTATCGACAAGGGTATTTTTACGCAAGACCCGCACCGTTAAGTCAATTAACTTAACTTTTTTCTAGCAGAAATCATCGAACTCAATATTCATTAATTGCGCTTTAGCACAAAATAAATAGATATCGAGTTCGATAGGGTCGACCGTTAAATTTCTTTTAACCTAGCAACTAACGCCGCCATTTCAGCATCCGTACCAATCGTAATACGTAAGAAATCTCCGATGCGAGGTTTGTTACCAAAGTAACGCACCAAAATACCCTGCTCTTTTAGACCTAAGTACAATGACTCCGCTTCACGTTCAGGATGCGTCACAAAGACAAAGTTCGTCGCTGATGGTAAAACTTGGAAGCCTAATGCCTCAAGCTCAATTGTCGTCCATTCGCGTGTTGCGACAGTCTTTTGACAAATTTCTTCCAGATAATCCGTATCTTCCACCGCTGCTGTCGCGCCGGCTAGTGCAATACGATCAACAGGATAAGAGTTGAAAGAGTTCTTTAAACGCTCTAAACCTTCAATTAACTCTGGCTGAGCAATGGCATACCCTACTCGTATACCCGCTAAGGCACGCGACTTCGACAAGGTTTGCACGACCATGAGATTCGGATACTGGCCAACTAACGTCACAGCACTTTGCGCACCAAAATCCACATACGCCTCATCAACAAGAACGACAATATCAGGATTCGACTGCAGTACTTTTTCAATGTCTGCTAACGGCAATGCTTTACCTGTCGGTGCATTTGGGTTGGTAATTACAATGCCTGAAACATCCAGATTTTCGTAGTCACTTGGCACCACATCAAAATCATCGTTCAGCGGCACGATATCTGGTGTAATGCCATATAAGTTCGCGTACACCTTATAAAAACTGTAGGTGATGTCTGCAAACGCTAACGGTTTACCACCTGCAAAGTAGCCCATGAACGCCAGCGCCAGCACTTCATCAGAGCCATTGCCGACAAACACATGATCCGCATCTACCGAATACGTCTTTGCCAACGCATTTTTCAGTGTTTGGCAATTTGGATCAGGGTACAAGCGTAACTTTTCACTCACCTGATCCTGCATCGCTGCCAACGCTTTAGGGGAAGGACCATACGGGCTTTCATTGGTATTTAGTTTAATGTATTGCTTATCTTGTGGCTGCTCGCCTGGCACATAAGGGTCCAGTGATGCAATTTTATCCGTCCAAAAGCGACTCATTTCAACGCTCCATTTTTTAAAAATTTAACCGTTAAGAAGTTTTTAAAACCATAAAATAAGGCCTCAAAAGAGGCCTTATACAAAATCAAACGTGTGCTACGTGAGACGCCTCAATTAGTCCTGAGGGCGCATATGAGGGAACAATAGCACATCACGAATTGATGGCGAATCGGTAAACAGCATCACCAACCGGTCGATGCCAATACCCTGACCAGCCGTTGGTGGGAGACCGTATTCCAATGCATTGATGTAATCAGCATCGTAATGCATCGCTTCATCATCACCCGCATCTTTTTCTTCCACCTGACGGCGGAAACGCTCTGCTTGATCTTCAGCATCGTTAAGCTCCGAGAAGCCATTAGCGATCTCACGCCCCCCTACGAAGAATTCAAAACGATCCGTAATAAACTCATCATGGTCATTACGACGTGCCAGCGGTGATACTTCTGCAGGGTATTCTGTAATAAACGTCGGCTGAATCAGCTTGCTTTCTGCCGTCTCTTCAAAGATCTCTGTCCACAACTTACCAAGACCCCAGATTGGCTTCACGTCAATATGCAATGCCTTCGCAACAGCGGTCGCTTTTTCAACCGTTGAAACGTCATCCGCCGTTAGCTCAGGATTGTAGTGCAAGATTGCTTCAAGCATGGTCATACGTGTGAATGGCGCACCGAAGTCAAACTCATATTCACCGTACTGAACAACCGTTTTACCTAGAACCGCTTCAGATACTGTACGCAGCATCTCTTCCGTCAGATCCATAAGATCTTTGTAATCCGCATAAGCTTGGTAGAATTCGATCATAGTGAATTCTGGGTTATGACGTGTCGACACGCCCTCATTACGGAAATTACGATTAATCTCGAAAACGCGCTCAAAACCACCAACCACTAAACGCTTCAAATAAAGCTCTGGTGCGATACGTAGGAACATGTCCATATCCATCGCATTGTGGTGGGTTACAAACGGACGTGCCGATGCACCACCAGGAATGGTTTGCAGCATAGGTGTTTCCACTTCCATGAAACGACGATCTTCTAAGAAGCGACGAATAGTAGAAATGATTTTCGAGCGTACTTGAAACGTATTGCGAGACTCTTCGTTTACAATCAAATCTACGTAACGCTGGCGGTAACGCATTTCCATATCAGCCAAGCCATGGTGCTTATCAGGCAATGGACGTAACGATTTTGTCAGCAGCTCAACAGACTGCATGTCAACGTAAAGGTCGCCTTTACCGGATTTATGCACTGGACCAGTTACGCCAATGATGTCACCCAAATCCCAGCTTTTGATGTCTTTCAAAAGCTCTGGATCAAGCGCTTTACGGTTTACATAAGCTTGAATTTGACCACTCATATCTTGCAGCAGCATAAATGCGCCACGGTTACGAACGATACGACCCGCAATGCTCACCACGTGGTTCTTTTCTTCTAACTCTGGCTTTTCTAGCTCAGCGAACTCAGCCTGTAGGTCAGCAGCGTAAGCATCACGGCGAAAGGTATTTGGAAAAGCATTACGCTCTTCACGAATGGCAGCCAACTTAGCGCGACGCTCGGCAACTAAACGGTTATCTTCAGAATTTACGCTGGTCTCGTTTTGAGTTTCGTTAGACATGATCTTGTAAGGTACTCTTGTCAAAAGGTTTTAGTGCACTAAAGGCCTTGTTTAAGGCTCGCCACAATAAATTGATCTAAATTGCCATCAAGTACGGCACCAGTGTTGGAGCTTTCCACACCGGTACGCAAATCTTTGATACGAGAGGCATCCAATACATAAGAACGGATTTGGCTTCCCCAACCGATATCAGACTTAGTGTCTTCTAGCGCTTGAGCGGCTTCCGTACGCTTTTGCATTTCCATTTCGTATAATTTCGCACGCAACTGTTTCATAGCGAAGTCACGGTTAGCATGTTGCGAGCGTTGGTTTTGACACTGAACCACAATACCAGACGGTTCGTGTGTGATACGTACCGCGGAATCGGTCGTGTTCACGTGCTGTCCACCAGCACCTGACGAGCGGTAGGTATCAATGCGCAAGTCTGATGGATTAATATCGATATCAACGTTGTCATCAATCTCCGGAGAAACAAACACCGATGCAAAAGACGTATGACGACGATTGCCTGAGTCAAAAGGCGATTTACGCACTAGACGATGAACGCCCGTTTCAGTCCGTAACCAACCGAATGCATAGTCACCTTCGAAACGTACCGTCGCTGATTTGATGCCTGCAACTTCACCTGCGGAGACTTCAAGCAGTTCCACTTTAAAGCCTTTATCTTCACCCCATCGCAAATACATGCGCAGCAATATATTGGCCCAATCTTGTGCTTCAGTACCGCCCGAACCAGACTGAATGTCTAAAAATGCACTGTTCGGATCCATTTCACCGGAGAACATACGTCGAAATTCTAGCGCCGCCAATTGCGTCTCAAGCTCTTCAAGCTCAAGTTGAACGGCGTCAACTGAGTCTTGATCGTCTTCTTCAACGGCCATATCCAATAATACCGAGGCGTCTTCAACGCCCGTTTCCATATTATCGATAGTGGATACCACACCCTCAAGTGTTGAGCGTTCTCTACCTAGCTTTTGAGCGTAATCTGGGTCGTTCCAAACGTCTGGATCTTCCAGTTCACGGTTCACTTCTTCTAGTCGTTCTTTCTTTGACTCGTAGTCAAAGATACCCCCGAAGTACCTGAGTTCGTTCGGAAAGGTCTTTTATCTTTGAAACAATCGGATTAATTTCCATTTTTTCGTCAATTTACTATAAATTTAGGGTGGATTTAGCGAATCATCAATTGTAACGAATTTACCAGCGGCATAAAATGTTATTCGTTGCGAAAATAATGGAAATTCAACTCACTTAACACTTATCTAGCTGTCGGAGATACTATGGAAAAGCCAACTGTTGCTGTCGACATTCTGGGCAAGCCTTTCAATATCAACTGCCCGAAAGGTCATGAGGCAGAATTAAAAGAAGCCGCAGAATATCTGAACGCCCAAATGCGTGAGCTTCGCGCAAGTGGCAAGGCGGTCGGTCTTGAAAAAATTGCTATTATTACCGCTTTAAACATTACTTATGATTTGCTATCGAGCCGTCGTTACGCTCGCTCTAATGAGCAGCAACTTCGCGAGCTAACATCACAGCTGGATTCGGCTCTGGGCCAACAGACTAAAGTTAGCTAATAGTTTTCATCATAGGTTTTACAGCGTTTAGCAAGCGTTTTGTTCACGAAAATTCTTCAAGTAACACCCCACCTCACAAGATTATTAGGGTGATTTTTCATATCGTCTCCCCTATACTGGCGGTGTTTCCTGGGTTGTTCGGAACGGCTTAACGCCCTTGAGCCTATGAGTATACCCCCGGAAAGATGCTGTAAGTTCGGTGAGCATGTCCGTGCGTCGGAAAGCCTAAAGAGCTTCAGCTATTTCCACCTTGAACCACTGGGTTCAAGGCCAATAGTCGAAACGGCAACTTGGGAAACTCTTTTTTATGTCTTTAGATCGTCAAACGCTTCGTAAATCTCTTCGCCTGCTACGCAAACAACTCTCCGACACAGAGCAACAACATGCTGCAGATGCTTTACAAAAAGAATTTTTACAAGCCTTAGCCCCCTCTCTACCGACATCGGCCAATGTTGCCCTGTATCTCACCAACGATGGTGAAGTCTCACCTAGCAGCATCTGTGACTGGTGCTGGAACAACCAAATAAACGTCTATCTTCCTGTTCTAGATGGCAAGGCACTCCTGTTTGCACGTTATGACGAACACAGTCAATGGCAAACAAACAGCTTTGGCATTCTTGAGCCTGTCGACCTTACACCGGCTACCGGTGCGGAGATGGACATTGTGCTGATGCCACTAGTAGGCTTCGATGCACAAGGTGGGCGCTTAGGTATGGGTGGCGGCTTTTATGATCGCACCTTCGAAAACAAGGCTGAGCGGACCCATTTAATTGGTTTGGCACATGATTGCCAAGAAGTCGAACAACTACCAATTGAGTCTTGGGATGTATCGCTAAGTGGTATTTTAACGCCTAGCCGCTATATTACCTGCTCGAACTAATCAGAGAGTATCTTTCTTTTTTATGAAAGACAGGACTAGTCCAACGTGATCCGTAAGCTGACTAGCCCTGACTCGATTTTTTCTATTTGCATGCTCTCAATGATTACGCGCTGCTCACGCAGCGCTTCGAACCATGCTGACACAACCGTAAATGGCACGCGCGACGACCACACCTGAATGCGCCCATCTCTTTCCACCTGAATACGATCTGCCACAAAACCCACTTGGTTTGCTGTTTGTGTTAAGACATTACGTAACGCATTCGTGTCCCGATCTTCTAATACCTGCTCAGGTCGAGCTTGAGCCAGCACATCGGCACCCATTACAAGACGCTGGTATTGGTTTTGAGCATTGGACAATCGAGTGATTGCTTGCTGGTGTGCCACTTGAGAAGGCTCAATGGTCGTATAAAAAACCATCACTAATACAAATACAGATACCAAAACAAGAATAAGAAGGCGCTCTCGTGCGCTTCTAGCTTGAAAAGAAATCATCATGCGTTGCAGTACAGTACTCTGCTGCAACTGTTGAACAAACCAGCTTTTCATCTCGTCACCCCTTGTACTCGGTACACACCCAAGTATTGCTCACCTTGCCGCGCCCATTGAACCAATTCGATCGAGACATTCTGCTGCACTAGAAAGGTTTGTATACGCTCTAATTCAGTTCGCGACGCAGCCAACCATTCAAAACGATATACTTGCTGACGCAATGTCACCTGCTGTAAACCGGACTCAATATTTAACGTCTTTTGTAAATCACCAAGCTTGCCAAGCAGTTCGTAGGCAGACCAGTGCGTTGACTGGTCTTGTTGCTGCGAGGCTTGTTGTAAGCGTGCGTCCAACTGTCGAGACAAATTCACAACACGCCCAGCGCTCGGCACCAGACTTAAAAACAGTTCATTAGAAGCTTGTTCAACCTCCAACGCTTGCGAATTTATTTCTTGCGTAGCGAGCTCACTATTCAACCATTGCGCCGCCAAAGCGACCACGACCAACCCAGCCGCCCATTGCCAACGGGGAGCCGTTATCTTCACGCCCTCAGTGATTTCTTTTATTTCACCTATACGCCACCGTTTCCATTGCGTTTCCTGAGCCAACGCCTCATTTAGACTGTCTAAATCATAGACTTGGCTAATCGTCGTTGGGGGATGAGTCGCCGACAGCTCTTCAGGTAGCCAGCACAGTTGATCCTGACTGACTTCAAAACGCTCGCCCAATACTTCCGCAGCGCCATTTTGAGTTTGATGTGAGACTACGAACTGCAGTGGTAGTATGACGCCTGTAGTGCGACTAATACTTTGTAGATCTGCTTGCCAATCCGCCAATAGCGATTTATCCATCGTCATTGCCCAGATCTGATTGGGGCTGTCAGGAACCCAAAAAAACGCCAATGACTCAATCGGTTGCGCTAAATAAGGCTCCATTAAATATGGCAGCACTTTGTCCATATGGCGACGCTGATGTTTGGTCACGGCCAGCTTACGAACATGAAAACGATGATGTGGAGGAAAGAAAAAAACACGTAAATCACTGTGTTTAGACGCCATTTCTTGATACAATGCCGCCATCTCAGTATTAGATTCAACCATACCTTGCTGTATCATTTTTTGGTCATCAAAACACCACCAGTCATACACCCAGTGGCCATGTCCTAAATGCGTTTCGCGTAGCTGAATCATCAATCTTTGCACAGCATCTCTCAATCGTTTGGTAATCGTATTTGTTCGTTTACTAAAGCTTTCGATAATACGTCAAAGGCAATAAAGGAGCGAGATAAAGGCACCACGATACCCGTTTCTTCATCCTGCCTAAGTACTGTTCTTAGATAACGCTGGTGTGCCCCATCCTTTAACGTAATCAACACTTCAAATGTGCTACTTTGTACGCACCAATCCTGCGTTTGTAATGCTTGATCAGCTAATATTGGCCAGTTGGTTAACTCTTCAACCGAACTAAAACCCGCCGAGGCAATACGGGCCTCTAATGCCTGCCGTTTTCGCTCTGTCAATTCGGGGAAATAAGCACGTAATAACGGCGGTGTTAATCGGTTGATATTGATCGCACTATCTTGAGGTAGCACACACACATAAGGCATCAACCTAAGCCAGGTTTGCTCGGGTACCGGTAGTAACCGTAACTCTGAAACATCAGCCAAGAGCGAATCCGCCGTTCGATAGGCGGGTTGCAACCCTGCATAGTATTCATCCTCATGACTAGAGGCTGCACTCAACACTTGATCGTTATCAACCCAATCTTTAACCAAATACACCCACTCATCAGAAAGAGATAACTCAGATGACAGGCGCAGTAACCGATCTTGAACAGCTTTGGTACGATTGGCGTCAGCCAGATCATTCAGATTAATACAGGCTTGCCGATCTATCATGTCCACTTGTATAGGCACTTCTTGCAGCACAAACTCGCGCGACGCTAAATGCCACGGGCGACTTGTATCCGGTGATGCCAGTCGGTCCGATACATGCAACTGTTGGGCAAGCCACGCTGACGACCACGCCTCTCCAGCTAATAATCGATGACGTACTGTTATGTCCGATTGGACTCTCGATACCACCGCAACACTCTGCTCGACATAATTTAATACCTGAATAGACAAGGTCGCTACAACAGCAAACACCATTAAAGCGACCAGCACTACAACGCCATTTTGAGAGGATTTCATTGCTCCTCCTTTCGCTGCATTGATACGCCACGGGGCAACTCAAATAAGCGCGTTATACCCCCAAATCTAGGCGTATCTAAGGTTATACGGAGCGCTATGGCTATAGACGAACGCTCTTGTCCTAGCAGTGAAGAGTTGATTGGCCATTGCTCATACCACCCCTCTGTCGTAAGCACCTGAACTGAAAAACGAGTCGCTGGTGTTAACTCTTGTATTTGAGGCGTGGAGCTCTCTACTTGATCTAATACTGGCCAGACAACTCGCTGCAGTCCATTATTGACGACTTGATACGCGATCCGCTGTAGCTGTGACTGCGTCTTATCAAGCGCATTCGAGCGCCCCAAATGAGTAAAGCTTAGTGCTTGATCGGCGACCATCAAACTTGGTAGAGTCTCGCCCAATTCGTTTCGTACTGGTTTGCCAATATATTGTGTGACGTCTCTCTCCAGCCAGTTCATCGCTCGGCTGAGTTGATTTAGTTCCTTCGTATGATCTGCAGTGGTGTCAGACATCCGCACAGACGTTCCGAGCATTTGATAACCAACCCCCCCCATCACTGCGGTTATGAACACCACCACCAGTAGCTCTATCAGGGTAAAACCACGCTTATTGGGCCTCATAAAATTGATGCCTCGCGCGGTAGAAAAGACTCTAAACGATACAGTGGTTGATCCACATCCGATGGATAAAAGACTGAAACCTCGATCGTTTGCAGAAACTCAGTCTGCTCGATTTTCAACACCCGAGTACGAAAACGTAACGTTCCTTGCTCAGTCCATACGTCGCCTAGCTCTAAGGGTTGCCCTAATCGAACAGCCAAACGCAACTCAGTCGCCCGGTCTTCAGCAACCCAAGCGGCCAGTATTTTCTCGGTTAAATAGTCACTTTGCTTCGTCCCAGTAACACTGGTCTGCATTAACACCACACCCACAGACGCCAAAATAACCAGCGCAACCAGCACTTCGATCAAAGTAAACCCAGTAACTTTACTCCACCGAAAGAACATTTAAGCCATCCCCAACGACTGTCACTTGATGGTCACCTTCTACGACGCGCCAACGAAAGGGCAAATACTCCCCCGACTCTAAAACGAACAAGGCCATTGGCACCGACATATTGACTGTCTGCTGTGCACTACTTAAACGGTTTTTGTTAAATGACAGCTCATAGTCCAACTCATTATTAAACGTATACACCACCTCAGCGGGTCGCCATGTTCCTGTAACGTTTTGCCATAATACAAGCTGCTCCTGATCCACCTGTAAAAAGGAGGTTTGCCGAGACATCCATTGCTGATCAAAGACACGCTGTAAGGTTTTTTGCAACGAATGGGCTTCGCTATTAGCACGACTGTTTGCCGCAATCCTAACTAAATTAGGCGCTACCAAACTGGTCATCACCGTTAAAATCACCAGCACTACCAGTAATTCCAATAAAGTAAAACCTTGCCGCCCACTTTTAAGTGTCACTACAGATCTCGGCTACTGATATCTGACGCATCCGCCTCGCCACCATCGCGGCCATCCGCCCCCAACGTTACAAGCTCGTATTCACCTTGAGCACTGGGACTAATGTAAAGAAAGTCAAAACCCCAAGGGTCTTGAGGCACACTTGATAAATACCCTCCTTGTTTCCAATTACGCGCCTCTGGGTACCCCGTGGGGCGATTAACTAACGCCTGTAACCCTTGTGCTGTAGATGGATATTGACCGTTATCAAGCTTGTATAAATCCAGCGCCGAGACGATATTACGTAATTGAGTTTTAGCAACCGCCACCTTAGCATCATCCGAACGCCCCAAAATATTTGGGGCGACCAACGCCACCAGCAAGCTTAAAATTGCCGCAACGACCATTAATTCAAGCAGCGTAAAACCAGCCTGTCGCTTTGCAATTAAAGAGCGTTTACGATGCTTCGAAACCATTTTCATGGATGCCTTCCTTTGTTCTTTGTCTGTATTTGAAACTGCATTAGTTCAACAACTGATTCATATTCATAATAGGTAGCAAGATGGCCATCACAATCAACATGACGGCCGCCCCCATAATCAACAACATGAGAGGTTCAAACAGTGTCATAAAGTTATTCATCTGATATTGGCTTTGTTCGGACTGTTGCTTAGCCGCTTTATCCAACATCCCCGCCAGCTCACCACTGCGCTCGCCACTGTCAATCAGTTGCATCATCATAGGCGGCACTAACTGCGTCTCTTTAAGCGCTTTTGTTAACGACACACCTTCTTTTACTTGTACCTGAGCACGACCCAATAAGCATTGCACAGAGTGATTTAAGACAACCCGATTAGCGATCTCCATCGCATACACTAATGGCACCCCACTTCTAAACAGCATAGCCAGCGTCGACACATAGCGCGTCATAGAACTCACACGAATCATCCGGCCAATAACAGGCAAATTAAATAACATGACATCACGACGAAGCCTAAAACGCTCATGACGTAACAACAGCCGATAACTGACCAAAATGATAACAAGCCCTACAAGAAGACTGTCGCCCCATGTAACGACCCAGTTACTTAGAGACATCATACTGATAGTCAAGGTCGGCAAATCAGCTTTTTGGCGCTCAAATACGGCGACAATATCCGGCATCACCGAGCCTAACAAAAAACCGACGATCGCAATGGCCACTAGCGTTAATAAAGCAGGATACAAAAGTGCCGATTTTAGTTTTTGCTGATTGCTCTGTTCGCGTTCTGAATGCTCGGATAATTCCAGCAAAACCGTAGCGAGCTTGCCTGATTCTTCACCTGCTTGAACACTGGCACGAAACAACATTGGAAACGCTTTAGGATACGTATCTAAGGCTTGCGCTAATGAAAAACCTTCCAGTACGCGTGCCCGAATGGCTAACAACATGGAGCGAATATGACGCTGCTGGCTTTGGGCGGCCGCGCCTGAAATGGCTTCTTCTATCGGCAGCCCTGCATCGATTAATGTTGCTAACTGGCGAACTAGCAACGCACGCTCTCGAACAGACAAACGGCGTTGAAATACGAGTCGAGCACTTGGCTTGGCATTATGAAGCTCAAGTGGTAGCAACCCTAAGTCACGCAGCTTTTGCCGAGCGTGACGTTCATTATCCGCTTCCAAAACACCTTTCTGCTTGGCGCCTGATGGCGCTAACGCACGATATTCAAACACCGCCATGACTAATGCCCATCGCTGCTTGTTGCATCTGGATTTAAGATATCCAAGCTATGCTCTGATGTCACACGAAGCACTTCCTCTAAAGAGGTTAACCCTTGACATACTTTATCTAAACCGTCTTGTCGTAAGCTTGGGCGAGACTTTCGAATTAACGCCTCAAGCTCATACTCTCCAACACCATTGTGAATCAATTGCTGGAGCTCCTGACCGACTGGCACGACCTCGTATACCCCAAGACGTCCGCGGTAACCTTGATGACACTGGTCACATCCTTGAATGTTCGCTGCATAAAGGGCCGAAGGCGATGCATGATAATTAAAATGAGCCAGATTGGCCTCATCCAACGAGACCGGTATTTTGCATGCGTCGCATAAGCGACGTACCAGACGTTGTGCCACAACGCCTACCACACTTGAGGACAACAGAAAGCTTTCAACGCCCATATCTTGTAAACGTGTAATCGCAGCAATCGCACTATTGGTGTGCAAAGTAGACAACACTAAATGACCCGTTAAAGACGCTTGAACGGCAATGTCCGCTGTTTCGCGGTCACGTATTTCGCCGACCATCACCACATCTGGATCCTGACGTAAAATCGCCCTCAACCCTCTAGCAAAGGTCATATCTGCTCTAAGATTTACTTGAGTCTGCGCCACCCCTTCTACGTGATACTCAATGGGATCTTCAATAGTCATAATATTATGATGACCATTGTTTAAGTGATTCAATGCAGAGTAAAGCGTGGTCGTTTTACCGGAACCAGTGGGTCCAGTGACTAGCACAATGCCGTTTGGACGAGTGATTAATTGTTCAAGGCATGCTTGATCCGCTGACGACATACCCAAATGTTCTAAGCCCATTTGCCCAACACGTTTGCTCAGGAGCCGCATCACCACTCGCTCACCGTAGGCAGAGGGCAACGTCGATACTCGTACATCTGTATCTTGCCCTGAAATTCTTAATAAAATTCGACCATCTTGAGGCACGCGTTTCTCGGCAATGTCCAACTTCGCCATCACTTTAATTCGCGATATCAGCATGGGGGCTAAGGCACGTTTCGGGGAGATAATATCTTGTAACATGCCATCAATACGGAAACGCACTTTCAGCAACTTTTCATAGGTTTCTATATGAATATCCGAGGCACCGTCTTTCAACGCTTCGCTTAGGATCGCATTGATTAACCGAATAACCGGAGCATCCCCTTCTCGCTCAAGCAAATCTTCACTTTCTGGAATCGATTCAACCATGCTCTCTAAGTCATAGTGATCATCAAAAGCGCTTACATTGGCTAACGTTTGCTGGCCTTCGTGCTGGTAATACTGCACCACAAGGCGCTCAAAGTCTGGGCCTTCTAAGAGGGTAAGATTGGGCGCTAACGGGCTCAAGCGAAGTGCTTCGTTAATCGCCGCAAGGGCAGTGGTTGCTTTATAAGCCAGAGTCAAACCGCTTCGTGATTCAAAAAGCAGCACACCGTGTTCTTTTACAAAAGCGTAATTGAGCGTAAGCAAAGTTCAGCCTTAGGAGTCACCTCCAATAATGTTAAAAACTACTGTGCCACCGTATAAGGTGCATCGAAACGATCATTCAGAGCCTCTGGACGTGTAAGCGGGAACCCTTGAGAGATTTCAATACTGCGAAATGCATTGAATTTATCATCCGTCACCTGCTGCATATCTTGCTGAGAACGAAGAATGGTTGGACGAATGAATACCAGCAAGTTTTTCTTTTGATTCTCATGAGAAGTACTGCGAAATAAAGCGCCGATAACTGGTAGATCCCCCAACAATGGCACCTTCTGCTGTACTTCTATTACATTATCTTCAATCAACCCACCAAGCACGATAGTACGACGGTTGCCAGCGATCACTGTGGTTGAAATCTCTCGTTTCGTGGTAATCGTGCCGAGTGAGCTGGGCTCCGCTGATGCGGCTTCAACAATCTGTAATACTTCCATACGCACTTCGTCGCCGGCATTAATATGCGGCGTGACTTCTAACGTCAGACCTATGTCTTCACGGGTCGTGGTGACAAACGCATTACTACTACTGTCGGCGTAACCACCAGTTTGAAACGGACGGGTCTCACCCACTAGGATTTTAGAGGTCTGGTTATCGAGCGTCATGATTTTGGGTGTCGAAAGCAGGTTGGCATTAGAGTTACTTTCAATGGCCTGCAAAATGCCCGCTAAATTTAAGTCGCCATTGCTGTTAAAGCGGATACCTGCCGCTGTTAAACCATTACTCAACGTCGGGCGCCCTGTTGCTATCCCCGTTGCAATCTCCGTAATACTATTTCCAGCGGCATTAAAATTTGTCCCAAAGACAGGAGAAGAGGAATCCGACACATCACCGAAAAGCCACTGAAAACCAAATGCTTCCGCATCATCCATGGTCACTTCCGCGATAATGGCTTCTACCAATACTTGCGCACGCGGCACATCCAACTCCTTTAAAACAGACTGTATATCAACCAACACATTAGGATTTGCACGAATGACTAAGGCATTCAAGTCCTCATCTGCTTTAACATAAATAGTTTGGTTGACACTGCCTTCCGTTAAGCCATTTGCTCCCATTAAGCCACTGATTAATTCAGCCGTTTTTGGCGCGTCCGCATAGCGAAGTGGAATAACAGATAAGCGACTGGAAGATTTTGTTGGCGTATCCAATTGTTGAATCAAGTGAACTAATGACTCTATTTCTTCCGCTTCCCCCTTGAGTACCATACGATTGGTACGATCATCTGCAATGACTTTGGTACTGAGTATTGCAGAGGAAGACTGTTTTTCAGGACCGGCAGAGCCGCTATTAAGCTCAGTCAGCAGGTCTAAAATGTCATTCGCCCACGCATGATTAAGTCCTATCACTCTAACAGTCCCTTCATTAGAGTTATCCAATCGCTCAATCAGAGATTCTAGCTCACGAATATTATCGGCGTGGTCACTGATAATCAGAGCATTAACGCTGTCTACCGCCGCAAGGTGACCATATTGTGGAATCAAAGGACGTAGAATAGGAACCAATTCCGAGGCTGTCGCCTGCTTGACAGGAATCATGCGTGTAACCAACAAGCCCCCGGCAGCGATGCCTTGACTGTCAAAATCTACGCCGCTCTGTTTAGCAATATTTTGCGGTACAACTTTTACGCCATCGGGTGTTTCTACCGCAGCAAAACCATGCACGCGCAAAACCGACAGCAAAAGATGGTACACCGCCTCTTCGTTCAGCTCTTGACTGGAAATTACACTGACTTTACCTTTCACTCGCGGATCAATAATAAAGCTTTTACCCGTCATTTTTGACACTTGCTGAATAAAGACACCGATGTCAGCCTGCTGTAAATTCACTTGCCACGTTTGCGCCACGCTGATGTTTGCGCCCAGAGCAATCACGCAAAACCAAGCCGTAATGAGTTTTCTAATCGCCAGAGGCAACATGGTTTATCCTTTAATGGGTTGAAACATTTATAATGAAGCGCTTACCTTTGCGTTCCACTTCAACACGCAAATTTTCAGCGTTGCGCAACGCTTTCATTGCCTCAACACTTGGTGTTGCATCCTTCAGTAGTACGCCATTTACCGAGACAATTTTATCACCTGGCTGCAAACCAAATTGACTCAATGCATTACCCTGATTTAATTGATACCCTTCACTGGTTATAGTGACGCCTACGCCCTCTAGAAACGCTTTTGGCTGATCCAAAAATGCTTGGGAGGTTGACTTCCATCGCTCGTCTGCACTCTGTTTTCCCGCTATAACGACGTCCGTTTGATGCCGTTCACCACCTGAGGCTTGCTGAACAGTATCCGTACTCACAAATAACGCATTATTAGGATCATCGTCAGATGTATTCACCAAAAACAACGACTCCATTTTCCCAGCACGATCAATCACGACATAGTCATCATAAACCCCAACTAACCTTACGCCTGGCAGGAGTTCTGCCCCGACATCATAAGTAGCATCAGAAACACTAGGCGAACGTATTATTGCAACGCCATCGGTTGGATCTTGACTTGGCAACACACCCACTAAAGACAATTTAAGCTGGGTTGGCTTTAATGCTTGTTGTGCAATGGGAACAGCACCAAATAATTCAGCGTTCAGCTTTATTGCAGGGGAATCTAATGCAGATGTGACATTTGAAGGAGCAGCCAATGAAAAAGCCGTTGTCGGAAAATACCATCGAGCAAAACTTGCACCCACCGCAACAGCACAAGCTGTCACAGCAGCAAAAATAATTAGCCTGACGGCATATTTTTCAACAGATTTCCAAGGCACGAGCGCAACCTAATGAAGATTTAGCGGATGAGTTGCCCTTTATATTCAACAAATAGGTAATATAATGCAAGAAAATCGCACTTACGATTGTGTGAAACGTTCATTATCTGAGCTCATTCAAAGGCTGTACTACGACAAATGCCGGATACTCTTTTTTTCCTGGCCAGCGTTGGCCCAGAGACTCAATCAGTTCTGGCATTACGGTCACTTCTAACGCATGACTCGATAACAACTTTATCTCAAGCAGTTCACTTCCTTGTAAAGATCGCAGTGACACAACAGGCTCTTGCCCTAACAAATAGCCATGCAATTGCCATTGCTTAACTGGCGCGTCAATCTCTCGATTTCCCGCTGGGTAACGAATGTTGCCTTCAGGCCAATTGGCCTGAACTTTGAACGTATCAAAAGTATGATCACGCCAAACGTAATGACTGTACCAACGACTCACAGTGATGGGCTGACCGGACAATGCTATTCCCTGCTTTGCTAACACCGGGTTTAAAACGCTTGCTTGAGCACTCAAACCATCTACCCAAAGACTTACGCCAAACAGTTCAGGCTTAAGCTTGCCATAGCCCATTACTTGCGGATGATTAACTTGCCACGAGATGGGGGACAAAAAACCAGCAGTGGTCCAGCTTAACAAAGCAGGTTCTTTTGAATAAGGAACGGACAATGCTGCGCGGCCAGACCACCAATGACCAGAAACTTGCATCAAGCTAATGCCTTGAGGCATTAGCTCACGCAGCTGTGGTGACCAATAATGCAGAGGAACATACAGCCCAACCGCCAAGAAAGCGACCAAGACAAACCAAACTGCAAGCAATGCGTATGTCTTGAATCTCACAAGTTACTCCTACTGCGAAGAGAGTTTTTGAGTCAGCGCCTGAAGATCTTCTGGGGTGTCGACACCGTGCGGAGGGAGCTCTTGTGTAACCGCTACCTGGACCTTAATGCCTTGGTGTAGGAATCTTAGTTGTTCTAGTTTCTCCCACTTTTCAAGTGGCGACATCGGCATGTGCGCATAGCGATCAAGCAAAGACACACGATACACATACAGACCCACGTGGCGCAGAGCCGGATACCCGTCACTGATGACTTTAGGTTCTTGAGCAAAGCCATCGCGATCCCATGGCATGGTGGCACGACTAAAATACAATGCACGACCTTTGGCATCGCATACTACTTTCACCACACTTGGATTGAAGATATCTTCAGAACGATGAATAGGGCACGCTACAGTCGCCATTTCAGATTCATCATCTTCGGCAAGGGCACGAACTGCATCCTGAATCAGCGCAATCGGCAACAGTGGTTCATCACCTTGCACATTAACGACAATCTCATCGCCAGACCATCCCTTTAGCATAGCGACTTCTGCCAGACGTTCAGTACCGTTTTCATGGTCGTCTCGCGTCATCACCGCGTCTGCACCAAACGCTTTCGCCGCAGCAAAGATCGATTCGTGATCGGTAGCAATGGTCACCGACTCAGCACCTGCTTTAAGTGCCAGCTCATAGACCCATTGCACGACTGGCTTGCCTGCCAAATCAGCCAGCATCTTCTGCGGAAATCGCTGCGATGCGTATCGCGCCGGTACGACAATATGGAACGGAGGTAAATTCATATTACTTTTTCTCAAATTCAGGCCGCTTGGCAAGCTCATAAGCCGCTTCAAGCTCCATGCGTGTCGCTAGAATTAAGTCAGCTACTTCTCGAGCAACCCCTTGCCCACCTGCTTTACGTAAGCAAATATCACAATGGCGCTGCAAAAGAATATGCGCATCGTTTGGACACAAAGACACACCTATTTTCGGCATCACTTGTAAATCAATGACGTCATCTCCCACATAAGCCACTTGCTCGGGCTCAAGCTTTAGCGTTTTCATCAAATCATCAAACGCGGCCGCTTTATCATGACAGCCATAGTAAACGTGTTTGATGCCAAGATCCGACATTCGCTTACGCAACGGCGCAGAGTCTTTCGCGGTAATTACCGCCACATCTACGCCCCACTGTGGCAAAAGTTTCAACGCTACGCCATCTTTGACGTTGAAGCGTTTGATCATCTCGCCGTTGCCATCAAAGTACAAACCGCCGTCCGTCAACACGCCATCCACATCAAAGATGGCCAGCTTTAAAAACGGCAGTTTTTTCATCAACACATTGCCTTGCTCAAGCTCTGCGTATTGCGCTAGAAACTGCGTATCCATTAGGCACTGGTATCCAAGGTTTCAAAGGTTTTAACCAGCTCATCCAGCTGCTTAATCTGCTTCAAGAAGGGCTCTAGCTTGTTTAAAGGCAAGGCACACGGGCCGTCACACTTAGCATTGTTTGGATCTGGGTGTGTTTCAAGGAACATGCTTGAAAGACCTAATGACATACCCGCACGCGCCAACTCAGTGACTTGCGCTCGACGGCCATCCGCTGAATCTGAACGACCACCAGGACGTTGTAACGCATGGGTCACATCAAACATCACCGGAAACCCAAATTGCTTCATTTCCCCAAAGCCCAGCATATCAACCACTAAGTTGTTGTAACCAAACATAGTACCGCGCTCACACAGCATCAGTTGGTCGTTACCAGCCTCTTGGCACTTGGTCATGATGTGCTTCATTTCATGCGGCGCTAAGAACTGCGCCTTTTTGATATTGATCACCGCCCCCGTTTTCGCCATTTCAACCACAAGATCAGTTTGACGAGATAAGAACGCGGGCAACTGGATTACGTCTGCTACCTCAGCAACTGGCTTACATTGTTCATTCTCATGAACGTCTGTAATCACCGGCACATTAAATGTGTCTTTTATTTCTTGAAGAATCTTCAAACCTTCTTCTAGGCCAGGACCACGAAATGAATTGATTGAAGAGCGATTGGCTTTGTCAAAAGACCCTTTAAATACATAAGGAATACCAAGCTTTTCCGTGACTTTGACATGCTCTTCCGCCACCTTCATCGCAAGGTCTCGAGACTCAAGCACATTCACTCCACTGAATAATACAAACGGTAGGTGGTTTGCGACTTCTACTTTGTCACCAATGCGAATAATTTTGCTGGTTTCAGACATACTCTGGAGTTCCTTTAGTTTAACGGTCGTATATTTCTAATAGGCCAACGACATTTTTTGCGTCATCAACGGCTACCAATAGGGTAATTTTATCGCGCAGCATACGTTCTTCTGCTTCGACAATCATCGTCTCTTGAGAAATGGTTTTGGGGTTCGCCGTCATCAATTCGGCCATGGTCTTAGTCAACATCCCTGCCGCATCATGTAGCATTGAGCGACGTAAATCACCATCGGTAAATATGCCCACTAAGCGCTCATCTTCCTTCACTAACACCACACCTTTACGACCTTTTGTCATGACGGCAATGGCTTCTTGAAGCGATGTATCTGGAGTACAAAACGGCAGATTATCTTTATGCATTAGATCGCGCACCCGAGTCAGCAACTTACGCCCTAAGCTTCCCCCTGGATGAAAACGCGCAAAGTCTTGAGGTTGGAAGTCACGGCACTGCATTAGCGCAACAGCCAATGCATCGCCCATAGCAATCGTCATCGTTGTTGATGTAGTAGGCGCTAAATTGTTTGGACACACTTCTCGATCAATAGCGATGTCTAACACACTGTCACAGTGTTTCGCTAAGGTGGACTGCGAATTACCGACGATGGCAATTGATTGATTGCCGAAGCTTTTAAGGGATGGCAGTAAGCGAATCACTTCTTCTGTTTCACCGGAGTAGCTAATCAAAATCAATAAGTCATCTGGGTGCACCATGCCAAGATCACCGTGGAAAGCTTCGCCAGGATGCATAAAGAAAGATGGGGTACCCGTTGAGGCTAATGTAGCAGCAATCTTTTTACCAACAATGCCAGACTTCCCCATGCCACAAATAATCACGCGACCACGACAATTAAGCGCCATGTTTACCGCGTCAGAAAACTGCGTATCAATGCGCTCGGCTAAGCCCATTAGCGCTTGCCCTTGGGTTTTTAACGTCGTTTTAGCACTGTCGATCAGAGTATCCGTAGAACAAGATACAGAAGAAAGGGTATCACTCATGGGTCAACTCGAACTGATGAATATGACGCCATTATACAGAGGCAAATGCAGAACGCCTACCGTGATTGGTAGACGTTCATGAGTCGATTATTTAAGGCAAGAAATGTACTGGTCTGCCAAACCCGTTAAGAACATCGCGTAGCTGTTTGCACCTAGCTCAACATTGGTACCTAGTGGATCAAGTACCGCCGTTTTAACATCGGTTCCATCGATCAATGTCTCGACGATCGCAGGACTGAATTGAGGCTCACTGAAGACACAAGAAACGTTATGCTCTTCAATTTCTTCTCGAATATGCGCTACAGTTTTTGCGCCTGGCTTACGCTCCGGACTGAGTGCAATGGCGCCTTTGTTGTTCAACCCATAATGATTTTCAAAATAGCCGTAAGCTTCATGGAACACAAAATACGGCACATCTGCGACATCAGCTAATCGCTCAGCAACATCATGATCTGCGTGCTCTACGCTACTCATAAAGGCTTGGAAATTCGTTTGGTAATCCTGCTTGTGCTCTGGATCGATTGAAATCAGTTGCTCAGTGACGGCTTTTGCCAAAACTTTTGCATTAACCGGATCTAACCACACATGTGGATCGGTGCCTGAGTGATCGTGACCTTCATGCCCATGCTCTTCGTGATGCTCATCCTGGTCGTGGTCTTCGTGATGCTCATCCTGGTCATGGTCTTCATGATGCTCATCATGGTCGTGGTCTTCGTGATGCTCATCATGGTCGTGGTCTTCGTGATGCTCATCATGGTCGTGGTCTTCGTGATGCTCATCATGGTCATGGTCTTCATGATGTTCATCTTGGTCATGGCCTTCGTGATGTTCATCATGGTTGTGCGCTTCTTTGTCACCAAATTCACGCAGGAAAGCATCATTTAATGCCATCCACTCTAGATCTTTTTTAGCGGAAAGGTTCGCTAACGGCTTTTCCATAAAGGTTTCAAGGGATTCTCCGACCCAAACAACTAAATCGGCTTGATCAAGTTTTCGTAGATCAGAAGGTCGCATAGCAAAATCATGAGGAGATGCCTGGTTACTAACAAGTTGTTGCACTTCTATATGCTCACCACCAATGGCTGACACAATCATAGACACAGGCTTCACCGAGGTGACAACTTGAGTTTGTGCAAAAGCTGATACGGATAATAAAAGGGATGCAGGTAATACGTACTTAAACATGAGTAAAAATCCAATCCATAATAGATGTTATAACATAACAATAACAGCATTCATTTTTACACTCAATCCCTAATGGCAGGTTTCATTAGACTGTACGAAAGGTTTCCCAACTGTCCTGTCGCACGACTAGGCCCGCACGCTGACCCACCGGTAAATTCACATTTGGAAACACAATCGCATCACCACTCTGTTTAATTTGGTAATGACTCACATTAGATGTTGCCAGCTCAAACCCCGCTTCAAATGCGGTAAAGTTTTTGACGTCATCAGCAATCTTAAGCAGATAATCATCAGCGTCCTTAATAAGCACTTCGACAACAGAGAAGAGCTTCACAGTCGTTGCATCGGCGCACGACAACTCGCCTTGTTCAATAAGCAACTTGAGCGCTTTGCTAAGCTTTTCAAGACTTAGCAAATCATTCTGTCCAAACGGACGTACTTGCCCAAGCTCAATAGTGGCCGCCTGCGCACCATGATTAATATACGAATGATAAGAAAATGTTGTGGTTGGCTGATGAGACAACAGCACCGCTTCCAAACCGATTGCTGCGTAGAAATCGAACTGTTGCTGCTGATAAGGTTGGCCATGGGTAAATGGATGTACGGCAAATTTCTCGTATTCAGAACCACGAATGGCGGTATGCAGATCGTAATGGAGTTTACACCCGGTCTGATGCGCCTCAAAGAACTGAGCTACCGAGTGTTCCAGTTGTTGAGCTCTCGCCACTTCTTGCCCATTGTATTTGCGCCATGCACCACAAAAAAGTCGATTTAAGTTTACATCACAAAACCGCTCACCCGTACGCATCGCTTCTGGATGACCCAATATAATCAGCAAACGTATTGAGAGCGTCAGTTCCCCATCAAGTATCTGTTTTAGTAACGTATTAAGCAGCTCAATGGGGGCCGTTTCATTACCATGAATGCCAACCGACAACACCACGCTGTGCTTTGCCTCGGCAATCGGTTCCAGCTGAATAATGCCCTGCCCTAAAATCTGCGCACTCCCTGTGGCAAAGAGCACCTGCTCTATCGTGTCATTTATTGGTTTGGACAAGGTGTAGTCTAAAAAATCATGGTTGGGCAATGTCATCAACGGTCTCCATTTAAATCGTATACTGGCTATGCTAACGAAATTTCTCGCTGACAAAAGAAAGAGACAGTCGAGCACTTTCAATTACTTAAGTATCTGTCGCAATTTCGTAACTTATCTATTCTCCTACTGAATTGGATTAAGTCTTTAAAATCCAGCGCTAAATCGTTACCCTTCTGGCTTTGCTTACAACTAAGAATAGTCCTATGTCTGAAACTGATGAAATAATTACGCTCGTTGATCGCCAAAACCAAGTAATTGGTGATATTCCTCGACGTTTAATGAACTTTCAACAAGACATACACCGTGTAACATTTATTTTAGTATTCACCAAACAAGACACTTTGTTAGTTCAGAAAAGAACCGATACAAAAGCATTTTGCCCAGGCTATTTTGGCATCACAACCGGTGGCGTCGTTGCTAAAGATGAAAGCTATGATTTATGCGCGAGCAGAGAGCTTGAAGAAGAGCTTGGCGTCGAGCTGACACTGGCGCCACAAGGAATGTTTTTCACTGAGGGGGAAGGGTTTCGTATTTGGGGTAAGGTCTATACATGTCAGTATGATGAAGCGCGACATGGTCCACTACACTTGCAGGCTAAGGAAGTGTCCGAAGTACGTGAAATGCGTATCCAAGATATTCTTGAAAATACCCATAACCTGCCATTCACTCCTGATTCTTACGACGCTTTACTGCATTACGTTAATGATAACCTTAAAGAGCATGTCCATGTTCCGTAACTACTGCTTGTTAGTCATAAGCCTCTTCCTGACTATTTCTGCCCACGCCAAAGAGCAATACCATTGGCAAGAGCGTGATTTTATCATTAACAGCTTTATAGACATTGCACTGCAACGGGAATACGACCGAAAACAAACACCTATGTTGGTACGCTGGGAACGCCCTATCCATATTTACGTAGAGAGCGATTATGGCGACAGCCAATTGCAAGCAGAATTACTGAGCATTCATGCTCGACACCTATCAAAAATCACCGGCGTCCCCATCTATTTCACGCCTAATGTGAAAAAAGCCAATATTATCGCTATTTTTACAGATATGGACTCCGTGGAAGATAAAGTACGCCGCTATATTGGCCCACCTGACACGATTAGAACCGCATTAGACGAAGCAATCTGTTTAGGTAATTTTAGCATCAATGGTAAAGGCCAGATCCAACGTGGCGTCATTATCATCCCCGTAGACTATGCTCGACAGAACGCACGCTTCTTAGATTGTATTGTTGAAGAGATCACTCAGTTAATGGGGCTACCTAATGACTCAGATGATGTGTACCCCTCGGTTTTTAACGACTCCAGCACAGATATATATCTATCCCCATTAGATTTCATCTTATTAAAAGCTCTCTATTCGCCTCGCTTTTCAGCTGGTATGGGCGTCGATCAAGTTGATCAAAACCTGTTTAAGGTGATTGATGATTTGTACTATTCAGGAGTCATCGACAATGCGGCTTCGCTGGTACAAGAAGGCAGCCTTAAGAGCTATCTAGGGGAATAATCATTTATTTTTCTAAGTTTTAGTGCATTTTTCTTAACCAGAATCATAAATTCTGGTTATTGCATCTTTTTTTTGATTCAACTTAGGTAAAATGCCGAAAACTTGAAACTCATCGGAGAAATTGAATGTTTCCAGAACTCAAGAACGACCGTTTTCTACGTGCTCTTTTAAAAGAGCCTGTTGACGTAACACCTGTATGGATGATGCGCCAAGCGGGGCGTTACCTTCCAGAATACCGACAAAGCCGTGCGACTGCGGGTGACTTTTTGAGTCTATGTAAAAACGATGCGTTCGCTTGTGAAGTTACCTTACAGCCATTAGAGCGCTACGACCTAGACGCTGCCATTTTATTCTCTGACATCCTAACGATTCCAGATGCGATGGGATTGGGACTTTACTTTGAAACGGGTGAAGGCCCAAAGTTTAAACATGTCGTGCGTACCGCGGCCGATGTAGACGCCCTACCGATTGCCAAAGCGTCTGATCTTGATTACGTGATGAAAGCCGTTACCACCATTCGTCATGCTTTAAATGGCCGTGTCCCTCTTATTGGTTTCTCCGGCAGCCCTTGGACGCTAGCTACTTACATGGTCGAAGGAGGCTCAAGTAAAGATTTTCGCCATATCAAAGGCATGATGTACGCGCAACCTGAAGTACTGCACGCACTGCTTAACAAGTTAGCTATCTCGGTTACCGATTACCTAAACGGCCAAATCAAAGCAGGCGCGCAAGCGGTGCAGATCTTTGATACATGGGGCGGCGTATTAAGTGGCCCGATGTACCAGCAGTTCTCTTTGATGTACATGCGTCAAATTATGGATGGTCTGATTCGCGAACATGAAGGCCGCAAAATTCCCGTTATCATGTTTACCAAGAACGGCGGTCAATGGCTTGAAAACATGGCGGCGGCAGGCCCAGATGCACTGGGGTTGGATTGGACGACGGATATGGCTGAAGCCCGCGCACGTGTGGGCGACAAAGTCGCATTGCAAGGCAATATCGACCCTTGTGTCTTGTATGCAGGTAAAGAGGTCATTGAACGCGAAGTTGCAGCCGTATTGGAAGGCTACGGTACAGGAACAGGCCACGTATTTAACCTTGGGCACGGCATACACCAATTCGTAGACCCTGAGCGTCCTAAATACTTAATTGATGCAGTACATGAACTAAGTCGTCCATACCATGAGCAAAAATTCGACGACCTAGATGCCTTAAATGATTTGAAATAGCATTCTAACGCTTGTTCTCATCCCTAAGGCGCTGTGTTTTAAACTTCTTAAATAGGAGACTGCAGACGACTCCAAGTCTGTAAACACATCGCCTCAGGGATGTTTTTCTCCCTCACCCACAAGCCATTTTTCTTGCGCTTTATCGCTTCAAATGCGCTGTTTAAATAGCAACATATATGATCACGCCCTTTGGCATCGAGCCAAGATAAACGAGCCAGCATCGTTGTGGGGGTATACCCAATGACAACTAATCGAAGAAAATAGGCGTTCGCACGATCATCCGCTACCTTATAGCTTTCCAAACATTGGGGCATAGTTTGATGGGTAACATGCAGTTGATCCTGCTGCAGACTCTTTTTCAAATTCGACATGAATTGATCCATACCCTCTTCAAAGCTCATTAAGTCATGATTATCCATTACGCCCCCCTTTTAAAACCGAGTATCGTTCCCATATCGTGATTAACTGTAGAACAATTTTATGCATTTAGTAGCGGGGTCCGCTTTTGAATGGTAATTTATAGAAAAACATTGCCTTAAATGGAGAGAATCTATGAAATTAGTAACAGCCATAGTTAAACCTTTTAAACTAGATGAAGTGCGTGAAGCGCTTTCTGAAATTGGTATTAACGGCATCACTGTTACAGAAGTAAAAGGCTTTGGTCGCCAGCGTGGTCATACTGAGCTATATCGCGGCGCAGAATACGTAGTCGACTTCCTACCGAAAGTGAAGTTGGAGCTGGCGATTGATGACGACCAAGTGGACGTAGCAATCGAAGCCATCCAAAAAAGCGCTAACACAGGCAAAATTGGTGACGGTAAAATATTCGTTACAGCTCTTGAGCAAGTTATCCGTATTCGTACTGGCGAAACGGGCGCAGAAGCAATCTAATCGCTTACCATACTGATCATAAAGAAAGGCGCACCCTAGAGGGATGCGCCTTTCTTATTTCTAACATTCAAAACGCAAAGCCACTCTTAACCTTTATCAGGCACTTTGATCGACAAGGTTCCTAAATAGCGATTCTGGCGCTTCTCTACCAGCCTAAAGATGTAAATCACCAAAATACTAATCACTAAGTAAATACCACCCGCCGCTAAAAATATTTCGATTGGTGTGTAGGTTCGCGCAATAATCGTACGCGCCATTCCTGTTAGATCCAGCAATGTAATCGTACTGGCCAATGCACTGGCTTTGAGCATCAAAATAATCTCATTACCGTAAGCGGGCAAAACAATACCAAATGCACGCGGTAATAAAATACGACAATACATTTGAGTTTTTGTCATACCAATCACTTTACACGCTTCCACTTCCCCCTCAGGAATCGCCTGAATCGCGCCACGGAAGATCTCAGCCGTGTAAGCGGAGGTATTTAACGTAAAGGCGATAATTGCACACCAAAATGGCTCCCGTAGAATCGGCCACATAAAGCTTTCTCGAACCGCTTCAAATTGAGAGGCACCGTAATACACCAAAAAGATCTGCACCAATAACGGTGTGCCTCGAAAAAAGAAAATAAAAGCAAAAGGTACGCCGCTGATAAACCAATTTTTCGAGATACGAGCCAGTGCAATTGGCAGCGCAACAAGCGCGCCCAGCACAATCGACAACAACACCAACTTGATCGTCATCCACGTGCCGGTTAGCAAACGCGGGAAATATTCTATAACAACAGAAAAATCTAATTCCATGTACTTATCCTCGGCTCAAACCACGACTGGCGCGCTTTTCTAAGAAGTGCACCACCGCCATCGACACAATCGTCAATGCTAAGTACATAAACGCCGCGACTAAATAAAATAGGAACGGCTCTTTGGTATTGCTTACTGCCACATTGGCCTTACGCATAATGTCTTCAAGACCCACCACGGAAACCAAAGCTGTATCTTTAAGCAATACCAAAAACAAGTTACCAATGCCCGGCAAAGCAACACGCCACACTTGAGGTAGAATGATGCGGAAGAATTTACGCTGTGAGCTCATTCCTAATACAATTGCAGCCTCATGTTGCCCTTTAGGGATCGCTTGCAACGCCCCCCGAAAGACTTCTGTTGCGTACGCGCCAAACGTTAGTCCTAACGCCGTAACACCTGCCGCAAATGGGCCTATTTCTATGTATTCTTCATAACCAAATACGCTGGCAATGGACATCAGTACCGTAGTGGCACCAAAATAAATGATCAATACCGTCAGCAGCTCTGGCACACCGCGGATGATCGTCGTGTAAAAGTTTGCTATCCATTGCAAAGGTTTAATATTGGACAGTTTTGCGGACGCCCCTAACAAGCCGAGAACTAACCCAACCGCCAAAGAACAAAGCGCCAGCTGAATGGTTATACTCGCTCCTTGTAAGAGCTGATCACCAAAGCCGTGAAGATCTAACATAAAGATATCTCAGTCTGAATATAAACAGTGCGCAGGAAAGAACCTGCGCGCTGTTTGTTTTCATCTTAATAGATGGAGAATGGGAAGTACTTAGCATTGATTTTTTGGTAAGTGCCATCTTCCATGATTTCATCCAACGCTTTGTTGAACTTTTCTTTCAGATCGTCGCCCTTACGTACTGCAATGCCGATTTCATCTTCTTTCTTAAAGGATTTACCTTTAAATTCAAATTTGTCGCCATTACCTGATGTTTTCAGCCAATCATAAGTAGGCAATTCATCCGACAAAACGATATCTAAACGCCCTGATATCAGATCAAGGTAAACACTGTCTTGAGTGTCATAGAATTTAATATCTGATTTATCCATGAAGTTGTCTTCTAAATACTGAGCGGCAAGCGTCGCACGCTGAGCACCGATGACTTTGCCATCTAATTCTTCAAGGTTAAATTCTTTACCCTTTGGCGCTAAGAAACGAAGACCACCAGAATAATATTTATTGGTAAAGTCGACTTGACGTAAACGCTCTTCAGTAATGGACATGGATGCAATAATCGCATCAAACTTACGCACTTTTAGACCTGGAATCAGACCATCCCAATCTTGCGTCACGACTTTACAATCGGCTTCCATCTTCTCACATAATGCCCACGCAATATCTACATCAAAGCCCTGTGGCTTTCCCTGGTCGTCGATGTAGTTAAACGGTGCCCAAGCACCTTCCGTTGCAATACGCACCGTATCTGCAGCGTTAACAGAAAGAGAGGACACAGCAGCCGTTAATACAACCGCTGAGCTGAGTGCTAATTTCTTCATATTCATTGGTAGTTCCTTTTGCTAGGTTATTGATTTTATATAGTACGTCTTATCAGTTTTCACCCTATTCAGGTGCATTAAAACCAGCGACGCTAGACAGCGCACTAGAAAACGGTTGATAAGAAAGCTTTACAACGCTCAGAGTCTGGCGAGCCAAACACTTTGTCAGGTGTGCCCTTCTCTTCCACCAAACCTTGGTGCAAGAAAACCACTTCACTAGAAACTTCTTTGGCGAAATTCATTTCATGAGTCACGATCAACATGGTACGACCCTCTTCAGCCAAACCACGCATAACCCCCAATACTTCCCCGACCAACTCTGGATCGAGAGCAGAAGTAGGTTCATCGAATAAAAGGATTTGAGGATCCATCGCCAAGGTACGAGCGATGGCAACACGTTGTTGCTGGCCACCCGACAATTGATTGGGATACATGTATTTTTTATCGGCAATGCCTACTTTATTAAGCAGGTATTCCGCGTATTCCAAGACTTCCTTTCTAGGACGCTTCAATACATGCAGCGGACCTTCCATGACATTTTGTAAAATCGTCATATGAGGCCAAAGGTTAAAGCTTTGAAATACAAATCCAATTTTCTGACGCATACGAGTCAATTGCTTCATATCAGCGGCATAGAGATCCGTTTCGCCAGGCTTTAAGTTCAACTCTTCGCCATTAAAACGGATTAATCCTTTAGTCGGATTCTCTAATAAGTTAATACAACGCAAGAACGTACTTTTGCCGGAGCCACTAGAACCGAGAATAGAAATCACATCCCCGTCACGGGCTTCTAACGAAATTCCCTTTAAAACTTCATGGTCCCCAAAGGTCTTATGGATATCCTTTAGCTCTAAAGCAGGGTCTTTAGACATTCTTTTTACCTTTTTTGATGACTCTGTTTGCGCAAAAGATAAGTTGGATAAAACTTAAAACTTACGCATAAATTTAGGTTCAGGTAGAACGTATCAAAAATCACGCCAACTACATTGTCGCCTATTCTAAAACTTTTTTCGCCAAAGTTGGCGTGTTTTCTTATCCAGATGGACAGCATTGTCAAAATTAATGGTCAAATTTTTCCGCTCTTCTCTCGGCGAAACCCCAAAAAAACTCTTATACGTCGTGCTAAAGTGGGGTGCAGAAGTAAATCCGCAGGCTTGTCCAATTTCTAAAATGCTCTTATCTGTCTGCATGATCAACTGTTTTGCATGCTTTAACCTTAGCTCTAAATAATAGCGCGAAGGTACCGTTTCCAGATTTTGCTTAAACAAACGCTCCAAATGCCGACGTGACAGGCCAACATGATAAGCAATGTCATCAGACGATAGTGGCTCTCGAATATTCGCCTCCATCAATTGCACCGCTTCAATCAATTTAGGTTGTCCTGTCCCTATTCGAGCTTGAAGCGGAATACGTTGTGGATCTTGATTGGTGCGAATACGTTCACAAACAAACTGCTCTGAGATATGGCTAGCCAATGTCATACCATGCTGTTTGCCAATTAAAAAAAGCATCATATCCATGGCCGCACTGCCGCCACTGCAGGTATAACGATCTTTATCGACTTCGAACAAGTGACTCGACACAATGACGGACGGAAACGCTTCCCGCAGACTGGCAATATCGCCCCAGTGAATCGTCGCTCGATAGCCATCTAATAAACCTGCCCGTGCCAAAATATGGCTTCCAGTACAAATTCCCGCCAATGCAATGCCACGTTTCGAGCAAGAAAGTAACCAAGCGTCTAAACTAAGATCATCGTCTTGACCAGCGGTCGATGCACCACAAATAAATAAGGCATCTAAATCTTTAGGAGCGTCATCCAACGTGTACTCTGTTGTCGTAGCCACACCAGAATTAGAAAGTACGACTTTTGTATTTTTACCTAGCGTACAAAACTGGTACAAGTCTTTACCACTGACCCAGTTGGCCATATGTATCGTTTCGATAGCAGAAGAAAATGCAAGCATAGAAAAGCTCGGCATCAGTAAAAAGCCGTACTTTTGCACTTTTTTACTGGCTTGCATGATTTCACGTGATGCGAATTGGGTATTGTACAAATTATTATCCTGCGATAAGCACATTAAAAAGATATTTATATCGTTTAGAATGAATAACAGAGGCTTTTGATATCGACATCAAGCTTTTTTTGACAGCAATATCGCTTCCTCAAAAGCATACGTCGCATTTTGAAAAGTCACCAGCTATCTATGGCGCTTATTTTTCATAATAATCAACTTAAGCGGTTTTTGGATAGCCAATAATAACAACAAACAGATCTTCAATAGACACCACCACTCATAAGGATGAGTAACATGACGAATACAAAAAAAAGTGAACTAATCACTCGTATTGAAGCAGAGATTAAAGAAAACGTTGGTAATCAATCCGCTGACGCCATCATCCAACTGGCCCATATCTATTTTCAAGACCTACTCATTGAAGATATGGAGCATGAAAATATTGATAACCTATATGGCACGGTTATTTGCCTATGGGACTTTATCCAACAACGTAACGCTAACACCCCAAAAGTTCGTGTTTACAATCCTAATTTTGAAGAGCACAGCTGGCAATCAACCCATACGGTTGTTGAAGTCCTGACCGACGATATGCCCTTTATCGTTTCGTCTTTCAATATGGCATTAGTGAGACTTGGCCATACCATTCACTTCACAGCACACCCTATCATTGCAACAGACCGCTCCAAACATGGCGAACTAGAAGCCATTAAAGATCGCCATCAGAAAGGCCATCAAGAAGCGTTAATTCGTTTTGAAATCGACCGTATTTCTGATCTTGCCAAAATGGAAGAAATCAAAGAAGGTCTGCTAGACACACTGAGCGATGTAAAACAGTCAGTTGAAGATTGGCCAACCATGAAAGAAAAGTTGGCAGAGGTCATCAAAGCATCGGAACAAGTAGAACATTTAAAAGACAACGAACAACACCAAGAAAACTTGGCCTTCCTACGTTGGGTTGAAAACAACCATTTCACTTTTGTCGGTTTCCGCGCCTACGATCTGGTACAGGAAGACAATAAAAGCCACCTGCGATTTGTTGAAAACTCAGCCCTAGGCACATTCCGTAAAACGAAGAAAGAAAAATACGACATTGTTCTAAACGATCACCTAGCCAAACTGGCATATGATCATGAAAACTTGTTAGTACTTACAAAATCGACGGCTATCTCAACGGTACACCGTCCTGTTCACTTAGATTACCTTGGCATCAAACGCTTTGATAAGAAAGGCAATGTCATTGGTGAATGGCGCTTCTTTGGTTTGTATTCATCAGCCGCGTACGTTGCGCGCCTACAAGATGTACCACTGCTGCGTAAGAAGCTACAGCTGCTTGTTGAACAAATGAATGTGGAGCCAAATAGCCACAAGGGTAAAACCCTTAAACATATTCTAAACAGCTACCCTCGTGATGAAATGCTGCAAGCACCAGTGGATGAGTTGTATCACAGCATCGAAGGTATCTTGGCCATTCAAGAGCGTCGCCAGCTACGTATTTTCCTACGTAAAGATATTTATGGCCGCTTCTTAAGCGCTCTTGTGTACGTCCCACGTGACCGCTACAACACTGAGCTGCGTATTAAGATGCAAGACATCTTGATGAAAGCCTGCAATGGCGCCAGTTCAGAGTTTAATGTGCAGTTCTCTCAGCAAGTACTAGCGCGTGTAAATTTCACCATTCAGATTGCTGATCCAGAAAACAGCCCGACCGTCGACATTGATGACATCCAACGCAAGATGCAAGACGCGGCTCTTTCTTGGGACGACAAATTGCTGGCGGCACTGCATACCAGCATAGGTGAAGAAAACGGCAACAAACTCTACACTGAGTACGCACCGTACTTGCCAGCTGCGTACCGAGAAGACTTCTCTGCCAACACTGCTGTATTGGATATTGAGCGCTTAAGCGAACTCACCGACGACAGCGATATTTCGACCCACCTATATCGCCAAGTTGGTCAAGCGAAAAACCATTACTTCTTTAAAGTCTATGGCGCAGGCACAACACTGATTCTGTCCGATGTATTGCCGATCCTTGAATGCATGGGTTTACGTGTATTGGAAGCTCGACCCTACGAGTTGGATCAAAATGGTGACGGCCAAGCCAACACCTGGGTGGTAGAGTTTGCTATCAGCGTTAACCCTAGTGTTAACCTAGATAAAAAAGCCTACCGTGACGACTTCCAAGATGCCTTCAACGCCGTCTTCAAACGTCGAATTGAGAATGACCGTTTCAACTCTTTAGTACTGGACGCCTCTTTGACATGGCGTCAAGTGACAATGCTACGAGCAATCACTAAATACCTAGTACAACTGCAAGTCCCTTTCTCACTACAATACATGCAGCAAACGCTAGAGAAAAACGCGCCAATTGCACGCCTACTGGTACAACTGTTCGAGCAGCGATTTGATCCTGCACTGGAAAGTAAACGTGACGATAAAGTCGTCAAGCTTCAAGAAAAAATCGAAGAGGCGCTTGAAAACGTTGCCAATCTAGATGAAGACCGCATCTTGAAACACTACTTATCCGTGATTCAGGCGATGCTACGTACTAACTTCTATCAGCCAGCAGAAGACGGCAACGTTAAAGACTACGTTTCCTTCAAACTGGACCCAAGCTTAATTCCGGCTGTACCACTGCCTCGCCCACGCTTTGAGATTTTCGTCTATGCCCCATGGGTTGAAGGCGTCCACATGCGTGGCGGCAAAGTCGCTCGTGGTGGCTTACGTTGGTCTGACCGTATGGAAGATTTCCGTACCGAAGTACTGGGCCTTGTAAAAGCGCAAATGGTTAAAAACGCCGTCATCGTACCAGCGGGTGCAAAAGGTGGTTTTGTTGCTAAACAGCTGAAGAAAACGTCCTCTCGTGAAGAAACCCAAGCTGAAGTAGTGCGCTGCTACACCACCTTTATTTCAGGTCTATTAGACATCACCGATAACCTAGTACAGCGTGAGCTAGTACCGCCTGTTTCAGTAAAACGTTATGACGAAGACGATCCATACCTAGTCGTTGCAGCTGACAAAGGGACAGCAACGTTCTCGGATTTAGCCAACAGCATCTCTGAAAAATACGGTTTCTGGTTAGGCGATGCCTTTGCGTCTGGTGGTTCAAACGGTTACGACCACAAAAAAATGGGCATTACCGCTCGTGGTGCGTGGGAATCGGTGAAACGCCAGTTCCAAGAGTTAGGCATTGATTGCCAATCCACCGATTTCACAGCGGTAGGTATTGGTGACATGGCTGGGGATGTATTTGGCAACGGTATGCTGCTGTCTAAGCACATACGCCTTGTGGCAGCCTTTAACCACATGCATATTTTTATCGACCCAACGCCAGATGCAGCAACGTCATTCGAAGAACGTCAGCGCTTGTTCAATTTGCCACGTTCATCTTGGGAAGATTACAACGCCGAGCTAATTTCTAAAGGTGGCGGTATCTTTAACCGTAGCGCTAAATCAATCCCAATTAACGCCGACATTCGCAAAGCCTTAGGGATCGAAGGGAACGTCAAATCCTTGCCACCGACAGAATTGATTTCCCACATTCTTAAAGCCCCTGTCGACCTACTTTGGAACGGTGGTATCGGTACCTACGCAAAAGCCTCATCAGAGACGCATGCGGAAGTGGGTGATAACGGTAATAACTCGCTGCGTGTGAACGGCAACGAGCTACGCTGTAAAATGATCGGCGAAGGTGGCAACCTTGGGTTTACGCAAAAATCACGTATTGAGTTTGCTCAAAAAGGCGGACTGATTAGCACCGACGCGATCGATAACTCTGCCGGTGTAGACAGCTCGGACCACGAAGTAAACATCAAAATCTTACTAAACCGTATCGTCGAAAACGGCGATATGACCGAGAAACAACGTAACAAGTTACTCGCTGAAATGACCGATGAAGTCGGTGATTTGGTTATTCGTCATAACAAGGGTCAAAGCCATCTGCTATCACTGGTCAATGCTCGTGCGCCTGAGCGCATTGCCGATCACTGGCGTTTGATGCTGTCATTAGTGCGTGAAGGTCGCCTAAATCGAGAAATCGAGTTTTTACCAACAGATGTGCAGATGAAAAAACGTATGGGTAAAGGCCAAGGCCTAACTCGTCCGGAAATCTCTGTGTTATTGGCGTACTCAAAAATCAAGTTTGCTGAGCAACTGGTGGAAGATGGCATTGGCAAAGATCCAGATTTGCGCGCGCAAATCAAAGATTACTTCCCAACGCCATTAGTAAAACGTTTCTCTGAACACATGAGTGACCACCCGCTGGCGCAAGAAATCATTGCAGCACACGTCACTAACAATGTTGGTAACCGTATGGGCTCTACGTTCTCAACCTATGTGCAGGAAGAAACCAGCGCATCGGCTTTGAATGTATTGCGTGCTTACATGGCGGCCGAACAGATGTTTGATATTCCTGCTTTGTGGGATGCCATTAACGAGCTGGACTTTAAAGTAGACAACTCCTTGCAAAATCAGTTGTTTATCCAAATCCAAAGTTTGCTAGAAAAAGCGACGCTGTGGTTAATTCGTAACACGCGTGAAGCGCTGGCGATTCAGAAGTTAACGGATACCTACAAACCCGGTATTGGCATTATTCGAAGCAACTTAGATGCGATATTGACGCAGCCAACTTGCGAATACATCTCTGATGTAAGTAAACAATTGCAAGAGCAAAACGTCCCTGCAGAGATTGCCGATAGACTATCTGCCCTACCATTCCTGTTCTACGGCTTAGACATTATTCGTGTCGCGGCTCAGACAGAGAAGGAAGTGCTAGACACAGCACAAACTTACTTTGCCCTAGAAATGGACCTTGGTTTGTACTGGCTACGTCAAAGCATCAACCAGCTACCAGCGGACGATATGTGGGAGCGTCGCGCCAAAGCAGGCCTTGGTGACGAAGTTGATAATGCTTTACGTACCATCTCGCAAGAGGTGATCCAGGCCAGTATCGAAGTCAATGACTTAGACAGCCGTTTGGCAAACTGGAAAGAGCTCAACCATGACAATATCCATCACTACCACAGCACATTTGGCGAAATAAAATCAGAGCCAGAATTGTCGCTGTCTATGGTAAGTGTTGCTATTCGTGAGTTGAGAAATTTGATATAAATCGTGAAGCGGCCTACTTGAGGCCGCTTAATTTTAAGAGGTATTGATAAGTGACTGAACAAGTAACGAGAGCAACATTTGATGACGTAATGTGTCCAAACTATGCACCAGCGGCGATTATCCCTGTTCGTGGTGAGGGCTCTCGCTTGTGGGATCAGGAAGGTAAAGAGTACATCGACTTTGCAGGCGGCATTGCCGTGACTGCATTGGGGCACTCGCACCCAACTTTGGTTGACACAATGCGTGAACAAGCTGGCATGCTTTGGCATCTATCCAACGTGATGACCAATGAACCAGCACTCCGTTTGGCAAAAAAACTGACAGAAAAGACCTTTGCAGATCGTGTCTTTTTTGCTAACAGTGGCGGTGAAGCCAACGAAGCGGCATTTAAGTTAGCTCGACGTTACGCGTTTGATCACTTTGGTCCGGAAAAGAATGAAATCATTTCCTTCTACCAATCTTTCCATGGTCGTACTTTGTTTACAGTGTCGGTTGGAGGCCAAGCAAAATACACCGAAGGTTTTGCACCGGTACCAGGTGGTATCAAGCATTGTGAATACAACGATATTGAAGCCCTTAAAGCACTTATATCTGACAAAACATGCGCTGTTGTGATGGAACCAATTCAAGGTGAAGGCGGCATAATCCCTGCTGATCCAGAATTTGCGAAGCAAGTACGTGAACTGTGTGATCAACACAGTGCTCTATTGGTCTACGACGAAGTGCAATCGGGTGTTGGCCGTAGCGGTACGCTTTACGCTTACCAACAACAAGGCATTACACCTGATATTCTAACCACAGCGAAATCGTTGGGTAACGGTTTCCCTGTAGGCGCGATGCTAACCACTGCTGAGATTGGTAAAAGTTTGGCTGTAGGCACTCATGGTAGTACTTACGGCGGTAACCCAATGGCAGCGGCGATTGCCGAAGCAGTTATAGACATTGTAGACACGCCTGAAGTGTTAGAAGGCGTTAAGAAACGTCACCAACTATTTGTTGACGAACTGACAGCCATCAATAATAAACATCATGTCTTTAAAGACATTCGAGGTATGGGTTTGTTGATGGGTGCTGAAGTGACTGATGAGCTAGCAGGTCATGCGAAAGACTTCCTAACTCACGCGGCGAACGAAGGCCTATTTGTCTTAGTAGCGGGCCCAAATGTGGTTCGTTTTGCGCCGTCACTGATCATTCCAGAAGCCGATATCAAAGAAGGCTTCCAGCGTTTTGAACGTGCTGTTGCAAAAACAGTAGCGGATCTAAAAAAATAAGTTCGTTTAGCAAACACCTTAAGTGTTCAAAAGCTGTGTCCTAGCGATAGGTCACAGCTTTTTTGTTGCGACGGCTTTTCGAACACAAAAAAATTGTCTAGTTTTTGTCAGCGAACTTTAAAGAGCATAAGATAAATGCACTGTGTAAAAGGACGCCTGCCCATGCTATATGCCAAATCGTTGACCCAAGCACTAATCGCTACCCTATTTGTAGCATTGCTAACTGCCTGTAGCTCAATTCCAGACAACACAATTCGTGTCGACACAGGCACTCTGAGCATTCAAAACGAACCCACTATTGCACAGCACCTTTACCAACACTATCAAGACTGGCGTGGCACGCCTTATGCTTGGGGTGGCATGAGCCGACGCGGAGTTGATTGTTCAGGATTCGTCTATTTAACATTACGTGATCAATTCGGTGCCTACCTTCCTCGTACAACCGCGAAACAAGTTCAAACGGGCTACCATGTGGATAAGGACGAGCTTGAAGCAGGCGATCTAGTCTTTTTTAAAACAAGCTCTAAAGTACGCCACGTGGGTATTTACGTGAAAAATGGTACGTTTTTACACGCGTCCACCTCACAAGGCGTTATTATATCGAGCTTGGATAATGTCTATTGGAAAAAACATTACTGGCACGGCCGCAGAATCCGCTAAGTTTATCCGTTTATTTGCATGATCATTTAACAAGTTCCGTTGTCGAAGCGAATACTCTGGTTTAAGCTCTAACGGTTTTTTACACACCTTATTAGTTAATTCAACACCTTACTGAGCTCCACTCACCTACTGACATAGAGAGATAAACTGTGTTTTTATCCTTTTTCCCGAAGCCCAAACTATTCTTTTTGACGTTTGCCCTCTGGGCACTCGTTTGTGTAATTAGCTGGTACACCATTGGACAGGACCTTGGGGCCACGTTAAGCCTTGGCCAATTTTTTGGTGTTAACTTTCCTGCTGCACTGGGCGAAGGTGCTGATCAAGCCGCGCAAGCGGCCTTTCAAGAAGCCTATAGCTTCGCTAGCGATGTTTGGCTCTATCAATACATGCTGGTGTGTTACGCGTTATTTGTCGGCGCTTGGATGGTTTACGGCGGTCACAAATGGGCAAAATGGTCGGTAATGGGGTCGGCCCTGATCGTCTTTATCACATGGTTCCAAGTACAAGTCAGTGTCATGATCAATGAATGGTACGGCAGTTTCTACGATCTCATCCAAAAAGCCTTAACCGCACCAAATAGCATTACCCTAACCGAGTTTTATGGTCAACTTTTAACGTTTGCCACCATCGCCCTAGTCGCTATTTCCGTCGCTGTCTTCAACCACTTCTTTGTCAGTCATTATGTGTTTCGCTGGCGCACTGCTATGAATAATTACTACACCGCTCTATGGCCAAAAGTACGCCATATTGAGGGTGCTTCCCAACGGATTCAAGAAGACACCATGCGCTTTGCCAGCATAATGGAAAGCCTAGGTGTTCGCTTTTTAGACTCGATTATGACATTACTCGCTTTCTTACCTGTTCTGTGGGCGCTTTCAAGTTACGTGACTGAGCTACCTCTAATCGGTGAAGTACCGCAAGCCTTAGTGTTTGTCGCCATTCTTTGGTCCATTATTGGTACGGTTCTTCTAGCAACGGCTGGGATCAAACTACCAGGACTGGAATTCAAAAACCAAAAAGTAGAAGCAGCCTACCGTAAAGAGCTGGTCTATGGTGAAGATTACGCTGACCGCGCAGAACCCGTGAAACTCGCTGAGTTGTTCGATAATGTGCGCAAAAACTACTTCCGCCTGTACTTTCATTATCTTTATTTCAACGTAGTCCGTTACGGCTACTTGCAAGCTGGTGTACTAGTACCGCTGATCGCATTAGGCCCCTCTATCGTAGCAGGTGCCTTCACACTAGGGGTCATGCAACGTATTTCGAATGCCTTTAACCAAGTAGAAAGCTCTTTCCAATTTCTCGTTAATTCTTGGACAACAATTGTCGAGTTGCTGTCGATCTACAAGCGTCTAAAAGCCTTTGAGTCAGCGATTGCTGATGTCCCAGATGACGTAATTGAAGAACAAATACAACCCTAACCTAATACCATGACAACTTTTGCGCCAGCCTAACTATTTTTCAAACTGGGCTGGCGCTTAGTTTTTTCCAGCCCACGCCAGTGCTATGATTAGCTTATAAATGAATTGCCTACTGCTCGCAGTTTCGCTTGAGCAGTTGCTTGGAGACACGAATGAAGAAAGTATTTATTGACGGTGAAACGGGCACGACTGGCCTACAGGTACGTGAACGCCTAGTAAATCATCCTGATATCGAAGTGATCAGCATCGATCCTGATAAAAAGCGCGATGTAGAAGAAAAACGCCGTCTGATGAAAGAAGCCGACGTAACGGTTTTATGCTTGCCAGATGACGCAGCAAAAGACACCGTTGCTCTCGCAAAAGCAGAAGGCTGTCGTGTACTGGATGCAAGTTCTGTTCACCGTATTGCGAATGGTTGGGTTTACGGTCTTGCGGAACTCGATGCCAGCCAACGCGGAAGCATTCAGGATGCGCAATTCGTATCCAACCCAGGCTGCTACCCAACAGGGATTATCTTGTTGCTTAAACCATTGGTTGAACAAGGCCTTTTAGCCAAAAACGGTCACTACACTGTGAACGCTATTTCTGGCTACACAGGGGGCGGTAAGCAGCTGATCGAGCAATACGAAGGTAACAGCGGCGCTGCTTCATACGGCACTTACGGCTTAAACTTCAAACATAAGCACCTACCTGAAATCCAAAAATGGTCTCAGCTAGACAACACGCCAATCTTTATCCCAAGTGTGGGCAGCTTTGCCCAAGGCATGCTAATCAGCATTCCTTTAACACTGTCTGGCGATATGACGGGTGAGAAATTACAAGCGGCGTTAGCGGCAACTTACGAAGAAGAAGACTTTGTCACTGTCCACCCATTCAATGAAGTGAAAGACAGCCACGCGCCGTTCTTGACACCGCACGGTTTAGAAAATACGAACCAAGTGGAATTAGCCGTATTTGCTTCTGAAGATGGCCAATCAGTCGTTCTTTCAGCGAAGCTTGATAACCTTGGTAAAGGCGCTTCTGGTGCCGCGGTACAGAACTTAAACCTAATGCTAGGTTTTGCTGAAAACGTTGCCGTAGAGCTGTAATCAATACACAGCTAGATTGATATCAGTTGAAGTCTAAAGCCTCATGATACGGTTGTAACATGAGGCTTTTTTTGGTTCTTGCTAGTCCGCAAGGTTATCTGGCTATTGCAATGCGCTTTGCTTTAATCGCGTTTTTACGAACCCCAATCTCTGGCGCAAGTGTAAATAGGTCGCCGTTTAATCCGGTCAGTTGACGTGGTACATGCGCAGCTTTAGCGATTCGAGCATTGGCGGCCATATGTTCAGGTTCACCATGGGTAGGTATTGCCACTTCTGGACGCACCCAGTCATACATGGAAGCAAGTTCTTCTTCGTAAGGATGGCCACTAACATGAATCGGTAAAACGGTATCGTGACCTTGAATCGTTCGAATACCTTGGGCTTTAAAAGACGTTACCAAGCGCTCAATCGCGTCTTCGTTACCTGGAATAATCATAGCGCTGAAGAGAACTACATCGCCTTTTTGAAGAGATAAATCGAAACAGTCATCCCGCGCTAGGCGGTTTAACATCGCTCTTGGCTCACCTTGGCTTCCAGTAGCAACCGCCAACACCTCATCTGCAGGTAAATAACCAAGATGCGAAGGGTCAATCACAGGTAGATCATCAGGCCAATAGCCTGCAACTCGAGCCGCACTGACCATGTTTTGTAACGAGCGACCTAACAGTGCTAAATAACGCCCTGTTTCCTTAGCTACGTAACCCAGTGATACCAACCGCGCAATATTACTGCTGAAGCAACCAACCACCACACGCCCCTGCTCATCCCTAATAACGTCCAGTAAGGCTTTATAGCAGTCATATTCCGATACAGAGTGACCCTTTTTTAAGGCATTCGTGGAATCACACACCATCGCTTTTACATCACGCTTGCGTAACGTCGACAAGACGGCAGGGGAAAACTTTTCACCAATCACAGGACTGTGATCAATCTTCCAATCCCCCGTATGAAAAACATTACCCGCTGGTGTCTCAATCATTAACCCACTTGGCTCAGGAATAGAATGCGTCAAGGTAATCCACTGTAAATCAAATACGCCCACGGAAAACTGACTCCCCATCGGCAATTCGTGAATTTCAACGTCTCCTAATAAACCAACTTGAGCAAGTTTTCGACGTAAAATTTCGGCCGTAAAAGGCGTGGTATAAACGGGCACTTGGAAGCGGCGCCACAAAAATGGCAAAGCTCCGACATGGTCTTCATGCGCATGGGTAATAACAATCCCAGCTAAACGATGGCGCTGTTGTACAATAAAATCAGGGTCAGCACACACCAGCTCGTGTGTTCGCGCACTATTTTCGTCAATCGGTTCGTTGAATGATACCCCACAGTCGACCATCAACCACTGTCCATCGTGACCATACAAATTTAAATTCATTCCTATTTCCCCCGTTCCTCCTAGGGGCAGAAACCAGAGGTCGCTTCGCGTTGGCATCAGCAAATCCACACATTTCTCCTTTTGTAAATATTTTCCATTCTACGCGAATCAAATTGAACTTAACTCATACAATTACTATAATCATGCAATAAATGTTCAAGTTGCTCGACTAATATGTTGACGTAGCTGCCCGATCGTTATTGCGGCGTTACATACTATGACAGCTAGATAAAGGATTTAGCATGCGTAATATAACGGTTTGGGGACTGTCTCTCGGACAAGCTTTGTTGATAACAGGCAACATACTTCTTGTATCTGTGACCGCACTCATCGGTCAAAGTTTAGCGCCGAGTTTTGCATTGGCAACATTACCTGTTGCACTTCAATTTTTAGGTCTTATGGGAGTCACACTTCCAGCCGCTCTTTTAATGGGCTGGCTAGGCCGTAAAAAAGGTTTTCTTGCGGGTAACCTCATCGGTGTTGGCGGTGCTTTTCTCGCCTTTTACGCCGTAAAACATGGCTTATTTGAGCTATTCTGTGGCGCGACTTTTTTACTGGGCATGGCGATTGGTATTGGTCAGCAATACCGTTTTGCCGCCACTGAAAATGTACCGAAAGAAAAAGCGCCTCTTGCCATCAGCATGATTATGGGGGCTGGCGTTATCGCCGCGGTACTGGGGCCTAATATGGCGATCTGGTTTGAGCACTGGGCACCCGAAACTCAATATTTAGGGGCGTTTGCGGCTTTAATCGTGCTGTACATCTTTAATACGGTGTTGATTGCAGTATTACCGATGCGCGCGCCCACAGCACAAGAGCTAAATGGCACACCACGCCCTTATCGTGAACTCCTCAAACAGTCAGATTTAATGAGTGCAATCGTGGCTGGTTCTATTGGCTATGCTGTGATGGTGTTAATTATGACCGCTACCCCTTTGGCAATGCAGGCATGCGGCTTTGATTTTGGTAACACCGCACACATTATTCAATGGCATGTACTGGGGATGTTCTTACCTTCTTTCTTTACCGGTCGGCTGATCATGCGTATTGGCACCTACAGCGTCATCCAAATTGGCTGCTTAATGTTACTCGGCTGCGTCTTCTTAAATCAATTTGGTGTGAGCTATTGGCACTTCTTCATTGCTCTAGTATTGCTCGGCATTGGCTGGAACTTCACGTTCATCGGGGCAACTGCATTACTAACAAAAACCTATAGGCCTGCTGATAAAGCCCGTGTTCAAGGTGTTAACGATTTGATCGTGTTCTCAAGTGCCGCGGCCGCCAGCTTGTTATCCGGTTACTGGCACTCGCTTTTTGGTTGGGAGATCCTAAATTTGCTGATGATCCCAGCGATCTTAGTCGCTATGTTTACGCTTATGTCGAGCCGCAAACGCGCAGTTATCATAACGCCTAATATTACGCCACAAAGCTAATCTTTTACGGCTTTATTTGACTCTAAGCCAAAATCCATGACAATGAAGGTTATCCTAATTACCAAGGGCTTTTATTGTCATGGGCTTTCTTTCTAAAATTACTCAAATGTTTTCTGGTGATGGAACCACCTCAAATGTGCGTACGTTTGACCCTGTTGAACACAATGGTTTCATCATTATTCCAACCCCTCAGCCAGATCAAGGCCAATACCGAGTTTGCGCGACAATTACTAAAGGCGAATTCGAAGACCAAAAAGTTCATACGTTTATTCGTTCTGATCTAGTCGCTAGCCTTGATGAATGCGTTGAACTCACCATTCGAAAAGCAAAGCTCACCATCGATCAATTAGGCGATCAAATTTTTTAGATTGTTATGATTGACTCTTGGCAGCACCTACATAGCAAACCTGATATTCTCGGTAACCCATTTGTGGCTCACACCTATCGCTTTGACGGTGCCGTGTCGGCCGTTGTGACCACCGTTATTGAATACGTCACTCCCGCGCCAAGTCATAAAGCAATTTTATACTTGCATGGCTATACGGATTATTTCTTTCAAGACCTACTGGCACATCACTTCGATCAGTTAGGGTTGCGTTTTTTTGCACTCGATTTACAAGGTTACGGTCGTTCTATTCGTCCAAATAGTGTACCTAATTGGTGCGAAAGCCTGTCTCAATACCACGATGACATCCACATCGCGCTGACTGAGATGTATAAACTCGGCGTTACTGAAGTGACTCTACTAGCGCATTCGACAGGGGGATTGATCGCGTCGAGTTATGTATCGACTCAGCAAGCATCCGAACAAGACACAAACAACAAACCACGTATTACCGGGCTGATGTTAAACAGCCCCTTTTTAGCTCTGCCCTTTTCACCCAACATCATAAAACACGTAAGTTGGCCTATCTGGCTGGCGGTGTCCCTGCTGCCATACCATTCATTACGAGCCCATAAAATCAGTTTATACGCTCAAACCTTACACCAAGAGTTTGGTGGCGAGTGGAGCTACCGCCTAGATTGGAAACCTGCGCACGGGTTCCCTCTTTCCTTTCACTGGCTTAAACAAGTGATTCTGACCCAACGTGCTTTGCAGAAGCATCCGATTGCACTACCAACCTTGATGTGCCATTCAAAAACTACAACACGCCATGCATTGGATATTGAAGAAGTCAAACTAGGGGACGGTGTTTTAGATGTGGACAGTATGAACCTAGCAGCGAAGAACGCTTTTTCTCAGCTTACAGCAGTTGCCATAGAAGGCGGCTACCATGATTTGTTTTTATCACCGAAGCCCATACGTCAGCGCTATTTAACCGCCATCGATCAATGGCTACTGGGTCATAACGTCATCAGCTCGCTACCAAATATAGCCAACGGCTAATTACCATTCGATTTCATGATACGGTCCAACAAACACGTTGGTAGCACACGACGCATCAAACCAGCTGCGTACGTTGGCCAAGTCACATAGTAACGCGGCTTAGGATTAGGTGATTCCAATGCATGCAATAATTTCTTTACGACCGCGCTCGCAGGTAATGTGCCACTTGCCGCTGGGCCAACCTTGCTTAAACGAGTAATGGCTTGCTGATAGCCTTTTTGATGTCGGCTGTTTTCCACATCAATGTTAGATTGCAACGCAATTAAAGCATTGTCTCTAAAGCGACTGACAATCGGACCAGGCTCAATGGTTGACACTTTAATCGGCGTATCGCTTAACTCCATGCGCATGGTGTCTGTAAGTCCCTCTAATGCGAACTTGCTCGCATTGTAAGAACCCCGAAACGGTGCCGCAACCAAACCAAGTACTGAACTGTTTTGCACAATACGGCCATAGCCTTGCTGAAGCATCACTTTCACAACACGTGTCGTCAGATCGTGCGTACCGAAGACATTCACCTCAAACTGTTGGCGTAATACGTCTACTGGCAAATCTTCCACTGCCCCAGGCTGTCCATAAGCACCGTTATTAAACAGCGCGTACAAAGCCCCACCAGTGATCTCTAGGGTTTGCTTTAACCCTTGCTCAATGGATTTAGAGTCCGCCAAATCCAGCTGTACAACATGTTTAATGCCTTGGCGACGCAGCGCATCAACATCAGCGGCTTTGCGGCAGCTCGCTACCACTAAAAAGTTGTTTTTTTGCAGCATCAAGGCGGCTTCTAAGCCGATGCCACTGCTGCATCCGGTGATCAAAATAGAGTAACGCATAGGAATCCCTAATCGGTTTTTTGAAAAATATGAAAGCCATGTCTTCTATAAGCTAAAAACGTAATCTATTAGTTTCAATTATATTCAACTAATGATCTATATCAGCACCCCGACCTCTAAAAAACCATAACCTCTGCTTATTAAATTTTCAGGAGGAAATCATGCGGATTGCCGATATCAAAGTCAGTCGTAAATTATGGGGCCTAATTGCACTATTAGTAGGTTTATTGGTTATTTTTGAGTTTCAAGCTTACTCAAGCCAATATCAAAGTGCGCTTGAGGCACGTAAGTTACAAGTTAAAGAGCAGGTAGACAACGCCTACTCATTGATCGAGTTCTATCATGCTCAAGCGCCTATCATCGGTGAACAACAAGCCAAAGAGCAAGCTCTGCAAGCAGTTGCTGCGCTGCGTTATGGAAATGGCGGTTATTTTTGGGTAAACGACTATCAGCACACACTGTTAATGCACCCACTCAAACCTCAACTTAATGGCAGTAATGTCAAAAATAAAACCGACGCAGGTGGCAAATATCACTGGCAAGCCATGGTCTCAACTGTAAAACAAAACGGTGAAGGCTTTGTGGAATACACTTACAAAGGCCCTCAAGTAGATGAGCCAGAAGACAAAGTTTCGTATGTAAAAGGCCTTAAAGATTGGGACTGGATTGTCGGTTCAGGCGTCTTTTTAACGGATGTTCAGCAGGCTTTTTGGGACAACACCTTAGTCTCAGTCATTGTTGAAACCCTGATGGTTCTGGTCGCATTGACAATGAGCTGCTTTCTAGTGCGTAGCATTGTTCGACCATTAAAAGCCGTCACAGCCCACCTACAAATTGTGGCAAGTGGCGATATGACTCACCACTTAGAGCTCAACCGTAAAGATGAGCTTGGCATTCTTGCGGATTCAGCTAATCAAATGTCTAGCTCGTTAGCAAAAACTTTAGGCAGCGTGGCACAGGCGATTGACGAGCTGCAAGCAGTCTCTGTTCAAATGCAAGGCAACACAAGCAACACTAAGCGTGGCATGGATAACCAATTTAATGAAGTGGAAAAATTGGCCACGGCTATGAATGAGATGTCTTACTCTATTCGTGATGTGGCGAACAACGCCAAAGATACAGCACAAGCCACACAAGTCGTACAAGACACCACGCGCAGCTCTAGCACCGATTTGAATGAAACCAATCACAACATTCAAACGCTGACACATCATGTTGAAGGCGCCAACTCTGTCATCATTGAGTTATTGTCACAGACAAAAGATATTGAATCGGTCTTAGGTGTGATCGGTGATATTTCTGAGCAAACAAACTTACTGGCCTTAAATGCGGCCATCGAAGCAGCCCGTGCAGGTGAACAAGGTCGAGGCTTTGCCGTCGTCGCCGACGAGGTACGTACTCTTGCCAGCCGTACCCAAAGCTCAACCGTCGAGATTCGTCAAATCATTGAAAAGCTACAACAGCAATCTTCTGAAGCCTCAAGCTCAATGGCATCCAGCACGCAACAAGCAGAATTGGGCGCAGAACGTATGCGTAATGCCGCACAGAATCTTGAAAAGATGTTAATGCAAGTCGATGACGTGTCTGATCGCAGCGTACAAATAGCCTCCGCTGCTGAACAACAAGGGCATGTCGCCGAGGAAATAAACAGCAACCTAATGGGGATTCGAGAAGTATCAGAACGCGTACTTCAAGAAGCCGATGAAGTGGCGCAAGGCTCGCAACTGGTGACTAAAATGGCAGAATCGCTACGTATTCAAATCAGCCAGTTCCGTTTTAACTAGTATTGTTTCAGCGTTAAAACACCAAGCATTAAAAAGGCGAGCTACTCAGTCAGTAGTTCGCCTTTTTTGTCTCTCTATGCAAAAGCGTAATTAGGTTTATAGACCCAATGCTTTTGCATGATGAACCAGATGGTCATCTACAAAGCTAGAGATAAAGAAATAGCTGTGATCGTAGCCAGACTGACGGCGTAACGTCAATTCATGACCCGCTTTTTCACACGCTTGTTCTAACGCTTCAGGTTTCAGCTGCTCTTCTAAGAAGTTATCCGCTTCACCTTGGTCCACCAATAATGGTAAACGCTCAGTGGCCGTCGCGATCAACTCACAGGTATCCCATGCTTTCCACGCTTCACGATCGTCACCTAGGTAACCTGTGAACGCTTTCTCGCCCCAAGGGCACTGCGTTGGGTTGGTGATCGGTGCAAACGCCGACACAGACTGGTAACGGCCTGGGTTCTTAAGCGCACAAATCAGCGCACCGTGCCCCCCCATAGAGTGACCCGAGATAGAACGCCTATCCGTCACTGGGAAGTGTTCTTCCACCAATGTTGGTAGTTCTTTTACCACGTAGTCATACATGTGGTAAGTGTTGGCATAAGGTGCAACCGTTGCGTTCACATAAAAGCCAGCACCGGAGCCGAAATCGTAGCTTTCGTGCTCGCCAGGGTAATCCGTACCACGTGGGCTGGTATCCGGCATCACAATCGCTAAGCCAAGCTCAGCGGCTTTCTTGAAACCACCTGCTTTTTGCGAAAAGTTCTCGTCGGTACATGTTAGACCAGACAACCAGTACATTACTGGAACACTCGCGCTCTCCGCCTGAGGCGGTAAGAAGATTGCGAATACCATGTCGCCTTTTACGGACAAGCTTTCGTGACGGTAGCGTTTTAACCAGCCACCACTTACTTTTGTACTTGATAAAAGTTCCATATATCCCTCTTTGTATCAGTAAAAAAGCCCATCATCTAGATGGGCTTTTTGTGACAAATCACTCTTATTTTGTATCAAATTCGATGACAGTACGGATACTTTCACCTTCATGCATAAGATGGAACGCTTCGTTAATATCTTCAAGCTTCATCTTGTGCGTTACGAATGGGTCGATTTCAATCTTACCGCTCATGTAGTCTTCTACGTAACCTGGCAATTCAGTACGACCTTTAACGCCACCGAATGCAGAACCACGCCATACTCGACCAGTCACTAGCTGGAATGGACGCGTTGAGATTTCTTGACCTGCGCCAGCGACACCAATGATGATCGACTCGCCCCAACCTTTGTGACAACACTCAAGTGCTGCACGCATAACGTTGACGTTACCGATACACTCGAAAGAGTAGTCCACACCGCCGTCCGTCAATTCAACAATCACTTCTTGAACAGGCTTATCGAACTTAGATGGGTTGATGAAGTCCGTCGCACCGAATTGCTCAGCCATTTCGAATTTAGATTCGTTTAGGTCGATCGCGATGATACGAGCTGCGCCAGCTAGACGAGCACCTTGGATACAAGACAGACCGATACCACCTAGACCAAAGACAGCAACCGTCGCGCCCTCTTCAACCTTCGCAGTGTTTAGAACCGCACCAATACCCGTTGTAACGCCACAGCCTAATAGACAAATTTTGTCCATGGCAGCTTCAGAGTTAACTTTCGCCAACGAAATTTCTGGTACAACGCTGTACTCAGAGAAGGTAGAACAACCCATGTAATGGAAAATCGGCTCGCCATTGATGCTGAAACGGCTTGTACCGTCAGGCATTAGGCCTTTACCTTGTGTCGCGCGAACAGCCTGACAAAGGTTAGTTTTGCCAGATTTACAGAATTTACACTCGCCACACTCAGCCGTGTAAAGTGGTATAACGTGATCGCCAACTTTAAGAGACGATACGCCTTCACCAACCGCTTCAACAACACCTGCACCTTCATGGCCTAGGATTGCTGGGAAGATACCCTCTGGGTCTTCACCAGAAAGTGTGAATGCGTCAGTGTGACACACACCTGTTGCTACCATGCGAACAAGTACTTCACCCGCCTGCGGATCTTGAACATCAACTTCTTCGATTTTAAGAGGTTGACCTGGACCCCAAGCTACGGCCGCTTTACATTTCAACATTGTGAACTCCGTCTTAACTTAATAGTTAGTGAAACATGTACAAGTAGTGTAATCCTAAAAAACTATTGCGATAATACTTATTTTAACAAATAATTATTGTCATACAGCAACAATCAGGATTTACCACTTATGAAACAATGGGAAGCAATGGAAGCCTTTGTTGAAGTTGTCCACCAAGGCAGCTTCTCAAAAGCCGCTAATCGGCTGAATGTCTCCGCCTCACACGTAAGTCGATTGATCACACACCTTGAACAACGCCTAAACACCACACTGCTGTTTCGTACCACACGTAGCATTCGACTTAGCGAAGCCGGCGAGCGCTTTTACCAACATTGTCGAGATCTACCGAATACACTCGCTGCCGCCGAAGAAGCTGTAAGTGCCCTAAACCAAGCCCCCATGGGGACGCTTCGTATCACCTGTGCAACGACTTTTGGCGAGCGCTACTTAGCGCCATTGCTGAATGACTTTCTGCTGCAAAACCCACAAGTTGATCTTGATCTACACCTGACCAACCGCGAAGTGGAATTAATTGAAGAAGGCTACGATTTGGCGATCAGAATGGGCGCATTAAGAGACTCTAGCTTATTATCAAGACGCTTGTGTGACCGAGCAGAATATCTCTGCGCTTCACGGCAATACGTGGATCAGAACGGTATGCCACACACCTTGGCAGAACTCAATAAACACAGCTGTTTAATGGGGTCGAAAACCCATTGGGTATTTAGTCAAAATGGACAACGTAAAGAAATCAAAGTATCCAGCCATTGGCGCAGTAACTCCGGTCCCGCTTTACTCGACGCCATACGTCGCGGGCTAGGGATCGCCCAACTGCCGGATTATTACGTGAAAGATGATTTAGCATCCGGCAAATTAGTCTCACTGCTAGCACAGTATCAGTACCCCTATACAGGCGTTTGGTTGGTCTACCCAAGAACTCAATTACCGTCACCCAAGCTGAAATCTATATGTGATTATTTAATCCACCGCTTTGACCAAGAAGACATCTTCGGCAGCTGGAGCAAAAGACCCTAGCATCAAGCGTCATTGAGATTGCAATGGATCACATACAAAACGTTTTGTTTTCCATTGAGCCAATCACCTTCGCAGGGTTGCCACCAATGATATTATTACCTTCAAATGAAGACACCACATTGGCTGAGGCAGACACTATTGAATGAGCACCGATAGATACACCTTTCAAAATCGTAGAATTAGCACACACCCATACCGATTTGCCAATGAAAATAGGCTTATCTGGGTTTAAGCAAACACCATCATTGTTAGTAATTGCATGAAAATCGGTGTCCATAAACAACGTTCGCCATGACACCAAGCACCCTTCCGATATGTCGATCTGCTTTTGACACGTGATACTCGTTTCACCACTAAAATTGACATTTTTACCAATGCTTAATGCACCAGACACAAATAACTTAGAGCCTGTACCAATTCTGACATTATGCCCAAACGTGACCGAGCCATTTTTCTCTAAACTCCAGATGAATCTTGAATAAGACGCATCGGCCACCTGAACCTGCCCAAACCCTAATTTAATCTTTCCAGTTTTAGCGTTTTTGGGAACGACAATGCAGCCCTTCCTATTTAAAAACTGTGTTCTATGACTAACAATCACAGGAAGCTTAATGGCCTGCTTAAACGGTAAGTAAGAAAAGTTAAATAGAAGTGTTTTGGGGATACAGCGAATGTAATTATAAAGTTTCGAGAGCGCTTTCATTGTGCAGTCCATGAATGAGGCGAATAAGAGCAGACACCGCTGCTTTTATAAGAGGTAATTATCTAAAGCGCTATGATAATTCTGCGAACATACTCCGTCTATTGATAAATGCCTTATTCGATAACGCTCAGGTGAATGAACCGACTCAGACTTTACGCTGCACTTTATAGGTGTCTAAAGCACCCTCGACTTGGCTTTCTGGTGTGGTGGTATCAGGAAATAACCCGTAGCTTGGCGCCATAATTTTAGACGAAGACTCTACGGTCACAGCAAAAATATTTTTGATTGGGTAACTTTCACCGGCTAATACCTTCAGCGCTGCCAAATACTCTGACCAATCTCTGTCTTCTGTTGTCACCACCTGAGCTGTGCCTTTTACTTTGAACCCGCGCTGTTCGAAGATATCGATAAAGGACACACAAACCTTTGGATTTACCTGAATGTTACGTTCACTCTCTGGTGAGGCAATGTTTGCAATCAATACCAAGTTTTCATCAATAAAGGTGAAAATTTCCTTAGGTGACACATTGGGCGCAGCATCCGCCGATACAGTCGCAAGCCAACACAACACACTTTTTTCAGCAAAATCGAGAAGCTTCATAGGCACTCCAGATATTCGTTAAATGAGGTAGCGGCATTAGATCGCTCAAGTCATCGCTGCTAGGGAAGCGTTTCAAAGTAATGCTTCTCCTGCTCTAAAATGCGTTCACTGTTAAGCGATGCCAATGAGATATCGGACGCATGCGGTAACATTCCTATCGTCTGTAAATGCAAATAACGCATTGCACAGACACGCAGAAACGAAGTGAAGTTTTCCAAATCATGGCCCGCGTCCAATGCTTCGTGATTTAACTTCACAATCAGTTGCGATAAAGAAAGCTGGTCACGTTGGGCAATTTCTTCCAAAGTAAACCAAAAGATATTTTCCAAACGGATACTGGTTACCATGCCATCAATGCGAAGAGAGCGCGTTATGTTCTGCCATAAACCAGGATCGGCATTGATAAATAGTTGGCACATGCTGTCGTCCTTACTAGCGTAATAGGACTAATTAATATAGAGCCAGTATCCACCAAACACAACGCCAGCTAATTAAAGACCGCCAATAAAGCAAAAAAGGCGCGTCATTAGGCTGACGCGCCTTAATCATACAACATATACCTCAAGCGCACTCGATCACTGAAATACAGTCAACTTTTATGAATTAATCATGGTGATCGCACACAAAACTAATAGTGCGATGTTCGACAACAATCCCATTAAGAAAAAGTACGAACGAGGGCTTGGATTTTCATTGGTCGCTACAGCGTAATACATCAGCATATGAAGAATACGCGCCACTGCAAAACTCCAAATACAGATCATCACCCAAAAAGCATCCGCACCTACGAGTATCGCCAGAAAGATCACACCCAACATCGCCGGGACGTTTTCAAGCGAATTCATAAAAGTACGATGGGCACGAAACGTAAACGATTTATGTCCTAGGGATTCATCGATTTTACCAGGCACCGCATCCGCTTTTTTACCTTTACTTCCAGCAGCTATAAACCACTGCACCATCCAAGTTAGTAGGATAACAAAGATCCCCCAAAACGCTGTTCCATATAACGTCGCCAGTTCCATACTGTGCCTCACCTTTTATTAATGACTGATAATAGGTTATTAAACTGACATACCTAATGTTTCTATGCACCACCTTGGGTATAAGACACACTGGCTTTTCACGGTTGTTGAACAATGCATTAAAATAGGCACATAAGACAAAATATACTTAACCCACCTCTCCACATTTGACAGTGATCCAATTCATTCTCGGAACCAACAGCATGGGGAAAATACGCAATATAAAGCAAAGGAATTGAGATTAAGACGCTAACAAAAACGCTGTTTGTTACGATGAGAAAAGAACTAATGTATCTATTCAGCAGCTATGAATAAAACATAAGGTGCGCCATTACGCGACGCACCTTATTTATGATGGTTAGTTATTCAGTAGCGTATAAAATTGAGCCAGCCACGCAGGGTGTGCAGGCCATGCTGGTGCCGTGACGAGGTTGCCATCGGTAACCGCTTGATCAACCTCAATCGACGCATAGGTTCCTTTTGCCAGTTCTACTTCGGGCTGACACGCTGGGTACGCTGAACACTTTCGTCCTTCTAACACACCCGCTGCTGCCAACAACTGCGCGCCATGACAAATCGCCGCCACAGGCTTATTGGCCGTAAAGAAATGCTGCACCATCGCAATCACCTCTTTATTTAACCGTAGATACTCAGGAGCACGACCACCAGGAATGACCAAAGCATCGTAGTCTTCAACGTTGACCTCGCTAAAGCTCGCATTCAAGGCGAAACGATGTCCAGGCTTTTCGGTGTAGGTTTGGTCCCCTTCAAAATCATGGATCGCCGTCGCCACCGTATCCCCAGCTTTTTTATCTGGACATACAGCATCAACAGTATGGCCGACGCTGATCAGCGCCTGAAATGGCACCATCGTTTCGTAGTCTTCCGTGAAATCACCCGTGATCATTAAGATTTTCTTATTCGACATGATGCTTCCTCTTACCTTGTTGTAAACAGCATTCAGTTGTAACAGCCTAAACAGCGTAAAAGGTATTAACCGGTTGCTACATGATCACCTTAAGAAAAAAGCTCCGAATGGAGCTCCTAATGTTTGAGTTTGGCTCGATAACTGTGTTTTATCAGCCAGTAACAGCCGCCTAACCCTAAAATAATAAGCCCTAAACCAATGATGGCTAACGGTTCATACTTGTCTAGATCAAGCAAAATCACTTTGCGAGACACGGCGATCACAGCAACCAGCAATACAACCTCGGCGTGTATAACGTTATCTTTGAAATACATCTCGACTGTCTCAACCAGCTCAAACCCAATCAGAATGATGAAGAAAAAGCCGAAGATCTGAAACAACTCATCGATTTCAAGGAAAAGAACATCGTCTGTTGGATCAAATATGTCTAAAAATAAAATAATACCCAACTCTACAATGGCGATTGCAACGATGATGGTCATCAATATAAGGACTATAAATGACATCCATTTTTTCGCCTTATGAACCAAAGAAACGGCCTTATCCATATTGTCACTCATTTAGTAGAACCTCGTATTTGGCATAGCAACTATTGCAAATGGATGACTAGTGCTCTCTTAAACCCTAAAAAACCTATTTTTCATTGGCTACCAATGACCGTGGACTCACCGATGCTGGCGCTTTTGTATTCTTCTATCTGTTTACTGATATCACTTCCCAAACGATCCACTAACTCGGACATAACGGAAACTGAGTAGTGATAGCCCGAGCGGTTAAGCGGTTCACTTAATGAGAAACGCTGCTTCTTAAGGGGCTTGCCATCCTCCTTTAAAGCAAAGTTACCCGCTAAAATGACCGAGTCTTGGTCAATGACATGAAAATAATCGATCACTAGGTCTAAGTGTATTGGGGAGGTTTCGCCCACGGTCGTTAACGAAACATGTCGAGATAACGCTTTTTCAATCCCTACTTTGAGCGGCTCCGCCCAAAGATGATTGGTAGAAAAAAACAATTCATGATCGGATACCTGCAAAACCATATTAGAGGTTCGCAAGTAATCCGCCAACGCGATGTTATCAAGCGTTACCTGAGTCGAAAGCTCATCCTGAACCGCACTTGTACTGGGTGCCCCGCTCAATACATAGTACTTCGGCAGCTCCAAGGTCGTCGTCGAGCAGCCACTTAACAACAGAGCACTTAGCAGCCCTATTACAATTTTCATCGATTTACTCCTCGTGGCTCAATATCAGGCGCTACTTGGCTTTTGAAAATAAGACTGTTTGGCGCGCTATTCATTTTTTGTAACAGCGGCTTCAACTCGCGAATCGCTTCTTGAACCTCCACCATCGTTTGATTGACAGACGACAAGCCCTGATCATCTGCAGCTAGCGAAGACAACAACGCATTTAGACTGTTAAGCGTCCCATTAATACCTTGCATATCCAGCTCATCAAGCTTAGTAGTCAGCGAACTACTGGTCGCGTTAAACGCTTTGGTGCTGCTGGCTAGGTCTTGAAGTAGCGTTCGTAAGTCCTGCGCCATGCCGTTAATCGGTAAAGAATTGATCTTATCCAAAGTGGTATTGAGCTGATCGGCGAACTGGACGATCTGATCAGGTACAGTAGGAATGACAGCAAAGCCCTGCATACGCCCTAAGCTCTGATCGGGCAAATTCTCGTAATGTTGCAAGTCTACAAACACGGCCCCCGTTAACAGGTTGCCTGTTTTAAGAGAAGCCCTAAGACCGCGCCCTACCCAAGCAGAGATTTGCTTTGAGATCATCTCTTTACCTGCTTGGCTATCACCTAAATTGACCAATGCAGGTTGCACCGAAATCAATACTGGAATCTTATACGCTTCGGCACTTAACGAACGCGCCATGTCCTTAAGCTCAAAGTTAATCTCTTCGACTTGACCTATCTGCAAGCCTCGATACTCCACAGGGGCGCCTTCTTCCAATCCCCTGACAGAGCTTTCCATCATCAGAATGTAATACACTTTTTCTGAATAACGGTGGGACTCAGCGCTCTTTTTAGAAGAATAAATTTTGAAGACAGTGTCTTGTTTCAAAGGCTCACCCGCTGCCATCCCCTTGGGTTCATCAAAGGTAATCCCGCCAATTAAAAGGGATTCAAGGCTGGATGTGGTTAAGCCCACACCGTCGGCGCCGAGCTCTACCTCGATGCCACTGGAATTCCAAAAGCGTGTGTTTGAGGTAATCAATTGATCAAACGGCGCTTCAATAAAAGCACTGTATTTAGCCTGCTGCGCCTCTAAGTCATATTCTACCGTTTCAATTCGCCCGACCGATAAACCTCGATACACCATAGGATCTCCGACCTGCGCTGTAAACGTCTGTTCACTCTCCATATACACACGCAATCCTGGGGTACCAATCGGCGTCACAGGCGGCTCTTGTAATGCTTTAAACGCTCGTTTTGGCTCGCCTTCTATACCCGGAGACATATCAATATAAGCACCTGACACCAAGGTTTGCAGACCAGAAATTTCTCGTAAAGACACTTTAGGAGAAACTACCCAAAAGCGTGTGTCTGAGCGTAGAAACTTATCTGCGTCTTCATTCAGCTTTGCTGTTACAAGCACGCTTGATGAATCATCACTTAAACGGATCTGCTCCACTCGCCCCATCACAACATCGCGTATTTTGACTTTAGTCTTTCCTTCTTCAAGGCCTGACGCCGTATCAAACTCAATCTCAATGGACACCCCTTGGCGCTGAATATCTTGATAAATAAACCAGCCACCAAACAGCAAGGTAATCAATGGGATCAGCCATATTTTTGAGATTTTCTGCGTACTTTTTACAACCGCTGTTGCTGCTTTATCGCTACCGCTTTTCTGCGAATCACTCATGATTGTTCATCCCACAACATTCTACTATCAAATGACATTGCTGCCATCATGGTCAATACTACTACAGCGCAAAAGGCCACCACAGCAGGGCCTGGATACACACTCATGGTACTTCCTAATTGCACTAATCCGGCCAAAATAGCCACTACAAAGACATCAAGCATCGACCAACGTCCCATAAATTCCGTCACTCGATAAAGAAGATAACGCTGCTTTGCGTTATACACATAAGGAGCACGCACTGAATAACTTAAGTACGCTAACGCCAAAATCTTAAAGATAGGTACTAACACACTCGCCACAAAGATCACGATCGCGATAAAGTAAGATTGATTTTGCCAAAGTGTGATCACACCCGCGACAATGGTTGAAGGAGAATCCTCACCTAAAAATCGAGTGGTCATAATCGGCAACAGGTTCGCCGGAAGGTACAAAAGTACTGACGTAGCAAGTAATGCCCAAGTCCACTGCAAGCTCTGTTGCGACTGTAATGGCTTGGGCTCTGATGATGCTCGCTGCAGCAATGCCAACTCAAGTTGATGACGATCCAATAGCTGCAACACCAGCATAAACATAACGATAAAGGCGCCGTAAAAATAAAAGGCAGGGCCTAACTCAACTTCGGCAATGGTCACTAACTTGATCATACTGACTAAGGCACTGACGATAAAGACTTCGGGCATACACCATTTTAGAAAAGCAAAACACAGCTTTACCTGTGTTTGTGCCGCACGAACCCCTAAGCCAAACTTAATGGCCAGCATCCAAAATAACAGCATAGAAATAACGCCTGCAGGCAAGATAATACAGACAGTGAAAATCAACACCGCCAACCCCAAATAAGCCTGATCAGCCAAAGATGCCACCACCGATGCTAAGGTGATGGACGTTTTCATGCCATTAATATCAAACGATAAAAAAGAAAAGCTTAGAGATAGAACTAACAAAAACAACGCAGAAAGGCTTAACGCTAAAATCTTATCGACCCAGTTTGCCGATAAAACCGTCAGAGTATGATCACAACGTGGGCAATGGGCTTTTTGTTTAGGTGACAGAACAGGTACCAAAGTGTGTAAACCACAATGGCGACATGTCACTGACCTACAGTCATCCGCGTGCTGCATCATAAAATGCAATTATCCTAAACCCAATTTCAGAGCCTTCATTAAGCCAAAAAAAGCGTGTTATAGCCATAGCACGCCGCCATTGCCATGACCTCCTTTTTAAAGACACATTCAATCAAGCTCTTAATACACCTGTGTTGCGTGGATGAGACGCCTAAATCACGGCTTTAGAAACGATATGGGAAAGATTAAGAATGACGGCTAATGACTGCAGACGAGCCTATTCAGTCGTATTAATTCGTGTGTTAGATGCCGTAGTCACGCTCTACTTTTGATATTCGTGTTTTAAACGATGAATACCACTTGTCATGACCCAGCCTTTGGGCAACTAGGTGCTCGGCATTGGCTTTCCACTGTTTAATGGACTCAAGATCAGACCAGTACGATACGGTAATCCCGACCTCTTCTCGCGCAGACTCTATCCCTAGAAAACCGGGCTGCTTTGACGCTAACTCAACCATTCGATCCGCCATTTGGTTGTAACCGTTACCATCATCCGTTCTGTGAGATGTAAAAATCACCGCGTAGTACGGCGGTTTCGGTGTGTTAGCGATGAGAGACATCTTTACTCCTTTAGGGATTAACGCAGCCCACAGTGGTGAGTCAATTACTCGCCCTTATTACACGACCGCATAATTAGAGACCTCAATTAGATTTCCGTCAGGGTCCCTGAAGTATGCCGAATGAATTGTACCTAAAGCACCTGTTCTCGAAACTGGGCCTTCGATCACTTTAACACCGTTACGCTCAATGTCTTTTATTGCATCAGTGATAGGCGTATCTATGATAAAGCATAAATCTTCTGAACCCGCCTTAACATTTAATGCCTTGGGCTCAAATTCATTTCCTAATTGATGAAGATTGATTTTTTGCTGACCGAAACTTAATGCCTTGCGGCCTTCGCCGAACTCAATTGCCTTCATTCCCATAACAGAAGTATAAAATTGAACGGTCACATCAATATTTTTTACAGTGAGAACTAGATGATCAATTCTATTTACTTGCATACTGTATAAACCCTTTTATCGTCTAACACGCTTAAGTGGTGAGCATCCAATGCGGAGCTTAACCATACCATCGTAAACACAAAGCCCAACAATAAAATGGAAAATGCTAAATATTGAGAATCACTCTTAAATGTCTGTTATGCGTAATTATGGCTCAGCAATGATTTCTTTTAACACTTTCGCTGGGTTACCAGCAATGACGACGTTGTCTCCAAAACTCTTCGTTACCACTGCACCAGAGGCTACCACCACATTGTTGCCAAGGGTGACGCCAGGATTGATAACTGCATGACCACCAACCCAACAATTGTCACCTATAGTGATTGGCTTTGCTAACTCTAAACCACTGCTCCTCTCGGTTGGGTCTAAAGGGTGTGTCGCAGTATAAATTCCAACTTGAGGTGCAAGTAAACAATTCTCACCAAACGTTACTTGGGCAGCATCTAAAATTACACAGCCGAAATTAGCGTAGAAATTATCACCAACATGAATGTTAAAACCGTAGTCACAATTGAAAGAAGACTCAATGTGGATAGTGTTACCTGTAGAGCCAAATAAATGCTTCACTATCTCAACGCGCTTTTGATGAAACGCAACAGACGTAGTATTTAACGCTTCAGTTAACAACCTAGCGCTCAATCTAAGCTTTAATAACTCTTCATCACTTGGATCATAAAGCCTACCTGCCAACATTTTTTCTTTTTCAGACATTAAACTTAGACTCCAAAAGCGACTTATTTATAACGCCGCATTAAGCGGACTAAAATTGTGGGTTATACTGTGTAGCGAAGCGGAACGTAACCCACTGTTTTAGTTCCGTTTAAATGCCTTGTTAGAGCACCGTTAAATGAGTGGCACCTCATTTGATAAAGCACTGAACTTATTATCTTTTTTTGCAAACTTTTCAGTGAAGTTAATAGCCAAGCATAGATATATTAATGCATGTCTCGTTTGTTTGAAAACATACATTCCTTTATCAACGAGCTCATCAGACGTAATCTTATACGCATAATCATATTCGTTTTCCCAAGTAGAGAAACCTTCACAATCAGGGTTTACAACTCTAACCCAACCGTGTTCTAGTTCATTGCGTAGTTCTCGCACTTCGAAAGCCGAATCATCAAGCCAATAAGAAGGTCTTCTCTCATCATCATCGTGCTGGGTAAAGTCTTTGCTTAACCAGAACAATGCAGTTAAAAATGGATTATTCTGGTCTTTTAATTTTTTCTGCTTATCAAACCATTGCCGATTAAACGCAATCTTGGAGCTGTCTAATTCATAGTACTTATCTAAGAGTCTTGAGATTTTGTCTAGTACACTAAAACAGCCTTTCAAAGCACTCTTTATTTTTTCAATGTATCCTTCGTAGATTACGCCGTCTAATGTGTCTGTTAGATATTTATCTTTGTCAGTGAATTTTACGTATTTTTTATTCAACCCTTCGTAGAACAAATGACGATAGAAGCAATACTCATTTTTCATTGATGAAAATGCCGCAGATAGATACGGGCCTTCAAAAACTGGAGTGCTATATGATGGAAAATTGAGAACGTCATGATCTACAACCCAAGCATTTTCTAGATCATTTAATGGATTGAGGAATAGTATATTATCTTTACACCAGTTCCGATATTTTGTTTCTTCTTTTGAATAGTCTGGCTTATAAGGGTGAGCTAATAGATCAGGATCTTCGTCAAATGAATTTTGAACATGTTGGAGGAAGCGTCCAAATTCAGAGCCTGAATCAACTTTGATACTTTCTCTAATGCCATTATGATAAATATCATCTTTAGCTAGTAGTTTTTTTGCATAGTTGTATGCATATAGCTGGTAATAATGAATATGCTCTTCATCGTATAAATAGTGAGAAATCCAAAGCAGACCAGTTGTAAGTCTATATAATCCAACTTCTTCGGCATCCCCAAAATGGGAAATCCCTTGCTTCCAAAGAGGAATGGCTTCAAAGGTTCTACATAATTTTTGTAGTGTATTTGCATGGTTTACTTCTACTTGAGGAAGTAGTTGATAAGCCTGATTTTCATATCGATAAAATTTCCTATGGCAAATGATAGCATTACCATAATTTGGATTGTTCCATATGTCATTTCTATCAGAAGCTAAATGCTGGTATATATTCGATAGGTAGTAAGTCAATATACTTTTTATAATATCGGGAGCTTTACTTTCATCAGAGATGATTTTCTTTAACTCATCACAAAAACGTACTAAAGAGTCAACATCATCAGATTCAATACAACTATCAATGTTTCTTGCAAAAAAAGCGATCTTTTCGTTCCAGCCGTCCATGCATTCTCTCGATTAAATGTGATGTGGATTTAGGTGCTCTAACAATTAAGGGTTATACGGCAGCGTAGCTGCGGCTATAACCCACTGTTGAACGGCCGCGTTTCTATATAGGGGATTTGCTTTTTTCATGGTGGGACGTCCCTGTAAAATAACTCGCTTAATACCAAAATCTGTTTGGACTATGCCGCTTCAGATCGTCTTTGATCGCCGCTATGTTGGTTCATAATGTACCTTTTTGTAGCGTGATTTTACCAGAGAGGCAAGCTATTCCCTCAGGCCTTTTAACCTAATCTTTTTTATACTCTGATCTCACTAAGCGCTAACCGCTATTGTCCCATGGCAGCATGACGCGAAGCCGTTCTATCACTTTTTACTGAGCAAAAAGTCGTAAAGCCGCTTGGTAATTCAATCGGCTGTAGTTAGTCCCTCGCACGGCGAGGCTGTTGGCTCATTCCCATGCGTTTGATTAGCGCTGACGCGTCGAAGCATGAGACATAGCGCAAGCGAATTAAATGCCATGGAATGAAGCATCAATGCAGGTTGATGTGCCGAAGCTGGATAGCTTCGGCACATTGATGATTTATTTCGGTGTGGCGAGATTGATCCCCGATGGAATCGGGTCGTACGGCTCCCTCGCTCTGCGAGGTCTTACAGGTCGCGGCACGGAGTGCGCTCCTACTAGAATTAATTTGGGATGCTTAATCCCTCGCGCAGCGAGGTCGTACAAGAGCTTTTCTGCCTTGGCTTATTGGCGATACTCCATGCGTTTGATTCGTGCGCTCTTTAAATAAACACTAGGTCGAAGCATGAGACATAGCGCAAGCTAATTAAATGCCATGGGATAGAGTATCAAAGCAGGTTGAGATACCGAAGCTGGATAGCTTGGAATGTTGATGATTTATTTCGGTGAGGCGAGATTAATCCCCGATGGAATCGTACGGCTCCCTCGCGCAGCGAGGTCGTACTGAGCTTTTTTGACTTGGTTCATTAGCGAAATCCCATGTGTTTAATTTGCGCTGACGCGTCGAAGCATGAGACATAGCGCAAGCGAATTAAATGCCATGGGATTGAGTATCAATGCAGGCTGGGGTTATCCCCGATGAAATCGGGTCGTACGATTCCCTCCCGCAGCGAGGTCGTACAGGGATTTTGTGTGGTAGTATTTGCGGCTTGTTAGGGAGTGGTTTGGGTTATGATTGAGAAACAAGATTTGCTGGATATTGCGCGTCAGAAGATGCCATTCGGGAAGTACGAGGGGCGTTTGATCGTGGATTTACCAGAGGAATATTTACTTTGGTTTAACCATAAAGGTTGGCCGGAGGGTAAGTTAGGCCGTTGGTTGCAGCTGGCGTTGGAGGTGAAGATTAACGGTTTGGAAAAGATCGTCGAGCCGCTGAAATTGCCTGAAGCGCAGAAACCTAAGCAGCCAAAAGTACAAATTCGTTTTGATGATTTAGACTAATTTATACTGATGCGCGTCGCGAAATGTGCACTTTTAACTTGTCGCTTGATTAAAGTTTGAGTAAAGTCACGCCACTTTTTATTTTACAAAGCGGCTGACTGTGAAACAACGCACTCACTTTTTCTTGATCCTCTGCTGGCTAGCGTACTTTGCTGTACCGCTGGTGAACGGTATTGGTCAGTCAGGTGTGCAACGGATCGAGCTTTGTACCACTCAAGGCGTCGAGAGCTATTTTGTTTACGCGTCCGACCTACAGCAAGAGATACAACAAGACTCTCAAGCGAGTCAGCATAGCAGTTCCCATTCTTGTCCCTGTACGCATTTCTTTATGGACACCGCCACCACCGCACTGGCGTTCCATATCCATCAAAAAGTTGTAGACCAACCGACTCACTCGTCTCAAACACCACAAACACGTCCAATCCGCACCACTCAAGCCCGTGCGCCTCCTGCATTCATTGCGTTAAGTGAAGATCAAAAACTAGCATGATGCCCTGACAATTGTCGGGGCATCAACTTTGTATGCCCGAATAGTTGCAGGAATTCTAATGTTTGGTTCTAAGGACTTTTACCGCTCTGTATGGCGCTGGCACTTCTTCGCCGGTCTATACGTCACTCCGTTTTTAATTATGCTCTCCATCACTGGTTTAATGATGCTGTTTGCGCCGATTGTTGAGCGTATGCAACACTCAGATTTGTACTATGTTGATCAAGCTACCAATACCCCATTGACCTATGAACAGCAGTATCAGTTGGTCGCGGATCAATACCCAGCAGATCAAATCCAACGCGTTTATGTGTCGGATTCCGCAACCGACGCCACTCGCTTTCAAGTGAAAATGGACGATGACACACGCTCTGTTTTTGTCGACCCTTATCAGGGCAAAGTACTGGGTGATTTGACCGTCAGTAACTCTCTTTATGCATGGGCGGACGATACCCATGGCACCTTCATGATTGGCTTAACAGGCGATTGGTTAATTGAGATTGCCATCAGTTTTACAATTTTGTTGATCCTAACCGGCGTGTACATGTGGTGGCCAAGTAAAGGGCAGTCAAAGTGGCGTGCGGCTACGACGGTCCGTGGTAAAGGCCGCTCCATGTGGCGCAACCTGCACAGTGTGACCGGTGTTTGGATCGCTGTTATTTTACTTTTCTTCAGCATCTCGGGGTTATCTTGGGCCAGTGTCTGGGGCGGAAAATTAGTTCAAGCCTGGAGCACGTTTCCAACCGAACAAAGCGCTAAAAACGTGTCTTCAACGCTGACGCATAACGACTTAAATCCAGAAGGCGTGAAGCAAATCCCTTGGAACCTTGAGCAGTCCCCTTTACCTGAGTCATCCGCATTTGGTGATCACACCATTACATTAGATCGTGTGGTGAACGATGCTAAAGACATGGGCTTCACTCGCTTCCAAGTGCATTTTCCGCGTGGAGAACAAGGTGTTTTTACCGCGACAGCCAGCACAATGGGACGCGATATTAACAATGCGTTAGATGATCGAACCGTACACCTTGATCGTTATTCAGGCTCTGTGATCGCTGATGTTGGCTTTATGGATTACAACTGGTTTGCGAAATCCATGGCCTTTGGCATTGCCTTGCACATGGGACAGTTTGGTGTTTGGAACTTAGTCGCCTGCACGGTGTTCTGTTTGGCCGTGATTCTCATGTGCGTCTCTGGTGTGGTGATGTGGTGGAAGCGTCGCCCTAGCAATGCGGTGGATCTTTCTGCGCCCCCAATGCCTAAAAACCTAAAGCGCTGGCAACATGCGGTTTGGTTACTGCTGCCAATTTCATTACTGATGCCGATGGCAACCATCGGCATGGCTGTGATCATACTAGTTGATGTATTCGTTCTACTCTCTATCCCTAAACTACGAGCAAAATGGGCTTAGTCTACTAAAGCAAAAATGGACTGGGAGAAAGTTCTCCCAGTCCATGCCATCTTCCTTGATGGGGCCGACTCGGTTTGTCTAGCAATAGAGTGGCTTATAAACCGCCTTTCGTCAGTTTGGCGGGATCTAATAAACCTTCAAGCTCTTCATGGCTTAGTTCCGTTTCTTGCGCTGCGACATCGATCACTGGACGTTTTTCTTGATACGCTTTTTTGGCGATTTCTGCAGCTTTTGCATAGCCAATGATCGGGTTCAATGCGGTGACTAAGATTGGATTTTTAGCCAGCGCTTCATTTAACTTATCTTCATTTACGGTCAAAGTGGCAATGGCTTTATCTGCAAGTAAGTGCCCACTATTGGTTAGTAACTGAATGCTACTTAATAGGTTGCTGGCGATCACTGGAAGCATGACATTTAATTCAAAGTTGCCCGATTGCCCTGCAACCGTGATGGTGGCATCGTTGCCCATCACTTGCGCAGCCACCATCGCTGTGGCTTCAGGAATAACGGGGTTTACTTTACCAGGCATGATGGATGACCCCGGTTGAAGTGCTTCAAGAGTGATCTCCCCTAGCCCTGCGAGCGGACCTGAATTCATCCAACGTAAATCGTTAGCAATTTTCATGTAAGTGACAGCGATCGTTTTTAATGCTCCTGATAACGCTACGGCGGTATCTTGCGAACCAATTAGAGCAAAGTAATCGTCTGCGGGTGAAAACGTCACTTCGGTAATGGCAGACAGTTCTTGGCAAATTTTGGTCGAAAAATCTGGATGGGCATTGATGCCTGTACCAACGGCGGTGCCCCCTTGAGCCAGCTTAGTGACTTTAGGGAGTAAGGCATTTAGATTATCAATGTTGTCTTGCAGCTGCGCCGCCCAGCCATTAAAGGTTTGATCAAAGCGCACCGGCATCGCATCCATTAAGTGGGTACGGCCCGTTTTGGTGTAACCTTTCAGTGCTTGACCCTTTGTGTGTATCTCACTTTGTAAATGGCGTAATGCCGGAAGTAAGCGTTTGCTAACCTCAATAGCAGCACTCGCATGTATCGCACTGGGGATAATATCATTACTACTTTGACCAAAATTCACATGGTCGTTCGGCCCCACTTTATCACCCAGCTTGCGGCTAGCAAGCGTGGCAATAACTTCATTGGCGTTCATATTGGAGCTGGTTCCAGAACCCGTTTGAAACACATCAACAGGAAAATGCTGCATTAGATTGGGTTGCTGCAACAGTTCGCTACAAGCTTCATCGATCGCCGATGACATTTCTACAGTAATACAATCTAAAGATTGGTTAGCACGGGCCGCGGCCTGTTTCAGTTGTACCAGTGCTCGAATAAAAGGTTCTGGAAGTGATTGCCCACTTACAGGAAAATTATTAATTGCTCGCTGAGTCTGTGCGCCATATAGCGCACTTTCAGGGACGCTTAATTCGCCCATGCTATCGGCTTCAATTCTGGTGTTCATTGGTTAACTCCTAACTGTGCTTACTCGACATGAAGTAGTGACTTAACGCACGCAGTTCATGTTCTAGACGAAAATATTCCAAAGCATCTTGTTCGGTAATGACAAATCGTTTTAATTGCATCAATGGACGATGGATTGTATCTAAGCATAGTTCACGCCAGTGCATTGGCACAGAGGCATCACACACAGTTTCTAATAAGACTTGATAGACTCGCTTGAACAGGTCGTATGCATCTGAAATACCGATCTGCTCAGCATAAGCTTCACTGGTATCTAGATACTGAAACAACACTTTTGGTGAGTCAGCCGCCATGCCACGTTTGATGGTTTGCTCAATAACAGAAAACGGAACGATATGAGAAGTCATGATGAACACCTTTGATGCAAATGATAATAATTATCAATTAATCATTGAAGTCTAGACTTGTCAAGTCACGTAATGATGTTTAACACCACTTTATAACGCTTTGGATGTGCTCGAATAAAGAGAGAAAACGATTTTTAGCGCAAAGATAGCGTCTTTTTACGTGTTTTAAACAAAATAATGGGACGTTCTAAAAGAAGGGAAAACAAAATAACAAGATAGGAATAATTGCTGTCGATCAATAAAAAACCGACAGCAATGTCATCAGTACTTAGTGGTGATGGCCACCTACACCGTGGGCATGACCGTGAGAAACTTCCTCTGCAGTCGCTTCACGCGTGTCAATGACTTGTACGGAAAATGTAAGCTCTTTTCCGGCCAAAGGATGGTTTAGATCCACTGTCGCATGTTTAAGACCCGCTTTAACGATGGTCACTTGGCGTGCGCCTTGATCTGTGCGTACGGTTGCAACCATACCTGGCTTCCACTTTTTAGCGCCGTGTAGGTGCTTAACAGGAATCTGCTGTGTTTTGCCTTCTTCGCGCTCACCGTAGCCTTCAGCGCAGGGTACAGTCACTTCAAACTCATCACCTGCAGATTTACCCAGCATGGCTTTTTCAAGACCTGGAATGATGTTACCGTGACCATGTAGGTACGCCAGCGGATCATTCCCAGCCGATGTTTCAATTAGAGTGTCGCCTTCACGAAGCGTGTAGTGAAATTGCACTACCGAATTGTCTGCAATAGACATAAATTATCCTCATCTAAAAAATGGGTGCTATGCTAACTTAAACAGCACCTGTTACCTAAAAAATCATAAATTCAATGCTATCGTCGGTGATAACGATGTTTTTCACCATTTTCGCAGCCGCTTTTTCCATTGATGAATGGTTAAGCACATACACTGGGTGCGTATCAAAATAACCCGCCAGCGCTTTTTCGAACTCATCGTGTAATGAGCCAAGCGTATTACGTAACATCTGATCACTGATACTTGAGCCTTGAACGGTTATCTGTGTCAACTTTGCACCCACTAGATACACACGATCTTCTTCAATACGCAGTCCCGATTCAAACGACGGATCCAGCTGAGTTTGCATACTCATATCTTGGCCAAATACGTTCAACGTACCGCGAATATCGGTTTTCATATCCACCATTACCAATCCGCCATCTCGCTGGGTAAGATCGATTTTGGCCTGTTTGATCAATAGATCAAGGTTTAACGTGGAACCCTCTAACGTCAGCTGAATGATATCTGGCTGAGACGTTTCTAAACGCTGTGCGACTTCACGATTCAATTCGTCTTCGGTCACACTCATATCAGAGCAACCGGACAGCATGACTGTCACAGCCAAGCCCGCTAGCCACATTAGCTTTTTCTTCATAGTGATCGCGCCTCCTACAATTGACGCTTTTTATCAAACCAAATGCGCATAAAGTCTTCGGTGACTTTCTGCTCAATTTCTGAAGCTTCCTGCGTCGGGCAAAACAGTGAGACAGTAAACACGTTGTAGCCTTCAATCGTCGTACGGACTCTTACTTTGGGTTCAGGGCCCGCTATTTTGATGTCCAACCGTTTTTCAATCAAATTATTATACCGAATCGCCACTTCATGAAAGTGCTCACTGTATTCCTTTATTTTGGCAAGGATCGGCTCTTTTATTTCAAACAAATTTACGTCGTCTGTCAGTCTAGAAATCGAAAAGGTATGTTCAATATAACGACGCATGTAGTTTAAGTTTTGCACCGAGTTTGTTAGCAATACACTGTTTGGCACCACGGTTGTTCGGCCAGTATAGGCGTAGCTACCACCCTTAAAATCAACTTCAAACAAGGTGGTGGACAACCAATCGCTGTCGGTGACCTCTCCGTCATAATTGCCAATACGCACCCAGTCGCCTACGGTATAAGGGCGTGTGCTGGCCTTATAAAACGCGCCAACGATACAAGAAATAAACTCTTTTGTGGCAATGACCAATGCCACCATAAACGCTGCAATGGAAATGGCGATGTCTTGCAGTTCTGCTGACCAGATGATCACCAGACCAATCACGATCAGTAGATTAAACACATTATCAACGGTGTTTAATCGACGACGCTTGCGATCTACATCCAGCTTTTCATTGGCTCGCAATAGTCGTTTAACATAGCGACCAACTAGCACAACCCCTAATATCCAAAGTAACGTAGCAATGTATTCAAAATTGTCCGTTAATAACGACCAATTAATTTCAGACCATTCAACGCCAAACATAATTTCTTTAAGCCTCCTATTTTGCCGCCACTTTACCATGTCCCCGCCATTAGCCAAACAAAATACTAGACAACCCTAAATTATTATCTGTATATTTATACAGTATTCTAAATGAGGTGCGATTTATGCCTGTCGTAATTAAATATGTTGTTGAACGCAATGGTGTTGAAAAGATGACCTTCTCCTCTAAAGCGGAAGCAGATCACTATGACAAGCTATTGGAAACTGCAGAAAGCCTAGAAGATTTACTGCTCTCCAGCGGCGTTGTAGACGATGAAAAATTGACCGCTAAGCTAGCCATGTACTTAGCCGAAAACAAAGACGATGTGCTTGAAGCCTTCGGAAATAAACGTAAAAAAACCGCTAAGAAGTCGAACAATGAGCGCTCTTCTAAATCGGGCAGTAAGCCTGAATCGGAGGTGCTTGAAGACCTAGTGATCGAACCGGATGAAACCTCTTACGTTGACGACAACGGTGACGATTACCGCGCCAGTGACGATGCCATTGATTACAACAAAGATGAGATCTACAGCGACAGTGATGCAGCTTAAGCTGCATCACTGATGCCTTATTACACGGGAATATTCCACAGCCAAACTAGCCATGCGAGCCCTAGGCCAAGCGACAACACTGCGCCAACTCGTGGTGTTTGTATTGTCTCGTTCGACTCTCCCCGTTTGAGCTTTTTGCCGTGTAGCATAGCTGCGACCAAGCGCTCTTTGAAACGCACTTCATGGTACAACACAGCCAAGATATGTAAGGCAACCAACGCTAATAATATATTGGGTAAAAAATGATGAACGCTGCCTAACTGAGCGGTCATCTCGTCTGAGATAGAACCGTAGAAAGGCCCAAACCAAAAAATCTCATCACTGGTAAATAAGCCACTGCCCCACTGAGCCGTCAAAGCAAGCAATAACAAAATCACCATAACACCCCCCACGGGGTTATGGCCTAAATACTCCTCTCCCTTCCCTATTAGTAAGGTTTTGCTGTACTTAAATACATCTACAGGATGATATATAAACTGTTTAAATCTAGCAAAATCCGACCCAATGAAACCGTAAATAACCCGCGCGATAATGACGGCCGATAACCCATAGCCAAAGTAAAAATGCAGCTCCATGAAATCGCCATCACTTTTTCCGGTGATGATCAGCCCCGTAAACAATATCACCAATAACCAATGCATTAGCCGCACTGGCCAATCCCAAACTAATACCTTTTGTGCCTGCATGGCTGTCTCCTTAAAGAATGCATTCATTGTTTTAACGCTTTATGTCTTACTATACTGACTATAGGATTTGCCTTTTTCCCCAATATTAGGGACAGTAAAGAATCGAATGGATTTCACTTCTGTCCGCAGTTACGAGGCAGTAAGGAGCGCAAGACCGTGATCATTGGGCTTATCATAATCGTAGTGGTGCTACTCTTTGTAGCTGGCTACGTTTTATTTACGCAAAAATACCTTTACGTACATCACTCGACATTACTAACCTCTCCCGTTGACTCGTTGCAAGAGCATACTTTGCAATTAGAGTTTTGGTCGAGTTGGTTGCCGTGGGCACTGTATGACGAAAGTGCATCAGTACTGGTAAACCAACGTAACAGTCAATCCTTGAACGGTGCTTTGATCCAGCTCAAAGGCCAACACTTAGGTACGCTTTCTTGCCATATAGAGCAAGGTGACGACCCAAAATTAATTCGGTTTTATGTGACATCGGATCACTTTTATCTAAACCCAATTCAGATTCAAGTCGAGCTTACACACACAGAAGGCCAACAAACATTGTTAAATGTTACCGCCAGCAGTGAACTCAACTTTTGGCATCGCTACCGTCAAAATACAGAACTTAAACAACTGCATTCTGACATGCACTTACTGCTGATTCGCTTAAAAGCGCGCATGCCAAGCTCTCGCGACGCGAGCATTCATTTTGACGTGCAAGGCTGTCGAGCCTTACAAAATGTCGACGCTGTTACACGTCCCTTTATTGTGAGTGACCGTCCTATGTCAATGAAAATGGAACAAGGCTTTCGCGACCTCAATACAGCCTTAGGCCCTGATAACCCTCCGGCTGGACCTCGTTTTGCACTTTATGAAGCCGCAAACCTTAGCCAGCATTACTTTGTCGGTAAACTCGGTATTCCCATTCAGTGCTTTAGCCCCTGTGAGGCACAACCTGAGAAAATAACATTTAAAGGCAAATACATTGGGCTTAAATATCAAGGCAGCTACCAACATTTGTGGTTGGCGTGGCATGTACTTCATACTTACAGCAGATTGCATGGCTACAAACATGCCAAGCAACGTATGAGTCTAGAAGTGTATGAAACGTCTCCTCGGGAAACACCTGACGAAGAAAATTACATAACGGTTCTGCACCTGCCCATTCAATAAATTCGATGACGTCTGCTTACAATGAGCTCAGACCCCATTAATCGCTAAGCTGTACATACCATGTCCAGTTGCGCCCTTAGGATTAGATAAAGTGAACAACACTATGGATAATGCTTTGTACATTCGACATTTAGAAACATTACTACAGCGCTATCGCATTGCTAGCAGTCAATTTCAACTGGACACCATCGTGGTCGGTGCAGGCTCATTAAGTCACTACTTTGAAGACGATAACGCTCACCCCTTTAAGCCCTTTGCGGCGGCTCAACAGTGGCTCCCTTTTACGTTGCCTGCGGGAAGTTTTATTGTCATCAAGCAGGATAAGCCAGAGTTAATTTGGCCCGCGCAGCAAGATTTTTGGCATATGGCTAATGCTATCCCTGAAGGCGAATGGCAATCCCACTGGCGAATTACCCCGGTCAACGATGATAGCTGGACGCAATCACTTTCAGGCAACAGCGCCTTCATTGGCCCAGACGCAATCGGCTCTCTGACCCACCACCATGGCTTAATGACATGGCTAAACTATGACCGTGCGATTAAAACAGATTACGAAATCGCATGCTTAGAAACCGCAAACAAAATTGCAGCGAAAGGCCATATTGCCGCTCAGCAGGCCTTTTTATCTGGTGCCAGCGAGCTTCAAATACATCTTGCTTACCTTGATGCCACGCAACAAGATGCCATCAGCACACCGTACCCAAATATTATTGGCATCAATGAACACGCGGCAGTTTTGCACTATGAGCAAAAATCTTCCCTACGCCCGTTCCGGTCTTTGACATTACTGGTTGATGCGGGAGCAAGCCATCATGGTTACGCCAGCGATGTTACCCGTACCACGACAACGCTCAATGATGAGTTCAGTGCCTTACTCCACGATATGGACATCTTACAGCAATCCATTGCTAACCAAGCGGTCGCTGGCGTTGCGTTTGTGGAACTGCATCAAAAAACACTGCATGGTGTCGCCCATCTGCTAAAACAGCATGACATTTGCTCACTCAGCATTGAAGAGCAATTGGCTAAGCAAATTCCTCACCACTTTTACCCTCATGGCTTAGGGCATTTCTTAGGCCTCCAAGTACATGACGTAGGTGGACGTCAACTCGATGCAACCGGCGCACTACAAAACCCTCCTGCTGACAGCCCTTTCCTACGCCTAACCCGCGATCTCGTTCCTAATATGGTCATCACCATAGAGCCAGGCTTGTATTTCATTCCAATGTTGTTAGAAAAGCTCAGAGCTCAGCAGCCCAAGCATGGATGCGATATCAAGAAAATCGAAAGACTCATACCTTATGGCGGAATCCGCATTGAAGACAACATCGTTGTCGGTATAGAAGGTATCCGAAATCTAACCCGTGATGCGTTCGCGACACTGAGCTAACGCATTCATGTCAGATACCTTTTTCGGTATATTAATTTCATGTTCTTTTATAAACCCCCTTAAATACGACTTATGATTGACATATTTAAGGGGGTTAGCGGCTTTAAATTGCAGACGATTAATTAACCATATCAAAAGTCGTATATTTATCTTTTCAAGATCTACAATCCAGTGTGTAATATAGCCCGTCTGAATTATCGAGTTGAGGGTCAAAAGGCATGATGGAAAACCGGATTAAGTATCGCCACTTAGAATGCTTTTTAGAAGTGATTCGCCAAGGTAGTGTTGTACGAGCCGCAGATGCACTTTCCCTTACCCAGCCCGCAGTCTCCAAAAAATTAAAAGAGCTAGAAGAAATTCTAGGAGTACGTTTGCTTGAGCGAAGTAAAAAAGGCATTGAACTGACTCAATACGGCAACCTTTTTCTGGAACACGCCAGTACCAGTGTTGCGGCGCTTAGGGAAGGCGCGGAGCGTGTGAATCAAGCTTTGGTGACTGGTCAGCAAAAACTCAGTATCGGCGTACTGCCGACCGTTGCTACCAGTGTATTACCCGAAGCCGTAAAACGCTTTCGTGCCAACAATGTCGATGTACGCTTACACCTTGTCTCTGGCCCTAACTCCTTATTAATGAGCCAGCTGCGCGTTGGCGAGCTGGACTTAGTCGTAGGCAGAATGGGAGTGCCCGAGGCCATGGCTGGCATATCCTTTCAACATTTATATTCCGAGCAAATTGTATTCGCGGTGCGCCCAAATCACCCTTTACTGACAAAAAAAGACTTCCAATTAACTGAAATCACTCGCTTTACGGTGCTTTATCCGCCTGAAGAATCCATCACAGGTCCAACTGTCGACAGCTTCTTGCTAGCTGAAGGCGTGAGCAGTATTCGTGATCGTATCGATACGGTATCCGATGCTTTCGGTAAAGAGTTTATCCGTCACACCGACGCTATTTGGATCATTTCGCGTGGTGTTGTCGCCCGTGAAATTGCGGATGGCGAATTAGCAGAATTACCGGTCAATACTAAAGAAACCCTTAGCGCCGTTGGACTAAGCATTCGTGCCGATACTAATGAATCCATGGCACTGCAGTTGTTTGGTAAAGCAGTTAAAGAAACAGCGGCGCAATTAGACAGTTATTACAACCCCGACCATTAGCCGAATACATTGAAGTGGATTTCATCGATAACCACATTAGGTCATCGATGAAGACCCATTTTGATACATACGCGCATCATTTATCTAACAAATCATTACGACACATTTCATGGTTATAAATTAGTCTAACTGCTACAGATACATGCTTGAGGAGATCTGACATGTTCGGATTTAAAAGATCAGAGGCCATCTCTGACACAAGCATTGTAAAGGACGACAATGCTGACTTTATCAACTCATTGAATGAGTACTGCGCCACCATCAGCTTTACACCGGAAGGCGTTATACTCGATGCAAATCCTCTTTTCCTGAAGGCTATTGGTTATTCTTTGGATGAGATTCAAGGCAAGCATCATCGTATCTTTTGCCAAACCCAAGAAGCAGATTCCATTGAATATGCCTCATTTTGGAAACAGCTTTTAGAAGGGAAAAGTCAAAAAGGCCAGTTTTTACGTCGCAGGAAAGATGGCAGTAACTTATGGATCGAAGCAACCTATTTTCCAATAAAACAAAATGGCACGGTTGTAAAAGTATTCAAGATTGCTAATGACATCACCTGTGAAAAAGTCCGTACTCAAGCTCAGGATGCCTTATTAAATGCAATCGATAAATCCAATGCTACGATTGAATTCCAACCGGACGGTACTGTCATCAGTGCCAATCAGAATTTCATCAAAGCTATGGGGTATCGATCAATAAGAGACATTCAAGGCAAACATCATCGGATCTTTTGCCACGATGCCTTCTATAAACAACACCCACACTTTTGGCAGGAACTTGCAGCAGGTCAAACGAAAACAGGGCTGTTTCAGCGAAAGCGCCAAAATGGCTCAGACATTTGGATAGAAGCGACGTACAACCCTGTTTACACACCTGATGGTGACATTATTCGCATAGTAAAAGTTGCAACAGACGTCACCGAGCGCGTGGAAAGTCAACGGTCAGTCAGAGAAGCGGCGAATATGGCGTATCAGTCAACTCGAAAAACCGCTGAAGATTCCGCCCAAGGCGCGGATTTACTGCGTCAATCGGTAGACAGTTCAAACTTAATCATTCAACAAGTCACTCAGTCTGATCAACTGATCGAGAAACTTAATCATCAATCAGAAGAAATCGGCAAGATCGTTACAACAATCGGCGCCATTGCGGAACAGACAAATCTTTTGGCGCTTAACGCTGCAATCGAGGCTGCTCGCGCGGGTGAAAACGGCCGTGGCTTTGCGGTTGTCGCAGATGAAGTGCGTACCTTAGCGGCACGAACCAGTACATCGACGTCAGAAATAGAGAGTATGGTTTCTAAGAACACGAATCTTGTCGGCGAAGTCCGCATCAGTATGCAGAGCGTGAGCAACCACGTTACCACGAGTGAACAGCTAATTAATGATGCATCGAGCATTATCAACAGCATTTTAGAAGGGGCAAACGAAGCCTACCTAACCATCGGCGACCTCGTTACCAAGGCGGAAAAACCTTAACTGCGCCTCCCTAGTCCCGATAAGAGGCTAGGGAGCCCTATCTTACTTTGCGAGCTTATGTAGTAAGCCTTGCATACCTAACACATAGCCTTGAACGCCCATTCCAACCACAATACCAATGGCGCACGGTGAAATATAAGAGTGATGGCGGAACGCTTCGCGGGCGTGAACATTGGAAATATGAACCTCTACGACCGGCACTTCCGCACCTTTGATCGCATCATGTAACGCTATGGAGGTGTGTGTGTAAGCACCAGGATTAAAAACAACGCCTAGTAGTTTACCTGCTTTAATAAGTTGGCCCGCTTCATGGATTGCGTCTATCAGAACACCTTCATGATTCGACTGACGAAAATCAATTTCATAGCCGTGCTTTACAGCCTCCTCTCGACACATCACTTCAACATCAGCTAATGTTTCATGGCCATATTGATCAGGTTCGCGTTGACCTAAAAGGTTTAAGTTAGGGCCGTTTAATACCATGATGGTAGACATATTGAATCCTCAGACAACCGTATAAATTTGTATTTAAAATATAACGCTAAATATACCACCGCTTGTTCTTCAATAACCTTCTATGCCTATAAAAAATACGCTTGCTAGAAAGCTTATATCAGCACCTATGACTGCAGCGACACTCTTATTCTCATCACAGGACGTTCATCAATAAACACATGAATCCCTGCTGTGATTAATGCCATGATAGCGGCCGCCCACCAAACAACATCGTAAGAACCTGTCGTATCGTATAAATAGCCCCCCATCCACACACCACAGAAAGACCCAATCTGATGGCTCAGGAAGACAATGCCATAGAGCATTCCCATATGCTTTAGACCGAACATTTGCCCCACCAAACCGGATGTAGGAGGCACCGTCGCAAGCCAAAGAACACCTGTTACAATCGCAAATATATACACGCTTGTTATGCTGATAGGCCATAACATAAAAGCGGTAATGGCAACCGCTCGCAGCGCATAGATATAAGTTAATAAGTATTTCTTGGAATATTTTCCAGACCACGAGCCGGAGAACAAACACCCTATAATATTAAACAAACCAATCAATGCGAGGCTCATCACCGCAACATTTGGCATGAACCCTTTGTCAGACAGGAACGCAGGCATGTGTACCGTGATAAAGGCAAGCTGAAAACCGCAGACAAAGAAGCCCGACACGAGCAGCCAATAATGAGAATAAGCCCCCGCTTCCTTCAATGCTTCACGGACGGTTTGACTGGATTGCGAAGCAGCATTGGAATGAGAGCTGTCACCACGCGAAAGTGGTAACGCAAAAATCACCATTAACAGCGCACATCCTGCCAACAGTAATAACGCGACACTCCAACCGTAAGAAGAAAGAAACGCTTGCGCGATAGGCACGACCAATAATTGTCCGGCCGATCCAGCTGCACTGCCTAGACCTAACGCAAATGCTCGCTTTTCCGGTGCAACCATCCGCGCCATAGCGGGTAACACAACGCCAAAACCTGTCGCTGAAATCCCCATGCCCATTAAAAAACCAGAGCCAATATGCAACGCTGTTGCGCCATCGGCATTAGCGGTGACATATAAGCCAAGGGCATATAAAAGTGCGCCGCACAGTACTGTTTTAAGCGTCCCAAAGCGATCAGATAGCGCACCAGCAAAAGGTTGCGCTAACCCCCACCAAAGATTCTGCAATGCCAACGAAAAGGCAAAAACTTCACGTCCATAGCCAAACTGGTCTGAAATGGGCGCCATAAAGAACCCCATTGACGAGCGTAGGCCAAAGTTTAAGGCAAGCAAAATACACGCAAAAACGATCGCGATGCTTAATAACCGTACTGGCTGAGACATGAGCGTTCCTTTCTTAGTCACATAGCATGAAATTCAGACAATACGCCAAAAGATAAAACGGAACAATTTTATTTAAATTTACATTTAAAAGACTTTAAACTCGCCTACTTGCACCACCGCTCTTTGATAGGCCGCATCTTTTCGTACCGCAACAAGCCAACGCTCGATATGCGGGTAGCCCTCTAGAGGCATCGAGGCGCTCATAGCTAAAATAGGGAAACTCATCTGCATATCTGCGGCACTGAGTTTGTCGCCAGCAAACCAATTGTTTTGGGTTAGGTGATCTTCGATGAGGCTCAATACGTCCCTCAACCGTGGCTCAATGAAGCTGGAAACCACTCTATTACAAATAGATTTAGCAACTGGCCGTACAAAAAATGGCATGGGCTGCTTCGGTATTTTACGAAACAGTAACATCATCACCAACAGGGGCATAAATGACCCTTCGGCAAAATGAAGCCAGTATCGATAATCACGTAGCGACTTTTTATCTTCTGGTTTGAGACGGCATTCAGGATCATATTCGTCTGCCAAGAATTCTAGGATTGCGCCAGATTCGGCAATGGTAATCTCACCATCTTGCAACACCGGAGCATGCCCTAACGGATGTATTCGCTTTAGTGTGTCTGGTGCTAAATTGTCAGGCGTACGTAAGTAAGTCTTTACTTCATATTCAACGCCAATCACCTCTAATGCCCAAGCAATACGTTGCGATCTAGAATTTTCTAAATGATGCAATACCAACATACTCACCTCCTTTATAGTTTCGTTACTAACTATACGTAGCGCTGAGCTTTTTGGCTTTGCATAACAAAAAAAACGCCCTAATGAGTTTTCATTAAAGCGTTTTCTGAAAGTGTACGGTAATTAACCTGCTATTTCGTCTAAGAAAAAACGAAGTGCATGTCGTGCTCGAGCATTCGCTGCAGCACTGAACGCATGACCCTCTTGAGGGGCATTGGCATCAGGTAACATAAACGAGTGCTTCGTCTGACCAAAATCGATAAATTGCCAATCCAAACCTTGTTCATCAAAGTAAGCACGAGCCTTATCCGCTGACTCTACATCGACCATTGGGTCTTGGTAGCCATTAAAAATGAGGATTTTTGTCTTCTGATTAATCTCAACTGAAGAGGTCGCTCGATGAAAATTCATCAATCCATGAAAGCTAGCCGCACCTTGACTGGTTGGGATATGCAACCCTGCTTCCAGTGATAGGCGCCCGCCTAAGCAGAAGCCAACATGGACAAGTTTCTTATTAGGGTGCGCTTCAGCAATGTCTTCACATATGCTTGTTTGCAAGGCAATCAAGGACTCTTTGTTCGCCACTAGCGCCATCATGGTGTCGGCTTTCGCTTGCAGTTCCGTAGGATTGTTCCCAACACCATATAGATCAACTGCTGTAGCAGTATGACCCCAACTAACAATGTCTTCTGCAAATCCTTTTTCAAAGTCACTTAGGCCACTCCATGTGGGCCAAATTACAACGTGTACTTCAGATGAATCATCGCCATCCCATGCCACGTGTACATGTGCACGTTTGATGTTATTAACGAACTGCTTTTCAAATTCCGTAGCCATATATACTCCAACGGTGATACCAACAGGAGCACTATAATAATTGTGTAAACAACAGTTCAAGATTTTGCAACGTTATCCATGAGAATTACATAATCCCATGCCTAAAACTGCCACAACCAGTGCTCAAGTTAAGCCATGTGACCGGTTCCATTCCTTGCGCCATGCCAAAAATTCATCAATCGGCATAGGCTTACCAATGAAATACCCTTGAGCTTCTTCACACCCAAGTTCACCTAACGCTTGGTACATTTCACCAGTTTCCACGCCCTCTGCTACCACATCTAAGCCAAGGTTATGAGCAAGATCAATGGTAGATTGGACAATCATACGGTCACTGTTATTTTCAATCATGCCAAACACAAAGGATTGGTCAACTTTTAATTCATTTACCGGCAATCGTTTTAGGTAAGCTAATGAAGAATACCCCGTACCAAAATCATCAATCGATAGCCTAAACCCCATCGCTGACAGCTTTTCTAGCGTTCGCTGAGCAAAGTTTGGATCATCCATAATGGCACTTTCTGTGATCTCTAAACATAAGCCAGATGCAGGCACATTGTATTGCGCAAGCGTTTCCTCTAAGAATGTAGGGAAACTCGCCGTCATGAGGTCTCGTGTTGATAGGTTAACCGAAACTCGAAAGGGTGTATCGTTCGTCTGTAAAACATGCCACTGGCTCGCTAATGAGCGAATCATCCACTTAGTAATCTCGCGAATATAGCCGGTTTGCTCCGCAAACGGTATAAAACGAAAAGGCGGTACCAAGTTCTTTTCAGGATGTTGCCAACGAATTAATGCTTCGGCGGCGATCACTTGATTATCTGCGGTTGCTACTTTAGGTTGCAGATACACCCTCAGTTCATTATTAATCACAGCTTGGCGTAACTCAGACAACAAGCTTAAACTGTCAGGTGTCGAGGTAACTAACTCACTCTTGTAAACAGTGATATCTTCTGTACGTTGTTTCGCCGCGTACATGGCAACTTGAGACGCGTTGATCAGAGCATCGCACGTATTCACATCATCAGGCCACGTGGCAATACCAATACTGGCACTTAGATCAATCTGATTATTATCGACCTCTAACGGTTCATTGAGTTTGCTTAGCAAGGATTTTGCGACCTCTAACGCAGAGTCACCACCGGGCACAACCAACACTGAAAACTCATCTCCGCTAACACGCGCTAATTTGTCATGTTGAGCACAGTGAATCCCCAACAAGCGAGTGGCGGTTGCTTTGAGGATCTCATCCCCCATTTCGTACCCTAAAATATCATTCACTTGTTTAAAACGGTCTAGATTAATGGTGATGATACTAAGAGAATCATGCTGCCCACTATCAATGTGGTGAGCAACTTTATTGCGAAAACTCAAGCGGTTAGGCAGACCCGTTAACGAATCATAGTAGGCTAATTTTGTAATGGTATCTTGCTGTTGCTTAATACTGGTACGCATGCCATCAAAACTTCGCGCCAACACCCCGACCTCATCGGTTCGAGTTGACCCGCTTACAAGAGCATCATAATTACCTTGCTGTAAGGCTTCAGTCGCTTTAGTTAATACTTCAAGAGGTCGCGCAACTCGACGACTTAACCATGTAATCGCCACGCCGAAGATTAACAAACCCACGAGCGTGACAGAGAAGTATTTATCAAACAATTCATCAAACTGGCGACGAGCTTCTTGCAGTGATTTCATAAAGGCGAGACTGATATACCCCCCAATCACTTCTTGGCCATGAATGACACTGACATAGGTATCCTCACCCACATTCATATCAAAGGATAAATCTTCAAGAAAATAATCACCGGGAATGTCTTCTAAGAAATGCTTTTCTAAGCGACTGGAGTTAGCCAACACCCTCACTGCACTGGAGCTACTGTTGGCCATTAACGCCATATCTATGCCAGCCAAGTCACTGGTCTCTGCGATCATGTCTCGCTCAATCGTAAAGCCCATTAATACATAACCAATAACACGAGGAGCTCGAACAGGAACGACAACGAACTGAGTTGGAGAGCCTTCATATAGCGCGGTTAAATAGGCATTGTTTTCCTTTTTAAGGCTTCTATCAGATAGAGATTCAATCAAAAACTGGGTATTAGAAGAGCTGGCCATATCCGGCAACGAGGAGCCTTTAATATTCCATTGCTGATCGACTAAAATCGCAATCGAGGCGCCAATTCTTCCTGCACTGTTTGCCAGCGCTGAGGAAATGGTGTTTTCATCTCTCGACGCAACAGCGGACCGGAAACCAAAATCAGAGGCAAGCAGTTCCGCACCTTCCTCTAAGCGCTGATGATTCTGCACCAGCAATTGATTCCAGACCCGTTCTGCAACAGCAATCGAGTGTTGCACTTCTTCTCTTACATAACGCTCAACCGTTGCCTGTACAATCCAAAAACCAATCGCTTGCAGCAACGCTAACAGCAGTAATGTCATAAAAATAAATCGAAATGACAGGCGAGCTCGAATAAGGTTTAACAAAGCGCCCATTAAAGCGTGACCCCTTCTGTTTTTAAGCTCAATACGTGCTCTTGTGTCATTTGATTATCAAACTTAAAAGATTCATAGGGGGCACCATACGGAAAGTCTCGGTGCCATACATCAACACTGTATCGCCCTTCACTCTGATCATTAAAAGACACGTAGCCAGCAGCATCCGTTTTGGCAAAAACAGCAGTATCATTTACTAATACCCAGCCCAGCATGCTGTCATGTATATTGCAGCCCAATTCCACCACACCAACAGAATCAAACACGACAGGGTCTTCTGGTTTGCCTGCATAGAGTTTCAATTCAAAAGTCTTAGCTTGAGAAAACGAGTAGACATGATGACGGACATCATCACGGTTGGGGAAATCAATCGCCGTACCCACTGTCACGACTTGAACCCCCGGAACAAAGGCACGATTTTGCTGTGCAATCTCAGCAGCGGCTAAGGGTTTGGTTTGCGCCAAAATTGTGGGCGATTTCAGGAACACCACAGCATTGCTCAGTGGCTTTCCATTTTTATCTGTGACTTTAATAGTGACGTCAGACCACGCCAAAGCTGGCAGCGACATCTGTGCTACCAGCCCAATCATTGTTAAGCGTTTCAACATGTGTATAAAAGGTCCTTTTGTTATGGCTCGATAGCCATACCAATGACATGACTCCCAGTACCAAATATACCAATAGGCGAAGCCATTCCTGTTTCTAAATCAATCGTTACCAATTGGGTCTTGGTTTCTTTAACCGATAATACCGCAGCTAGTGCCGTATTGCTGACATCACTGATATCAAATGAGGCATCTTTTAATGGGCCCATTCCTAAATTACCAACGCTATACAACACGCCAAGGTTAGGCGAAACGGATGGTGAAGCGCCTTCTTTCGTACCCTGCATCAAAAGCATACCTTTTCTTCGATCAATCGCATAATTGGTGGTCAATTTACTGTCATTTGGATTGTAAGTATACGCGGCTGCAACAATATCAGGAGACTGCCCTGCAAACTGGTCTTCATGATCAAATGCCAAAGCGGGATCCGTTTGTACGCCCGATGTCGTTTTATCAAAATCGACCCTAGCGCCACTGTCAGGATCAAGGCGCAAGTTATCATTACGGTTACCGACGACACGAAGCTTGTCCGCAGCTGGGTTGAAGTCAAAACCGTAAGGGCCGACAGCCATTTCGGCTAAAGGCTCGGACCCTTCGATTAGAACAGCATTCCCAGTTTGGGTATCGAGCCTATAAATACGCCCCGTATTAGCTAACGCGTATAAATCGCCTCGAGCGACACGATAATCGATACCTATCAACTGATCGCCCTCGACTAAATTTTTGATTTGTAATGATGTCAAAATATTTGATGGTTCATCAGGATGTACATTAAATAGTGTGTGATGATCATCAACCCCCCAAACAGAGGTCGGTGTTTTTGATAGCGTAGGCGCCGCTAGCGTTAGACTCGATGCTAACACTGCGCTAACAGCGGTCAGACCTAGATTCCATTTTGAATTCAATGCGCACATACGTTCGTTACCCCGTTTTAAAAATGTAGTAAGTTGGTAGACAACAATAAAAGCCATCTTACGTCTTCTTACGAAAAATACAGTAAAGCCGATGACATAAACATAACGGATGAAGTTTTCCACTAAACCGAAGAATGTTCCTTGAGTCATTGCGAACAACCCCTTATAATTCGCGGCTTAATTGATGCACCCGTAGCTCAGCTGGATAGAGCGCACCCCTCCGGAGGGTGAGGTCGAAGGTTCAAATCCTTTCGGGTGTACCATTTTAGTAACCATTGCTGGTTAACAGGCATTTATAAAATGCTGATAGATCCCATCATTATTAAGTCGAGCTCATTGATATCTTAGATGTTTTTTTATGTAGGATGCTATTGAGTAGGCTTGAGGCGATGTCAATTGTGAAAACATCGGCATCTTCTTATCGTCTTTATGATCATAACGAATTAACTGATCTATTTCTGACATCGTTAGCTCAGTATCTTTGATGCGCGGGATACCAAAAAGAAAGTTCCCAGTGCCTCTGTCTCGATGACAAGACGCACAATAGGCGCCATACAATTCTTTACCGCTTTGAATATTCGTCTTTTCTTCGTTCTTTTTAGAACATCCAAGCATAGAAATCATGATGAATAAAAGAATCCATTTTTTCATGATGCCCCCATTAAGTAAGACCTAAGGTCATGTTACGTCTAATCGCATAGCAATAATGGTTACATACCCTTTGTCATCGGTCACTAAACGCTATGATTACCTAGTTTTTAGTAAAAATGGAGCGAGGGCTATTTGCAATAGCCTATATTTATTGTAGCAGTAAAAACCAACAGCGGTGATACTGAGACACCATCAGTTAACCTGACTTTTGGATTTGCTCTGCAAAACGGTTCTTAATGTTTATCACTTCAGGCAAAGCCTGCACGAACAATGGCACAAGCTCTGGGTCGAAATGCTTGCCAACTTCACTTTGTAACAGCGCAATCGCTTCATCAACGGACCACGCTTGCTTATAAGGACGCTCGCTGGTCAACGCATCAAACACATCGGCAATGGCGGCTATACGCCCTTCCAAAGGAATCTCTTTTCCCTTTAAACCTTTTGGATAACCACTACCGTCCCACTTTTCATGATGAGCAATCGCAATCGAACGGGCCAATGCGACTAATGGCGATCGTGGGTTAGACAAAATATCCGCACCAATTTGGGCATGAGCTTTCATCATTTTAAATTCGCCCTCATCTAAACGGCCCGGCTTTAGCAAAATATTATCTGGAATGGCAATTTTGCCTAGATCATGCATTTGCGCAGCCAACATAAGTTCATTAGCGGATATCTCATCAATCCCCGCTGCGATGGCTAACACATAAGAATAGTGGCTCATTCGCAGTACATGCATGCCAGTTTCATTATCTTTGTACTCGGCAGCTCGCCCTAATCTCTGGATCAAATCGACTTGTGTTTCTTTCAACACATCCGCTTGAACTAAGGATAAATGTGTTTTGACTCGCGCTCGTACAATTGCAGGCACAATGGGCTTGGTAATGTAATCCACGGCTCCTAGTGCAAACCCTTTCTCTTCATCAATCGTTTCTTTAAGCGCCGTGACAAAAATAACAGGAATACGGGCAGTCTCAGGTGTCTGTTTCAGTCGTTCACACACGTCAAAACCGGTCATATCCGGCATCATGATATCCAGCAAAATCAGATCGATATTTTCTGTCTTCAGTAGCTCTAGAGCGGCTTCGCCCGATCGCGCAAACGATAAGCGATATTGATCCTGTAATACCTGCCGCAACACTTTTAGGTTCGCCGGTTCATCATCTACGATCAATAAGCGAGGTTGAGTTCTTTCTAGTAATCCCATAGGTTTCTCTTATTATTGTCGGATGAGGCTACGTGCTTGGAGAATAAACTCCACAGCATCGTTAAACTCGAATTCGTCGATGGCATGAATGGCTTGGGCGACTAATGTTGCAATATCCTGTCGCGCACCTTTTGCTATCGACTGAGACAGTTCGTCATCAATCTCACCTGACTCGGTAATGTAAAGCCACTCTGTCAGTAGCTTATTCATGGTTTGATCGGCCAATACAGTTTCCATGGCTTGCTCATCTATACATTCCTTTTGCTTTTGCTCAGACTCTAACCACACTACATCCTGCCCAAGCTTATCCCATGTCTGCTGCAACGCCTCTAACACCTGTGAGACTTCAGCGTCACGACGATTAACCACAGCACTTTCTAACATAATAAAGTGTTGGTAAAGCGGCAGTAAGGCTAAGTTACCTGTGAGGCCTTTCAGTGCATGCGCTTGTTCCGCCAATAAAGGCCAGTCCTGCTGCTCAATAGTTAGATTAAGTGTGCTCAATAATGCTTGGTGTTTATGGTAAAACTTTATTACTTCTCTCGTAAAAACACTGTAGTCACCCCATAAATCCATGCCTTTGGTAACGTGTACGACTGATAATTGTTGGCTATTATCAGGTTTAGCGCTTGAGGTAGTGTCGAGACTTTCTAATTCAAGATTTAAAGCTCGGGCCATTTCTTGACTCAGCTTGATGAGATCAACAGGTTTATTAGCAAAACCTGACATACCGGCTTCTTGGGCCTGTAATCTGTCTTCTAAAAGAACACTGGCGGTCAAAGCAATCACAGGCGTTTCTTCTAATCCTGCAAGAGCTTCAAATTCTCGGATGCCTTTGCAGGCTTCTAATCCATCCATACGAGGCATTTGGATGTCCATAAGGACTAACTGTGGTCGTAAGGACTTATATTGCTCTACTGCTTCAACGCCGTCATTGGCCATAAAGACCGTGTGACCTTGTTTGCTTAAAAGAATATCCAGTAAGGTTAAGTTTTCTTCAATGTCATCTGCAACCAGAATTCTTAATGGAGGTAATTGTAATGATTGCGTAGGGACTTCCTCTTCTTGCTCAGCAGGCGGCAAAGGAATATCAAAGTAAAAACAACTTCCCTCACCTAAGCGACTTTCAAGATAAATTCCCCCACCCATTAACTCTACTAGTTGCTTTGAAATTGTGGTGCCTAAACCAGTACCACCAAAGCGTCGACTCATAGAAGCATCGGCTTGAGTAAAGGCATCAAAGATTGCATTGACACGCTCTTCTGAGATACCAATGCCAGTATCCTTTACGGCAAAACGCACCCAGTTATCTCGCTCAACAATAGGCGCTACCGACAGCGTAACAGAGCCAGTTTCAGTAAACTTAATGCCATTGCCAACTAAATTCATAAGCACCTGTCGAATACGATCCTCAGCCCCTGTGAAAACACTGGGTAATTCAGGGCTGATATTGAAATTCAACTCTAGGCCTTTGCTTTTCGCTTGCAACCATAGGGTCGAGATCACGGTATCAACACTGGTTGTTAAGCGAAATGGCTTCAACTCCAACTCTAGTTTATGCTTATCTAGTTTCGCGCTGTCCAAAATATCATTCAGCAAATGCAGTAATGATTGGGCAGACTGGCTAATAGTCTGCAAATGTTTACGCGTCTCAACCGGCAAAGAAGAATCAAGCAAAATACTACTAAAACCAATGATGGCATTCATTGGGGTACGTATTTCATGACTCATATTGGCTAAAAACGAAGCTTTGGATTCTGCTGCGTCTTCCGCTTTTAGTTTGGCTTCGCGTAGCTCATCTTCCATTTCCTTACGCTTGGTAATATCCAACATGACCCCATCAAGCCATTTTGCGTTGCGGTCCTCATCGTAAACAATGGTACCGCTTTCTAAGATCCAAACTGTAGAGCCATCTTTATGAATTACGCGGTACTCAAGTTCGTATTTATCTTGCTTTCCCACTACATTATCGAAAAATTCAACTACTGCTTCTTTATCATCTGGATGCAACCACGAAGCGAAACCTAAACGCCCTTCTAAGTAATCTTCCACTTTTTCGCCACTAAGCTCTTCAATCGCGTCGGAAACAAACAATGGCGTCCAGTTTTCATCCAGTAAACAGCGATACGACACTCCTGGAATATTGCGAATTAAGGAACTTAAACGTTCTTCACTCTTCGAGATACGCGCTTCCATTTCACGGCGCTGAGAAAGATCTGAGGTAAAACCCACATACAGCAGCTCTCCATCAGGCAAATTGATACGACCAATACCAAGCGAAATAGGAAATAATCGACCGCTTTTGTGGCGCGCTATAAGTTCACGTTGGGTGCCAACGATATTATTCTCGCGCCCATCAAAGTAATCTATGAGAAAGCCATCATAAGAATCATCACTGGAATCAGGAAAAAGCACACCTACAAATTGATCCGTCGCTTCGCACTCGGTCCATCCAAACATATTCTGAGCAGATAAATTAAACTCTTGAATCACTCCGTTTGAATTAATTGTCATAACGGCATCTGTCGCTGTATCCAGTACTGCTTGGGTATGTGCTTCACTGGCTGTTTTCTCTATCAATAACTGACGATAACGCAACTGTGAACTCACATTAACCGCTAGAATAAAAATCAAAAATGAGAAGATAGACACCGCATACGCTAACTCGACATTTTTGTCATTCGACTGAACCAGCAAACTGATAGAGGAATCATTTATAAAATATGCAGCAGCCATTCCAGTATAATGCATGCCAGAAATCGCAAGCCCCATGATCGTTGCAATCACCAGTTTAATTCGAATAGTCGGGACATTAGGAAACATTAACCGCATGCTGCGACGCGCCAACAATGCAATACATGCCAGCACAACTGCAACCAGCAGAGATAACACAAACAAATATGGGTTGTACTTTATAGAAAGGTGCATATCCATGGCTGCCATGCCTAAGTAATGCATAGCACCAATGCCCGCGCCGACAATAACACCATTTCTTAAGGTTAAACGTAACGACAGAGCGTCCTTTTCTTGTACATATATAAGCGACTTAAGCACACTATAACTTGCAATAATGGCAGGAAATAAAGAAAGGATCGTCAGGAACAGGTCATAGTTCATTGCATGAGGAAAATCTAACGCCAGCATGCCAACAAAATGCATACTCCAAATACCGCCAGCCAGAATAACCGCACCAGTCACAGTCGCTATATGACGGTATCGCGTCAGCACAATATGCCGCGCTGTTTCCGCTAGCCGTAAGGCAAAAAACGAAGCACTGGACGCCAGTAATATAGACAACACGACTAACAGCGGGTCATACTCCCCTGTTACTAGTAAAGACGGATCTACGTCAGTCGTGAAAAATTGATTTAACCAGCTCATATTCGACTCATTCCGTATCATCAAAAATGCCATTCATTTACTTCACAGCTCGTTCATTAATGTTAACAATAATAAACGTCTCGTTATGTAGTGATAGCGTAACGCTTCTTGGCAATTTTCATCATAAGTCATAAAGTATGGAGGATTTATCATGCCACCACAGTTTGATCAGCCAGATTTTTTACAGCAACACACTCATAGCATATTAAATTTTTATGAGCCGGTTGTACTAGATCCAAATGGCGGTTTTTATCAAAGTTTTTTAGATGACGGGCAGGTCTTCGATCCTCACTCCAAGCACCTTGTTTCTTCCTGTCGATTTGTCTTCAATTATGCCGAAGCCTACCGCCGAGGTTATGGTGATCATTATGCCGATTGGGCAAGACAAGGCTTAGACTACCTCGAACAAAAGCATTATCTGCCTAAGACTGATCATTATGCTTGGATGCTAGGGGATGACACGGACAAAACCGCTATGGCGTATGGCCATGCGTTTGTTGTCCTTGCCTATTCCCATGCCCATCTTGCTGGTCTCATCGATGCAACCGACAAGCTAGTACATCTTTATCACTGGCTCGACACACATTTTTACCAAGCTGAATTCTCTGCCTACGCCGATGAATTATCCACAGACCTCACCTCACTAGACCCCTATCGTGGCCAAAATGCCAACATGCATCTGTGTGAAGCCTTTATTGCAGCCTATCGTGCCATTGGCGACCAACGTTTTTTATCTCGAGCAATGACACTTGCTCAACGCTTTGCTGGTGAACTGTGTGATCAAGCAGGCGGTATGATCTGGGAACATTACGATAAAAATTGGCAACCCGACTGGCAATACAATATCGATAAACCAGATGACTTATTTAAGCCGTGGGGATTCCAACCTGGACACCAAGTGGAGTGGACCAAACTACTCCTTCAACTCGATCAATTAAGTCCAGACAAATGGTTAAAAGAGCGCGCTCGATCTTTGTTTGATCAAGCGGTATCAAAAGGCTGGGACGACGAATTTGGTGGATTGGTCTATGGCTTTGCTCCGGATACGGGGGTGTTTTCCGATGCCCAGAAATACTTCTGGGTGCAAGCTGAAGCCATCGCCGCGGCCTATCGCCTATATCAAACGACTCAAGAGCCCGTCTACTTAGAGTGGTACAACAAGCTTTGGCAATACAGCTGGGATCATTTAATCGATCATAAGTACGGAGCTTGGTTTCGCATCGTTGCCCGTGACGGCAGCAAAATCACCAACGAAAAGTCGCCAATGGGGAAAGTTGACTACCATACGTTGGGGGCTTGCTGGGACGTGTTGGACACCATTAATAATTATTGATGCCATACACTCAAAAGCCCCGCCGTGTATTACCACAGCGGGGCTTTATATATGGGGTCAGGAATAAAGTGTATTACATGTTTGGGTAATTGGGACCACCAGTGCCCTCAGGCGTGACCCACGTAATATTCTGCGCTGGATCTTTAATATCACAGGTTTTACAGTGTAAACAGTTCTGCGCATTGATTTGGAATGTTGGCCCAGACGCTTGTTCGACTATTTCATACACACCAGCTGGACAATAACGTTGAGCAGGTTCTGCAAATTGACTTAAGTTACTGCCCGTCGGAATACTGTCATCCGCTAAAGTAAGATGACAAGGCTGATCTTCTTCATGATTTGTATTCGATAGAAAGACAGAAGACAAACGATCAAAGCTTAATTTTCCATCCGGTTTTGGGTAGTCAATTTTCTTCGCTTGCGCTACCGTCTGCATTTGAGCGTGGTCTAGCGATGTGTCATGCAGGGTAATCGGCATTTTACCGCCTAAGATATTCTGATCGAGGTAGTTAAACGCGCCACCCAAAACCGTACCAAATTTATGCATAGCAGGTGCAAAGTTACGCGTGCTGTACAACTCTTGCTTCAACCAAGACTGATCAAAGGCATCACTAAAGGTTTTACCTAAAGATAGACTGTCATCAGCCAGTACTTGGCTAATTGCCTCAGCCGCTAACATCCCAGATTTCATCGCCGTATGGGTGCCTTTGATTTTTGCTACGTTCAGTGTTCCTGCATCACAGCCCACTAACATCGCGCCAGGCATGGTCATGGTTGGCAAGGCATTCCAGCCTCCTTTTGTGATCGCACGGGCGCCGTAAGACACGCGTTCGCCACCCTCAAGGTATTGTTTGAATAACGGATGATGCTTCAACCGTTGAAACTCTTCATACGGACTAAGCCAAGGGTTGCGGTAGTTTAGATCAACGATTAAACCCGCTACGACTTGATTGTTGTCGGTGTGATATAAGAAGAAACCACCACTGGCGTCTTCAAGAGGCCAACCCGCCCCATGCACTACCAGACCCGGTTGATGTTTTGCCGGATCAATCTGCCATAATTCTTTAATACCTAGAGCGTAATGCTGAGGATCCGCATTCGTGTCCAGAGAAAACTTTTGAATCAGTTGTTTGCCTAAGTGACCACGACAGCCTTCTGAAAACACTGTATACGTGGCATGTAATTCCATGCCTTCCATATAAGTCGGCAGTTGTTCGCCACTGGCAGAAATCCCCATATCACCCGTCGCGACACCTTTCACACGGCCGTCTTCGTGATACAAAATTTCGGCTGCAGCAAAGCCAGGAAAGATTTCTACCCCTAACCCTTCCGCTTGTTCCGCTAACCAGCGACTCAAATTACCCACACTGACGATATAGTTACCGTCATTCTTCATAGAATTAGGCACTAATGCATGGGGAATTTCTTTACTCACTTCACCATTTTTTAAGACGTAGACTTCATCTTTAGTAACCGGCGTGTTTAGAGGAGCGCCCAGATCCTGCCAATTCTCAAACAATTCATTTAAGGCTCGGGGCTCAAGCACGGCACCGGATAGGATATGCGCACCGACCTCAGAGCCTTTTTCTAATACACAGATGTTTAACTCAGCATTAAGCTGTTTTAAACGAATGGCAGTAGAAAGACCTGAAGGACCAGCTCCAACGATGACTACATCAAATTCCATCGATTCACGCATAACTGCACTCCTCTTATTGTTATCGTTATAGTTTTTCAGTCATTTCAGGGAGAACCTCGAACAAGTCTCCCACTAAGCCGTAATCAGCCACTTGGAAGATAGGCGCGTCTTCATCTTTGTTAACCGCAACAATGACTTTAGAGTCTTTCATGCCCGCCAAATGCTGAATGGCACCCGAGATGCCAAATGCCATGTACAGGCTCGGTGCAACAATTTTACCAGTTTGGCCTACTTGTAAATCGTTAGCGACAAAACCAGAGTCGACGGCCGCTCGAGATGCCCCAACAGCTGCGCCCAACTTATCAGCTAAGGCTTCAACCAAAGCAAAGTTTTCGGCGCTGCCCACACCCCGACCACCAGATACAATGCGTTCTGCGGCCGTTAGTTCAGGACGTTCAGACTTAGAAAGCTCATCGCTGACCCAAGAAGAGTGGCTGTTTGCTTCCGGTGCAGCAATGGATTCAACCGTAGCTGAACCACCGGTTGTTGCTACTTTATCAAACGCTGCGGCACGTACCGTAATGACTTTCGTTGCATCTTTCGATGTTACCGTCGCAATCGCATTACCCGCATAAATTGGGCGTTGAAACTGATCGCCACTTAATACCGCAGTAATATCCGACAGCTGACCAACATCCAACAAAGCCGCCACGCGTGGCATGGTGTCTTTGCTCACAGAATTAGCCGGCGCCATGATGTGTGAATAATCACTTGCCATGGACATAACCAACTCGCTTAGGTTTTCAGCTAAGTCATGGGCTAAACTATCGCCCTCTGCCAACAAGACTTTACTCACGCCTGCGCATTGCGCCACCGCATCAGCCACGGCTTTAACATCGGCGCCAGCGACTAGAACCGTTACATCAGAACCGATCTGTTGTGCGGCGGTTAAAGCGCTCAAGGTTGCAGGCGCTAATTCTGTACCATTATGTTCTGCAATCAATAGAGTAGCCATTTAGATCACCTTCGCTTCATCTTTCAGTTTCTGGATAAGCTCATCAACCGAGCCGACTTTCACGCCGCCTTGGCGCGCTGCGGGGGCCTCCACTTTATCAAGCTGAATATGTTGCTTCACTTCGATACCAAGATCTGCAAAAGAGGTATTATCCAGTGGTTTACGCTTCGCTTTCATAATGTCTGGAAGCTTGGCAAAACGAGGTTCATTTAAACGCAGATCCGTTGTCACAATCGCCGGCAGCGCCAATTTAATCGTGCGCAAACCGCCATCGATTTCACGTGTAACCGATACACTGTCGCCATCAACGGTTACATTTGAGGCAAATGTGCCCTGAGGACGTTTCGTCAATGCCGCCAACATTTGGCCAACTTGGTTGTTGTCTGAATCAATAGACTGCTTACCTAAGATCACTAGGCCTGCCTCTTCTTGCGCCATAATTTTGGCGAAAGCTTTGGCCACATTCAGGGGCTCAACGGTCCCTTCGGCTTCCACTAAAATAGCACGATCTGCACCCAGCGCCATGGCTGTGCGTAATTGCTCTTGGCTAGCACTAGAACCCACGCTTACCGCAATCACTTCTGTGGCAATACCCGCTTCTTTCAGACGAATGGCTTCTTCAACTGCGATTTCACAAAATGGGTTGATCGCCATTTTGGTATTGCTTAAATCTACATCTGTGTTGTCAGACTTTACGCGTACTTTTACGTTGTAATCTATTACGCGCTTAACACCGACTAATATTTTCATAATCGTCACCTAAAGATACTTTTTCTTATAACAATAAACGCCAATCACCCCTTTAGAGTCGCTTCAAGGCTGGTTTTCTTCAATAACATTAAACGCTAATTACACTGACAGATTTAGGCTCTTGATATAATTCGTCAACTTGATCAGCGCGATAGTCTTGGACATTGCGTTGATTCAATGAACCTTTATCGGTTACTTCATTGGCATCGATGCAAGGCGCTTCATGTTGCAACAAAATGCGATTCACCACAGTAGAGCTCCCAGTACCTTGTGCTTTGAAGGCTTTTAATTTCTCCTCAAATGCTGCGCGGATAATAGGATGTTCCACCAGTTCTTTAGTAGATAATGCTGAACCGTTGTCTACTAACGTTTGGCAATACACCACATCGGGGAAAACTAACCCAGTAATAAAGGAGCGGTTGGTGCCGCACAGCACAACATCTTGTACCAATGGCGCAAAAGCACTGATGAATTTTGCTCGTAATGTCCCGGCACTCACCCATGTGCCACTGTCCAATTTAAAGTCTTCTGAAACCCGTCCGTCAAAACGAAATCCGCGCTCAGGCTTGTTTTCATCCAAGTATGCGATTGCATCCCCTAAACAGTAAAAGCCTTCGTCATCAAAAGATTTAGCAGTTAATTCCGGCTGGCGCCAGTAACCTGGCATCACCGTCACCGCTTTTACTCTGGCTTCCAGCTTCCCTTCGTTAGGTACTAACTTAAGTGTGACACCTGGTGCAGGCTTGCCAATCACACCCGAAGCACTCTCTTCAATCGAAGCGAAGGTCACAGATGGCGCGGTTTCAGTCGCCCCTAATCCGGTTAAAATAGGAATCTTTTTACCCGTGTACTTAATCGCTAATGCGTCAATGTCATCCCAAATATGCTGGGCCATACCTGCGGCGGCAAAAAACATAAACTGCAGACGAGAGAAAAACTTACGCGCTAACTCATCATCTTGTTGCAGCTTTTTCACTAATAACTCAAAACCTTTAGGCACATTGAAATAAACGGTAGGTGCTACTTCAGCAAGATTATTTAACGTTTTATGAAAATGCGCTTCGGTTGGTTTACCGTCATCAAGGTAGAACGATCCACCGTTGTACAAGGCAATGCTGACATTATGGTTGCCACCAAAAGTATGGTTCCACGGTAGCCAGTCGACCATCACAGGTGGCTCGTCGGCTAAAAAGGCCATGGTGTCACGGATCATGACGGCATTAGCACACAACATACGATGAGTGTTTATCACCCCTTTAGGCATCCCTGTTGTGCCTGACGTAAAGAGAATCTTGGCTACGGTATCGCCATTCAATGCTGCGTTACGTTCTTCGATCTCTGGGTTTTGTGGATGCTGCCAGAACTGGGCAAAAGATACCGTTGGATTATTGATCAACTCAGAAGTCGTATCGCCATACATCACCGCCACTGGTACGTCACTATCGGACACTGCCTTAATCGCTTTTTCATAAGGCGCTAATTTATCTACCACGATCAAGCCTGGGGTCAATAAATCAATCACGTGCTTTAACTTTGCGTAATCGGTGGCCACTAATGAGTATGCCGGTGATACTGGCGCATGGGGCACACCAACGTAGTAACCCGCCATAGCAAGCATCAAATGCTCTAAACTGTTGCCTGATAAAAAGGCAATCGGACGTTCTGAGGAAACAGGTTGTTCTAACAACCACGAAGCGAGCTGACGTACCTTTTCTAAGGCTTCAGCATAAGTATATCGATCCCATTTGTTTTCATCATCGCGTTGCGCGACAAAGACAACATCGGGTGTACGCTCAGCCCAATAGACTAAACGGTCTGTTAAACAGCGTGCATATTCTGCAAGCTCTGTTTGGCAGCTTATGATTTGTTCACCATTATCACGTTTCTCGATCGCAACAGAGTGACTCACCACCTTGATCGGATGGAATTCGCTGGTCATTTTATTCTCCTGAGACTTGTTATTTTTATTCGTTCAAAGAAGGCTTACACCTTTTGTATTAGACGCTAAAACTGATAAGCACCAACTCCATTCTGTTCTTGGCTTACGGTTGTTAAGGCCGCTTGTGCAAGCGGTAATTGGTACGCACTGTAAAAATCGGCTAAGGCCACCACATTTCTAAAGAAGCCATCATCTTGTGTTTGATTGATTTGTACTTGCTGCGCCAATCGAGCTAATTGCCACGCACAACAAATCCCCCCCATGGCATTTAAAAATGGCACCGCCACAGCGTCTAATTTGGCCGTATCCGCATTCGGATTGAGCAATATTCTATCAACAACGTGTGCCAGCTGATCCACTGCTACAGCCAAACGCTGATGGGGTTGGCTTTGTGGCGCTGCACTGATGTCATCACGCATATCTGTTAACAGCTGACTCATAGCAACACCTTGATCCATTCGGATTTTTCGATGCACTAAGTCTTTAGCCTGAATGCCTGTAGTACCTTCGTAAATCGTTGTTATCCGAGCATCGCGCATCACTTGTGCAATACCGGTTTCTTCTACAAACCCCATACCGCCAAAAATTTGGATCGCCGTGCCAGCCATGTCATTCGCTTGCTCAGTCGCGAAGCCTTTAAAGATAGGCGTCAATAAGGCAATGCGACTTTCAGCCATTCGCACGCGTGCTAAATCTTGCGAATGCTCCGATACATCAAGCAAAGCGGCAATTTGATAACCCAAAGCACGTAAGCCAAATGTTTCCGAGCGAATGCTAAGTAGCATACGCTGCACATCAGGATGCTCGATAATCGCCACACGCTTTCCGCCTGCTCCCGCACCTTGTACTCGTTCATGGGCATATTGCAGGGCTTTCTGATACGCAAGCTCTCCTAATGCCACTCCTTGTAGACCACAACTTAGGCGAGCTTCATTCATGAGCACGAACATAGCCATTAGACCTTGATTGAGTTCACCAATAAGTTCCCCCACACAAGCGTCGTTATCGCCGTAACTGATGGAACACGTAGGACTGCCGTGAAGACCCGTTTTATGTTCAATACCGGTACAACGAACATCATTAAATTCGCCACAGACACCCTCATCGCTGACGCGATATTTCGGTACCGCAAACAATGAAATTCCTCGGCTGCCAGCAGGCGCATCCGGTGTACGCGCCAACACAAGATGAACAATATTGTCCGCCATATCGTGTTCGCCGTAGGTAATGTAAATCTTTTGACCTTTGATTTGGTAAGTGCCGTCAGCTTGAGGAACGGCTTTTGTCGTTAACGCACCTAAGTCAGAACCTGCATTCGGCTCAGTCAAAGACATGGCTACGGTCCATTCACCTGTCACGATTTGAGTTAAATAGCGTGCTTTCACATCGTCTGACGCAAACTTTAATAAAATCTCTGAGCCACCTTGCGCCAAGGCTGCGAACATAACAAACGCTAAGTTGCTGGATAGCCACATCTCATTAACAGGTTGAGCTATGTATTTGGGTAAACCTTGTCCACCAAACGCTTCCGGAAGCGCTAAGCCAATCCAGCCTGAGTCTCGAAACTGAGCATACGCTTCTTTCCAACCGTTTGGGGTTGTGACCTGTCCATTGTCAAATTGACAGCCTTGCGTGTCGCCAACTGCGTTTAATGGCGCCAAAACATGACTGGCAAATTTATTAGCTTCATCAATGATGGCATTGGCTAAATCCAAATCGAAGTCTTGCAATGAATTCAACTCAGCTAAGTTTTGCGACTGATACGCTTGTTCAACTAACCATTGCATGTCTTTGTATGGGGCTTGGTAGCTCATCGCGCCTCTCCTACTTCGCAGCCATACGAATCGCACCATCTAAACGAATGACTTCACCGTTTAACATGACGTTCTCAATGATTTGCTGAACCAGTTGCGCGAATTCATCTGGGTCGCCTAGGCGTGGAGGAAAAGGCACGGCAGCGCCTAAAGATTGTTGAACTTCCTCAGGTAGCACGTCCATCATCGGTGTTTTAAAGATGCCCGGTGCAATGGTCATAACACGGATACCAAAACGTGCGAGTTCTCGAGCAATCGGAAGCGTCATCGCTGTGACACCACCTTTTGATGCGGCATACGCGGCTTGACCAATTTGGCCATCAAACGCGGCGACTGAGGCCGTATTAATGATGACGCCACGCTCTAAATTAGGCTGTTGCTCATTATTCTGCATTTTATCCGCCGCAAGACGAATCATATTAAAAGTGCCTAACAGGTTGACTTTGAGCGCTCGTTCAAAACCAGAAAGTGTATGCGGACCTTCACGTCCAACCACTCGTTCAGCCCCTGGAATACCCGCACAGTTAATCAGACCATTGATCTCACCAAACGCTTCAACCGCTTGATCAATCGAAGCTTGAACGGAAGCTTCATCAGAAATATCCGTCACGGCAAATTGCACACGTTCACCTAAGCTTTTTGCGACACGCTTAAGTCCCTCTTCATTTAAGTCTGCAAGTGAAACACTCGCACCTAGACGATGTAATCGACGAGCAACGGCTTCACCAATACCCGACGCAGAACCTGTCACAACAAAATGACGACCTTGAATATCCATAGTACCCTCCGAGGAATTATTGGCTTTTCTTACGATTCAAAAATGACTCAATGCGCGCTTTGACTTCTTCACTGGTTTGAGTGATGCCACAAATCAGTGATTCGGTGTAAAGACCATCGTCAGCGGACATGCTGTCGATGCGGTTAAGACCAGTGGTCATGGCCCAGTTAGAGTATTTTGAGTTTTTCGCAATGCTGGCTGCCAACGCCATCGCTTTATCCAAAGAGGCACCATTTTCAACGACATAATGACCGAGACCGATACGATAGCCTTCCTCAGCATCCACATCTCGACCGGTTAACATCATTTCAGTCATTCGGCTGGCGCCAATTACACGCGCCACATTAACCGAGGCTCCGCCACCCACAAAGATGCCATGACGACCTTCAGGTAAACGGAAGTACGTGCCTTTTTCCGTTACACGAACATGGGCACAAATGGCCAATTCAAGACCCCCCCCAATCACTGCACCTTGCATAGCGGCCACAACAGGAATGCCTGAGTTTTGGATGTGACCAAACACTCGATGCCACATATTGGAATGCTTAACCACTTCAAATGGTTCGCGAGCTTTATGTTCGCTTAGATCTAAGCCCGCACAGAACTCAGGGCCAGCGCCAGAAAAGACAATGACATTAACGTCATCAGAAAGGTTAATGAACACGTGTTCGATCTCTAAACATAGAGAATCGTTGATGGCATTCTTCTTGGCAGGTCGGTTCAGTCGAAGATGGCCGATGCCATTGTCTACTGAAAATTCGATGAATTGATAAGGGGTCATTCGCTTACCTCTATGTTGTTATGTTTATGGGCTGAGGTGCCTTAATAAGCAGTTCGTCTATTATTTAAAAACATAATAGTTGTATAACTAAACAAATGTCAAACACAACCATTTAACTTTTTTGCAAAAAAAAGCCACACCCAAGTGTGGCTAAACTGGAGACGGAATTTAGTCTAACGATCCGATACTCGGATCACGGTTGCCATACCTGTATCACCCGCTGCACAGCCAGTAAACAAGCCGTAGCCCCCGCCCCGCAGGGTAAGCTCTTCGATCATTTCAATCATGGCACGTAAACCCGTCGGCCCCTGAGGGTGCCCCCAGATCAGCGAACAACCGTAGTTGTTCATGCTCATCACATCGATGTCCAAGGCTTTAGCTAGCGCCACATCATTTACTGCAAAGGGATTATGAGTCTTGATCGCATCCACTTGGTCAATACTAATACCTGCCATTTTCAGAGCACGTTTCGAAGCTTCGATCGGTGCAGCAGGCATATAACCTAAGTCGTCACGCGCCTGACCAAACCCCAATACTTCGACTTTAATAGAGCGATCACTGGACAACTCTTGAGCTTTATCAGCATGACACACAACCATAGCCGCGTTGCCGTCAGCTGGATGCGTTTGATTTCCAAAGGTAATCACCCCACCTTCTACGACCGGCTTAAGCTTAGCTAAGCCTTCCGCCGTCGTTGGAAAAACACCTTCATCACCAGTGATGACACAGGCTTCTTTCTTAAAATTGGGGGTTGGCACAGACAGCGGTAACGTCATAAAGCGCTTTTGGAACGCCTGCTCATCTTTCAACGCCTCTTGGTACTGCTCATAGCGACGCAATGTCACCGCATCAAGCTCTTCACGGGTAATATCAAAACGTCGCGCTACGTTTTCACCAGTTTGCATCATAGAGTGGCCACCAACACAATCATTCATCATGTTGTAAACCACTTGATCTTCAGACTGCCCTGAACCACCAATGCCTGCAGGATTAGGGTAAAAAATATGCGGTCCATTCGAGCAACGGTCAGCACTCATCAACAAAGACACATTGGCCATACCACACATCACTTCAGAGGCGGCTGCAAACAATCCCCGTGCACCGGTCGCACATACCTGATTCACTGCATGACCTGGTGTGTGCACCGCGCCAATTTCATACAAAGGCCAAGGAGCACCATTGAAAGACTGATATTGGTTGATGGTCATACCCAATACACCCGAGTCGAACACCGTCGGATCAATTGAACGTTTTGCTAATTCTTGTTTTGCCACGTGTGCAGCAAACTTCATGGAGTGCAAGTGCTGCAATGAGCCCTGCCATTTTGTAAACGGCGTACTCCAGTAAGCACCGTACGGAATCTCAACATTTTGCATTGTCATTTTAGTCACCCTTTTTTGTTATTCTACAGTGCTGGCCATGTAGTCACCCAAACCACCCCACTGCTGCTGGAAGATGGCTTCAGGCATGGTTTTTAAGTCATCAGCAATGATCGGTTTGAAGTCCATCACGCTTAATACATCTTTTTCAAGATCCAGCCCTGGTGCAATTTCTGTTAATACCATGCCTTCTTTGCGTAGCTCTAAAACACAGCGTTCTGTAATAAAGAACACGGGCTTATCATTTTCTCGCGCAAATTCACCACTGAATGTAACGTGATCCACTTGCTCGACAAATTTTCGAGTTCGCCCTTCTTCTAGAACCGTTAACTTGCCACCTTCCAAGGACAATTTAGCGCCATTAACCAAGGTGCCACAGAACACAACTTTTTTAGCGGTCTGCGAAATATTGATAAAACCACCTGGCCCAACCACTTTTGGGCCAAATTTACTGACATTGAGGTTGCCGTTTTGATCGGCCTGCGCCAAGCCAAGGAAAGCGATATCCAGACCACCACCATCATAAAAATCGAATTGCGCTTCGTGTTCAATAATCGCTTCTGGATTCCACGCCGCACCGAAATCACCGCCTGAGGCAGGGATGCCGCCGTAAGTTCCCAATTCTGTTGTCAGCATAAAGCGGCTCGCGACATTCTCTTCCGCTGCGATCGACGCCACACCATCAGGCATACCAATACCAAGATTTACGATGGCATTATCGTAAAGCTCCATGGCCGCACGACGAGCAATGATTTTTCGTTCACCAAACGGAACAGGAGGAATAGCATTTAGAGGAACACGAGCATTACCTGCAAGACCTGGATTGTAATCCGTGGTAATGGTTTGCTTATGTTGTTCCGGTGGTGCAATCGTAACGTAATCGACTAGTACCCCCGGCACTTTGACTTCTTTCGGTTTGATGGTTTTTGCTTCGGCTAAGTATTTAACCTGCGCAATGACAATACCGCCACGGTTACGCGCCGCTTGCGCCATCGGTAGGATTTCTCCGAGCATGGCCTCTTCTTCAACTGAAAGGTTGCCGTTTTCATCTGCCGTCGTAGCTCGAATCACCACAACATCTAACGGAAAGGTTTTGTATAGCAGCCAATCTTCGCCTTCAATGTCGATGCGTTTAACAAGATCTTCCTTGGCTTTAGAGGTCACTTTTCCGCCGCTGATTAGAGGGTCTACATACGTCCCCATACCCACTTTCGTAATGACACCCGGTTTATTGCCTGCAATTTGACGCCACATAGTGGTTAAGACACCTTGAGGTAATAGATAGCCTTCAATTTTGTCTTCAACAATCATGCCTGCCATGCGTGGCGCCTGTCCGGTATGACCCGAAATCAGTCGCTTAACCAAACCATCGTGAGCAAGATGAGACATACCTGCGTCTTTGCCATCGCCACAACCACAATCATGGATCAGGGTTAAGTTTTTCGGGTAGCCCGTTTCTAAAAAACGCTTTTCTAATTGGCTAGCTACCGCTTCTGCGAAATAAGACATACCTATGGTCGACCAAGCAACCGAGTCGCCATCTTTGATTAGGCTTGCCGCCTGCTCTAGAGATATCACCTTGCTCATGTTTCACCTTCTATTTTTAGCATTGTTCCGGTGTATAAAAATTCTACGACATGATGTAGATTGCCTTTTGTTGTACTACACAACAATTATTTTTACAAATAGTTTTGCTATATATTAATAAGTCTTCTACAAATTCAAGGCGGTATCTTTTTTTCGGATAGGGGGTGGGAAAATTCTATGAGCCATATTGTTGAAATGCTCAACAATATGTGCAAAAAATGTATAAATCGGCCGTCGTTAATACGCTCAGCCGAAACAAAAACCATTAAGACTCTTATAAAAAAAACAATGTGAGGTGGAAAATGAAGTATCTAGGACGCAAAGGCTTAGCCTTAATTGCAGGCACAGTACTTTCCGTAAACGCTATGGCTGAAGCAGAGTTCACGCTCAAGCTACACCATATGCTACCGCCAATGGCGATGGCACATGCTCAATTCTTAGAGCCTTGGGCAGAAAAAGTTGAGGCAGAATCCAATGGCCGCATTGATATTGAAATTTACCCAGCCATGCAATTAGGGGGCAAGCCACCTCAACTGTTTGACCAAGTTCGCAAAGGGATCTCAGACATCACTTGGACAGTGACTGGTTACACACCTGGACGATTCCCTAAATCAACTGTATTTGAGCTACCTTTTATTCCAGGCACGGCTCAAGCGACCAGTTTGGCATTACAAGAATATGCCCAAACAGAAATGCAAGATGAAATGGAAGATGTGCACTTGCTTGCTATGCACACTCACGCTCCGGGATCTCTACACTCACGTGACAAAGCCATCAAAAAGCTTGAAGACATCGAAAGCATGAAAGTTCGCGCACCAAACAAGATTATGAATAATGCTTTTCGCTCTTTAGGCGCAAACACAACGTTTATGCCGGTAACGGAAATGGCCAGTGCTATTTCAAAAGGTGTATTAGATGTTGCGGTATTGCCATACGAAGTGGTGCTTCCCATGAAAATTTACGAGCTCGTTGACCACCATACCGAATTCAAAGGTGATCGCGGCTTGTATACCAACACTTTCATTTTTGCCATGAATAAAGATGTCTACAACGACCTACCAGCGGATCTACAAAAAGTCATTGATGATAACTCAGGGCTCGCACTAGCAGGCCACCTAGGAACGCTTTGGGATAACTACGAAATCACAGCGCGCGACTATGCAGTCAAAGAAGGTAATAGTTTTGATTATATCGAAGGGGCAGAATACGATCGTTGGAAAGAAAAGTTAGAGCCTATTACCGAACAATGGGTTGAAGATATGAACGACGATGATTACGACGGTCAACGTTTGTTAGACAAAGCACGTGAACTCGTTAAAAAATACGAAGCAATGTAAGCCGACATAGGTATTTGGCATGACTCAATCTATGACACAAGTTGTATCTAAGGGAATGATGCGCTTATCACAGGCATTTGCCCTTACAGGTGGTCTAATCATGCTGTCGCTAGCGATCATTACGGTCGCTAGCATCCTAGGCAGAACATTCCTTGGTCAATCCATTGAAGGCAACTATGAGTTAACTGAGGTCGGTTTAGCGATCTCTGTTTTTCTCTTTCTGCCGGAATGCTATCTAAGGCAGGGGCACGTCATTGTAGATTTATTCACAAGTGGGTGCCGCCCTGCCACGATTCGCTTTTTAGACAATGTTGGGCACTTTCTATTTACCTTAGTTTGCGCGTTGTTTGCTTATCGCATGACACTGAGTGGTATCGAATCCAAAGACTACTATGAACAGACAATGATTCTCGAGCTGCCAATATGGTGGGTGTATGTTGTAGGCGTGATCTGTTTTAGCTTGTGCGCGTTATGCGGTGCGCTGCAGTTATTTTCACGCAATTCGGGAGAGCACAATGAGTGATATCCAACTGGCATTTTTAATGATGGCGTTGTTACTCGTATTAATGAGTATTCGCATCCCTATTGCTTTGGCAATGCTTGTGTGTGGGGCCATTGGTTATACCTCTATCGGCGGAATGCCTGCTTTGATGGAGTACTTAGGGACCGCCTCGGTTGCGAAATTCTCAACCTACGATCTATCTGTGGTGCCTTTATTCTTATTAATGGGGGAACTAGCTACTCGCTCAGGTATTACCACAGAGCTGTTCCGTACCTGTAATACATGGGTTGGACGACAAAAAGGAGGCATAGCAATGGCCGCTGTTGCAGGCTGTGCTGCCTTTGGTGCCATTTGTGGGTCTTCACTTGCAACCGCTTCAACAATGGGGAAAGTAGCCTTACCTGAAATGCGCCGCTTAAATTACTCCGGAAGCTTAGCAGCAGGGGCTCTGGCAGCGGGTGGTACGCTGGGTATTTTAATACCGCCCTCTATGGTTCTGATAATCTTCGCTGTTCTAACCGAGCAAAACATTTCTAAAATGTTTATGGCGGCGTTTATACCTGGCTTTCTAGCGGCGGGCGGTTACATGCTGACCATCGCGATTTACGTACGAATGTTTCCTAACACTGGACCTCGTGGTGAAAAAACGACTTGGGCAGAAAAGTTCAAATCAACGCGCAACGTTTGGCATATTTCGATCATCTTTTTGATCGTTTTAGGTGGCATCTACTTGGGTTTTTTCACGCCTACAGAAGCTGCATCGGTAGGCGTTGTACTAACGGCTATCCTAGCGATTACTCATGGTAAAATGCGCTTAGATGGTTTCATGGCGAGCTTGATCCGCACTGCAATTTCCTCAGCGATGATTTTCTTTATCGTGTTAGGAGCCGATTTATTCAGTGTGTTCATCGCCCTGTCTAAACTACCCGATGTGGGCGTCGATATTCTGACGAACTCAGGTTTATCGCCGTACACTATTTTAGTGCTCATGCTGGTGACCTATTTGATTATGGGATGTTTTCTAGACAGTTTGGCAATGATCTTGCTGACAATCCCGATTTACTTTCCAATCATTATGGCGATGGACTTTGGCATTCCAACTGCTGACTTAGGCATTTGGTTCGGCATCATCGCGCTGGTGGTAGTAGAAGTGGGCCTCATAACCCCGCCAGTTGGGATGAACATTTTTATTATCAAGTCCTTTGATAATACGCTGCCTCTTAAAGAATGTTTCAAAGGGGTCGTTCCGTTCCTAATTTCAGACTGTGTACGGGTGGCATTACTGGTCATGTTCCCTGGCATTACACTCTGGCTAGTACACGCTATAGGTTAGTTTAAAATCAATCGCTGCAAGTCGATTTAAGGGCTCCCTAATTGGAGCCCTTTTCTTAAACTTGATAATGTCAACAACTGTTATACCTTTCACCAAACTCATGCGTTGGTATACAATACAAGGCTTTAATTTAGACAGCGTTAGGAACCCTACACATGCAAGATCACCCAAAAAAGTCGGATCAAAACATTGATTTTGGAGTACTAGACGAGTTTTTAGGTTATCGCTTGCGCCGTGCTCAAATGAATTTTTTCGCGAAGTTCGGTGAAGTGTGTGACGATTTAGGCATCAGCCCAGGGTTATTCGCGGTACTTGCTATTGTTGATCGTAACCCAGGCCTTACTCAAACGGCTGTTGCGCAGGCGCTTGGTAACGATCGTTCCGCGATGGTCGCTGCGGTTGACAAGCTAGAAGGCAAAAAACTGCTGGAACGTCGTCCCGCCGCAAACGACCGCCGCTCTTATGCCTTATTTATGACGGAAGAAGGCACCGCCTTTTTTGCCAATGCAGTCGAGCGCGTAAGTTGTTACGAGAACGAAATGGCTAAGTGCTTAGAGAGCGACAAGGAAAAACAATGGTTGCTTGATATGCTTGAACGTCTGGCTCATAAATCACTTTAGTCACTGGCTTTCGAGCTTTAAAATCGCCACATAAAAAAAACCCTTGCGACATGCGTCACAAGGGGTTTTTTAATCCCTGTCAGAGGATTAGCACTCGATAGCGTTTACCGCCAAACCTCCACGGGAGGTTTCTTTGTATTTGTCTTGCATGTCTTTACCTGTATCACGCATCGTGCGGATCACTTTATCCAATGAGATAAAATGCTGACCATCACCACGTAAAGCCATCTGTGTAGCGTTAATTGCTTTCATGGCCGCAATCGCATTACGTTCAATACAAGGTACTTGAACCAAACCACCTACAGGATCACATGTTAGACCTAGATTGTGTTCTAAACCGATTTCCGCTGCGTTTTCAACTTGCTCAGGTGTACCGCCTAGAATTTCACATAGACCTGCTGCGGCCATAGCACACGCTGAACCGACTTCACCCTGACAACCTACTTCGGCACCAGAAATAGAAGCATTCTTCTTACACAACGCACCAATTGCAGCCGCCGCAAGGAAGAAATCAACGACATTTTCTTCTGTCGGGTTGGTCATGAATTCCATGTAATACATCAATACCGCTGGAATAATACCTGCCGCACCATTTGTTGGTGCAGTGACCATACGGCCGCCACCAGCGTTCTCTTCATTAACCGCCAATGCATAGAGGTTAACCCAATCCATTGCACTTAACGTTGAACTGATGATATTTGGACGTGTCGCACGGATTAATGACTTGTGCAGACTCATGGCACGGCGACGAACATTCAGGCCACCCGGTAACAGACCTTCTTTATGAAGCCCATTAGCGATACACTCTTTCATCGCACCCCAGATGTCCATCAGGCCATCACGCACTTCTTTTTCAGTACGCCATACTTTCTCATTTTCCATCATCAACTGGCTGATACTTAGGCCACTTGATTTACAAAGGTTCAACAGCTCAACAGCATTATTGAAGTCGTACGGGACATCAACTTGTGGAACAACGTGAGCAACATGTGTCGCTTCTGTTTCATCGATGACGAAACCGCCACCGATAGAGTAATAAGTGTTTTGATACAATACGTTTTCAGACGCATCGTATGCCGTCAGACGCATTGCATTTGGATGGTACGGTAGGACTTCTTCAAGAAGAAGCATATCGCGATCCCAAACGAAATCGATCTCATGACCGCCCGACAGCACTAGGCGACTGCTTGCTTTTAACGTTTCAATACGACCCAAAACACTTTCAGGATCGATTCGGCTAGGACGTTCGCCCATTAACCCCATGATCACTGCATTGTCAGTACCATGACCGATACCTGTTGCACTCAAAGAGCCATAAAGATCACAGACAACACGCGATGTGTCTTGCGTTACTTTCTTCTGTGTCAAAGCATCAATGAAGTCAGCAGCTGCCGCCATCGGACCAACTGTATGTGAACTCGAAGGACCAATGCCGATTTTAAATAGGTCAAATACACTGATAGACATAAAGCCTCCAGAAAATTCCAATCTAGGAAGTAGATAGATGTATAAGAATAGCCATAATAAAACGGGATCGAGGTACTTCACTCGACCCCGTCTTAACTATGTACGACATGGTTAAATGGGTATAACCAGAACGGTAAGTAGAAATAATTTTTTAAATAATCTTAACGACCAAATACAACCGTGCGCTTACCGTTTAAGAAAACGCGCTTTTCAACATGACACTTGATGGCATTAAACAATGTAACGCGTTCAACGTCTTGCCCTTTTGCGACTAAATCTTCTGGATAATGCGCATGATCCACTGTTTGGATGCCTTGAGAGATGATTGGACCTTCATCAAGGTCGTCATTTACGTAATGAGCCGTTGCACCGACCATTTTCACGCCTTTTTCCCACGCTTGATGATAAGGGCGAGCACCTTTAAAACCAGGAAGCAATGAGTGGTGAATATTGATCGCACGACCGTCAAGGTACTGACACATTTCAGAAGACAAAACCTGCATATAACGTGCTAAAACAACCAGTTCCGCATCGTATTGTTCGATCAATTCACGGATTTGAGCTTCTTGCTGAGGTTTGGTATCGGCGGTAATTGGCAAGTGGTAGTAAGGAATATTATGCCACTGCGCTAGAGACTCAAGATCAGGGTGATTAGAGATAATAACTGGCACTTCAATGTTTAGCTGACCTGTACGGTAACGATACAGTAGATCATTAAGACAATGATCGTACTTGGAAACCATGATTGCAACACGAGGGCGATGGTTTGGTGGTGTTAGCTCCCATTCCATTTCAAACTGCTTCGAACGAGACGTGAATTCTGCAGTAAATTCATCAGCCGTAAAATCCGCAGATTGAGGGTAAAACTCAACACGAATGAAAAAACGATTGGCTTCGCGATCGTCAAAAGAATGAATTTCATCAATGTAATTACCGGCTTCTGCCATGTAGCCTGTGACTACGTCAACAGTACCAATAACGCTGGGACAGCTAGCGGTGAAAATCCATGGTTTTGTAGTTGCTTTCATAGGAAGTTCTCTTAGGAAAAAAAGGCCGACCTAAAAGGTCGGCCTATTATGGGGGCAGTATTAAGCTTAAGCTTCGACTACAAGGCCGAATTCACGACTTGCGTCTTGAATCCAAAGCCATAGGTAGTCAGAGAAGCTACGGCGAACTACCAATTCAAACTCGCTTTCACCTGAGCGGCGAATGATCGCAGAGCTCTTGGCGAAAGTTGTTGATACAACCTTACCCACTGGGAATACACTTGGGTGTACATCTACAATAGTAGATTTTTTCAATACATCCACAACATTCGCACCAGAAAGCTTAAAGATTGTCCAACCACCGCTGATGTTCACTACTTGGTAGTGACCACTTAGCTCTGCATGCAGTGCAGACTCTACTTCAAAGGCTTTCAAGCCAGGAACAACGATCAACCATTCGTCTGGAGACATCCAACGAACCGATACTTCGCCTTTCACTACAGACGTTAGCGGTTGAGTTGGCAAAGCCACGCCCAACGCCTTCTCTGCGGCTTTTAGTTGCTCAGCGTTTTCAGCATTCAAACGTAGCGTGATTTGCCCCATCAACGCTTCTTCTTTGAATGTCACACCACCTGTTTTCGGGCCGTTTTTAGCAACAGTCGCTAGGTCAGCATGAAACAGAGGTGACTGGCCTTGGATTGAAGCATCTGGCAACTGATCCATAACGGCTACAGTTGGTGCCACAGTTGCTGCTTCTTGTTTAACATCAGACATTTTGACGTTCCCCTTTTGGATCTAGGAAAATTGGGCTGCAGATTTCTGCTTCAACGATACGACCATCTACAAGTGGGTAGTAAACTTTCTCACCCATCTTGTCTAAGCCACCTTTCACAAAACCTAGGGCTACAGAACGGCCTAAGCACGCACTCCAGTAACTAGAAGAAATGTGACCAACCATTGGCATTGGAATTGACGCAGTTGGGTCAAATACAGCTTGAGCACCTTCTGGCAATACAACGTTTGGATCAATCGTTTTAATACCCACCATTTGCTTACGTTCCGCACGTACACAGTCTTCACGCTGCATACCACGCTTACCGATAAAGCTGAATGGTTTGTTCATAGAAACAGCCCAGCCCATACCTAAATCGTACGGGTGAACAGAGCCATCAGTATCTTGACCTGCGATAATGAAACCTTTCTCTGCACGAAGGATGTGCATTGTTTCAGTACCGTAAGGCGTCAAATCGTACTTAGCACCATGTTCGAACAGTTTTTCCCAAACATGCAGACCGTAGTTCGCTTGTACGTTGATCTCGAAAGACAACTCACCAGTGAACGAGATACGGAATACACGAGCTGGAACGCCCGCTACAGACATTGGCTTCCAATCCATGAACTTGAAGCTATCTTTAGAAACGTCAACATCACCGTCAATCAATTCTTCAAGCAGCTTACGGCTGTTCGGACCAGAGATCGTCATCGTCGCCCAATGATCAGTCACAGAAGTGAAGTACACTTCTAGTTCTGGCCATTCTGTTTGATGGTAGAATTCTAGCCAATTAAGAACCGTTGCAGCACCGCCAGATGTCGTTGTCATCAAGAAGTGGTTTTCAGCTAGGCAAGATGTAACACCATCATCAAATACCATGCCGTCTTCTTTCAGCATTAGACCGTAACGACACTTACCTACAGGTAGTTTCGCCCAAGCATTCGAGTATACGCGACCTAAGAATTCACGCGCATCTTTACCTTGGATATCGATCTTACCTAGCGTCGATGCATCAAGGATACCGATGGACTCACGAGTCGCTAAACACTCACGGTTCAACGCTTCTTGCATTGATTCGCCAGCTTTCGGGAAGTACCAAGGACGTTTCCATTGGCCTACATCCTCAAACTTAGCACCGTTCTCTAAGTGCCACTTATGCATTGCACTGTAACGCTCAGGATCAAACAACGCACCACAGTCACGACCTGCGATCGCACCGAATGTGATTGGCGTGTAGTTAGGGCGGAAGATCGTTGTACCAGTTTGTGGAATCGTCTGGTTAAGAACTTTCGCAGCAACAGCCATACCGTTGATGTTACCCAATTTACCTTGGTCAGTACCAAAGCCCATTGCTGTGTAACGTTTAACGTGTTCGATTGACTCAAAACCTTCGCGACAAGCAAGTTCGATACCCGCTGCAGTTACGTCGTTTTGGTAGTCAACGAATTGCTTAGGTGCTTGAGACGTTGGTTTCGTGTGAGGCACATGGAACAACGCCATTGCTTTAGATTCTTTCACTTCAGTTGTAGCTGGAACTTCTACTTCAACTGCGCTAAGACCTAGCTTAGACAATGCTTCAAGACCTGCTTTTTTACCTTCTTCAAGCGCACCAGCGGTATTAAATGTACCGTTGATCGCACCTGCAGTAAGTTGCTTCTGTACTGTTTTACCAGGTAGGAAGCCAAGTACATCTTCGTTCCAAACTGGCTTAGAACCAGTGTGACAAGATAGATGGATAACAGGGCTCCAGCCACCAGATGAAGCCACTGTATCAGCACTCAGTTTCTTAACAGAACCTGTTACTTTTGAACCGTCTTCACTGATTGGTGCAACCGATACACCCGTTACACGCTTGCTACCTTGAACATCGATGACTGCAGAACCCGTCATTACAGTGATGCCACGCTCACGCGCTGCTTCAACAAGTGCACCTGTTGGGTTCTTACGCGTATCAACGATCGCTTGTACTTTACGACCTGCATCGTGCCAGTCAATCGCTGTACGGTATGCATTATCGTTCGTTGTCATCAGAACAAGTTCGTTACCTGGTACAACACCGTAACGGTTGATGTAAGTAGAAACAGCGTTCGCTACCATACAACCTGGAACATCGTTGTTACCAAATACTAATGGACGCTCATGTGCACCAGTAGCCAATACAACCCACTTCGAACGCACACGGTGGTAACGCTGACGAACCTGACCATTAGGCGCGCGATCAGCAATGTGATCAGTCATACGCTGGTGGATCGTTAAGAAGTTGTGATCGTGGTAGCCGTTAACAGTAGAACGAGGAAGAACGATTACGTTTTCGTTCGCTTCAAGCTCTTTCACAACACCTGCAACCCAAGCGCCTGCTGCTTTGCCGTCAACGCTTTCTTTGCTGCTTAATAGGCTACCACCGAATTCGTTTTGTTCGTCCGCGATGATTACGCGAGCGCCGCCACGAGCCGCGGTCAACGCAGCGATCAAACCAGCAGGACCCGCACCGACTACTACTAGATCGGCGTGCTGGTTAACTTTGTCGTACGTATCTGGATCGTATTCATTTGGAGAACGACCTAGACCCGCCGCTTTACGGATAACTTTTTCGTATGTTTCCCACATAGTTGCAGGGTACATAAAGGTTTTGTAGTAAAAACCTGGAGGCATCATCTTGCCGCCAACTTTACCCAAAAGACCCATAATGTCGTTATCAACACTTGGCCAACCGTTCGTTGAACCAGAAACAAGACCAGAGAAAAGTTCTTGCTGTGTTGCACGAACGTTCGGTACTTGAGTCGCTTCAGTTGCACCAAGCTGCATGACAGCATTTGGCTCTTCAGCACCCGCTGCAACGATACCGCGTGGACGGCTGTATTTGAAACTACGGCCAATTATATCAACACCGTTTGCTAACAATGCTGACGCTAGTGTATCACCGGCGAAACCTTCGAACTGCTTACCATTGTAGGTAAAAGTAAGTGGCTTAGAACGGTCAATTCGGCCACCGCTTTGTAGACGATTTTTTTGAGACATGATCCGCTCCCTTACTCCGCAACTACTTTAGGTTGCTCACCCATTTTGTAAACTTCTTTAATTTCATACGTTACTGTATCGCGTGTAACGTTGAAGAACTTACGGCAGCCCGCTACATGATCCCAGATTTCATGGTGTAAGCCTTTAGGGCTCTTACGGAAGAACATGTAGTTCCCCCACTCTTCATCTGTACAAGAGTCTGGATCAGCTGGACGCTCAATGTGAGCTTGGCCGTGGTTATGGAACTCTTCTTCTTCGCGGTGTTCACCACAGTAAGGGCAATAAATATAAAACATGAACTAAATCTCCCGTTAGTGTGCTACACCAGCTGCGCCGTGCTCATCGATAAGCGCGCCGTTGTGGAATCGGAACATTGAGAATGGCTCAGCCATCTCATGCATTTCACCTTTCGCCAAAGAAGCAGCGAATACGTTGCCAGACCCTGGCGTCGCTTTAAAGCCACCTGTACCCCAACCACAGTTGAAGAAAAGGTTCTTAACAGGTGTTTTAGAAATGATCGGACAAGCATCAGGACATGTATCAACAATACCACCCCATTGGCGGTTCATGCGTACACGGCTGAAGATTGGGAACATTTCCACAATCGCTTGAACTGTATGCTCGATCGTTGGGTAAGAACCACGCTGACCGTAACCTACGTAGCTGTCGATACCGGCACCGATTACCAAGTCACCTTTGTCAGATTGAGATGCATAACCGTGTACATGGTTAGACATTACAACTGTGTCTAGGATTGGTTTGATCGGCTCAGATACCAATGCTTGTAGCGGGTGAGACTCTAGTGGCAGTTCAAAGCCAGCTTTCGCAGCCATAACACTTGAGTGACCTGCAACAACACAACCAACGCGATCTGCTTTGATGTCGCCGTAACGGTCAGTTTTAACACCAACTACAGTACCGTCTTCAATGATGAAGTCCGTTACTTCTGTTTGTTGAATCAAATCAACGCCGTGCATATCAGCACCACGAGCAAAGCCCCAAGCAACCGCATCGTGACGAGCAACACCCGCACGTGGCTGCCAAGAAGCGCCCATAACTGGGTAACGAGCGTTATCAGAACAATCTAGGATTGGTACGATTTCGCTTACTTGCTTCGCGTCTAGTACTTCGCCATCGATACCGTTTAAACGGTTAGCGTTTACACGACGTTCGATATCACGCATGTCTTGTAGCGTGTGGCCCAAGTTTAGACAACCACGCTGAGAGAACATTACGTTGTAGTTAAGATCTTGAGAAAGACCTTCCCATAATTTCATTGCGTGCTCATATAGGTGAGCAGATTCGTCCCAAAGGTAGTTAGAACGAACGATCGTTGTGTTACGAGCGGTGTTACCACCACCTAAATAACCCTTCTCGATAACAGCAACGTTAGTTACGCCAAACTGCTTCGCTAGGTAGTAGGCCGTGGCCAAACCGTGACCACCACCACCGACGATGATGACATCGTATTTCTTTTTCGGTGTCGGGTTGCGCCAAACCCGCTGCCAATTTTCATGATGGCTTAGACTGTGCTTTAACAAGCCAAATCCGGAATACTGCTGCATTGTGTCAGCTCCTTATCATGGCAGCCCTTCTGAGGACTGCATTACAAAGTGGTAATACTAGCGATAGACTGGGTAGTCGGCGCAAAGCGCTTTTACTTGCTCTTTCACTGCGGTGATTTTCTCTTCCTGTCATTTCAATCATTGAAACAACATTTCAAAAGCGACGTCATCTTATCAATACGGGCTACCCAAAAGCCAACAGCGTAGATTTTCGTTCGTTTTTGTCTTAATAAATGCAGTTCAATAGAAGAAATAATTTACAATTGAAATACTATGAAAACCCCCTACATGTCACATTCTTGAATGCGTCACATAGATGGTTATTTACGACAGCAAAAATATGACATTTCTACCTTGAAAAGGTGCTTTTTTGCTGCAACAACGCAATATTTCTATAGGTTTTACGTACTTATGCCTTACCTTGGATGATTGTTTCCCTTACACTTGCACAATTACTGACGAACTCCCCCACCAGGAATCACAGTTTAAAAATGACCCAAACCTACCATAAGAAACACTTCAGCCCATCAAACGCGGATCACAATCACGCTCATGTCACCTCACATGACAGCGAGAAAAAACCGATCATGATTGGCTTTGTTCTATTGAAGCACTTCTCCATGGTGGCCTTTACTGGCGCAGTGGATGCTCTAGTCACCGCCAACCTTGTACAAACAGAAAAACTGTTCGACTACGCCACCTTGAGTATGGAAGGCCCCTCGGTAACCAGTGATCTAGGAATAGAGATTGCGACGGGCACAAGTATAGAAGAACAACTGCAACATGCCAGCGCTCATTTTGATGTGGTCATCGTTTGTGGCGGTTACCGTTGCCAACTGTCCGAGCAAAACAAGCTAACGGACTATCTGAAAAGCTGCCACAAACAAGATGCCTATTTAGGTGGTTTATGGAATGGTGCCATCGCTTTGGCACACGCGGGACTCACTAACAATACTCGTATAGCGATCCATCCTGACAACCACCCTTACGTTCGCGAGCATTTCCAAGACACCGTTATTGCAAAAGAAACGTCTGTTTTAGATGGCCGCATTTTAAGTTGCTCGGGGCCGGTCAGTGCATTGGCCATGACATTATCGTTGGTTGAACATTTACAAGACAGCCGTATAGCACGTGCCGCAAAAGAAATTTTGACCTGTGACCAACTGTCGGAAAGTACTGTCACACCCATTACTAAACCGGCAGACGACGGTAAATACCCAGAATCTTTAAAAAAGGTTCTTGAGTTAATGCGCAGCAACATCGAAGAGCCATTAACGCTAGAGGAATTATTGCATTACGCCAGCGTATCACGGCGTCAACTTGAACGTTTGTTTCAAAATCACTTAGAAACCAGCCCATCGCGTTATTATCTTGAACTGCGCATTACTTATGCGCGACGCTTGTTACAGCAAACCAACAAGCCGATCATCGAAGTGGCCATAGCCAGTGGTTTTGTTAGCTCTAGCCATTTTAGTAACTGCTTTAAAGACTACTTTGGCGTGGCACCAAGCAATTTCCGTAAACGCTCAAACCAGCAACAACAATAGAATATAAAATAGATCCCATAAAAAAGGCCCCTAATCTTACGATAGGGGCCTTTTTACATGAGTTTGAGTCAAAATAATTTATTCGACTTCAATCACTTCGTAGCTATGCACAATATTCACGCCGCCACGCTCTAACATTAAAGAAGCTGAACAATACTCTTCAGCAGATAGCTTAACAGCACGCGCTACATGGCTTTCTTTAATCTTACGACCGGTTACCACAAAGTGAATACGAATTTCCGTGAATACAGACGGTATCGTATCCGCACGATCCGCATCCACATGCGCCACACAAGACACAACATCTTGGCGCGCTTTCTGCAGAATATTCACAACATCGTAAGAGGTACAGCCACCTAACCCAGCAAGGATAAGCTCCATCGGGCGTGATCCTAAGGTTTGGTTGCCATCGATTTCGACTTTAAAACCACTGCCCGTTTCTGCGGTAAAATGCTTATCTTCTTGCCACGCTATACTTGTTTTCATTATCCCATCTCTCAAACTATTTAAACAAATCCGCCAGTTTCTCACCCGGATTGTCTGCTTTCATAAAGGTTTCGCCCACCAAAAAAGCATGAATATCGTTTTCACGCATTGCCGCCACATCGTCACGAGTATGAATACCACTCTCAGTGACAATCAAACGATCTTTTGGCACATCATTCATCAGCTCAAATGTATGCTGTAAACTCAGCTCAAAGGTATGTAAATCACGATTATTAATACCTAGCAACTCTGTGTCAGTGTATTCCAATGCTAGCTCTAATTCAGCACGATTATGAACTTCGACCAACACATCCATGGACAAATCACGTGCCATTTGATCCAGCTCGCGTAACTCTTTACCCGTCAAACAAGCTGCAATCAACAAGACACAGTCGGCCCCAATAGAACGAGCTTCCATCACTTGGTACGGATCAACAATAAAATCTTTACGAATGACAGGTAAAGAACAAGCGTTACGAGCTTCGACTAAATAATCTTCATGGCCTTGGAAAAAGTCTTGATCTGTTAACACAGACAAACATGCTGCGCCGCCTTTTTCATAAGAAGCAGCGATTTCTTTTGGCAAAAACGGGTCACGTATAACGCCTTTGCTTGGCGATGCTTTCTTTATCTCAGCAATCACCCCCGCTTTTCCTTGACCAATTTTACGACGCAGTGCTGCAGCAAATCCACGAACTGGATTATGTGCGTTAGCCGCCGCGGCCGCCACCTCAAGGTTTGCAAACGGCGTGCGAAGCTGACGTTCCGCGATTTCTTCGTACTTACGCGCAACGATCTTTCTTAAAATTGTAGGCGTCTCAACCTGCATGATGAACCTCTATTAGTCTGCTGCTTCTGTCGACTCTGGCATATAGCAACGTGAAAAACTGGCCAGCTCTTGTAATTTGATTTTTGCTAAGCCGCCACCAATGACATCTTCCGCAATGGCCACACCTTCTTTAAGGCTGTCCGCCACACCAGACACATAAATTGCAGCACCGGCATTCAATGCCACAATATCACGTGGAGCGTTTACAACACCCTTACCTTCAATCGCAACTTTCAGCATAGCCAAACTGCTTTCAGGATCTTCTGTTTGCACACTGGCCAACGGCTGACGCTCCATCCCAAAATCTTCAGGGGCAATTTCGTACTCAGTAATCTGACCGTCTTTCAGTTCTGCAACATAGGTTTTATCTGAAATGCTGATTTCATCAAGCCCATCCGCGGAATGCACAACCAACACATGCTTACTGCCCAATGCTTGTAACGCTTCAGCGATTGGACGCACCCAATAACGATCAAACACCCCCATGACTTGACGTTTCGCGCCAGCGGGATTCGTTAACGGTCCAAGCAAGTTAAAGATCGTTCGCGTTGCCATTTCTTTACGTGGCGCAATCGCGTACTGCATCGCTGAGTGATAATTAGGCGCAAACATAAAGCCCAAACCAATCTCTTGCACGCTGCGCTTTACTTGCTCGCTGGTCAAATTTAAATAAACACCCGCTCTTTCTAAAACATCTGCACTGCCGGATTTTGACGACACCGAGCGGCCACCGTGCTTGGCAACATGCGCCCCCGCACCCGCAGCAACAAAGGCAGAAGCGGTTGACACATTAAACAAGTTACCGCCATCGCCACCGGTTCCGCAAGTATCTACAATCTCATCTCCACCAAGATCTACTTTGGTGGACAATTCGCGCATCACTTGAGCCGCGGCAATAATTTCATCAACTGTCTCACCTTTCATACGTAAGCCAATCAAAAAACCACCAATCTGTGCATCGGTAGTTTGACATGTCATGATGCTGTTCATGACATCACGCATTTCTTCACCGGATAGATCCTGCTTATTTACTACTCGAGCGATCGCCTGTTGTATGTCCACCAGCCAACTCCTACTGTTTGAAAAAATTATCTAATAGAGCGTGACCATGCTCCGTCAAAATCGACTCAGGATGAAATTGCACCCCTTCTATGTTCATAGATGTGTGACGCAACCCCATGATTTCATCCAGCTCACCTTGCTCGTTCTGTGTCCACGCGGTCACATCAAAACAATCCGGCAGCGTTGCTTGCTTCACGACCAATGAATGGTAACGGGTAGCATTGTAGGGATTCGGCAAATCACGGAACACACCAATTCCTTTATGGTACACCTTAGAGGTTTTACCATGCATTACTGTTTTGGCACGAATTACATCACCACCAAAGACTTGTGCAATACTTTGATGCCCAAGACAAATACCTAAAATAGGAATATGGCCGGCAAAAGTGTTAATTGCAGCCAAAGATATCCCTGCCTCATTGGGCGTACACGGACCTGGGGAGATGACGATATGACTTGGCGCAAGCGCCTCAATATCTTGGATCGTAAGCGCATCATTACGACGCACATCGACTTCATAACCTAACTCACGAATGTACTGCACCAAGTTATAGGTGAACGAATCGTAGTTATCGATCATCAGAACCATAGAGTTTTAAACCACTGAAATGTAAAACTTTTTAGATAGTCAGCCCAATGGTTTCCTCTACTTTCCCTTACAGGTGATCAATGGAGGTATTTTGAGCTCGCACAATACTACATGATTGTCATATTGCGCGCTATGCAACGACGCTAATCGGCACACCAGCATGCTTTACAGACAAAAAAAACGCCAGACATATAAGTCCAGCGCTTTGTTTGACAAAAAAAGCACTCTGAGCGGTTACAAATCGAGCTCGATGACATCGCCCGCATTTTTTGCGCGAGAACAACAAGTCAGTATTTGTTTGCCTTCCGCTTTTTCTTGTTTGCTTAAGAACACATCACGATGCTCAATATCGCCGCTAATCACGTCCGTTAGGCAGGTACCACAAACGCCCTCACAACATGAAACAGGAACAAAAAGAGCATGCTCTTCCAAGACATCGCTAATGGATTGGTTAGCGGCAACCTCAAACACTTGACCAGTACTAGCGACTTTCACTTGGAAAGCGTGATTATCCCCCTGATCAATGTCCATGGCTGGCGCAGCAAAGAATTCCCGATGCAGCTTCTCTTCAGGCCAATTCAGTGCCTGCGCATGTTCTAATACGCTTGAGATAAATTCAGCCGGGCCACAGACATACAAATCCGAATCAGCAACATGCTGACTCAGAACCGAACGGATATCCATACGCCCAGACGTTTGCGGTTCACTACTAAAATGGAACTGCATTTTATCGGCAAACGAGGCTTGCTTAAGAATGCCACTAAACGCCGCGGTACGAGGCGATTTACCGCAATAGTGAAACTCAAATGTCGTGCCTGCACATTGCAGCGTTTGCGCCATGGGCAACAATGGCGTTACACCAATGCCTCCTGCGATTAGAAGAGACTTGGCTTCTTTGCTTCGCAATGGAAAATGATTTTTAGGTTCACTGACGTGAACCACCTCCCCTATGGTTAAAGCATGCACTTCTGTAGATCCACCTCGTGATTGCGGGTCTTTTAAAACCGCGATTTCGTAATAGCGTGGATCTGATTGCAAGCGGCACAACGAGTACTGTCTTACCAAACCACTTGGCAACCTGATATCTATGTGAGCGCCCGCCTCAAATGAAGGTAGCGCCGTATCATTGGCCTTACCCAATACTAAACGCACTACTGCTGCGGCTTCATCCACTTTATTTAACACAACGACTTCAATCATAATAACCGCCCTCAGAATGAGATCGTTTGCAATGGCACTTCGTTTGACGCAATTTTGCTCGCATTTTCCGCCTTAATAATACGTTCAATCACACGACGAGACTGAACACCACCCGCATCAATATTCAACTTCAAAAGATCGTAGTCAGGGAACGCTTTTAAGTTGGCTTGTTGGCGTTCTAGCACGTCTAAATCTTCTTGAAAAATACCGCCTTGTCCTTCGCGAATAGAGTCTGTAAGAGCTTGATCATCGGCTTTAAAGTTGCGCGCCATGCCCCAGAAATACCACATAGTGTCTTCTGTTTCAGGGGTAATAAAGTCGACAACAATGCTGCTCGCTTTCTTTGCTTTCGGCGCATCAAACCCGCCATTACCTTCAAGTGCGACACCTACATCAATCATGACATGAGACGGTGGTGTAAAGCGGCAGCGCTGCCAACGATCCACAGACGCGTCTTTTGGCAAACCATTCGCTTCCAGAGCTGCTTGCCAAAATGGCGGTGCTGTAATGTTTTCCATGGTTCGGCTGGTAATCACTTCGTCACCGTTAACACTGGTGTCTACTGGCGATTCATCGATTTCTTTCTGCCCAATGCTGGACGCGTGCACATAGGTTTCGTGGGTCAAATCCATTAGATTGTCGATCATTAAACGGTAATCACAATGAATATGGTACAAACCGCCGCCGTAGGCCCAATCGTCACTCACCGCCCACTCTTGAACAGGAATCAAACTAGAGTCAGCTAAGTCTTGATCACCCGGCCACACCCAAATAAAACCGTAACGCTCTTCCACAGCAAACGACTTCATACACGGAAAGCCTTGCACACGCTGTAAGGGCATTTCTTTGGTTTCACCATCAGCGCCCATTTTCAAACCATGGTAACCGCACACCAACAGCCCATCTTCTACATAGCCTAACGACATGGCTGCACCACGGTGGGGACAAAAGTCTCGCACAGCGGCAATTTCGTTGGCTGATGGACGGTAGAAGGCGATGCTCTCCCCACAAATTTTACGCCCTAATGGCTTCTCTGTGCCGATTTCGTCAGACATCGCTGCGACATACCACGTGTTTTTTGGGAAAGTTGGCTGGCTCATACAAATCTCCTAATTGTTTTATTTTTGTTCTGTATGGATCCAATATAGCCCTATTTAGAGGATGGCACCCATTAAAAAAACGCATAAATGGATCCAATAAATAGATATTGCGCTCAATTAAGCAATATTTTTACTTTATCCACTGGTTTAGAGCATAATATTGGATCCAATAAAAACTTGGTTTAACGCTATGAAGAAGACCCAATCGAACGTTGTCACCTCACTTCGTCAAATGATTCTAGACGGCGAGTTAAAAGCAGGAGCGCGCTTGGCGGAAATCCCGACGTCAGAAAAGCTTGGAGTTTCACGAACTCCTGTTCGTATTGCCTTTCGTGCTCTGGAACAAGAGGGCCTGCTAACTAAGCTACCCCGTCGTGGTTACGAAGTGCGCTCTGTCTCGACTGAGGAAATCATTGGTGCGGTAGAAGTGCGTGGTGTACTGGAAGGCTTGGCAGCTCGACAAGCCGCGGAACGGGGGTTGAGTGAGGACCACCAAAAAGCCTTAGCGGTACTACTTGAAGAAGGTGATCGAATCCTAGCAGTTAAAGAGTTGAGCGAGTCCGACTTGGAACACTACCAACAAATGAACAAGCGTTTTCATGATATTGTCATTGAAGCAGCTCATAATCCGGCCATCCATGCCGCGTTGAGCCGTAACGAACATTTACCTTTTGCCTCCGCCAGCGCATTAGCATTCGATAAAGCACACATGTTGCGTGAAGCTAAACGCTTTGAGTTTGCGCACATGCAACATCACCATGTGTATCATGCCATTGTAAATGGCTTAGGCACACGCGCCGAAGGCATCATGCGCGAACATGCTAATGCAACGCTTGGCTACATAAATAGCCCACGAAATGCTGACCAATTAACAGTGATAAGCGAACGTGATACTCAAAACACCTAAAAACGCTCTAAATACAACGTTTTATAGATGTTTAGTTGATTGATTCTAAAGGTGAATTCACTCACACTGACAGCATTAAAAAAAGATGTATAAGGGGTCAGCCCGTGTCCAACCCGATCGCAGAACTGATTGAACTACTCACTCAAGAAAACATTTCTACCATCGCTATTAATCAGGCCATCAGTTCGATGCCCCCTGATGATGTCGCCCTAGCCCTTGAGTCGATCCCAGTCGCCCAACGACGCTTTGTTTGGGACAGTATTAAACAGACCAATCGCTTAGACATTTTGGTGGAGATGCGTGGCGAATCGCGCCTACTTCTATTAAAAGAGCTGAACGAGTTTGAAATAGCGGAACTCTTTTCAGACGTAGACGCTGAAGATCTGCTGGAGATCGCAGATTCCCTGCCAGATCCTATGATCGACATTGCGTTGCAAAAGATGGACGCCAAACAACGGGATTACTACCGTCAGGGCGTCACTTACGAAGAGGATGAAGTAGGTCGCTGGGTCGACCACGAACTATTGGTGGCCGCGCAATCAATTCGTGTATCGGAAGCCATGCGCTTATTCCGCCGTACCACCGCATCCTATTCAAACACCATGTACTTGGTTAATCGAACGGGGCGTTGGGTCGGGTGTGTGCATCTAAAAACCCTGCTGAATGCACAACCCCATGAGCATGTCTCTGGGCTAATGGAAGAAGATTTTCCTTTTCTTGAAGCGCAAACCGATGTCATAAAAGCAGCTGACTTACTTGAAAAAAGCGAAGTCTCTGCGCTGCCAGTATTAGATGAAAACCATTTATTAGTGGGCCGCTTTCATGCAGGTCATGCCTTAGAAGCCCGCCGTTTAGAGCAAGAAGCGGTGCAGATGTCGAACACCGGTCTCGACGAAGACTCGGACTTATTCTCGCCGGTTCGACGCAGTGCTACCTCTCGTGGTTTGTGGCTAGGTATCAACTTACTGACCGCGTTTATGGCCTCCGCATTCATTGGCTTGTTTGAAGCAACACTTGAGCAAGTGGTGGCCTTAGCCGTGTTAATGCCAATCGTAGCATCGATGGGCGGCATTGCAGGCAGCCAAACATTAACACTGATTGTTCGTGGTTTGGCTTTAGGGCAGATCACCCGTGCCAACTTAGTCTCACTTTTAAAGAAAGAACTTCAAGTGGGCGGTTTAAATGGCATTGTTTGGTCGTTGAGTATCGGTGCCGTCGTCTCTTGGTGGTTCCAAAGCCCACTGCTCGGGTTGGTAATTGCACTGGCTATCGTTATTAATATCTTAATGGCTGCACTTTCTGGCGTCATAATCCCTGTGGTATTGGATAAACTCAAAATCGACCCAGCTTTATCAGGCTCTGTAATCTTAACAACGGTAACGGATATCGCCGGTTACATCGCTTTCTTAGGCTTGGGTACATTGTTATTACTGTAAAGAACAGCACATAAGGACCTTAAATGAACTGGACTTGGGAAGAGATTCAACCGTATCTAGGTCTTGGCGATGAGCCTATGCACTGGATCGTAAAAATCTTCATCATTGTATTTGCGACACTGGTGATAAATTTTGTCATCAATAAATTGCTACTTCGTCTCGATGATAAACTAAAGCAAACACGTAACCCTTGGGACAACATGGTAGTCGAGTCAGCTCGGCTACCAATGCGCCTTTTAATTTGGCTAATCGGTTTCAGTATTGCCGTTGAAATTCCAGACGCAAACTTTGATGAGAACATTACTGAGATTGTCCTTAAAGTTCGAGAAGTGGGTGTTATCGCAATTTTTTCTTGGTTCCTATTACGCTGTGTAAAAGGAGTCGAACGCGCACTGACAACAGGGCATGCGACCAAAAAACCGGTTGATTACACCACCGCGAACGCTATTAGTAAGCTTTTGCGTGCGGCCGTTTTTATCACAGCGGCGCTCGTGATATTACAAACACTGGGCTTTAGTGTCTCTGGTGTTTTGGCTTTTGGTGGTTTTGGTGGTATCGCTGTTGGTTTTGCAGCGCGTGATTTACTTGCTAACTTATTTGGCGGTTTAGTGGTTCACTTAGACAGGCCTTTTTCAGTTGGCGACTGGATTCGCTCACCTGACCAAAATATCGAAGGTACGGTTGAAAACATAGGCTGGCGTCAAACCCGTATCCGCACCTTTGATATGCGCCCTCTGTATGTACCGAACGCCACGTTTTCGACCATTTCCGTCGAAAACCCATCTCGCATGTCACATCGTCGAATCAATGAAACAGTGGGTGTTCGCTACGGTGATTTCAGTAAATTGCAGAAAATCACTGCTGAGATTAAAGAAATGGTCGGCAACCATGATGAAATTGATAGTAACCAAATCTACATGGTTAACTTCAATCAATTTGGCCCGTCTTCACTCGACTTCTTTATCTACGCCTACACAAAAACCACGAATTGGGCTAAGTTCCATGATGTGAAACAGGACGTATTATTTCAAGCCATGAAAATCATTGAAAATCACGGCGCGGAAGTGGCCTTCCCGACTCGCACCTTGCATTTGTTTAATGAAAACGAAGTGGCTGACGAAGCGGAAGCCAACGAGCAAGCGGCTAAGCCACAAAGCGGCTCTCAATCAACAGAAACAAGTACTAAAGGCAGAGGTGGTAAAGCCGCCAACAGCCAAGCGCGCTCTGCTAAGGTTGGCGAAGTTGATGGTGATGGGGACGCCTAGTCTCACGTACGCACATCTCGAAGCATAAAAAAGGGGCATCATTGATGCCCCTTTCTCGTTTAAGCGCTCCTAATCCTTACAACCTCTTAGAACTTAGCGGCAACACTCGCCCAAACGGTACGTCCAGGCTCATTGAATGACGTATCCGCAGGGTAGCCAAACGCAGAGCTACCAGCTTTATTCAAGTGTTCGGTGTACGTACGATCGAAAAGATTATCAATGCCGGCACTCAAGGTCACGACCTCATTAAAGCGGTATTCACCATTAAGATCGATGGTGGTAAACCCTGTCGACTCAGCAAAATCATACCCCACAACATTGCCTTTATCTTTAGCAATACGATCTTGTTTCGCGACTAAACGCAACACAGAATTAATGGTCCAGTCTTGCTCATCGTAGGTAATGCCTAGTTTGGTTTCCAATGGTGCAATCTGTGGCAACGGCTCACCGTCTGTACGGTTTCTGCCCCACGCATAAGCCAAAGATGCATTCGTACTCCAGTTGTCGGTCAACTGGTAACGTGCACCTGTTTCAGCCCCTGCAATATACCCATCAACATTACCCACTTGCGTCATACCCGAATAATCAAAGATGATGTAATCGTCAACTATCCCCGCGTAAGCAGATGCCCACCAAGTCATTGCGTTTTGCTGATAGTTTATACCTAGATCTAATTGCGTTGTCTGCTCTGGTTGAACACCTGCAAACGCGTTGACATCGCCTGACAAGCTGCCATTGCTTGGCTTCATTTCCCAGTAATCTGGGAAGCGTTCCACATAGCCAAGACCAATATAGGTACTGGCAGGTAACGTTGTAAGATCACTTTCTAGACGAAAGAAGCCACTGATTAAATCGTCGCTACGTTCTTGGCCAGCCGTTGCCGTTGACGCTAATTCATCTGTTGCTGTCACATGATCAACGCGCAATCCAGTGACCCATTGCTGGGTATCATTCGCAAACCACGTTAGCTCTGAGAACAACCCCGCTTGATCGCTGCTGTAGTCCACCATGGTATTGGCGGTATTAATCCCGCGACGATGTTCTTCTTGCTTAGCATCAATACCGACCACCAAAGAGTAGTTTCGCCAATCCCAAGTAGAGGCAACACGACCACTTCTTGTACGACGATCTAATTCCATTGCCATCGGCATACCACCCATGCTCATTCCCCCCATACCACTCATAGGTGCTGGATCTCGCAAGGTAAAGTTATCCATAATATGATCGGCATAACCATAATTATACTGCGCTTCTAATTTGCTCCAGCGATCGCCTAGATTGCGCTTTTCAAAACGTAATGCTGCCGTTTCACGCAGGAACTTGGTGCCATCCATGGAGCGGCCAGCGTACTTCGACTCGCCATCACCTCGGCTTACTTCCAACTCTAGCAGTGTGTCTTCGTCCGGCGTCCAGCCTATGGCAGCATTGGTATTCCACTTATCCCATTCAGATGCCACCACATTGTCGTCGCCATCCTCGTAATCATCGGACTCCGACGCATTGGCACCAAGACGTAAATAGCCTTTTTCATTCCCGACTGCACCTTCAAGAAAACGGTCTAAACGACCATTCGAGCCGACCAGTGCACGGGCTTCAAAGCGCTGATTTTTGTCTGAGAAGTCTTCCGCCTGACGATCAAAGCGAACGGTCGCAGCAGAACTCCCCGGCCCCCATAGTACGGTTTGTGGGCCCTTTACAATGGTCACTTCATCATAAGTGTAAGGGTTAATATAAGCGCTTGGATTATCCATGCGGTTCGGACAAGCACCTGCCATTTGCGCACCATTGGTCAAAATGGCTAGACGCGAGCCAAACATGCCTCGGAACGTCGGATCACCATTCGTACCACCATTTCCTACTGCAGAAAAGCCCGGAATTTGCGTCAACACTGTCGCGCCATCCGTAGCAGATTGTAGAACAGGCGTTTCGCTTAACTGGACACGGGTCGTGGACGGTGCCGTAAGTTCTGGTGCCGAGACTACAATGGCATTATTTAATAACCGTGTTTCTTGGGCCATTGCCTGATTAGCCAACAGTAGTGCCATTGCTAAAGGCGCTAGAGTAAATAGACGTGTGCTGTTCTGTGGACGTGTTTGTCCACAAGTTTGATGATTCATCATTCTTGAGTTCTCTAAATCAGTTTAATAAAAAGTAGGGCGTTGAATTAACTGTTTAGAGGCGGCGGGGCGCGATTAGGGGCATGCAAAAACAACGCATCGGAGACATGAGCGCTGCGAATCGAGGCAACTTCTCCCGACAACGCAGGCAGGGTAACCGACGCATACTGCGGGATGTGATGACTTAAAAAAGGAAAGTGTTGTACCAGTGAACAGTATTCACACTGCTCGTACCACATGTGCTTGTGGTCAGCGCCATGATGCCCCATGCTTGACGTTTGTACGTCATCGCCACAAACCCAACTTGGGGATAGCGAGGAAGAATGGGGCTCGGCATTCAGCTGACCGACCAACGGACCAAAGGTTAACAGCATCATGGCCAAAAGGCCCATGCGTGCTAACGCTACCGCTTGATGAGTAAAGTGCTTCAGCATACCGTCCAGTCCATAACAAGGCGCAGGTATTTTAAGCAAAAAAAATGGCAACGTCATGCCTAAATCCGCACAAACATTACCATTTTCTGATATAGATCGTTTCTAAAGCCAATGTTTACATCAATAATTCCGCTAAATCATCGATCAAGGCGTCGGCTTCAAGTTCCCTCAAATCAACGCCGTGATTATAACCGTACGTTACCAGCGCCACTTTAAAACCTGCGGCCTTCGCTGCACGGTAATCGGCTAGCGAGTCACCAATCATTAAACACTTTTCAGGCAAAGCTTCGATATCTTCCATGCAATGCTGCAATGGCATCGGCGAAGGTTTTTTCTCGCTTAAGGAATCACCGCCCAGCATCCAACTGAAGTAGGTTGAAATACCAAAATGATCCAACAGTGGCTTAATAAACAGACTTGGCTTATTCGTCACTAACGCCATAGGCACTTTTTGATATTTAAACGCTTTGAGCAAAGATTCTACATTTGCATACAGTTTCGAAGCGCCAGCAAGATTAATGAAGTATTCTTTTAAGAAGATTTGATAGCCTTCTTCATAGCGATCTTCTCCCAACCCAGCCCACTCCATGGCTTGCTGAACCAGTTTAGCGGAGCCATACCCTACCCAACCGCGCACGCGTTCTTCTCCAGCGGGCGTCGCACCAAGTGTCACTAGGCTCTTGTCCATTGCTGCGGCAATGTCTGGCACACTGTCCACCAAAGTACCATCAAGATCCAAACACACCAGTTCTGGCCACCCATCAAACATGGTTTTAAAATGTCTCGGGGTTCTCATTACTTCACACCAGCCAACTCGGCACGCATTTGATCAATCACAGCTTTGTAGTCAGGCTTGTTAAAAATAGCGGAGCCCGCTACGAAAGTATCAGCACCTGCAGCCGCAATCTCTGCAATATTTTTCTCGCTCACACCACCATCCACTTCAAGACGAATGTCATAACCGCTTTCATCGATCAAACGACGCGCTTCACGTAATTTAGCTAACGTTGAAGGAATAAATTTCTGGCCACCGAAGCCTGGATTCACCGACATCAGTAGAATCATGTCGACCTTATCCATTACATATTTCAGATCATCAAGCGGTGTCGCAGGGTTAAATACTAGACCAGACTTACAGCCCCCTTCGCGAATCATTTGTAACGAGCGATCAATGTGCTCACTGCCTTGTGGATGAAACGTAATGTAGCTGGCACCAGCTTCAATAAAGTCACCAATCAAACGATCAACAGGCTTCACCATCAAATGGACATCAATATCGGCTGTCACACCATGATTCCGTAATGCTTTACATACCATCGGACCAATCGTTAAGTTGGGTACATAGTGGTTATCCATGACATCAAAGTGAACGATATCAGCACCCGCTTCCAATACGTTATCTACTTCTTCTCCTAAACGAGCGAAGTCAGCTGATAAAATAGACGGCGCAATTAGAAAGTCTTTCATATTTCTCTCCGGCAGTGACAGAATGTTGTTTGCGCAATATTCTAACAAGGCCGATTGCATAAGTATTGAATACAATGAAGAAAATAACGCTGGCCACTTGGCTTTTATTGCTCAGCCCTGCTGTCTTATGGGCTGAGGGTGAAGAGAACGAAACATCTCCAGATGCACCTGCGGGGGCGCCTTCTGTGATACAGAGTGATGTGCCACGGGTCATGCCGACACCTCAAGAAACTCGTATTGCGGGGCTGATCAATCGCCTTAGTGAAAACCACTCTCATGAAATTGAGACGCTAACCGCTGAAGGCGAAGAGTTCTTAGGACTTTTTAGGGAATCCGAAAGCGGTGATCCTCAAGGTTGCGTGATCATTTTACATGGCGATCATGGCCACCCTGATTGGCCTCAAGTTGTCTCGCCGCTCAGAGAAAAACTCACTCAGCACAGCTGGTGTACGTTAGCCATAGAAATACCAGACATACGTAATCGCGCAACGCCCGTGCAAATTCAGGCTGAGCCAACTCAAGACACACAAGATGACAACACACCTGAATTACCGAATGAGGCAACCGTATTCGCGCGCATTGATGCGGCCGTAGCGTTGACCCAAGACAAAGGCTATAGCCAAGTTGTCTATCTTGGTTACCGAACTGGAGCCGCATATGCTTTACGCTACACCGCTGAAAAAGGCACCTCTAATCAAGCTCTTATTCTGATTGAGCCACGCACTTCGTTACCTGTGAGCGAATACGATCTGGCTCAAAACATAGAACGCTTGCGTTTACCGGTGCTGGATTATTATTTTAACCGAAATACTCTGGTAGAACGATTTGCCAACTACCGCCAAGCTGCTGCCAATAAACGGACTAACCGCTCAGTAAACTATACTCAAATCGATGCACTGCCCGATGCCCGCTATGATCCGGCAGGAAATAAGCGTTTAGTGCAACGGGTTTGGGGCTTTTTGAAACAGAATACGAATCAGCAGAGTCAGAGAAAAGAGCTGCCAGAATTTGAAAAAGAGCTGTTCTATAAAAGCCCAATCGACTGATTGGGCTTTTATTCATTATTTGCGAGATTTCTTGATCATCTCGTAAGCTGACTGGATTTCTTGAGTGCGCTCTTTCGCCAGCTCGATCATTTCATCTGGCAGGCCTTTCGCACTCAATTTGTCAGGGTGATTTTGACTCATCAGCCTGCGATAGGCTTTTTTGATTTCATCATCGGTCATACTTTGATTGACATCTAACACATCATAAGCGGCTTTTAGCAAGTCTGGAGAAGACTGACCTGACTGACCTTGACGCTGATAGCCTTGGTGAAAATGAGACTGACGCTTAATCTGCTCATGGATACTGTTGTATTCCGTTTCAGACATGCCCAATTTCACACAAATTTTCTCAAGCAGTGACTTTTCTTCTAACGATAAGTGACCGTCGGCATACGCTGACAGCAACAATACTTCGATTAAAGAGCGACGCAGCATGCCACCCCCAACCACTTGGCTAAAACGATTTAACACCGCATCGTCATCAAAGTTTTCTGACTTACCTTGATTAAATAACTCCTGAGCTTGACGCTGCGCTTCTGGCGACAGACGTAAACGCTGCATCACCGCCTTCGCCAGCTGAATCTCCTCTTCTGAAACACGGCCATCAGATTTCGCCAGTCGTCCCATCATTTGAAACAACGTTTGGAAAAACACTTGCTGCTGTTCCAGCAAAGAAGCGCCTGTGCGGCGGTATCCCCTACTTGATCCTTTAGCTCGGTCGATGAACATACCGATAAAAAAACCACCAACTAAGCCAAAAAAGCCGCCAAACAATAGGCCGACAATCGATCCAATCCATTTCCACATAAAGTATTTCTCCGAATCGGTAGCCCCTTAGGGGGCGCATAGATTATTATTTGTCGCCAATATGGACCGACAAGTGCAGCGCCTTATGTTCGCGCCAGCACGCAAATGAGATTTAGTATACTCCGCATGCCAAAGCATTTACGTTACTACGCACTATTATTTCAAAGTCTTTTCATCTTGCCTATGGCTGAGGCAAATGAATGGGACTGGGTACCTCGCGAATCACTAAGCGAATCACAGCAGGCAACACTTGGCCAGTATTGCCGTGGTGCGTACGTCGACAGCTGGCAAGTGGTCGATGGTGACAATACACACTTGCTCGCGGATCTGATCTATCGCGATGAGCAAGGCACTCTGTATATGGAAGGTGCCGCGACTTTACGTCAACCTCTATCAGAACTGGATGCCGATACAATTAAAGGCGTACCGGGGGATTATTATCAAGCTCAAGGCAATGTCGCGTTACGCTCAAAAGGGCAAGTAATCAGAAGTGACAACGCTTATATCAGTACCGCAGAAGGTAACCAGAGCGCGCAATTTGATAATGCTCGTTTCCTTGCGCACGATAGCCGCCTGAGAGGGGAAGCGGGGCAAATCGCACGAAACAAAGAAGGTCTGATTTTTATTAAAGAAGGCTTTTACACTACCTGTGAACCCGGTGAAGATAGTTGGCAACTGTATGGTTCTAGCATTGAGCTGGACACTGACAGTGGTTTCGGTACCGCTAAGCATGTTCAAATTCGTGTTCACGATGTGCCTATTTTCTACTTCCCTTGGCTGCGCTTCCCTCTGGATCAACGCCGTCAAACGGGGTTTTTGTTCCCCAGTTTTGGCTTTAGTGGCAAGCAGCTCACCCTGTCAACGCCCTACTATTTGAATCTTGCTCCCAATTACGATGCGACTATCACACCTAACCTAGTGATTCCGATCGTCTCTGAGGACAGCAATGATAAAGATGACAGCGGTCAAGGATTTGATATAGAGCTGCGCCATCTTGGCCAATATGGCAAAACCCAGTTTGAACAATCTACGTTTTACGATAACCATGGCAACGAAGGCACATTGCGCAAATTCACCAGTGACCAGCAACTCACTCAAAGCTTTGGTATTGGTGCTTACCTAGAAGATAACCCCACAGAAAACGTGGAACCGGACGTAAACAACACCAGCATTCAAGAAGAAGACAACTACGAGCGCCGAGGCTATGCTCGCTATAATCTGGGAAACTTTAGCTCGAATGTTCAAGTTCGACGCTTCCAGACACCCGATCCAACAGAAGATAAACCATTGGAATGGCTACCTCGCTTGAGCGCTTCTTATCGCTATGCGGATACCCGTTACAGCTATCGACCAGATGTTGAGTTCACCGACTTCTATGAGCCGGATAAAGAAGGCTCTGATGGCAAACGTATGGTATTGAACCAAGATATCAATATCAGTACGGGTAATGCTTGGGGTCAAGCTACGGCAGGCGTGTTACACCAATACCGCGACTACAGCTTGCATAATTACGATACCAAGCAAGACAAAGACACTAGCGTCAACCACCTGTCTTATTACTTAGATACCAGTGTTGTGTTCGATCGCCGCTTTAATACAGATTGGCGTCAAACATTAGAGCCACGGGTCAATTACTTATACGCACCTTACGAAGATCAATCTGACATTCCGGATTTTGACGCGAATGAAATGGAAATGACTTATGGGCAAGCCTTTTCTCATCGTCGCTTCAGCGGTAACGACCGCATCGGGGATACAGAACAAGTCGCACTGGGTTTAGAAAGCCGCCTTTACAATGGTAACAACATAAACCGTTGGACATTCCAAGGTGGGCAGGTATTTTACTTACGTGATCGCAAAGTCGACATTGATGGTGAGACAGGAAACATTGTAGACAGCAGCCATCATAGTCCAGTGCTAACCACAGCCGCTTACAACGGCGATAATTTCACACTGGCGAATCATTTTAACTATGATTTTGATGAAGATCGTGTAGATCTTGCGCAAACTGCTTTGAAATACACACCAGACAGTGGCTTTGTCTTCAATCTTAGTTTCTCATACCTACATGATGACAACGAAGATGATATGACGAAACAATCGAGTTTTGGCACCATCATTCCAATTAATGAAAACTGGCACTTCTTCCATCAGCAATCCTATGATTGGATAGACCGAGAGCAAACCGCTCAGGTGGAAGGGTTTGGCTATGAAAACTGCTGTGTCAAAACATCGTTTAGTTACCAACGCTGGCGTGATAATGACGGGCAGTTTGACGAAGGTGTATTCTTACAATTTATTTTACGTAGTTTAAGTGGTGTGGGGCGAACCAATTCGGATATCGACACCATCGCAGATGACTACTGGAACCAAGGCAAGGTCGGATATTAATGATGTATAAGAAGTTTATTTGCTCACTGTTAGTAACATCCGCAGCGTGGACAGCAGCACCTGTGCTTGCGGAGCCTGTGAAAATTGACGGTTTAGCAGCAGTCGTTGATGCTCGTCCGATTTTGGACAGTGATGTCAACGCCCGCTTCCAAGTGGTTAAAGACCGAATTCCTGGCGGCATACTGACCGATACCATCCACCGTCAAATCGTTAACCAGCTGATCGAAGAAGCTTTGCAAGTGAATTACGCACGCAAGCAAGGCATTCGAGCAAGCACCTCAGAAGTTGACCAAGCTATCATGGGCGTGGCGTCCAATTTCAACACCGATATCAATGGTCTAAAACAGCTTCTGGCGAACCAAGGTGTAGATTACAAACGCTACCGTCAGCAAATCGAAAATGAGATATTGATCGGCAAAGCGCGTCAACAAGTGGCTCAGTCCCGTATTTCTGTCACCGAGCAGGAAATTGAAGACTTTCTTCAAAATCAACAAGCAGACGGTCAAAACCAAGCAGAATTCCATCTTCGTCACATTGTTGTGCGCGCATCGGATGTCGCGGAAGCACGAGCGCAAATTGAAGCGATTGCGGACCAAATTGGTTCAGAGCAAGATTTCATTAACCAAGCCATTGCCAATTCTCAAGGCCAATTTGCAATCGAAGGTGGCGACCTAGGCTGGCGTAAAGCGAATGAGCTACCCCGTCTGTTTACGCAAGCGGTTAGTTCACAAGAAGAAGGTACTTTAGTCGGCCCATTGCAAAGTAACGCAGGCTTTCACCTATTATGGGTGATTGAAAAACGCTCACAAGATGTCGCCGTTCAGCAAGAGACGAAAGTCAGCCACTTACTGTTGCGCCCAAATGAAATCCGCAACAATAAACAAACTCGCGAATTGGCTGAGCAACTTCACACTCGCTTAGAACAAGGCGCTAACTTTGCCGACCTTGCTCGCGAGTACAGTGAAGACCAAGGTTCGACCATTCAAGGCGGTGACTTGGGCTGGGTAACACCAGGAACCATGGTGCCTGAATTTGAAGAGATGATGAACAAAACACCTGTGGGCAGTATCAGTGAACCGTTCCAGTCTCAATTCGGCTGGCATATTCTTGAAGTCGATGGTCGTCGTCAAAACGATATCAGCGATCAAGTAAAGCGTCGTAATGCAGAGCGTGCAATCATGACCCAGAAGCAAGACTTTGTTTTGGATAACTGGCTATCTGAGCTGCGTGCCGATGCGTTCATTGACCGCAAAAGCGACTCATAAAGGAGCGACACTGTGAGCCCACGTATCGCTATTACCTCAGGCGAGCCTGCCGGTATTGGTCCTGATATCATTCTTTCTGCGCTGCAAGACTCATTTGCCGCGCAGTTAGTGATCGTCGGCGATCCAGACCTTTTTCGCCGCCGTGCGACAGAGTTAGGCTTAAACATTAAGGTCATCGTTCGTGATGATCTTAAGGATCTAACAGAACACCAAGCGGGCACACTGCAAGTATTGCCTACCCCATTGGCGAATGCCGTAACCACAGGGGTACTAGACGTTGCGAATGCGCCGTATGTACTTGAAACCCTGCGTATCACTGGTCAAGGTTGTCTTAATGGTGACTTTGACGCAGTGGTGACACCACCGGTCCATAAAGGCGTTTTGTGTGAAACCGGCGTACATTTCTCTGGACACACGGAATTTTTCCAAGAGTTATGCAGCAGCCCACAAGTCGTTATGATGTTGGCCAGTCAAGCCATGCGAGTGGCATTAGTCACCACGCATTTGCCACTTAAAGACATTCCCGCAGCCATCACGCCTGAAACAATCAAAACGGTGACTCGTGCCTTGCACCATGACCTAAGAACCCGTTTTGGCTGCAACAACCCGCGCATTTTAGTGTGCGGATTGAATCCTCATGCAGGGGAGGATGGGCATTTGGGGCACGAAGAGATCGACATCATCATCCCGGCCTTGGAAAGCCTACGCCAAGAAGGCATGAATCTGATAGGCCCGCTTCCTGCGGATACTTTGTTCCAGACGAAATACCTAGATCAGGCTGACTGCGTGTTAGCCATGTATCACGATCAAGGATTACCTGTGTTAAAGTACTCTGGATTTGGTAATGCGGTAAACATCACCCTTGGCCTACCAATCATCCGAACGTCCGTTGATCACGGCACGGCTCTCGATTTAGCGGGAACCGGACAAGCAAGTGATGGCAGCTTGAAAGTTGCCATTGAACATGCCATTACCATGGCAACCAACGCCCAAGAAAGTACTTAAATGAGCAAACCACAGCCCCACAAAGCGCGTAAACGCTTTGGTCAAAACTTCCTTCATGATGTCGGCATTATTCGTCGCATTGTTGCCTGTATCGCGCCGAAAGAAGGACAACGTATTGTCGAAATCGGTCCCGGTAAAGGCGCGCTAACAGAGGGCATCATCAGTGCCACTAAACGCATGGATGTGGTGGAGCTTGACCGTGACTTAATCCCAATTCTGCGAGTTAACTTATTCCGTTACCCAGATTTAACGGTACACGAAGCCGACGCGATGAAATTCGACTTTTCAACGCTCGCCACTGAAGGCAACATTCGAGTAGTCGGTAACCTACCCTACAACATTTCGACACCGTTAATTTTCCACCTACTTAGCTATGCTGAGAAAATCGACGACATGCACTTTATGCTACAAAAAGAAGTGGTGGTTCGTTTAGCCGCTCGCCCTGGCGACAGTCTATACGGACGTTTGAGTGTCATGGCACAATATTACTGTCAAGTTGAGTCTTTGTTTATCGTAGGCCCTGAGTCGTTCGATCCACCGCCGAAAGTGGACTCTGCGATTGTACGTATGACCCCCCATAAGACTCGACCATTTGTTGCGCAAGACCTTAAGACACTTGAGGATATGGTACGCATTGGCTTTCACCAACGCCGTAAAACACTGCGCAACAATTACAAAGGCGTATTGAATGACGCTGACTTCGAAGCACTTGGTATTGATCCAAGTTTGCGTCCTGAACGTTTAGATGTAGAAGACTTCGTCAACATCGCCAACTTAGTAAGCCAAAAGGACTAACCATGCAGTCGGAACACGATATCGTCGTTACCGTTCGTACGGAATTTTTACCTGAGCAGTCAGTTTCCGAAGATGATCGTTTTGTGTTCGCTTATCACATTACAATAACCAACTGCGGTACTGAAGCGGCAAAGTTATTGTCTCGCCATTGGGTCATCACCAATGGCAATGAAAAAGTACAAGAAGTAAAAGGCGCTGGCGTGATTGGCGAATACCCTTACCTAGCGCCAGGTGAGTCATATGATTACAGCAGTGGTACGGTACTGGATACCGTGGTTGGTGTGATGCACGGCAGCTATCGTTTTCTAAGCGATGACGGCACGGAATTTGATGCACCGATCTCGCCTTTTATTTTAGCGGTACCCAACCAAGTACATTAAGGTTTGATATGTCTACCTACGTCATCGGTGACTTACAAGGGTGTTTTACGCCACTGCTAAAACTGCTTGAACAAATTCAATACAACCCTGAGGTCGATCACCTGTGGTTCGCAGGTGATCTAATTAATCGCGGCAAAGAATGCTTAGAGACCCTGCGTTTTGTGAGCTCCCTAGGGGACAAAGCCAAAGTTGTTTTAGGCAACCATGATTTGCATTTATTGGCCGTTGCCCATGGTTTTGCCACCCTAAAGCGTGGCGACACTTTGGTTAACATTCTACAGGCCAGTGACCGTGACGAACTCATGGCGTGGCTAAGACAACAGCCGCTGTGTCATTACGATGAGCAGTTTAATGTCATTATGACGCATGCGGGCGTGCCTCCTTGCTGGGATATCCAAGACACTTTACGCTTAAGCAATGAAGTCGAAAGCGTACTGCGTTCCGAGCAACTAGAGGATTTTCTTCAGGTCATGTATGGTAATAAGCCAAACGTATGGTCAGAAGACCTAATCGGAATGGATCGCTTACGAGCCATCACAAACTATTTAACCCGAATGCGTTTTTGCCGTGCTGACAGCAAGCTTGACCTGAAGTCTAAAGAAGGCCCAAGCACCGCTCAAAAGGACTATTTACCTTGGTTTCAATTACCCAGCAAACTCCCTCAGGAGACGCGCGTAGTATTTGGACACTGGGCAGCCTTGGAAGGTGTTACCAATGCATCAAACATCTATGCATTAGACACAGGCTGTGTCTGGGGTGGTACGTTAACGGCACTACGACTGGAAGACAATCAACGCTTCAGCACTCCTTGTAACTTAGCCTGAGAGAACCATGAGTACCTATTCTTGTATTGATATTAACGATGCCCTACCCCTTCTTGAAAATGACGCTGTTGTTGTAGATATTCGCGATACAGCCAGTTTTGAAGCGAGCCACATGAACACAGCGATTAGTCTTAACAACGACAACGTGCAAGCATTTATCGCCAGCACGAATAAGGACGTCCCTGTTATCGTATGTTGTTACCATGGCAACAGCAGTAAAGGTGCGGCTGAATTTCTTGCTAGTCAAGGTTTTCGCGAAGTCTACTCACTGAATGGCGGTTTTAGTCAGTGGAGTGCCATGTACCCAGAACAGTGCGAGCAGGGCTAACTCATGTTGCATACTGTTTACCTAGTAGGCGGCGCCGTTCGCGATGAGCTATTAGGCCTACCTGTAAAAGATAAAGATTGGGTTGTAACAGGCGCAAAGCCAGAACACATGTTAACCCAAGGCTACCAACAAGTGGGTAAACAGTTCCCTGTCTTTCTACACCCTGATACGAAAGAGGAATATGCGCTCGCTCGAAAAGAGCGCAAGCAAGGCATTGGCTACACAGGTTTTGTCTGTGACTTTGCACCAGACATACGTTTGGAAGAAGACTTGGAGCGTCGAGATTTGACCATCAATGCCATCGCTAAAAGTGATGACGGCACATTGATTGACCCCTTCAACGGTCAACAAGACATTGCCGAACGCATCCTACGCCATGTCTCCGACGCATTCATTGAAGACCCCTTAAGAGTCCTTCGAGTGGCTCGATTTATGGCACGTTTCGCTGAATTTGGCTTTCAGATCGCGCCAGAAACCAAAGCTTTAATGAAGGCTATTGCGGATTCTGGAGAGCTTAGCAGCTTAACGCCAGAACGCGTCTGGCGCGAAACTGAAAACGCTTTAAACAGCCCTCACGCACATGTCTATTTCGATGTATTAAAAGAAGTAGGTGCTTTAAACGACCTCTTCCCTGGCATGGTGTACCACACTCAAACACTGTCAACACAATGGGATAAACACAGCCGCTGGAGCTTAATCACGGCCGACACTCCTATTATTGCGTTATCAGAGCTGAACGCGCATTTACGTGCGCCCAATCAATTTTGTTGGTACAGCCAACAAGCTCGCGCTTTTATTGAAGCCAATACATTGCCTTTGCCAGCGAGCGCTTGGGAGTCATGGCTCGCAAGTGTGGCGGCAGTCAAAAAGCCGCAACCCTTTGAAAAGTTGGTACAAGTACTCGCGCAGTTAACTCAAACGGATGCTGTCTATTGGTTGGAGTTGCGCTCGAACATCGCCAAAATGAATGCGCAGGTTTTGATTAAACAAGGTTTTAGTGGTGCGGAGTTGGGACAAGCTTTAAAGCAAACGCGAGTTGAAGCACTTGAAGCGCTGGACAACCCGCTGTTGCTCAAAGCAGAAAACCTCAGAGAGGCGTTAGCCGATTAGGCACTACGACGAATTTTGACACCCACCGCTCGAGCCGATGGCACTGCACCGGGCTTACGCAATGTCATCGTAATTGAGGTCAAACCAAAACGCTCAATCAATACCGCACAAAGGCGCTCCGCTAACGTCTCAATCAACTCGAATTGATGTTCTTTACAAAAACCAATAATGGCATTCGAGATCGCTTCATAGTCTAGCGTTTTCTGAATGTCATCGTTTGCAGCTGGCACACGGTTATCATGCTCCATCTCAATGTCGAACACCAAATCTTGCCAAATAACTTTTTCCCACTCGTATACACCAATCACGGCTTTAGTGTGTAGGCCTTCAATAAATACGATGTCTTGCATGATTACACTGCCTCTGTGATGTCTGGCAAATCAGCCAATGGCCAACGAGCACGAATAGAAAGATTAAGGGGAGAACTTTGGCCTGCTAACAAACGCTGAGCCCCCGCGTAAGCAATCATTGCCCCATTATCGGTACAAAACTCAGGGCGCGCATAGAATACGCCGGCATTAATCTTCGACAATTGCGTTTCCAACTGTGTTTGCAAACGCTTGTTTGCACTCACACCGCCCGCAATGATCAACTGATTTAAGCCCTCTTGCTCCAATGCGCGACGACACTTAATAACCAATGTGTCGACCACGGCCTGCTCAAACGCTAACGCAATGTCTGCTTGAAACTGGTCATTAAACGCTTCTCGGTCCAATGCATCGTGCACCGCGGTTAAAAACGCGGTTTTAAGGCCACTAAAACTGAAATCTAATCCGGGTCTATCTGTCATCGGACGCGGGAACTTAATGCCCGAGTCTGGATTACCTTGTTGAGCAAGCTTAGCGATGTATGGACCACCCGGATAAGGTAAACCAATCATTTTCGCCGCTTTGTCGAATGCTTCACCGGCTGCGTCATCTAATGACTGACCTAGAAGTTTGTATTCACCAATAGCATCCACACGCACAAGCTGTGTATGACCACCAGAGACCAACAAAGCAATAAAAGGCATTTTAGGCTGTTTCTCTTCTAGCATTGGCGCTAGCAAGTGGCCTTCCATGTGATGCACACCTAACGCAGGAATTCCCAATGCATACGCCATCGAACGACCTATTGTAGCGCCTGCCATCAAAGCGCCAACTAAACCTGGCCCAGATGTATAAGCAACAGCATCAAGATCCGACTTCGTTAATTTGGCATCCTCAAGCACCTCATCAATCAAAGGCAGCGTTTTACGCACATGATCACGAGAGGCAAGCTCCGGCACGACACCACCGTACTCGGCATGCTGAGCAATCTGAGTGTAAATTTTATGGGTCAGTAGGCCTTTATCGGTGTCATAAATGGCAATACCGGTCTCATCACAAGATGTTTCTAAACCTAAAACTATCATGGTATTCCTACACAAGTGTTAATGCCGCCATTGTACCCAATCTTGATTCACTTAGCAGTCACATTGATGAAAGCATTGGACATATTCGATTAGATCGCATACACTATCGCCCGATTTAATCGTTTAATTAAAAGGCAGGTGATTTTTTATTATTGTCCCCTACATGATGGGACACACTGTATAAGCCACACATAAAGGCTCATACCAATTTATTTTATGAAGAAAAATCGGTATGATTCGCGCCGTTTTGTGTTTACTAAACGAATTAAACTCTTTTATAGGTAATTAGATATGCCACAAGTTAAAGTTAAAGATAACGAACCATTTGACATCGCTCTACGTCGCTTCAAGCGCTCTTGTGAAAAAGCAGGTGTTCTTGCTGAAGTTCGTCGTCGTGAATGCTACGAGAAGCCAACAACTCTACGTAAGCGCGCAGCAGCAGCAGCTGTTAAGCGTCACGCTAAGAAAGTATCTCGCGAGCAGAAGAAATTCCAACGCATGTACTAGGCAATTGCGAGTTGCAGTTTAGCAACTAACGCATTGCAGTAGAGTCGAAAAGCTTTACGATACGAAATCGGCTAGTTCTACAACTAGCCGATTTTTTTTGTTTCAATAACCTGATTAACCATTCCAGAGGAAGACCCCAATGTCAGAATTGAGAAAACAGATCTCCGATACTCTAAAAGCTTCTATGCGCGCCAAAGAAAAAGAGCGTGTTACCGTAATTCGTACCATTCAAGCCGAAATCAAACGCGTTGAAGTGGATGAGCGTATCGAAGTTGAAGACGATCGCGTACTGGCAATTCTTGATAAAATGGTTAAACAGCGCAAAGACTCTTTCCAACAGTTTACCGATGGTGACCGCGCTGACCTTGCCGAGATTGAAAAGAAAGAAATGGACATCATTGCCGAGTTTCTTCCTCAGCCATTGAGCGACGAAGAAGTGACGGAAATCGTTAAACAAGCGATTGCTGAAACAGGCGCTACCAGTATGCAACAAATGGGCGCAGTAATGGCCATCGTTAAGCCACAGGTACAAGGCCGTGGTGACATGTCTGTTGTTAGCAAGCAAGTTAAAGCGCTTTTAGGCTAATACAACACTATGTCGGGACGCATTCCAGATCAATTTATTGATGAGCTATTGGCTCGCACAGACATCACAGATGTTGTCGCGTCCCGCATAACCTTAAGAAAAACTGGGCAAAATTTCTCAGCGCTGTGTCCTTTCCATAACGAAAAATCCCCCTCCTTTAGCCTAAACCCTAACAAACAGTTTTATTATTGCTTTGGCTGCGGCGCAGGCGGTAATGCGATCTCGTTTGTTATGGAGCATGATCATTTAGATTTTGTTGACGCCATTGAAGTACTCGCAAAAGACGCAGGTTTGGAAGTCCCTAGAGATCAGGGCGCACCGGATCGCTATGAACAAAATGCGGAGCTACTAAAGCGCTTAAGCGAAAGCGCTACCTTTTTCCAAGAACAACTGGTGAAACACCCTACTAAGGAAAAAGCCCGCGATTACCTTGCTAAAGAACGTGGTCTCACTGGACAAATTGCGAAAGTATATGGCATTGGCTATGCCCCTCCAGGGTGGGATAACCTACTAAAGTCGATTGGTAACCATCGTGCTGAGCACGAAGAGCAGCTCCTACATGGCGGCATGCTAATCGAGAAAAAAGAACAAGCCGGACACTATTACGATCGCTTCCGTGATCGAATCATGTTTCCGATTCGCGATAATCGTGGACGCGTGATTGCCTTCGGTGGACGAGCCTTTGGCGACGAAAAACCCAAATATCTAAACTCACCAGAAACACCTGTTTTCCATAAAAACCAAGAACTATACGGTCTTTACGAAGCTAAGCAGAACACCCAAATCCTTGACCATATTATTGTGGTCGAAGGCTATATGGATGTCATTGTACTGGCTCAGTACGGCATCACCAATGCGGTCGCGACTCTTGGCACATCGGTCAACAGTCAACATTTCAGAAAACTGTTCAAACTGGTCGATAAAGTCACACTGTGTTTTGATGGTGACAAAGCGGGACGCTCAGCCGCCATTCGCGGCCTAGAAGCCACCTTGCCGGTGATTCAAGATGGCAAACAGGTACGCTTTTTATTCTTACCTGAAGGCGAAGACCCAGACTCTCTTGTTCGTAAAGAAGGCTCAGATGGTTTTCTAACGCTATTAGAAGACTCTTCATCCCTTGCCCACGTGCTGTTTGAACATGCTCGATCTCTAGTCACACTGGCAGATGAAGAAGGTGAGGCTCAATTTACACAAAACGCGATGGCGCTGATCCAAAGCATTCCAGCCGAAAGCACCTTAAGGTCTTTACTGGTCAAGCAACTGTCTGAGCAATCTGGTTTAAGTTCAGATACGTTAACCGCTAATGCGCCAACCCCAAGACATCAAGAATACTCGCCACAAACTAGTGATGCGCACCCTGCCACAAGCAGCGGTCAATACGACCCCTACGGATACGATGATGGCTATGCGCCAATGGATTATTCTGAGGGTGATTACACCCCTTATCCTGACGAAGCCCCTATTCCACACCACAGCCCAAAAGGTGCCACAGGGAGCAAACCGTTCAAAGGAGGTGGTCAATCCAAGCAAGGTAAATGGCAAGGTAAAGGTAAGTGGCAGAACAATAGTGACCGCGAGCAGTTTGCACCAATGTCGCAACAACCACGCTTAGGGCGCATTGCCCATGCCACACTTTGTATATTGATGCACCCGGCTATCGCTCACGAGATTGAAGTGCCGGACCCCTTGTTGACGGGCGATACCCCTGAACGCCAAGCATTTAGCCGAGTGTGGCGCTATTTTGCTAAACACCCAAACAACAATGCTGGGCATTTTTTATATCAAGAGCGCAATCAAGATTTATTGAACACTGTTTATGCCCTGCTAAACCACCCTGATGCCACCACAAAGCAGCAGCTCACCAACGCTAAACAAGAAGTTTTAGACATGGTTGCAGAACAATCTGATGCACTTGGTTTAAATTCTAGTATCCAACGGTTGAAAAGTCGTGGCAATGACGCCATTAACAACCCTGAAGCACAGCAAGAACTACGCGCATTGATGGAACAGTTACGCAAAAAGAAGTCTAAATTTTGACTAATTATTGCCCAATGTAATCGAGAATATCTGGATAAAATCGGAAGATTTTGTTATAATACGCGGCTTGCTAATCTCCCAAACGAATTTCTAAACGATAGGTTGTCGAATGCCAGACACTCAACAGTCACGTCTTAAAGAGCTGATCGCCAAAGGTAAAGAACAAGGTTACTTAACTTTTGCGGAAGTTAATGACCATCTACCTGATGACCTTTCTGATCCAGAGCAGGTTGAAGAAATCATTGCCATGATTAATGACATGGGCATCGTGGTTTCTGAATACGCGCCTGATAAAGAAAGCCTTCTTATGGAAGAAGGCGACTCAACCGATGACGACGCAGCTGAAGAAGCTGCTGCAGCACTTGCTGCTGTAGAAGGTGATGTAACCCGCACCACCGATCCTGTACGTATGTACATGCGTGAAATGGGTACTGTAGAACTGCTTACTCGTGCCGGCGAAATCGCTATTGCTAAGCGAATCGAAGAAGGTACGCGTGAAGTAATGGCAGCTCTGTCTTACTACCCAGGCGCTGTCGATGTATTGATCAATACATACGATCGAGTACTTGAAGAAGAAGGTCGCCTAAGCGATATCTTCAGTGGCTTTATTGACGGTGATGGCGAAGAGCCAGTATTCGAAGAGCTAGAAGAGCCTGTTGTAGAAGCCGCTGAAGACGACGCTGATGACAGCGACGACGAAGAAAGTGACGACGATGATGATAGCGAAACTGAAAGCGGTCCTGATCCAGAGGAAACAGCTTTACGTTTTGGAGAGATTCGCCGCACTCATCGCGAGCTGCAAGCATTACTTGAACAACACAACTACGATCGCAAAAATCCAGATGTGGTGGCTAAGCAAGAAACGCTCAGCATCATGTTTGCACCCATCAAACTTGCGCCTAAACTGTTTGATGAACTAATCGATCGTGTACGTTCACGTATGGACAAACTGCGTGAGCAAGAACGTCTAATCATGCAACTGTGTGTACGTAAAGCAAACATGCCTCGTACCGAGTTTTTGAAGCGTTTCCCGAACAATGAAACGAATCCTACTTGGATTCAAGAGCGTATCGAAGCAGGTGTTGCCTACTCTGAAGGCCTACGTGAAAACGAAGCTGAGTTTATGCGTTGCCAACGTAAACTACGTGGCATCGAGAAAGATACTGGCTTAACGATCACAGAGCTTAAAGAGATCAACCGTCGTATTTCGATTGGTGAAACTCGTGCTCGTCGCGCTAAGAAAGAAATGGTTGAAGCTAACTTACGTCTGGTTATCTCGATCGCTAAGAAATACACCAACCGCGGCCTACAGTTCTTGGATCTCATCCAAGAAGGTAATATCGGCCTAATGAAAGCGGTTGATAAATTCGAATACCGTCGTGGTTACAAATTCTCTACTTACGCGACATGGTGGATTCGTCAAGCAATCACTCGTTCGATTGCAGACCAAGCTCGCACAATTCGTATTCCTGTACACATGATTGAGACGATCAACAAGCTAAACCGTATCTCTCGTCAAATGCTACAAGAAATGGGGCGTGAAGCGACGCCTGAAGAGTTGGCTGTGCGCATGGACATGCCAGAAGACAAGATCCGTAAAGTATTGAAGATTGCGAAAGAGCCTATCTCAATGGAAACGCCTATCGGTGATGACGAAGATTCGCACCTAGGTGACTTCATTGAAGATGATGGTGCCGTATCACCAAGTGATACTGCGACTAGCGAAGGCCTAAAAGAATCAACAACAATGGTTCTTTCTGGTTTGACTGCACGTGAAGCGAAAGTATTGCGTATGCGTTTTGGTATCGATATGAACACTGACCACACCCTAGAGGAAGTGGGCAAGCAGTTCGACGTGACACGTGAGCGTATCCGTCAAATCGAAGCAAAGGCACTGCGTAAGCTACGCCACCCAAGCCGCTCCGAGCACCTACGTAGCTTCCTAGACGACTAAGAAGTTATATAGAGACAAGCTCTAAAGCCCCTAGTCGTTCCCACGACTAGGGGCTTTTTTGTATCTAAGTCTTAATGTTTTATTTTGTTGTTAAACTTCACACTTGTCGCATTTTTGTCATACACTGAAAATATGCTCAAGGTTAAGAAGCAAGTTAGCTTGTCTAATGTTAGTGAATGCCGTTAATGACAATGCGCAACGTATACCTCCATCCACAAGGGAAAGGTGATACTTAATGACCCAAGAGACTCGACACCCCTCCCTGCCCACGCGTTATTGTACGCAGCACTTCGCCGTATTCCTCACATACTACACAAGCGTATCTAAAGGATTATTTATCTCTAAGTAGAGGAGAGAAGTACTATGGAAAAGATCTATGTGTTAGATACCAACGTGTTACTTCACGACCCAATGGCCATCTACGCCTTTGCGGAACACAAAGTCGTTATTCCTATGACAGTCTTGGAAGAGTTGGATGAAATTAAGGATCGCAGAGATAAAGATGTCAGCCGAGAAGCACGCCTAGCAATTAATATCATTGATAAAATTGTTGGGGACGCTTCACCTAAAGAACTGCAAAACGGTGTCCCTATCCATACCGCCGAAACGGAGCAAGTGGCAAAAACCTTTGGTACTTTGGCTATTTTCCCAGACCAACAAATTACCAACATCGACAACGTTCCATTCTTAAATGGCAATCACCATCATGCCAACGATAACCGTATTATCAATGTCGCACTGAGCTTACAGGCCACTAATCCACGCGCCAGTGCATGCCTAGTCACTAAAGACATTAATATGCGTATCAAAGCCAAAGGTTCGGGGCTTGAGCGTGTTGAAGACTACCGTAAAGACAAAGTCTTAGACGATGTTGACCTTTTAAATAAAGGTTACGTACATATCGAGGGCCGTTTGTGGGACGGTATTTCAAACGTAGAAACAGAGAGTCATGGCTCTCACACAGTTCATAAAATCAAAAAAACAGAACTCCCAGACGAACTGTATTTAAACATGTTCGTTATTGATGATGAGGAGTTCAGTGGCTTTGTAGTCAATATTGACGAGGAATTCATCTATTTGGTAGATGTAAATCGTCAAAGCCTGATGCATCAAAGCTTCTGGGGAATTGAGCCGCGCAACTTAGAGCAAGCCATGGCTTTTTATCTACTCCGCCATGAGAACAGCGACATGATGATTATGACTGGACCCGCAGGCTCTGGTAAAACACTGCTCGCCTTGGCATATGGTCTGCATGTCACCATGGAAGAGAAACGCTTTAATAAAATCATCGTAGCCCGATCAACTCCACCACTGGCGGAAGACATCGGTTTTCTACCTGGGACAGAGGAAGAGAAAATGGCGCCTTGGTTGGCCGCTTTTGACGATAACCTTGAAATACTGCACGGCAGCGATGAGCACTCCGTCAGTAGCATTGAATACGTGAAACAGAAAGCCAACATACAATTCAAGTCGCTGAACTTTATGCGTGGCCGCTCGTTTAACAACGCACTGATCATTGTAGATGAGGCGCAAGGCCTAACCCAGTTCCAACTTAAGTCCATCGTCACCCGTGTTGGCGTAAACTCAAAAATCATCGTGTTGGGTAACCTAGCGCAGATTGATAACAAATATATTACGCCACTAACCTCAGGTTTAACCTATCTGGTTGAGCGCTGTAAGCCCTTCAAATACACCAGTATTATGCATGTAAACGGCATCGAACGTAGCCGCTTAGCGGAGTTTGCTGAAGAAAACTTATAAGGACTCACTATTAAGAGCGCAGTATACCTGCGCTCTTAATGTTACCTCTAGTGAGGGCGAGCCTCGATACGCTGATCAATATCAGGATGAGACTGTAAATAGTTCCAACCCTTCTTATCATCGCTATCAGTCATTGGATAGGCACTTTTTAGCTTGCGTAATGCCATCGCAAAGTCATTGCTTGAACGGTCTATTTCAAGCAAATGCTGATACGCGAACTGATCCGCTTCGCGCTCCATTTCCCGTGAAAAAGAAAGATCGACCAAGCCAACCCCTGCCCCCAAAACAACCTCTCCTGCCCCCTCTATGTCGCCAAAAATAATGGCGTACAATACCGTGGTGATGGTGGTACGAATGACAGCTTGAAGACTATGTCGATGTTCCACATGCCCAATTTCATGCAACAGAATAGCGTCCAATAGATGCAAATCGTCCTGCATCAACTCAACAATACTGTCTGTAACAACAACCGTACCATCAGCAAGCGCCATTGCATTCGGCCCTAGATGCCAGCTACGAAATTGTAATTGATAATGCTCTTGAGGTAACTCTAAGCGTTCAAGTAAAACATCCCAGTTGCCCTGTACTTGAGCCATCGTATCCGATTCCAGCTCACTCTCTTCAAAGTATAGTTGGTCTAACAATGATAGGCTCTGCTGACCCATTCCTTGAGAAATCGTCATGGGCACAACCGAGGCGACTTGAACAGCGGCAAAAGGAATCGCCACCTTTACCATGCCAGTCAAAAAACCAATCATTAACCCAATGGCAAGTAACCCGTAGAGCCATTTACGCTCTAGCCAATAGATGAAGGAAGAAGATTTGCTGCTATTAGGCCAAGAAAAATCAGGATCAGCTGGCGTGAAGCTTGCTCCATCACCAAAAGAAAGCGTCATCGGAACACCAGGCAAGCGTGACGACATGCTACAGCTTGAATACGACTGCTGTTGTAAGACACCGTCTGACAAGTGATCAGATACAATGATCTGATCACCATCAAGATCTAGACACAGCTTAGCAGCATCAATACGTGACGATGCTGCGTGCTGAAATGTCCCGACTATTGGCTCAGAAATGGCCGTCATAGACGGAGCCCCTTAGGTGATAGACAAGTCTGCGTCGAAGAAACCAGACATTTCCTCTCCGAACGCGGAGTCCAATTCACTGGAAGAGGCCACAAGACGATCAATTTCAGGCGTTAGATGAACTTCTGTCGCGTCGGCCAATAGCTTATTCATACGAACTTGCGCTACAGGAAAGCCTAACCCTAAGGTGAAAACCACAATCAGAGCATTACTTGCCATCACCCCTAGGTAACGACCGATTTGAAGGTCCGAGCGGAATGAAGCTAAGTTGCGAGCGCTTAGACCGTTCATAATATGGTTGCGGATGATCACATGAAAAACACTGAAAGCAACAAAGAATAATGCATAAGAGGCGAAAACCATACCCAATGGTGGACCGCCAGCAGCACTCATTGTTTGCATACCGATAACAAACAGCAGAACTACTGGTACCATGAACAAAGCAAACGCAATAAGCCCTGCTTTGTAGAAAGTTTTCAGTGACAGATCTGCTTCGAATTCATGCTTACCAAATAAAATGTTGTTGTAAATATAGTGACTGGTACGAAAAATCACCCAAGGCATTGCAAGACCCAAACTTAGTACACCAAGCAAAGGCAGCAACATAAAGTTCATATATGCACCACCAATCGATCCGGTAAAACCAAATCGTACATTTCGGTAGGCAGTATGACGCAAGCTAAATTGTAGACCTTTAACCATCAAATATGGCGTCGCAAACATCACAACTAACGCTAACAAGGCCGCAACGAGCGGCATAAAAGTCGAACTTAACATGTAAATAATGAACAACACTAGAGCGATTAAACGCCCTTTTAACAGTTGCATCGGAGTGGCTAGGTATTGTAAGCGATGGCCTTCAATTTGCGTATGGCCATAAAGATACTGAGTGTTGCGAACCTTCGCCCAAGCACTGTAAATGCCTAGAGTGACGACGGTTAAAACCAAGTTCACAATCCAAAGTTTAAAGTATTCCCACTTACCAGCAGAAAAAGAAATAGCGCTGACACGCGTGTCAGTTGAGAGAGATGAATCCATATCAAATTGTCCATTTAGCAATCAAAATTCGAAGCGGAATTATCCACAACCGTTACTAAAAAACAATATGCAAATGAAAATCAATATTAAATAGACAATAAAAAAGCGGCATAATCGCCGCTTTTTACACTACCTTTACAAGCGTCATTCTACTTTTGACAGGATATCCTTTAACGTCGCTGTCAGCTCAGCATTGGTTAGCACGCCTTTGTCGGTATCAAAGTTATCGTTAAACGAAGGCACAGATAGACTGCCCTTTAAATCCATTGCGAAAAACTCTGCCGACCCTACAGCAGCCGACAAGACACTGTTTGCACCACCAGGACCAGGCGACGTCGACAATAATACGGTTGGTTTGTTTTGGTAGACTTTCATGTCGATGCGCGATGTCCAGTCAAACAAATTTTTGTAGACTGCTGAGTAAGAACCATTGTGCTCTGCAAATGAAATAAGCACGACATCCGCTGCACCTATTTTATCGAAAAACTGCTGCGCCAACGGGTGCATGCCATTTTCAGTTTGACGCTCGATGCTATAAATAGGCAACTCATAGTCATTTAAATCGAGTACTTCAACGTCAGCACCTTTATTTTCAGCCAACACGTTAGCTGCATAGGTAACCAGTTGTTTGTTAATTGATGCTTTATGGTTTGTTGCGGCAAAGGCTAATACTTTCACAGATTGTCCCTCAAATTGGTATTTAAATATCTTGGTTACTCTTAATAGAGACTACGATAGCACGCTATTAAGGATCAAATATGTTAAAAGAAAACCGATTAGTTAATACTTTATTTACTTTAATGCAAAAGTCACTGCGGCTTGCGTATGAATCGCTGTTGTATCAAATAAAGGCACATCTGTGTCTTTTTGTTCAACCAACATACCAATTTCAGTACAACCAAGAATCACAGCTTCAGCGCCCTGCTCTTTTAGAGATTGGACAATACGTAGGTACTCAGCTTTAGCGGCGTTAGTCGTAATACCTAGACACAGCTCTTGGAAGATAACTCGATGTATCAAAGCTCTATCGCCATCCTCCGGAACCATCACATCCAAGCCAAACTTATCAGTCAAGCGACCTTTATAAAAGTCTTGCTCCATTGTAAACGCCGTACCAAGCAAACCAACACGTTCGATACCAGCGCGAACTAACGCCTCGCCAGTTGCATCCGCAATGTGAATAAGCGGGATATTAATAGCGTCTTCAACTTGATCCGCCACTTTGTGCATGGTGTTGGTACAAATTAATAGGCAGTCTGCTCCGGCAGACTCTACACCACGAGCGGCTTGCGCTAGTATTGAACCTGCTTGCTGCCAATCAGAATTGCGCTGGCATTCTTCTATTTCAAAAAAATCGACACTGTACAACGCAATCTTCGCAGAATGTAGACCACCCAAAGACGCCTTGATGCCTTCATTCAGAGCTCGATAATAGCTCTGCGTACTTTCCCAGCTCATACCACCTAACATACCAATCGTTTTCATTGCGTCTTAAATACTCCCTTAAATAGTTCTACTGTTTTACCTTATCCTATGCTCCGTTATCGATCAAAGGTGCTACAAACTTATGTTCTTACTGTAACCGAAAAGCAGTGCTAAATCAGACATAGCCTCCTCAGTAAACCGTCTTTTTGCGCTCACCTGTAGTATTCACACAGAACGCCTCAATCACGAAAAATCGATTTTTCTAAATTAACGCGTACATTTTTGACTCATATTGTAGAGCGAACTATTGAGATATTTACGTTAAAGAATAAGCTATTTACCCCTTAACTGATTACGTGTAATTGCTCTTTTGTGTACGTAAAAACATATAGACAAGAACAAAAAATGATACAATCCTCAACCAACTAACGAGTCCTTTAGATTTCAGTATATTGACGCTTCATTTTTTATTGGAAGACCTAAATATGATTCCAAATCAGTTAAATACATTTAACACTGTTGTTAAAAATGGCAGCTTTTCCAGCGCAGCCAGATTACTCGGCGTATCATCTGCTGCGATCAGTAAATCTATTTCGCAGTTAGAAAAAAACTTAGAATTACGACTTTTTCATCGCTCTACTCATTCCCTTACATTAACCGAAGATGGCCAGGAGCTTTATAAACGTACCGGCCATTTAATCGAGCAATTAGAAGATCAAATACGCTTAAGTACCGACAAGCAAAAGTCACCCCATGGTCGCTTAAAAGTGAATTTACCTGATAGCTTTGGAAGAATGTTTGTCTTACCCCTAGTTCCCGCGTTCTTAGAAAAATATCCAGATGTTGAATTAGATTTGAAGTTTGATGACCGCATGGGCGATTTGGTTAAAGAAGGTGCAGACGTAGGTATTGGTGTATTGGGCAACGACGACAGCTCACTGATTGCAAGGGAGTTCTACTCATTACAACCAGTACTGGTTGCTAGTCGTGACTACCTTCTTAAATACGGTGAGCCCTCGACGCCTCAAGACTTATTGCAACACAACTGCATTGCATATCGTTCAAATACCACAGGTAAGAAGAAACTCTGGAACTTCAGAACAGACGGTGAGCAGATTCAAATGGAGCCCGAGGGCAATCTCATTGTTAACAACTTGTCAGCCGCCATGACAGCAGTAGAAACAGGGGTCGGTATCGCGGCAGTAGGTGTTGGCAACTATGGAGCGTGCCTTGAACAAGGCGGCTTTCGCCGAGTATTACGAGGCTATGAATCAGATCCGATCAAAGTTATGATTTATTATTCATCAAGGCATTACCTTCCAGCTAAAACGCGTGCTTTTATCGATTATATGATTGCTAATGTGCAAGAGAAATGTCCACTAGAACTTGAAGAAATGATCCATGCTTTATAAATAGAAAGGCGACCCTAAATTCAGGATCGCCTTTTGATGTCTAAACAGAATTTCGATTAAGGTTTTTCCGCTCTAGCGCCGTCATTGCCATATAAAATACCGGCGTAAATAATAATCCAAAAATAGTGACACCAATCATACCTGAAAAGACAGCAATCCCCATTGCCTGACGCATTTCAGCGCCGGCTCCCGTTGCTAACACCAAAGGCACGACTCCTGCAGTAAAGGCAATTGATGTCATCAAGATTGGGCGTAAACGCAAACGACACGCAGATAATATGGCCTCTAATCTAGACTCACCTTGATGACGTTTATCTCTAGCAAACTCCACCATCAAAATAGCATTTTTACTGGCCAATGCGACCAATACGATCAGAGCAACACTGGTAAAGATATTGTTATCTCCCCCCATTAACCACACTCCAAATAGTGCTGACAGTATCGTCATCGGTACGATTAAAATGATCGCTAACGGTAACGTTAAACTCTCGTATTGAGCGGCAAGAACCATAAACACTAGCAGCACTACAAGTGGAAAAATATAAACCATTGTATTACCCGCTAAAATTTGTTGGTAGGTCACTTCTGTCCACTCAAATGCCATACCTTTATCAAGTTGCTCACTAAGAATTCTCTCAATCGCTTCTTGTGCCTGATCCGAGCTGTAGCCAGGTGCAGGATTACCATTTAATTCAGCGGTTGGATAACCGTTGTAATGCATGACACGGTCAGGTCCAATTGCCGATTCAACAGTAAGAATGGATCCTAGTGGCACCATGGTTCCAACCTTATTACGCACTTTTAAGCGTAAAATCTGCTCTGGATCAACACGATGTTCAGCTTCTGCTTGGGCATTTACTTGATACGTTTTTCCAAATAAATTGAAGTCGTTTACATACGCTGAACCCAAATAAATCTGTAGCGTTTCAAAAACTTGATCAAGAGGAATCCCTTGTAGTAAAGCTTGCTCACGGTCCACTTCAATATCCATCTGCGGTACCTGAATACGGAAACTTGAGAAAACTCCAGTAAGAGCAGGTTCCTGATATGCGGCATTCATCACTTTCTGTAGATTAGCAAACAAAGCATCAAACCCTAGACTTGCTCGATCTTCAATTTGAAGTTTAAAGCCTCCCGTTGACCCCAAACCAAGAATCGGTGGTGGTGGAAAGATCGCTACAAACGCTTCATCTATGGTGCTAAATCGACCGTTCAGTTGTCCTGCTATGGCACCAGCAGAAAGTTCAGGTGTCTTACGTTTTTCAAAGTCCTCCAATGTCACAAAGACAATGGCACTGTTGGAGCTATTGGTAAATCCGTTTACTGACAAACCAGGGAATGAAACGGTTTGCAGTACACCGGGGGTAGCCAACGCAATTTGTTCCATCTCTCGAACGACAGCTTCTGTTCTATCTAGACTAGCGGCATCCGGTAGTTGAGCAATGGCCACTAGATATTGCTTGTCTTGTGACGGAATAAAACCGCCAGGAACCGCGTCAAACAGTTTAATAGTACTGCCCAACAAACCGATATAGACCACACCAACCACAACGCCTAAACGAATGAGCTTTTTAACGCCTTTTTCATAAGCTCTTCCACCTCGCTCAAACAATCGGTTGAATGGTGCAAACAACCAACGACCAAACATTGCATTCATCACTCTTGTCAGTGCATCCGGCTTCGCATCATGGGAACGTAGCAATAACGCAGACAAAGCTGGCGATAAGGTCAACGAGTTAAAGGCTGAGATAAGCGTAGAGATCGTAATGGTTAAAGCGAACTGCTTGTAGAACTGACCACTTAAGCCTTGAATAAACGCAGTTGGGATAAACACTGCGCACAAAACTAAAGCTATCGCGATAATTGGCCCAGTTACCTCACTCATTGCTTGGCGTGTAGCGGCCACGGGAGAAAGGCCATTTTCAATATTACGTTCTACGTTCTCCACCACTACAATCGCATCATCGACCACGATACCGATGGCCAATACCAAACCAAATAAAGACAACGTATTAATAGAAACGCCCAACCATTGCATGACTGCAAAGGTTCCAACAAGAGACACAGGTACAGCAATCAATGGAATAACCGATGCGCGCCATGTTTGTAAGAATAAAATAACGACAATAACTACCAATACAATCGCTTCTAACAAAGTGTTGATGACAGCATCGATTGAGCCTCGAACAAAGACGGTCGGATCATAAGCAATATCGTACTCAACACCTTGAGGAAAACGCTTTGCCAATTCCTCCATTTGCGCTCGTACTTGATTCGATAATTCAATTGCATTGGAGCCTGGTCGCTGAAAAATAGGGATAGCTACCGCAGTTTGTCCACTTAACAACGCTCTTAATGAGTAAGAGTCTTGTCCAAGCTCGATTCTAGCCACGTCCTTTAAGCGTGTCATCGCACCATTGCTACCAACTTGAACAATGATATTTTCAAATTCTTCAATGCTTTCAAGACGTCCTTTTACATTGAGAAGTATTTGAAATTCACTGTCCAACGCTACAGGTTGTCCACCTAAACTCCCTGCGGCCACTTGCTGGTTTTGTGCTCGTACAGCCTCCACCACATCACTCGGAATTAGACCTCTCGATGCCAATTCATCGGGATCCAACCACAAACGCATAGAGTACTTACCTCCTCCAAACATTCGCACATCACCCACTCCTGGCAAACGCGCCAAAGCATCTTTAATGTAAATATCGGCATAGTTTGAGAGGTAGCTAATATCTTGATCACCTTTTGGGGAAAACAAATGCACTACCATGGTCAAGTTTGGCGATGATTTCTCTGCCACTACCCCAAGACGTTGCACTTCCTCAGGAAGCCTTGGTAAGGCACTGGATACACGGTTTTGCACCTGCACTTGAGCTCGATCTAGATCGGTCCCAAGCGCAAATGTCAGCGTCAATGTCATACGTCCATCGCTGGTTGCTTGAGAGAACATATACAGCATGTTTTCCACGCCATTCATTTCTTGCTCAAGTGGTGCCGCCACCGTTTCAGCAATAACTTTCGGATTGGCTCCAGGGTAATTCGCAGTCACAACAACCGTTGGAGGCACCACCTCTGGATATTCACTGACGGGAAGTTGAAACAGAGAAATGCCACCACCAATTAAAATCAGCAAGGATAGCATCGCCGCAAAAATGGGTCGGCTAATAAAAAAATGACTGAACTTCATTATAAGTGAATCCTTATGATGCTGACGGTTTAACGTCTGCTAAGGCCAATTCAGCCGTTTTGATTGATACATTTCTAGGAGCAATTATCATACCTGGCCCCACTCGAGCAGGGCCATTTACCGCAATCCGCTCATTGGGCTGCAAGCCCGACTCAATGACGCGGAGTTCACCCTCACGACGCCCGAGCTGAACCTGGCGGTATTCCAACATATTGTCTTGATTAACCACTAAGACAAAGCGATTTTCTAAGTCCGTTCCTACCGCGCGATCAGGTACTAAAATAGACGGCTGACTTGCCGCGGCCTGTAGCTGGATACGAGCAAACGCACCGGGTCGAAGTACCTCATCATTTGACTTAAATGACGCTCGCACACGTAACGTACCACTCTCAATATTGATTTGATTGTCTATGAAGTCTAAAAAACCATGATATTCATTCTGAGCTTTGCCTGATAAAACTAAAGTGGCCTGTGTTTGGCTATTTGCTTTAACCTGTAAAAATGAGTCATTCCATGTACGCTCATCCACATCAAAGTATGCATGTAGATAATCCGTTGCGACCAGTTTCGTTAGGACACTTTGCCCCGCTTGTACGGTATTACCAACGGTAATAAATGCATTAGATACTTGTCCATTAATCGGCGCTCGAACCTCGGTAAACTGTAGATTTAACAAAGCGGATTCCAACGCAGCTTGTACTGAAGCCAGTTCAGCACGACGCTGCTGAGCAACGGACATTCGGGACTCTGCTTGCTCTGCTGACATAGCGTTACGTCCTTGCAGACTTTTAGCCCGTTGTGCTTCAGACTGAGCCTGAGTGAGCGCCGCTTGTGCACGGTTTAGTTCCGCAGTTAAGCGAGCGACTTCAGCAGAAAATGGGCGAGGGTCGATTTTGAATAGTAAATCACCGCGTTTAACTTGACTGCCCTCTTTAAAAGACACTTCATCAATGACACCTGACACTCGTGGGCGCAAGTCCACTTGCTGTGGCGACTCTAAGCGCGTAGTAAATGTGTACTCGGGGCTGTATTGGGCGTAAACCACCTTCGCTACATCTACGGGTTGAGATGGTTTTTTTGTAGCAACCGTTGAATCCGCTTCTGCGGAGCAACCGACTATGACTGTAGCCAAAAACAAAACAGAAAATATTCGCAAAGACATGTACCTAACTCCGTTGATAACGATTGCGTCAAAAGAAAGTCGGCAAGTATCTACGAATGGCCTTTAACTCTGTAGTAGGCACCAAGTTAAATTGGTTTAAACCTAAAGTTACAACAAAACGATGCAATAGCTCCTGAATCACTCACTATCAATAAAAATGGCACCATTCTTATTGAAATAGTGCCATTCAAGGTTGAGAATGTGACGATCACCTTGTCATGCTTAGAGAGTGTAAATGGATCTACTGCTGACTTGGAAAGGCAAATTGTGCTGCTTCATGAGTTGCACGTTTTGGCCAACGCTGGCTGATTGCTTTGCGTCGTGTGTAGAAACGAACGCCATCCGGGCCGTATGCGTGTAAGTCGCCAAAAAGCGAGCGCTTCCAGCCACCAAAACTGTGTGAAGCAACAGGGACTGGTAATGGCACATTGACGCCGACCATGCCAGCTTCAACTTCATCGCAAAACATCTCAGCCGCTTCACCATCGCGCGTAAAGATACAGGTACCATTGCCGTACTCATGCTCATTAATCAACGCGATGCCCTCTTCTAAGCAGTTCACACGTACAATGCAAAGCACAGGCCCAAAGATTTCTTCTTGGTAAATACTCATCTCTGTGGTCACTCGATCAAACAGACAACCACCAATGAAGTAACCTTCTTCATATCCCTCTACGTTTAATCTACGGCCATCTACTAACAAGTTAGCGCCACTGGAAACACCTTCATCGACATATTGAGTCACTTTGTCAAAATGCTCTTTAGAGATCAGCGGCCCCATTTCTGAGCTTTCTTGAGTGTATGCGCCTACTCGCAACGCTTGAATTTGCGGAATAAGCTTTTCTATTAAACGTTCTGCTGTTTCATCGCCAACGCATACCGCTACGGAGATCGCCATGCAACGCTCACCACAAGAACCAAAAGCAGCGCCCATTAAAGCACTGACTGCACCCTCTAGCTCTGCATCAGGCATAACGATCGCATGGTTCTTGGCTCCGCCTAGCGCCTGCACTCGCTTGCCTTTCGCCGTACCTTGAGAATAGATATACTCCGCTACTGGCGTCGAGCCGACAAAACTCATGGCTTTCACCTGAGGCGCCTCGATCAATGCATCGACAACTTCTTTGCCGCCGTTGATGACACTCAATACGCCTTTTGGCAACCCCGCTTCCACGAGAAGTTTCGCAATATAAAGCGTCGAACTTGGATCTTTTTCTGACGGCTTCAAAATAAAGCAATTGCCACATACTATGGCTAACGGATACATCCACAAGGGCACCATAGCAGGGAAATTGAAGGGGGTTATGCCCGCCACAATACCAACAGGTTTACTGTCACTCCACGCATTAATCCCAGGGCCTGTATTAGAAGAATACTCACCTTTAAGTAACTCAGGTGCACCACAAGCGTATTCAACATTCTCAATACCACGTTGCAATTCACCTAATGCATCAGGAAGCGTTTTACCGTGTTCTTCACTGATCAGCTTTGCGATCGTTTCTTTGTTCTGCTCCAGCAGTTCTTTGAAACGAAACATGATGCGTGCACGCTTTAACGGCGGTGTGGCTTTCCACTCAGGTAACACCTCTTCGGCCGCCGCTATGGCCGCTGTAACAGTCTGAGCATTGCCCATTTCCATAGAGCACGTAACTTTACCTGTTGCAGGGTTAAATACATCGATGACTTGTTCGCTGTGGCTGATCATTTCACCTGCGATAAAATGCGTTACTGTTTCCATAACTTTGTATACCTATTGATACGGTTTAAATATGTGATGACTTAATCTAACTCGTGTAGCGTCTCATGGACGGCACTAAACAAACGCTCTAAGTCTTCTGGATCGGCATTAAAAGTGGGCCCAAATTGCAACGTATCACCTCCTGCTCGAACACAATAGCCTTTGTCCCAAAGTGCCAACATGGCTTTGAAGGGGCGAATGGTTGGATCACCGTCTTTAGATTGAATTTGAAGTGCGCCCGCTAAACCACAATTACGTATATCTATCACGTGATCGGTTCCCTTAAGGGCATGCAATTTATTCGCAAAAATAGGGGCTAATTCCGCCGACTGCTCAATTAAATGATCGCGCTCAAGTAAATCTAAACAGGCCAACGCTGCTGCACAAGCCACAGGGTGAGCGGAATACGTATAACCATGGGTAAATTCGATCGCATGATCGGCTAGAGGTTGCTCCATAAATGTTTTATAGATCTCCTCTGAAGTCACTACGGCCCCCATCGGAATGGCGCCATTGGTAAGCTGCTTAGCTGTATTTAAAATATCCGGCGTGACGCCGAAATACTCCGCTCCCGTCCAGCGACCCATTCGGCCAAACGCAGTAATGACTTCATCGAAAATAAGTAAGATGTCATGTGCATCACAGATCTCACGTAGGCGTTGCAAATACCCTTCTGGCGGCACCAAAACACCAGCAGAACCTGACATAGGCTCAACAATCACTGCGGCGATGTTTGAGGCATCGTGAAGTTCAATCAGTTTCAAAAACTCATTCGCCAATGCCACACCGCCGGTTTCAGCCATGCCTTTGGTAAAAGCTAACTCTGGCTGCAGAGTATGTGGAAGGTGATCTGCATCTAGGAGTTGGCCAAAGGTTTTACGGTTACCATTTATACCGCCTAGGCTGGTGCCACCGAAATTTACCCCGTGATAACCTCTTGCTCGACCAATTAGCTTAGTTTTGCTGGGCTTACCTTTCGCCCTCCAATAGGCACGAGCTAGTTTTAACGAGGTATCAGCGCTTTCCGAGCCAGACCCTGTAAAAAGCACGTGATCAAGACCCTTTGGCATTTTCGCAACGATGCGCTCAGCAAGCTGAAAAGACAACGCATGCCCAAATTGGAAGGCTGGTGAGTAATCGAGAGTCCCTAGTTGCTCTGCGACCGCTTTCTGGATTTCTGGACGTGAATGACCCGCACCACAAGTCCAAAGCCCTGACAGAGAATCGTAGACATCGCGCCCATGCTGGTCTTTGAACCAAGATCCAGCTGCCGATGCAATAATACGAGGATGGCTATGAAAGTGGCGATTGGCTGAAAACGGCATCCAATGCGCACTCAAATCAACCTCTGTTTCTCCCTGCGAAAATCGATAATGACTCATGCTAACCCCATATTTTTCTATTCTATAGGAGTCTTTTTCGCATGAGTTTGGCCGCTATTAAATACAAACTTACTTTACTCAGCTTAAGTAAAAACGAAACTGAGTCGCTCATTACTCGCAGCAAAAGCTTAATATCAGGCCGAAGCTTTCTGTCAATTTAGTAGATTCCATTGGTTTATAAGCATTTTTTAAATGAGAAAAGCACCGTTAACCGATATAACAAAAACTTATCCATAAGCGACTTATTACTTTACAGATAAAAGGTAATATGTTTCTGTGTGTAATAATGGTGCAAATAAACAGGAAAAAACCTGAAGCAACTACTCGTAATCTGTTAGTAAAAATGGGAGAGGGGATTTGAAGTATCGTCATAGTTACCTACTGTGTAGTGGACTTTTACTTCTTAGCAGCCCCTCGGTTTACGCGGCAGAAGAAATAGTGCTTTACAGCATGCACTTCCCTCCCTACTCCATTGATGCGCGCGTTGCGCCTTCGTACGAGGCTGACGTCGGAGAAGATGGTTTCTATGGCGTTGACATTGAAGTCATTCGAGCAGCCTACGCTTCGCAAGAAATCGAGGTCACATTTAAAAGCGCGCCTTGGAAACGCATGATGCGTGATGTAAAAGCTGGGCTTATCCTAGGGGTTGTATCATGTCGTCCTATCTCAGCGCGAGCACCTTTTAGCTACTTTTCAGATGCTGTTAGCTACTCCACTATGGTAATGGCAACACAAAAAGGCCAATTTGGAGATCAGAACTCTTACCCACTGGAAAAACTGAACTTTTACAAAAATATCGTGATGGCGGGGTGGGCCCAAGAGCATATTTTAACACGCAACAATATCAGCTACACCGTGGTCAATGGTATAAACCAAGGTGTTTCACTTATATTACATCGCAATCAAGATGTCTTTATGACAGACAAAGAAAGTCTGCTTTACGTATTGGATCAGATGGATGTAAAGGATCAATTTAGTCTCTACAACATAGATAACATTGACTATACAGACTATAGCGTTTGCTTTAGTAAGCGATACGAACAGTCAAAACGCCTACGACACGCTTTAAATCAAGGCTTACAGGTTCTTCGAGAATCAGGAAAAATCAATGCCTTGTATGCAAAGTATGGGATTACGAATCCCAACGTTGATTCTTAACTTTACGAAGACTCTTTATGTTGGCACTTCACAAACGCTTATCCTATAAACAAGCTAAATGGGCCTTAGTACTCCTGATTGCTATGGGGATCTTAGGTAGCTCTTTTCAAATATATACGGATTGGCACGAAGAAAAAGAAAATATTACCGGCCGCATAATAGGGACATTAGAGACCGTAGAAAACGCCGCAACCGAGTCAGCCTATACATTAGACGCCAACTTGGCTAAGCAAGTTGTTGCAGGATTAGTGCGAACCAATGTATTTATTGAAATCGTACTAACAGACGATTTAAACAACCAAATGGCTTACTACAGTAGGCCTGCCTCTTCCAATGCTTTCAGTTGGGTGTCTCATTACCTAGCCATTGATTTAAAGCAGACGTATACCCTAGAGCTCAAGCGAGGCAAGCTTAAAGTCGGTGAACTGATTGCCAACATCGATAATGGAGCCGTCACAGAAAACTTTATTCGTCGCAATCTTCGCTTAATCACGACCGCAATCCTGGCGACGCTCGTATTAAGCGCTGCGTTCCTCACCTTAATTTACCTTCAAACGTCGCGACCTTTATCTAGATTTATTCAACAGCTTGAAAGTGTTGGCCGTAGTAAATTCAGCGATGGCGATGTGCATTTCACTGAAATTAAACGTGACGATGAACTCGGCGTCTTGGCTAGGACCTTCACAACGCTATGGCACCAACGTCAAACCGTAGAAGCAGAGCTCGAAAAGCGCGAGGCCTATTTTCGCGCCGTAATGCAACAATCACGTGAATGTATGCTACTGACGTCTCAAACAGGGCAAATACTAGATTATAACGACGCGGCGATACATTTATTAGGCTATCGAGAATCTAGTATCAAATCGATGAACCTAAAAAACATTGATCATAAATTTAACCAAGAAGTATTGATCGATTGGTCACAAAATGCGCTCGGAAAAGTCTCTACGTTTGAAACCCGTTATGTACGTCATAACGGCACCATGGTGCCCGTTGAAGTATGTGCCAGCATGATCACATTAGAGAATATTCCCCGCTATCTTGTCTCTGTTCGTGACATCACTCAGCGAATAAAGGATCAAGAACAGGTCAAATACCTCGCCTACTATGATGCTTTAACCAACCTTCCTAACCGACGCCTTCTGCATGACCGCTTAGAAAATGCGATCGCTGTCGCCCGAGAACATCGTCATATTGGTGGTGTTCTGTTTATCGATCTAGATCGTTTTAAAACCATTAATGACTCCATGGGACACCATGCGGGTGATCAGCTGCTTATTGAAGTATCAAAGCGTATCAACACCTTAATCTCTAAAGGAGACACCGCGTCTCGCTTAGGCGGCGATGAGTTTGTCTTACTGTTACCAGATATCTGCCACGATATGCAGGATGCACAAGCCATGGTGTCTCATCTTGCAGAGCAACTTTTGGGCACGCTGAGCACCGCCTTTGTCATTCAAAATGTAGAACTTTATGTATCAGCCAGTATTGGTATCAGCCTGTTCCCTCTGGATCAATCAGATGGCATGCGTATATTACAACAAGCCGATACCGCGATGTACAAAGCCAAAGAAAGCGGCCGTAGTGGCTTCCATTTCTACCGTAGTGAAATGCAACAGTTTGCAACGGAACGCTTAAAAATGGAAAAAGCATTACATCATGCATTAGAACGGGACGAGCTCTATTTAGTCTACCAACCTCAAGTAAATGGTCTGGGAGAACTCATCGGCTTTGAAAGTCTGGTGCGCTGGTTAAGCCCTGAGCTTGGGCCGATTTCACCAGCTGAATTTATTCCTATCGCAGAGGAAACTGGCTTAATAGCGCCTTTAGGTGAATGGGTATTGATGGAAGCGTGTCGTCAATTGCGCACATGGCAACAGGTCGTTGGTCTACCAGCAAGCTTTAAAAGCCTAGCGGTAAACATCAGTCCATTCCAATTTTCACGCGAAGACTTTGTCGAGCAAATTCAACACGTTATTGATACCACAGGAGTTGATGCCGCCCAGCTCGATTTAGAGATCACCGAAGGCATGTTGGTTGAAAACATCAAAGCCGTGGCCGCAAAAATGCATGCCTTACAACATCGCGGTATTCGTTTTTCTATTGATGACTTTGGTACTGGCTATTCATCTTTACGCTATTTACAGCATTTACCATTAGATCAGTTAAAAATTGATCAGTCTTTTATTCGAGACATTACAGAAGACCCTAACAGCTACGAAATCATTAATACGATTATCTCCATGGCAAAACATATGAAGCTGTCCGTCATCGCAGAAGGTGTCGAAACTAACTTTGAAGAAAACATTCTAAGCAGCATTGGCTGCCATCGATTCCAAGGGTTCTATTTCTCCAAACCCTTAGACAAGCATACGGCTACACAATGCTTAATAGAAAAAAAACGCTTCCCGTTGCAGCTTAATGAAGTATCTACCACATCCTAAATTGACACTCTTAAAGCCTGATGTATTGAAACAAAAACTAGAACGTTAACGCCTCATGCCACGACATATCCGAGGCGATAACTTTTGCTGGAGAGCCTGCAGCGACTTCATTATTAGCAATGCTTTTTGTCAACGTGGAATTGATCCCAACGATAGAGCCCTCGCCAATGGTAACCCCTTTTAGTACCGTAACATTATCAGCCAACCAAACAGAACAACCTACAGTGATGTCTTTAGCAAAATTAACACGCTGTCCCGCTTTCAAAATATCATGGCCATCACTGGTCATCAGCTTTACATTACGCGACAACATACAATCAGCACCAAGTGCTAAGCGTGTGCCTTCTTCACGGGATGACAGATAGCAATTCTCACCAATCACGCACCCTTCATCGATCGTAATCGAACAGTTGTTACCCAAAATTTCTATGTGTACATTACGGAGATTGCACCCTTTCGCAATTCGTAAATGGTTGTTTCGACCTTTCACTATGATCTTACATCCGCGAATTTTTGCAGAAGCATCAATCGATACATGATTGCCTTGCGCTACCTTCATCTTATTTCTCAGGTTTAATTTTAGAAAATCAATAACGTTCATAAAGGGTCCAATTCAAATCAACCAGCAGCACAAAAAGCACTTATCCGATAACATAAAAGCAAAGAATACGCTTGAGCGACTAAGCCACGCAAGCTAGAACAATGATATCGACTAAAATACGACGCTGATAAAAAACATTGTGTCTAATACTTAAACAGCAGCTGCTTTCAAGCTAGAATGGCGCAAAATCTGAGAAACACCCTAGAATACGAATAAGCGAGTCCATCTATGAAATTGTTCATTAAACTGATCCGTAACTTACTTGGAGGCATCATAGCCTTACTTGACTTAATTACCCGTGGGTCTAAAAAGAAGCGTACTCCTGAGCAGCAGCAGGAAGTGAATCAAGCAGCACAAGATCTTACCCTTTATCAATTTTTTGCTTGTCCGTTCTGCACTAAGACTCGACGCGCGATTTACAAGCTCAACCTTCCAGTGGAAAAACGCAGTGCCTCCGAAGGATCGCCTTACCGAGAAGAGCTAAAACAAGGCGGTGGTAAAGTAAAAGTACCTTGCCTGCGCATTGAAAAAGACGGCCAGACAGAATGGCTGTATGACTCGAAAGAAATCATTCGCTACTTAGAAAACCGCTTCGCTTAATGACTTTAAATAAGCGTCCCCTTAAAGTGCCCCTGAGATAAATCAACGGGGCATTTTTTATTTCCACCGTACTTCTCCACGCTCAATAAAGAACCACATCCCATCACATGAATACCATCATATAAAATGAAAACGAATCTCAATATCACTTGAAAACAAAGATTTTCTCCCTACAATAGACGCCAATAATTCTCGTTTACACTATAAGGATACCTATGAAACGTTTCGTTTTGGCAGCGTTAACAACCTCGCTTATGGCTGCATCTGCTCATGCTGACATCCAAACCATTGAAGATGTATTAGGGCGCAGCGTAAACGTTGATGTCCCCGCTCAACGCGTCGTTCTAGGTTTTTATGCTGAAGACTATATGGCTATTGGAACCGAACAGGCCTTTGATCACGTTGTAGGTATCTCTCGAGATACATGGGAAGCTTGGCGCCCTGCCAGCTGGAAGTTATATACAGATTACCGCCCATCACTTAAACAAATTCCCGATGTTGGCGAAGTCGAGTCTCAGACGTTTTCCGTTGAAAAAATCATTAGTCTAAACCCTGATGTTATCTTACTAGCAGACTGGCAATACAAAGGTTTAGGCATGGACGTGGACACCTTGGAAGACGCCGGCATTCCTATTGTCGTGGTGGACTATAATGCTCAAACACTTGAACGCCATCTCAAAAGTACACAAATCATTGGTGCTCTGACCGACCAAAAAGACCGCGCGCAAAAAATTTCTGACGAATACGAAGCATTGGTGGAACACATTCATACCACCATAGAAAACGCCCAACAGCCCAAACCTCGAACCTATATAGAGTTTGGTAATCAAGGACCAAGTGAATATTCATTTACCTATGGTAAAAACATGTGGGGCGCTATGGTAACCAGCGCAGGGGGCGACAATATTGCCGCGCCTTTTGTTGAGTGGTGGGGGCCGATCAATCCTGAGCAAGTGTTAGCATCAGACCCGGAAGTCATCTTCATTACTGGTACTGAAACAGGAAAACAATCGAACGCTATGGTCATGGGCCAAGGTATTCGACGAGAACAAGCTAAAGAAAGACTTGAAGGTTTTACTAAACGACCAGGTTGGGAAAGCTTATCAGCGGTAGAAAACAACCGTGTATATGGAATTTATCAAGGCGCTTCTCGAACCATCCTTGATGGTAGCATGTTGCAGTTTATCGCTAAATCTCAATACCCTAAATTGTTTAAGGAGCTAGATCCTGAACAACACTATCTGGATTTTTATAAACGCTATTTACCTGTTGTCCCAAAAGGTACTTTCACCGTCAGTCTTGATAAGTAACTCAATAAGAACGCATAGCAAGGCAGACTTTCATGCTTTGCTATGCGACATTAGGAAGATGTGAACATGATTAAATTTTCAACGCCTATACTCTTAAGTATGGTATTGTTAGCGACTAATAGCCTCGCCAAAGATTGGCAAATTCAAATGCTAAATTACGGTGAATCAGGATCTATGGTCTTCGAGCCAGATTACATTCATGCCAACGTTGGCGATACCGTAACCTTTATTCCAACTCAATCAGGGCACAACGCCAAGTCTTATATTGTCCCTGAAGACAGCTCGGCTTGGTCAAGTAAGTTAAATCAGGAGCATACCCTGTCTTTAGAAAATGAAGGTGTTCACGTGTATTATTGCCCACCACATTTAATGATGGGGATGGTAGGCGTTATTCAAGTTGGCAATGCCAAAAATCTTGAAAAAGTGTCTAGTAAATACCCTCGTTTACGTTCCAAGATTGCATTACAACCTGAACGAGTCGATACAACCATCGCTAAAATCCGCTAATTTTTACTAGGCGCTCGCCCAAGCCATCACATATTCTCTGTGGCCTGTGTGCTCATTCAGCTGCTCACTGGCTACTTTGAAACCTTGCGACATATAAAAACCTATACTCGGCTCATTCGCAGCATAAACCGTTAACGTCAGCGCTTTTTGCTGAGCTTTAGCATGCGCTAGTAAGCACTTACCTACACCTTTAGCTTGCTCATCTGGTGCCACAAACAATGCCGCCAAAGTGCTATTAGTCAGTGCGTAAAAACCCACCACTTTGCCCTGCTTTTCGTACACGTACACTTTTGCAGAAGGTAAGTAAGCATCGCGCATCGCTTCAACTTGCGAAGCCCAAAAATCAGGCGCCACAAAATCATGCGTTTTAATAGAAGCGGTTAACCAGATACTCAGTACCACATCCATATCGCAGTCTTCAAACGCCCGCACGCCGTCTAAAGCACCTTCGCCCAACAATCGACCTACACGATCTTTCGCTTGGTGCTTTACCCCATCGTCAATACACGAACCGACAGCCACTAACGCCGCTCCAATCATGCCGATATCATCGGTGTACCCGAGCAATGGTGTTAAATCGGGAATCGCGTCAATCGGCGTCAGTAAATACCCTAACGCCCCATAGATTGCGGTCTTATGAGCGAAGGTACAGTTTTTGTGCTCCGTCGCGTAATACAACGTAAACGCTTTTTCTAACCCTGATCGACCAATCGAACCAGCATAACGCTTACACTTCGTCCAAAAGCTCACGTCATCGTAGGCACAAGCGTATTCCTCGGCGGCTTCCGCCACGCTCATCGGCTGCTCAAGTAGATCATCATCGATCAGAGGATCATGACTCTTTCGCTTAAACGTCAGCTTATTAAACATGCCACTCCTCCATCATTTGCTGTCTATCGACAATCGCGCTATGAATACAGTATGTCTTAGTAAAGTATAAAAATAAAAGTTCAAATCAAAAAATGCCCCGCTGTTTTCACAGAAGGGCATTTAGAAAAGCACTGGAACGCTGAAGAATTACTGTTGAACCGATTTTGCCAGCTCGGTAATCTCGTCCCACTTACCCGCTTGTACAAGATCCGTCGGTACAATCCAAGAACCACCAACACACAGTACACTTTCAAGTGCTAAGTAGTCTTTGTAGTTCTTTTCATTAATGCCGCCTGTTGGGCAAAAACGGATATGAGGCATCGGGCCAGAAAACGCTTTAAGCGCTTTTACACCACCGTTCACTTCCGCAGGGAAGAATTTAAAGTGGTCGTAGCCGTATTCAAGGCCCAACAAGATATCAGAGATGGTCGCCACAGCCGGCAAGTAGGGAATATCATATTCTTTGCCGACGGCTAACAAATCAGGTGTCAGGCCAGGACTAATAATAAACTGGGAACCTGCTTCAACCGCTTGTATATATTGCGCACGTGAGCACACTGTTCCAGCACCGACGATCGCATCAGGTACTTCTTTACGCAGTGCAGTAATCGCCTCTAGAGCGGCGTCGGTACGAAGCGTTACTTCTAAAACAGGCACGCCACCTGCAACCAATGCCTTACCAAGGTTGACGGCTTGCTCCACATTATCCACAACAATAACTGGGACAACTGGCGTTGCTGTCATCACTTGAGCGGCGGTATAAGTTGTCATAATAAAGTCCTTAACTTAATAATCGTGCCAGTTACGGCCATCTTTAATCGGAAGCGCCATAGACGCGGCGGGTCCCCAAGAACCAGAAGCATATTCTTTTGGACGCTCACTGGTTTGGCTCCAAGCGGCCATAATGCCATCTACCCATTTCCAAGCGGCTTCCACTTCGTCGTAACGCATAAACAATGTTGCATCATCACGCATAACATCAAGTAACAAACGTTCGTAGGCTTCAGGGCTGCGCTTGTTATTAAACGCTTCACTTAAACTTAAGTTCAAATCAACGGGCTGCAGATTCATACCTTCTCCCGCACCCGGTACTTTGTTCATGACCGTTAAAGAGATTTTTTCTTCTGGTTGCAGGCGAATAATCAATTGGTTACGTTGCAGCTGACGGTTACTTTCATCATTAAAGATGCTGTGCGGGACCGACTTATACTGAATCACGATTTCAGAATAACGCTGACCTAAACGCTTGCCAGTACGCAGGTAAAAAGGCACACCAGCCCAACGCCAGTTATCAATATCCGCTCGTAGCGCAACGAAGGTCTCAGTTCGAGACTCAAGGTTAGAGCCTTCTTCATCGAAATACCCTTTAACGTCTTTACCGTTAATCATGCCTTTCGCATATTGGCCACGTACAGTCTTGGTGTAAGCATTCGCCCCTTCGATAGGACGCAGAGCTTTTAACACCTTGATCTTTTCATCACGAACTGAATCGGCGTCGTTGCGACCAGGAGGTTCCATCGCCACCAAGCACAACAACTGCACTAAGTGATTTTGAACCATGTCACGTAGCGCACCCGCTTTGTCGTAGTAACCCCAACGCCCTTCTACACCAACGGTTTCAGATACAGTGATCTGAACGTTATCAATGTGCGCGCTGTCCCATAATGGCTCAAACAAGGTATTACCAAAACGGATCGCGAGGAGGTTTTGTACCGTTTCTTTACCTAGATAATGGTCGATACGGAAAATTTGTTTCTCACCGAAGTTTTGCGTCACTTCATCGTTGATCGCACGTGACGAAATTAAATCACGGCCTAACGGCTTCTCAAGCACCACACGCATGCGCTCTTGGTTTAAGCCATGATTGGCAAGCGACGAACAAATTGAACCAAATAGATCCGGTGACGTAGCTAGGTAAAACACGACATCTTTCTCGTCGTCGCCAACATTGTGTTCATTAAAACGAGCAAAGTCAGACTCTTCCTGCGCATCAACAGAAACATAGCTCAAACGCTCTTTAAAACGTGGCCACGTGTTTTTATCACCAACGCTGGTAGGAACGAATTCATTCAAGGCTTCGCGCACTTTGTCTTGGTAATCCTGCGCGCTCATGTCGCGGCGTGACGCACCAATAATGCGGGTATTTTTTGCCAGCAGACCGTCTTGGTCTAAATGATAGAGAGCTGGAAGAAGTTTGCGCATGGCCAAATCACCACCGCCACCAAAAATTACCACATCACAGGCTTTTAAACTTGCCTTCATCTTTTTCTCTCCGGTTCTATTAGGCTTGATCTACAAGATACGATGCGTAGTTGGCGCACCCTACCAGCCCTGGGTATTCAGACATCACAACAAACGTCGGGATCGGCGATACAAATGCCTTCATACGACCTTTATCTTGCATTGCGTCACGAAACGCACTGCGCTTAATATGCTCTAGATAACGCGGCACAATACCGCCTGCGATGTATACACCACCGCGTGTTTCAACAGATAAAATTAAATCTCCAGTGAAGCGTCCTAGAAAGGTAAAAAATTGAGCAAGTGTCGCGTCAGCTATAGGGTCATCGCCTCGCTCTAAGGCTGCACCTATTTCAGGTGCAGATAAACGTTTTGACGTACCGTCTCTTAAAGCCAGTGCTTCATAAATGTTTTCCAGTCCCATGCCGGATATAACACGCTCAGCGGAGACACGATAATGACGATCACGAAGGAAATGTAAAATATAGTCTTCTTGGTCATTACACGTCGCTAAATCCACGTGTCCGCCTTCACTAGGCAAAACAATATTTACGCTATTCTCTTGCGGAACCACACACGCAACACCGAGTCCCGTCCCCGCACCCAATACCCAAGCTGCGGCTTTAGGATCGACTGCTGAAGGCTCACCAATCTGCACCAACTCTTCCGAAGGAATCACTTCAAGACTGTGAGCAATGGCATCAAAGTCGTTCAGCAACGCAATTTTTTTATCAGCGCCAAAATGCTCTTGGATCTGCTGGCGAGTAAAATGCCACGGATTGTTAGAAAAACGAATCACATCTTGGTTCACTGGCCCTGCAATAGCTAAGACAATCGCATTAATAGAGTCAAAGTCCACACTACATTGATCAACATAAGCAGAAACGGCATCAAAGAAAGACTCATACTCTTTGCATGAGTAAACGCTCACTTCCTGTGGTTGGTATTGATTGATCGGTACCAAGGCAAAACGTGCGTTTGTCCCTCCCAAATCCGCGATCAAAGCATGAGACATAGTAAACCTCTTAGGAGTTTTAATTTTTTTGAAATTTTACAACGAAAAAGCGTGTAAAAACACCTGAACATGAAAATAATACCGGCCAAAAATGTAATTTTATTACATTTAGCGTATTTTGTTCAGAAATTTGAAGACTTTCGTAGGAACAGATCGCTTGCGGTTGTTTTTGTAGTTATAGAGACGCTCGTCCGCTATTTTCAGCAATTGCTTATAGCTACTAGGGGCATCAGATAATACGCTAGCACCACCATAACTGATGGTGATTGGCACAAGATTGCTTTTGTAACGTAAAGGATTCGATTGCAAGTAGTCATGAACAGACTCCGCAATCGCGATGGCTTGCTCATAACTTTTCCCAGGTATTACAAAAACAAACTCGTCTCCGGCAAAACGGAACGCCAACCCCTGCTTATACACATGCCGCAAAAGACGTTTCGCTATGTATTCTAGCACTTCATCACCACAATTGTGCCCTAAAGTGTCGTTGATCGATTTAAAAGCATCGCAATCAATAAAGACAGCGGTTAAATCCCGATTTTGACCTTTACAGCGAGCAAATTCTCGCTCGAGCATCAACTCTAGTTGGCGGCGATTAAGTAAGCCAGTAAGGGGATCGCGGGTCGCTAGATATTCTAACTTCTCCCGAGCGGTCACATTGCTCAAACAAATGGATATTTTAATCGATAACTGATCCAACAGGAATGTATCCTTGGTGGCAGAATCATAGCGGGTTGGGTCTTGGTCAGCTTGGCAAAATAGTCCCACTAACTCACCGTCTATGGTCAATGGAGAAATCGCTACGGACCCAACAATGCCTCGATAAGACTGTGGGATCACTTCCCAATAACGCTCGATATCTTGGTTGACCTGTACTGTTTTAATGCCCGTACCGATTGCATCGATCATTGCACTGCGTCGCGTGAACAAAACGCGATCTTTTAAACCAACGGTTTTTTCTAAGGTTTCAATCAGATGGGCAAGAGGGGCTTCATTAATAAGGTTGACCCAAACGAATGGGACATTAAATTGTTTTTGCACTTCTTTAGTAAGCGTGGAGACAAACTGATCACAACGGCCAATCGATAGAATACAACGCTCAATGTCAAAAAACTTCAGCGCGATCTGCTCGTTATGCCTTACGTTATCTATTAGCTCATCTATATTGTGCATCCAACCAACCTAATCAGACTTGGGAACTAAGCGATTTGCTAGCTAAGCACTATCCTCTCTTGGTAGTGTCTAGATTTTGTGCAAACATCACTTTATTCAATACCTTTATAAACGTACTGTCTATGAAAAACTTTAGCTTAATTTGCTGACTTTATTAAAGAATTTATATAAATGCCGATAACATAACTATCCAAGAGACGTGGCATTTATGAATATTAGAGACGTTTTAGAAACACAGCTAACCCATGAGGTGAAAGCAGGCGCCCGGGTATCCGGGAACGCCAACTTTGCACTGTTCATGAGTCTCTTTAGCCAGCCAGGGCCAAGTCTACGCAACGCAGAAGACACGCTGAACCAACACCAACCTCATGCGGTCAACCGTCCAATCCAGTTCTCAGCAGGGATTGGCAGTAACCCAACGGCCAACATAGCTTTGCTTAAAGCTCTCAGCCACGAACCTCTAGCTCAAGGTGCGGCCACTGCTTACAACGCCGTAGACGCAGTCGACAACTTACTGACAGCTCAAGCCTAACCCACACCTTCTCCACACATTGCAAAAATACGACTCCACGCTCGACCGTGCTCCCGAGAAGCCATTAAATAACGCTGCCACTCACTGCTTGACGACTTCATATCAAACTGACCAATAAATTCGCGCCACTCGGAATGATCAATTGGACTTTGTACCCCTAGTTGTTGCACCACAGGTAATACTTGATAAGCCACTGTGTTTATACGCGCCATGTAAGGCTGTAAAACATCGATATAATGTTTTTCAAACTGCTGCCTAAGAAAGTTTAATGGAGCACCACATATTTCCTGACTTTGGCTTAATGGTTCAAGCGCCACACTGGTTTGCTCTAAGTAATGACGAATATGACTCATGCTGTACAACAACTTTCCCAGATACTCACTTTCATAAATAGCCTTCATGTCGGCTTCGATTTGAGCACTGCTTACTTGCGGAATCTCATCTAAGTGATCACTAACACGTTTAAGATGCTGTAACGCAGTGATCAATTCTTGGTAGTGGGACTCAGCAGGAGAAAGCGGAAGATAACCATTAGCCATGCTAAATAATGAGGCCGTTTCTTCTCCGGCCCAGAGCATATTAGACAAAGCGAACGGCAGTTCACTGGCTTTTACTTGCGCCACATTGGTCAACTTTGTCGCAAGTTCGGTATTCTCTATCTCACAGGTTCGAATCGCGTGAATAATCGCCAGCTCGTATACAAAACGCTGACTTGTCGCCATGACCCGTCCAAGTATACTATTGCGTTGTCCAGCTAAAGCGCCAACATCACAGCGTTGCAGAGACAAAAATTCTAATAAGCCAACATCAAATTGACTCAACTCCATCTGCCGTGTCCTCAATGCTGGCATTGGCAACAACGACACGTTTGAATCCACCTCGATTTGAACAAACGCTGACCGATTCAGGTCATTTAAATAGGATTCAAAAAGCGCCTGTGGAGCGAAACGGCGATCACAACCTGCCAGCAGCACACCCAATAGCAATAATATAATCGATTTTCGAGAGAGCAATAACGTCATGATGAACACTCTTTTAATTCAAAAGCGCGAAGAAATATCTGAAACGCGGGTCGCTAAAATGGTCTTCCCAAGTACCACAAACCACTATGACACGCTCTTTGGTGGTGAAGCACTCAAGTGGATGGACGAAGTGGCTTACATTGCCGCAACACGCTTTGCCCGCAAACAAGTGGTTACGATTTCGACAGGGCAAGTGGATTTCAAACGCCCTATCCCATCCGGAATTTTAGTTGAGCTTGTCGCCCGTGTCGTAAAAGTTGGCCGCACTTCTTTGAAAGTCGAGGTCAATATCTTCCTAGAAGAGCTCTACAGCGATAAGCGAGAAAAAGCCATTACCGGCCATTTTAATTTTGTCGCAATCGATGAGCATAAAAAGCCGACGCCTATATTTGAAGAGTAGTGCCATATATTTATAACGCATATGATTAGCACAAAAAAAGAAAATGACGCCAATACACTCATTAACATCGAAGACCAGCCGATATAAAAACACATATATTTTTATATCGTATACAAGGAGTGTCACATGAGTGATTCGTTATCAATGAATCTCAAAGCGATTAGACCTGCCTCTTCCATGGTTTCTGAAACAGGGAAGCTTTCAGGCGATCGCAATGTCACAAGCTATGCTGAAAAGTCACGCCAGTCACTTGATGAACAGCGTGGCGCCTCATCAGGCAGCCCAGAAATGCGCAAACTAAAGAGCGAATTGGCGGATCTAAAAATAGAACTAAAAGCCGCGCTTCAAGAAGGCGGTGGCGATGAAGCACAGCAAAAGATCCAAATGATTCAAGCTAAGATCGATCAAATAAACGCTCGGATTCGCGAGCTAGAAAAGCAAGAAGCAGAAAAACGCGAGCAACGAAACAACCCTAATCAAGAAGACAGCGATCAAGCCAAAACCGATATCACTGCGCTTGATATGGGCGCACTGATCAATGTTAAAGTTTGAGCGCTATGGTCGCTAGGCAAATGTATTGATATACAACGCTTCGACCTTGTCTCTTGCCCACTGGGTTTTGCGCAGGAATTTTAACGAAGACTTAACCGATGGATCATTACTAAAACACTTTACATTGACCTCTTTATAAAGACCTTCCCAACCGTATTGCTCAACCAAACGTGTGAGAATTTTTTCTAGGCTTAACCCGTGTAGTGGGTTGTTCTGTTGCGCATGGCTCATTGGGATTCCTATATCTATGAGACCGCCTAATTAGGCAAAAAGGCAGTCTAACAGAGAATGCGTTAGAAGCTCGAATTTGGCTGCTGTAAAAATGACAGCTCTTCTTGGCTAGAGTTACGCCCTAAGATTTCATTGCGATGAGGGTAACGCCCAAAACGATCGATAATGGCTTTATGTTGCTGCTCAAACTTTAAATTATTGTCATTGCCAAGTGCGGTAAATAATACCACTGCTTGCTCATGAATCTGCTTGGATTCACTGTGCATAAAGGGCATATATAAAAAGCTTCGTTGCGTCTCGGGCAATTCAAGATCAAAGCCCTTTGTAATGGCCGTCTGTGCCAACGCCAACGCGAGTGGATCACTGGCAAAAGACTCAGGCTTATCGCGGAAAATATTGCGAGAAAACTGATCCAATACAATGATTTCCGCCAAGCTCCCTAATGCGGTACTGCGCCACTCAAACAATTCGCATGCCCTAGCTTGAACATGAAGCGCTTCAAATCGATGCTTAATCGCTGTATCCAATGCCGCATCTTTTTGCCACCATTGCTTCGCTTCAAGCTCGGAAAACCAAAAGTCGATAACCGATTGATACATAGAGTACTCCCACATCATTTAAGGTGTTGTTCGTTTAACAATGTTTAAGCTACGACCACGAGGCTCATCTACTTTTTGCAATACGATGTCCGAATGTAAAAATTCTGCCGCCGCGGCAGAGTCTTGTACTTTCACTGAGCTGCGAGCCAACATTTGCGCTTCAAAGTCTGTGAGGATCGCCTCTCGAATGCCCTTGTCTCGCCAAGCAGACAGCGGCCAACATCCAGTAGAAATATCTCGCGCCAACCCCAGCGCATCCAGTAACGCTTGGTTCGCGCCTTGACCTTTAAAGGGGCTCATCGGATGCGCTGCGTCACCAATAAGCGTCGCTTGCTGTGCTTCAGAAAAGTGCTCAGGCGTTAACAGTTCTCGGTCATAAACAGGGTAACCGGAGACCAAAGCTTCATCGGTAGCGGATAAGATTTGTGGAATCGGATCATGCCATTGAGTTCGACGGCGCGCTTCTTCTTTTAAAGCCACTGGTCCTTTTGCACTAAGCTGAAGCGCGTCTTCTTCACTCATTCTAAAGCTTAACTGCCACATCACGGAATCGGCTTTGTAAGGCATGATGTAGATTCTCTCATTACCATTGGCGGTCTGAAATACCGTCGCCGCATCTAACAAATCACTTTGCAGATCATCAAGCGCCTCTAAAGCGCAAATGCCCAAAATCACAATACAGCCAAGGTAACGTAATGGGGTTTGTGCCTCCCCAATGATCTGCTCGCGCACAATACTGCGAATGCCATCGGCTCCGACGACTAAATCTGCTTTGGCGTGTTTTACCTCACCAGACACATTCAGCGTCAGATCGACACGCCCTTCCGGAGATCTTTCAAACGACATTAATTGATGGTTCCATTGCACGTTATTTTGGCGATCAAGTTGTTGAATCAACGCTTGTCGCAACGATTGACGCGCCACATGAATATTCGTGCGCTTAGGCGCTGTTTTAGTGCCTTCGTGCACCCACTTTCGCATGCCCCATTCACCAACGACCTTTCCCTCAGGGGTGTGAACCACGTGTCGTGTCGACACAACGCCTTCAGCCAACGCAGTGATGCCTAACCCCGCCATCTCTTTATTGGCTTGCTGAAGCGTCAACCCATAGCCTTGAGAGCGCGCGTCAAAACTGCTGTCACGCTCATACAGTGTGTAGGGAATACCGCGATGCAAACACGCCACTGCTAATGCCACCCCGCCGATACCGCCACCAATAATGGCCACGTGCGGATACGCTTCATTCACTGGTAAAAAACGATCACTAGCAAGCAAACCGCTGCCGTGGCACTTCCAGCATGTTTCTGGGTGCCCTTTAGGGCGCTCTGGTGCATCGCCTTCACCGCCTTGATCTTCGAAGGCAGCTAACTCTTTTTGGTATTGTAAACGTACTTTTTTACGCAACCGTCGGCTACGCTTGCCTCGGCCTTGGCACTCGGAGCACATCGCCCAACAGCGCTTTTCACTTTCTACATTGGTCACAGTTTAAGTCGCCTGATTATCCTGTTCTTTAATAAGCGAATGATAGCTGATCCAGACACAACTGGGGGACTCGCTTATGCTTTTTTCAACCGACACTGGCATTAAGGTCAGAAAATAACGACTGAATGAGTCAGTCAAGAAAGTGTTTCGATATGATATATAATCACGATAAATCATGAGTAATGCGTTAACGTAGGACAAGAAATGAAAGACATCGAATTTTCAAAAGATCAAAAAGATAATATGGTGCATAAAGTAAAACGTTATTTTGACGATGAATTAGACCAAGACATTGGTGCCTTTGAGGCAGAGTTTCTAATCGATTTTTTGGCTAAAGAACTTGGACCCTATTTTTATAATCGCGGGTTACAAGACGCGCAGCAAGCGTTGAATGACAAAATGGAAGAAGCCAATTACCTCATCCATGAGCTGGAACAGCCAGAGGGCTATTTATAAGTTAGCCTGTCTAAATTAAACGATTCATTGTCTCATCTGGCCCTTGGATATAACTCCCAACATGATGGCTGAAGTCCTTTTGTCTCACTTTATCGACTAGATATAGCAAGTCATCTGGATAAGATCGACGTTGAGGCAACTCGCTAAATGGGACCCATTCTACCGCTTGGATAACGGACTCGTCGTTTAAGCCTTCTAAATTCTCTAAATGAGGTTCCCCAGTGTAATTCGTCACATGATAGTAAAGCTCGATATTATAGCGATTCGTCTCACATTCTAAAAATTCACGGACACAAATAAGCTCGCCGATTGTGGTTTCAATACCGGCTTCTTCGAAGTATTCACGGCGTAGGCAGCCTTTGCTTGTAACGTCTTCAGGCTCAAATCCACCGCCTGGCGGCACCCAATACTCACCGGTTTCATCTTCTATTCGAAGTAATAAAATAGCGTCATGCCGAATCAATATTCCAGCGGCGCGAATACGATGCTCCACGTTTACTCTCTCCCTATCGAATAAATGACAAGTACTTGTGACCAACTTAGATTAACAATCAGAAATCTTAGCTTTTTTTTATGAACCATTTCTAGACTTCTTTCGTACCATTACGCCTAACCGTGGCGTAATCTGCAGTGACGCAAATAGACCTTAAATCGATGCACTCAGATTAGCTTTATTTGCACTCTTCGCACGATAAAAGTAAATGCCTTTTTTACAGCAAATGCATACGGCATGCTGCTATAAAAACAAGCATTAGCCGCGTAGAATGTCGCCAAATAACTCAACCTTTACAGAATGAGCGAAGTTAATGACTCAAACACTTACAGGTGAAAACTTGCGCGCAGCTAAAGCTAAGAAAGTAGCTGTTGTTGGCGCAGGAGTCGCGGGCTCGACCATCGCATTACGTCTGGCCGAGCTGGGAATCGATACAACCCTAATCGAGAAAGGTCCAAGCTTAGTCAATGGCCCTCCATTTTGCCATTTACATGCGGGCGGTAATCTCTACCGTGAAATTTCAGACCAGCAGTGCTTGACCTTATTGCAGCAATCCATTGACACAACAAAAGTCTACGTGCAGAGCATCAATGTACGTCCAACGGTTTTGGCCGTACCAACATCGGATCCAAGTGAACCTTTGGACTTATTGCCTCGCTTGGAAAAACTACGCACACAGTATCAAGTACTGGTCGATCAAGATGCCAGCAACGAAGTATTAGGCAAACCTGCTGATTACTTTCGTTTGTATGACCGAGCAGAAATTGAAGCCATTGGGCAAAGACCTCTACCAGAACAAGCACAATGTGACGAAGATTGGTTGGTCGCGTTTGCCAAACAGGTAAATTTAGACACGATAAAATTTCCTTTGGTTGTCGTTCAGGAGTACGGTTTATCCGCTTTTCGTTGGGCTGCAATCGCGAACCTCGCGATTGACCGTTTGCCGAGTTGTCACCTTCAAACTCATACCAGTGTTGTCGACATTCGCCGCAGCGAAACCGGTAAAGGCTGGCAAATCATCACCAAACCGGCATCCCGAAATTCAGAATCAACGGTCAATCAAGACGTTCAAGTGACTGAGTACGATTACGTAGTAAACGCCTGCGGTTTTAAAAGTGGTGAGCTAGACGATATGATCAAGGCCAAACGACAACGTATGGTCGAATTCAAAGCGTCTTTTGTCACACATTGGCCAGAGTGCCAAGGCCTATGGCCTGAAATTGTTTTTCATGGTCAACGCGGTACACCTCAAGGCATGGCGCAGTTAACGCCCTACCCTGGTGGTTACTTCCAATTACATGGTATGACGCAAGCGATCACTTTATTTGAAGGCGGTTTAGTTGCCAGTAGTGAGCAAAGTGCGCAGCCTAGATTGGCGCCACATTTTATTAAAAAAATTGATGAGCAATGGCCAGAGCACTTAGTGACAGAGCGTACGGTTAGTAATATTGCGCATATTGCTAAATTTATCCCTGACTTTAAATCCGCAAAAACCGCGTCAAAACCGTTATTTGGTGCGCAGCAAATTCCAGGGGAAGACCCAGATTTACGAGCAGCGGATGTCTCGTTTGATCAGCAAGGCTACGCACGTGCCGAAATTGTCAAAGCCTCCTCAGCTTTAGCAACGGCTGATGCCATTTTGAAGGACTTACTCGAAACAGGTGTGATCAAATCGGAGCTGGCGCAGCACTACTTAACTGAGCATTACTTCCCAGTGACAAAGCAATGCCGAAGCGATGAGATTACTAAACTGGCGGAACAATTTGCCCGCGACCGTCACTATCCAGATGCGCTGGCGAGGAACTTCAGCTAACACTTAAAGAGTACGTCATAAACAAAGCTTGGTTATTTGGCCAAGCTTTGTTTTAACATTTTGAACCTGACTCTTAGAAGCAATAATAGATCATTGAAGCATCGGGGGTTGCATGCCATGAACCAGATACACGACGGCGTTCACTTTGGCAGATAGCGATAATGACCCGTAATTGGGTAATCAAACAGCATATCCTCAAGTTCTGGCCCATAACCAATATTATGAACCATTAATGGCCGTTCTTGGTCTTTTGACCAGAGATCTGAAACGATGCCAATGTGTGGCTTATTGCCTGGAAGCATCCATGTGACAATATCTCCTGATTGATACTGAGCCCCCTGCTCATAAATAGGCAACTCACTACCATGACGACTGAAAAATGTTTGTAGGTTCGGGACACGCCGGTGATCAATATTAGCGTCGGGGCGCTTTAGTCCCCAAATTCTATTCGACGGATAGAGTGAAAAGTTAGCCGTCATATCCTCGTGCACCCGCTCTTGAAGATCTATCCCCAACGCTCGATAGCTGCGAATAATTACATCAGTGCATACGCCAAAATGCGCAGGAACATCGCCATTGGGGTAATCCAGTTTATAATAACTGCCATGATAAATGACATAATGCTTTGTGCGTTCTTTCGCGGCGTCGGAAAGAGTCACAATATCGGGTTGATCAGCAAACGAGTAAGTTGTTGCACATAGCATGAAAAAGAGTGCGTTAAAGCGTCTCATATTAATCCCTTAAAGCCCTTTCTGTTCTGAATCCATCATTAATAGAGAGGTCCATGCTGACATTCAATCTCTCCATCTCAACATTACACTAACCTGACTTTTCAGACAGACAAACATGACATATAACACTGTCGATTGGCCCTAACCTCATAGCCCCATCACATGCGCGTTATCACACAAGAATGCCACAGCACTGGCGTGTGACACTCTTGATCATAAATTATACTTATATGATTTAGATCATCACTCTCTGAGCATAGACGCCCTATGCTATGCACCAGTCTTATCACACACAGAAGCGCTGAACACTAAGGAGAGAACATGAAAGCGGGTGGAGTAAACGTTGTTCCCGGAATTTTATCGGTCGTTTTAACCTTAGGACTTTGGTTTGTCGTCCCCATTCCTGATGGCGTTTCAGTTAATGCTTGGCATTTATTGGCGTTATTTGTCGGCACCATCGCGGCCATTATTGGTAAGGTCATGCCCATTGGCGCTATAGCGATTTTAGCCATTACGCTAGTAGCTTTAACCGGTGTAACCAATGATTCCCCATCCGGTGCCATTAAAGATGCATTAAGCGGCTTCTCTAACTCGCTCATCTGGCTCATTGGTATCGCAATTGTCATTTCTCGGGGGTTATCAAAAACAGGGCTCGGTAACCGTGTAGGTTATTATTTTATTGCGCTTTTTGGCAAAAAAACCATTGGTGTAGGCTACGCACTGGCTTTGTCAGAACTCATAATTGCCCCGGTAACGCCCAGTAACACGGCTCGTGGTGGTGGTGTTATTCACCCTATCATGAAGTCTATTGCCAACAGCTTTGGCTCCTCACCCGAAGCGGGCACCTCTCGTAAGATCGGCCATTATCTGGCACTGGTAAACTATCATATTAACCCTATCACATCGGCTATGTTCATTACCGCCACGGCGCCTAACCCATTGATTGTCAAGTTTATTGCAGACGCCACAGGTGCCGACATCAGTATTACATGGGGAACCTGGGCGCTCGCCGCGTTATTGCCTGGTTTAGTATGTATCGCGTTGGTTCCGCTGGTGGTATACGCCATCTACCCGCCTGAAATTAAAAACACACCTGACGCAAAAACCTACGCTCAATCAAAATTAACCGAAATGGGCGTCATGAGTTACGGTGAGAAAGTAATGGTATTCGTGTTTACACTACTATTATTACTGTGGGCAGGTGTACCGGCCCTTTTGTTTGGTGATGACTTTATCGTCAACACCACCGCAGTCGCTTTTTTAGGATTGTCCATTTTGCTTGTCACCGGGGTGCTCAGTTGGGAAGATGTGCTCAAAGAAAAGTCCGCATGGGACACAGTGGTATGGTTTTCGGCTTTAGTGATGATGGCGACCTTTCTTAACAAGCTTGGATTGGTCAACTGGTTCTCTTCAGTCGTAGAAAACAACATTGAGCATTTTGGCTTTGATTGGCCTATTTCTGTGATGATTCTAGTCGCCATTTACTTCTATGCGCATTACTTTTTTGCCAGTACCACCGCACACATTACCGCGATGTTTGCAGCCTTCTACGCGGCCGGATTAGCGCTTGGGGCACCACCACTCTATTTAGGGTTGCTGCTTGCCGGCGCGTCGTCACTGATGATGTCTTTAACACATTATGCTACAGGTACCTCGCCAATCATCTTTGGCTCTGGTTATGTGTCGATGGAAGACTGGTGGCTCATGGGCTTTATTATGAGTCTAGTTAATTTGACCATTTGGGGCTGCGTCGGTGGACTCTGGTGGAAACTCTTGGGGTTTTGGTAATAAAACACATTGTTTAGCGCATTTGAATAGCGCCATATTTAAGCTCATACAACGGAAAAAGCTCGGCCGTTTGACCAAGCTTTTTCGTTTTATCATTCTTAAGCAGGCTCTTGAATCCCCTTTAGAACCGACAATAATCCCTTAAAATCACTGAAAAGATGATTGGGTTGATGGACGGCTAAATCTTCATCGTAGTTATAGCCATAAGTTAAGCCAATACTGTCCATGTTGGCGGCTTTAGCAGCCAGAATATCATTTTTAGAATCACCAATCATGACGCATTGATCGACCGATACCTCAAACCATTTGCACGCAGTATACAGTGGCAATGGGTGAGGTTTTCGCTCTGCAAGCGAATCGCCCCCTAAAATGAGCTCAAAGATCCCTGATAAACCTAACCCATCTAATATTGGTGCAACAAACTTTTCCGGCTTGTTGGTAATAATGCCTAAGCGATAGCCCTGTGCTTTAAGAGCCAGCAAAGTGTCTTTCACATTCCCATACAGCTTAGACTTATCACACACACACTTCGCATAAAAGTCTAAGAATACCGCCAACGCGTTATCCACCAATGTCTGAAGCAATTCGGGATCGACGTCTTTATCACCACTTAAGGCACGTAAAATCAACATCAATGCACCGTTGCCAACCCAATTACGAACTGTCGCTTCAGGAAAAGGCTCTCGACCTAAATGAATAAGCGTTTGGTTAACCGCAGCGGCTAAATCGGGCGCACTGTCTACCAGCGTGCCGTCCAAATCAAATAACAATACTTGTTTATCTTCTAAAATCACGCTAGCTCTCTACGATTGAATACGCTGACAAATAAAAAGGGATGCAAAAGAGCCCTTTCGTCCTATTTACCAAGGTAACACTTCACCATTGGAATGCCAAAAAGTCCCCGAGTTCTCAAGTGTTAGTTCTTCGATACGTTGTGCCAAACGCTCCGCAGCTTGATCGGGTGTAATATCACCGAAACCACCGATCATTTGTGTGCCGACTAAGCCAGGATGCAAAATTGCCACCGCGACACCATGCGGTTTTAAGTCGTGTGATAAAGACATGCCAGCAATATTAAGAGCGGCTTTTGACATGCGGTAGCCATAGCGGCTACCGCTGGTATTGTCTGTCACAGACCCCATACGACTGGTAATCAATGCCAGTTTCGCACGCGCACTAAACTGTCCCATCAATGCTTCAGTCACGGCCAATGGCGCCAAAGCATTTGTCTCAAACTGACGCCGCACCGAGGCTTTATCAATGGAACCCAATTTTTCGTTTTCCAAGATACCCGCATTGTTAATCAACACATCAATTTCGACGCCATCTAAGGCTTCAACCAGGTGTGCAATACCCGATTCTTGTGTGACATCAACGCCATCAATCACCGTGACGCCCAATGCCTTTAACTCGGCACTGGCATTGCGACAGGCCGCATAAACATGATAGCCACGCGACTGATAAAGCCCCGCAAAAGACAAACCAATACCGCGACTGGCTCCCGTAATGACGACATTTTTAGCAGACATAAAATTACTCGTTATTTAAAATGGATAGGCGTTATCTGGGGGCAATAAAAGGAAGATCAAAGTAAAAGTTTGGTCCAATAAAGCACAGCGTAGGACTGCGCCTACGCTGTGCTTTATCTTGAAAGTCATATGCCGAATTAGTAAGGCTGGTTAACGCATCATCAAATCAAGTTCATCGACGACTTCAGCCCAATCCGCATCTTCGTCTTTCATTTGCTTAAGCATTTGAGCTTGAGACTCAGACCACATTGGCGCTTGCCAAAGAAGCACACCTTGTGGAATAGAATCATTCTCAGAAACAAAAGCTTCAATTCCCTGCTCTGAACTATCTAATCCTAACTGATCAAACAACGCTTTTAACGAATGTTCGTGAGTTTCCATGTTCGCCTCCAAAAAATTGTTTTTCGTTCGAAAATCGCTCATTTTATAGCCTATAAGATTAAAAGCTCAGAGGCTATGGTTTCTTAGAAAGAAACGCCTACAAAGAAATTGATCAAATCAACTGTCTATTTTTTGCACACTTCGTATTCCTATCCTAAGCTAAGTTTTAACCAGCTTTTATATCAACACTCGCAAGCAAAGGATCTGATCATGCGTCTACATTCTATTCGAGTAAAAGTTATGCTTCCCATCGTATGCTTAGCATTAGTTCTAGTAGGATTATTCGGGTTTATGATGCTAATAAGCTCCTTCCAATCAAACGCAATGAGAACCCAAGCGGAACATTACTTCGAAGCCATATCAGAGGTTCTAAATGCCGATAGAGATCTATACCAAGCTCGACTAGCCCAAGAAAAACTCATCACGGGCGAAGGGGATATTTCTCAAAATAAAGCGACATTTTCTGAAAATGCACAACAAGTTTTTGATCGTTTTCAACTTTATCGAAACTACTTAAAAGATGAGCCTAAGGAGCTGGTTGAGCCATTTAGTCATTTTGATCAGCTGTATCAAGAATGGATCAATCGAAGTAAAAATTTAAGCTTCGCCAGTGATTCGCTAAAAAAACGCTCTGACATTGTCCTTGAAATTGAGCAGCAGTTTTCAGTACTTCGAGCGATACTGGATGATGCAGGCGAGACGCTCAGACAACACACTCGAGACTCAGCAGATGACACAACACAAGCAAAGCTTGAAAGGCATTTAGAAGCCATATCTGCAGTCTTAAATGCCGATCGAGATCTGTACCAAGCACGGTTAGCTTTTGAACACAGTCGCAATGGCTTGGTTCCTTACAGTGAAGCGAGTAAAAACTTTCACACTAACGCGGCACAAGTCATCGAACACTTTAATGAGTATCGTATCTATTTAAAAAGCGAACCCAAACTAATCAATAAATACTTAAACTTTGATATGAAATTTAATGATTGGTATCAGAACAGCTCAGACTATATAGCAAATCACGTAAATTCTACCTCATTGATCAACTCTTCAGAGTTTTCAGAAGTCGAAGATAGCTTCATTGCAATACGGAAGATTCTGGATAATGCTGGGGCGAAAGTACAAAACTACTCTCGTCAAATGGAGAAAAATACTAACCAGCAACTTGCTAATTACCAGTCCATTGCAATTGTTGTCATTAGCATTGCCTTCATTTCAGCTTTGATATTTGGCTACATTGTGCCGCTTCGTTTGACTCGTAACATCCAAAACATCAGTGAACGTATTCGAGAAATCGCAGAAGGCGATGGCGATCTGACTCAGCGTATTCGATCTTCTTCTAAGGATGAACTCGGCGACCTAGCGCATGAATTTGATGGTTTTGTTGAAAGCCTACAGAAGATGATCATCAATATAAGTGAGCAATCACATTCTCTAGGTTCAATGACCACACATTTAAAATCGGCTTCTGACCAAACAGAAGATATCGTCAACGCTTTAGTATCGTCGTCAGAGTTTATTGTGAGTGCTGGCCACGAAATGAATATGTCGAACCAAGAAATGTCGAGTATTGCGAGCAATGCAGCTAAAGAAGCGACCGATTCGAATCGATTAACAGAGCAAGGCACCAAAGCCGTTCATGCTTCACAACACGCTGTTTCGACGCTCGTAAAAGAAATTAAACAAGCATTAGCTCACTCAGACGAGCTGGAGAAAAACTCAGAATCCATATCTTCCGTACTAGAAGTTATTCGCAATATTGCGGAACAAACCAATCTTTTAGCGCTTAATGCAGCAATAGAGGCCGCACGTGCTGGCGAACAAGGAAGAGGTTTTGCCGTTGTTGCCGATGAAGTGCGCACCCTAGCCACACGAACCCAAGACAGCACTAATGAAATCGAAACCATGATTGCGCAACTTAAACGAAGTGTTAAAGCATCGTCCCAATCGACTCAGAATAGCCGCGACAATGCACTCGCTACCTCTGAAAATTTCGACAAGGTCATCAGCATTTTTGAGTCCTTGCATGTTTCTTTTACCAAAGTAGAAACGATGGCGGCTCAAACAGCCCAAGCCACCCAAGAACAATCTCAAGTGGCCAATAACATCAATGAAAGTTTGGTCTCATTAAAAGACCAAACCGACGCAGTACAAGAGGTTTCAAACACGATCAATCATCAGTCAAAAAATATATCTCAGCTTTATCAAGCTCTGCAAAATCATGTCGGCAGCTTTAAAGTGTAAGCTTTGTTCTTGCTTATGAAGTTTATGGGGTTGGCTACTGACAATGATTAACATAGCGAGTCCCTATTCAGAGTCGCCTTTTCAAGCAATGCTGTATTCAAGCATGCTATTTTCGACTGACTGCAACAATATGGACTAAATTCGATGGGCAAAGTTGACCAACTTAAGAAGGCATTCATACCTTAGTTGGCCTCTTTTTCCTGTTTCACACATCACTAAAACGGGGCAATACGCCCAATGAAAGTGCGATATCTTGTTAAGTAGACCCATATTGAGATATTTGTTGTCATTAAAGCGACTGACCGCCTATTACTTAACGCCCATACATATTAAAATTGCTCGCAGCTTTACTCTTCTCGTTAAGGATCTTTAATGACTTTGTCTACCAGCTACCCAAGCAACGTCGTCGTTGTTAGCAACTCTTCTGATAACCCTTTTGCCATTGATGTCGCCTATGCAATGGGCCAACATGAAGACATCGCTGATATCATCAGTATGAAGCACTTTATGAACTCCGAGTTCTGCCCTCGCTTCATTTCTGACGAAGCCGACTTCGATAACATCGGACGCAAGCTAAAAGGTAAATCAGTCATCATTGTCAGCACGACCAGCCATGTGCAGAGCCGCCAAGAGCTTGCCATGACAAACTTCATCATTGCCCGTGCAGCCAAAGAAAACGGCGCCGAGCGTGTGATTCTCGTAGAACCCGATCTATTCTACAGCGCACAAGACCGTGGCCCTGATAAAAACCTTGGTAAGACAAGCTTTGAGCGTGATGTGAAAGACATCAAAAAGTTTGATGGACAGCCGTTCACCGCTAAACTTTATGCTCAAATGTTAAAGTTCTCTGGCGTTGATACCGTCATGACGATCCACAACCACTCAGATTCTGTTCAGCATATCTTCAATGAAGTGTTTGATGGTGACTTCCACAACCTGATTCCATACGAAATCTACGCCCACTATCTACTGAACTCAGATATTTTAAGCTACGGCGAAGATGGCGAAGGTCTAGTATTGTGTGCGCCAGATAAAGGTGCCCGTGACTTCGTTAAGCAAATGTACAACACGCTTGGTTTGACGAAAGCGAAATTCATTATGCTCGATAAAGAGCGTACAGCAGAACGCAAAGTTGAAATCACGCTGCACAAAGAAAGTGAGAATACATTTGAAGGCCTAGACGGTGCCAGCATCGTACTGTTTGATGATATGGTTCGCACCGGCTCAACCATCATCAAGTCTTGCCAATTCTTGAAGCAAATCAACCCAGAGCGCATGGTCTTTGCCGTGTCACACTTCTACGCCAGCAATGAAGGCCGTGAACGTATGGCGCACCCTGCACTGGGTGAAATTTTAACATTGAACACTCTCCCTACGATCTTGAACCGTGATGAACAGGGTCGCCTACGTAAGAAAATCGTCGTGTTGAAAGTAGAAAAATGGCTCGCTCAAGAACTGTGCAATATTCTGGGTCTACCGCAAGCGCACGAACAAAATCCTTACAAGATCGACATGTCGTCTAAGAATCCGCGTTTTAAACGTAAAATCTGGCACAGCGAAGAGCTAGAAGAACTTAACAAGCTCGGTAAGTAGTCAAATAAAGCCAGTCTTAGACTGGCTTTATTGTTTCTAGAAGATGTTCAAAGACTAAGCCTTTGACTCCAACAATACTCTGAGTGACGTAGGAAACAGTAATCGTAGCTTTTAGGTGATCGTTTTTACCAAGGTACTTCGAGAAAAACACTTCCCAGACCAATGACAGTCAGCGCCATGGGAAATAACCAACTATCTTTGAGTTGCTACTTAAGCAAACCAACGAACTATGAGGCTAGATTATGTTAATGACTTTCCAGTGCAACGCATCCGCCGACATTACAATGTTTGGCTCAGTAGGACTGAAAATGGTAACGATGATGGGACAACCTGAAACTAATTCAGGTGCGATTAAAGCAGACAATATTCCACATGCTCTGGAGCAGCTAAAAGCCGCCGTCACGCGTGAAAAAGAAAATGACCAACCAATGCAATCGAATGACAATGCTGAGCAAGACGAACCCACTGTAAGCCTAGCAACCCGTGCCGTCCCCTTGATCGAGATGCTCAACGCTGCGATTCAGGAAGATTGCCCAATCATGTGGCAGTGCCAATAACCACTTCCCCCTTGAAGAAGTACTGTCCATTGAAACCATAAAATCCCGTCTTAGACGGGATTTTATGGTTGTCATTTGGCTCTATTAACCGTTCTAAAGCCAAGCTTCCATTTCAAACTGTTTATAATGTTTTAAGCTTTACGTGGATTTCCATTTCAAGATGCATCACCTCGTTAGTGACACGAGCAGGATACAAATCTGAAGGGCTAAACTCTTTTCTATACTTGCTAGAAATTTTTCCAATCTTGCTATTCTTAATTTTGTCAGGGTTCCGTATCTCAGACGGACTGAAGCCAAAGTGACGTTTTACTGCTTTTGAAAAATTGGCTGTTGACGAAAAGCCGTTTTCTAAAGCGATCTGCGTAACCGATAATTCAGTTCTAAAGATCAATAAATTGACCGCGCACTCAAGTCTGCGTCTAACGATGTAATCATTGACCGTTTCACCAACCATACCGGTAAAAATCCGATGAAAGTGATAGTCGGAAAAGTGGCTCACACTTGCAACGTCGGCCTGCGAAATTTTATTCGCAAGATTGCTTTCAATGTATTGAATTGCTCGATCGATACGAGCTTTGTATTTTTTATTCATATTAGACACATAGACGAATGAAAATCTAGCTCGCGCTTAAGTTCGTCATCAATGGACACAGCAGTATAATCACTTCGCTGATTTGAGTAGAAACTCATTAGTATGTCTCTGATATATTGTACTTTTTCATGAATGCACTGGAACTGAAGCACCCAATAAGACTTCCTGAAGCGATGGAAAATGCAACAATAAAAATAATCGCTTTTGAAACATCTCCTACGAAGATGTTACCGCCAAATAAATACGCCATTACTGACAACGCGAAGACTAAAAAAGTATATTTATTCACAAGGAAAAACCATGGTATTTCAAAAGCCCAAAGCTCGCTTCGACCTTGAAACGTAGATAAGCCTCCAAATACATACAGTACTGAACCAGCAACAGCCAACAGCAATACGACGCAAACGTAAGGAAAGAAAGCCTTACCTTCCAGCAGAACGTAGCCCATACGCAACGTAAAAGAGAAAGCCGCTACCCATAAAAGAATCACTGGCCCAATTATTAGTCCCATGCACCCTCTCCAACTTTAATGTCCTTTAAAATAGACTCTATTTTCATCCTCCCTCACTTCTTTGTCTAGATGTGCCTCTTTTTTGACGTATGCTAGATACGATATACACTTACTGTACCAAGCATTCAGGGCATCACGGATGAAGATTGTTCTCTTTTGTCTCACTCTTATAATTATGTCGATCAAGGCATACGGTATAGACAGGTCTGATATAAATGGCGCGTATCTTAACGAGCCCTTGCCCACATGGATTGAAAACGAGCCCATTTCACCTACGGAAGCATTGAAGCAAGTCTATTTAACTGAGCATTATCCTACTAGTGGGTTCTCAGATAACGCTTACTGGAATAAATTGACATTCCCAGCCTCTGGACACAGTAATGCTACAACGTACTACCTTAAAGCCAGTAACTTTATGATCGATGAGCTTAATTTTTATCTGTTCCACGGAACGAGCTTAGTAAAGCAGTGGGCAAGGGGCGATCGTCAGACTTGGAATGACAATGAAACTTACGAAGGTATTTGGATTCCCATTACCTTGGACGCCAGTAAAAAGACCAGTTTACTGATTCGCCGTAGTAGCAGTGGCCCTATTTTATTGCCCATTGCACTGTATGATCAGAGCGTGATCTATCAAGCCAAAAAACAGCAAAACACTCTGTGGGTCATGTCGCTGACCGCGTTAGTCTTGTTGCTTGGCTACAACATTCTGATCTATCTACTGACTCGTGAGCGATCGTTTTTCTATTACGTATTATTCAATGCTGGATTGATTTTGTCTCTCGGATTTGTCTTAGGGTTTAGCCGCTACTTAGTGCCAAATGATCGGGTACATGAGTGGCTTTCGGTGAATATTTTAACGCTGCACTCAATACTGCTTTGGACCGTGTGCCGTTTTAGCCTCAGCTTCCTTAATATTGAAAAGCACCACCCTTTCTTCTGGACTCATCGCTTTAAAATGGATGCAATTTTTGCCGCTTTAATCGTGATCAGTGGTTTGCTTGAAGAAAATAAAATGGCGCCGATTTTTCTAGCTATGCAAATAGCTGGCTCTGCATTGTGTACTTACTGGGCATTTTATACAAAATCCGTTCATACCTTAGCAACACGTCTGTACTTGTTTTCGTGGAGTATTTTTATCTTAGGTGCGCTGACTGGCTCCCTCATTTATTGGGAACTGATGCCCTACAACAGTTGGACAGAATACGCGTTTTTATTGTCGTCCCTTTGTCAGTTACTAGGGTTTTCGTTTGCCTACAGCGCTCGCATTAGACAGCTCAACGAAGACCGACACTTTACGAACTTAACCGATTCGTTAACGGGGCTTCCAAATCGCCAGTTCTTACTGACTGAGATGCAAACTTTACGCCCCGTATTGGACAATGAAGACGACGCTGATTGCCTTGTCTTAATTGTATTGGCTGGACATCACTCTTTGATCCAAGCTGTTGGGCCAGCCAAAGCCGATATTGCCGTCAAAAAAATGTTTATTAACATTAACCATGCACTCATGCGTTTGCATGCAGTACAGAGTATGCCTTGGCTAGAGAACACCAGAGTCAGATTTATTCGAGCCAGCACTAGTAATGGCGTTTTTGTCACTACACGTAAAAACGTTGATCGAATATTGTCTAAATTAATGCCGACTTTAGAGCAACATCTATCAATTGAAGGACTAGAATTTTCTTATCCAACTAATATTGGAGTCGCCTATTTTTCAGAAAGCGCAAACACGATTGAGAAGCTGTATCAAAATGCCCAATTGGCAGCCGAGGTGAATCAACATAGTCATGATGATTGGAGTACGTTTAACAAACAAATGAAGTCCGATCATAAATACCATCTGCATGTTCTATCACTACTCAACAGAGATCTGAAAAATGGCCAACTGAGCTTTGTACTACAGCCGCAAGTAAACCTAAATGATCAACGTATCATAGGTGCGGAAGTATTATTGCGCTGGCACTGTAAAGAGCTGGGTAACGTCTCCCCCGCGCTATTTATACCACTAGCAGAAAAGACAGGGCTGATTGTTAAAATCACTCAATATGTTTTTAATACAGTTTTTTCATGGATGAGTAAGAACCCGAATGTCGTCAAAGACCGTAGTGTATCCATCAATATATCCGCGAAAGATTTACTGCAACCCGGCTTTTGCGACAAAATTATTGAGTTGAAACAGCGCTACAAAACCCCAGCACATCAAGTACTACTTGAGGTAACTGAAACCGCAATCTTTGATGACAGTAGTGTTTTTAAAGCAAACTTATCACGTCTAAAAGAACATGGATTTAACTTCTCGATCGATGACTTTGGTACTGGCTACAGCTCCATGCTCAATGTTATTTCATTGTCACCTGTTGAGATAAAACTTGACCGGATGTTTGTTAGCTCGATTGATACCTGCAACATAAACCATATTTTGAGCGACTGCATCATCAACCTTTGTCATAAAACCCAAGCCCAAAGTATTGCAGAAGGCATTGAAACATACGAAGAAATGCTGACAGTAAAAACGCTCAACTGCCAAATTGGTCAAGGTTACTACTTCTACAAACCTATGACTCCCGAGGACTACTTAGTTACATTAGAGAAGAATTGATAAGGAGATTGAGCTGATTCGGCACTTACCAAATGAAATTTTCAGCGTCAGGCATTATCTAACGCCGCCCAAAAAAAGAAAAAAAACGACAACTTCATTCCTAAAAGCGACATCAAAAAACAATAAAACTAGGCTCCATCAACGCCATATACATGCGTTATTACAAGCCTCTTACTGAGTAATAAACAGACTATTTTAAACCTATCTGACAGTAGGAAGAAAAGCGTTGCTATTGTAAAAAAGCGATTAAAAATACTTATTTATGAGTAAAAACTTCTACACAGGCTTTCCTATAGACCAATCAGATTCATCTATTCTTTACATATCTTCTGGCCTAAAAATTTCTCTCTAGAGCGCACGCTACAATCATCGCATCAAGAGCACCTCCATCTTTCATATCATTGAAATACTGCATCACTTCTCATATTATTTTTTTTAATTAAACGTTTAATTAAAAATAAAAAACAAAAAACACTAACGCACTGAAAAAGATCTTGTGGATAAAAATTGATCCGCACGAGCATCAAATTACATGTAAGAAAAGAGAGCATGTAGCGTTATACTGATCTGGAGAGATTCAATGCTAGCCAAAAAATATGATCGCACTACCCTCAATATAAGCGATAACAGGTATTTTCTAACTGAGCCATTCAGTGCAAACAAACCTAATCTAAATCACAATGAGGCACTGGGTTCAGTCTTACTCAGTCAGACTACCAAAAGCGTGGTGACGCTATGAATATTCTTTTATCGTCAGGACTAATCTTCTCTTTCATCGCTATAGCGGTAATTTTATTCAAATGGTGGAATGTAAAGTGCGTCGGAGTAACGCCAGTGCGCACTCTTACATTTATCGCGATCCTGTTCACATCAGGATTGGATGTAGGTCTAATAATGTTTCCACTAACCGAATTTAGCGGCTACGCAAACCTTGTTGAAGGTCCAGAATACAGCTTTGCCAACCCTTTAGCGATTGAGTTTGGTTTTTGGGCTTTCTTGATATGGGGCTTTTATTTCCTTACCTGTTTCTACTTCTGCATCATCGAGCCGCACGTTAAATTTTTCGAAATCCCTTTAGTAAAACTGATCAATAACATCGTGATTATAGGAACCTGTGCATTCACAGCATGCCTACTACTGATTAACTTACCTTGGTATTTACCACAGATTGGTGATGGTGAGTCAGTGGTATCTGCCTTCTACCTAATTGTACTCGCATCTATCGCTCTTGCAGTCTATTCAAGCAGCAGCATGAAACTTCTCCGATTACTTAGCTTAGGTTCCAGTATTCTTTTTATCGGACTGATCGCTATTATGTGGTACCGAGCTTTCATGACGGACAACGGTTTTCCTGCGGATTTCTTAAATAAGGCCAGCTTGATCGGAGAATACTTCACCAATATTCACCAGTTCATGTTGCCACTTAACGACTACCATGCCTTTTATCTATTCTGGTGGTTTTCTTGGAGTATCATGATTGGTCAATTCACGGCACGTTTCGTCAGTGGAATCCGCACTTGGCAGCTACTGCTAGCAATGGTGGCACTTCCATCTATCGCAATTGGTATCTGGTTCGCTATTCTTTACCACTACCACATTGAAGGCATACAGATTGCAGGCTTTATCAATGACTTAATGATCATTGTTGGGATCTTGATGGTGGTAAACTCGCTGGACTCGCTGATTCGTCTATATAGCGACAACCTTAACCTAACCGTAGAACGCTTTGGATTAATCCCTTATATCATTGGTAACCTCGTTGTGATGTGCGGCCTTACGCTATTATTCCAACTCGATTTTCTACGTATAGAATGGGTCGGTGCTTTAGTAATTGGACTTTACTTCAGCTGTTTTGGTTACATCATGCTGAAAAAGCGTACCGAAGTTGCCAGTATTGAATGCCCTAGTAAGAAAAATGCTTTCGAGTTTAATCAAGTTGATGCAGCCAGCTAGGAGATAGGAACTGGGTCTCAGATGAATGAAAGTCATATGTTCATCTGAGTCCTCTCTTGATTAGTTTGCAAGATCAAATGATTTCAGAAAGGTAGGCTTTAAATTGATCAGCAAGCTCGTCAAAGCTATCCATTGTCCCAGCATGCCTATTTAGATTACCAGCATCTACACTGTGCGTTTGATAATGTATCACGACAGTTTCTAACTCATCATCCACCGTATTTTGCAACAAGGCCATATAGATTCCTTGGTTTGCTGAATTCTTATAAGAGATGTAAAAATCGATATACTTCTTACCAGAAATCATATCACCACCAGCTTTCACACCATTTTTTAGTTTATTACCAACTAAATCAAATTCCTTCGCCAGCTCATTATAAAAAGCAGCTAACTTCTCACTTGCGACAGAGCCTTTCGCACCAAAGATACGCTTTGCAGCTCTTGGAAAACGGACTCTAGTATTTTTCTCAATCGCCTCTATTAGCAACTCTTTCTCTAATTCATCCAAACCTTTCTTAGCAATCGCATTGTTATAGAGATTGATTAATTGTTTCTCAGTGTATTTGTCTTCTTGGATATTTTTTATTAGGTCTTTGATTTCCATATTCTTACTGCTTATATAAATGTAAACATTGTGATTGGTTAAATTTTTAATTAGTAAAGTTTAAGCGAAAGTAACGACAAAAACTGTCGTTTGATGCCCTAAGGGAGCTTTTAGGGTCAGATGAAAATTAACCCTATTAGACCATTCTTCCAGCAAGACTATTACCCTATTAGCTCTCACTCCTACGTTTGACTTACGCTGACGTTCGATGCTGAAGCACAAGCCGAGACTGACGCAAGCAAATTGAATTGCATAGGATAAAGGTTGAGAGGCCCAAGCTTGAGAACTAGCGACTTCTGCGATTTACTTCAAGGTGCGAGCTATATCCACGATGGAATCGGGTCATACAGGCAATAAAAAAGGAGCACCGAGGTGCTCCTTTTAGAGAGTTAACTAAAAGTTAAGATTAACCAGCTACAAAGCCGGCTTTTTCTTCTTCAGTGACTTCTTTGATAGATAGCTTGATACGGCCGCGTGCGTCTACGTCTAAGACTTTAACGATTACGTCTTGGCCTTCTTGTAGTACGTCAGCCACTGCGCGGATACGCTCTTCAGCGATCTGAGAGATGTGTACTAGACCATCTTTACCAGGAAGGATGTTCACGAATGCACCGAATTCCGCTAGACGAACTACTTTACCTTGGTAAAGCTTGTCGATCTCAGCTTCTGCAGTGATTTCATGAATACGTAGCATTGCCGCATCAGAAGCAGACTTATCAGGTGCGTAGATACGTACAGTACCGTCGTCGTCAAGATCGATAGAAGCGCCAGTTTCTTCAGTAATAGAACGGATGGTTGCACCGCCTTTACCGATTACTTCACGAATTTTCTCTGGATCAATTTTGAATGTCGCCATAGAAGGTGCATTCGGAGAAACTTCTGGACGAGCGTAGCCGATCACTTCCGCCATTTCACGTAGGATGTGCTTACGTGCTTCCATCGCTTGAGATAGCGCGATGTCCATGATTTCTTCGTTGATACCTTCGATCTTGATATCCATTTGAAGCGCTGTGATACCTTCTTCAGTACCCGCTACTTTAAAGTCCATGTCACCTAGGTGGTCTTCGTCACCTAGAATGTCTGTTAGAACTGCAAAGCCGTCGTCTTCTTTGATAAGACCCATTGCGATACCCGCAACCGGTGCTTTAAGAGGAACACCCGCATCCATCATAGACAGAGACGCGCCACATACAGACGCCATTGAGCTTGAACCGTTAGATTCAGTGATCTCAGATACCACGCGGATGGTGTATGGAAATTCGTCTTCAGACGGAAGAACCGCTTGAACACCACGACGTGCTAAACGGCCGTGACCGATTTCACGACGGCCAACACCGCCCATACGACCACACTCACCTACAGAGTAAGGAGGGAAGTTGTAATGCAGCATAAAGCTGTCTTTTGATTCGCCTGCAAGACCGTCAGCGATCTGTGCGTCACGGCTTGTACCTAGTGTACAAGTCGCAATGGCTTGTGTTTCACCACGTGTAAACAAAGCTGAGCCGTGAGTTTTCTTCAACATGCCCACTTCAACGTTGATGCCACGAACCGTTTTATTGTCACGGCCGTCAATACGTGGTTTACCGTCGATTACGCGACGACGAACGATGTTTTTCTCAAGTTTAGAGAAGACACCTGTTACATCTGATTCAGAGTATGGGCCTTCTTCAGAAACAAGCTGAGCGATTGCTTTTTCACGCACTTCACCAAGTTTGGTGTAACGCGCCAATTTCTCAGAAATACCGTAGGCTTCTTCAATTTGATCCGCGTAGCCAAGTTTAACCGCGTCAACTAGATCAGCGTTTGCTTGTTCAGCAGACCATTCCCAACGAGGCTTACCAGCCTCTGCGGCGAAGTCATTGATCACAGAGATCGCTGTTTGCATTTCTTTGTGTGCGTAAAGTACCGCGCCAAGCATTTCGTCTTCAGTCAGTTCTTGTGCTTCAGACTCAACCATTAGGACAGCATCTTTTGTACCCGCAACAACCATGTCTAGTAGAGACTCAGAAAGCTCAGAGTTAGACGGGTTTAGTACGTAGCCAGTTTCATCACTGAAACCAACACGTGCACAACCGATTGGGCCATTGAATGGGATGCCAGAGATCGTTAGCGCTGCTGATGTTGCAAGCATTGCTGCGATGTCAGCGTCCAGATCAGTGTTAGTCGACATAACCGTACAAACTACTTGAACTTCGTTCATGTAGCCTTTTGGGAAAAGTGGACGGATTGGACGGTCGATCAAACGAGACGTTAGCGTCTCTTTTTCTGAAGGACGGCCTTCACGCTTAAGGAAACCACCTGGGATTTTACCTACTGCGTAAGTACGTTCTTGATAATGTACTGAAAGAGGGAAAAAGTCTTGACCTGGTTTAGCCGTTTTAGAGCCAACCACGGTTGCAAGCACTTGCGCATCACCCATTGTACATAGAACAGCACCTGTCGCTTGACGTGCAATGCGACCTGTTTCTAGTGTGACTTCTTGATTTCCGTATTGAAACGTTTTTGTCGTAATACTCACTCGTATTCCTTAACTTATTTTTTGTAACTTTCTCTCAAAGACGTTCTTTGTTAGCCAGTACTCAAATGCATTCTTGCAGAGATAAAAAATACATTTGAAGTACAGGCTGTCTCTTGAGAGGCCTATAAGAAAAAAGGGCCATAGATTCTATGGCCCTTCTTCAGTCTTAGCGACGTAGACCTAGCTTTTTGATTAGGCTAGTGTAACGCGCTGCGTCTTTACGCTTAAGGTAATCCAACAACTTACGACGTTGGTTTACCATGCGGATAAGACCGCGACGAGAATGGTGGTCGCCTTTGTGAGACTTGAAGTGACCTTGTAAACCTTCGATGTTCTTAGTTAGCAATGCAACTTGAACTTCTGGTGAACCTGTGTCGCCTTCTTTAGTTTGAAACTCAGCAACCAATGCTGCTTTTGATTCTGCAGACAATGCCATAATCTTAATCTCCAATGTAATATGCTATTAAAAATCCAGGGTGGCCGAGCATATTTTCAGTCACTCTAGTAGCGAGGATTATAGCACTAATTCTTGGCTAACTCACTCGTATTTACCAGTCGTTGAGGCTTAATTTTGCCATTTTTAATGACCCCTAAGCCCATGAAAGCACGCGTGCCTTCAACGTATAAACGCAGCAACTGATCTTCGTCAAAACCACGGCTGTTGTCCAACAGTCTACCGAAGACTATATCTTTCGATTCTTGCAAAGACATGACGATCTCCGGTAAATGCAAAACGGCCGTGTCTGAGCCCATTAAGTTCTGATCAAGAACGTCTTCGCCCTGCTCTGCCAATGCCTCAAACTCTTCGATGCTCAGCATGTCTGCCGGATCATAATCCGCCGTTGACACACGATGAAGGGCTTTCAAATGCGCACCACAGCCCATCGCCTCTCCGATGTCTTCACCAATGGTTCTAATGTAGGTGCCTTTCGAACAGCTAATATCCAGCGTCAGAGTATTCTCTGTGCGCTCTAATACTGCTAGATTCGAAATGTGGACCTTACGGCGCTTACGCTCTATGGTAATTCCTTGACGAGCATACTCGTACAATGGCTTGCCTTCGTGCTTTAACGCAGAATACATGGGTGGGACTTGTTCGATGTCACCACGGAACTGATTAAGCAAACTTTCCAATTCATCATCGGTCAGTTGCGGCACAGGTTCGTTGCTTAAAACATCGCCTTCTTTGTCGCCGGTGGTTGTGCGTATCCCCAGTTCAATACAGGTGATATAGCGTTTATCGGCATCAAGCAGGAATTGGGAGAACTTGGTCGCTTCACCTAAACAAAGAGGAAGCATGCCAGTAGCAAGAGGATCAAGAGCCCCCGTGTGCCCAGCCTTAGCGGCACGGAACACACGACGGACTTTTTGTAGCGCTTGATTAGAACTCAGACCCAGAGGTTTGTTTAGTAGCACGACGCCATCGATGGCGCGCCATTGCGTTTTACCCATGGTAATCGCTTACTCTTCTGAATCTTTATTCTGGTCATTACGGACCGCTTCTTCGATCAAAGCAGACATACGTGCGCCGTTCACTACACTGTTATCGTAGTGGAAACGTAGATGTGGCATCACACGTAGTTTTACTTCTTTCGCTAAGCGATGACGTAAAAAGCTTTTTGCACTGTCCAAAGCCGTTTGGTTTTCTGCCAAACGCTCTGCATTGTCATCCAAACCTAGCACTGTGTAGTAAATATCAGCGTAGCCCAAGTCTTTAGCGACTCGGACTTCGTTGATGGTTACTATGCCAAGGCGTGGATCTTTCACTTCAAACTGTATAAGGGATGCCAGCTCTTTTTGGAGCTGGTCACCGATACGACTAGTACGACTGAATTCGCCTGCCATTATGTATCCCTATTAAAGTGTACGAGCGACTTCGATGGTCTTGAAGACCTCGATCTTATCGCCTTCTTTCACGTCGTTGTAGTTCTTCACGCCGATACCACATTCAATGCCTTGACGAACTTCGTTAACAGCATCTTTGTAGCGACGTAGCGACTCAAGCTCACCTTCGTAAATTACTACGTTGTCGCGTAGTACACGGATGCTTTCGTTACGGAAAACCGTACCTTCAAGTACCATACAGCCGGCCACAAGACCGAACTTAGGTGAACGGAAGACGTCACGTACTTCAGCAGTACCGACAATATCTTCGCGAAGATCAGGAGACAACATGCCAGATAGAGCCGCTTTCACATCATCGATGATGTTGTAGATGACGCTGTAGTAACGTAGGTCTACGCTTTCACGATCGATAAGTTGCTTAGCCGAGCTGTCCGCACGAACGTTGAAACCAAAGATTACCGCTTCAGATGCCAATGCTAGCGTCGCATCCGTTTCAGTAATACCACCTACACCGCTCGAGATGATGTTCACTTTTACTTCATCAGTGCTTAGATCGTTCAACGATTTAATCAAAGCTTCTAATGAACCGCGAACGTCTGCTTTCAATACGATGTTCAGAGTACCGACTTCGTCTGCACCCATTCCTGAGAATAGGTTTTCAAGCTTAGCAGAGTGCTGACGTGCGAAGCGTACTTCACGGTATTTACCTTGACGGAAGTTAGCCACTTCACGCGCTTTACGCTCATCAGCAACAACGATGAATTCTTCACCCGATTCTGGTGTACCGTCTAGACCTAAGATCTCTACAGGAATAGATGGGCCCGCAGACATTACCGCCTTACCGTTCTCATCCAACAACGCACGTACACGACCCATTTGTAGGCCAGCCAATACGATGTCGCCTTTCTTAAGCGTACCATTTTGTACCAGTACCGTTGCAACCGAACCACGGCCACGATCAAGACGAGATTCAACCACCACACCACGACCCGGCGCACTTGGTACAGCCGTAAGCTCTAGTACTTCTGCTTGAAGCAATACTGCTTCTAGAAGTGCGTCGATACCTTCACCAGACTTAGCGGAAACGCCTACGAATTGGATGTCACCACCCCATTCTTCTGGTACCACTTCTTGTGCTACCAATTCGTTTTTCACTTTGTCAATGTCTGCGCCTTCTTTGTCGATCTTGGTCATCGCCACAACCATTGGCACACCGGCAGCACGAGAATGCTGAATCGCTTCAATGGTTTGAGGCATAACGCCGTCGTCTGCCGCACACACTAGGATAACGATATCTGTCGCTTGAGCACCACGTGCACGCATAGACGTAAACGCCGCGTGTCCAGGTGTATCAAGGAAACTTACCATACCGTGGTCCGTTTCTACGTGGTAAGCACCAATGTGCTGTGTAATACCACCAGACTCTGCAGCCGCTACGCGTGTTGTACGAATGTAGTCAAGTAGCGATGTTTTACCATGGTCTACGTGGCCCATTACCGTAACAACAGGTGCGCGTTTGATCGCTTCACCTTCGTAATCAATCGCTTCTAGCATGTCATTTTCGACAGCATTTTCATCGATAAATTTCGCTTTGTGGCCCATTTCTTCAACCACAAGTGTCGCAGTATCACGGTCAATTGTTTGGTTAATGGTTGCCATAGCACCCATTTTGAACATTACCTTAATCACCTCTGCTGCTTTAATTGCCATTTTATCGGCCAATTCAGCAACAGTAATGCTTTCAGGAAGTGCTACTTCGTGAATCATTGGAGCGGTCGGTTTTTGGAAACCGTGCTCTTGTTTTGAAGGTCTCTTAAGCTTGCGCTTACCGCCGCGACGAGAAAATTCATCGTCATCATTCAAAGAAATACGACCGCTACGCTTAGAGTCTGGCTGACGGCCACGAGCTTTTTCTTTATCACGAGCAGGTGCCGCAGCTTTCTTACCTTTCGGTGCTGGTGCACTTGGCTTAGATTCGCCAGGCGCTTGAGAAACCTTACGATTGGTTTTGGTCTCTTTCGAATTTTCCACGAGTTTATCCGCTCCCATATCGGAGTCGTTTGGCTCCGCTTGCTTTGTTGCTCGTTGTTCTGCATTACGTTCTGTATTTAGACGTTCCGCTTCTTTACGAGCTTGTTCTTCAGCTTCAGCTTTTGCTTTGGCTGCCTGTTCGGCTTCAAGTTTAGCTGCTTCTTCGCGAGCTTTCTCAGCCTCTATACGTGCTTGTTCTTCTGCTGCGCGCTGCTCTGCAAGCAATTCTTGCTCGCGTGTCAACGCATCATCAGCATCCGGACGTTTTACGTAGGTGCGCTTTTTCTTTACAGCAACATTTACTGTTTTGCCACCACCACCAGCAGACAATGTGCTTTTGGTGCGACGCTGTAAAGTGATGCGTTGCTCACCTTCCGTCTCACCTGCATCGCCATGCTGACGTTTAAGATAGTTTAACAGTATTTGCTTCTCAACATCAGATACTTCTTGGTCAACACTCTTATGAGGCAAACCAGCATCTTTCATCTGAGTTAATAATTTCTCGACTGGCGTATTTACCAGTTCGGATAGTATCTTAACGGTTTGAACTGTCATTAAGTTCCCCCTTTTTACTCAGATTTCATTCAGATTCAGCAAACCATGGCGCACGCGCTGTCAGTATCAATGTCGCTGCACGTTTTTCATCCATTCCATCAATTTCGATTAATTCATCAACTGACTGTTCTGCCAAATCTTCCATCGTAACTACGCCTTTCGACGCTAGAACCAAAGCAAGGTGATTATCCATACCTTCCATTTCAAGCAGGTCTTGAGCAGGTTTTGCACTGTCTAGCTGCTCTTCTTCTTGTAGCGCTTGGTTCAATAGCGTTTCTTTAGCACGTGTACGCAACTCGTTTACTAAATCTTCATCAAATCCGTCGATGTCTAACATCTCTTCCATAGGCACATATGCAATCTCTTCAACAGATGCAAAGCCTTCTTCCGCTAGCTGAATCGCTAGGTCATCATCAATGTCCAAAGCAGACACAAACAGATCAATCAGCTTTTGTGATTCTTCTTGTTGTTTCGCTTCAGCATCTTCAGCAGTCATTACATTCAAAGTCCAGCCTGTCAAAGCTGACGCTAGGCGAACGTTTTGACCATTACGACCAATCGCTTGAGCAAGATTGTCACTCTTAACCGCTACATCCATAGCGTGTGAGTCTTCATCAATAACGATTGAGTCAACTTCTGCAGGTGCCATCGCATTGATTACTAATTGTGCTGGGTTGTCATCCCAAAGCACAATATCAACACGCTCACCGTTCATTTCGTTAGAAACCGCTTGCACACGTGCGCCACGCATGCCGACACAGGCACCGATCGGGTCAATACGACGATCGCTTGTTTTCACAGCGATTTTTGCACGAAGGCCAGGATCACGAGCCGCGCCACGGATGTCGATCACTTCTTCAGAGATCTCAGGCACTTCCAAACGGAATAACTCAACCATGTACTCAGGTGCCGTACGTGAAAGTACTAACTGAGAACCACGGTTGTCTTCACGAATTTCTAATAACAACGCACGAATACGATCGTTTAAACGGAACGTTTCGCGATTGATTAAATGTTCTTTTGGTAAAGACGCTTCCGCGTTCTCACCCAAATCAATAATCAGACTGTCACGAGTGACTTTCTTAACTTGACCATGAACAAGCTTGCCCACTTTGTCGCTGTACTGAGCCACCATTTTCGCACGCTCTGCTTCACGTACTTTTTGCACGATCACTTGCTTAGCAGTTTGTGCCGCGATACGGCCGAACGCTTCAGATTCGATTTCTTCTTCAAAAATTTCGCCAGCACCCAATGCCAGGCCCATTTCTTCCATATCATCAGTCGTCAATTCAGAATCTGGAGTAGAGTAATCTTCATCTACTACGATGTCCCATTGACGGTATGTTTTGTAATCACCAGTACGTTGGTCAATCGATACACGTACTTTGGCTTCGCCTTCAAAACGTCGTTTTGCAGCGCTTGCTAGTGCAGTTTCTACGGCCTCAAAAATCACCTGTTTAGGCACATCTTTTTCGTTGGATACCGCTTCTACTACCAAAAGAATTTCTTTGCTCATCCTTTTAGCCTCTCTCAAAGGTTGAATAAATTAAAACTGAGGAACTATGTTTGCTTTTTCAATCAACTCGATTGGCAGCAAGTACTCTTCGTTATCTACGAGCAGCACTACTTCATCACCTTCAATACTGGTGAGCTGACCTTTAAATTTGCGGCGACCATCAAACGGCACACGCAAGCGTAATGACACAACAGAACCAAGAAAACGTTGGTACTGGCTGAGTTCAAATAATGGGCGATCTAGACCTGGTGATGAAACCTCAAGGTTGTATTCGCCGGAAATAGGGTCTTCTACATCCATAATCGCACTTACTTGACGACTAACCGATGCACAAGCCTCCACATCAATACCTTCTTCGGAGTCTGTTTCAATGAAAACACGTAGAACAGAATCCTTGCCGTGAGATAGGTATTCGAGCCCCCAAAATTCAAAGCCTAAACCTTCAACAACGGGCCTGATAAGCTCTTCTAATTGTGTGAACTTAGTAGACAAATGACTTCTCCGATAAAAAGCGTAGAAACAAAAAACGGGCTCAAGGCCCATTTAACTGCAGTTCAGATAGCAAAAAACCCCATATAGGGGCCATCCAAACTATAAGATCTTCTCAGACCTTAATCTTACTATGTAACCATAATAAGACTAGGTTGGTTGCGGGAGCCGGATTCGAACCGACGACCTTCGGGTTATGAGCCCGACGAGCTACCAGACTGCTCCATCCCGCGACAACGAGAATACATTCTACTACAGGAATGCGTTACTCTTCAAGAAATGGTGCCGATGGCCGGACTCGAACCGGCACAGCCGTAGGCCACTACCCCCTCAAGATAGCGTGTCTACCAATTCCACCACATCGGCATAATCGTAGAGTAGATAATTAATCTACTGTAGGAATATCTTGACCACCTGTAGATTCTGCCGCGCTATCAAGCTCTGGCATTTCCACAGTTTCTTCAACTTGTGATGCTGTAGGAACGTATTCCAAACCACCACCAACTGTTTTGGCTTGCTCGCTAGCGAAAAACGCTAGACCAAAGCTCGTCAAAAAGAACACAACGGCAAACAGTGCAGTTAGTTTACCAAAGAAGCTACCGCCACCTTGACTACCAAATACAGTTTGAGAAGAGCCACCACCAAAGGAAGCACCTGCATCAGCACCTTTACCTTGCTGTATTAACACCAACCCGATAATAGCAACGGCCGCTAATACATGAACAACTAAAACTAAAGCTTCCATTTAATTTACTTCGCAGATTCTATAATCGAATTAAATTCTGTAGCATCCAGCGATGCACCGCCTATTAGCGCGCCATCGATGTCAGCCTGAGCAAATAGCTCAGCGCTGTTAGATGCTTTAACACTGCCACCGTATAAAATCGCAACTTTCTCTGCAACTTTTGAGGAACGTTTAGCAATGTTATCTCGAATACCTTTATGTACTTCTTGAGCTTGTTCAGAAGAAGCAGATTTGCCGGTACCAATCGCCCAAACAGGCTCGTACGCAATCACCACTTTTTCAAACAACTCAATGCCGATCTCTTCCAACACAGCATCCACTTGAGCGTTACAGACCGTTAAGGTTGTTCCCGCTTCGCGTTGCTCCAGTGTTTCACCAACACATAATATTGGCGCTAGACCCGCTTCTAGTGTCGAGGCTACTTTCCTCGCCACTTGAGCATCACTTTCTGCGAACAGAGAACGACGCTCGGAGTGCCCCAAAATAACATGAGACACAGAGAAATCTTTCAGCATTGATAAGCTGACTTCCCCAGTGAACGCACCTTTTGCAAATTCTGATACATTTTGCGCAGCCAACATAACCTCTGATCCAGTCAGAGATTGGGCTACCAAAGGCAAATATACATAGCTCGGTGCAACCACTACATCAACGGCATCATTGGCTTGAATACTTTCAACCAGTTCAACAACCGACTCTACTGAGCCATTCATTTTCCAGTTACCAGCGACTATCTTGCGACGTGTCATAGCGATACCCTTGATTTAGAGGCGCTTATTCTAGGTAATTGTACTACCTAGATCAAGCGCTATTTTTTGATTTTTGAGTTATGAATCAGCCAATTGCTTACTCTTGTCTTGAGCAACCCGCTCAACTTCAGTTGCTAAATAGTCTACAAGCTCGTCAACCATTTCCTGATCACGACCTTCTACCATCACACGAATCAGAGGCTCAGTGCCTGATGCACGCAGTAAAACACGCCCAAGCCCATTGAGTTTTTCATTGGCCATTGCAATCGCTTTTTGTAACGCTGGCTCCTCTGCGGGCGCAAAACGCGCGGCTACTCGAACGTTTTTCAGCTTCTGAGGAAACTTAATTAAACCTTCTAATAACTCGTGCAATGCTTTGCCTTCTTCTATCATGGCACGCAATACTTGCAACGCCGCAATGATACCATCACCCGTCGTTGTGATATCGCGACACACAATATGACCAGAAGGCTCACCGCCGAGTACCCAACCGTGCTGAATCAGCTTTTCATTCACATACCGGTCGCCAACTTTCGCACGACTAAAGCCTATACCATTTTCAGAGAACGCCAACTCGAGGCCGAAGTTACTCATCAAGGTCCCAACAACACCGCCATTAAAACGACCAGTGTGCATAAGGTGGTTGGCGATAATATAAAGCACATCATCACCATCACAAACCTTGCCGAAGCGATCCACTAAGATCAGACGATCACCATCGCCATCTAACGCAATACCAATGTCTGCTTCTTCAGCTAAGACATTTTTACGCAGCAACTCAGGCTTGGTTGCGCCGCTGTCTTCATTGATATTCAAACCATCGGGATTGACGCCAATAGGAATCACGTCTGCTCCCAATTCGGAGAACACTCGAGGAGCAACGTGATACGTCGCACCATCCGCGCAATCTACAACAATTTTAAGACCCGAGAGCTGCAAGCCAATCGGAAATGTACCCTTACAATATTCAATGTAACGCCCAGCCGCGTCATCAATACGCTTGGCACGCCCAATCAAACTAGACTCAACAACGACCATCGGCTGATCTAAAAAATATTCAATCTTTTCCTCAAGCTCGTCCGAAATCTTACCGCCCTGAGCAGAGAAAAATTTAATACCATTGTCCGTATAAGGATTATGTGATGCACTGATAACTATCCCAGCACTGGCGCGGAACGTTCGAGTTAGATAAGCGATGGCTGGCGTCGGCATTGGACCGACTAAACGCACGTCAGCACCCGCCGCTACGATGCCTGATTCAAGTGCCGATTCAAACATGTAGCCAGAAATGCGCGTATCTTTACCAATCAGGATTTTTTTATCATGCTCTTTGAACACTTGACCCGCTGCCCAACCTAGCTTGAGCATGAACTCTGGTGTGATAGGATCCTTGCCCACCTCACCACGAATACCGTCGGTACCAAAATATTTACGCATTTCGACTCTCTTCTATTTGATGCATCACTTTCAACATATCCACATGGGGCTTGACGTCGTGCACACGAAAGATTCTCGCGCCTTTCATGTACGTCGATGCGTTTGCCCCCATTGTGCCATATAAGCGCTCAGAAACAGGCACACCAAGAATATCGCCAATCATGGTTTTCCGTGAAACCCCAATCAGGACCTCATGACCAAGATCCAGCAGTCGCCCAGTGCAATTCAATAACGTTGTGTTATGAATCAGGGTTTTACCAAAACCTATTCCCGGATCAAGAATAATATTCTCTTTATTAATACCCGCGGCAATTGACGCCTCGATTCGCGTTATCAGGTAGCGTTCGACATCGTCAATTAAATCGCTGTACGACGGTGATTGCTGCATAGTCTGCGGCGTACCGCGCATGTGCATAAGACACACAGGTAACGCCGTCGCTGCAGCCGCCTTCAATGCACCTTCACGCTCTAATGCACGTACATCATTAATCAAACCCGCACCAAGCGCAGCCGATCCTGTTATCACCGAAGGCGTACTGGTATCCACCGAAACGATCACATTAAAACGCGCTTTAATAGCCTCAACAACCGGAAGAACCCGATTCAGTTCTTCCTGCTCGCCCACAACAGCGGCACCAGGACGAGTTGATTCTCCACCCACATCAATAAAATCAGCGCCATCGTCTATCATGCGCTCGGCTTGTTTTAATGCAGAATCTAAAGAATTGTGCTTGCCGCCATCAGAAAATGAATCGGGCGTTACGTTTAGGATACCCATAACGCGAGGAAGCGATAAGTCCAAAGACTTATCGCCAAAAACCATCACAGACATTGTTTATTCACTTTATTCGGAAAAACAAAACCGACGAAGCTTACGCTTCGCCAGTTGGTTTTTGAGAAACCGGTGTCTCACCTGTTGAATCAGACGAGTCGGTCATTTGATCAGGATTTGCAGGATCATTTGGTGCTGCTTCAGTCGTACCGCCAGCTTCCGCTGCACCACCACCTGAAACATCACTACCAGCACTTGGATCAGACCAACCCGCTGGCGGACTTGGCTTTTTGCCGTCCATGATTTCTTTGATTTGGTTCGCATCAATTGTCTCGTAGACCATCAACGCATCCGCCATTACTTCAAGCTTCTCGCGGTTTTCTTCAAGAATTTGCGTCGATTTTTGGTAACAACGGTCAATGATGCCACGCACTTCAGAATCCAGTTTCTTACCTGTTTCAGGTGAGAAATAATTATTCTTGCTGCCCGTCATACTTTGTTGATCGTCTTCTTCGTAGGCAAATGCACCTAACTCCGCAGACAGTCCCCATTTAGTTACCATGTTACGCGCTAAACTTGACGCACGCTCGATATCATTTGACGCACCGGTTGATACACCATCAAAGCCATGAATCATCTCTTCGGCAATTCGGCCACCGTAAAGGCTACAGATTTGCGATTCAATACCACGCTTACTGAGACTGTACTTGTCTTCTTCCGGCAAATACATGGTTACACCTAAAGCTCGACCACGAGGAATGATCGTTACTTTGTAAACAGGATCATGCTCTGGCATCAAGTAACCAACAATCGCGTGCCCCGCTTCGTGGTATGCCGTGTTGCGTTTCTCTTCTTCTTTCATCACCATGGACTTACGCTCAGCACCCATCAGGATTTTATCCTTAGCAAGCTCAAGCAATTCCATGTTAACCAAGCGACGATTCGAACGCGCTGCAAATAACGCAGCTTCGTTGATCAAGTTCGCAAGGTCTGCACCAGAGAAACCTGGTGTACCACGGGCAATGTTTTTCGGCACTACGTCATCTGCCATGGGCACTTTACGTAGGTGAACTTTAAGAATTTGTTCACGACCACGAATGTCTGGCAAACCCACCATAACTTGTCGATCAAAACGACCAGGACGAAGCAATGCAGGGTCTAACACGTCGGGACGGTTTGTCGCAGCAATGACGATAATACCTTCGTTGCCTTCAAAGCCATCCATCTCAACCAACAATTGGTTCAATGTTTGCTCACGCTCGTCGTTACCACCGCCCATACCTGAGCCACGGTTACGACCTACCGCATCGATCTCATCAATAAAGATGATACAAGGGGCGTGTTTTTTGGCTTGTTCGAACATGTCACGTACACGCGACGCACCTACACCAACAAACATTTCAACGAAGTCTGAACCAGAAATCGTGAAGAAAGGCACTTTCGCTTCACCAGCAATCGCTTTTGCAAGCAATGTTTTACCTGTACCTGGAGGTCCACACATTAGAATACCACGTGGAATCTTACCGCCTAGGCGCTGGAATTTGCCTGGCTCACGTAAAAAGTCTACAAGCTCTTCTACGTCCTCTTTGGCTTCATCACAACCGGCAACGTCCGCAAACGTTGTTTTAATCTGATCTTCTGGTAATAAACGCGCTTTAGACTTACCAAACGACATTGGTCCGCCTTTACCACCGCCACCACCTTGCATCTGGCGCATGAAGAACACAAAAATCGCCAAAATTAAAAGGATCGGGAAACTGGCTATCAATAGTTGCGTCCAAATGCTTTGTTGTTCAGGCATACGACCTTCAACAACCACATTGTTACTCAGTAGATCATCCATGATTTTTGGATCAGCTGCTGCTGGACGAACCGTTTCAAAACTGTCACCACTCGAACGCGAACCACTGATGGTGTAACCCTCAATGACCACTTTCGCAATACGACCGTCATGAACCTCCTGTACGAATTCAGAATAAGAGATTCGATTGGTTTCCGTAGAGGTATTAAAATTGTTAAACACTGTCAGTAAGACCGCAGCGATCACCAACCACAATAAAATATTTTTAAGCATATCGTTCAAGAGCACACCTCTTAACGGTTAGTTTACCAAGCGCTGTCACCGCGCTGGCTTAGTAACCTTTAATTTGTCGTCCTAGTAAGCACACTTAGCAGCCTAAGCTGAGAAGTATAGGGTTTACGGGTGACAACAGAACCCAAAGGGCCCTGCATCGATTTCAGGTTCTAAAAGCCAAGCTTTTAAGGACCTCAACAAGAATTCCACTAAGGCGTTATGTCTAGACAGCAATCGTTTCGCTGAGCCAGCCACACACAATCTGTGTCATCAATGACATTGCTACCACAGATATTGGGATCAATGGTTGAAATTACAAGATATAACGCCCGCTTTCCAACCCCTAAAGGTATTTTTTCGTATACCTTAGGTGCATAAGCAGCGTCTTATATCATTTACCATGTCACAATAACGCAGCATTGATAACAGAAATTACGATCTAACTATAATTTCCGATCACTTGAGCGGCATTATACGATAAATTACTCGTAAAACGGTCATTTGTAGGCGTAATCATTCAACCAATTCATTCGTTTCTAACGTCGTTAGATGCTCAGAATATCATCCGTCAAAATCACCGCCCTCTTGCCAAGAAATTTTGACAAAAAGATCGTTCAAATGTTCCGCTTAGATAAGATCGTTAGTTTTTGATCTTACACTGTTTCATCATACCTAATTCACCCGATATTCCGCTATAATATCGCTTAACCTCTGAAGCCTCCAATAAAGAGGGTCAACTAAGATGAGAAATTTTAATTATGAGTTTGACAAACGTTCAAAAAAAGCAATATCGCAACATTGGGCATACACTTAATCCTGTTGTCACTGTTGCAGGTAACGGCCTAACAGAATCCGTTCTGACTGAGATCGACCGTGCTCTAGAAGACCACGAGCTAATCAAAGTTCGCTACAGTGTTGTAGACCGTGAAGCCCGTTACGCGCTGATCGAAGAGACTGGCAAAGTGCTAAAGGCACAAGTTGTTCAGACTATCGGTAAAGTTGCACTATTCCACCGTGCAGCGTTAGAAGCGAATCCGAAGCTATCTAACCTACTTCGTTAAGCATATTAAGATTAAGGTCAGCCACTTGCTGGCCTTAATTTTTGAACTAAAGCGCCGATAAGGTCTCATAATTAAAAAAGTGAGTGCGCGCTATGCTTTTCATCGACACGGTAAAACGAATCAACCAACTTCCTGAACGGGAAGACCACGCCCACTTTCGTCGGCGTCGTAACCGCCCATCAAATGACAGCCTCACACTCAGTGACGCCGCATCTCATGTACAGCAAATCACCTTAACGTATGAATATGCCACCGAACTAACCCCTACGGACAGCATTATTGCCAACATGCTAGAAGCTGTTATTCAACAAGTAGATCAGCTTCATGTTCACGTAGAAGCGCTTAGCCATTTCGCACCAGCTAACGACTCTTGGCAACTGCCGCTGCAAACCCCACCCCGGTCGTTTACAACCAACGAACCCAGTTATGGTGACAGCGCCAAAGACCTGAAACATGAAAAACAAAACAAAAAAATAGAACTGCATTTATTGGGCGCAGACGGAACTGAAAAGGTGTGCTTATTGACGTTTGTAACACATCACTTGTCTGACACATTACGTCAAGCGCTGATCAAGCTATCGCCTAAGCAAACACTGCATACACCCTACTCTGCTGAGCAACTTGAGCCTTTACCACAACAATGGTTATTTGAAATTGACCAAGATGGTGAAGCAGAACCTTTAGAAGATTTATACCTCAGCGGAACGGCGCCCAAAGCGGATTACGACGTAAGCTTCGCAGGATTGCAAATATGGTTTGAGCGACAAAACGATGCACTGCCATTACTTATCAGTGATGTGACACTGGGCTATATTTACATCGGCAATTACGAAGCCTACGGGCATGATGCCAACGCACCAGAAGAAAGCAATACGTCTTCTGGTACATTAGACACCCGCGCCTAGTCATACATTATGAACGGACGAGCTTATCTCGCTTTAACTTGCGACGAGACAACCACCAAGCGACCAATGTCACCAAGGATACAATCAAGATAATCAGCGTCGCTAATGCGTTAATTTTAGGTGACACCCCTAAACGAACAGAGCTAAACACTTCAATCGGTAACGTCGTGGCTCCTGGACCCGATACAAAACTCGCTATCACCACATCGTCTAACGATAACGTAAATGCCAACAACCAAGCCGACACCAACGCTGGCATGATAATTGGTAAGGTAATCTGCACAAAAGCTTTAACGGGCGCCGCGCCTAAATCCATAGCAGCTTCGACAAAAGAACGGTCCAACTCCTTCAAGCGCGAGCTAATAACCACCGTCGCGTATGCCGTACCGAAGGTTGCATGGGCGATCCATATAGTGAACAAACCACGTTCTTGAGGCCATCCTAATACATCTGTCATCGATACAAACATCAGTAAAAGCGATAAGCCAATGATCACATCGGGCATTACCAAAGGCGCTGCGACAAGGCTGTGCAACATCGAGCGACCACGAAAGCGTCCAAAACGTGTCAGTGCCACAGAGGCCAAAACCCCCAAGCAAACAGCCGTATTAGCGCTCCAAAATGCCACTTCCAAACTGCGCCATACGGCAGCCATTAGGCCTTCATCACGGAATAACTCACCGTACCACTTGGTTGACCAACCCGCCCATACGGTCACTAAGCGGGAACTGTTGAATGAATAAATCACCAAACTCAGCATCGGCAGGTATAGGAATGCCATGCCAAACCAAAACATCACACTAGAGAAGCGAATAGGCTGTTTCATTTACCTTCCTCCCATTCTTTCTCTTGATACTTTCTAAAGAAATGAATCGGCAACATTAAGAGCAACAACATAATCAAAGCCAACGATGACGCCAGCGGCCAATCGCGATTATTAAAAAACTCTTGCCACAACACTTTACCAATCACAATCGAATTAGTACCACCGAGCAACTCAGGAATCACATACTCGCCCACCACAGGAATAAACACCAACATGCACCCTGCAATAATACCGTTGCGCGATAGCGGGAAGGTGATTCGCCAAAACGACTGCAGCCAGCGCGCACCAAGGTCTTGTGACGCCTCAATCAAGCTGTGATCGTGCTTAACAAGATTGGCGTATAGCGGCAATATCATAAACGGCAAGTACGCATACACAATGCCTATGTAGACCGCCACATTGGTATTCAAGATGGCTAATGGCTGATCCACCACACCAAGCCACATAAGAGTATTATTTAAAATACCGTTACTTTTCAAAATACCGATCCACGCGTAAATACGAATCAAGAACGATGTCCATGACGGCAGCAGTATCAATAACAATAGGACGGTTTGCGTAGAAGGCTTAGCTCGGGCAATGTGGTACGCCATAGGGTAACCAATAAGCAAGCATAAAAACGTCGATATCGCGGCCATCTTTAAGCTGTTCAGATAGGCAGTCAGATACAACGCATCTTCGGTTAAGAAAATAAAGTTGCCAAAATACACATGCAAATCAAACGCGTCATCCGCCATAGTTAACAGTTGCGTGTATGGCGGAATCGCGATCGCCGATTCCGCAAAGGCTATTTTTAAGACAATCAAAAATGGCAACGCAAAAAACAGCATCAGCCATAAGGTTGGAACGGCAATAACCCAGCGTTTACCGTGCTCAGCATGGCGCTTTAGACGCTCAGTGACTTTCTTCATGGACGCAACACCAGACCACTGTCATCAGACCAATAAACGTAAACTTGCTCTTCCCACGTAGGTTGATCAGCAAAACGATCAGAGTTCACCATGAAAGAGTAAAGGATTTTGCCATTATTTAAACGGATATGGTAAACCGAGTGCCCTCCAAGATAAGCAATGTCATGTACAACGCCACGACACCAGTTGTACTCACCTTGTGGCTGATCACGGGAAATCAGCGTTTTTTCAGGACGAACCGCAAACACCACGTGTTTGTCTTCAATCGCCGTAGTAACGCCATAGGAAACATACAACTGGTTGTTAATTTCGTCTGAATCAATTACTGCATGATCTTGTGCGTCAACGGTAATCGCACCGCGGAACAAATTCATGCTACCAATAAACTCTGCCGCCTGAAGACTGTTCGGCGCTTCATAGATATCTCGCGGAGTACCAGACTGCACAATACTGCCTTCTTCCATAATAGCAATACGGTTGGCCATGGTCATGGCTTCTTCCTGATCGTGGGTAACCATGACACACGTCACGCCGACACTTTCGATGATATCCACCACCTCAAGCTGCATACGATTACGTAGTTTTTTATCCAACGCCCCCATTGGCTCATCCAACAGCAAAAGCTTTGGTGACTTCGCCAAGCTGCGCGCTAACGCCACACGTTGACGCTGCCCACCGGACAGCTGCTCTGGTTTACGCTTTGCGTATTTCTCCATGTGCACCAAACGCAGCATCTGCACAACTTTGTCAGCAATCATTGCTTTGGGCATACGGTCTTGCTTCAAGCCATACGCAATATTCTGCTCAACCGTCATGTGTGGAAACAAGGCATAGGATTGAAACATCATATTAATCGGGCGACGATACGGTGCGAGCGAGACAATGTCTTCGCCATCTAAGATAATTTTGCCTGAGTTCGGCGTTTCAAATCCAGCCAACATACGCAGCAAGGTTGACTTGCCTGACCCTGACGCACCAAGCAATGCAAAGATATCGCCTTTTGCTATATCTAAAGAAACATCATTAACGGCAACCACATCGTCGTAGGTTTTTACGATACTTCTTATCTGAAGAAAGTGGCCATCTACGCCATCACGTGAAAGACTTGGCTCAATCATTTAAAACCCTCAAAGCTAAAAATCATGCCAGCGAGCACCGCCCGCTGGCGATGTGGTTATTGACCGGATTTAATCTTGTTCCATGCACGCGTAATGGTGCGCGTCGTGCGTTGATCCAACACGCTCGGTAACCACAACTTGTCGCGCACTTCTTGTGTCGGAAAAATACTTTCATCATTGGCTACGTCGGCATCCACCATGCCCATAGACGCTGGATTGGCATTGGCGTACCAAACGTAATTCGTTATGTTTGCCGTGATCTCAGGACGCAATAGGAAATTGATCAGTTCATGAGCGCCTGCTGCATTCTTCGCATCACGAGGAATGGCCAGCATATCAAACCACATCAGCGCGCCCTCTTTCGGAATCACATAACGGATATCAACGCCATTGTTGGCCTCTTCTGCACGGGCAGCCGCTTGCGCCACATCGCCCGACCAAGCAATCACAACACAAACGTCACCATTAGCTAGATCATTGATGTATTTCGAGCTATGGAAATAGCGGTAGTAAGGACGCACAGACAACATTAGCTCCGTTGCCTTATTAAGATCCGCTTTATCCGTGGTATTCGGATCAAGACCTAAGTAGTTCAATGCAGAACTGATAATCTCTGTTGGTGCATCCAACGCCACGACACCACAAGACTGCAGCTTTTCTAAGTATTCTTTTTCAAACACCAAAGACCAGCTATCAATCGGAGCATCTTCACCCAAAAGCGCTTTGACTTTGGCTTCATTTATACCAATACCTGTTGTGCCCCACATGTAAGGCACAGAGTATTTATTACCAGGATCAACGCCTTCTAACAAAGACATGATCTTAGGGTCCAGATTCGACCAGTTTGGTAACGCTGAACGATCAAGCGGCATAAACGCACCCGCCTGAATTTGTTTGCCAATAAAGTCATTCGTGGGAACCACTAAATCAAAGCCAGATTGGCCAGAGAGCAACTTGGCTTCCAGCACTTCATTACTATCGAACACATCGTAGACAACCGATGTACCCGTTTCTTGTTCAAAGCTTGGCAACGTTTCTTCGTCGATGTAATCCGACCAGTTATAAAAGTGCACAACATCTTCTGCTTGAGCAGAGAACGGAACCGCCGCCACTGCCGTCAGGGCCAACGCCGAAACGTAAGACTTAAATTTCATATAACTTCCCCTAGTCGGTTTCATTAAAAAGCGGAGTATCATACGTACCCGCACTCATTAGATAAAGGTCATGCTGTGGAAATTCTAAGCAAGTCCGCTTCAATCACTCGATTATCATGCAATAAGCTTACCGATGACGTCGTTATTGACCTAGCATCACCTCTCACTACCTCCATCATTCAAAACAGCGTCATAACCAGATAGAGGTCATAAAAAAACCCTCGGTATTACGCGAGGGTTTTCTAAGACTACTGGTAACGCTTTCGCAATGCGAATCCCTATATACTAAAACTCGCACCACAACCACAAGTAGAAGATGCATTAGGGTTAGCCACAGTAAAGCGTGCACCTTCTAAGTTTTCTTTATAATCGACTTCTGAGCCCACCAAGTACTGGAAACTTAACGGATCAACTACCAGCTTTACGCCATTGCGCATCACTTCTGTGTCGTCCTCTTGATACTCTTCATCAAATGTGAATCCGTATTGGAAGCCAGAACAACCGCCACCTGTCACGTACACACGCAACATCAAGCGCTCGTTTTCTTCCTCCACAATCAATGACTGCAATTTTGCTGCGGCAGCATCCGTCATTGAAATAGGGTCAGCTGATTCGACCATTGCTTTCTCCACTAAGGTATCGAGACACCTTTACACCATTAAAATAATGGCAAGATTATCCTCTTAACCAAGTAAATTAGTCAAGTATAGATCAGTGCTCACGCGTTGCTCGGAACTCAACTTCTGGGTAACGTTCTTTTGCTAGGTTCAAATTCACCATTGTCGGCGCAATATAAGTTAAATTATCACCGCCATCCAATGCTAAGTTTGCCTCGCTCTTACGTTTGAATTCTTCGAACTTCTTACCTTCTTCCGCCTGCACCCAACGCGCTGTTGCCACGTTAATATTTTCGTAGATGGCTTCCACGTTGTACTCCGCTTTTAAGCGCGCCACAACCACATCGAACTGAAGAACACCGACCGCACCAACGATTAAGTCATTGTTTTGCATCGGGCGGAACACTTGCACCGCACCTTCTTCTGAAAGCTGCACCAAGCCTTTTAATAGCTGTTTCTGTCGCAATGGATCTTTTAAGCGAATACGACGGAACAATTCTGGCGCAAAGTTTGGAATACCAGAGAACTTTAAGTTTTCGCCTTGGGTAAAAGTGTCACCAATCTGGATCGTACCGTGGTTATGCAACCCAATAATGTCACCGGCAAAAGCCTCTTCAGCACGTGAACGATCACCCGCCATAAAGGTGACGGCATCGGAAATACTGATTTGCTTGCCCAAACGAACATGATTCATTTTCATGCCCTGCTTGTACGTACCCGATACCACACGCATAAACGCAATACGATCTCGGTGTTTCGGGTCCATATTGGCCTGAATTTTAAAGACGAAACCAGAGAATTTCTCTTCTGTGGCTTCCACTTGGCGATCATGTGTTTCACGCGGCATTGGGGCCGGTGCCCATTGCGTCAAGGCATCCAGCATGTGATCGACACCAAAGTTACCCAAGGCCGTACCAAAGTAAACTGGCGTTAACTCACCCGCTAGAAACAGCTCTTGATCAAATTCATTCGATGCACCCATCACCAACTCAAGCTCTTCTCGTAGCTGCTCGGCCAACTCTTCGCCAACGGCTTCATCTAGCTCAGGGTTATTCAACCCTTTAACAACTCGTAACTCTTGAATTTTGTGACCCTGACCCGTGGAGTAAAGCAGCGTTTCATCATTATGGATGTGGTACACACCTTTAAACAGCTTGCCACAACCAATGGGCCACGTGATCGGTGCACACATCATTTTTAATTCGTTTTCTACTTCATCCAGAAGATCCATCGGATCACGAATATCACGGTCCAATTTGTTCATAAACGTTACAATTGGCGTGTCACGCAGACGCGTTACTTCCATTAACTTACGGGTACGTGCCTCGACACCTTTTGCCGCGTCGATCACCATCAAACAAGAATCCACGGCCGTTAGCGTACGGTAGGTATCTTCCGAGAAATCTTCGTGTCCAGGAGTGTCCAGCAGGTTAACCAAGCAATCATTGTATGGGAACTGCATCACCGACGTCGTGATCGAGATACCACGCTCTTTCTCCATATCCATCCAATCGGATTTGGCGTGCGCATTGGAACCGCGACCTTTTACCGTACCGGCAGACTGAATCGCACGTCCGAACAACAATACTTTTTCAGTAATCGTTGTCTTACCGGCGTCGGGGTGGGAAATGATCGCAAACGTGCGGCGCTTGTTTACTTCATCAAGAAAATGCTGGTCAGCCATTTAGAAACTCTTTTGTATTCACAAACTCACATGTCGATAAAAAGTCCCTAATGAGGGACTTTTTCACTGCAAGCTTGTTTTGGTAATAGGGATTGGGCGCTATTTTCGCTCATATTGAGTATATAAACAATCTAGGAACACGACTGCTTGTCATTATTCCCCTTATACCACTTAAACTAATCGACCATATAGACGGAAGAGGCTTGAACCTGCTCTAACAATCGCTTTGCTTGTTCATCAAATTGTGAATCCGGCTTGATGATGTAACTTGCTAATGACACTTCCAATGCTTTTTTTAAGTCATTAAGCTGCACCACTTGCTCTGGCGTTACCGCCATAAATACTTGGCCTTGTAACTGGCTCAACCAGCGGTTAAAAGACGCAGGCGAGTTAAACAAGGCGGCCAAGGTTAATTCAGGTTCCGCAATCATCGCCTTCAAGATATAAGGCGAGATTTCAGCGGTTAACGCACCATCACGGTGCTCCCACACTAAAATCACGGTATTTAAAGCCGGTAGAAAGTTCTCTTCTTCTGCGGACGATAAACTCATTTCAACCTGTTCTTGGTGCTGTGTCAGCCAAGACATATTTGTCTCAATCAAGGTCTGAGCCGATGCCATGAAAGAACACAGCAACAGTCCTGCCGCCATCAATTTCCGAATCATTCTGAAGCGTCTCCTATAATTGAATTACTAATCTCGATCGTTATGCGCTGCGCCCCAGCTAGATGCGCTTTTATTTCATTAAACGCAACTCGGCTTCGTCCAACAGCAAGATCATTGTTGTCTGACATTTTCACTTTGCCGGGCATTAGACACCCCTCGGTATTAGAGTGAAAATTACCAGGGTGAATCAAAATGTATGTACGACCGGGCACGTCTTTCAACTCGAATGCATCAGGATACTTGGGTGAAGAATAAGACGTCACTCGATACGTCCCCTGAGGAATGCGTTGATCCGAGCCTTCCGTTGTGGAGTCGGGGCCACTTGGCTCTAAAATGTACCAAGTGCCCGCTTTGCCACCGATGGTTAATACGCCACGAGTGGCATTGGCAGAGGTTTCTTGTCGATCAAGCTTTATTCGCACGTGAGTGTTATTACCCATACGTAAATCCTTATATATACTGCGCTTTTATACAGCGGCTATGCTAACACCGGATAAGTAGGCCACTAACCTCGACTCGCGAGTATTTCGAATTCCTGACACCGCAACACACAAAACTCACAACAAACTGACAATAGAAAATTCGTTTGTTTAATTTTTTTAATGGAGGATCAAACAACGATCATCTAAACCAAGCTTGATTCCAAAGGGTTTCGCTACTCCAACATTTTTAGCGCAAATCATCAGTGGTAAATATCAATACGCCTTGCCACTGTATCGCCAAGAAGCGCTGTTTAAGCAATACGGCATTGAGCTTAGTCGGCAATCCATGTCTAAGACTGGATAAAAAAGTGTGCAATAGCGATACAGCCTATTATGACCGCTAGCATGAGTTGCTGTTGAAGCAGCCAGCACTCCATGTGGATGAAACCATACTTAATGTGGTCAAAGAGGCGAAAAAACACCTGTTACATGTGGGTGTATTGCAGTGACTACCTACAAATTGATGGCTATAGTGGATATGAAGAAACAGGCGCACAACTGGTTGGTTGCTGGTCTCACGCACGTCGCTACTATACTGATATTGCCAAAACGTCTCCCAAGGGAAAAGCGGGTAAACACACCCTTGCACTGAACCATATTCAAAAGTGGTATGTGATTGGATCCCGAACACAACAATGTAAATCGCCTGAAGAAGCGTTTACCTATCTCAGAACCATGCGCTGCAAGCGCTAGCAAATTACAAAGCATGGTTAGAGAAAAGGGTGCCACTCAAACCGCCAATAGACAAACTGACCGAAGCGCTGAACTACAGTTTAAATCAATGGGATAAACTGGTGCGTTACATTGAGGCCCCCCTCTCAATAACGACAACAACGTAAGCGTCCGGCAAACCACACCTTGAGGATGTTTTTTGATCTATCGCATCTTTGTGATGCTTTAGAGATGCAAGCTGACCATTATGTCTCTAAAGTGTTGTTCAGACAGAGAGCCACGGATGGTTTACGCTCCCAGGATGGGAGCTCTGTCTTTCTTCAGGGCGATCAATGAGCTGCATGGAAGCGGCGGAGAGTCTCTTAAGGCGTTAACGTCACATTACAAGGCAGCAAGTCGTCGATGTCTGCGCCTGTTTTCCTTTTTGGCAGTTCTTCAAACACTTTAACAAGGTAGTCGTAAGCGATTAAGCCATTGGCTTTAGCGGTTTCGATCATGCTGTAGAGTACCGCGCTGGCCTCGGCACCGTTTTCTGTATTTGAGAAGAGCCAGTTCTTTCGTCCAATCACGAACGGCTTGATGGCTCGCTCGGCACGGTTGTTGTCGATGCTAAGATGTGGGTCGTCAACATAGCGCACAAGCTTCTCCCATTGGTTGAGACAGTAATTTAAGGCGCCTGTGAGTTTGTCTTTTGGCGGCTTGTTTTTCACTGTTTTTTCTAGCCACTTTTTAAAGTCGTTTAGCACTGGGATCGTCTGTTCACGGCGATAAGCAAAGGCCTTTTCCGTTGTCTCGCACTGTGCAGCTCTACTTTCAATCGCATAGAGCTTTTGTATCCAGTTCAGTGCCACGGTATGTGTGCCCGTCTTGTTCTTTCCTAAGCTTTTGGCGATGTCCATAAATTTACGACGTGCGTGGGCCCAGCATCCGACGAGCTGTGTGTCGGTTTGTTCGTATCCAGCATAACCATCGGCGTGTAGATACCCTGAGTAATCATTCAAAAAGGCCTTTGGATGGGTCGCTTGGCGCGTTTTTTGGAACTCGTATAAAACGATCGGTTTCAATGCCGTTTTGTACATAGGGTGTGGTGTATCTGGCCCATCCGTTCCACTGCAATAGACCCACATGTAGCATTTATCTCGGTCTTCTTTTACCAAATTGAGCGGTGTTTCGTCCGCATGAAGAGCGGGGTGTTGAAGCAAAATTTCTTTCAGCCGTTGATAAAGAGTCGGCTAAAAACTGGTCAACTGAAGAAGTACTAAGCCGTTGGCATACACTGCATAAAGGCACCATGATCACACAACAATATATGATGGATGGGGCCGTTCCAGACTACTTACAGCCACTACTTAATGCTATGGTCGAAACCTATCGCCAGCGACTCATGGACATTAGCTGGTTCATGAAAGAGCTAAATGAGAACATCGCTTGACAAGCAAATCTGGAAGATAATTGCACCGGTAGATTCTGGGAAGGCCGCTTTAAGTCCCAAGCCCTACTCGATGAGGCAGCATTAATCGCTTGTATGGCATATGTTGATTTGAATCCAGTAAGGGCAAAGATTGACCGAACGCCCGAGACATCCAAGCACACCAGCATCAAAAAACGCATCCACGCCGCCCAAAAAAACTATCAACCTAATTCTCTACATCCTTTTGTGGGCAATCCAAGAGAAAACCAGCCGAACGGCCTGCCCTTTCGTTTGGAAGACTACCTAGAACTTGTCGATCTTACGGGTCGTATTGTGCGCCAAGATAAACGTGGCAGCATAGAGCTCTCGTTTGCACCGATCTTACAGCGCCTAAATATCCCATCTGAAAACTGGATGACCATCGCCATCGAGTTTGAACAACATACCCACGCCGCAGTGGGTACAGAGTTAATCTTATCTAACTACTACCAAAAAGTAGGCTATAAACGGCGACCTAAGATCAGTAAAACGAAACAGCTACTCGCCTAGGAAACCAAACTCATCACTCAACACATATGATCTGAACTGATCAGGACTCCTCACGTCTCGTTTTCACTAAATGCCCTAAAACATATAAATCTAGACCCAAAAGAGTGTAAATAAGCCCGTTATAATCGGAACAGGCTTATTTTTGTGGCTCTGCTAAAAGTGAGCAGAGAGTCACTTTTTAAGATGGGTGTCATGTTAAACTGCGAAGTAGTAGTAAATACCTTCTTCTTCAAATAGTCGGGATAAAAAGTCAAAATCACTTTCTTTGTATTGAACACAATACTCGCGTGCGGGGTGTTGGCCTGCCAAGCGAAAGGAAAAATCACTAAAACCGTTTTCAGCGAAAATAGCAGAAGCGATTTCTTTTACCGTTTTGAACTGAAAAACTTTGCAGTCACTGGTTTGTGTTAGGAACCAAAACCAAGGTACGACAACAGCCGTGTAACTTTGTAAATCTTGTAATTTGTTACCATCCTGACGAAAGCTCTGTACGTAGCCGTTAATATAGCGATAGCTACCCGCCTGAAATAACGCATTGTCATCGGTAAGAGAGATTTTTAGGGTGACGTTTTTGCCCACTATTTGTGCTGGTGGAATGTCTTTGAGTAAGGAGTATGCTTCGATCTCAAAGCCAAACAGTGTCGAAACCTTCTCTTCCCCGACCAAACGAGTTAATAGCAATGTGTCTGGCACCGTATATGATCGTAATTTTTTAGCTATCGTTACCGATGACTTTATCTCGGCCTTTTGTAGCTGCGGTCACTAGAGTCCCAAAACAATTCAATTCCATCTATTTCAGCTACAAATTCCTTAAAGCAACTATTATTTCTTATCTCAGACAACAGATCGAACCAGTGCTCTGCAGAATAAATAAAGTCATCGATGTCTAATTCAAAAGCATCAAAAGGTAACTGTATACGACCTTCAATAAAATCCACACCTTCTTTTAGAAGTAATGTATTATCACCATATTTATCAGTTATCTTCTTCAATACTGGACTATCTTTAGCTTTATCTAAAATAAGACTAATTTTCTTATTATCGTAAATAAAACCAGAAAACAAAAAGTATATTTCACCCATTATTCAACCTATATAAAAGCATTTTCAATAATTCAAAAAAATATGAAACTAAGAAAAAAAGTTCATCATAGCTATTAAAAAAAGGTTTTTTTACCGTATCCAACTTTACATTAGATAGACTCCGAATAATTTTCGAAACAGGATAAGCTATACCTTCGCTATCATTAATAACAAAAATAAATTCACAACATCCATATTTTATTGAAATATTCATATAAACTTCAGGAGTATAAAAAACACTAAAAAAACGCTCTTTTTTAAAATATTTAATATTAAACCCTTCCTCTGAAAATAGATTTAAAATATAACTTATATCAAATTTCTCAAGAGGGTCTCTTTCAGGGTATTTTTCACAAATCAAAAAATACTTATCAAAAAAACCAATGTCTAAAAAAGCTTCTTTAAGATTATCATTCATTTCTGTACCTTATTTTAACACCCTTACTTTCAGCAATCGATTCGAATTTATATTTATTTAATGAATTAAAATTTCCATCAGGAACCTCTAAAATCCGGTCTCCTTTCAACTCTTTACCATTAATATCAGGATACTTCCTAGAATTTACCTTCGTTCCTGGTGAGTATTTTTTATTAATTTCATCTACATAACCCTCAAAAGTCGATTCTTTTATTTTATCAAAATCGGTACTTTTTCTAGAGACTATTTCTCCTTCAGAATATGAGTCTAATCGCTTTCCATTTTCCAAATGAACTTCATTATAATCATACCATCCCTCTTTTTCAGCTTTTTTATTGAAACGATTACCTCGTGCCATTGGCGAATCATTTTTCCAATAATCTGACTCTGTTTTCCACGAATCTCTATCTCTATAAGCCTTACCTTCAGATTTTTTACGAGATACATACTTTTGATAATCTTTTTCCAATTCAGGGTCATTAAATTTCCCGCCACCCTCAACATACCCACCATCTTTACCCTCACCCTCTTTTGGCCCTTCAGTATCCTTATCTTTCTTCGGGGGCTTGCTTGGTGGTGGGGCGTCGGCTTTCTTGGCCGCGGCTTCAGCGGCTTCAGCGGCTTCTTGCTTGGCCTTCGCTTTGGCGCCCGCTTCTACGGCTGTTTCGGCAGCTTTGGCGCCATATTTCGCGGCCGTAACGCCCTGACCTGCACCGGGAATCATGGCTAAGACACTTACACCTGCGGTCGTGAATTCCCCTTGCACTGCATAAAATATAGCATTGGCCGCATCCGCAAAGATACCTATAACGGGGATCATCCCCGCTGCATCAAGGGCTGCATGCGCTGCATCGGATTTATTCTCTTCCCACCAATCTCCTTCCCCTTCTATCGGCTCGATTGTTGGGGCACTGTTACCTGCCCCACTGGCTTCGGGACTGGTCTTGGGAACAACCATTCCAGAGGTGTTAGGTGGCGCAGCGGGTGCTGGTTGGCTATTTGGGTGAACGCTTCCTTCCTTTGGCTCAGGTAGTTCACATTCTTCGCCTGTTTCTCGATCTACACACACATCAAGTGTTGCTAATGTAACTTGTTCCATGTGCTTTCTGTACCTTTCTTCCTGATTCACAGCTACCTTGTATAAAAGGTCAGCTCTTTTAAATTAGCTAAGGCTTCTCAGCGTTCATCCAGGCTTGATCGCCCGTTCGCACAATGGGTTTGCCATTGACGTATACGGTGCTGCTTTTCAAAATGCTGTAGCTGATTTTGACGTGGGTTCCAGACACCACGCCCATTCCCGCGCCAGGCTCGTCCCCTGTGATGTTGTCCACGAAGCTTTCATCGTGCAGGTAGGCGGCTTTTTTCCGAAAAAAGACATTCGTGAGCATTGCTTACTTTTATCCATGGTGTGCGTAATCATGTAAGGCACCGGCACACCCACCGGTTTACTGGGGGTTAAGCACACATCGGGGAGCAGGGAGATCAGCATAAAGTCCCCGTCTTGTGCGGTGGCGGATTCATTGGCCATGGTGTTTTTCGTCCTCTTTAACGGTGTTAACCAGCGGCTAGCGCTTGTTGGATTAACTCAGCGTTTTTTGCCCGAGCCGCCTCAATGTCCCAAGTGCCTAGCTCCATTTGTTTGATACCCGCCTTGGCGGCGACTAAGGCTCGGCGTACGACCGATACGGTTAGTTGTTGCATATCAAAAATAAGAGTGTCGGTTTCCATCGGCTTGAACAACGGTACGCCAGCTTCCAGTCGAAGCAGTAATTTGATATCCGGGACAGGTAATTTAAAGCGCAGCGTACCTTGTGGATGCAGTCCGATGAGCACTACCTCTTCACCCCCCTGCGGGTAGTCGATCTGTTGGTTCTTGGGCGCGGCGTTCCAATAAGCAAAGTCAAAATCGAGAGGCAGCTTCGGCCAACGTGTGGCTTTCCATTCGGCGTCGTAGGTGCCTGCTAAGCTGGCTCTGGGTTGCCACCAGCGACCCACAGGTCCAAGCCCTACCGTAGGGTAATCTTCGTTGTCGGCGTTTTTGGCACTAAAAGGCGTTTCAAACGCTTCGATAGACGGGGCGTAAGCGTAATCCACGCCGCTTTTTTTGCGCCAAGCTCGACGGCTAAATCCGCATCCAATGAAGTTGAGTTAGGCTCAGTATTTTTTGCATCAGGGCACTTTATTGAGAAAGAAAAAAGTTTAAAAAATCAAATTGTTAAAGATCAGGCCTACATGTAGGTTAATTAAGCGCGCAGGTTGCCATCGGCATGTATTGATTACATGCCGTGTGGTTTTAAAGTTTCAAATAATGCCAAAAAGCGCTAACACACTCTGATACGTCTTGCTCTGAGGTTATCAGCCACGAAGTTAGGTTGTTGATACGCTGCAAATTGCCCCGCTAGATAACGGGTGTATTGTCGTGCGCTTTGGTGCAGATCAATGAAGCCTTCGGGCGAGTGAGTTTGCCCTCCGAGGTAGCGATTATTCGGATCGAACGCTTGTTCATGCTGTCGCCACCAGTTGGGGGCGAGGATCGGATCCGGCATGGGTAAATCAGCGTAATCACTGTTGGCGGCTTGGGGCTCAAAATCACTGGCGACATCCAGAGACAAGCTTGCATCATCCAAATGCATTCCAGTGATCACACTAAACACCATGCCGGCTTGTTGGTTGTAAGCCGGATCGTTAATCGCGTCTAATACTTCCGTCATGCGATGCGGTAAACCCGCCACCATCAAAGCGAATAAACGCAGTTCTAGCGGCAAGCCTGTGTGAAACCATTGGTCGAGCTGCTGCTCAATATCAGCCTTCGAGAGCACACTAAACGCAGCCATCACGGCTTCATTAAAATGCTCGTTGGGCTTTTCTAGATAAGGCTTCAACCGTCTTACAAAGTCTTTATTGCCCAGAAGTAGCGCCGCTCGGATGGCATAAAAGACCTCCGTACTATTGGCCTTTTCAATATTCAGCAACTGACCAAGCTGTTGCGCGATAGCAGGAGTCGTGGCTTTCAGGTCACCGATTAACTGAAGCGCTGCAACACGCTCTTCATCACTCCCAGCCGTTAGCCAATGTAATAAGCTTTGCTCGTCAGGGGGCTGTTTGAGAATGCTCAATGCTTCAATGCCACAGGCGCGAACCTTTGCCGAGGCGTGCTTGAGTGTTTGCTTAATGGCTTTGACACTTCGCCCTATGGGCAACCATGTCAGAGCAGAGACCAACTCATCGTATTGGGTATCACGCTCGGCGATGTCATCTAATATGACGGTAAAACGCTCAGTATTGTGTTGCTCTATCGCGACGACCGTCAGAATAAACACGGCACCCCATGTATCCGGCCCCATGGCTGACAGATAATCGACCTCACCTTCTGTGTCTAACCGAACAAGCTGCAAGTACTCCGCTAGCTTGTGTTCATACTCGTCAATGTGCTGCGGCGTAAGTTGGGAAGAAAAGAGCCCATGATAACGACGAAACCAAGCATAGGGCGCATCATGCTTCACATGGGCAAACAACCAAGGAGAAAGCGCCATCTAGCCCTGCCCCTTCGCGGATTTTAACTTGTCGGCTAATTCTGTCAGCTCATCAAGCTCTTGCTCGGCTTCTTTCGTCAACATTTCCAGCAGCATGGCCTCTTCTTTTGGCGATGGACCGCCGCCATAGAGATATTGCCAACGTTCGCCATCATACAAGGCAACACTGTTAAGGCTGGCCGCCAGCAATAGGCCATACCCTGCATCCAAACGACGCGCATTTAATGGGGCAATTTGCCCTTCAAAGTCATAAGGCTGACAGCTCAGCGTATCGGTATTTTGCTCTGCCACATACACGCCACTCTCACTGCCAAAAAAGACTCGACCTTTATAAGCCACGGTATCGCAGAACTTTACATTTTTATCGGTATGAAAAACGTCCCATTCTTCACCTCGACCACGTAGGACAATCCCCCACGCACAGCCGATGTAGACATAACCGTCTTCGGCACAGCATACGGAGAGCGGCAACATTTGTTCATCGCAAACATCAATATAACGCCACTTCTCACCATCAAAGTGCCAAATATCATTAGTTCCGCCTACGGCGTACAAATCATTTTTTGAAAACCCATCCATGTCTTCAAACCCACAGCCATTACCACTGGGGGCTTTGATCTCGGTGGAGATACATTCCCATTGCTCAGGGCCTAAGCGTTTAAACACATCACGCCCCCAGCCGACGCCGTACACTTGGTCATCGACTTTTGCTAACTGATGAAAGCGCGTTTTAGGTGAAAGCTGTTTTTCAGCAAACTTATTATCACCAAGACCTAGATAATAACCTTGCCCCGCATCGTCCATCATTAAGCACTCTTTAGGTTCAGTGTTCACTAAGCGAGTATTGAAAAAAGAATGTCTACCCCACCTCATCCCACCCCAAATAGCAGGACCTCCATCTTCTTGACGAGCTGAATTATATACAGCTAGCCTACTTTCCCCTCTAGATGTGTAATAGTCATACTTCTCTTCATCTAAGATTTCTTCAACTGAAACAGCGTAATAACCTTCAGCTGCTACACAACAGTCATGAATAGTGAAACCATCTAAATACTTATATTTATCAGTCGTTACATTAGCCATTTAATTAATCCAGAATATCATTATCGCTTTGAGCATTATCTGTTCCACCCACTTTATCTTTTACCGTAGGCTCACATTTAAAATCTTTATAAAACGCTTTGAGCTGAGCATTAATACAATCTGGGTCACAATGCTTCCCAAACCACCTTTCACCAAAGTCTGTATTCACCGCATTCTGGTGACCTTCTTGTGCAAGGTTAATTGCCTGATCTATAGAAACTTGTTCACCAAGATGTTTCTTTGACACTTCATCCGTTTTCGTATGAAACGTTCCATGGGTGCCATCACTATGGCCCACCCCTTCCGCACAGACGGTTGGTGCCTTGTTGTGCTTTGACTTGCTGTAACCACACTTGCTATCCGATAACCACGCCTCGGGGAGTAGGTGGTGGCCCGTTTGACCGGGGCAGCAACCGCCTGTCGAGGCATTGCCTAGCTTGCCAAACAGATCATCCGCATTTGTCTTACCCGCACTACTGGTCTTGGCGACGTTTGAAGAAGTCTCTTTACCATGCTTTCCGCCTTTTTGACCCGAGTCGTAGGGCACTAACATACATTTACGCGCTTTAAGACACTCATTATCTTCGACGAACTCTTTCATATCTACGCGGAAAGACTCCCAAAAATCAGACTTTAATTGATCCATTTCTTTTTGGCTGGTTGCACGACTCAACTGTGATTCATACTCTGCCAGCTTACTCATGTATTTTTTGGAAGTACGCGCTTGATCAACTAACGTCCCCGCTTCAAAGCGCATCCCATACACTTCAACCGCGGTACTGCCTGCCGTCCATACGCCATCCAGCACATTATATACGCCTACACCAATCTCGCAGGCTGCCGTTCCTGCTGGAGTAAATACGGTACAACCTAATGCGCCAACATGCTTTGCCCCAGCCCTGATGGCATAATCCTTTCCTGTTTCAATAGCATAATCTTTTAAGACGCCTTCCATGTCAGCAATCATACCGGTGGCTTCTTCTTTTAATTCACTAAGCCTATCTTCTAACTCTTTAATATTGGTCGGTTTGATCATCACACCAGTACAATGTTTGTCTTTCCATGTCATATTGCGTGGTTTACTAGACTTAGAGGAAGAAGCCGAGTTTTTCTTTTTGCGCTTTGAGGCTTTTTCTTGGCGTTTCTTAAAACGATCATTATCCTTTTTAGAAACACCGCACTCGTCTTCAACACGCTTTCGATCTTTCTCACAAGCTTTAGCGGCAGAGGCGCTATCGAGATATTGCCAGTGTCCTGTATTACCCGGATCAGAGCCGTGGTTATGGGTCATATTATCGGTATGACGACAGACGTTATACCCTTCTACAAACACGTCCATGGACCAAGATCGGAAGTAGGCTTTGCCCGTTATCACTTGGGTCTTTAACCCTCTAGCGTAGTTATTGGTCGCTGGTTCATTGCCGGTACTGGTCGCAAAGAACGATTTATCTTTCAGAGCGATAGGCTTATTCGTGATAAAGACTGTGGTGCTAGCATTGGCGAGGTCTTTCGCAAAGGTCGTATTCGGATACGGGATCAAATAAGGACTGAAACACGGATCTGGAAAAGCCGCGGGGGACAAACCAGCCGCCGCTTTACAGGCGATTTCTAGTCCATTAGCAAAAACTTGGTTAGCCATGACGCTCTCCTGTGTATTCCATTATAAAAGCACCGCGAGCGCTGTCATCGTTGCTACAGTGGGCGATCACATGGGCACCTGGGGCCATACCACGCTGATTGGCATAACGAGCCATCGTAATCATCCCTAACCCTACACTTGCCCCCGTTTCACCGATGTAGCTGGCTGGCAGCCACAATGGTTGCGATTCGGTTTTTTGTGTCAGGGCACGGGTCTGTGCCAAACCTGCTTCTTTAAAGAAGTATTGCTCGCCAGAGATACTCGCCATACGGTATCGGCAGTCATGTAAAGGCGTTTCCGCCCTTTCAGAGACTTGTCGATACGCCGATGTAAGCGCTTGCCCCTTCAATACGTCAGAGGTATCGATTAAAGCACTTTCATGTTGAATGCTGGTGCCGAGCACTTTTAAATCGGCGTTATGAGCCTGTCGACTTATGATCATCCCGCCGACTGCTTCGCCGGGGATAAAGCCATTACTGTTGCGCTCAGGTATTAGGACTCTTAGTTTGTGCGGAATACGCTCTCTATAAGGAGGATTGGCTAGAGCCGATAACGTCCCACTCATTAAGTAAGTATCAACAAATAACACTAATACTTTATCGACATTTTGGTTTAAAACAGCATTGGCTTTTTCAAAAGCATATACCAAAGAAGCACGGCCGCTGTTTAAAATAGAGAGCGGTTTACCGCCGATTCGTTGACGAATGTCTTCATCATCAAGTAACGCTTCGCTTAGTTGCTTTAGGTGAATATCTGCGATCAAGCCAGCGCGCGTGGGTTCACTGGTACACAGCAAGACATGACCAATATCCTTAGTATCCATTTCTTGAATCGAGTCTTTGAGTAAGCTCACCAAACGACGATAGCCGCGTACCTGACGATCTAATGCACAACGAGCCACTTCATCGTAACGACCGTTGTAGCCTAGCATCATCGCAGCCCCGTTAATTTCCCAACCACACCCTAATGATGAATAAAAGCCGATGTCTTCAATGTAAAGAGGCGCACTCACGCTCACGGGTAAAGTATTGGCGGTACTCATACTGTTTTAGGCCTTTTCAATGATCGATATTCCTTGCCTTTGGCTCTCGCTCGGCGCCAACCGGGTGTAGGGTGCCCAACAATAAGTTTGTCGATTTCCCCTGGGTAATATTCGATAGGAACATACGCGCGCCAAGTGATAGTAAAACGCTCAAGTTCAGGCTCTAGAAATAAGGTATCCGCGTGACAGTCTAGTATTTCCTCTTGTCCACCCGACTTGATAACGGCCATATAAAGCTGTGTCGTTGGTAGCTGAAATTGACGAAACTGATCCGGTGTCACGCCTGCTAATGTTACCGTTTCTCCACCTTGTAAATAGTTCATCTGCTGATCTTGGGGCGCAAATTGGTAATACTGCTCATCGAAGTCATCAGGGAGAAATGGGCTGACATTCTCTAGCCAGTTTTGGTCATAAGTGCCACCAAAGCTTAAACGAGGCTGTGATCGCCGTGCGATTGGACCAAAAGCCATTGGGCGATAATGTTTTTTATCTGGACTTTTAATGGGCTGGTCAATTGCCTCAAGTTGTGGAGCGGAAGTCCCCACTATGTCTTGTAGTGGCGTTTTTGGCGCATACCCTATGCCAATAGGATTACTTTCACATTCATGCATTTTTCCTTTGCTATCGTAGTCCGTCATATCAACGCCACCAAAGGCAAGGTCATAACGTATTTCTTGCTTGAGATAAGGCTGTGCTGTATCAGGCTCTGCGCCTAACATTGTGCGTTTCCATGCACGTGGGCCAAATACGCGAATGCTTTTATCAATTTGATCGGCAACGATTAGATTGACCACGCGCTCTGCCACGGCCTCATCATTAGGACTATATGCGCACGCATGCATCACCACATCGCATTTGGGCTTAATCGGTGCGAGATCATTTTCATATAACGTGGGACTGGTGGCAGGATCGCCCTGCGTGCTGTCGGCCACCATGATTTCAACAGGATTATCATATATCAGCGTCGGCGCTTCTCCCTGACTGGGAATACGCCAAGTGCCTTTTGCCACCAGCACAATCACTTCGCGTCCATCTTTTAACGTACTGCCGACATATTGCGCTTGTAGGTTGGTAAAGTTATTCAGTTCCATCAGTTAATTTTCACCACACCGCCTTTCAGCTGATTTGTACCATAGGCTTGTGTATTAATCGTGCTACCTTGAACAAATACACCGCCTGTAGGATCTAACACAATCTTTCCTTGACCACACTTCAGCTCAATACCATGCTCGTTCTCTAAAACAAGTGGTTCTTCATCTTTTTCAAATGCCGGTTCTTGAATCACACCGATAATAATCGGCTTACTGGCGTCTCCTTGATTGAAGATTAAGGTAACAGGCTGATCTATATCGTCTTCTTTTAGTTTCACTGTTGAAAGTGCTTTGATATGAGGAAGATCACTGTAATCATGCGAAATATAAGGAGCCCCCTCTTCATCGTACCCAAGTAGGATGCCCAGAACAGGAACGTTTATTTGCACATGTCTTTGCGATCCAGAGTTCACGGCAGACTCTACCCAGTTGCCTTGCATTGAAGCAGTTTCGGTTTGAACTTCAGCACTTGCTGATGTTTCAGCTGCTTGGCTATTCACGTCACTCATGCTAATTAATTCTCCAAAATCTTCTTGGCTTTCTGGGTAATCAGGCCACTGGCTTTCATATTGGTGTCTTTGGTTGAAACGGTATTGATGTTCTCTTCCGCTTCAATTTTGATATTCACACCAGAAATGGTGATGGTGCCGTCAGCAAGCATGTGGATGGACGATTTCCCGGTGCGAATGATGATTTCTTCTCCGACATCCACACTCATTTTTTTACCAACAGACGTTGTTTGCTCTTGTCCAACACTGGTCGTTTGCGTCATACCAATTGTGTTGGTTTGCTTCATGCCTATGGTATTTTGCTGCGCAACGCCTACGGTATTGGTTTCATTAATACCGACAGAGTGTACGCGCACAAGACCAACAGATTTGATTTCAGCCATGGCCGTAGTGTGCATACGATTTTGAGAGACGGTGACCATTTCATTACTGCCCACAGTTTCCGTTCGGTTAGCACCGATGGCAATGGTTTCGTTAGCCCCGACGGTTTCCGTGCGGTTAACGCCGATGCCGATCGTTTCGTTGTTACCTACCGTCTCGGTACGATCAACGCCAATGCTGATGGTTTCGTTGTTGTCGACGGTTTCGGTACGGTCGTGGTGGACAAAGACGGTTTCGTCGTTGTCGATGGTTTTGGTGCGGTCGTGACCGACCCAGTGGGTTTCGTCGTTTTCGACTTCGATGTCTTGGTTTTTCTCGGCGTGTAGGAAGACTTGCTCTTCGCCGATTTTGTCTTCAAAACGCAGCCAGTTAGCATTGGCGGCGGTGCCTTCTTTGGTCGAGCGCGTCAGGATACCGCTTTGGGTTTTATTGGCAGGCAGGTCCCAAGGCGGCATTTGGTCCGCATTGTAGACACGACCAGTAATAAGAGGACGATCTGGATCGCCATCCATAAAATCAACGATGACTTCTTGACCAATACGCGGCAAGAAGATCGCACCCCAGTTTTTACCCGCCCAGTTGTGGCTGACACGCACCCAGCAGGAGCTGTTTTCGTCGTAGCTGCCGTAGCGATCCCATGGGAACTGGATTTTGACACGACCGTATTCATCGGTGTAGATCTCTTCCCCTGGCGGCCCCACGACCATGGCATTCTGCGGGCCTTGCATTTTTGGCCAGCCGGTCGTCATCCGTGGGCGGTAAACGGTCGCCGATGGGATACACTGAAAGCGGTTTTCGTATTGCATTTCCGCTTCGTCATCGACCGTGTAAGAATAATCCTGAGCTTCGTGTCGCACCGATAGCAGTGCGTATTCGGCGATTTCACTTGGGGAATCATCATGACGAGCAAGAGTAAACTTATGACCCGGAGTGAAGCTGCGACAGCCACTTTCACCATGAACAATGTCGTGATGGGCTTCATCCGACTCAACACGTAAGCGTGTCCAACCATCGCCTACGCCCTTTTCTTCATAGCGTCCAGGGTAAACGAAGTGTTCATACTTGCCCACACCGGGGACTTGCATGCTGGCGTTTTCGCCGGTTTGAAGCGTGTTGCGAGGCTTTTTAAAATCGTAATCACGTTTGGCGTAAGCGCCAGTGCGAAATTCGTAACGGTGATTCCAACCATGAACGGAATGCGCTGTCTGTGTACCACTGCGATAATCCACAGCCGCTTCATCGCATTGACCGTAGCCACCGACATGATCACTGATCACTAAGGTGTGCGTCCCCGCCGAATGCTCGAAATAGTAGTAAATACCTTCTTCTTCAAATAGTCGGGATAAAAAGTCAAAATCACTTTCTTTGTATTGAACACAATACTCGCGTGCGGGGTGCTGGCCCGCCAAGCGAAAGGAGAAGTCACTAAAACCGTTTTCAGCAAAGACCGCTGAAGCGATTTCTTTTACCGTTTTGAACTGAAAAACCTTGCAGTCACTGGTTTGCGTTAAGAACCAAAACCAAGGCACGACAACGGCTGTGTAACTTTGCAAATCTTGTAATTTGTTACCATCTTGACGAAAGCTCTGTACGTAGCCGTTAATATAGCGATAGCTACCGGCTTGAAATAACGCATTGTCATCGGTAAGAGAGATTTTTAGGGTGACGTTTTTGCCCACTATTTGTGCTGGTGGAATGTCTTTGAGTAAGGAGTATGCTTCGATCTCAAAGCCAAACAGTGTCGAAACCTTCTCTTCCCCGACCAAACGAGTTAATAGCAATGTGTCTGGCCCAAGCGGCGAGTCGATGGCCAAAAGGCGACTTTTTTGGGAGAAATCAGCCATATACTTCCTTGTTGTTCCTAATTAAGAAATAAGAATTAAACTATCCAAACCAAATGCACTATAAAACAAACCACAGCCCAAGGGCTGCGGTTTGTATACATAGCTTACAGACGTGTACCTGTAGCCAAGTCGTAACCTGATGGCACGCTGCCTTCTGGCTGATGCTGTTCGTTCCAAGACGTGTATTTCATCTCAACTTTAGTGAAGTTAAGAGCGATAGCTTCAACAGGACGATCGCCATTCGATACAACGTTGTAACCGCTGATTAGCGTATTGGTCAGCGTGTATTCCATGTACGTTTCAATGCCTTCAGGAGTCGTCTGAACAAGGTGAATCAATGCAGTTTTACCTTGACCTACACAAGACTCAACGAAGAACAACGGAGACGTTTTATCCATCTTTGTTGTTAACGTGATTTCACCAATAACAGGTGTTGTAGACTCACGATCTTTACCTTGACCAGGTTTAGTAGACAGGCTGCGGTTGATATTCCAATCCAATGAGTCACACTCAACCCAATTTTCATGACCCGCTGCTGTTACGTCGCCATCAATGCCATCAATTTTTAGATAGATTGCCATGGTTTTACACTTCCTTTTTTAAAAATTTAAATTACTGGATTTTTACCCCATAAAAATAAGTAAATTCCGATAACTTAGAAAACAAGCCCTGGAATTATTTCACTCTATTTTATGAAATAAATCTTTAGTAGTTAGTAATTTTGGAAAACCAATAACAGGATGAGGAGTTCTAATATAAAGAAACATTAGAACAGACATCCTTGTCTTACTATTTGACTAATGCATTATGCTTATCAGTCAATCTACATTTTTTATTCAAATACTAGGAAAGACCTTCTCCCTGATATTTATTTTTGAACAAATATTTTATCGACTAGTTTACCTTCTAAACCACAATCTTCGCCACTTTCGCACAAAGCACTGTTACTTAGGTAACGGTCAAACCACTTAACTTCCTTTACAGAAAACTTAAAGTCTTTACCTTTATTTGTCTCGTAATGACTGTATATATATGTTCCGTAATCGCTTAAATATAATCGACCTCGTTCGAATTCATAGCTACCAGCGCTATTTACCTGTTCGCACGTACTCCACCAGTTAATATGCTGGCCATTATTGTAGTGCCTAACCCGTCCAATATTTACCTCATAATTTACACAATCTTTCGTAAGCCTTGTCGATAAAATCGTTTTTGCAAAGCGAGAAGGATTCGATACGGCCTGCTTTTGTAGGTCTGAAGGCATGTATTCCATTAAATAACTTTGTAAGCGTAATCGATTACTGCCATTACTCGTTGCAAAGTTAACCAAGCCACCGTCTAAATTCGCATTCGTTGTGTAAGAAGCCACCTCATAACCTTCCGGTAATGCCACACGAAAGTTATCATTTTCTGCCGCTAAGGCGGGCCCTGACAATAAAGCAGCCCCCCCTAATACACCGAGAGCAAAACAACGTGCTGATAAGCGCTTCAATACGCTATGCATTTTTAGGGCTCCGCTGAAGTTGGTAAGTGAATTGACTGTTATCGTCCATATCAATGGTGACGCCTATAATGCTTTGCTCTTCACCCATCGATTCGAGCACATGCATTGAGATTTCAGGCAACAAGGTACGATTGATGATGTGAATCGCATTACGTGCCCCTGTATCCACTTCTTTACAACGACTTACGATGGTGTCGATTACGGCATCACTGAACTCAAACTGTGCTTTGTATTGCTCAGCTAAACGCTGGCCGACACGATTTAGCTGAAGACGAATAATGTTGCCCATCACGTTGTCTGTCAGGGGTAAAAACGGTACCAATCGGGTACGCCCTAAGAAGGCTGGTTTAAAGTAATTCAACATCTCGTCTTTGATCAGACCTTCGAGCTTCTCTGGTGCTGGCGCGGTATCAGGGTCAGCGTAATACTGAGAAATGGTCTCAGTACCAGCATTAGAGGTCATAATGATCAGCGTATTACGAAAATCAATATCACGCCCTTCACTGTCTTTCATGCTGCCTTTATCAAAGATTTGATAGAAGATATCTTGCACGCCAGGGTGCGCTTTCTCCATTTCATCAAGCAAAATAACGCTGAATGGCTTACGTCGAACGGCTTCGGTCAGTACGCCCCCTTCACCGTGGCCAACATAGCCCGGAGGCGCGCCCATTAGCAGCGATACTTTATGTTCTTCTTTAAATTCGGACATATTGATGACCGTAAGATTTTGCTCGCCGCCGTACAGTAAATCCGCCAACGCCAACGCAGTTTCTGTCTTACCGACGCCACTGCTGCCGCAGAACATAAATACGCCAATTGGCTGCTTCGGATCTTTCAGCTTAGCACTGGCAATACGCACACTTTGGCTGACCGCATCCAATGCATGGTCTTGGCCGATGATGCGTTTTTGCAACTCTGTTTGAACCGTCAGAACTTTTTGAATCTCACTAGAAACCATGCGACCCGCAGGTATGCCTGTCCATGAAGAAATGACTTCTGCAATCACTTGACTGTCCACATGAGGACGAACCAACGGCGCTTCACCTTGCAGAACGTCTAATTCAACCAGGTGGGCGGTCAACTCTTCTTTCCAAGCCACCAATTCCAACGCTTGCTCAACATCAGCGTCACTGATCTGTTGGCGTAACGCTACAATCTGATCAACTAACGCCTTTTCCTTTTGCCACGCTTGCTCGACGATAACCTTCTCAGATTCCAGTTGATCAATCGTCGCGCGCAGCGCTTCAACTTCTTCGACAAAGCCACCATAAAGGCTGTTTTCACGCTCTAATGCGGACAGTTCACGTTGCTGCTGATCTAAACTGGCATTTAAGTTATCCAGTGCAGCGGGGGCATTACGGAGTTCTAGGTTGACGCGTGAACACGCTGTATCCAGTACCGATACACACACATCTGGCATCTGACGGCCGGAGATATAACGCTTCGACAATAATACCGCATCGCGAATGGCTTCATCCAAAATCATGACTTGATGATGGGCTTCAAAATGCGGTGCTAACGTACGCAGCATGCGCATGGCATTCTCAGGGCTTGGCTCATCCACTTTGACCACTTGGAAACGACGCGTTAATGCCGCATCTTTTTCGAAGTACTTTTTATACTCGGCCCAAGTTGTCGCAGCGATAGTGCGCAACTCTCCTCGTGCCAAGGCTGGCTTCAAGATATTAGCCGCATCCCCTTGGCCACCAGAGTTGCCCGCACCAATTAAAGTATGCGCTTCGTCTATAAAAAGAATGATTGGCTTAGGTGACTGCTTAACTTCTTCAACGACGCCTTTAAGGCGATTTTCAAATTCCCCTCGTACACCGGCTCCGGCTTGCAGCAGCGTTAAATCAAGAATACGGATATCGACATCTTGCAACGAGTCTGGGACATCGCCATCGACAATGCGCTGTGCTAACCCTTCTACGATAGCCGTCTTACCGACACCCGCTTCACCGGTCAGAATGGGGTTGTTTTGACGGCGACGACACAAAATATCAATCACCTGACGAATTTCTGCTTCACGGCCGACCACTGGGTCTAACTCACCTGAGCGCGCTCGCCCGGTTAAATCAAGCGTATATGACGCGAGTGCACTGTCCCCTTGAGCAGGATTGCCAACACTGGCCTCAGCCGCGCCATCGGCTTGAACACCTTGGCTCCCTCCAGCATTCGGGTTTTCAAGCTTGATAAGATTCGGGCCATTGCGAACAAAGTCCTCTTGATCAAATTGAGCCAACGCAGGAAGCTGAGAGGTCAATTGTAATGCCATTGCTGGCTCTTTAAACAAGGCAACCAGTAATGCGTTGCCCGCGACGTCTTCATCGCCGTATTCAAGGCTCGACAATAGCCACGCCTTACGAATCAGCTCAACCACATTGGGGGAGAACGACGGCGCGCCGGTATGACCTTTGTCAAAGCGTTCAAAGACGGTCAAGATATTCCCTTGCAGCTGATCAACATTGACGTTGTAACGGCTAAGCGCTTGACGTGCACCGGTTGCAGGCGCTTGCGTAAGCGCCAAGACAATGTGCTCAAGCTCAACGGCGTAATGCTTGTGAGTGACCGCTAAGGATGCAGCGCTTTCAAAAGCGGCTCGGCTGGTTGCGGATAATTTACCAATTAGTGCTCGTGTGTTCATGTAACATCCTCTGTTTTGCGGATTACCACGGTTTTATTGTCATCGGTTTCGATCTCAGATTCGCTCAGCTGTGCTTGCTCAATATCTGGATCAGATTCTTTAATAAAGGTTTCCATTTGCTCTGCCAGTTCATTGAACTGACGTTTGGCATAGCCCACTTCATCTATTTTGCTTACCGGTAAGCGGGTAAAGTAATTGCCGACATAAAGGCTCTGCATGGCTTTTCCCAAATGCTTAAATTCGCTGGTAAAGAAACGGCAGATAAAAAATACCAATGCAGAAATAGACATGCAGACAAGTAAAATAAAGCAGACTAATACAGACGTCGTACGCCACCACACATCGTCAATAGAACGTGCTGACAACCCCATTACGACACTGCCAATGACCTTGTCGTTAAATAAAATCGGCGCTTTGAAGTTGTAGACCCGCTCGCCATTGTTCGCACTGGGAGGCAACTGTGAAACTCGGCTACCTTGATGCTCAGTCAAAGGCTGTAACTCAGCAGGGGCTCGATAGACGGTGCCAATACTTTGCGCATCACTAGAGGCTTTGATCGTGCCACTGTGGTCTGTGATGTATAAGTAATTTACTTGTTCATTCGAGGCGATACGCTCTGCTGAAACAGCCAAAGCCAGACCGTCGTTCAGTAGCAAGGCTTCATCCACTTGCTCTTTGGTCTGCTGTACCAACATGCTGCCGTAATCGCTGAGTACTTGTGTCAGGTTTTTTGATAAATCATTCAGCGTGAATAATAAAAACCCAATTAACAAAATACTGCAGGCTCCCGCTACTACGGCGGTATAGAGCCACGTAGCCGTAATACGCTCACTCCATTTACTGGCTTGATTGGCCAACTCTAAATCCAAAGCTTCTAGTTGTCTGAGCAGCTCTTTGGCATTGGTATAACGGAACGTAGCCTTTTTATGCAGCAAGCGACGAATGACTTTTTTCACTGCATGAGGACAACGAGATGTGTGTAAATTCGCATCTGAGGTTTGAATAAGATTAAACAAATCGCGAATAGTCGAGGCTTCGAAAGGCAAGGTCCCAAACACCAATTGATACATGACGACCCCAAGGGAATACAAATCACTGCGTTGATCAGGTGTTTTGCCTGCCAGTTGCTCAGGAGACATATAGTAAGGCGTCCCCACAATCATTTCGCCTTCTTCGACCTGTTGAACATCGGTCTGTTCATGCAGATATGCGACGCCGAAATCGGTCAAGCGAACACGGCCATTCGATTCAATCAGTACATTGCTCGGTTTTAAATCCCGGTGCACAATGCCCTTTGAATGAGCGTATTCTAAAGCAGCGCCAAGTTGCCCAACAATATCAATCACCGTTTCCAAGGGGACTTCGTGCTGTCGAGCTAACCATTCATCAAGGCTTTCACAGTCGACAAATTCCATCACAATAAACGGTACATCATCGACTTCACCCACATCAAAAATCTGTACGATATTGGGGTGATTCAGCTTTCCAGAGATGGTCACTTCGTTTAAGAAGTAGCTGAGGCGCTCTTTGTCTTGCGCAAAATCAGGTTTTAATACTTTGATGGCCAGCGTACGCTGCAACGCGGGGTCATAGGCTTTATACACCTGAGACATCGCACCTTCGCCGATCAATTCTTTTAATTCATATCGTCCAAGTTGATTCATAGTCACACCAGATTAACGATTTAAGTTATAAACAGTATCTGCAACATCATGGTCAGCCGGTTCACTGGATAACCAGAGTCCTTCACCAAGCGCTAAAGAGGGTTGCGAGCTTGAGCCCTCTCCTATTTGCAGTGCTGGCCGATCGTGCCCTTTCAATACAACTTGTAGGTCTACCCAATAGTCGGCCCCAAGAAAGGAAAATAAGACCTCTTTAAGACGCTCAAACAAAACACCGCCGGGTCTAATGCGCTGAAATGCAGAATAATCCAGTGGCTCTGTGCGTAATCGCATACTAAAACCCCCTTCATAAATAGCCCCACCCGCAACAAAGCTTTGACCCAATGCACAATTGGCCTTACCTAAAACATTGCGCTGACTCGGTTCAAGCTCGAACCAGCGACCAAAAAACTGTTTTAAGGACACATCACATCCCAAGACATGGCCAATGATTTTACGTAGCGCATTGGCATTACGAGGTCGCTGACTAAAGTAGCCCGAAAAATAATAGGCAATGTCTTCACAGCTCGGCACATTTAGCTCGTCATCGGTAGACGCTTCCTCAGGGCTATGCTCAACGCTTTCAGATGCCGATTCGCCATGGCGAAGCCCGGTGTAACTCATTATCATTTTTCGGGCGGGATGAATCTGAGTACTCTGCGGATTTTTCCCTACTTGTTCTTCTAAAATGGCTAAGCGATTTTTTTGCCAAGCGCGATATAAAAAGCTAATAGCTCGGGCATTGAAGCCATCCAATAACACTTTTAAGGCCGTATCTTTGTCACGATTACGCTGAGCAAGCATCTCGGTATAGTGCTGAGGTAACACGCCAGACGGGCCGGTCAAACCAAAACAAGCCACATGAAGCATGCGTTTCTGATAGCCATGCTCTATAGGCGTAATCTCAATTTTTTGTTTGGCCGCATAAGGTGAAACCAAGGATTGTATGACACAAAAATCCACAAACTCCCGATACAACGGATAATCGTACCCAATGGGGGCATCAGCCAGTTCCTTGCTTTTACGAGCATCGGCCTCCAGAAGCCGAAGTCGTTGGAAAAAATCGATGTCTGGTAATGCATACGGAACAGAGGCATTCATCATAATAGTGCCTGATCCCCACTGCGTGGCGGCCAAGCGCATAACGGCATTTCTCTGCCTTGCAACTCAACCGTTAGCTGAACAAAAGAGTTAATTTGCGTATAAAGACCAAGAAAGCGTTCCAGCACTGCGGCAAATAAATACGGTGAACTTCCCGCAAAACGAGACTCGTCTAGTAGCAACGTCACTTGACTGCCACGACAAAAAAACGGTATCCCACTGTCATCAAGAATGCGCATAGTACTTGGGGATACGGACTGAATTTGGACGGCATTAACAACGCTTTCGTTCTCGCCAGTCTCATTAAAATTATACAGCGAGAGAATTTTCTGGAAGGCATTAGAGCCTAATGCCCCAGCGGTCAAAGAAATATGATTCAAATTCAGATGAGACAATAGCTGCCAATAAATATCATCGTCTATACGCGGACGAACCGTGTCAGTAAAGGCTGTCTCACTGACAATTCTACCAATTGCTGCCGAGCCAGAGCGAGGTAAAAGATTCGGCTGGCTTTCTCTTTGGTTAATGACATACGGTAATCGACCATTTGAGCAAGTCAAACTCGCAATAAACATACCGCCTTTATTTTTACTAAGCGCCGCTTCTAAATTTATCAGTGATAAATGAAATAAACTGCGCACATTGCCTTGCTCTAATTCTTCACGACGTGTGTGCCAACGAACTTCACTCAACTCAGAATTTGGCGTTGCACTCACACCAAAGAAAGGATTGATATAATCAATATTGGCACCATCTATGGAAATGGACAGTGAATCAATATTGTAAATCTCATCTCGATCAGGATGACGGGCATCCGCAATCACTGGGTATTCGTATATAGAAAAGTCCAATAATGATGGTTCAGAGCGCTTTTCAAATAAATTAATTTGAGGTGTTGCGTTTAACACGAAGTTGTTTTTATCTACCGTCGCTTCGATATCCGGCAAAGCTTTATTTAGATAGAAATACAGCTCAATATGCTGCCCTTCTAAAACATTTTGGGCGGTACTGATATCAACGTCGAAAAATAAGAATTTCTCTGGGTAAGCAAAATATTCTGTCAGCAATCGATAACCAATAAACGACTGCTCAGGATACGGCAACATGCCCTCGTCTTCTTCAAACCCTACGGTTTTGAGTGCAGTTTTCACATCTAAGAATACTGCATCAGGGTCATGTGGACCTTTTGCTACCGCTATTTTCAGGCTGTGATTTAAAATAAGTTCATACAAAGCGAAGCTGTAGTGACGTGTTCCTTTTATGTAAAAACGAACGGTATTTAAATCAAGTTTCTCAGCTTCTACAGCACTATTAATGGCATCCAGACCAATGCTTAATACGGCTTTAATATCATTAAAACTGCCGGGATTCGGTGCTTCAACAGGACAAGTTTGTAAGCGCGCGCTACCCACTTTAAACGGTAAAATCTGGGCGTCATATACCGTTTTAAAGAAACATAACTCACTTGAGTTCTGCCCACTGTGCTCAACCACTAAACCTTTAGGGACATGTGACACACTGGTAAGGTTTTTTTCCGGCTCAAAGCTGATAATGTTATAGCTTGGCAATGGGCGTAAGTAATGTGGATAAATCACATCCAATAGCGTCTGACACAACTCTGGGAATTCGTCGTCTAACTTTTTACGAATTCGTGCATTCAGAAAAGCGACACCCTGAATAATACGCTCAACATGAGGATCGCGAGCATTATCATCCATGATATGCAAACGCGCACCAATTTTAGGATGCTCTTTAGCAAACGCTTCACCTCGCCGCTTAAGGTAGCTTAACTCCTTTTGGTAAACATCTATCAGTGCTTGTTTCATTATCTTCCTGACCTGAAATTAAACATTTTTAGCGCGGGTTCGAATAAAGCCGTGATCATCACGGCTTCCGACTCCCCGTAAAACATAAGCTTGGCTTTAATATAAAAGCCCAAGCTATTGGTCTCGATTTTCTCTTCACTAAGCGTGACGCTTATATCGCTTAAGCGTGGCTCATTTAGACGTAATGTTTCCTGTATCTTTAACCGTAACTCATCACGCCCGCTCAACGACGAAATATTGATGTGAGCAAAGTCTGTTACACCATAGGTCAACAAAACATCACCCTTTACCACTGAAAAAGGAGCTAGAGAACGACATCGGCTGTTCAATAAGTCCTGTAGATCTCGCATCACACTGTTTTTGTACTGAATGTAATACTCAACCTCAGGACGATGCCGATCAATTTTACTTTCAGGGGCTTCGTCTTGAATCAGCTCAATAAAGGGTAATTGCAGTGCGTCACTCAAATCCGGTTACTCCTTTGCTCAACTTACTTGTCGACGCTGAAGGGATTGAATTTGTAAAATCGGCACCAGATCATCGCCAATCAGCCAACACTTTTGACCAATACCTGTAACGATTTCAGTTGTCGGACAGGCGTCCCAATCCGTTGCGCGGGCCAAGGAGGCTTGAGTGTCTGTACTGCTGGTGCCAGCATATATTGTCGGAACAAATACGTGCATTGGCTGCGCTTCCTCACCGTCTTGCGGTAATAAATGCACCATTGCTTTGCGATATAACAAGTCGATCGGTTTTTCATACGGAAAAAACTCGATGCTTTGTATTTCTTGCCAAGGCAGCCATGCATAGCCCTGATTCGCCACAAACACTTCTAAGGCAAACGCCGTTAAATCATCCGGCTCAATCAATTCACCAGTCAGTGTTTCTTCACCTGATTTACATTCAAATAATGGCTGTGGTCGATCGGCCAATAATTCCTGCGCCTGATCTTTGGTCATGGAACCATCAGCAACACCTTTCATCAAAGCAAAGCTTGGCTGCAAGAACGCTTCGTGCGCTTCGTTCAATGCTGGCATAGTTGTCAATGAAGAAAAGAAAGCGCGTCGCTGGTTATCTGCTTTGAGCATCTCTGCCATCACTTTAAGTGTCATAAACGAAGGCAGATCATCTTGGTATTCTTTTTCTAGGATCGTAAGCTGACTGATGGCTTTATCGACTTCGCCAACAAACAAATAAAACTGCAGTAATAGGCTTCGACCTTCATTGCTTTCCGGATTATCTCGAACAAATGTCTTGGCATGTGTCAGAGCAGAGGAAAGATCCCCTTGATCATACAGTTCGCTAATTCCTTTAATATCCATGATTATCCTGTCACTCTGTTGGAGACAACCTCAGCACTAAACTGTATTGAGGTTTCAATAGTTTCTAGTTGAAAGTGCGGTTTTAAGTGCACCACACATGTATAGTTACCACTCACTCCCGCCTTTTCATTAACGGATACTCGAGCATCTCGGAGTGGATAACGAGCCAGTAATTCATCACTCGCTTCATCGGTTGCCATGACGTAATTCATGATCCAGCTTTGTAAAAACCGGCGACACTCTTCAGCCGTATAAAAAGAGCCTACATGGTCTCGTACGATCACTTTAAGGTAATGCGCAAAGCGTGAAGTGCATAACACGTACTGCAACATGGCCGAATAGCGAGCGTTGATATTGGCTTGTTCGCTGGTATATACCGGCGGGCTTTGAATCGACGGAGCACTATAGAACACACCAGAGCCACCATTAGCACTGTAACAAGCTGAAATAAAACCGTACTCCGTAAGCGTTCGCTCTAAATTATCTGGAATCATAATTTCAGCTGCGACAATGGACTCAAGATCTGCTTCAGATCTATGCTCGTTAGGGTTAACAATCACGCCGCCACCAAAATGACGTTCTCCTGTTATTTCAGCCAACCAGCTGGTGTTAGCAAAACAACGAGCCATAACCGCACCTAAAGCAAAAACAGCACCTGTCTTTAATCGGTCCGAGCGATGCGATAAACGCTCTTGGTAAACAAATTGGTCGGTACGAGTAGGGCTATGTTCATAAAGCCGACGTAAATAAATATTCGGAAGTGTTAAGCCAATAAAACGCGCATCTTCTTTACGTCGCAGGTTTTTCCATTGCATAAAATCCAACTGCTGATAGGTGCGCTGTAAGTTCAGCAGCGAGTTCATGTTAGTAAACTCGTCTAGATCTAATAGGGACGGATGAGTATTGAAAATAAACGGGCAAAAAGCAGCTGCTGCCACTTGTGCCAAACTATCCACTAAGCGAAGATCATCAACCCCGTGATAATGCGGTTTCAACGCCACATCGAAATTACACAGCATGGCGCTAAAGGGTTCACCGCCAGCAATACCAAATTCACCGTTATAGACTTTATTGAAGATTTCACTCTGATCAATTTCAATCGCACGCATCACATCGCGATTCAGTTCAGACCAAGACACATTCAGCATTTTCACTTTGATTTGATAGCTCAAACCAATTTGGTTTAGCAAAAAATGACAACCGAGCCAACTTGCTTCTAGTGCTTGAAACTGAGGATGGTGCAATACTTCATCTAACTGAGTTTGCATTAGACGATCAAGCTTAGCGATGTGTATTGCCAACAGATGAATCACTTCCTGCTTGCTTGGTACATAATCAAGTTCATCAAGGCTTAATGCATCGATAAGCTCATTTACCCAAGCATATTGCGAAGCGGATTCTGCTCGCGATGTCTGAATTTTCTGATGAAAACCGCCGGGTGCATCCATGGCTTGATCTCCTTTGAACGAGAACTGCTAATTGCTGACAATTGCAGTCCTCGTTGTGCTATATCTAGCTTAGTTGCCCATTTGAGGGATACGCGCAACCATACGCATGGATGCCGTCAACTCTTCCAGCTGTAGCCAAGGGCGCATCCACGCGACAACGTTGTAAGACCCCGGACGACCTGGAATTTCAGTCACCTGAACCTTCGCTTCACGTAGCGGGTAACGGGCTTTCATATCCTGCCCTGAATCTGGGTTGTTATTCACATAGTTAAGCAACCAGCGGTTTAACCAAGATTCAACATCGTCTTTTTCCATGAAGGAACCGATTTTGTCCCGACCCATTACTTTCAGATAATGCGTAAAGCGAGAGGTAGCCATCATGTAAGGTAGACGAGCAGAGATCGCCGCATTAGCGGTCGCTTCTGGACGGTCGTAGATTTTTGGTTTTTGAGCCGTTTGTCCACCAAAGAACACAGCGTAATCTGTGTTTTTATAATGACACAAAGGAAGGAAACCTAATTTCGATAGCTCAGCTTCTCGACGATCCGTCAAACCAATCTCGGTTGGACACTTAAGGTCTAAATCACCATCATCACTCGTGAAAACATGCGTTGGTAAATCTTCTACACGACCACCACCTTCCGCACCGCGGATCGCAGTACACCAGCCCGTTGTTGAGAAGGCATGAGTCATACGCGAGCCCATTACATAAGCAGCGTTCATCCAGCAGTAATCATCATGATCACTCACACGTGCTGTACCACCTTGATCAATCGGTGCTTCTTCGTAACCGAACGCATCAATAGGCTTGGTTTTGTCTCCATAAGGCAAACGGGCCAAGACGCGTGGCAGCGTTAGTGATAGAAAACGTGAGTCTTCCGTATCACGGAAACTACGCCATTTAATATATTCTTTAGAATCGAAGATTTTTTCTAGGTCGCGTGGACGTGATAATTCAGTCCAGCTTTCCAGCCCGAACAGCTGAGGGCCGGCAGATGCAATGAAAGGACAGAATGCTGCAGCAGAAATGTTAGACATTTTCGACAACAGTTCAATATCATTTGGAGAGCTATCAAACGCATAATCGCCAATCATAGCACCAAACGGCTCACCACCCGGTGTACCAAACTCTTCCTCGTAAATCTTTTTAAACATTTCGCTTTGATCAAACTCTACAGCTCGATCTAAGTCTTTATAAAGATCACGCTTACTCAGATTTAGCATTTTTAGTTTTAACGCAGAGTTTGTTTCAGAGTTATGCACCAAATAGCTAAGACCGCGCCATGAACCTTCTAATGCTAAAAACTCTTCTGAGTGCATGACTTCATTAAGTTGCTCAGAAAGCTTACGGTCCAGTAGATCAATCGCTTGGTTGATGGTTTTGGCGATATTTCGATCCCAAACCACAGTACCTTCCATCGCGCCATCTACTAATGTTTTAAGCAGATCTTTCGCTACCGTGCTCTCAGTTTGTTTGGTCGCACCGATCACTTGATCAAGTAAACTTGTTTGCTCAAGCGTTTGGGTTTGCGTCTGTGGGTCTAGTGTTGCTGTAGTATCTGTCATCCCTGTTGCCTCTAGTTTACATCACTGTCTTGCAGTTCATTGGAAAGCTTCTGTACGCTATCAGTACTTTGCAATACTTGCTCTAGCAAAGACTCCAATTCTTCTGAGCGATCGGCCTTAGTAAGCAGGTCACGCAATTTGTTACGTGTATCCAGCAAATTTTTCAATGGCTCAACTTGCTCAACAACCTGACCAGGCTCAAAGTCATTCATCGAACGAAACTTCAAATCAACCGGAATAGTGCCTTCTTGATCGGTCAATTTATTATCGACTTTAAACGCTAAACCAGGCTCAAGCTTAGCCATCACATCGTTTAGATTGTCACGGTCAATTTGTACAAACTTACGATCTTTGAGGCTCTTCAATGGCGCACCTGGATTGTTTCCGGTGAACTCCCCCATGATTCCCATGACAAACGGCAGCTCTTTAACAACAACAGCGCCCTCTGTTTCAACATCGTAAGTGATATGAACTCGTGGTTTACGAACCCGCTCTAACTTTTTGTGAATACTTTCGCTACTCATGTTTCGTCCTCGACTATTCCTTTATTTCGTATTTGCTTTGGCTTAAGCGCTTGAGCAAACATCTCGAACTGTTACGCGTACCACTCAATCGCGCATACAATCCCATTAGCTCCCGGTATTCGGGTTTAAGCCAATTAGACGGAAGAACTGTTGCCGTGCATTATCATCGTCCAATAGTTCTTCCATTAACTCAGCCAAGCTCATTCTTCCCCAACGCTCTACTCGTTTCATTTGGTGGGACAATGGTGAATGAGGCTCAGTATTTTCAAAAAACAAACTAAGTCTTGAAGTCATCACCAATGCTTCTTCTCGAGAGGCGGGGTAATAACTGGTCGGATCAATTACGCCTGCGCGCATCACTGGTTTTGATTCCGCCTGATCACCATCCTCAAACGCTTCTAATTCTGGCTCTGGTATGTCTTCAGGCTCTTCAGAACGAGCTTCAATATGAGCAATAACTTTCAAGGCTTCTTGAGCCACCGACAAGGTGTTTTTTATGGCAGACGTTGGCGGTGCATCGAAGCCACACATGTCACTCAAAAAGCCCTCTAAGGAAATAAAGCTTTCTTTGGCTGCATGCACTGCATCAGCGGTGGCACGTATCGCCGTCAAGTCATTGCCATGAACCCGTTTTTGTAGCTGGGCAATGGTCTGCTCACCATTATCTGTTCGACGCTTTAGTTTATTTTGGTCTTGAATTTGGGCCAGCTCACAGGCTTTAATGTAATCCCATACCAACACTGGCTCTTGTTCGGCACTGTACATAAAAGGTGCCATGCGAATCGGCATAATAAGAGTGCCTTCGCCGTTATCACCATTTAAGCCACTTAACGGATACAGGGTAGCTTGAATGCCATCTTCATCGGGGCGAGGATACAAGTCCCCCCAATATTGACGGATAAGCTGATCAGCTAACTCTAAGGATTGAGCTAGACCTTGGAAGCCTTCTAATCGAATACTGGCTTCAATAAGCCATGCAAGCACTTCCACATCTTTTGAGCATTGAGACAACACAACAAGACATTCGTCTCGCACAGGCTTCCATTCACCCGTCAGGCCTTGTAAGTCTTCCAGCTGAACAACTTGTCGTTCTTCTGCTCGAATACGGTTACGCAGGTCACGTAAGGTAAAATATTGCTCACTAAAGTCTGCGTGTTCGCGGATATCAAATCCTGCAGGAGCATCTTGGGTGATTGGCGTAAGTACGCTACTAAGTTCCATACCATCCCTGTCATACGATTTTGTTCAGTCAATTGATTCTTGAATCGTTTTCAACCTTTCTAGCAATTGCATACATCTCGCTCGGTATACACTTGCTTGTGAATACGTCGGATCAACACTTAGCACTTGATCGAACTCGTTAACGGCTTGTTCAAGTTTTTGCTCTTGATACAACGTTAGACCTCGAGCATAAGGCTGTTCAATTAATTCACGTTTTAAGTCACTTAGGACTTTTCGCCCTTCAGTAGAAAGGTTTGATGCAGAGACTAACAGAGAATAAGCCACCTTGTGTGAGCCTTTACGATATTCAGACAAACCTTTTATCTCTTCTTTAGACTTGGCAAGAGTTTCCTTAGAGTTATGCTTTGTTCCTCCATGATTCGACTGAGGGTGTTCATTTAAAATATCGATTTTCGGTGATTTATTAGCACCTGTTTTATTAGAACGCTTATCTAATATAATTGTTTTTCCCGGCTCAGAAAGAGCAACCACGCCTGCCTCTTTATTGGTAGACACTGCTTTTACATTAACTTTTTTTACACTTTCTTTTCGGTTAGCCAGACTAGCTTTGTAAGCTTTTTTAATAGGCAATGGTTTTGAAGCATTCTTTTTAAGGGGAATCCAAAGCTGTCTTTTCTCATCCAGGTTTATTCCAGAAAGCTTATTTAAACGCATCAAAAATATTAATCCGTCTGTATTGCCATAAAACCGTTCAGCGATACTTTTCAAGTTATCATTTGCTTTGGTGATATAAACGACCTTATCCGCATTTAGGTCAAACCCTTCCTTAACCGCTAACGCAGCTAATTCGCTAGATATTTGATTGTATAATTCGATCGCTTCCGAGTTATCTTGATCTTGGTAAAAGACTTTACCTAATTCAAGACGAGCTTGATCATAATCCGCAGACGCATAAATCCACTGCTTCGCTTTTTCTATAAGATCATTTGGACTTTCAGTGGAAGGTGTCAGTGTTATTACACCAATACGCTCCATGCCAATATAGCTGTCTATACTCGGTTCAATCTGTTGTTGATCCGCAACGGTGACAGTTTGCCAGCTTTCTTGCGCACGATCTTCAGCGGTCTGAAAAGCCGAACACCCTGATAACGCTAATAAAGTTGAGAGGCAGTACAATACTATCCTCATAGTCACACCCCTTCTTTATCGACAATTAACGCGGTGACATTATCCGTCGCTTGTTTCGCTATAGACATGTTGATCAAGTTAGCTACAGCTCGGTGTTTGTCTTCGCTGTAATAAATAATTTTTGCCATATCAAGTTGGCTAATGATGTTTGACAATCCATCGCTGCACATCATAAAGACATCACTGTCGCCTAATTCAATATCGAGCTCTTCAATTTCACAGTAGGTGCTCGCACCCAACGCTCTGGTTAACATATGATTGCTAGGGTGATCAGAATTCGTCATTTCTAAGACACCTTGATTGGCCAATTCTTGAAACTGGGTATGGTCTTCCGTCATTAATTCAAACGCCAAATCTCTCATGCGATAAAGACGGGAGTCGCCTACCCATAGCACCTTCGCTTGGCGATCATGAATAATTAAAATGACGATAGTCGTTCCTATAACCTCCTGCTCATAAAAGCTGCTAGACATCGCACAAAGAGACTGATTCACCTCATGAATCGTGTCTTTAACCGCTTGAGTCACTTGTTCAATAGAGGTGAACTGCTGGCGTTGTAAGTCTTCAAGACTTTGCGTGGCCAAATGACTGGCTATGCCACCTTCTTTGTGGCCGCCCATGCCATCGGCTACACACCAAACGCCAATCTGATCAAGAACGGTTAGGCTGTCCTGATTTTCTTTACGAAGCGGCCCAATGTCCGTTTGTCCGTGCCCAGTCCAACTTGGCTTAGTCATAGTTAACCTTAACTTTGCATTGCTTTATGTTTACTTTGAATACTTACTGCTGTACCAGTTAACAAAAACTCATATTCGCTTGGTGTTGGTAAAGCACGGCATTTGAAAAACGGTTTTTGATGTTTATTGAGATCACTAAAAGTCCATAAACAAACACCATCTAACTGCGCCAATGGCTGCTGTAAAAACGCATCATTAGACATGGAAGGTTGCTCACAACTAAACTCCAATGCCTCAGAATTCAAGGAATTTGGTAGCACGGGCTTTTGACCAAAATTAAAGCCTTCCAGCTTATTCGCTAAGAGACTCTTAAGTTGTGTAAAGCTAAGCTGCTGCTGTAGCGCACGCATAGCCACCGCTTCCATCGCTGCAAATAAATCAGTGGCTTCCTTAAATAACCACTCGACTGTCAACGTTTTGAACTCTGTTTCAAATACTATAAAAAGTGGAAAATATCGCCCTAAAGCATCTACACTGGGGACCATAACGCCTACCCAATCGTGCGTACGATGCTCATTTTTTGGCACAACCATACGCCAAATTGGCGACACCAAATAAGCTGAAAGCCATTTGTTCTCGCTCATTTTCTCACGGCTGTAATACATAACCGTTTGCGCCCAGTCATACAGTTCATTAGAAATGTCGGCATGAAGGGAGTCAGATATAAAATCTGAGTGGGCAGGCACCTTACCATATATACCTACTTTTAAGACTGACATTATTGACACCTCACTTGCTGTAACTCAGACATTAGAAACGGGTTATAAACACTCCCAGCTCTTAGCTCAAGAGAGATCGAATAAGTGTTATTAAGGGTAAAATCAAGCAGGTAGCGCTCGCTGTCAACGCGTCGAATTTTAGCCTGATCAAATAGCTTAAAGAGTGCCCAATCCCCTTGCTCAGTAATCGATTCTTGACCATCACTTGTGACAATAACTAAGCGCGCTAGACCACGTTCAGCATGCCCATCAGACTCAGGCCACTGAAAGCGTTTACCTCGTTGAGGACCGTGCGCATAAGCCATTTGCTGTCCGTTAATTGTTAAGCTCATACGCAAAATAGACTTATCCATACTGATAGGTTTCAACTCAAAGTTGATATTTGGATTAGGATGCCCATTACGATAGAAGGTATCTCGGATCACTCGGCCTGTTTCAAGCTGCGTTAACACTTCATCGGAAAAACCAAGGCTAATCCCATTCGTTGTATTCCACTGCCAAGGACGGCGAGTCGTGTCGACATAATCAATCATCACTTCGTCAAAATAACTTTCAACAATTCCACCTGGACCGAAGTAAGCACTTACATCATCCAATGTTGCTTCTCTCTTGCTGGATTTGTCGAACGGATAGCGGCCCTCAATCATCGCTTTACACTGCTGAACCACATCATTTTCCCAACGGCGCGCCATATAACCTTTTGCATCGGTGGTCGTTAATCGACGAGCATTATCGGTGACTCGGCCAATGAAACCAGCCAATGGTTGTGGAAAGCGAGAAGCTTCCACATCTATTTCACGCAGAACAGCAGAGGGTCCATTAGGATCAGAGGTATTTTGGAAAGCTGCCTTACCTCGATTTAAAGATCCATCCATTGCACTCATATACACATACAGCTCATCCAAAAGCTTGAGTATTTCATCAATGGGTAGAGCACTTCCTTCACTGCCCTCAACCATTAGATTAAGGTCTTTAAAGTACGCCACAACTGGATTCTCTGGCCTCTCAAATTGCCCAACAGGCGCTTTATTATTAATCGACGTTAAGACCGATGAAACATTACTCATCACACCTTCTTTTGACTCTGATGGCAACACAGAAAATGCTTCAGCAGAGGTGTGCTTTTTAATGCCTTGCAACAATCCTATCAGAGGGGAATCATCGCGAGACAATCGCTTTAGCAGCAGCAGGCTTTCTTGATTAGAATGCACTGGCTTAAACGCAATGCTTTCAATGTAACCACGCCACTGAGACAAATAATCCTCTAAGTACAAACGCTCTACTTGTTTAAATAATCGGTCGCCATTGGCACCCACAGCAGATAAACCATACTCATCCCCCATCACCCACTCGTCCGTAAGTTGATCTTGAATCAGGATATGACGTTGTTTAATAAAGTAATGTTGATACGCCGTTCCCGTATAAAACCCATTAATACCTGCCGTAAGCTTCTGCCCGTTATTAAAACGGAATAAATAAATAGAATCCGCACCAACAGCATCTACTAGACGGAACTCACCCAATTCAGGGTTATTTAAACCATCTTGTTTTAGATGTGCGTAAAAACGGCGGGCGGGCGGCTGTTTACTTAAAATGGTACGCGCACTGGCAATCAGCTCTTCGTTAGGCTGTAGCGCTGGAAGACCAGGCATGAATTCCATTAAGGCACTCAAGTGTTCTTGCAAGCGGTTGATCAATTCTTGCTGACGAGCATTGGGCAAACTTTTCTGCCAATCCCGTTCAAACCATCCACTCACGACATCAGCGTCAAAATGCTGTGAGTCAGACAACATCAAGTAAACCCTCAGTGTTTCATATAGCGCATCCGCACTGCTTCGCTCTTGATACATAGCCTCTTCCAAGCGCGCCATAATGCGCGGCAAGAAACTTTTATAAAGCAGCTGTTTATAAGCTTCTATCGCCTCTTGACCCAGCTTATCGCCTTGATACAAACCCATTTGGAATACCGACTGCAGACGGCTAGCATCTTTATCAACGTAGCCTGTCGTAATATTGCGCACTTTATCTAACGCTGGTACAGGTGCCATCAGGTTATGATCGTAAGCACTAATATTGCTGATTTCATCTTGTGCTGCCGCAATGTCTTGTTCTACTTGGGCAATCAGCTGTTTGTTATCGAAGTAGCTGTAGATCCAATAACTGGAGAGTCCTAATGTCATTAATGCTGCGGCGCCATAAGCAGCCAAATGCATCCACAACATACGCCGCTCTTGCTTAATGTTAACGCCAGCAAGACCCGACTCTTTGAAAATCACCTTTGTCATTAAGTTATGCAGGAAATATGCTTTACCTTTGCCAGTACGATGGGATGAGGTATCGCTCTTAAGGCCGAAGTTCGCACCCAATGAACTTATGACGCGGTCCAGCGTCGTACCGTCTTGTGTACCGCTGGTGAAATACACACCACGTAACAAAGGTTGCGTCTCATAACGTGTTGGTTTGAATATTTCGCCCAAGAAAGTCGCAATAGGTGCTTGCAGCAACCCCAATGTACGAGGAAAAACATAGATAAGTTCGCGGCGATTTACATCACTTTCCGCTTGCAGTCGACTAGACTCTCGCGATTGAATTCGCTCTTGCAAAGTACGGTATTCGGTTAAGAAATCAGGCACAACATCCTGTTCTTGATCTTCGCTGACAGGGAACGTCATTCCCCAGACTTGAGCTCGATCTTCTTTACCTAAGTCGTCAAAATACTCACTAAAACCAGGCATTAAATCGCTTTTAGTGAGCGTGATGTAGACAGGGAACCGAATCTTAAAGGTTTCTTGGAACTCTTGGATTCGCTGTTTAATAAACTTAGCGTGCGCAATCAACTCAGATTCAGGCAATCTTAGAAAATAATCCACGGGAAAAGAGACGATCAAACCATTAATCGGCTTACGGGATCGGAACTTTTTCAACAATCCTAAAAAGCCTTTCCATTCAGCCTCATCTAACTCACTTTGATTATTTTGAGTCGTATAACGCCCTGCGGTATCCAGCAAGACAGCTTCATCAGTAAACCACCAGTCACAGTTTCTGGTACCGCCCACGCCTTTAACAGATGCGCCAACGGAATCCATTAATGGAAAGTGTAAATCCGAGTTTAATAGTGCGGTCGTTTTACCTGCACCTGACGGGCCAATAATCGCGTACCAAGGCAAAACATATAAATAACTACCTCGTCCGCCTTCTTTGGTTTTTACCTTCTTAAGCGCTTCTAGGGCAGACTCAAATTTACCTTTCAGCTCAGCGACTTCTGCCTCACCAACCGCTGCTTGTGGAACATCAGGCTTTTCTGTCATCTCTTTGGCCATTGCAGCGTTATTTCGCTTACGACCAATATATTGTTTCAGCTTATAGGCCCCTGCCATAGCAAACATAGACACTATGCCGACAATACGTGTCATAGATGACCCAAAAGGCGTACTGCCACCAATACTGATCATCGGTAGGACAAACCAAATCAATATGGCAACAATAACCAGTGCAAGCAGCCACAATAGGCCCTTAAAAAGACGTAGGAATGACGTCATAAAACGCATTAGTTACTCCCTCCTTGGGAACGCCAAATCACATTGGAAAGCAAAACAATTTCTACTCGACGATTTTGAGCTCGACCATCACGGGTGCTGTTATCTGCCACGGGTTGACTATCCGCTTTCGCTTCAGATTTAAAGCGTTGACTTTCATTTGTATAGTCGCGCAATTCAGTTGCTACGGCTTCCGCTCGAGCTTTCGATAAATGCCAGTTTGATGGGAACTGAAGTGTATTGATCGGCTGGTTATCGGAATGACCTTCTACCAAGACGGAACCTTCAACCTCCAGTAACGCTTGAGCGACTCGCCTCACCAGAGAGTCGTATTTAGACGTCAGTTGAGCACTGCCTGAGCGGAAAAATAAATCACCTTGCATGATTATTCGTACATTGGCGTTGCGCTCTTCCACCTTAACCAAACCCTGCTCTATCTCAGGTTTCAAGAATTCTCGAAGCGTCTGCAGCGCCGAGACATCAATAATGCGCGGACGATCCAGCGTTGTAACCGTCTGTTCAGATAAGCTAGTAAGCTGATGGTAAGGCGGGTTAGAAGACTGATTTAAAACATACAGTAGAACAAACAGTAATAGTGCTAAGACACCGCTAAGCACGGCAACAAAGACCCACAACGGCACAAACCGGCGCAGCCCTTGATTACTCATACTTTCACCTTGCCAGTTTGCTGAAAGGTAGCGTGCTGGATCCTTACGCTGAGTACTGATTAACCGGTACAAACGCGATCTGATTTGCATAAGCTTACCAGCACGATCTTCCTCAACGGCATAGCGCCCTTCAAAGCCCAGCGAAAGGCAGACATACATCAACTCAAGCAGATCAATATTGCCCGCAGGATCTTTTTCAAGATTCTCAAGCATGACAAAAAAGTTCTCGCCGCCCCATGTCTCTTTATGAAACAGGCTTAGCAATGAATCATTTTGCCAATCACTTTGCCCACCCCAAGGAGTATTCAATACGGCTTCATCTAATACCGTGCACAGAATATAGCGACCAATCATCACTGTGCGAGCATCAATCCCAGCTTTACGAGCGGAAGCTTCATAGACCTCGATTTCCTCAACGATCTGTTGACGTAACAAAGCTAAGCTAGGGTTGGTTTGAGACTTACGAATAGCGGGCACCAAAGACAGCAACTTAAATGCAGAACTCTCTAAGCGATTCAGCCCTGAACACGTAAATTTTTCAGGGTCATCAAATAAACCTGACCAATTAACGTCGCCCTGCGTACTTGTAGGGGGCGCTTGCTCTGAAAGGGAAGTTTGCCCGCCAGGCATAGGAATGATGACGGTGCGATTACCATTAAAATCCATTTTCGAACTCTTCCTGTAAGTCGTTATTTAATAACCCAGAGTTCCAAGGAAATACCTGGGAACTGGCTACCTACGTGTAATGCAAGACCTTTACTATCAACAACATCTTGCCACCACTTGCCTTGCGTCTTGAGTTCGAAGTACACAGCGCCAGAATAAAATGGAATTTGTCGCGGCGCAGAGGCCAAAGGATCAATTTGAATACCCGGCAGCTGCTTATTGACCAAATTATTAATTCTTTCGATTGAGCCAATTTTTGCCTGCATAGGCAACTGACGACGTAACTCTTCATTCGGCATTTCAGCTCGTGCGCACAAGACAAAACTTGCACTGGATTCGAGCTGGGGAATATAGCCGATGCGAATACCAAAGCCTTTGTTCTCAAGCTCTATCTGAATGGCACTTTGATCTAACAGCAAGCTCAACGGCTGCTGTAACAATGGCTCAAAGCTTTCAAACGTCACTTGCAAATCATCATGCAAATAAGGTGGCACGGATGCCAAACGCTTATCTTGATGCGTAAAGGTTGCTAGCTCACTCGCAAGCTGAGCAAACAACTGATAGACACGTTCTGGATGAACACTGTCTGCTGTTAAGTAATGCGCTAAAATTGGTTGATAGCGATTCAACATCTGCAGCAACAGAAAGTCAGCCATTTCAACGCCATTACCATCCGCTAAAGACTTCAAACGCTCTGCTAGCAAAATCGTACGCTTCTGCGCTAACCCTTGGACATCTCGAATAATATTGACTAAGGCTGCGCTCGACTGCACATCTAACGCAGCTGGAATGAAGCGCTCGTCAAGCTCAATCGCTTTATTTTTTACCGATTTCACTTTAGCGATTGCAATGGCAGAATACTGTTGCGGGCCATCTCGCTCAGTAACAACACGTACCTTTTTACTGGCAAGCTCGATGTTGGCAGCGGTATTAGAGCTGCTAACGATATCCGGAACTTCCATATGACTTAGGCGGTAACGCGCATTGCTGTCATCCGCATTTTGGCGATCAATATCGTTTGCACCGGCCCGCCAAATAGGTAAGGCCAAATATATAAGTAGACCTTCGTCTTTCTCTTGTATAACGATGGGGTCTGGAATGCCATCTTCACTAGGCATATCAATAACGCTGCCATCGGGAAGAAATGCTCGACATTTCTTAATCACAAAGTGCCCTAAACGCAGTGCAGCGACATCAAACTCTAATTCAGATATTCCCCAACCATAGCTGTGTAACTGATGCGTAAGGGAAGCAAGACTCCACTCCAAATGACGATCTTGCTGCTGAAAATGCTGAGGCCGAATGAATGCCCCTTCCTGCCATGCAACTTTCCTGTGCCAACTCATGCAAATTCACTCTTGCTCAACTATTAGGGAAACCTGATCTTCACTGGCTTTTGCCTGTAAAGTCATTCGCTTATGGGAACCGATTAAACGCAGTAAAAAACCCCGTTCATCGCGTACTCGAATGGAGTCATGCCAGATAGCGTTATCTAAATCTCTATAACCTGCCACAACCCCGATAAACTGTGTATTTATGTCTAAATCTGTCTCTACAAAAACCTCTTCACCGGGTTTCACAATAAAGATACGTGTATCCAGTAAACTCGAGGCTAAAGGTTTTTCAGTAAACAAGTCGAAGAAATCGGCTTGATGAAACTCTGTTAAAGAGTTTAGTTGATACAATCGAATCTCTATTGGTGAAGGTTTGCCTTGTATATCTGGATTGAGGTCCTCTGACGCCTTTATTTTGAACACCAGCGTCACTGCATTTTCATCCGCATCGGAAAATGGATTTAAAGAGCACCCTATCAAGAACAAACAACTAAGAACCATTCCCTTTAGAAGTCTCGATTTCATCGTAACTTCCTTAACTGACTTTCGTAGGCTTTACCAAACTCATTAGAAAATAGGTCTTGGAACTCGTCTTCCATCATCGTACAAATATCTTGATAGTAATCTTGATATTCACGCCAATAATCTGTTTTACCTCGAGCCAGCAAGCCTTTGTTATAACGCGGGCGCGCGTCAAACTTTTGCACCAGTTTTTGTGGGTCAAAGCGATTCAATAAGTGTGAAAACGCACCCTGAATGCCAGACATCATCGCAAGCTGATGAGCTTGAATGTCTTTGAAACCTTCTTGTATTGCGTTTTCAGCAGGCAAATACGCCGCCGAATCGGCCATCAACATAACTTTCAATGCTTCATCACCTGATGGCGACAATTTTAGGGGGTTATTATCAACGGGGCGTATCATCGTTTGCTGTAAACGAAACTCACTTTTTACCATATTGCGAGTCGCTAACGTTTCCGTTGTCCCTTGAGCAAACTGTCTTAACATACGCCCAATTTGCAGTGCCATTTCTGTATGATCTTTGCCTTTATAGAGATGCTCAGGAAGTCCGGCTTCCTTCATCATCAGCTCAAACAAGTCATTATTCTCTGGTGTCTTTTGGGATACCGGTGTTGATTGAGCGGGGGTCTGTACCGAGGGTTTGCTAGTAGGCTTAATAACATAAGGCTCTGCTTTGGGAGGCGTGTCTGTTTGCGCTGGCGACGCCACGTTTTCAAACGAACCCAACTCTTGCTTTGTCAGATCACTCGCTTGGCTCGTTACCTCTCCCCTTTCCGCTTGCGCTACAGATGCCGCAGCTTGAGACATTTCTTCATGAACGGGTGCTGTTTCACTTTCATTTCCTGCCACTAAATCAAGCCAGTTATCAGGAATGGCATCATGGCTATTATCTTCTGCATGAGGTGTCTCAGTGTCATGCTTCTGATCTGGCTGAGCAGCAGACTGTACTTTAGGCGGTACGTAGTAGGCTTTTTCTGGCGCAATGGGCCGTAGCAGCTCACTGATTGTAGGATCTGGTGATAAGGTACTAGCGGGGGCCGCGCTTGAATTCACTAATTCACTGACCGCCGTTTTATGAGAGTCTTGGTCCGCTTTGACAGGATCAGTATGAGTCAGTACATCTCGAACAACGTCAGACACCGATGCGGATTTCATATCACGCGATTCGGCTTCTTGCATAGCTTCCGCAATAATAGCGCTTTGATCCAACTCTTGGTGGGTTGGCGTTTCGACCAAGCTTTCTGAATAAGCATCACTTCCGATCATATCGGCATAAACCGTGTACTCACCGATCACTAGCACATCACCCTGCTTTAACACTTGGCTTCGGCCACGTCCAAGAGGGTCTGATGAACCGTTTAGATAAACACCATTGGTGCTGATATCAGTGAGATGAAACTCATTATTCTTACGATGAATTACACAGTGTTTATTAGAAATATGAAGTCTAGGATCGGGTAATACCCAAGAATTGTCGTTTCCACGGCCAATGGAATAGACATCGGCATCCACTAAAACACTAGCGCGATTACCTAGTAACTCTTTTCCCTGATGAGCAGTAAGCTTCAAATCCATGAATAATTAACCCTTTAAAAACACAAAAGCTTTAATCAAAGACGAACGAAGAACCGAGACACTCTGTGCCACTGTCTACCTTCACCTCTATACGGGCATATTTTTAACATCAGTTACATTGTTAAGCCTAACTCCGCCGCAAATCATTCATTTTTTTAAAGCAGTCTTTACATTTTACAAGCACGAACCTACACAAAACTTTCAAAGCGAGAGGCCATAAAAGAGCATTACTTTAGACTTACCTAATACTCATAAAGGGGGATTGAAAACAGAAAACTATTGATTTTCGCTTTATACACTAAGGGGCATCTGAGTTAGAGCTCACAACCATCAGAAAATCAGAAAGCGACGGCGCAGAATAGGAAGAAGACAAGAGGTTTTCTACATGATGCTTTTTACATGGTGGCAGCATCTCATATTGTTTCGTTACGGAATATACACGGGAAGGTGCAGCAGAAAGCTGGCCAAGAGAACGATAAAAAGTAAAGTCGGTATAGCTTTCCAACTGCGCACAATAGGTACTAAAATCCGAAGGGGTTACCTCTATTTTTGCAACCTCCTGATTGAGACGCTGCTGGTATTGCTGCAACAGTTGCTTAGACTCTGGGTATTGCTGCGCGTAACGGAATAACAGCAGCTTATTAAACTGACTTACTCCACTGTCCTCATTCGCGAAACGTTCAGAATCAGCAGGTTCTAAGCCAACCATTCCGCCAACATCTTTACCATAATGCACGGCAACGCCTGCATCCCACGCTCGAGCCGCGTATCTCAACATTGACTTACGCATACCAAAAAAGACCGTTTCGGCATCTTCTTCACTCATGCTTGGCAAGCCTAACAATTGGCCAATGTCATCGTATTTAATCGTACTCTTGATTTCGTTATCAACCGCCATCAAGAAATAGGTTTTAGAGGGGAATACTTGCTTAATTTGAGAGGACTGGTGCTGTTCTGTAGAAAGATTTCCGGCGTATGTTGTTAGAGGTAGAGCGCAGACTAACGGTAAATACAACGACTTTTTCAGCATCGGAATCTCTTAAGCAAATTGGATAGTTGTGTGTAAGAGGCCCCGTGACTAAGTCACGAAACACGTTTTAGCTCAATCCGTTAACGCTAACGAATCCATCCGTTTGTTGCAATGGCTACAGGGAGAAGCTTTTTGCAAAAAAGGTGAATAAGTTTTACGCACTGTTACAGGCTTTCAAAGCAACTCTGAGGTACGATATGAAAATTTACAGATAGGTTTGGAGCATTCCCTATGAATTCTATGGCGACAGATGTGACGTTACCGTCAATTATCGCAGGCCCTATTTTGCGCAAAGTAGAGGCTAACGCTGTGCATTTATGGCTGGCCACAAGCCTTGATCTCACACCAACGGTGAGCGTATTTCATGGGGCCAACTCACTTATCAGTGAAACGCAATGTACATCAATCCACGTCGGCGCACGCTTATTCATTAAACTCATCAGCGTCACACTTAAAGACTCGCTCCCTAACACAGAAGCTCTTGGCTACCGTTTAGCATTTGAGGAAAGCTACCCAGTAGAACTCGACAGTGGCAACTACCTCTACGACGAACAAGACGACAAAATCCAATTCATTTGGAAGCCAGAAATTTCATCACTGCTTCATGGCTCCTGTCGTAAAGCCCATTTTGGCTATCAGCAGCTTACTAGCAGAGCCTCCATTGGCGATGGTCTAGCGCAAGCAGATCGACATTTGTCCCGCACCAACATAAGCGATTGGCCCTCCCTGTTAATGCTATCAGGCGATCAAATCTACGCCGACGACGTAGCCGGACCGATGCTGTACGCGATTCGCCAAGCCGTTGACTTACTAGGTATCAAGGAAGAGCGTTTACCCGAGTCAGGCCACCGTTTGCACGACGATCCATTCTATTACTGTCGTGAAGCGCTGTTGCCCAAGTCAGAACAAGGTGACGACGTTCGCCGTCAGTTTTTTAAAGGCAAAAAGAAACCTGTCTTTACCACGGACACAGCACACAATCATTTGATTAGCTTTGCCGAAATCATGTGTATGTATCTACTAGTTTGGTCGCCGGCATTATGGGCTTACATATCGTTAGAAATACCAGAAGGTTTAACCAATGAAGACCATAGAACACGCTACTTAGAAGAGCGCAAAGCTATTAAAGAATTTGTTGAGACATTACCTCAAGTGCAGCGCGTATTGGCCCACTTACCTACCGCGATGATATTTGATGACCATGATGTCACCGATGACTGGAACTTAACCGCTGACTGGGAGCAAACTGCTTACGGCCATGAACTGTCTAAACGAATTTTAGGCAACGCTCTTTTCGGATATATGATTTGCCAAGGTTGGGGAAACAACCCGTCACAATACGATGATCAATTCTTAAAACAGGCGGAACTCGCCCTACAAAGCCAAGACAGTGTCTTACAGGATGAGTACATTGCTCAACTCTTGGCCTATGAACAATGGCACTATCAATGGGATACTCAACCACGACTGGTGGTACTAGATACACGAACTCGCCGCTGGCGCTCTGAACAAAACTTTAATCACCCTTCAGGGTTAATGGATTGGGAAGCGATCACCGATTTACAACAAGACATCAAAGACTTGGACTCGGTGATTTTAGTGTCTCCTGCCCCGATGTTCGGGGTAAAACTGATCGAAGCCATTCAGGAAGTGTTTACTTGGTTCGGTAAACCCTTGATGGTCGATGCGGAAAACTGGATGGCACACCCCGGTTCAGCTTATGCTTTAATGAATTTATTTACGCACGCAAAAACCCCCACCAACTTCGTGATTTTATCGGGCGATGTGCACTACTCTTTTGCCTACGATATTAAACTACGCAGCTATAAAAGCAGCCCAACTATTTGGCAGATCACCAGCAGTGGCTTACGCAACGAATTCCCGAATACGTTATTAGAATGGTTTGATCGCCTAAACCGTTGGCTTTATGCCCCGTGGTCTCCGCTGAATATTTTTACTAAACGACGTTCTTTGCGAATCTCCCCTCGAAAGCCCGAACACGCCTCTCGAGGCGAACGCTTGATCAACCAATCAGGCATTGGCTACGTACGTTTAGACACGGTGGGCCGCCCGACAGAAATAGCTCAACTGGGTAATAATCATCAGAAAACTCGCTTCCTTGTTAGCAAAAAAAAATAAAACACACACTAAACAGCGCTTGCTAAAAACAAAGAAGGAGCCGAGAGGCTCCTTCTTAATGCAGATCACGTCAGCATGATCATTTAGTCTTCAATCGGGCGTTTCGGGAATAATCGACGCACTATGACGAAGAACAAAGGTACAAAGAAAATCGCCAGAACCGTAGCGGTCAATGTCCCACCTACGATCCCCGTACCAATTGAAATTCGACTGTTAGCACCTGCACCAGAAGACAAAGCTAACGGCAACGTGCCCACGATAAACGCTAACGATGTCATGATGATCGGACGTAAACGCAATCGCGCGCCTTCGGTCGCAGCTGTCCAAACATCTTCACCACGGCGATAAGCCGCTTCAGCAAACTCCACGATTAAGATGGCATTCTTCGAGGACAAACCAATGATGGTCAAGAGTGCCACTTGGAAATACACATCATTCTGAAGACCGCGTAGATAGATCGCACCTGCCGCACCAATGACCCCCAAAGGAATCACCATGATCACAGAGAACGGTACCGTCCAGCTTTCATAAAGCGCCGCCAGACACAAGAACACCACCAAAATGGAGACCGCGTACAAGAAGTACGTCTGACCACCGGATTGTTGCTCTTGGTAAGACAAGCCACTCCATGCATACGACGTTCCCTGAGGCAGCTTGTTCGCTAACCGCGCCATTTCATCCATTGCATCACCCGAGCTTAAACCCGGTGCCGCAGAACCTTGGATCTCATAGGATGGCAGTCCATTAAAACGGGTCAGTGCTTTCGGACCAAACGTCCACTCGCTGTCAGCAAAGGCTGAGAACGGTGTCATTTTGTCGCCATTGCCACGCACATACCAATGCTGTAAGTCAGATGGCGCACCACGGTATTCCGCATCGCCTTCTATATAAACGCGCTTAACACGGCCTCGATCAACAAAGTCATTGACGTAATTGCCTGCCCACGCAGCCGACAGCGTACTGGAAATATCTGCCATAGATAGACCCAATGCTGATGCTTTCTCTTGGTCGACATCAATATGAAGTTGCGGCGTTTCACTCTGCCCCCCCATACGAACGCCTTCCAAGATCTGACTTGCACGCGCATCACCGAGCAATCGATCACGCATTTCTAACAAGGTATCACGGTCAGTATTACCCGCTGCTTGAAGCTCAAACGTAAAGCCATTACTTTGTCCCATACCTCGAATAGACGGCGGCAACAAGGAAAAGATTTGCGCATCACGAATGCCAGCAAGCCCTGGATAAGAACGTCCAACAATGTCTGACGCCGAACTACCAGGCTCGGTACGTTCATCCCAATGCTTTAACAGCACGAACGCCATACCAGAGTTTTGCCCTGTTCCCATAAAGCTAAAGCCAGAAATGGTAAAAATAGAATCGACGTAGTCTTTTTCTTTGATTAGGAAATGATCTTGAATCTGATCCATTACCTCTTCAGTACGCGCCATGGAGGCGCCTTCAGGCAAAGAAACAATCACCATCACGTTACCTTGGTCTTCCGTTGGCAGGAAACCAGTTGGTACATTGACCATCAAGTAACCCATCCCCGCAATAATCACTAAGTAACCCGCCAACCAACGCATTGGCTGCTTAATTAATTTAGATACACCACTGCTGTAGCGGTTGGTGGTTGAATCAAACTTGCGGTTAAACCACCCCCCTAGTCCACGTTTCTGACCGTGCTGCCCCGGTTTTAGTAACGTCGCACACAGTGCTGGAGACAACGTCAGCGCCACAATCACAGACAACACCATCGACGACACAATGGTGATCGAGAATTGACGATAGATAACACCGGTCGAACCACTAAAGAAAGCCATAGGTACGAATACCGCTGACAACACCACCGCAATACCGATCAAGGCACTGGTGATTTCTTTCATAGATTTGATGGTCGCCTCTCGTGGTGAAAGCTTTTCTTCCTCCATCACACGCTCAACGTTTTCCACCACGACGATGGCATCATCCACTAGAAGACCGATCGACAGCACCAAACCAAACATGGTCAATGTATTAATCGAATAACCAAACGCCTGCAGTACACCGAACGTCCCCAACAATACCACCGGTACGGCAATGGCTGGTATCAAGGTCGCACGCCAGCTTTGCAAGAACACGAACATTACGATGACAACCAGCACGATGGCTTCAAACAGAGTCTTCACCACCTCTTCAATAGAGATCTTAATGAACTCGGTCGAATCCAGTGGTAACGCTGTTTTATAGCCATCTGGCAAGTTTTTATTAAGCTCTTCAATCGCCGCCTTCACGCGTTCAGAAGTCTCTAATGCGTTTGCACTCGGAGCCAACATCACGGCCATACCCGTTGCTGGGTGGCCATCTAGGCGTGGTGAGAAGTTGTAGTTTTCACTGCCGATTTCAACCGTTGCCACGTTTTTAATACGCACTGTGGCACCATTGTCGTCGTACTTAAGAATGATGTTTTCAAACTCTTCCGGCGTTTCCAGCTTAGATTGAGCGGTCACCGTAGCATTCAGCTCTTGGCCTTTCGCAATCGGATAACTCCCTAAACTACCTGCAGCCACTTGGACGTTTTGTGCTTTGATCGCATTAGCCACGTCCGCAGGGATCAGGTTATAGGTCGATAGTTTAAGTGGGTCTAACCAAATACGCATAGCATAGGCAGAACCGAACACCTGCACACTACCCACCCCCTCTAATCGAGATACCGGATCTTGCATGTTTGATACAAGGTAATCTGATAAATCACTCGCGGTGTCTTGGTCGTTCTCATCGTACAGCGCCATAATCAACAAGAAGTCGGATTGTGACTTGGTCACTGTGACCCCTTGCTGCTGTACAGACGAAGGAAGATTGGACGTGATTTGCTGTACTTTGTTTTGTACTTGAACTTGAGCCGTATCAGCATCAGTGCCTTGTTCAAAGGTCACACTAATACTGGAACGACCGGTTGAACTACTGCTTGATGAGAAATAGAGCAGTCCATCTATACCTGTCAGTTGTTGCTCAATAATCTGAGTCACACTGTTTTCAACGGTTTCCGCCGACGCACCATTATAAGTGGCCGAGATACTGACCGTTGGCGGCGCAACATTGGGGTATTGAGATACCGGCAGTTGAGTAATCGCAAGCACACCCGCCAACATAATAACGATGGAGATAACCCACGCGAAAACCGGACGCTTTACGAAAAAATGCGCAATCATTTATAGCTCCCTTTGCTACTGGCCAGTCGTCGCGGCATTAACCTCTACCATACGACCGGTTTGAGGGTCTCGCTTTAACTCAACCGTCGTGACATCAGCGCCGGGGCGCACTTTCATACTGCCTTCAACGATCACTTTGTCGCCATCTTTAATACCATCAGTAATGTACCATTGGTTGCCAAGTGCACGTTCGGTGGTGACAAAACGACGCTCTACTTTATTTTCAGCGTTCACAACCAATGAAAAAGCATTACCTTTTACATCTCGCGCAACACCTTGTTGAGGCACTAGAATCGCTTGGCTATCGGTTAAATCGTTGATACGACCACGTACAAACATACCCGGTAGCAACAAACCGTCTGGATTATCAAATTCTGCGCGCAGCGTCACACTGCCCGTCATTTCATCGACATTGACTTCACGTGTTTTTAAGCGACCCTCATATGGGTAGATCGATCCGTCTTCTAACACTAGAGTGACATTTTGGTCACCCAACTCAACATGCTCAAGACTCAAAAGGTTGCGAATACGAAGTTGCTCTACACTGGTTTGTGCTAGATCTACATACATCGGATCAGTGGTACGAATCGTCGTCATTGGCGTCGCTTGTCCAGCGGTCACCAAAGCCCCCACCGTCACTTCGGAGATGCCGATTTTACCGTCAATAGGCGCTGCAATCTGTGTGTACTTCAGGTCAATCTTAGCGCTATTTAAAGAAGCCACCGCACGCTTTTCAGCTGCGACAGCAGACAAATAAGCCACATTGGCATCGTCTAAGTTTTGCTGAGAGACGTTATTACGCTCTTTCAGCTGACGATAGCGCTCGTAGGTTTGCTTGGTCGACGTTAACGTCGCACGTGCACTGTCTAAATCCGCTTGCGCTTGCTCTAGGTTGGATTCGTAAATGGAATCGTCCAGTTGATACAGTAAATCACCTGCGGCAACGGTTTGTCCTTCTTCAAACAAACGTTTTTCTACGATACCGCCAACCTGTGGGCGAATCTCCGCTTCCAAACTGGATTTCGTGCGGCCAGGTAACTCGGACGTTAATTCAACAGCTTGTTTTTCTATGGTGATAATCCCCACTTGGGTCTTAGGCGCTTGCTGAGCTTGCGCATTACCTCCGGCTGCACTGTTTTCGCTTTCTTGACATCCTGCCAAAATAGCTGAGGCCAGCACTACCCCTGTTAATAAAAAGTTCCGAGACAGCATAAACTGTGACAACTCCAATAATTAATTATCATTTGAGAATGAGCGTTCATTCCTACTATAATCTAGGGACGTTACACTTCCCATCTTTTAATCGTGCAAATAAATATGAAAAAGTCTCCGATCAACGAGCAACAACGTCGCCAGCAAATCATGGATGCATTTATCGTACACGTTGTGGAAAAAGGCTTCCATAAAGCCAGCATGGCAGACGTCGCTAAGACGGCAGAGTTAAGTGTCGGTCAAATTTACCGTTACTTTGCACACAAAGAGAACATCATCCGCGCCGTTGTAGAGCATAAAACGGAAGAATACATGGAAATGATGGAAGACTTTTTAGAAAAGCGAAATTGGCTAGCACGCGTCTTCGAACAAAAAAACAGTGAAGAGTTTCGTATAGAACGCATTCTTAACATGGAAATCAAGGCTGAGGCTAATCGTTCTCCAGCGCTGGCAGAAATTCAAGCGAACGCTGACCGTCGTTTAACCGAACACGCCGTGAATATCGTTCGCCAACGCTATGCTCTCAATGATGAAGCAGATATTCAGGCACGTGTACGTTTTCTGGTCGCGTTAACCGATGGTTTATTTCACCGCAGTGCTGATTACGCAGAACCATTTAGTGAGCCGTCTCATCGCCTCTTCGAGCATATGCTCAACGAGCTTTTTCCAGATGAATGAATGGCACCCCTAACGTAGACGCAGAAAAACCAACACTTGTTGCCATTTACTCACCAACATCGCGACAAAGATCAAACAGCATCCAAACATTTGCAACGCCGTCATTGTCTCACTGAACCATATGGCGGCTAGCAACGCCGTCCACACTGGCTCTAAATTCATAATCACCGCTGCATGGCTGGCGGGCGTTAAGCTTTGTCCATAGGTTTGTAACAAAAAACGTAAACTGGTCGCTATCACGGTGCTGGCTAAAAACCAGCCAACGATCGGTATCGACACAGAATGGGGAATCTCTTCTACTGTTGGTGAGATGATCAATAACAATACGCCCGCTGTTACCAGTTGGATCGAAGTAAGTACCAACACATGTAAGCGGCTCGACATACGCGTCAGTAGATTGAATTGCAACGCAAAGGTCACCGCGGCAATAAAAAAATACACCTGCGCGAATTCAAAAGCCAAACCATTACCCAACGCCAAAAACGCTAGACCAATTATTGCGATAGGCAAGGCAAACCAAATACTTTTGGCTGGGCGCTCATTAAATAAAAAGCGCGCAAACACAGGCACCAATATAACCCCAAGGCTATTGATGAAAGCCCCAACGCCTAAGTTACTGACCTGATCAAGCCCAATGATCCAAAACATCATGGCAATGCCCATGACAACCCCGACAATCATCGCGCCTTTTAAGTCATGCCATGTAACGCCTTTAAAAAAGCGTGCGCCCGCAAAAAACAAAATCAGCCCAGCCAAGACAAAGCGTACGCCAAGAAAGAAAATCGGCGGTAAGCCAGCCAGTGCTTCTTTGGAAAAAATCCAACCAAACGCAGCGATAACAGTGACCAACACTAAAATCAGTTCAGCTTTAAGATGAGAAGAGGTGCTCACAGAAGCGTCCTATGCATGACACGAATTTCGTTGAATAGATGATTGTCAGATCAGTGACTTACAGAGCCAACGTGGTCACATCATGACCATAAATATTATCCAGTTTAGACTCAATAATACGACTGAAGTATTTTGATGCAACGCCAAGCGCTTTGAGCTTTAAGCGCCCTTCCCAACCACCATGCATATGATACAAGGCGGCATTATCACGAGACTGACGCTGAACTGCAGTTGCTCGCGGTTTACGAACGCTTTCGTATTTCTCAAAAGCGTCTTTAAAAGGATACTTTGTCAGTGTTGTAACAAGTACAAAAGCGTCTTCAATGGCCATCGCTGCACCTTGCGCCATAAAAGGCAACATTGGGTGGCATGCATCGCCCAGCAACACTAGGCGTTCATCATGCCATTTAGGGAGCGTTGGACGACCATTCAAAGCCCATAAAAACGTTTCGTCACAGGCTTCTAAAACAGAGGTAACTTCAGGGTGCCAACCGACGAACTTACTACGTAACTCTTCGACATCTCCCGCTTCACGCCACGATTCAGACCGCCATTCAGCTCGCTCTTCCACGGCAATAAAGTTAACCCACTCACCACCGCGCAGATAATAGGTCACAAGGTGCTTGTTCGGCCCCGCCCAAACGGTGGCATTTGGTTCAATCATGGTACCTTTGATCGCGGCCGCAGGAACCGTACCGCGCCATGCTACTTGGCCAGTAAAAATAGGCGCTTGAACGCCTAGCATTAGCTCCCGCATTTTGGAATGAATGCCATCAGCGCCGATCACAATGTCCGCATGTTCTGTACTGTTTTCCAGTAGTACCGTGGCATTTTTATGATCTTCACGATAACCCAACACTTTATGGTCCAGTTCTATTTCGACCCCAGCGCTGTAACAGGCTTGCACTAATTCTTTGTGTAAATCAGCTCTGTGAATGTGCCAATAAGGCGCGCCATAACGTTGCTCAATATGCTTGCCAAGTGGTGCTTCTAAGTAATAACGACCAGAATGATAATCTCGAATACAGGCTTTCTGCGGAGTAAAGGCGTGACTTTCGAGGCGGTCTTTTATACCAAACTCACGAAGCACTTTCATTGCATTAGGGCTAAGCTGCAAGCCAGCACCCACTTCACTTAACGCCGATGTTTGCTCAAAGATTCTGACATGAAAGCCCTGCTTGGCTAATCCTAAAGCAACCGTCAAACCACCGATGCCAGCGCCAACGACGATTACGTGCTTGGCTTGGTCAAAATGCGCCACAGTATTTTCCTTACTCATTTATCAATCCATTCCGCATCATAACAAAAACTCTCGCTAGAAACCTGACATAAATACGGAAACCCAACAAGTTTACTCAGTCACTTAATGGGAATATTTAGCCGGTATTCTGGCGTAATAATTGCTAAGTCCATAACAATTGTATTAGTAAATTCGAAGTTTCACTTGCTTAATGCATGCTTTTGGTTCATCAATAACCTATACGCAAATGAGGATGAACTGTGTTGACGCACTCCCGCAGACGTTAACGGGGATAATAAGATATGGATAAATTGACAGATAATTACAACACCAGCGTTTTTTTCGATGAGCTTATTACTTCATCTGGACAAGCCCATCCACCCGCTAAAGAATTGCTAGACTACTTAAACAGCCTACCAACAGACGAGCTTGAAAAGCGGCGAATTATGGCTGAAGCAACGGTTCAAGAGATGGGCATTAGTTTCACAGTGTATACCGAAGAAGGCAACATTGACCGAGCTTGGCCCTTCGATATCGTACCTCGCACCATTGCCGCCAAAGATTGGGAGATTACCGCCCAAGGCCTCAAACAACGACTCACCGCCCTTAACCGCTTCATCGACGATCTCTACCACGACCAAAACTGCATCAAAGACGGCATCATTCCAGAACATATTATTAAAGACTCTAAGAACTTTCGCCCAGAATGTGTTGGCGTGTCACCGAAATACGGTGTTTGGGCACATATTTGTGGTACAGACTTAGTGCGTGATGAGCACGGCGATTTCTATGTATTAGAAGATAATCTTCGAGTGCCTTCTGGCGTGTCTTATATGTTAGAAAACCGTGCAATCACTAAGCGCGTGTTACCAGAACTGTTTGAAAACGATGAAATATTGCCCGTTGGTGCTTACACATCCAACCTATTTGACACGCTTGCCGCCCTATCTCCACGTGATATTGAGCGACCAGAAATTGTCGTCATGACGCCAGGTATTTATAACTCGGCTTACTTTGAACACGCCTTTTTAGCGCAGAAAATGGGTACTGAATTAGTCGAAGGTTCTGACCTGTTCGTCGACGAAGACGATTGCGTCTATATGAAAACCATCTACGGGCCTGAGCGCGTTGATGTCATTTATCGCCGTATTGACGATTTGTTCCTCGACCCTGAAGCGTTTGATCCTGATTCAGTATTGGGCGTTGCAGGTCTGATGCGCGCTTGGAAAGCGGGCAATGTGGCCTTAGCCAATGCCCCTGGGGCAGGCGTTGCCGATGACAAAGTGGTTTACGCGTATGTACCAGAGTTAATTCGTTACTACCTAGACGAAGAGCCGATTCTGAAAAATGTCAAAACCTACTTATGCGATAACTCAGAAGAGCGCGAATATGTGCTAGCGCACCTTGACGAATTAGTCGTAAAACCAGCCAATGAATCTGGCGGCTACGGCATGCTTGTTGGACCACACTCAACCAAAAAAGAGCAGCAGCAGTTTGCGGAACTGATTAAAAACAACCCTCGTAACTACATTGCTCAACCCACCTTGAAACTGTCCACAGCACCTACCTTGATCGGAAAAGGATCGTTAGAACCGCGTCACTTGGATCTACGCCCATTTATTTTGCAAAGCAAAGACACCTATGTCACGACGGGAGGATTGACCCGTGTGGCGATGAAAAAAGGCTCTCTGGTCGTTAATTCGTCACAAGGTGGTGGTAGTAAAGATACTTGGATTGTGGATACAAAAGGAGCCTAATCATGCTTTCAAGAGTTGCAGAACGCCTATATTGGAGTGCTCGCTACCTAGAGCGCGTGGAAAATACGGCCCGTTTAGTTAGCGTATACGACGATTTACTGTACGACTTACCGCACAATGTGGTCGAAATTTCTTGGTATAACCTTATCGAGATCAACAGTGGTATCGAAGCGTTTAATAATCGCTACAAAGTACAAGATGAGCGCAATGTGGTGAAATTTTTATTGTCAGACGACGATAACCCAAGCTCATTGTTAAATTCCATCAAATTGGTACGCGAAAACATTCGTACGACACGCGATGTATTGCCTAACGAAATGTGGGAACTGATTAACGAGCTGGATTTATTTGCCAAACAGAATATCAAGCAAGGCATTAATCGATCAGCGCGACACGCTTACCTCAATACAATTATTGAAGGCTGTCAAAAAATCATAGGTTTGCTGGCTGGAACAATGGATCGCGATGCGGGTTGGCAGTTCCTTATTTTAGGGCGTTACCTAGAACGCGCCGATATGAATACGCGTATCATCGATGCCGCCACTTCTTTGATGGTTCAGTCTCAAGAAGAGCAAGACCTAGAACTTGGACAGATTGTCTGGTCCAAAGTACTGAAATCGCAAAGTGCGTACTTGAGTTTTCGACGTACTATGCGCAGCTCGATTCGCGGCGCTAAAGCGGTGACCTTCTTGCTGAACGATAAATACTTCCCACGCTCACAGCGTTACTGTTTAGAACAAATTAAAGTGGCAGCAGCAGAGCTACCACGCTCTGGCATTGTCATTATGAGTGCGGATCGATTACTTGAAGAGACGCGCTCCATCGAACTTTCAAGTGATCTTAACCATGAGTTTAGTGACTACTTAAACGACATTCAGCTGAGTATTATTACCTTGAATCAGCAAATCACGGAAAACTGGTTTAACTTCCAGAAAGGAGAAGCGGCATGACCATTCGCGTCGCGATACAGCATAAAACCACCTATGAGTTTGATCGCTTTATCAATGTTTCGCCGCATATTCTACGCTTACGTCCAGCACCACATTCGCGTACACATATTCATGGCTATTCACTTAAAGTGCAGCCCGGAGAGCATTTTGTTAACTGGCAGCAAGACCCGTACGGCAATTTTCAAGCACGTCTGGTTTTCCCAGAAAAAACCAATCGTCTTGAATTTGAAGTAGAAGTTATTGCCGATATGACGGTACTTAACCCGTTTGACTTCTTTGTTGAAGAATACGCGGATAAGTTCCCCTTTAAATATGACCAACAGCTGTTAGAGGAGCTGCAACCGTATTTAAACAAATCCGAAAGTTGCGCTGAATTAGACGAGTGGCTGAAAAGCGTTGATCTAACCCCCATGGTGACGATCGACTTTTTGGTGGCGTTAAACAGCCGCCTAGCAAATGAAATTGGCTACGGTATTCGTCTTGAACCCGGAGTACAGACTTGTGCTGAAACGCTGACGCTGAAAAAAGGCTCCTGCCGTGACACGTCTTGGTTGTTGGTACAGATTTTACGCCACCTCGGTCTAGCCGCACGTTTCGCGTCAGGCTACTTGGTTCAGCTTACCTCTGACATCAAAGCATTAGACGGTCCATCTGGCCCAGAAGAAGACTTCACCGATCTTCACGCCTGGTGTGAAGTTTACTTACCGGGTGCAGGCTGGGTGGGTCTTGACCCAACCAGTGGCTTGTTCGCTGGCGAAGGTCATATTCCACTGGCGTGTACAGCCGAACCTATTTCTGCTGCGCCTATTTCCGGTCTTATTGATGAGTGTGAATGCGAATTTAGCTACACCAACAAAGTCATTCGTATCCATGAAGACCCACGTGTCACCAAACCTTATGACGACGACGAGTGGGAAAATATCAAAGCGCTAGGCCATGCAGTGGATAAGCGTTTAGAGGAAGGCGACGTTCGCCTGACCATGGGCGGTGAACCAACGTTTGTCTCCATTGATGACATGGATTCAGAGCAATGGAATACTGACGCGCTGGGCGCTGATAAATTACGCCTTGCCAAAGATTTACTGTTGCGCATGAAACAAGAGTTCGGTGCCAACGGTTTGCTGCATTATGGCCAAGGTAAGTGGTATCCAGGTGAAGAAGTACCGCGTTGGGCTTTAGGTTGTTTCTGGCGAACTGACGGTGAAGCCTTATGGCAGGATCCTAGCTATTTAGCACGTGTCGACAAAGATTACGGTCATACTGAAAAAGATGCCGGACGCTTCGGCCAAGCACTGTGTAAAAAGCTAAAGTTGGATGCGCAATTCCTTCAGCCTTCTTACGAAGATACGCTTTATTACCTTTGGTTAGAGCGCTCTTTACCGGATGATGTGAACCCGCGCAAAGCAACGCTAAAAGACGATCTAGAGCGTCGTCGCTTAGCCAAACTTCTAAGCCGAGGCTTAGAGCGTGTCAGCGGTTATGTGTTACCCATTGAGTTTGATGGTGCAAAATGGCAAAGCAGCTTATGGCCAATGCGTTCAGACGTGATCACCTTAATTCCGGGTGACAGTCCTATGGGTTACCGCCTGCCATTGAATTCTTTACCAGCGATCAAAGAAGAAGATCAAACACCTGAATGCGATCCTTTTGCAGAACGTGGACCATTGCCTGCATTTAGTCAGTCCGATGCGCCTAAAACGACGCCTCAAGTGCGAACGCTTCAGGCACGAATGGCGCAACGTCAAGCGGCTAAAAATGCGACCAAACCGATCATTCGTACCGCATTATGCGTGGAAGCTCGTGAAGGACGACTGCACTTATTCTTGCCACCACTTGAAAACTTGGAGCATTACGTAAGCTTGCTTCACAGCATTGAAAAAGTGGCAACCGAACTGAAACTGCCGGTGGTTATCGAAGGTTATGAACCTCCGAAAGACCCTCGTATGCAGAAGTTCTTAATCACCCCAGACCCAGGTGTTATCGAAGTAAACATTCATCCAGCAAAAAACTGGAACGAACTGCTGCACAATACCGAAACACTTTATGAGCAGGCCTATCAGTCTCGTTTGGGGGCTGAAAAGTTCATGAACGATGGCCGCCACACTGGCACCGGCGGTGGTAACCATGTCACCTTAGGTGGCGTTACGCCAGCTGACAGCCCATTACTACGCCGCCCCGATCTATTGCGCAGTTTAGTGACCTTCTGGCAACACCATCCAGGACTTTCGTACTTGTTCTCAGGCATGTTTATTGGCCCAACCAGCCAAGCACCTCGCCCGGATGAAGGGCGTGATGAAGCCTTATATGAGATGGAAATTGCGTTCCAAAACATCCCCGAAGGCTTGGTCGATGAACCTTGGTTAGTCGATCGCTTAATGCGTAATTTACTAGTGGACATCACTGGCAACACGCATCGCTCAGAGTTCTGTATTGATAAACTGTATGCCGCAGGCACCAGCAGTGGCCGCCAAGGCTTACTTGAGTTTCGTGGATTTGAAATGCCTCCGCATGCGCGTATGTCATTAGTACAGATGCTGTTGTTACGTTGTTTGGTGGCGCGTTTCTGGGACAAACCGTATCACAAGCCATTAGTACGTTGGGGCACCTCGCTACACGACAAGTTTATGTTGCCGCACTTTGTTTGGCAGGACATAAAAGCTGTCGTAGACGATCTTCAAGAGCACGGCTTACCATTCAAACTTGATTGGCTAGCACCGTTTGAAGAGTTCCGCTTCCCGCACTATGGCCGTCAACAAATCGACGATATTGAGCTGGAATTGCGTTGGGCAATTGAGCCATGGCATGTACTGGGCGAAGAAATTTCTCAGTCAGGTACGGCACGCTATGTGGATTCCTCTGTAGAACGCTTGCAAGTGCGCTTGTCAGGACTAACCGAAGGGCGCTACGTATTGTCTTGTAATGGACGCCGCGTTCCGCTTAGAAACACCGGCCGTAAAGGCGAAGCGGTTGGCGCGGTTCGCTACAAAGCATGGGCGCCGCCGTCTGCCCTGCATCCAACACTCGGCACGGATACGCCATTAGTGTTTGATTTGATCGATACTTGGAACGGGGTTTCTATTGGCGGCTGTACTTATCATGTTAGCCATCCAGGTGGCCGCAGCTACGATACTTTGCCAGTCAACAGCAACGAAGCCGAGGCTCGACGTATCAATCGTTTCTGGGATCATGGTTTTACGCAAGGCACGTTACCCGCGCAGCCGGAGCTGAGTAAATTGCGCCATCTAATGCCTCACGACAAAGCAACTCGTCCTATGGCGCCGCCGGAAGAGGAAGTCTGTCATGAATATCCTCATACTCTTGATCTAAGGAAGAGGTATACTAGGCTCTAATTTCCATTAGAACGTCTAACTATGACAGATACAGTTGCTCCATCCATAACAACCACTGCTGATGAGTTGTTTGTTGCACCTTACCTTGCACCATCAAATGCCTACGACGAGGCATTTGATGGTCGTGGCTCGGTTCGCTTGCCTTGGCAAGCGATCACGACCGCGATGCAACAGCTCGGTGCAGAAGGGATGCAAGACCGCCATCTGCGAGCGCAACGGATTTTGCGTGATGATGGGGCCACCTATAACTTAAAAAGCGATCCCCTTTCACCTAATGTTTGGTCATTAGACATTATTCCTAATGTCATGATGAAAGCCGAATGGTTGAAACTGGAAAGCGCATTACAACAGCGCGCAAAGCTGTTTGATTTGCTCTATAAGGATTTATACGGTGAGCAACGACTGCTCAAAGAAGGCGTCATTCCTTCTGAAATCATTTTTTCTCATCCCGGTTTTTTACGTCAATGCCATGATATGCCGTGGCCAAGCGAACATCGACTGACCTTTCATGCCGTGGATCTGGTGCGCGACCAAAGTGGTCGATTTATTGCCACAGGCGACCGTACTCAAGCCCCGAGTGGGGCGGGTTATGCACTGGAAAACCGCACGGTCGTGTCTCGTATTTTGCCCAGTTTGTTTCGCGACAGTCGTACCATGCGACTCTCTGGCTTCTTTCAAACGGTGCGTGAAACCATTAGCCAGCTGGCGGCACACATTACCGAATCACCCCGTATTGTAGTGCTGACACCAGGGGCTTACAGCAGCACCTACTTTGAACAAGCCTTTCTAGCAAATCATTTAGGCTATCCATTGGTTCAAGGGGGCGACTTAACGGTTCGCAATGGCAAAGTGTGGATGAAGTCTTTAGATGGTTTGTCTCGCGTCGACGTCATATTACGTCGTGTCGAAGATGCCTTCTGTGACCAAGCCGAATTGCGCTCAGACTCTGGATTAGGTGTGCCTGGACTGCTCGAAGTCGCGCGTCAAGGCAATGTCATCGTCACCAATCCACTTGGTTCAGGCTTATTAGAAACCCCCGCCCTATTGGCATTTTTACCCGACATTGCGCAATGTTTAATGGGCGAAGAATTACTGCTTCCGTCAGTAGACAGCTATTGGTGTGGCAATGCGAAGCAGCTCGACTATGTCTTAAATAACTTGCCACAGCTGATCATCAAACCAGCGTTCCGTAGCCAACTTAGCAAAAGCGTTTACGGACACCAGCTTGATAAGCAAGGTCTAGCTGATATAACGGCCGCGATTTTAGAAAACCCAATCGCCTATGTCGCTCAAACGTATATTCCCGGTTCCCATAGCCCCATTTGGGAAGATGGTGCGCTCAGCTCAAGACCCTGTATTTTGCGTACCTTTAGTGTCGCAAGTGATGAGGGTTATCGTGTAATGCCGGGAGGGTTAGCGCGCGTTGCGGACTCTCGTGACCAAACAATCGTCAGTAAGAATTTATCGGGTTCACGCAGCAAAGATATGTGGATCTTAAGCGATACGGTGGAAGCCGATATCGACGTGCCGTTGGACAATTTACCGGGCGCGCAGGCCGAAGCCGCAAACTTGCCTAGTCGTGTCATTGAAAACTTATTCTGGTTTGGGCGATATGCCGAACGTGCGGAAATGAGCTTACGCTTAATGCGCACGATCTTTAAACAACTGAATGGCATTGATATTTTCCCTACAGAAAGCCGCAAAGTACTGCTGTGCGCCATGTCTGATATCAGTGGTTCACTCCCCGGTTTCCACGATCAGCCTGAGCTGCTTGAAAATCCGAACGATGAATTGGCTGCACTGGTAGTCGACAGTCAACGTATGGGATCGATCAAGTCGAATTTACAACAGATGCTAGCTTGTGCCGAGCAAGTAAAAGAAATGCTATCCGCGGATACGCGTATCATTTTGAACGAACTGCGCGACCACATTCACAGTATTGATCGGGCCTACATCAATGGTCTCCCCCCCGTTCCAGAAGAGTCATTAGACAGCCTTGTAACGTCTTTGCTAGCGATTTCGGGGCTCAATCATGAAAGCATGCTGCGCGGTATGGACTGGATGTTCCAAGAAATTGGCCGTCGAACAGAACGGGCAATGCTGACGGCAAACCTACTGAAAAACACCTTGTCTGAACCGCTTCCGAGCTTGCAACAGCAACAAGTACTCGAGTCGGTATTACTCAGTGTAGAAGCGCTAATATCCTTCCGTCGCCGCTATCGAACACGAGCACGTGTGTCCTACGGTTTAGATTTATTGATGATCGATCGATCCAATCCACGCTCCTTAATTTATCAAGTCGAGCAACTGCGCAAGTACGTCAGCGAGCTACCAACGACAGATCAAGGCACATTGGGCTTATCACCGGAAAATCGTTTCATCATAAAATCGTTAAACGACATTCAATTGGCAGACTTGGATTCCTTAGCGCAAATCGATGAGACTAGCCAAACTCGTCATAACTTAACCGAGCTGATGACTCAGGTAATGGATAACCTCGAGCATCTGACGACCATTCTAAGTGATAAGTACTTTGATCACACCGCAGGACCGCAGCAGCTCGTGAAAGCGAAATGGAAGAATAACGTATGAAATATCGAGTCCGCCACATAACGGAATACCTATACAATGCGCCCGTCACCTTGTGTTACAACATGGCGCATCTACTTCCGCGTGATACGCTGAATCAACGTTGCTTAAGCCGTCGAATTAAAGTAACACCGACACCGGTGTATCAGACCAACGGGGAAGACTATTTTGGCAACCCGACGTTTTATTTTTCTGTGCAAGAGCCCCATAAAAAACTCGCGATTGATGTGGAGTGTTATTTTGAAATTGAACAAAATGATGTCTCTGGACAGTTATCACTGCATGGCCTGACCTGTAAAGAGTTACGCGATCAGCTTACCGAAGCATCCACACCACAGCTGCGCATGGTCAAAGAGTACACCTTAGATTCTTTGCATATTCGTCGTAGCAAAGCATTAGCAGATTACGCACGCGACTGCTTTCTGGATGATACCCCCGTACTTCAAGCCAGTATGGACTTCACGCACAAGATTTTTGAAGAATTCGCCTTTGACCCAGCGGCGACCAGCGTCAGCACTCCGGCGGAACAAGTGCTGGAAGAAAAACGCGGTGTGTGCCAAGACTTTGCCCATTTAGCCATCGCTTGTATTCGCTCTATTGGCTTGCCTGCACGCTATATGAGTGGCTATTTAGAAACACTGCCACCTCCTGGGCAAGAGAAATTAGTTGGAGCCGATGCCTCCCATGCGTGGTTTGCTATTTTCATTCCTGATCTAGGGTGGGTAGAATTCGACCCCACAAATGACTTAATGCCTAACGAACAGCACATCGTCACCGCTTGGGGGCGTGATTACGCTGATGTCACACCGCTACAAGGCGTGATTTTCGACGGTGGCGACAGTCAATCACTTAATGTTTCTGTGGACGTGCAGCGCGTTTAATACAGCGTTGCCTCCCTCAATTTGGTACTACAATGACCTTTGCAACACTTGGTTTATCTTCCGCTGTCACGGACATACTCAAAGAACTGGGCTACCACACCCCGACACCGATCCAAGCACAAGCGATTCCACTGATTCTATCGGGTAAAGACGTATTGGCCGCGGCGCAAACCGGTACTGGTAAAACCGCTGCCTTTACTCTGCCAATCATCGAGCAACTGAGCAAAGGTAAACGTGCCAGTGCAACACAAGTTCGTTGTTTAATTCTGGCCCCTACTCGCGAACTCGCCAGCCAAATCGGCGACAGCGTACGCACCTACAGCCAAGGTCTAGGGCTGCGTAGCCAGACCATGTACGGCGGCGTTCAAGCTTACCCGCAAATCAACGGCATGAAACGCGGAGCAGACTTACTGGTCGCCACACCTGGACGCTTAATGGACTTGTTTAAGCAAAATGCCGTGGCGTTCGATGAACTGGAGTTTTTAGTATTAGACGAAGCCGATCGTATGTTGGATTTAGGCTTTGAAGAAGCGCTTAATGCGCTGCTGGCGCTGCTGCCTAAAACACGTCAAAGCATGATGTTTTCTGCGACCTATTCTGATGCCGTCAAACAATTAGCCAAGCTATGGCTACGAGACCCAGAAGAAGTCGCCGCAAAACAAAGCAACCGCGTTGCAAACACCGTTCGTCACCAAATTTACACCGTCGATAAAGTGCGTAAACCGGAACTGTTAGCTGAACTACTTAATCGTCAACACTGGAATCAAGCGTTGATCTTCACCAAGACAAAGCGTGGTGCTGATGAAATTACGGAGATCCTGCAAGCAGAAGGCTTTAATGCCCTCGCGATGCATGGCGACAAACCACAGTACGCACGTTTATCAGCAATTAATGCTTTTAAAAAAGGCGAACTGGCCTACCTTGTGGCAACCGACGTCGCCGCTCGTGGGCTGGACATCGAAGGCTTGCCAGTGGTGATCAATGTTGACCTGCCACACGTCGCAGAAGACTACATACACCGTATTGGTCGAACCGGACGTGCTGGGCTAGAAGGTCGCGCTGTCTCCTTAGTGTGTGCCGATGAGGTAGAAAACCTACGTGCTATTGAAGTGCTACTAAAACAACGCGTACCACGCAAAGAAATCCCAGGCTTTGAGCCGGAACATCGCGTGCCCGATACCCATCCTCGTAGCCAAAAGAAAGTCGTCAAAGCTGCGCCAGAAGTTCAAGGCAAAAAAGCCAAGATTGACCCCGTCAAACCGGATGTCACAAAAGGCCCTGGACTGCGCAGTAACCCCTTTGCGAAAGCCAAAAAGTAATCGACAAAAAAGCCGCTCACAAGCGGCTTTTTCTTACATCGTGACACGCCACCAACGACTAACGTAGTCGGTAAGACTGTAACTCTTTAAGCACCGCATCAAAGCGATCCTGAGTTTGACGCGCCTCAGACTCGGTTAAATTAACCGTTTCCGTAATATGGCTTGAGCGATCTCGCACCATCTGCACATTACGGTTAATGTCTTCGGTGACTTGAGACTGCTCCTCCGACGCCGTAGCAACACGCTCAATGGTCATATTGATCTCGTCCACAGACTCAAGCAATGATTCAATCATTTCCGCATTGTTGATCACTTCCGATGCGGTGCTCGTCGCCATCGAAGAACAACTTTCCATCGACGATAACGCATTTTTACTGGAGCTAATCAACGTCTCGATCATCGAACGAATCTCTTCTGTCGAGTCTTGGGTTCGCTGTGCCAAGCTACGCACTTCATCCGCGACCACCGCAAAACCGCGACCTTGTTCACCCGCTCGTGCGGCTTCAATAGCAGCGTTCAGCGCTAACAAATTAGTCTGCTCGGCAATCGACTCAATCGTTTGTAGGATCGACGCAATTTGTTCCGTTTGATTGGTGACCTGTTGCACAGAATCAAAACCACCGGTCACTTCACGGCTCAAGGTTTCAATCGATGACTGAATTGAATGCATGCCTGCACGGCCTTCCGAAGCACGAGACTGAATGGTTTCCGTTGCTTTTGCAGCCGCTTGCATGTCTGCTGAAATAGTTCCGCTGGTTAACGACATCTCCTCAATCGCAGCGGCAATTTGATCCGTTCGAGCCAACTGGTCTTGAGTCTCTGCCGCGGCCTCTTTGGCTTGCACGATTAAGCCATCCATACTGCTGTTTGATTCTTGAGACTTCTGCGCCAACATTCCAAACGTGCTAGATAAATGCTCAAGATGCAAATTCAGCTCATGCATTATATGGCCCAATTCATCTTTAGAATTGACCTCTAAATTCACCGTGAAATCTTTCTTCTCACCCACAGAACTCAATGCATTATGAACCATAGCAACACGGCTAGAAACGGACCGAATCACACTGATCGTCAGCAGTAGCACCAATAAGCCCACTACTAAGATGGCGATAACAACTAACGTAAAGGTTGTTACATCACGGCTTTCTTGAGCATCCGCAATATCATCTACTGTTGACCCAATCTCGTCTGACAAGCTCTTAACAAGACCGATCTTCGCAGTCGCCAACGCAAACCAGTTATCTGGACCTTGAACGGCTTGAAGGTCACTGGTATTCATAAAACCAGACAGTACTTGCTGAACGCTTTTCCACTCAGACTGACTTTTCAGACTTTCAAGTTGACGCTTACGTTCAGGCGTGGCGACATCGTTAAAATAGCTTTCCCAGACAGATTCATCTGCAATAAAGCTCGACACTTGAACAAAACGACGCTCACTGACACTCCCAGCCGCGAATACACCATTCAGAGCCCCTCGGTATTGCCCAATACGCTCTTTCATCCAAAGCAGACTTAAACGCGATGACAACGCTTGGGTAATCTTAGGACTTGCCACTTGATTAATACCGCGTTGAATAGCGCGTAAAGCCGAGGCATTAAGATCAGAATAAAAGGCAAATGCCCCATTATCAGTAGATAAACTGTCGACTTTATTGCGAACTGAGGATTTGTTGTTAAGAAGCGCCAAAGTAGGTTGGATTAACGTATTAATTTCAGACTGGGTCAGCGCATGAAAATCGTCGGCAGAAAGATTCCGTAACGACTGTTCGGCTTGGTCAGCGACCGAGCGCTGTTTTAAAACCTTGTCTTTTCCTTGCTCACCATTAGACCCTAAAAAGCCTGCTGTTAAACCACGTTCAACGGCAAAGTTGTGAGCAATTGCATCAAGCCTTTCCGTTAAATGCACAATGTCATTGGCTTTCTGAGTATCTCGGATACTGTTCATCAAACTCGAACCCAAGAAAAAAGCGAGTATTACAACTAATAACAGTGGTACAAAGCCCACCAACGCGATCGCGTTAGATACCTTAAGATTTTTAAACACGCATCTCTCCCTACGTTCCTTCTTGCGTCTTATTATCATGGTTCAACTTATTTACCTAAGCAAACGTAAATGTCAATTTATGGTAAGAAAAGTCTAATGCATCAATAGAGAGTGAAGTGAAGATGGAAAAACGAACAGGCCAACATCAGTACGACTTTTTAGAAAGATAAAGTTTACTAGACATGAGTCTTTATGAAGCAGGCCGCCATAGGCGAAGTTTGGGCCGACATGGGGCATTATTTTCTCAATGCGGTTTGGCGCGATGCATTCAAAATCGTTTTCTTAGAGGGGGCTTAGGTTGTATTAAACGCCCACTACAACAGCTAAAAATCAACGCCTATCAGATTTTACGCTCAAGCCTGCACTGGTAATCACTTTACCAGTGATCGCCTAGAGACACTCGAAATACTCGGCTTCATTCTTTTGACGATGAGCCAATATCATTCATGGTTTCTTCCTTGGACGAAGCAAGTTCACTAATTATTAACAGTATTTATAGAGCAATAACTCTCATAGCGGATAACGCCCGCTTAAGCCGCTGCCAACGCAATACAACGGCTACCGCATTGCGCCTTAAACACAATAATTACTGCAAACCAAAAGTGCCACGCGTTGGGTGTCGGTTTGAAGCTTTTGTTAGGCTTTTATTGTGCAGACTCTAGCTTCAAGTTCCTAAACGTAACTGAACGATCTGCCCCAAAATAGTGAAAGTTAATCTGAAGTTTTTTAACCAGATCGGAATTTGACTTGGCTGACATTTTAAAATACAGAACCAAGTTGGTAGAAGACTTTTTGGTCAAGTGAATTTTTTCCCAGCGTCCAACTCCTTGATTATCAAAGATCACTTTTTCGCGTACTCCTTGATTATTGCTCTGGTCATACAAGAAAACACGATCAAATCTAGAAACATCATAATCCTCGTCTGTTTTATTAGAGACTTTCAGGTCACATTGGATTAGCGTCCCAGATTTAGAACAACTCTGAACCTCATACTCAAGCCCTGATTCAACTTGAACCAAACCATAATTGACCTTCATTTCCTTACCGACTATATAAGATGTCAATGAAGAAGTTGGGGCATAAAACTCTCTGAGGCTCAGTGAAAAAATAAAGATAAGCGAAAAGGATAATACGTAGTAGAAATACTTCTTGAATGTCGTACAAGCGGTAGAAGATGTTGCAAGCTTACTAACTATGTATAAGATAAGAAATGCAGATACAACAGCTATGAATGCAAACAATCCCTGATAGAGCATCAACCCATCAAAATCTAAGGATTTCAACCTACCAAAAAAGTCGACGTTCTTAAATGTCGGAAACAATACTGCAATTGCAGTCAACACTAAGGTTTGGATTACGCTCAACTCTGTAACAAAGTGAAAAAATCCATTTGATTCTTTTTTTTTATTCATATTCTCCTCCAAAATACACCCCCTAATTTGAATATTTTTGAATCCTAACAGCTTAATAGTGTGAATGCGCATTTACGCAATGCCAGTGAGCTTAAATAAAACCCACTAACGTGATGGTTTTTCAGCCTTTTTTTGGCTTATCCCGTCACAATGTAAAACACATATTTAAGCATGCGTGTTATATCATTTGTCCACAGCACGTTATTCTGACTGTGATATTGGTTAATGATTGATCTTAATACACTTTCGTTGACGCTTCCATGACAAACCGAGAAGCTGAGCCGCGTTCAGATCATAAAGCTGAGCATTCAATTTGATAAAGCAAAAATAGACTGTATATACAAACAAGTTTTTGGGCTTATCCACAAGGGCTATAAAAGTAGTTGAATCATCGAGATCATTTCAAATTAAAGTATGTTCAATCCCTCTCGCAGCGCGGTTCTACAGAGTAAGCGGTATTCCATGCGTTTAATTTGTGCTGACGCGTCGCTGGCGAGGTACGAGGCGAGACATGGTGCAAGCAAATTAATGACATGGAATGAAGCAACAAAGCGGCTGGTAAGCACCGAAACTCGTTATTCTTAGTTTTTAATAAGATCATTTGATCTGAGACTGTTTCCCTCGGAGACCGAGGTTATATGGACCCGCCCGACTGTTGCAAGCTATTTCGATAAGACAGAGTAAAGTTGCACGCTTATATTCGGCCTACT